>NZ_JBJDSB010000001.1:0-1314842 GCF_044987625.1 Desulfobaculum sp. SPO524 | reverse complement strand
TATTCTACACCCCACATCGCGGGAACCCGCATGAATGCTCGGTTTGCGCTTTCGCGCAGGATGAGGGAAAGATGCCTCCGGCGGGTTAAGGGAATGATTCCCTTAACAATCCCCAGGTTTTCGGGCCAGAAACTGGCCCGAAAAAGGGTTTGGGTGGGTGATTCGCAGCAAAGTCACTCCGCTAAACCATCCCTCCCGCCCATATACTATAGAATGGGCCTCACCCTCTTCACGCTTCCCGTCTCCACCACAAACAGGGATTCTCACCGACCATCTAGACCACCAACGCCCCCAAAAAACTCTCCCCATCCACAATCGCGGGAGCCACACAGGGGTGACGACAGTACCCGCCAAAGGAAGCCGGTCTGTACGCAAACGGGATATCTAAGGGCCCGCGGCCCTTAGACCGCCGGAGGCGAATCTTAGCCCCTCTGGTGCGCCACGCCAACGCCCCCCCAGACCAGCACGGTCTAACACACGCCGCCACAATACCCCATAATTCAACTGGCAGACAACGGTTTTCACGCCTTTTGACGCCACTGCGCCACATTTGTCGCCAAGGCCTTAGCTTCCCTTGCCATCTCACACGCTTGCCCCGTTCGCCAAAAGAAAAGGCCCTCTCGCGAGGGCCTCTCTGTGTCGTCTCTGTACGCCACACTCTGCGCTTCGCGCATGCTGGAGCTAGGCGTCGGCTTCCTCTTCGAGGGAGCGGGTGTACTTGCACTTCTTGTTGGGGCAGGCGAGGTGCTCGCCTTTGGCCTTGGTGGTCTTCTTCTCAAGCACGGGGAACCCGCAGTCGGGGCAGGTCTCTGCCACGGGCTTGTTCCACTGGGCGTACTCGCAGTCGGGGTAGCGGCTGCAGGAGAAGAAGAGCTTGCCTCGGCGCGAGGACTTCTCGACGAGGTCGCCTTCGCCACACTTGGGGCACTTGATGCCTGTGGTGAACGGCTCGGTGTAGGTGCAGTCGGGATAGTTATCGCAGGCGATGAAGCGGCTACCGGTGCGGGCACGCTTGAGAACAAGCTCGCCGCTGCACTCGGGGCACTTGCGGCCAATCTTTTCCACTTCGGCCTTGGTCTTCTCGATGATTTCGATTTCGCCCTTGTCGTTTCGCGTGAAGTTTTTGGTATTGGTACACGCGGGATAGCCGGAGCAGGCGAGGAAGGTCCCGGCCTTGCCGAACTTGATGACAAGGGGCTTGCCGCACTCTTCGCACATGATCTCGGTCTGCAGACCGGTCTTGACGCGGGCCATATTCTCTTTGGCCTGATCGAGCGTGGGGTAGAAGTCGGTGGTGAAATCCTTGAGGAGGGCGACCCAGTCCTGACCACCGGTGGCGACCTTGTCGAGGCTCTCTTCCATGTTGGCGGTGAAGCCGACGTCGAGGAGCGTCTCGAAGTGCTCGGTGAGCTGGTCACTGACCACGGTGCCGAGATCGGTGGGGATGAACCGCTTTTCGGTAAGCTGCACATACTCGCGGGCGAGAATGGTGGAGATGATGGCGGCGTAGGTCGAGGGACGACCGATGCCTTTCTCCTCCAGTTCCTTCACGAGCGATGCTTCGCTGTAGCGAGGCGGCGGCTGGGTGAACTTCTGTTCCTTCTGGAAGTCCTCAAGGGTGAGATCCTGTCCTTCGGCGAGCTTGGGCAGCTCGTTAACGTCGGCCTTGTGGGCGGAAATGGACTGAAACTCGACGAGCTTGGTCCCCTGATAGGCCATCATGTAGCCGGGGAAGAGCAAACGCTCGCCCTTGGAGCGCCACTGCGTCTCGCCGGCCTTGGTGATGACGGTGGTGTCCCAAAATTTGGCGGCGGCCATCTGCGATGCGACAAAGCGCTCCCAGATGAGCTTGTAAAGGCGGAACTGATCGGAGGGGAGCAGGGCCTTGACGTCATCGGGGGTGATGTTCACATCAACGGGGCGGATGGCTTCGTGCGCATCCTGCGCGGAGGACTTGGTCTTGAAGGCGCGGGCTTTGGGCGGATAGAAATCCTTGCCGTAGCGATCGGTGATGAAGTCCTTTGCGGCGTCGCGGGCATCGGCGGCGATGCGCACGGAGTCGGTACGCATATAGGTAATGAGCGCGGTGGTGCCGCGTTCGCCAAGGTCCACACCTTCATAGAGACGCTGGGCGGTGCTCATGGTGCGCTTGGCGGAAAAGCCCATGCGGCGGTTGGCTTCCTGCTGCAGGGTGGAGGTGATGAACGGCGGCGCGGGCTGGCGGCGGCGTTCCTTCTCGGTGACGGACTCCACCACGAAGGAGCCTTCGCGCACGGCTTTTTCCAGCGCGAGGGCTTGATCCTCGGAGCCGACCTTGGCGGTCTTGCCCTTGATTTTCCAGAGGTCCGCGTCAAAGGGCGGCGGGTTTTCGCCGGCCAGACGCACCTTGAGCACCCAGTATTCCTCGGGTTCGAAGGCGCGGCGTTCTTTTTCGCGCTCCACGATAAGGCGCAGGGCGACGGATTGCACGCGTCCGGCGGAAATGCCACGCTTGACCTTCTTCCACAGAAGAGGCGAGACCTTGTAGCCCACCAGCCTATCGAGGACGCGTCGCGCCTGCTGGGAGTTGAACAGGTTCTCGTCGAGATCGCGCGGGTGTTCAAGCGCTTCCTTGACGGCACGGGACGTGATTTCGTTGAACTGGATGCGCCGGATGGTGGCGTCCTTGTTCTGCTCGTGAATGAGGTTGGCCACGTGCCATGCAATGGCTTCACCCTCCCGGTCCGGGTCAGGTGCAAGGTAGACGACTTCGGCTTTTTCCGCCGCCTTCGTCAGCTTGTTTACCACCTTTTCCTTACCGGGGATGACACGGTATTCTGGCTCGAAGGTTTCTTCGTCCACCCCGAGCTTCTTGTTTGGAAGATCGCGCACGTGGCCAACACTGGCCTCGACGGCGTACTTCCGGCCAAGAAACTTCTTGATGGTCTTCACCTTTGCCGGGGACTCGACGATGATTAAGTTCTTACTCATAACAAGTGGGTTCCGTAGCCGAAGGGCTGAAGCAAGGCAACCCTTGCATTTCGGATTGAATTGATGGACGTTTCCGGTGCCGGAACATAACTGATTACGGTATACTATCTTTGGCCCGAGTCAATATCGGACAGAAAAAAACCCCCTTAACGGGGCGAAAGCATACATCATCTATCAAGGAGAATAACTCCGCATGACGCATCGATTTGGAACTGTGGTCCTGCTGGGACCGCCGAATGCAGGCAAGTCCACACTGCTGAACAACCTGCTCGGCCAAAAAGTGGCCATTGTCACTCCCAAGCCGCAGACCACGCGCAACCAGATAACCGGCATCCTCAGCGATGAGGATTCGCAAATCATCTTTTTGGACACGCCCGGCGTCCACCGCCTGCGTGGCAAGATGAACCGGTTCCTCTTGCAGGCGGCGTGGAACGGCGCTGGCGCGGCGGATGTCATGGTCGTTTTGGCGGACGCGGACCTCTACGCGAGAAAGCCGCACCTGCTGCAAAAAGAAATGGATCCGCTGGTGGAACGCGTGGCCGCAACATCGCAGCCCGTGTACCTGGCGCTCAACAAAATTGACCTCGTGAAGGAAAAGAGCGATCTGCTGCCGCTGATGGAGTATTTTACCTCCGTTTGGCCTAACGCAGAGATTATGCCCATCAGCGCGGCCAAGGGTGAAGGGGTAGACCGCCTGCTTGCGTCCGTCAAGGAGCACCTGCCGGAATGCCCGCCCATGTTCCCCGAGGATCAAATCTCTACCGTTCCGCTGCGGTTTATGGCCTCCGAGGTCATCCGCGAGAAGCTGTTTATGGGCCTGCGCCATGAACTGCCTTATACCACGGCGGTGGAGATTGAACAGTGGGAAGAGACGGACAAGCTGCTGACGATGTCGGCCATCATCTATGTTGCGCGGGCAAACCACAAGGCCATGGTCATTGGCAAAGGTGGCCAGAATCTCAAGGATATCGGCAAAAAGTCGCGTATTGAGATTAAGGAACTGGTCGGCAAGAAGGTCCACATTGAGTTGTGGGTCAAGGTCCGCTCCGGCTGGACCGAGGACGAACCCTTCCTGCGCGCCATTGGCCTGACGGGCGGGCTGGAGGACTAACCAGCGCGCCAGAATGAGCGGAAAGCGGCGGAGCCGGGGACGGGTTCGCCGCTTTTATGTGCCGCGCCCAGCATGCGGCGTGAAACGCGGCCTGCGGCAGGGGACACGCAGCCCCATGCCCGCCGCCGATGTTTTGACGCCACCACCCCGAAACAGTTATATTTTTCCGCCTTTCACGGGCAAAATCCATCCATGAGGAAAAGTTTTCATGATTTCTGAACACGAAGCCCGCGCCATCGGCGAGCGATTGGCCGGTACGCGTGACGCCATTGCGGACGCCGCGCGCAGGGCAGGGCGCGCTGCTGAGGACGTCTCGCTGGTTGCCATTTCCAAGTTTCACCCCGCCGGTGCTGTGCGCGCCGCATACGACGCGGGCCAGCGCCAGTTCGGCGAAAACTACATTCAGGAAGCCCTCGCCAAGCAGGACGAACTGACGGATTTGGACATCTCGTGGCACTTTACGGGCAAGCTGCAAAGCAACAAGGCCAAGTTTGTCCCCTGCCGATTCGACCTCATCCACACGCTGGAGTCCCCTAAGCTGGCCCAAGCCTTGCATAAACGCCTGTGTGCCGTTGCCGCGCCACGACAGCGCGTGCTCCTTGAGGTGAACCTTGCCGGAGAGGAGCAAAAGGCGGGAGTGATGCCGGAGGCGCTTCCGGCGCTGGCCGAAGCCGTGCTAGGCTATGACAGTCTGGAGCTTGCCGGGCTGATGTTGCTGCCGCCCTTCGACCTCACCCCCGAGCAGCGGCGGCCGCTGTTCGCGGAGCTGCGGCGTCAGCGCGACGCGCTTGAAACCCGGCTGAACATGACGCTCCCGGTCCTTTCCATGGGCATGACGGATGATTTTCCGCAGGCCATCATGGAGGGGGCAACCATCGTGCGTGTGGGAACGCGCATTTTCGGGCCACGACCAATCAAACAGTAGGAGCTGGCGAACGCCATGGATCTTGCGACGCTCATAGGCATTGTCCTCGCTTTCGGCCTGGTGGCCGCTGCCATCGTCACCGGGGGCAGCCCCCTGATATTCATTTCCATTCCGTCCATGCTCATTGTAATGGGCGGAACCCTCGGCGCGACCATGGTGAACTACCCCCTGGCCAATGTGCTGGGGGTGATGGGCATCATCAAAAAGACGTTCTTCTCCAGCTTGGAAAGCCCGGCGGAAATCATTGAAAAGTTCATGGACTACGCCAACCGCGCCCGCCGCGAGGGCATCCTCTCGCTGGAGCCGCTCATCAAGGAAATCGACGACGAATTTCTCAAGAAGGGATTGCAGTTGACCGTTGACGGTCTGGAGCCGCAGACCATTCAGGAAATTCTGGAGACGGAAATTTCCTACATCGAGGAGCGCCACAGCAAGGGTGCGGACATCTGCTCCACCCTTGGGGCATTTGCCCCGGCCATGGGTATGATTGGTACGGTTATCGGCCTTGTGCAGATGCTGCAGACCATGAGCGACCCCAGCACCATTGGCCCGGCCATGGCCGTGGCCCTGCTGACCACCTTCTACGGTGCGGTGCTGGCGAACCTTGTGTTCAACCCCATGGCGGGCAAACTCAAGACGCGCAGCAAGGAAGAGGTCCTGCTCAAGGAAATGGTCATGAACGGCATTCTGTCCATCTCTAAGGGTGAGAACCCGCGCATCATTGAAGAAAAACTCAACAGCTTCCTGCCGCCCAAAGACCGCCGGCAGACCGATTAGCTCCCGGCACGGGACACAACAGCATGGCAAGAAAGGAACGAGAGGAAAAACAGGAAGGCGCACCACCTTGGCTCGTCACGTTTTCGGACATGATGACCCTGATGCTGACGTTCTTCGTGCTGCTCGTGAGCATGAGCGTTATGGACGAACGCCGCAAACTGGTGGTCCTTGGGTCCATCGTGGGCACGTTTGGCCTTGGGCGCGACAGCTACGAGGTTCTCTCCCAGCAGGACAAAAAGCGCAGCGTGGAGCCCGGCCCCATCGAAGTGGAAGACACCAACGACCTGGAGCCGCTCAAGGAACTCATATGGGACGATGCCAACGAGGACCTGGACTTTAAGTCCAACGAGTTCGTGCAAGTCTTTTCCATTGCGGACGATGTGCTCTTTGAAAGCGGCAGCAGCAACCTGAAACCGGGCGGCAAACGGCTGCTGGAGATGGCGCTGCCGGTGTTCTTTTCCGTGCGCACGCCTATTTTGCTGGCGGGGCATACCTCGTCCCTGCGCGACGAGGAGGGCACGGCCTACCGCGTGGAAGACCGCGACAAGCCCATGGACAGCTCGTGGCGGCTCTCCTTTAGCCGCGTCATGAGCCTGTATCTGTTCCTGCTGAACTCGGGTATGGACCCGGACTTGATGCGCGTTGAGGCCTTTGGCCGCTTCCACCCGCGCTACTCTGAGCTTACGCCCAAGGGGCGGCGCAAAAACCGGCGGGTGGACATCATCCTCGACAAGCGCAACGCCCGCTGGCAGGACAAGTTCTTCTACCAGAGCAAGGACACCACGCCCGAGGAATTCGAGTACAAAGACTTCATCTTCCGGTTTGAACGCCGGGGCAAGGCAGAGTAGGGAACCGCCATGGCACGCAAGAAGAAAAAACAAGGCGGCGGGCTGACAGGCGACGAATGGCTCATCACCTTCGGCGATCTGGTGACCCTGCTTTTGACATTTTTCGTGCTCCTGCTCAGTATGTCCTCAATGGACAGGAGCATCCTGACGCGCATCACGCTGTTCACGGACGATATTGGCTTTTTGACGTACCGCAGCGCCGGACAGATCCCCCAGCGCATCAAGTTCATCATCGACGCCATTGAAAAGCCGTGGGAAGTGCTGGATAAACAGCAGCGCATCAAGGACTTGCTGTTCCCCGAAGACGTCCTGCCGCCGGAGATCAACAAGAGCACGCTGGACGAAAACCTCCAGATACTGCAGCGCCCCGAGGGCGTGGCCCTCGTTTTGACGGACAAGGTGCTGTTTCCCCTTGGTGGTTCCGAACTCAGCCAGCCGGCCAAGGTTGTGCTGGCGTCCGTGGCCGAGGTGCTGGCCTACATGACCGCGCCAATCAACATCTCCGGCTACACGGACAACGTGGGTGGCAACGCCGCAGGCAACTATCGTCTTTCTGGCGAGCGCGCGCTTTCCGTGCTGGACTTTTTCCTGTCGCGCGGGATTCCGGACCAACGGTTTTCCGTGTCCGGCTATGGTCCCAACTGGCCCATCGCCCCCAACACCACCCGCGAAGGGCAGGGGCAAAACCGCCGGGTTGAGATTCTGCTGAAGACCACCCCGTGGCTTGGCGCTTACACGCAATAGACTTTAACCTTCCGTCCGATAACAAAGGAGCGACACCGTGGCTGACGAACAAATGGAAGCCCCAAAAGAAGAAAAGAAAAAAAGTGGGAAACTTAAGTGGATCATTCTGCTGGTCCTGCTGCTGGCCATTGGTGCCGGCGCCTTCTTTGCTTGGCCCATTGTGCAGGAAAAGCTGCTGGGCGGCGGTGACGCCCCCGCCAATGCCACAACCCAGACGCAGGAACCCGGCGCGCAGCCCATGGCTCCCGCGGGCGAGACGGAAATGGTCACCCTGCCGACCTTTGTGGTCAACCTGGCTGACCCGCTGGGCCGCAGGTACCTGAAGCTGACCCTCTCCGTGGAGGTTGCCAGCAAGGAAGCCGCGGAAACGCTGAATCAATCCGAGGCGAAAGTCCGCGACGCCGTGATTTTGCTGCTGTCCAGCAAGACCTTTGCGGACCTGTCCTCCATCGACGCCAAGCTGGAACTCAAGGACCAAATTGTGAAGCGCCTGAACCAGATTATGGGCGGGTCGTCCATTCTGCGTGTGTACTTCACGGAGATGGTGGTCCAATAACTGCATTGGACCTGACAGGATTAAAATCAGACCCGATACGAGGATAGGCATGGAAAAGGAACTGGATCAGGATCAATTGGCCGCGGAATGGGCCGCCGCACTCTCGGACGAAGACGAGGGGCAGGACGCCCAGAACGGCGCTGCAGACGCCCCCGCAGCAGACGCAGGCGGTGAAGGCGACGACGACGCGTTGGCCGCAGAGTGGGCCGCCGCCCTTGCCGAGGACGAAGCCTCGGACATGCAGGCCGAGCAGGAAAAACAAGCGAGCTTTGCCGCTCAAAGCTCTGACGCCGCGTTCAAGGATTTGACGGACGACGCCAAGGCTCCGCGCCCGGACGCCACCAAGCGCGACCTTGATTTCATTCTGGATATTCCCCTTGATGTTTCGGCAGAGCTTGGCCGCACCAAACTGCTCATCAACGAGCTGCTGCAGCTTGGTCAGGGTTCGGTCATTGAGCTGAACAAACTGGCTGGCGAGCCGCTTGAAATCTACGTCAACGGCAAACTCGTCGCCCGCGGCGAGGCGGTTGTCATCAACGAAAAGTTCGGCGTACGGCTGACGGACATCATCAGCCCCATCGAACGCGTGAAGCAGCTTGGGTAGCCGCATGAACGCCCTTTTGCGCCGCGCATGCGCCTGCGCCGCCACCGTTGCCCTGATGTGGCTGCCGTCCACACTTCTTGCCGCCGAGGAGGCCGCACCGGTCATGGCTCCCCAGCCTGCGCTGGGTGCCGCCTCCCTCAAGGTGGTGGGGGTGTTGTGCTTGCTGCTGGCCGTGCTGTTTGGCGGCTTTTGGCTGCTGCGGCGCTTCGGCCCCCGCGCGGGCCTTGGCATGCTGGGGCGCAGCGACCTGAAACTGGAAGGGCAACTTGCCCTTGGCCCCAAAAAGAGCGTCATGGTGGTCCGTTTCTTGAATAAGCATTTGGTGCTTGGAGTCACCGACTCCACCATCAACCTGCTAACAGAAATGGACGCTGATGATGACGAGACCAACACCGATTTTTCCAAAGCGCTTCAAACGGCCAGCCGCAGCGACCGCTAGCATTGCGGCGCTTGCGCTGGCCGCGCTTGTCCTCCTTCCGGCGCTGGCCTGCGCCGAACCGAACATCCCCTCGCTGACCCTGAACCTCGCCGCCGGACAGGCGGAGCCGGAGAAGGTCTCCGTCCTTTTGGAGATTCTCTTCCTGCTCACCATTTTGTCGCTGGCTCCGGCCATCGTCATCACGATGACGTCGTTTACGCGCATCATCATCGTGTTCTCTTTTTTGCGGCAGGCCATGGGCACGCAGCAGATGCCCCCCAATCAGGTTCTGGCCAGCCTTGCCATCTTTATGACCTTCGTCATCATGCTGCCCGTTGGCACCAAGGTGAACGACACCGCCCTGCAGCCCTACCTGAACGAAGAAATCGGCTTTCAGGAAGCCCTCGGCCGCGCGGAAATCCCCATGCGCGAATTCCTGTTCCGCCACACGCGTGAGAAGGACCTCTCCGTCTTCTACTCCGTGACAGGTATGAACCAGCCCCAGACCAAGGTGGATGTGCCCATGCCCATGCTCATTGCCGCCTTTGTCATCAGTGAGCTGAAAACGGGCTTCACCATTGGCTTTCTCATCTACATTCCGTTCCTCATACTGGATATGGTTGTGGCGTCCATCCTGCTGGCTATGGGTATGATGATGCTGCCACCAGTCATGATATCGCTCCCGTTCAAGCTGCTCTTGTTCGTGATGGTGGATGGCTGGAATCTGTTAACGGCGTCGCTGGTCAACAGCTTCTTTTATTGACGGGAGGAAACCGCATTATGACACCGGAATTCGTTATCGGCTTTGCGCGTCAGGCCATTGAAATGACGCTGATGATTTCCCTGCCCATGCTGGGCATCGGCCTTGGCGTTGGCCTGTTCATCAGTGTGCTGCAGGCCGCCACGCAGATTCAGGAGATGACCCTGACCTTCATACCGAAGATTATCGCCATCTTTCTGGCGCTGCTTGTGGCGTTCCCATGGATTCTTGACAAAATGATCACCTACACCACCAATCTGTTCCTGAACATTCCGCAGTATATCCGCTGACGGCAGGGCAGAGGAGCATCGGCGTCCGCCGCGCGTCTCGTCCACGCGAAAAACGGGCCCGGAAGACACAGTGTCTTCCGGGCCCGTTTTTTCATGTTCGTCGTAAGAAGGGGAAGGAGCTAGAACCCAAACTGGCGGCAGTAGCCATCCTTTCGGTTGATGAGCTGCATATAACGGTAGCTGCCCTTCACCTGCGCCTCCTCCCACAGCCGAAGGCCCGTGTTCCGGCAGCGCTCGCAGGCGGTGATGGGAATCTGGATGCCAACGGACAGCGGATTGACCGAGGACCACGTTTCAATCTTCAGCACGCCCGGGCACTCGTCGCACACCTGCACGGACTCCACCTGCGACTCACTAATGCCGTCAGTATCGTAGAAGATATCCTTGTGGCGCACAAAGAAGCCGTCCACCATCTCGCCCTTGAGGGCGCTTTTTGGCGGGGCAAAATAGAGCTGGCGCATCTGGTCGGACATTTCCTTGATGTAATCCGTCACCTTTTGCGGCTGGCGCAGGCGCTCGGCGTCAAAGTCGGGCTCGCGCACACCGGAGTAGTCCACCCCGGCCATGGCGAGGCAGATGCCAAGATTCACGTAAGGCAGGGCGCCCTGAATGGAGTAGCCGCCCTCCAGCACCGCGATGTCCGGATTCAGCCGCTCGTTGAGCATGGCATAGCCGCGGGCGGAGAAGTTCATATTGGTGATGGGGTCGGAGAAATGGTTATCCTGCCCGGCGGAATTGATGATGATGTCGGGCTTGAAGTCATCAAGGATGGGCTGCACCACATTGTCGATAACATGCAGGAATCCTTCGTCACTGGTGAAGGGGGGCAGGGGGATATTGATGGTCCGCCCAAGGGCGTTGGGACCGCCAAGGTCCATGGGAAAGCCCGTCCCCGGATACAGGGTACGCCCGTCCTGATGCAGGGAGATGAACAAGGTATCCGGATCGTGCCAGTACACGTCCTGCGTGCCGTCGCCGTGGTGGCAGTCTGTGTCCACGATGGCAACGCGCTTGTGCCCGTAGGTGGCGCGGATGTGCTCAATCATCACGGCTTCGATGTTGATATTGCAGAAGCCGCGGTTGCCGTGGACCACCTTCATGGCGTGGTGTCCCGGCGGGCGCACAAGGGCAAAGGCCTTGTCCTCCTTGCCCTCCATGACGAGGCGCGCCGCCTTGATGGCGCCGCCGGCGGAGACAAGGTGGCTCTTGGTCGCCACGGTGGCAACATCGGGCATGCAAAAGTGCACACGCTCCACGTCCTCATTGGTGGCGACGTCGGGCTTGTGTTCGGTGATGCCCTCTATGTCAAAAAGCCCTTCCTCGCGCAGCTGGTCCTGCGTGTAGAGCAGGCGCTCCTCCCGTTCGGGGTGGGTGGCGCTGATGGCCCAGTCAAAGGCCGGGAAAAAGATAAGGCCGAGTGAATGTTGTGCTTCAAGCATGGTGCGGATTCTCCAATGACCGCGCGGGACTGTTCGTTGTACGCATCCCGTGATGAGACGACGCGAAGGGGGAAATGTCAACCACCTCCACCCAAAAGACGCCCACACACACCGCATGCGGCGTGGACGGCGGCCCTCAGCCGGTCTATACTGCCGAAATGACGGCGCAAGACTCCCACCCGGACCCGGCCTCGGCGCGGGCCGTAGCCATTATTCCCGCGCGCGGCGGCTCAAAGGGCCTGCCGCGAAAGAATATCCGTCCCCTCGGCGGCGTTCCGCTCATTGCGTGGTCCATCATGGCCGCGCGCCGCGCCCGCCGCATCCAGCGCGTTATCGTCTCCACCGACAACGACGCCATTGCCGCCGTGGCCCGTGAATGGGGCGCAGAGACGCCCTTTATTCGTCCTGCGGAGCTTTCAGGAGATACAGCGCGCCTTGGCCCGGTCACCCGCCACGCCGTGGAGTCCCTCGCCCGCGAGGGCGACCGCTTTGACGTGGCCGCGACGCTTTACCCCACCCATCCCTTTCGCCCGCATGGGCTTGTGGACCACCTTGTGGAGCGCAACCTTGCGGGCTACGCCGTGGTTGTTCCGGTTGCGCGCATTCCGGCCCGGCAGGGGACCTACCTGTGCGGCAACGCCTTTCTGCCCGGAGAAGATGCCCCGGTCTTCCGCCAGTACGGCCTGTACGACGGCACTTGCCTCAGCTTTACCGGCGCGGGCGTCTGGTATGAGGAAATGACCAACCCCGTGCACCTTGTGGACATCGACACCGAAGACGACCTCGCCCTGGCCGAAGCCGCGCTGGATGCCGGACTCTTCCGCTGGCCGGAGGACACATGAACGCCCTACTGCCCATCTTTCCCACGCCCGGAGAGCCTCTTGCCACGCCAGAGCGGCAGAATGCGCACATCAGCGCGGCGCTGGACCTGCTGTCCTGCCTGCCCCTCGTGGACGGCGTCCTTGCCGCCACGGACAACCCGCAGGCCAAAGCGCAGCTTACCGCGCGCGGCGTGCAGATTCTCACCTGCGCTCCCGGCCCGGACGCGCCGCCTTTTTTGCCTTATGGCACTGCTGAGGCCATGGCCCGTCCGGCGGAAGCGCCGTGGATTGTTCTCGACATCCGCAACCGCAGCGTCAGCGAGGCCCTTGTGCGCAGCGCCCTTGAACGCATGCGGCGAGAAGGGGCGGACGTTGCCGTCAGCGCTGTGCGCCCGGACGACCACCCCTGTCAAGGCTGGACCCTGCACGGAGAGCCTCCCCACGGCGCCCCGTGCGAGCCATCGCCTTGGGGCTGCGGCCACGGCGGCGCCGAGCGCACGCGGTTTACGCCACCGGGCGCGCCATGGGAGCAGGGCCCCGGCGGCGTCCTGCGGTGCACCACCACAGGGCGGACCATTTCCGGACGCCAGCAGTTCCCGCCCGTGTTCCGCGCCGAAGGGAGCTTTGCCATCATCGCCACCGGATGCTGGCCCAGCGTGTGGCACGCACAGCCGCGCCTTGCCGTGGCCGCCGTGGAACTGCCCCGGCAGGCCATAGCCGTCCGCACGCCGCTGGACGCCGTGCGCGAAGGCCTTGTCCGCGCAGACTGAGCGCCCCATTCGGCCCTTTCCAGCGCCCCCGCATTGCTGATACGGTAACGCAATTTCTTTCGACATCCTCACAGGACAAATCTTCGGAGAATACAGCCATGTTGCTTGGAATTGACGTGGGCGGCACCCACACAGACGCCGTTGTCATCGACGGCCCAACCCTCATGGGGTGGGCCAAGATTCCCACGGACCACGACAACCTGCTCCAATCCATACGCCGCGCCATGAAGGCCGTACTGACGGACATCCCCCCGCAGGACATCAGCCGGGTGAACCTCTCCACCACGCTGTCCACCAACGCCATCGTCGAGGGGAAAACCGAGGACGTTGGCGTCATTCTGTCCGCCGGGCCGGGCATTGACCCGGAGCACCACCGCACCGGCGCGCAATATCACGTGATTCCCGGCTCCATCGACCACCGGGGCACAGAAATCTCCGCCCTAGACACGGACGCCCTTGAGCGCGCCGTCAGCGCCTGCGCCGATGCGGGCGTGCGCGCCTACGCCGTGGTGGGCAAGTTTTCCACCCGCAACCCCACGCACGAGCGCGCCATGCGCCGTGCCGTGGAGGACTCCGGCGCCGCGGACTGCATCACCATGGGGCACAGCCTGTCCGGCATTTTAAACTTTCCCCGCCGCATCGCCACCGCCTACTTCAACAGCGCCGTCTGGCGCGTGTACAACGACTTTGCGTGGGCGGTGGAGGAGAGCGCGCGGGAATTCGGCATCACCGCCGATATCAATATCCTCAAGGCCGACGGCGGCACCATGCCCCTTGCGGCCTCGCGCACCTCGCCCGTGGAGTCCATCCTGTCCGGCCCCGCCGCCAGCGTCATGGGCATTGTGGCCCTGTGCGACATTGACGAAGACGCCGTCATCCTCGACATCGGCGGCACCACCACGGACATCGCCGTCTTTGCCGACGGCTCGCCCATTATCGAGAGCGAGGGCATGACCGTAGGCTCCTATCCCACACTGGTGCAGGCTCTTCGGGTGTCGTCCATCGGCATCGGCGGCGACTCGGCCATCCATGTCAGCGCCCACGGCGTCACCGTCGGCCCGGACCGGCAAGGCCCATCGCTGGCCGTCCAGCCGCAGGGCGCGGGTGGCCCGGCCCTGACCGACGCCCTGAACGTCCTTGGTCTGAGCAACTTTGGGGACGTTGATGCCTCGCGCCGGGGCATCGAGAAGCTGGCCCGCCTGTGGGACATGCAACCCCAAAAACTGGCCCAACAGGCCGTGGATTTTGCCACGCAGCGCATCTGCAACGCTGTGAGCGAAATGGTCGCCGCCATCAACGAAAAACCCGTGTACACCATCTACGAGCTGCTGCGGGGCAAGCGCATTGCGCCCAAGCACTACTTTGCCATGGGTGGTCCGGCCGAGGCCATGCAGGGCATTCTGAGCGAGCGCCTTGGGGCCGCCGTGGGCCTGCCGGAGCACGCTCCCGTGGCCAACGCCATCGGCGCGGCCCTCACGCGCACCACGCTGGATATTGAACTCTTTGCCGACACACAAAAGGGCAAGATGTTCATCCCCAACCTGGACATCGCCAAGTCCATCCCCCGAAATTACACGCTGGATGAGGCCAAGGCCGACGCCCTCGCCGCCCTTACGGGCTACTTGGAAGAGCAGGGCGTTGCCACCAGTACAGCGCCGGACATCACCGAGGCCGAAGCCTTCAATATGGTGGACGGCGTGGTGACCACAGGCCGCAACATCCGCGTCAAATGCCAACTGCGCCCGGGCATCGACGGGCCAAGGCCGCACTAGAGAAGACCCGACCATGTCCAATCCGTTTGCCAGCCCCTTTGATGGGTATGAAATACAGAAACACATTACCAACCCCAACATCACCGTAGGCCGGCGCAGCTATTACTCCGGCTATTACCACGGCTGCCACTTTGAGGAGAACGTACGCTACCTCGCCCCGGACCGGAACGACGTGGACCGCCTCGTCATCGGTAGCTTCTGTTCCATCGGCTCTGGCGCGTCATTTATCATGGCGGGCAATCAGGGCCACCAGATGAACTGGGCGGCGACCTATCCCTTCCACTACATGCCGCACTATCCGGACTGCCCGGACGGCTGGGTGCCGCGCGGCGATACCGTGGTGGGCAACGATGTCTGGATAGGCACCGAGGCCATGATCATGCCCGGCGTACACATCGGCAACGGCGCCGTCATTGCCGCCCGCGCCGTGGTGACCAAGCATGTCCCTGCCTACGCCGTGGTCGGCGGCAACCCCGCCACGCACATCCGCTACCGCTTCAATGAAGACGAGCGGCGCATGCTGGACGAACTGGCATGGTGGGACTGGGACGACCAACGCATAAACGCCAACCTCGACCTGTTGTGCAGTGGCGATATTACCGCGCTGTACAAGGCCAACAGCTAGCCAAGCGCACCCCGCACGGCCCGCCCCGGGCGGGGAGCGCATTCCATACCACGCGCCCTGCGCCGCACCACCCACGGAGAACGCCCATGGACATCACCGTCACCACCCCTGCGCTTTTGTTTCCTGCCATTTCACTCTTGCTGTTGGCCTACACCAACCGCTTTCTGGCTCTTGGTGCGCGCATCCGCCAGCTGCACGACATGTACTGTGAAAACGGCGGACAGCACCTGCGCGACCAGATAGACAGCCTGAAAAAGCGCGTGGTGCTCATCCGAAACATGCAGGCGATGGGTGTGTTTAGCCTCTTTTTATGCGTGGTGTGCATGTTTGTGCTGTTTGCCGGACAGGTCTTTGTGGGCAAGCTGCTCTTCGGGGCCAGCCTCGTCATGCTGATGCTCTCCCTGACATGGTCCATGCGCGAGATTTACATCTCGGTGCAGGCGCTCAATATCCACCTCAGCGACCTGGAAGAGGCCGCGCCAAAGACACCTGGGCAAAACTCATAGCGCCCCCGCGCCGCCTGTGCATTCCGCCGCCGCACCCGCTGCGGCGGCGCTGCTGTACCCACCGAATTCCACGGGTATGGGGAGAACCACGGGCAGAAAATTTTTCGCCAGCTATCCCGGGGCGTTTCCCTGTGGGAACCACCTCTCTTGCCCGAGGGGGCTTCCCTTCATACGCCCTCTGAGGTAGCGTCTGCGGCGATAGGGCACCCTCCCTCATCAGTGCAATTTCCATCAATTTTTCCGGAGTGAGACCGTGCTACAGAAGACGACACAGTGCAGCGCACCAGCCATGCCCGATACCATCCGCCCCGCAGCAGTGAACGACAATGCCGAGGTGGTCCTCAGCCGCCGCTACTACCGCAAGGACGCCGAAGGCAACCCCACGGAAAACGCCACCCAGATGTTCTGGCGCGTGGCCGCCGGCATTGCCGCCGAGGAAGCAAAATATACCGAATCCCCCTATACCCCGGACCAACTGGCGCAGGAATTCTATGACCTGATGACCAGCTTCAAGTTCCTGCCCAACTCGCCGACCCTCATGAACGCGGGAACGTCCCTCGGCCAATTGGCCGCGTGCTTCGTTCTGCCCGTTGGCGATTCCATGGAAGAAATTTTCGATGCCGTGAAGCACGCCGCGCTTATCCACAAGTCCGGCGGCGGCACGGGCTTTTCCTTCTCGCGCCTGCGGCAGAAGGACGCCGTAGTCGGCTCCACCGGCGGCGTCGCCTCCGGCCCGCTGTCCTTCCTGCGCATCTTCAACACCGCAACGGAGCAGGTGAAGCAGGGCGGTACCCGCCGCGGCGCCAACATGGGCATTCTGCGCGTGGACCATCCGGACATCCTCGAATTTATCTCCGCCAAAGAGCGCGACGGCGAACTGAATAACTTCAACCTCTCCGTGGCGCTGACCGAGCGCTTTATGCAGGCTGTGGAAAAGGACGAGGACTACGACCTCGTCACCCCCCACACCCATGAGGTGGTCGCCCAGCTCAAGGCGCGCGACGTGTTCAACCGCTTGGTGTGCAAGGCGTGGGAATCCGGCGATCCGGGCATCATATTCCTTGACCGCATCAACCGCGACAACCCCACCCCCGCGCAAGGCGAGATGGAAAGCACCAACCCCTGCGGCGAGCAGCCCCTGCTGCCGTACGAGGCCTGCAACCTTGGCTCCGTAAACCTGGCCCTCATGGTGCGCGGCGAAGGCGACGGCACCGAGGTGGACTGGGACGAACTCAGGCGCGTGGTGCACATGAGCGTGCGCTTTTTGGACAACGTCATCGACGCGTCCAAGTACCCGCTGGACCGCATCACCGAAACCGTCCGCAAAAACCGTAAAATCGGCCTCGGCGTCATGGGCTTTGCGGACCTGCTGTTCCAGCTGCGCATCCCCTATTGCAGTCAGGAGGGCCTGCAGCTTGGCGAGCAGGTGATGAAGTTCATCCGCGAGCAGGCCCGCGCCGCGTCCAAGAAGCTGGCCAAGGAACGTGGTCCCTTCCCGGCCTATGATGAATCCATCTTTGCCGAGCAGGACCTTGGCCCCTACCGCAACGCCACCACCACGACCATCGCGCCCACGGGCACGCTGTCCATCATTGCGGGCTGTTCCTCGGGCGTGGAGCCGCTGTTTGCCCTGTCCTTCGCCCGCCACGTCATGGACGGCGACAAACTGGTGGAAGTGAATCCCTATTTTGAAGACGCCCTGAAGCAGGCCGGTGCGTGGTCGTCCTCCCTCATGGAGGAGGTCGCCAAAAAAGGCACCATCCGCGACATGGACTACCTGCCCGAAGACCTGCGCGGCGTGTTCGTCACGGCCATGGACTTTGCCGCGGAATGGCACCTGCGCATGCAGGCCAGCTTCCAGAAATACACGGACAACGCCGTCTCCAAGACCGTGAACCTGGCGCACTCCGCCACCAAGGACGACATCCGCGCCATCTACTGGATGGCGTATGAGATGGGCTGCAAGGGCGTGACCGTCTACCGCGACGGATGCAAGGCCGTGCAGGTGCTCTACACCGGCGACAGCGCCCCCGGCGAAGTGCAGGAAGAGGAAATCGTCCGCGAAAGACCCGACGTGGTCTACGGCTTTACCCAAAAAATCGAAACAGGCCTTGGCGCCATGTACCTCACCATCAACGAGGTGGACCACAAGCCTTTTGAAGTCTTTGCCACCATTGGCAAGTCCGGCCGCTCCATCACCGCCAAGGCCGAGGCCATTGGCCGTCTGGTGTCGCTGGCGCTGCGCTCCGGCATCTCCGTGCGCGCGGTGGTGCAGCAGCTCAAGGGCATTGGCGGCGAACATCCGGTGTTCCGCAAAAAGGGCATGATCATGTCCATCCCCGACGCCATCGCGTGGGTGCTGGAGCAGCGCTACATCACGCAGGATGAATCGCCCGTGACCGGCGGCGACGACCTGTTGGCCCCCTCCTGCCCCGAGTGCGGCGCGGAGCTGCACTTTCAGGAAGGGTGCTTCCTGTGCGGCGCGTGCGGCTACACCAAGTGCGGCTAGCCCCGCCACCCTCCACGCCTTCCAAAGCCCCCGGACCACGGTCCGGGGGCTTTTTTGCACCGCATCCAACTGCCGCGCCATGGCTTCATACGCCCCGGCCAACGCACCTTTCCCCCGAAAAGCACCACCACCAGCGCAGCATCACCTTTTGGAGAACGCTCCAACACACCGTCGCTCTTTACAAAACACATTGCACAATCCGATCGGTCTAGCGTATACAGGAAGGCATATATCCATCTGCCACCTCAGCCCCACAGGATGCTATGGGTACCGACAACACGCCAGACCACTGTACAGAGCCTGTCGTCCACTGCCACGACGAGCTCCAAACCCTGCGGCAACGCTATGCGCGCCTGCGGCGGGAGCACGACGACCTGCTCCGCCTCATGCAGCAGGGGCAAACCACACGCATTCCGGCGTGGCTGCCTTCGGTGGTGGAGCACTCCCCAACGCTTGTTCTGGTCACGGACCTTGAGGGGACGGTTGAATACGCCAACCCCATGTTCTGCGATATTTCTGGCTTTTCCACTGACGAAGTGGTGGGGCAGAGTGTTTTTACCCACACCTCCAAAATGCTGCCCCCGGCCGAGCGCGACCGGATGATGCGCGCCCTTATCCACGGGCGGGAGTGGCGCGGACTGCTTCGCCAATGCAAAAAAGACGGCGACTGCTACTGGCTGGACGCCGTCATCCGCCGGCACGACAATCCCGACGGCACCGCCAACCTTGTGGGCATCATGGAGGACGTCACCGAGCGCCTCAACACCCGCAGCGAAGGCCTCAGCAACGAACGCCGCCTCGGGCTGTTGTACCGCATTGCCAACGTGGTCAACGTTTCGCCCTCCATCGACGAACTGTTCCCCACCATCCACCGCATCCTGCTGGAATACATCGCGGCTCCCAATTTTTACATCGCCCTTATCGACAAGGACAACGACCGCCTCGTCTTTCCCTACTACATGGACGAGATGGAATCCTTTCTGGAAATCCGGGGCATCAGCGACCCCGCCACCAAAAGCCTGACGCTGGACGTCATCCGCTCCGGCACGCCACTGCTCATCAATGCCCAGGACGTGGACGCGGGCGGCGACGGCCTGCGGGAGGGCGTTTCAGGCGTGGTAGGGACCATGAGCGCGGTGTGGCTGGGCGTTCCCCTCATGGTCAGCGGCACAATCATCGGGGCCATGGCCATTCAGGACTACCACAATCCGCACCAGTACACCGAGCAGGACGCCGACCTTTTGGCCGCCATCTCCGGGCAGGTGGCGCTGTCCATTGAGCGCATCCGCATGGAGGACGCCCTGCGCTGCTCTGAAAAGCGCTACCGCACCGTGTCGGACTCCGCCTTCGGGCTAGAGACGTGGTGCTCGCCGGGCGGGCGCATGCTGTATGTGTCCACCTCGTGCCTCCGACTGACGGGCTACGCCGAGGAGGACTTCCTGGCGGACCCGCAGTTTATGCTTGGCCTCCTCCACCGCGACGATGTGCCCATCTGGACCCAGTTCATGGAAACCGACGAACACTCGGACACGGACTCCATCGACGTACGCTTTTTCCGCAAGGACGGACGCATGCGCTGGCTGAATGTGGTCTGCCGCAGCGTGTTTGACGACGACGGCTCCCCCCTTGGCGTGCGCTGCAGCATGCGCGACATCACGGACCGCAAGAGCTTGGAGCGCCGCCTCAGCTACGAATCCCTGCACGACACCCTTACGGGCCTCGCCAACCGCGAACTCTGCCTCGACCGCATCCGGCAGGTTTTGGCGCGCTCCAAACGCCGCCCGGACTACCATTACGCCGTGGTCTTCCTCGACATTGACCGCTTCCGCGTCATCAACGACAGCCTCGGGCATGCCTTTGGCGACAGCGTCCTGCGCGAAACCGGCCTGCGGCTTTTGCACTGCGTGCGCAGTCTGGACACGGTGTGCCGCTTTGGCGGCGACCAGTTCATCCTGCTCCTCGACGAACTGGAATCCCCGCGCGAGGCCATCACCGCCGTGCACCGCGTGCGCGAGGCCCTTGCCAAGCCCCTGACCATCGGGGACCGCTCCATCCGCCTCACGGCCAGCTTCGGCATCGTGCTCAGTCAATCCGGGTGCACCCAGCCCGAGGAAATTCTGCAAAACGCCAATATCGCCCTGTACGAAGCCCGGCGCGAAGACCGCCGCAACCACATCAAGGTTTTCACCACCCGCATGCGCGAGCGCGCCGCGCGGACCATGTTCTTTGAAAACGACCTGCGCCGCGCCATCCAGAACAAAGAATTCTACGTCCTCTACCAGCCCATTTTGTCCATCAAAACAGGCGAAGTCGTGGGCTTTGAGGCCCTGTGCCGCTGGCGGCACCCCATCCACGGTGAAATTCTGCCCAGCGACTTCATCCCCCACGCCGAGGACACCGGCGACATTATCGACCTTGGCCTTTTGGTACTGCGCCAAGCCTGCGCCACCATGGCCGAGTGGCAAACCGCCTACCCCTCGCGCGCGGACCTGGTGCTGTCCGTCAACCTTTCCGCCGTGCAGTTTTCCCAGCCAAGCCTTGTGGACCAGATTACCTGCATCCTTGACGAAACTGGTCTCACACCTTCGTGCCTCAAGCTGGAAATCACCGAAACAGCCATCATGCGCAATGCGGAAAGCGCCCTTGTCATGCTCAAGCGGCTCAAGGCGCTGGGCATTCAACTCTCCATCGACGACTTCGGCACAGGCTACTGCTCGCTGTCCTATCTCTTGCAATTCCCGGTAAATACACTCAAGGTGGACCGGTCCTTCATCGTGGACATGAGCAAGGGGAGCCAAAACACCGAAATTGTGCGCATTGTTCTCGCCCTTGCCCGAACCATCGGCCTCGACGTTGTTGCCGAGGGCGTGGAGCAGGCCGACCAGCTCGACCTGCTTAAAGGACTAAGCTGCGATTTCGTGCAGGGCTTTTATTTTTCCCGCCCCCTCGAATCCACCGCCGCCAAAGCCCTCATCGCTGGAGCGCGCACCAGTTGACACCTTCAGCCCCCAGTAGCTCCCTATGGCCTTCCGCTTCCCAGACGAACTGTCCCCGTCATCGCTGACAGACACCGAAAGGCAGTTCCTTTCCGCCGTGATGGACAACGCCCAGCTAGGCATCATCGCCTTTGATGCCGGCTCGAAGCCGTTTTTCGTCAATGCCAGCTTTACGGCCATGACGGGCTATACCCTTGCCGACCTCACCCCCCTTGGCGCATGGTTGCACCGGGCCTATCCCGACCCCACCCTGCGTCACCGCCTGCTGCGCCTGTGGCGCGAGGACCGCACCCGCGCCTTTGTAGAGCGCGAACACCCCCTCACCTGCGCCAGCGGCGAAACGCACATCATCAACTTTCGGCTCATCAATCTGCCCTCGGGCCTCAAGCTGGCCACCCTTGTGGATGTGACAGCCAACAGGCGCTACGCGCATATGCTGGCCACCAAGGAACTCTTCCTGCGCAAGGTTTTCGAGACCCTCAACGATGGCCTTGCCCTGACGGATGCGGACCAAACCGTCATTGCCGTCAACCAAAGGTACTGTGAAATCATGGGGAAACCGCGGGCGGAAATCCTCGGGCGTACGGTGCTGGACTATATTGACGAGGGCCTGAGCGCCACAACGCGCGCCACTATCCGCGAGCAACTCCAGACCCGCGCCGCAGGCAAGGCCGATGTCTACGAAATTGATTTCCGCCGCAGCAACGGGCGCAACGTCCACTGCCTCATCTCCGCCGCGCCGCTGTTTTCCGAGACCGGCCACTTCAACGGCAGTGTTGCCGTGGTCACGGACGTCACCCGCGTGCGTGAAATGGAGCGCGCCCTCACCGAAAGCGAAAAGCGCTACCGCGCCATCGTGGAGGACCAAACGGAATACGTCTGCCGCTTCCGCCGCAGCGGTACGCTCACCTACCAAAACCGGGCCATGCAGAACCTGCGCCTTGCCTCGCAGGCCCCGCCGTCCACTTTTTTCGACCTTATCAGCGAGCCGGACCGGGGCGCTGTGCGGCGCGGCGTGTCCGCGCTGTGCGGGGCATGCCCCATCGTTACCTGCCAGACCAGCCTCACCACGGCAGACAACACCGTGCGGCATCTGGAATGGAACGTCCGCATCATTTTCAATGACGACGGCTCCCCGGCGGAATACCAAGCCGTCGGGCGCGATGTGACCCGCCGCGTACAGTACGAGCAGCGCCTTAAGGAAAATGAAAAACGCCTGCGCATCCTCTCGCGCCGTTTTTTTCAGGCGCAGGAGCAGGAACGCCAGCGCCTCGCGCGCGAGCTGCACGACGACGTGGGGCAGACCCTCGCCGCCGTCAAATACGCCGTGGAAAACGCCATTCTCGACGTAGCCCCCGTGGCGGACGAAGCCAGCGTGAAACCCCTTCGCAGCGTGGTGACCCTCACCCAAGGCCTCATCGACAAAATCCGCAACATTCAGGCGGCGCTGCATCCGCCAAGCATTGAGGACCTCGGCCTCATCACGTCCATGAATGGCTTCTGCGCCGAATACGAAAGCATTTATTCCCACGTGCTCGTACAAAAGCGCATCGAGATAGCAGAAGCCGACATCCCGGCCAGCCTCAAGGTGACCTTCTACCGCATCATGCAGGAGGCCATGAGCAACGCCGCCCGCCACAGCGGGGCCAGCGTGGTCTGGCTGACCCTCGCCTACGAGGACGCCGCCCTTGTGCTGCGCATCCGCGACAACGGCTGCGGCTTCTCCCTCAGCACCGACGCCATGCGCGAGCGCATCACCACCGGCATGGGGCTGGAAAATATGCGCGAACGCACAGAAATGAGCGGCGGAGACTTTGGCATTTTTTCCCAGCCCGGCAAGGGCACCGTCATTCAAGCCACATGGGACGCCGCAAACGGGTAGGGCGCCCGTTTTTTTCCGCCACGCAAAACGGCCCGGACACACCGTGTCCGGGCCGTTATTTTTTCCTGACAGAAGAACGCGCTGGCAAAAGCGCCCTAAAACAACGTCCGCACCGTCTTAAGGCTGGCCTGAGGCCCCCACGAACCAGCAGGGTAGGGGTGCAGGTGCTCCTCCGCGTCACCGCAGGCTTCGCACAAATCAAGAATTGGCGTCAGGTAGCCCCAGCACGCCTCCACGCCATCCTGCCGCCAAAACAGCATCTGGTCCCCCAGCATGCAGTCCAGCACCACCTTTTCATACGCATCCAGTCCCGTTCCCGAGGCCTCGGCGGAAAAGTCATAGCGCATGGTCACAGGCCGAAAGCACAGCTGCGCTCCCGGCACCTTGGCCTGAAATTGGAGGGAGATGGCGTTATCCGGCGCAACATCCACCACCAGCCGATTGGGCGCCATATCCCCCTGCGCCACATCGCGGAACATGGAATGCGGCACATCGCGGAAGGTAATGACAATGCGCGTCAGCTTTTCCTGCAGCCGCTTGCCGGACATGATGTGAAACGGCACGCCCTGCCAGCGCCAGTTGTCCACATACGCCGTGAGCATGGCAAAGGTCGGCGTTATGGATGAGCCGGAGACGCCGCGCTCCTCGCGGTAGGCGGGCACCTCCCGCCCATCCACCACACCCCGCGCGTACTGCCCCAGCACCAAGTGCTCCCGCAGCCGCTCCGGCGCAAAGGGGCGCAGTGCCCGGTACACCTTCACCTTTTCATCGCGCACCCGGTCCGCCTCAAAGAGCGCGGGCGGCTCAATGGCCACAAGGGACAAAATCTGCATCATATGGTTCTGGAACATATCGCGCAGCACGCCCGCGTGCTCATAATATCCCGCGCGGTGCTCCACGCCGATTTTCTCCGACGACGCGCAGGTAATGGACGCGATATACCGCCGGTTCCAAATCGGCTCGAACACCGCATTCCCAAAGCGAAACAGCAGAATATTCTGCACGGTTTCCTTGGCAAGGTAGTGGTCTATGCGAAAAATCTGATGCTCGGCAAAGGCCTCGTGCAGGGTGGCATCCAGCGCGCGGGCGCTTGGCAGGTCATGCCCAAAGGGCTTTTCCACCACCAGCCGCGCGTACGCCTCTTCTGTTTCGCGGGCGAGGCCGCTCCGGCCAAGGTGCTCCGCAATCGTGCCATACACCGCAGGCGGCGTTGCCAAATAAAACAGGCGATTGCCGCCGTCCCCACGCTCCGCCTCCCACTGGCCAAGGCGCTTGGCCAGCGCGGCGTATTCCTTGGGGCTATCATAATGTAGCTGGTGGTAGTGCAGGTTCTGCGCGCACTGCCCCCACAGGTCTTCTTCAAAAATATCTGCGTCCTGCAGGGCCTGCTTCATACGGCGGCGGAACATGTCATCATCCATGCCGGAGCGCGCCACACCCACCACCGTGCTTCGCGGGTCCAGCAGGCCACCGCGCAAGAGCCGAAAGAGCGCCGGAAACAACTTCCGCGCCGTCAAATCCCCAGACGCGCCAAAGATGACAAGCGAACACGGCGCCGGTGCGCCACCCCGCGCACACTCGCCATGCGTCAACGCCGACGGCGCAAACGCACGCCCCAGTGCAGACGACGAAACACTGTCCACAGCACTACTCCTTGTTCGGACGTTTTACCGCGTGCCCGCCAAACTCAGCGCGGAGCGCCGCAAGAAGCCGGTCCGCAAACGAATTCTCCTGCCGCGAGCGGAAGCGCTCCATAAGCGCCAGCGTCAGCACCGGCGCAGGAACCGCCGCGTCCACAGCCTCGGCCACAGTCCAGCGCCCTTCGCCCGAATCCTCCACAAACGCGGCCACATCCTCAAGGCGTGCGTCACCGGCAAAGGCCGACTCCGCCAACTCCAGAAGCCACGAGCGGATAACGCTCCCCTGATTCCACAGCCCGGCAACGCGCGAAAAATCCATCTCCCCGCCATAGCGCGAGGCCTCCAGCAGCGCAAAGCCCTCGGCATACGCCTGCATCATGCCATACTCTATGCCGTTATGGATCATCTTCACGAAGTGCCCCGCGCCGTGTCCGCCGCAGTGCAAATAGCCATCCTTCGGCGCAAGAGTTTCCAGCAGCGGCGTCAGGTGCTCCACATCACCGGCATTGCCGCCAAGCATCGTGCAATAGCCAACCTCCAACCCCCAGATGCCGCCGCTTACCCCTGCATCCACATACCGCAGGCCATGCCCGGCCAGATTCGCCGCCCGCCGGATGTCATCATGGTAGCGCGAGTTGCCGCCGTCCACGATGATGTCCTCCGCGTCCAGCAGCGGAATCAGCACATCAATATGGTCATCCACAGTCTGCCCCGCAGGCAGCATAATCCACACCACGCGTGGGCGCTCCAGCTGCTCCACCAACTCCTCAAGGGTATACGCCCCCGCCGCCCCCTCTGCGCGGATGTCATCCACCCGCTGGGGCGTGCGGTTATACGCCACCACAGCGTGCCCGCCGCCAAGCAGCCGCCGCGCCATGTTCATGCCCATGCGGCCAAGGCCAACCATACCTATCTGCATAAGTCCTCCATATGCATCACCATGTGCGCCGCGCAGTACAGCGCGCCGACTTCGTGCGTTTGGTTCAGCATAGCAGGAAGCAACAGGGCTTGAAATGGGAGAGGACGCGCAGGGGGGGGGTGGGGGAGGCGAGGGGGATGAAGATTTTTTGCTCCGCAGGCCTAAGGGCCGTGGGCCCTTAGGAATCCCATGTGCGCACAGGCCGGGTGCGAGCGGATGCGGCGGTCGTCACCCCTGACGGCTCTCGTCCGTATGGATTGGAAGATATTTTTTTTTGGGGGGGCGGCGCGGTGTGATGGGCGGTGAGAATCCCTGTTGGGCTGTTCGAAAGACGAAAGGCAGAAGAACCCACCCACCCCTATTTTCGGGGCGGCTTCCGCCCCGAAAATCCTGGGGATTCTCAAGGGTGTCACACCCTTGAGCCGCCGGAGGCACTCTTTCTCTTCCCGTACCTACCCCGGCAACACCGACCAATCCACGGGCAGGCGGACGTCTCTTTTCGCTTTATTGCGGAAGAGCAGATACCCGTGCTCGGCGCCGTAGCGGTAGAGGTCGCGTGTGACGGCGACGTCCTGCTTGCAGTAGGCGACGATGTCGTCGATGCGTCCTTCCTTCCACCACTTGAGGGCTTGCAGGCCGTCGGCGGATTTTTGTGCGCCAAGGGTCGCTTGCGCCAGATGGTCGAGGGACAGGCGATAGCCGAGGCGGCGATGCACGTGTTCCAGCAAGTCGATTGTCGTCAGCGTGCGGAAGTCAAAATCCGTGTAGCCCGTGAGTACGGTGTAGTCGAAGCGCTTGATGTTGAAGCCCACGACAAAGTCGTACCCTTGCAGGTCGTCAATAAGCTGGGGGATGTCGTCCTCCAGATAGGACAACGTCTCGTCGGCGGCGGAATCGTACACGCACACGCAGGAGACCCCCATACGGTACGCTTTGCCCCACCCGCCGACCTCCTGCGCGGAGCGCTGGGTTTCGAGGTCGAGCACGGCGTAGCGTCCGTTGCCCTGTTCGGCGGCGGAAGCGGAGGACGTGGTGACGGATGCTGCCGGCTCATCGGATGCCGTCACGGATGGAGAAGGGGACGGGGGAGTGTGATTGTCGCCTGTAGGCTTCATTGTATTACGCTCCGAAGACGTTTTGTCATCAGCGCCCGGCACATCCTCCAGCGTCAGATTCTGGGGACGTGGGGCGCTCTTGATGGCGCGCAGAATATATAGAGATGCGGCTTTGTCGATGGGGCGATTGCCGGAGCCGCACTTGGGGGAGTGCACGCAAGAGGGACAACCGAGTTCGCACTCGCAGTCTGCGATGACGGAAAGGGTGCGTTCGATAAGTTCCTCGGCAGTGTCAAAGGCCTGCCGCGTCAGCCCGACGCCGCCGGGCACGCCGTCGTAGACGAACACAGCCGCGCCGCCGACTTGCTGATGATAGGGGGTGGAAATGCCGCCAAGGTCGTTCCGGTCCGTCATGACGAGCAGCGGCAAAATACCGATGGCGGCGTGCTCCACGGCGTGAATGCCGCCCATAAAGTGCAGATACTCGTCCTCGGCCTTGCGCTGAATCTCGCGCGGGATTTCTATCCACAGGCCGTCGGTCTCAAAGGTGAGGGGCGGCAGGTCCAGCGGGACAACGGTCATAAGCTTGCTGCCGCGAATGCGCCGCTTTTCGTAGCCTTTCACGGTCTGGGTCACGCGCAGGCGTCCCACAAACACCCGGCAGCCGTAGGCCGCACGTACGCCTGTGGTGGATAAAATTTCCGTGGTCTTCTCGCTGCGCACGCGGGTGTAGTAGTCCACTTTGGCCGGGCGCACGTGCACGGCGCCGCCCTCCACATCCAGCTTGTCCACCACATAGGAGCGCCCGCGGTGCAGATACACCGCGCCGGTGTAGGTCTCCGTAAAGGCGCGGTGCTCGTCGATGTCACCAATGCTGACCTGCCCCTCGCCGCCCGCTTTCTCAAGGGAATCGTGCCCCGTGACGATCTGGAACGTCCGGCTGGAGCCGCGCAGGCTGATTTCGCGGTGCGGGCGCTTGCGGTGGGAGTAAATATCATGGCCATCCGCACTGCGCAGCAGCTTGCCCTCGGCCTCAAGGCGCGCAACCTGCTCGGCCATGCCCGGTTCGGCAAGCCACGGCTCACCCGGCGACAGGGGCAACTCCGCAGACGCGCACACAAGGTGCTTTTCCACGATGACGGGATTCACGGGATTCAGCACCGCATTCTCGGGCGGGCGCGCAAAGAAGTCGCGCGGATTCTTCATGAAATACTGATCCAACTGGTCCTCGCCCGCCACGAGGGCCACGGCGGATTTCTGCTGCGCACGGCCAACGCGCCCCCCGCGCTGCAGGGTGCTCATGATGGTGCCGGGGTAACCCACCAAAATGCACAGGTCCAGATTGCCGATGTCGATGCCCAGTTCCAGCGCGCTGGTGGACACCACGGCCAACAGCTCGCCGGAGGCCATGCGCTCCTCAATGTCGCGCCGCTCCTCGGGCAGAAAACCCGCGCGGTAGGCGCTGATGCGGTCCCTGTAGCGCCCCGCACGCTGGGAGGCCCACATGGAGATAAGCTCCGTCATCTTACGCGACTGGCAGTAGACAATGGTCCGCATGCCGCGTGCGAGAGCGGCCTTGAGCAGCTGAATAGCCACCTGCGAGGGGCTCTCGGCCATGGTCAGGGCCGGATTCACAAACACAAAATGCCGCGAACCCTGCGGCGCGCCAGACTCGGTGACGGTCTCAACGTCCAGCCCGGTGAGATCATGCGTCAACTGGCCGGGATTCCCCACCGTGGCGGACAAAAACGCAAAGGACGGGTTTGCCCCATACCGCGCGCACACGCGCCGCATCCGGCGGAAGACCTGCGCCATGTGCGAGCCAAGCACGCCGCGATAGGTGTGCACCTCATCCACCACCACATGGGTCAGCCCCGCCCAGAATGCGGCCCACCGCTCATGGTAGGGCAGCATGGACAGGTGGAGCATCTCCGGGTTGGTCATGAGCACGTGGGGCGGATTGTCGCGAATCTTCTTGCGGAACCACTGGGTGGTGTCGCCGTCGTAGATACGGGCTTCGGGGCGGTCATCGCCGGGCCATGGGGCCACAAGCTCGTTAAAGCCCTTGAGCTGGTCCTGCGCGAGGGCCTTGAGGGGGAAAAGATACAGCGCGCGGCTGTCGGGATTGGACAGCACCTGCTCAATGACGGGCAGGTTGTAGATGAGGGTCTTGCCGCTGGCCGTTGGGGTGGCGGCAACCATACTGCGCCCACTGCGCAGGATGTCCATGGCGCGGGCCTGATGGGAATACAGTTGCGTGATGCCGCGCCACGCAAGCAGGCGCTCCACGGTGACGGGCCATGGGCGACGGCACGCCGCCGTGACGGCGGGGCGTCCCTCCACAACCTGATGGTGGACCACAAGCTGGCCAAGCTGTTTGGAATCCTTGAGGGCCTGAATATATTCGCGGACGTCTGCTGCCATTCTCTCTCCCCGGCGCACTGCGCCGAGGGACAATCCTTACTGCGGCCGGGGCCTGAGGGCAAGGGGGCAAAGGCCTTGCTGCCCCTTGGCCGCTCTGGGCCAAGCCCCAATTCGCCCCGCCGTTTCACGCGAAACACCCGCCCGGCGGATGCGCGGGGGCTGAGGTGCCAAGCCTCTTCCGCCAGAAGCTGTTTCCCATGTTCCGGAGCAGGCGTGCTCCCCCCTTCGGGGTGTACATATCGCTCTTGATGGGTCGGCCAATTCGGCCGGGGGAGCAGGGCGCCCAAACACAAAGCGCCGCCCACCTCAACGAGGCGGGCGGCGCGAAAAAGCGCGAGGAAACGCGCGGCGCTACATTTTGCGGAAGGTCGCGCCAAAGAAGAACTCGCCAAGGGGAGTGTCCTCCGGCGTACGGAAGCGCGTCATCAGGGCGGCGTCCTTGGTGCGACGCAGGAAGCCCTCCACCTGCTGCTCATTCTCCTGCGGAGTCATGGTGCAGGTCACATAGGCCAACATGCCGCCGGGGGCGACAGCCTGCCATGCGTTGTCGAGGATGCTGGTCTGAAGCGCGGCAAGCTCCGCAAGGTCCTTGCGCGTGCGGCGGTACTTGGCATCCGGACGGCGCGACAGCACGCCAAGGCCGGAACACGGTGCGTCCACCAGCACCACGGGGAAAGGCTCGGCAAAGGGCGCGGGTTCGTCCGCGCGCGCCTGCGCCACGGTCACGTCGTCAATGTCCTTGCCCTCAAGCAGGGCGCTGAGGCCACGCAGACGGGCAGGGCTTGGGTCGCTGGCCACGATGGGGCCGCCCCCAAGGCTGTGCAGAAAGAGCGTCTTGCCGCCCCGGCCACAACAGGCGTCCCACACGGGACGGGGCCAATCCTTGGCGCCAAGGGCCAGCATGGCCTCCTGCCCTGCGGCGCTCTGGCGCACGGCAAAGCCGTCGCGCTCGGCGCTCAGAGCCTCGGGCGTGGGCGCGCGCATGGCAAGGCCAGTGCCCATGGTGGCGAGGCAATCCTCCTGCGCCGAAAGCTGCTCATGCGCCGCCCGCGAGGCAGGGGAGGAAAAATCAAACCGCAGGCCAAGGGCCGGAGCCTTCACCGACGCCGACAGCAGGGCAATGGCCTTGCGTTCGCCGTAGGCCTTGCGCCACAGCTTCACCAGCCACTTGGGGCAGGAGTAGTAGCGGCTGAGGAAGGTATCCCGGTCCGGCTTGTCCTGCCGGTAGTAGTCATGGGAGGTCGCCTCGGCTCCAAGGCGGCTCACGGCGCGCAGCACGGCGTTGGCAACGCCGGACAGCTTGGGCGTGATGTCCTTTTTCACATGCGTCACGCACCAGTCCACGGAAGCATACGCAGGAACGCGGTCGAGCATAAGAATCTCGAACGCGGCCACACCAAGGGCGAGGCGCATGCGCCGGGGCGTTTTTCCGGGGGACTTGAGGTGGGAGTCGAGGATAAAATCAAGGCGCAGCCGCAAGCGCAGATAGCCATAGGCCAATTCCGTCGCCAGCGCGGTGTCGCGGGTGTCAATGCCGCCTGCGTCCCTGAGGGAGGTGATGGCGGCATCAAGGGCCGCCTGAATGTCAATGCCCTGATCAAGACACGCCGTCAGAGCGTCGATTGCCGCCAGTCGTGCTGGCGGCAATTGAGGTCGATATTTTCGTTTTTTGGTCATGATGGGTTACGCACCCGCCTCGGCCGTGGTGGAAAGAGGCTTCAGCGTGGGTGAAGGTTCGGGGGGCGACACCATAAAGCGCTGGAGCGCCTTCTCCACCAGCGCGGTGGAGACCTGCGTATCCAGGCACGGCCCGTGGGGGCGCTCGTTCATGACACCGTAGGTAGGGATGGGGTAGGTGTCCTGAATGCCGCTGGCGAGGTCGCGTTCACAGGCGACGGCCAAGATGAGTTTCGGCCGCGTCTGCACCACGATGCGCCGCGCAATGGTCCCGCCGGTGGCAATTGCCATATGCACGCCATACCGCTCGGAAAGTTCAAGAAGGTCTTTGATGGGGCATTTGCCGCACCGCTTGCAGTTGTTCATGTCATAGGTCAGCCGCATGTCGCAGCGGCTGTTCTGCAGGCAGTGGGGCAAAAGGAGCAAAATGTCGTCGGCCTCGTAGCGCGAGGCCTCGTTCCGCACCAGCTCATTATTCACCTTAATGAACGAGGAACGCACGCGCCGCTTGGAAATGCCAAGGGCTTTGCCCAGCAGCACCATAAGCGGCAAAAACAGCTTGATGGTCAGGCCGTGAAGACGCCGCGTATACGGCAGACTGCGGCCCACAAGAATATTCAGCACAAGGCCCAGTCCAGCCCACAGCACGCCGGCAACGGCAACGGCCACAACCGCGCCCATAAGCCACGGCATAATGGGATGGATGGAGGTCAGCCCCACATAAGGCACGTACCACAGCAAAAGCAGCACAGCGCTCACAAGCACGGAGGCCAAAGAAATAAGACCGATGAACAGCCGCTTGCGCTCTCGGCTGACCTCTCGGTCCGTCGCGTCGAAATCCGTCAGGTCGTTCTGCTGGTGGGTCATTCCTCTCCCTGCGCCCCTGGGGCTTGTACCGTGCTAGTGGCATGAATTCACTGACATACCACCAACAGGCCCGGCAAAAGTCAAGCTCCGGAGCCTACTCCGCGCAGCGGTTCAAGTAGCCGCAGCAGAAGCCTTCGGCCGTCATGCACTTCTTGCCGGCGGGCTTCACCGCAGCGGCAAGGTACACCTTGTCAGCGCAGGCAATGGCGAGCTTGCCGTCAACATCGCCGATGATGGTTCCCGGTTCGGGGTTGCCGTATTCCTCTAGGGAGGGGCCAACTTCGCCGGGAGTCAGGGCAATGCGCAGGGGCTTGTCACGGTCTGGCGCGCACCAAAAGAAGTACGCCCCCGGCCACGGATGCATGGCGCGGGCGCGGTTATGCACCTCTTGCGCGGGGCGGGTCCAGTCCAGCTGGCCCTCGCTCTTGGACAGCTTGGCCGCGTAGGTGGCCTTGTCCTCATCCTGCTTGATACGGCGCAGCGTTCCGGCAACCATGGCGTCCAGTGTTTCCACCAGCAGTTTGCCGCCAAGTTCGGCCAGCTCGTCATGCAGAATTTCCGCGGTGTCGTCCTTGCCAATGGCAAGGGCGCGCGCCTTCAGGATGTCGCCTGTGTCCATGCCCTTGTCCATCTGCATGATGGTCACGCCGGTTACATCGTCGCCATGTAAAATAGCGCGCTGGATGGGTGCGGCGCCGCGGTACTTGGGCAGCAGGGAGGAGTGCACGTTCACCGCGCCATGCGGAGCAATGTCCAGCACGGCCTGCGGCAGGATAAGGCCATAGGCGGCAACCACGAGGACGTCCGGACGCAGGGCGGCCAGTTCGTCAATGGCGGCGGGGTCCTTGAAGTTGACAGGCTGATAGACGTCCCATCCCTTCTCAAGAGCTAGCTGCTTCACCGCGGAGGGCTTGCAGACCTGTCCCCGGCCACAGGGGCGGTCGGGCTGGGTGTACACGCCCACAATCTCACCGCCGTCCCATCCGGCAAGATGCTCCAGGGACGTGCGGGCAAAATCGGGCGTGCCCATGAAAACTATGCGGAGTGGCGTTTTTTCTGTCGAACCCATTTTTTCACTTTCTTGTCGTACAAGGACCGCTTGAGGCGGCTTAAATGGTCGATGAACAGCACGCCGTCGAGGTGGTCGATTTCGTGCTGCAGGCAGATGGCCAGCAGGCCGTCGGCCTCGATGTGGACAGGGTTGCCCTCAAGGTCGGTGGCGTCCACAGTGATGTTTTCCGCACGCGTGACCTTGCCACGCAGTCCGACAACACTCAGGCAGCCCTCTTCGGACTCCACCTCGCCCTCGCGGGAGGTGATGCACGGATTCACGAGGATGCGCAGGTCGCTGCGGTCGTTGGGGCCGGTGATATCCACCACCACAAGGCGGCAGCTTTCGCCCACCTGCGGCGCAGCAAGGCCAATGCCGTCGCCTTCGTACATGGTTTCGGCCATGTCTTCGGCAAGGGCACGGATTTCTGGCGTAATCTCGGTAATCTCGGCCGCCTTTTCGGCAAGGACCGGTTCCGGATACGTGACGATTTCTCTTTTCATAGCTGTGTCCCGACGTGCCGGACGCCCGGGATGGGGTAACGCTTCCGCCGCACGTGGCGGCGGAAGCGGTTCCGGCTAGTTGCTGGGTTTCTCCCGCAGCTTGATGCCAAGCTCGCGCAACTGCGCGGTGGCAACGGTGCTGGGGGCTTCGGTCATCAGGCACGTCCCCCTCTGGGTCTTGGGGAAGGCGATGACCTCTCTGATGGACTTTGCGCCCGTCAGAATCATAATAAGTCTGTCCAGACCAAAGGCAATGCCTCCGTGCGGCGGAGCGCCATATTCAAGCGCCTCAAGCAGGAAGCCGAACTTCTCCTGCGCTTCCTCTTCGCCAATGCCGAGGGCCTCAAACATGCTGGCCTGCACTTCACTGGAGTGGATGCGGATGGAGCCGCCGCCAACCTCATGGCCGTTGATGACCATGTCGTAGGCGTTGGAGCGCACCTTGCCGGGATCGGTCTTCAAAAGCTCAATATCGTCCGGATGCGGGGCCGTGAAGGGATGGTGCAGCGCCACGTAGCGCTTGGACTCGTCGTCCCATTCCAGCAGGGGGAAATCCGTCACCCACAGGGCGTTGATGGCTTTCTCGTCGATAAGGCCCATCTGCTCGCCAATACGCAGGCGCAGGTTGCCCAGCGCCGCGTTGACCATGTCCGCAGGACCGGCCTGGAAGAACACAATATCGCCCGGCTCAAGGCCAAGCGCCTCAGTGAGGCCCTTGCGCTCGTCGTCGGACAGGAACTTGGCAATGGGGGACTGCCAATCGTCTTCCTTCACCTTAATCCACGCCAGACCCTTGGCGCCGTAAATCTTCACGAACTCGGTGTGGTCGTCGATTTCCTTACGGCTCATGGTGGCGCCGCCCTTGACGGTCATGGCCTTGACCAGCTCCGCCGTGGCGAACAGGCGGAACTCGGAACCCTTCACAACGTCGGTGACGTCGGTGAGCAGCAGCTCAAAGCGGGTGTCCGGCTTGTCCACGCCGTACTTGTCCATGGCCTCGGCGTAGGTCATACGCGGGAAGGCCTCGGGCAGGTCCACGTCCAGCACGTCCTTGAACATGCGGCGGGCCATGCCTTCGCCCATCGCCATAACCTGCTCGTGGTCCACAAAGCTCATCTCGCAGTCAATCTGCGTGAACTCGGGCTGGCGGTCGGCGCGCAGGTCTTCGTCACGGAAGCAGCGCACAATCTGGTAGTAGCGCTCCATGCCTGCCACCATCAGCAGCTGCTTGAACAGCTGGGGAGACTGCGGCAACGCATAGAACTGGCCCTGGTTCACACGGCTGGGCACGAGGAAGTCGCGCGCGCCCTCGGGCGTGCTCTTGGTCAGGATGGGCGTCTCAATGTCGAGGAAGTTCAGCTCGTCCAGATAGCGGCGCACGCTCTGCATGGCCTTGTGGCGGATGATGAAATTCTTGGCCAGACGCGGGCGGCGCAGGTCGAGGTAACGGTACTTGAGGCGCAGATTCTCCGTCGCCTCCACACGGTCCTCAATGCCAAAGGGCGTAGTGCGGCACGTGTTCAGCAGCTTCCAGTCCGACACCACAACTTCAATTTCGCCGGTGTGCAGATTGGAGTTGGCCATACCCTCGGGGCGCAGGCGGACACGGCCCTTGATGGCAAGGACATATTCAGTGCGCAAGATGTGCGCGGTTTTGTGGGCCTCTTCGTTCTCCTCGGGGGAGAAGACGACCTGCGTCAGGCCTTCGCGGTCGCGCATATCGATGAAGATAAGGCCGCCGTGGTCGCGGCGGAACTGCGCCCAGCCCATAAGCAGGACTTCGTCGCCCACATTCGCCGCGGTGAGTTCGCAGCAGGAGTGGGTGCGCACCCAGTCGCCCAGCGGCTGGATGTATTGCTGATGCTCCATCTGAATATCAGAGGACTCGCTCATGAAAATTACCTACCCTTATAAGAAAATCTTGCGCCGGAGCATCCGGCGCAGCGTTGTCAGTGTACTACGGCGCGATTATTTTTTCGCGGCAAGGTGGGCGCACACGTCAGCCAGCGCCACGCGCTCCTGCTCGCCGCCCTCAAGGTCCTTCACCGTCACTTCACCGGCGGCCAGCTCGTCCGTGCCAAGCAGCAGGCACCAGCGCGCGCCGGACTTGTTCGCGGCGCGCAGGCGGCTCTTCATGCTGCCCTTGGTGAATCCGGCTTCGCCGGACAGACCAGCGGCGCGCAGCGTCTGCGCCAGCGTCAGTGCGGGAGTGGACCCGTTTTCATCCAGAACTGCTACGTAGAAGTCCTGCCCCTCGGTCTGCATATCGCCCAGCAGCAGCGCAAGGCGCTCCATGCCGATGCCAAAGCCCGTGGCAGGCAGGTCCGGACCGCCCAGCTGCTTGATCAGGCCATTATAGCGGCCACCACCAGCAACAGCGGTCTGCGAACCAATGTCCGAGGATGTCACCTCAAACGTCAGCCCCACGTAGTAGTCAAGGCCGCGCACCAGGCGCGGATTGTGCGTATACTCAACGTCCATGGCGTTAAGGATGCCCTTGATCTCTTCAAAGTCGCTGCGGCACGAATCGCACAGGTGGTCCGTGATTTCAGGAGCGCCCTGGGTCAGTTCGCGGCACCGCTCGACCTTGCAGTCCAGCACACGCAGAGGATTGGTATCGACGCGACGACGGCAGTCGTCACAGAGTTCCTCCTTGTTCACGTGGCTGAAGAACTCCTTCAAAGCCTCGCGGTGCGCAGGGCGGCAGTCATGACAGCCCAGCGAATTGATTTCAAAGGACAGCTTCCTCAGGCCCAGCGTGCGCAAAAACGCATTGAGCATCAGCAGAAGCTCGGCGTCCGCCTGCGGCTCGCTTGCGCCAATCATCTCCACATCCAACTGGTGGAACTGACGCATGCGGCCCTTCTGCGGGCGCTCGTAGCGGAACATGGGGCCAAAGGTGAACAGCTTCGACACAGCCTGCGAGGCGTGGAGCTTGTTCTCAATGTAGGCCCGCATCAGTCCTGCGGTGGCCTCCGGGCGCAGCGTCAGGGAACGGCCCTTGCGGTCCGGGAAGGTGTACATTTCCTTCTGGACCACGTCCGTCTCCTCACCGATGGAACGGGCAAAAAGCTCCGTCTTTTCCATGATGGGGATGCGTACCTCGCGGTAACCGTAACGCGAGAAGACCTCGCGCGCGGTCCGCTCCATGAAGGCGAACTTGTCGCTCTCGGGCGAGAAGAGGTCTGCTACGCCCTTGATTTTTTGAATCTTGCTCATTGCTCTAACGTCGATTCGTTCAGGATTTGAAGGGACTCGGCGCACCCCTTGGATGCGCGCGGGCTAAGCCGATAGGCAGTAGTCCATACGCCGTGAAATGTCAAAAGCGTCAGCGTACGCAAACGCACCGCAAGACGCCCGCCGCGCGCCGCATTCGCCCCGCGCAGAGTGCGCCCTGCACGGCGCCGCCAATGCACTACGCAACCTCGCCAATTCTATTTCGGAAGCTCCCGGCCCGCCGGGAGAAGCAGAAGTGACCCGCGCCCTACGTCGTTCCGCACGGGCGCGCGCTAAAGGCCATCAGCGGCGTAAGCGGTTTGCCGCCGGTAAAATCCAGCCGCACAGCGCAAAATGCGCCAACACCATGCGGGTACACCAGCCTGTTCAGCACCGTCCACGGCCGCCGCCCACGCCACGTTTTCGGCGGCCCCGGCAACACGGATCCCGCCTCCTCCGGCACCACGCCAAGGGCAGTCCCTAGCATCCGGCGCATATCCAGCGGCGAGAACCAGCGCGCCCGCGCAAGCCGCCCGCCACGCCCATTGCGCCCCGGACGGCCAACCAGCAGCCAATACAGGCTCCATTTATTCAAATAGCACACAATCATGCCGTGGCGCGTTACCCGCGCGGCCTCGCGAAGCACCGCCTCCGGGTCCTCGCAAAACTCCAGCACGTTCATCACCACAGAAAATTCAAATTCGTTGTCGTCAAACGGCATATGGTCCGCCTGACCAACATGGTACGCCGCACGCGCGCCCATGCGCCGACGCGCCGCGCCAAGCATCTCTGGCGCAGCGTCCAGCCCCGTCACATCAAAGCCAGACTCCCACATCGACTTCAGCAACATACCCGGACCGCACCCAACATCAAGCAGGCGCTGCCCACGGCGCGGCCACGCAGAAACCAAACGCTCCACAAGGCGGCGCTCCTGCGAAAAGGCAAACGCCCCCTCCGCAGTCTCAAACCACTCCTCGTAGCTCGCAACAGCTTCCCTGTCCCAACGCTCCGACATTTCGCCTCCGCTTCGTGCCCGCTTGGGCGCCACAATCATATGCCGATTCAGCCACTTCCCTCGGTTCTATGACAACTTCAACAGGAGCGCAATGCGCCCGCAATGTTCATCATCATGTGCCGGTGGCGGAGGTGAAGAGGGGAGCGAGCGCGGGAGAGGATTCGCCTCCGGCGACTTGAATTCGTAGGCCGCTTGGCCTGAAAAAAACGACGGGGCTAAGAGATAAAGAGAGCCTCCGGCGGGTTAAGGACTACCGTCCTTAACAATCCTGCGTGCGCACAGACCGGGTGCCCTTTTATGGAACTGTCGTCACCCCTGACGGCTCCCGTCCGTGTTGATGGGAAGATTTTTTTTGGGGGGTTGGCGCTGTGTAATGGGCGGTGAGAATCCCTGTTGGGCATGTACGAAAGACAAAGATATAAGACAGAAGACCCCGCCCACCCACCCCCTATTTTCGGGGCGGCTTCCGCCCCGAAAATCCTGGGGATTCTCAAGGGTGTCACACCCTTGAGCCGCCGGAGGCACTCTTTCTTTCTTAGGCCCTTCGTCCTTTCAGGCCGAACGACCTAAGAGCTAAAGCCGCCGGAGGCAAAAAAAAGCCCCTGCCGTCTCCGGCAGGGGCATTACCTGTTCACTCTACATATCGTCCCGATACACACCGCCGCTGGCGGCGGAGGTGACGAGCCTGCTGTAGCGTTTGAGGATGGGCGACGTAATTTCTTTGGTGGGATGCACCAATTTTTCACGTCGGCGCGCGAGTTCGTCGTCATCGACGAGCAGGTTCAGCTTACGCTGGGGGATGTCGATTTCGATGGTGTCGCCTTCCTGCACCAGGGCGATAAGGCCGCCGTCTGCGGCTTCGGGCGACACGTGGCCGATGGCTGCCCCGCGGGTACCGCCGGAGAAGCGGCCGTCGGTGATGAGGGCCACGGATTCGCCAAGGCCCATACCGCCAATGTTGGCGGTGGGGGAAAGCATCTCGCGCATGCCGGGGCCACCGCGCGGGCCTTCGTAGCGGATGACGATGATTTCGCCGGGGTTGATGCTGCCGCCAAGGATGGCCGCGTTGGCGTCCTCTTCGCCGTTAAAGACGCGGGCGGGGCCGGTCTGGGTCATCATGGCGGGGGCAACGGCGGACTGCTTGACCACAGCCCCCTGCTCGGCGAGGTTACCGCGCAAAATGGCGATGCCGCCTTGCTTGGCGTACGGCTCGTCGTAACTGCGAATAACGGCGCGGTCTTTGGCCTTGGCGCCAAGGGCGTCGAGGTTCTCGCCAACGGTGTGGCCGGTGACGGTGAGCGCGTCGCGATGAATGTGGCCGTGGGCGTCCAGCTCACTCATGACGGCGGGAATACCTCCGGCGCGGTGCAGGTCGTGAATATGGTTCGGCCCGGCGGGGGAGAGCTTGCAGAGGTTCGGAGTCTTGCGGCTGACGTCATCAAAGATGGTCAGGTCCAAGTCAAGACCGGCCTCGGCGAAGACGGCGGGCAGATGCAGGACGGTGTTGGTGGAGCATCCAAGGGCCATGTCCATGGCGACCGCGTTGGCAACGGCCTTTTCGGTGACGATGTCGCGGGGGGTGATGTTCTCGCGCACAAGGTCCATCACACGTGCGCCTGCGGTCTTGGCAAGGCGGATACGCTCGGCCGTGACGGCGGGAATGGTGCCGTTGCCGGGCAGGGCAAGGCCGATGGTCTCGGACAGACAGTTCATGGAATTGGCCGTGAACATACCGGAACAGGAGCCACACCCCGGACAGGCGCACTGCTCCAATTCGGACAGCTCGTCCTCGGTCATTTCGCCGCGCTTCACGCGGCCCACGCCCTCAAACACGCTGATGAGGTCCGTATCGTCCACTCCGGCCATCATAGGGCCGCCGGAAACGACAATGGCGGGAATATTCATGCGCAGCGCCGCCATGAGCATGGCAGGCACGATTTTATCGCAGTTGGGTATGAGCACCAGCGCATCAAAGGGATGCGCACTGGCCATGATTTCGATGGAATCCGCGATGATTTCGCGCGAGGGCAGGGAGTAATACATGCCCTCATGGTTCATGGCGAGACCGTCGCACACGCCAATGACCGGAAACTCCATGGGCGTGCCGCCCGCGGAGCGCACACCGGCCTTCACGGCTTCGGCGATACGGTCGAGGTGGATATGCCCCGGAACCACCTCGTTTGCAGCGTTTACCACGCCCACAAGCGGGCGCTGCATTTCGTCGCGCGTCATCCCCAGCGCGTACAACAGCGAGCGATGCGGAGCCTTTTCCAGCCCCTGCGTCATCTTTTTGCTTCGCATAGTCGGTATCCTTTCTCCATGCTGTGAATAAATTGGTTGCGTACCCAGCACGGTAGACAGGATGCGCCACGGGCGCAAGGCCGTTGTCCTGCGGCCTACAAAAAGACGGCCCCCGCGCGCCTCTGCGCACGGGGACCGTCTGTGTTGAAAACAGGAGGGAGCAGGGCGGAGGTCAATATTCCTTCACAGCCACCCAGCCACTGGCCATCCCCACAACGGCGGGGCCGACCACCATGGCAAGGCACTGCGCCCACGACAGGTAGTGCACCTCCAAATGCAGGGGCGGCGTGGCGCAAAATTCCGCCAGCGCCAGCTGCGCCCCGCGCAGCAGCACCAGCGCCAAAACGCCAGCCACCACGCCAAGGCTGGCTCCGCCAGCAAGGAGCGGAAGGCGAATATACCACCGCGCCGCGCCCACAAGGTGCAGGATTGCCACCTCATCCCGGCGCGAAAGCATGGACAGCTTCATCGTGTTCGCCACCAGCAGCGCCACCACAAAGGCAAGCAGCGCAATAAGCGGCCATAAGATGGTGCGCGAAAACGACGCCCACGAACTGGCAAGCTCAATCTGCAGCGCGTCATAGTGCACATCCGCCACCCCCGGCAAGGCCTGCAACTGCGCCAGCATATCCCGCGCAAAGGCGTCGGCATCGCCCGGCGGCGGCGAAAAGTGGAGGAGCGCCGTGGGCGGCAGAGGGTTATCCTGCCCCAGCGCCTTAAGGGCCTGCGCGCCGTCAAGGGTCTCGCCAAGGTCGGCCAGCGCCTCGTCCGGCGTAAAGGTTTTCCACGACGTCAGATGCGGCAAGGACTGAAGGCGCGCCCACGCATCCTGCACGGTCTGCGCGTCGGCCTCGGCATTCCAGTACACCTGAAAGGCAAACCGACCCTTCACGTCCAAAAGCTCGCGGTCCAGATTGCTCACCACCAACAAAAACAGCCCGCCAAGGAACACGGCAAGCGTCACGGCAAGGAGCGTCAGCGTCTGGGAGAGGGGATTGCGGACCATATCCCTCAGCCCCCGGCATATCAGGCGAAACACGGTGCTCAGCATACCGGGTCCTCCTGCGGAGCAATGTCGCACACCGGCCCCCATTCGCCTGCCTGCGCCTCGCCCACAACCTGTCCGTCCGCAAGCTCCAGCCGCCGCGCATGCGGGACGGAGCGCACAATCTCACGGTTATGCGTTGCAAGGATAATGGTCGTCCCAAAGGTATGGAACTGCTTGAAAACGTCCATCAAGTGCATAGCAAGGTCGAGATCGAGGTTGCCCGTTGGCTCATCCGCCAACAGCAGCTTGGGGTTCACCACGATGGACCGGGCAATGGCCACCCGCTGCTGTTCGCCGCCGGAGAGTTCCGCGCACAGGCAGCGGCTCTTGCTGGAAAGGTTCAGACTTCTGAGCACGGCGTTGACGCGGCGGTCTATGGTGCGCCGCTTTTCGCCGCGTACCTCAAGGGGCAAGGCCACGTTTTCCGCCACCGTTCTATCCGGTAGCACGCGAAAATCCTGAAACACCACGCTCACCTGCCGCCGTAGCTGCGGCAGCCGCGTCTTTTTCAACCCCTTGAGCTGAAAGCCCGCCACCTCCGCCGCACCACGCGTCAGCGGAAGCGAGCCGTACAGGAGGCGCAGCAGCGTTGTCTTGCCCGCGCCAGACGGTCCCGTCAAAAACAGAAAGCCGCCTTTTTCCAGCGACAGGCTCACGTCCTTCAGCGCCCAGTGGGTGCCAAAGTTGTGCGACACGCGCCGCACATCGACTATATTACCGCTCGAACGCTTTTCCATCGGTTCTCCGGTGCTGTCTCAGTTCAGAAAAGGCCCAAACGGTAGCGGGTTTACCGCGCAAGGGCAAACCTCAGCGCCGCCGCGTGCAGGCAAAAAGGAGTGTTCCACGGGAAACACTGGGGATTCTAGCCCAACTGCTCGCGCAGAAGCGCGCGGGCATCCTCCAAGGAGAACATCTCGCCCGTCCACAGCCGGAACTGCTCCACAGCCTGATGCAGGAACATCTCCAGCCCGTCCACCGTATGGCACCCCGCTTCGGACGCCTGCTCAAGGAATGTCGTCCGCACAGGGTTGTACACGATGTCATAGGCAATCTGCCCCGGCCCCAGCTTCACGCCCTCCGGCAAGGGAGACAATGCAACACCGTCGCCAGACATGCCAAGCGGCGTCGCATTCACATGCAACTGCGCGTCAATACGATGACGCTCGTCCCAATCCGCCGCTGAGACGTGGAATTCGCTCGCCAACTCCATTGCCTTGTCCGCCGACCTGTTGACAATCACAATGTCCGGGACGCCAAGCTCCAACAGCCCAGCCACCACAGCGCGCGACGCTCCACCAGCGCCGTACACAATGGCCGACTCAATGCGGATCGGCATCTTGCGAAGAGGCGCCTGAAAGCCGAATACATCAGTATTTTCCGCCATAAGGCGCTTTCCGTCCCAATACAACGTATTGGCCGCGCCAACCGCAATAACGCCGTCAGACAGGCCGTCCACATAGCCCTTTATCGCCAGCTTGTGCGGAATGGTTACCGACAGTCCGGACAGCGGAGCCTCGCGCATATGCGCCATAAAATACTCCAAGTCCTCCGGCGGAAGAGGGTACGCCTTATACTCCGCATTCATCCCTAGCTGGCCAAACGCCCAGTTGTGCAGAAGAGGACTCATACTATGGCCCAGCGGCCACCCAATTATTCCATAGCGCTTCGGCTCATCCGAGGCGCCGTGCGTCTGCTGTGCAGTCATATCGTCTCCATATGCGTTTTCGTGCGCCACTCTTCAGTGCGCGGGGCTGCCGCGCTCCAAGAACGCGCAATCGCTTCGCTATCCTCGGTCAGCACGGGCGTGACGTCAACGCCCAACCACAGCAACGGTGGCGTTCGTGGCGGTGGAGTGGGCGACGGGAAGTGGGGCGGCAAACGTTTTTTTGCCTTCGGCGACGTGAGGTCTAAGGTTTCTCAGCCTGAAAAGGCGAGAAACCTTAGAGATAAAGAGAGCCTCCGGCGGGTTAAGGACTACCGTCCTTAACAATCCTGCGTGCGCACAGACCGGGCGGCTTTATATGGAACTGTCGTCACCCCTGACGGCTCCCGTCCGTGTTGATGGAAGAGTTTTTTTGGGGGGCTTGGGTGCGATTTGAATACCGGTGAGAATCCCTGTTGGGAATGTGTACGAAAGATAAAAATACAAGGCAAAAGACCCCGCCCACCCACCCCTTATTTTCGGGGCGGCTTCCGCCCCGAAAATCCTGGGGATTCTCAAGGGTGTCACACCCTTGAGCCGCCGGAGGCACTCTTTCTTTCTTAGGCCGTCGGAGGCCCAAAAAACCTCTTTACAAAAAAAGGGGAGGGCGCAACCACGCCCTCCCGTCTTCTTCTCATGTCCACCTTTGGCGCTAGTGCAGGGCCTTGGCGGCAACGTCGGCCCCTGCTTGCAGGGCTTCGGCGTTTTTGGGGATGAGTTTTTCGTAGCGTTTGGAGATAACGTTTGGCAGTGCATCTTGCACGGCGCTGACGGGCATGACGCCGGTGGCGTGGACGTAGGCGCCGAGGGCGACCATGTTGGCCATACGCGTATTGCCGATGGAGTCGGCGATATCGTTGCAGGGGACCATGATGGAACGTACGCGTTCGGTTTCGACAAGCTCTTCGTCCACGAGGGACGAGTTGATGATTTGCACGCCACCGTCCTGCATCCGCGGCTGGAACTTATCCAGCGAGGGCCTATTCATGATGATAAGGCTCTTGGGGGTGCGAATGATGGGCGAGCCGATTTCCTCACTGGAGACAACGACGGTGCAGTTGGCGGTACCGCCACGCATTTCCGGGCCATAGACCGGGATATAGGTGACGTTGAACCCTTGGCCCATACCGGCGTAGGCCAGCAGATTGCCAATAAGCATCACGCCCTGTCCGCCGAACCCCGCCATGATGACATCCTGATACAGCATAGCGGCTCCTTATTCCTCACCCGCGGCGCGGTCAGTGAACACGCCGAGCGGGAAGTAGGGGATCAATTCCGACGCGATGCGTTCGTTGGCAGCGACGGGGGACATCTTCCAGTTGGTGGGGCAGGTGGCGAGGAATTCCACAAAGCCGAAGCCTTCGCCATTTTCCTGCGCCTCGAAGGCGCGGCGGACGGCCTTTTTGGCCTTGGCGATGTTGCCCACGGTGTTGACGGCCACGCGCGCTGAGTAGGCGGTGCCGCCCAGCCCGGCGATGATTTCCGCCATCTTGATGGGCAGACCTTCTTTGTCTTCGCAGCGTCCGCCGGGGCAGGTGGTGGTGGCCTGACCAATCATGGTGGTGGGGGCCATCTGTCCGCCGGTCATGCCGTAGACGGTGTTGTTCACGAAGATGATGGAGATACGTTCGCCACGGTTGGCGGCGTGCATAATCTCGGCAAGGCCGATGGACGCCAAGTCGCCATCGCCCTGATAGGCAAAGACGAAGGCATCCTCGCGGGCACGCTTGGCACCGGTGGCCACAGCGGGGGCGCGGCCGTGGGGGGCCTCGACGGCGTCTACCGTGAGGTAATTGTAGATAAACACCGAACAGCCGATGGAGCCGATGCAGACGGTCTTTTCGGCAAGACCCATCTCTTCGAGGCACTCGGCCACGATGCGGTGCACCGTGCCGTGCTGGCATCCGGGGCAATAATGCGTCGGACGGTCAACGAGAACCTCCGACGGCTTGAACACGAGTTTTTCCTGTGTCTGAGGCATGTTTACTTCCCTCCCAGCCGCTCAAGAATGGGGGCTTCGAAGTCATCGGGGTTGGGCAGGGTGCCGGGCATCTGGGCATGGAAGTCAGAATCCGCATGCCGCCGCACGGCCAGCCGCACATCGTCGACCATCTGCCCAAGGTTGTGCTCAATGGTCAGGAATCGCTTGCCGTTGGCGGCCAGCTGCTCCAGCGCTTCGGTGGGGAAGGGGTACAGCGTGATGGGCCTGAACAGACCAACCTTGTGCCCCTTGGCGCGCAGGGCGCGCACAGTGCTTTTGACGATGCGCCCGATGGAGCCATAGGCCACGACAACAAGATCCGCATCATCACATTCATAGGCCTCGTAGCGGATTTCCGCCTTCATGGCCTCGTACTTGTTCTGCAGAACGGTGTTGTGCGCGGCAAGGGCGCCTTCTTCGAGGAAGAGGGACTTGATGAGCCTTGGGTCGCGGCCAGCGGCGCCGTCCAGTTGCCACGGACCGGCGTTGTCGTCCACGTCCTCTGGCTGCCAGCAGGAGACAGGCTCCTTCATCTGGCCGAGGATGGCGTCGCCAAGAATCATCACAGGGTTCTTATAGCGGAAGGCGAGGGTGAAGGCCTCGATGATGAGGTCATAGCCTTCCTGACAAGTTGCGGGGGCGAGGACGAGCAGGCGGTAGTCGCCGTGTCCGCCGCCGCGGGTGGACTGGTAATAGTCGCCCTGACTTGGGCCAATGTCGCCAAGGCCCGGACCGCCTCTGTTCATGTTGACGAGGACGGCGGGCAGCTGGCTTCCGGCCATGTAGGAAATGGCTTCCTGCTTCAGAGACATGCCGGGGCTGGAGGACGACGTCATGGCGCGTACGCCGCACGCGGCGGCGCCCAGCAGCATGTTTGCCGCGGCGACTTCGCTCTCTGCCTGCACAAATTCGCCTCCGGCGTCGGGGAGCGCCTTGGAGAGGAATTCAGGAATCTCGTTCTGCGGGGTAATGGGGTAGCCGAAGAAGCACTTGCACCCGGCGGCGAGGGCGCCGCGGGCGATGGCCTCATTGCCTTTGACGAAGCGTTTTTCCGGAGATTGTTTGGCCATCGTCTACGCCTCCTTGGCCTTTGGGGTCTTGTAGACGGTGAAGCAGAAGTCCGGGCAGATTTTTGCGCAAGACATACAGCCGATGCATTCCTCCATTTTCCCCTGAGGAACCTCGACCACTTTGTAGCCCTGGGCATTGAACCTGTCGGACTGCTGAATGATCTCCTTCGGGCAGACGGTGGTACAGAGCAAACAGCCCTTACACCGCTCTTCCCGAATCTCGATTCTGGACATACGCAGCTCCTTGCTGATTCAAGAGTCAATCAGCCAGCCGTCCGAGAGCAGGTCAATGCGCGGGGCGCGGCTGGCTAGAGTATGAGCATTGCGTCGCCGTAAGAGAAGAAACGAAACTTGTTCTCGAGCGCGGTTGCGTACGCTGCGAGCACGGAATCCCTTCCAGCGAGCGCAGAAACCATAATAAGGAGCGAGGACTCTGGCAAATGGAAATTCGTCAGCATACGGTCAACGACATTGAATTTCCGCCCCGGGTACAAGTAAATATTCGTCCATCCGGTGTAGGGCTGAATGCCCCCTGTAGCCGCAAACGCGCCCTCAAGGGAGCGCACGCTGGTGGTGCCGACGCACACCACAGGGCGTCCGGAGGCCTTGGCCTCGCGCACGGCGCGGGCGGTGTTCTCGCTGACTTCGATGTATTCGCCATGCATGGAGTGCTCGCGGATATCCTCGCACCGCACGGGGCTGAAGGTGCCGTAGCCCACGTACAGCGTCACCTCCGCCCATTCAATGCCGCGCTGGGCAAGACGCTCGCGCACCTCTGGCGTAAAGTGCAGGCCCGCAGTCGGCGCAGCCACAGAGCCGAGCTTGGCGTCCTCGGCGTAGACGGTCTGGTAGCGCTTGGCGTCCTCGGGGGTATCGGGACGGCGGATATAGGGGGGCAGGGGATAGTGGCCGTTGGCGATGAAGAGTTGGGCCAAATCGCCGCGCCAAATGAGGCGCACCGTGCTCTGGCCAAACTCGCGCCGGTCCAGCACGTCAAGGCGGAAATCGTCGCTGATGGTAATGGTCTGGCCGACTTTTGGCCCCTTGGAGGCGCGCAGCAACCCGTCGACCTCGGCGGAGGACCAGCCGTCTCCGGCGTCCTGCACGCGCCCGAGCACGAGGGGGAGGGGGGTAAGCAGCAGAAACTCCACCTTGCCGCCGGTCTCCTTATGCCCGAACACACGGGCGGGGAGCACCTTGGAATTGTTGGCGACGAGAAGGGTATTCTCGGGCAAACGGTCCACGATGGAGGCAAAGGTGTCTATCTCGGTCTGGCCGGTGGCCTTGTCGAGCACAAGGAGCTTTGATGCATCGCGGTTAGCGGCTGGCTCCTGCGCGATTTGGTCCTCGGGCAGCTCGAAGGTATAGGACGAAAGTTGGTATTCTACGGGTATATCACTCATGGCAATCTGCATCCCGGCGGGGGGACGGTCCCACCGCATTTGCGGGCAGGGCATACGAGAGGGGTGCTCCCGCTGGAAAAAAGCGGGAGAACCGGACCGGTTACGCACCGGGAGGCCCCGTCCTGATTGATGTTTGGCTTCGAGTCGATTAGGGTGTACGACTGGCTGAAACGTGGCTTGCCACACTATCAACTGTACACGCAATCACCGTGACTCTGGAGGCAACATGCATAGACCGATTCTCCTGATCCTGGCAATGGTTTCCTTGCTGTCCCTGTGCTCCTGCCAGTCGGCACTGCAAAACCGTTCCGACGCCTCTCCCGAGCCGAACCGACACGTTGCCGCCAAGGCCGTGAGTTCGTATCAGGAGTTTGACGATATCCTTATTCCCAATGACTTGGAGCTGGACAACAAAAAGTCCTTCGTCTTTGAGACGCCGAACTTCAAGACCGGTATCGTCACCTACGCTGGCCGCGTCAACGCCGTGGACCTTGCCAACTTCTTTGAGCGCAACATGACCAAAGACAACTGGCACCTGCGCAGCAAGATGAAGTACAACCGCACCATCATGGTCTTCGAAAAGCCGGACCGTGACTGCATCATCAATATTCTGGACGGCACCTTCGACACCGTTGTGGAGATTATGATTGCCCCGCGCCAGTCCTCCGGCGACGTGCCCACGCAGAGCATCCCCGCTCCCGTTGAGGAAAACCTGGCCCAGTAAGGGAAACCGCATCATGTACCCACACACAGCGTTCACCGGTTTTCGGGGCAAGCGCCTGCATCTTGGCGTCAGCGGCAGTGTTGCCGTGGTCAAGTCCCTTGAGCTTATGCGGGCCCTTGCCAAAACCGGCGTCCACACCAGCGCCACGCTCACATCCGGCGCCCAGCGCTTTATCACCCCCCTAGCCTTTGAGGCTCTTGGGGCGGCGCCGGTGTACACAAGCATGGACAACACAGAGTCCAGCATCTTCGGCCACCTTGAGCCGGGGCAGGACGCCCACGTGTTTGCCGTTGCCCCGGCCACGGCAAACATCCTTGCCAAAATCGCCCACGGCATCGCGGACGACATGCTGTCGTGCCAGGCGCTGGCCTTCAACGGTCCCATGGTTCTGGCCCCGGCCATGAACCCGCGTATGTGGAACGCTGCGGCAACGCGCGAGAACTGGCAGAAGCTGAAGGATCGCGGCGTTATCTGCATTGAGCCAACCTGCGGCGAGATGGCCTGCGGCGAGGACGGCAAGGGCCGTTTCCCCGATGTGGAGAGCATCTCCCTGACCATCCTGCGCGCCCTGAGCACGCAGGATTTGGCAGGGAAAAACGTCCTCATCACCCTTGGCCCTACGCGGGAATACTTTGACGCCGTGCGCTTTTGGAGCAACCCCTCGTCCGGGACCATGGGTGCGGCCATCGCCGTTGCGGCGTGGCTTCGCGGGGCGAATGTCACCGCCGTGTGCGGCCCGACCAACGTCTGGCTGCCGGAAGGCATCACCCGCGTTGATGTAGGCACCGCCCGCGAAATGTTTGATGCCACAACCGCCCTCTGGCCTGAGGCGGACATCGCCTGCCTCAGCGCAGCGGTGGCCGACTACCGCCCCGTTCCCTACGGTACAGGCAAATTCAAAAAAGAGGGGAGTGCAGGTCTGGAGGTCGCCTTTGAGCAGAACCCGGACATCCTGTACACCCTTGGTCAGAACAAGAAGGACGGCCAGCGTCTTATCGGCTTTGCGGCCGAGGCGTCCGACCTTGAGGCTAACGCCGCCGGCAAACTCACCAGAAAGAATCTGGATATGATTGTCGGCAATGACGTTTCGCGTCCGGACTCCGGTTTCGGCACGCCCACCAACGCCGTGGTCATCCACGACGTGACTGGCGCCACCGAGGCATGGGACCCGATGTCCAAGGCCGACGTTGCATGGAGGATTTGGGATTGGATGCTCGCGCTCTAAACATCCGCGAGGGGCTTCGCTCGTGGCACGAGGCCGGCCTGCGGCTGGTCTTTAAGGCGGATTTCCCTGCGGCCAAAGCCGCAGAGGACGCCCGCGCCGCACGTGCGGCAGCGGCTCCGGCCCCTGCGCCAAAGCAGGGCGCATATGTTTCACATGAAACACCCGCCACGCCGAAGCGCCGTCCTGCGCAGCGCCCGCAAAAGGTCAATCCGCGCCAACAGCCGGCCCAGCCGTCCGCCCCCAAAAAAACCGCGCCGCCCCCGGCAGGCCCGCAGTTTCCGTGGGAGGAATTCCGCCCCAAACTGCACACGCCCAGCCGCACGGTGTGGACCTATTGGGACCTTGGGGACGACTTTGGCGAGAACCCGAGCGCCGAGCGCCGCAAACTCTTTGCAGCCATCATCAAGAATCTGCATTGGCCGGCGGGATCCATCACCTTCTGGCCCGTCTCCGCCCAGCACCGCGGCTTTCTGCTGCCGCACCCCGGCAGCTTCTGGCGCGGCGTCCGCGAGGCCGAGGCACAGACCGTCTTCTGCTTTGGCGAACGCGCTTTTCAGGCGCTGTTCCCGGGGCAGGACTTCACACCCGGCATCCGCCAGAAAAACGGCATGAACGTCTACGTCCTCCCCGGACCAAACGCCATGCTCGCGGGCGACAAACAGGCGAAGCTCGTCGCATGGAATGGCCTCAAGAGCTTCACGCCGTCCTAATCCTCTCCGCGCAGATATCGGACCACACGCTCCGCATTGACCTCTGGTCAATGCGGAGCTTTTTTTGGACACCAGAGGGAGCGGTGCCCTTGTGAAAGGAGTGAGAACGAAGCCCCGAGCGACGCATGAACTGCAAGGAGAACCATCCCTCTTCGCCCGACGCAAAACACACAGAAGCAATCCTCACGCGAATACAGACGACAAAAGGGGAGTGGTCCCCCGAAACGAGCCAGCCCAAGACAAACGACAACAGTCCTTGCGCGTCATGACTAAAGGGCGGTGCCTTCGCAAGCCTCAATGCTTCAACAGCTCACCAAAAAGCGAAAAGGGTGACGCGAAGACGACTCTCCCCTCACGCCCCGCGCCAGTGAAGGCTCCTCCCCCATTGAGCGATATCGCCACCAGAGAAACAGCGCCCCGAAGAGTCCGCCGAACCATCCCCCCAAGCACATCCTCCCACCAAAACAACCCAACAGACCAACTCCCCCCTCCCAAATATAAGGATTTTTAAGGATGAAATCCTTAAACCACCGGAGGTAACATACGTCGCGCGCCCCCCCCACCGTTCGTCCCCGCTCATACCAAGGCGACCTCTGCACCCATAACGCACCACACCTGAGCCAGCCGCAAACCCTCCGTACCCCAGTGCCTCCGCACCAGCACCTCCCCATCTCACCCCATCCCACAGCGCCCTTACCCTCACGCCACACCTCCCCCCTCATCCCCTAACCACGCCCACGCACGTCTGACCAACACTCGCCCAAGCGAACCACTCCCAACCACCAAACCGCGACACCATCCGCTCCTTCGGCAACGGGCGCGACAGCACACCAGCTTTCGCGGTTCAGGCAAAAGCCGCAGAATCCTTTGCCCATGCCGCCCTATATTTGGTAGTATTCTCCAACTCCCTTTTGGCCATTTGGAGGAATGCTGTCATGCTTGGAGCCTTACGCCTGTTCACCACGTGTCTCATTGCGCTGTGCTGCCTGTGTGGTGCGGGCAGGGCAGGCGCCGAAAATGCCACGAACCCTGCACCGGTCCGGGCTCCATTTACTGTGCTGGAATTCGCCATAACGGGCACCATCAACCCAGCGCAGGCCGACGCCTTAAACGACGCCATCCACCATGCCCAGACCAGCGGCGCGGACCTGCTGCTGCTTCGCATCGACACGCCGGGCGGTCTTGGCTCCAGCATGCGGGAGATGGCGCAAAGCATCCTTGGCGCGCCCATACCCGTTGCCGTGTGGGTTGGTCCGGGGGGCGCGCGGGCGGCGTCGGCAGGGGTGTTTCTCGTCGCCGCGTCGCACATTGCGGGCATGAGTCCGCAGGCGACCATTGGCGCAGCCAGCCCCGTGAACATCTCCGGCAAATCCGTCAACGGCACCATGGGACAAAAGGTCACCAACGACATCATGAGCCTTGTGCGGGCGATGGCGCATTCTCGGGAACGCAACGTTGACTGGTACGAGAAGGCGGTGGAGGAGAGCGACAGCATCACGGGCACGGAAGCCGTCAACTTGGGTGTGGTTGAAATCCTTGCCAGTTCCGAAAACGATTTTCTCCGCGCCATAGCGAAAGAGAGCATCCCCTTCAGGGGCGGAACCATCACCTTCGACCCGGCACGGATGGAACGGGTCATGTTTGAGCCGGGGGCGCGGCACACCATTCTGTCATGGCTCCTGAGCCCGCAGGTGGCTTATCTGCTCCTTCTCGGGGGCATGGCGGGTCTGTTCTTCGAGCTCGCCACACCGGGCGCGGTGTTCCCGGGCGTCTTTGGCGGACTGTGCCTGCTGCTGGCCCTTTACGCCCTGTCCATCTTACCGACGACGGCGGCTGGCGTGCTCCTTATCCTCTTTGCGATGCTGCTCTTCATTCTGGAAGTATTTGTCACCAGCTACGGTCTTCTTGCCATCTCCGGCCTCGCGGCGCTGTTCTTTGGGTCCACTATTTTGTTCCGCTTTGAATACGGCTTTACGGCGCTCCCCATGGGCATCATCGCGTCCACGGTTGTTGGCGTGGGGTGTATCGTTTTTCTGGGCGTTTACTTGGTCGCCAAAGCGCAAACCATCCCCGTCCGCCTCGGTCCGCAAACCCTTGTGGGCAAGACCGCCGTGGTGCGGACATGGCAAAACGGCAAGGGCCAAGTCCTCGTACGCGGAGAAATTTGGACCGCGGAGCACCCTGAGGGGCTGGCCATGGTCGAAGGCGACACCGTCCGCGTTGTGAGAACAGAAGGGCTCCGGCTCATTGTCGAGAAAGAAAAGGGCGCGGCCGTGTGAGGCTGACGCACCACTACGACCATATCGCAAACCGTCCAACGGCCACGAGAGCACCAGCCATCCGGAGGAAACATGTTGTATCAAGTCCTACCAGCTTTGGGCCTTATCATCCTCGTTCTTCTGGCATCCTTGCGGGTGCTCAACGAATACGAGCGCGGCGTTATTTTCCGCCTTGGGCGCGTTATCAAAGCCAAAGGGCCGGGCCTTATCATCCTCATCCCGGTTATTGACCGGATGGTCAAAGTCAGCCTGCGTATCCTCGCCCTTGATGTGCCTAATCAGGACGTCATTACGCGCGACAACGTCAGCATCAAGGTCAACGCCGTGGTCTACTTCCGCGTTTTGGAGCCCATCAAATCCATCCTTGAAGTTGAGGACTACCTCTTTGCCACATCCCAGTTGGCCCAGACCACGCTGCGCAGCGTGTGCGGCGGGGTAGAGTTGGACGAGATTCTGTCCCACCGCGATATGGTCAACAATCAGATTCAGGAGATACTGGACCAGCACACGGATGCCTGGGGCATCAAGGTCAGCACGGTGGAGCTCAAGTACATTGACCTGCCGCAGGAGATGCAACGCGCCATGGCCAAACAGGCCGAGGCCGAACGCGAGCGCCGCGCCAAGGTCATCAATGCCGAGGGCGAATACCAGGCCGCAAACAAATTAGCCGACGCGGCGCAAATCATCAGCCAGTATCCAGAAGCCCTGCAGCTACGGTATTTACAGACCATGCGCGAGATGGCGGCGGAAAGCAAAGCCTCCACAGTCCTGCCCCTGCCTCTTGATTTTTTTTCATTTAACTGGAAGTCTCGGCCGGGGCACGGGGGCGACTGAGCCCACCCCGGCATGTTTCACGGGAAACATGTAGTGACGATGCGGCGTGCGAAACACGCACTGCATCGCGCCGCCTTTCGGCTTCAGGGGCACTGCACGCGACCCCTGTCTTCCTGTAGCATCACACCGCAACATGCGAGAACACACAATGAAGATATTGGTGACCGGCGCTGCCGGGTTCATTGGCTCTACCCTGAGCATGCGCTTCCTTGAAGAAGGGCATACCGTTGTCGGCCTCGACAACCTCAATGACTATTACTCCGTTCAGCTCAAGAAGGACCGCCTGGCACGCATTCAGGACCACCCCAACTTCACCTTTATGAAGATGGACCTGGAAGACGAGCAGGGCATGGACGAACTGTTCAAACGCGAGCAGTTTACCCACGTCATCAACCTTGCCGCTCAGGCTGGCGTTCGGTACTCCATCGAGAACCCCAAGTCCTACATCAACTCCAATACGGTCGGCTTTCTGCACATCCTTGAGGGCTGCCGCCACTACGGCGTGAAGCACCTTGTGTTTGCGTCCTCCAGCTCCGTGTATGGCCTGAACACCACCATGCCGTTTAGCGTGCACGACAACGTGGACCACCCCATCAGCCTCTATGCTGCGACCAAGAAGTCCAACGAGCTGATGGCGCATACCTATTCCTACCTGTACGGCCTGCCGTGCACCGGCCTGCGCTTCTTCACCGTGTATGGCCCGTGGGGCCGCCCGGATATGGCGCTGTTCCTGTTCACCAAGGCCATCCTTGAGGATCAGCCCATCAATGTCTTCAACCACGGCAAGATGCGCCGCGACTTCACCTATATTGATGACATCGTGGAAGGTGTACTCCGTGTAACCAAGCACACCCCCACGCCGAATCCCGAATGGACCGGTGAAACGCCCGATCCGGGCACCTCCTGCGTGCCCTACAAGATCTACAACATTGGCAACAACAATGTAGTAGAGCTGGGCAAGTACATTGAAGTACTGGAAGACTGCCTCGGCAAAAAGGCCAAGAAGAACTACATGGACATGCAGCCCGGTGATGTACCGGCAACATACGCCAATGTAGATGATCTTGTCCGCGACGTTGGCTTCCGCCCGAATACGCCGATAGAAGAGGGCATTGCCCGATTCGTAGAGTGGTACAAGGAGTACCACGGTCTATAATTCACATTGACAGGGGAGAGGGGCTTCCAGTATCGCAACTGGTAGTCCCCCCTTGTCCCTTAACGAATGGAGTAACTCAGAGGCTTCGACATGGATTTCCAGACGCTGAAAAACGACCTTGAAACAACGTTCGCCCAGCTTCTTGACAACACCAGCCACGGCGAGATGCCTCAGAAGGAGGTGGTGGACAACTTTGTTCGCCTGTGCCGCATGCTGCAAAACCAAGCGTATGACGATTGGGCCGGGGAGGCTGAAGACTTCGCCCACATGGCCGTTAAGCTCCAGCAAGCCGTCAAGCGAAAGGAACTCCAAGAGGCCGTCATGATAGTCGAATCCCTCGACGCCGCTAAAGACTATTGTCATCGCATGTTTAGCATGTAAGCAAAGCCCTGCGATGTTTCCCGTGAAACAGCGGGAAGGAGTAGTAACGCGTGTCGCGCATCATTATTGTCGCCAACCAAAAGGGCGGCGTGGGCAAAACAACCACGTCCGTCAACCTCGCCGCCAGCCTTGCCGTTATGGAAAAGAAGGTCTTGGTCGTTGACTGCGACCCGCAGGCCAACGCATCCAGCGGTCTTGGCATTTACCCCGAAAGCGTACAAAGCAGCACCTACAGCATCCTGCTCGATCCGCCTTCGGCTCCGGAAGCCGTCAAGCTGACTTCCATTCCGTACCTCTCCATCATTCCTGCCCATCAGGACCTTGTGGCGGCGGAAATCGAACTGGTCGGCAAGCCTGCGCGTGAATACTTCCTGAGAGAAGCCCTCCTGCCGCTCAAGGACGACTACGACTTCATCATCGTGGACTGTCCGCCGTCCCTCGGCTTGCTGACGCTCAACGCCATGTGCGTGGGCGAAGAGGTGCTTATCCCCCTCCAGTGCGAATACTTCGCCCTTGAAGGCATCGCCAAGCTCCTGCAAACGTACGGGCTTGTCCGCAGACGCCTCAACCCCGGCATCCGCCTGCTGGGCGTGGTGCTCACCATGTACGACACCCGCAACAGGCTGTCGCGACAGGTGAAAAACGAAATCCGTAAAACCCTGCCGCAGCACCTGCTTGAAACGGTGGTCCCGCGCAATATCCGCCTCTCGGAAGCGCCAAGCTATGGCAAACCGGTCGTTGGATATGATATTAAATCCAAAGGCGCGGAGGCATACCTGCAACTTGCCAAGGAAGTCGTCACCCGCAGGCCCCAGGCCTAACGCCCGATATTTCAATGCAGAAAAGCCCCTGCACTGGGCAGGGGCTTTTCGTGAAGACATCCGTTTCGCACCGCCGATAAACGGCTAGCGAGAGCGTCTGTCCACCGGCGGCTTGCATTCAAAGGTCACTTTGTCCTTGAAGTGCCGCTTCATGATGCGAGACGAACACTGCAGACACTCAAAGGTGACCAACCCGCCAAGATTCGCCGCCTTCAGGCGGAACACGCGGGGGTCGTCGCTCTCCCAATCCTCTGTGGAAGCACCGCAGTGCTCGCAGTGGACTTTGCCATCAGGAGGATACGGAAAGTCCCAGTACTCCTTGAGCATGTTCAAATCGTCAACAGGCTCAGGAACAACCGCATCCTCAAAGCATTCCGGATACAGCTTGTGAAGAAGCGGCGCAATATGCGCATCCAGGCTGTTCCAAAGTTCAGGACTCATCCACACGCCAAGGCTCTTGCCCTTGTCGTCGTAGAGAAACTTTACGTTATCATCAAGACGGGACATGGTTCCTCCATAGGGGGTATGTTGTGACCAGCAAATGCCAAGTGATGTATTGCAACCCCCGCAATGTCAAGGAGTAGGAATATGGCTGCACTGCAAAGAGGACTCGGCCGCGGCCTGGACGCACTGCTCTCCGGCTTTCAGGAAGATATGGAAGCACCGGAAGTCGTCCTCGTCCCCATTACAAAAATCCGAGCGAATCCCAACCAGCCGCGACGTGAATTCGAAGACGACGCGCTGGAAGAATTGGCCGCCTCCATTCAGGCAAACGGGGTGCTGCAACCTGTTTTGGTACGCCCCATCGATGAGGAAGGCCAGCATATGTACGAGCTCGTCGCCGGTGAACGCCGCTGGCGCGCCTCGCAAATCGTTGACCTGACGGATATCCCCGCCATCATTAAGCGCATCTCCGACGAGGAAAGCCTCGCCATCGCGCTTATTGAAAACCTGCAGCGCGAGGACCTCAACCCCATCGAAGAGGCCCTTGGCCTGAAGCGACTGCAGGACGAATTCGGCCTCACGCAGGATGACCTGGCCAAGAAGGTCGGCAAAAGCCGTCCCGCCATCGCCAACCTGCTGCGCCTGATCCAACTGCCGCAGGCCATTCAGACCGATATTCAAAAAGGCCTCATGAGCGGCGGGCACGGGCGCTCGCTCCTCGCCATCACCGACGAGGATGCACAGGAAGCCCTGCGCCAGCGTATTCTGGACGAAGGCCTCTCCGTGCGCGAATGCGAGGCCATCGCCGCTTACTTCAAGCGCACCGGGCATCTGCCCGAGGCCACCGGCACCCCCAAGGCCAAAGGCAAAAAAGGCCAGCCCAAGGAAGTGCTCCCGGTCATCACCGAACTGAATACCAAGCTCAAGGAGACGCTGAACCTCAAGGTCAACATCTCCGGCGACACCGAGAAGGGACGCCTTACCGTCTCCTACAGCGATCAGGAAGAGTTCCTCTCCCTGATGCAGCGCCTCGGCCTTGACGTCACCCTCGATTAACCCCACCGGCCCGGCCAGAACCACACGTTCCAGCCGGGCCCGTTTTTTGCCCCAGAGCATAGATTACACATGAACGACACCACGACCATTTCCCCAGATAGCCTGCTTCATGCCCTTGACGCCATGGCGCACAAAAAGGTCCTCATCTTCGGGGATCTCGTTCTCGACCACTACGTCATGGGCGCCGTCGGACGCATCTCCCCAGAAGCCCCAGTCCCCGTCGTCGAAGTCGGCAGCGAACGCTACATCCTCGGCGGCGCAGGCAACGTGGCGCGAAACATCAAGACCCTCGGCGGCCAGCCCGTCATCATCGGCGTCTGCGGACGCGACGCCGAAGGCGACCTCATGACCAGCCTGCTGCAACAAGACGGCATCACCGCACGCACCGTCTGCGACGACACGCGGCCAACCACCAAGAAAACCCGCATCATCGCCCAGCAGCAACAAGTTGTCCGCGTCGACTGGGAAAACGCCGCGCCCGTCTCAGAGGCCGTGCTCACCCAGCTCATGGACTCCCTGCGCCATGAAGCCGCAGACGCCGAAGTCATCATCCTCTCCGACTACGGCAAAGGCCTCATCACCGACGTGTTCATGCAGCAGCTCGACGCCATGCTCAGTGCATTGCCCCACCGCCCAAAAGTGCTCGTCGACCCCAAGATGCGCAATTTTCACCTCTACAAAAACGTCGACCTGCTCACTCCAAACACAAAGGAAGCAGGCGAAGGCGCAGGCTTTCCCATTACCACCCAGCCCGAAGATACCCTGCGCGCCGGACGCGCCATCTTCGAGCGCCTCGGTAACAAGAACCTGCTCATCACCCTCGGCGCCGACGGCATGGCTCTCTTCGAAGGGCCCGGCCACGTTCGACGCATCCCCACAGCCGCGCGCCAAGTGTTCGACGTCACCGGCGCTGGCGACACCGTCATCGCCACCTTCGGCCTCGCCCTCGCCGCAGGGCTCGACCTGCTCACCAGTTGCGTGCTCGCCAACTACGCCGCAGGAATGGTCGTCGCCCAAGTCGGTACCGCCGCCGCCTCTGCCGATGAACTCCGCGCCGCACTCAAAGACTACGACGACACCCCCGTCGAGACATGGCTTGATGAGTAATCACAATTACTGCTAGCGCACCAAAGCCGCGGCACTGTTTACAGTGCCGCGGCTTTTTTCTTTCGTAGCCCCCCAGCGGCGAACACCATTTGCCAGCCAAACCGCCAGACCCTCTTTTTTGCCCCTCACGCGGGCGCTATGGCGTTTTTACGTTGTTCGCAGGGCGTAGGTTATATTTTTTCAAAAAAACGGTTCATTTGAGGCCGTCGCAGAGGCGTTGTGCAGATGGATGAGGCGGTCGTCACCCCTCAAGGGGAGCGTGGCGAGGGGGAGAGGGGGGGGCTATGGGCAAACGGAGGAGCAAGGGGCCGGGCTTTTTGTGCCTCCGGCGGCTTAAGGGCTACCGCCCTTAAGGATCCCATTTGCGCACAGGCCGGGTGCGTGTGGAAAGGGCGGTCGTCACCCCTGTGTGGCTCTCGGGGCTGCGTCTTTTTTTTTTGGGTGGGCTTTGGAGCGGTGTGATGGGCGGTGAGAATCCCTGTTGAGTGTGTGGGAGAGGAATGCAAGAGAAGACAAAAGGCCCGCCTACCCCATATTTTTCGGGCGGCTTCCGCCCGGAAAATCCTAAGGATTGTTAAGGAAATTATTTCCTTAACCCGCCGGAGGCCTCTTCTTTCTCCCCCCTTAGCCATGTGCCTACGTCTCGCCAAAATTTGATTGGTCACATGAGGGCGCGGTGTTATGCTAAAAAGTGACGCAATTTGTGGTGTTCACATCTGAAGTGGAAGGGTGCGGTGTTTCGGAGTCTTCTGGAGCGGTATCCCGGACTGACGTTTCACAACCTTGGGGTTGGTGAAGGGATGGCGCTGTGTGAACAGGCGGCGGTGACGACGGTTTTGGGATCGTGTGTTGCTGTGACGCTTTTTTGTCCGCACATGCGTTGCGGGGGAATATTTCATGCGCTGTTGCCAACGCGTGGCGCGCGCAGTGTCCGCCGCGAGGGGGATGTCTATCGGTTTGCGGACGAAGGAACGCATAGGCTCATTGAGGAGATGGTCAACCTTGGCTGCACAACGTCGAATCTAGAGTGCAAAATGTTCGGCGGCGCAAACTCGTTCTTTGCGGACCAGTACGCCGTCGGCACCCGAAACGCCGAAAACGCCCTCAGCGTCCTCCAGCGCTACGGCATCACCCCCAAGGCGCAGGACATCGGTGGCGTTCGCGGCCGGAAGCTCTTCTTCCTCACGCACACCGGAGAGGTTTACCTGAAGCGCCTCACAGGCTCCGCCGAGAACGACGCCAAAATACAGGAGACCTAGTCGCTGTTCTTCTTTGGCACGCTGACGCGCTGTACAATCTCGTTGTAATAGTCGTCCTGCACCTTCAAAGACATGGACCGGGAGGCCCCAAGGCGACTCATCAAGTAATTGAGCTTGCGCATCTGGCGGCAGCGCTCCTGCTCATCCTCGGCATTCTGCAACAGATCCGCCGTGGACCGAATGTCCCGCTCCGCCTCCACCTCCGGCGGCAGATGCCCGGAATTCTTGAGCACCTTGTACGCCATGCGCAAGTCCTCCGGCACCATGTAATCATCCTCAAACACCAACGGCTTGCCCTTGCCCGCAAGGTCATCAAACTCGCCGCGCTCCTGCGCCTCGCGAATGCGCTCCTCCGCAAGCTGATCAAACAACGCAAATACACTCATCGATCCGTCTCCTTCCAGCGCAGGATACCCATCACAGCGCGGGTTGCCAAAAGCCTTTTTTGCGCTTTTGGGCCATGACTTTTTTGGCCTGTGGCGGCTTTCGGAATGGGAAAAAGAGGGCCTCCGGCGGGTTAATGAAATAATTTCCTTAACAATCCTTAGGATTTCTCGGGCGGAAGCCGCCCGAGAAATAAAAGGGTGGGCGGGGTCTTCTGTCTTATCTCTTTTCTTTCTTACACACCCTCAACAGGGATTCTCACCGCCCATCACACCGCGCCAAAGCCCCCCCAAAAAAATTCTCCATCCACACGAACGAGAGCCACACAGGGGTGACGACCGCTCCTTCCACACGCACCCGGCCTGTGCGCAAATGGGATTCTTAAGGGCGGTAGCCCTTAAGCCGCCGGAGGCCCCCAAAGCCCAGCTCCATACGCCCCCATTCGACCACGATCACCCATCACCAATAAAAAAGCCCACAACGCCAAGACGTTGCGGGCTCTCTGATGAAAGGGCATTGCCCCGGCTAGTCGCCGGAGGAGATGGCGTTGAAGCCGGGGATGGAGGTGCGTTTTTCGAGTTCACGCAGTCCCCATGTGGCGAGGGTGACGAGCAGCAGATAGTAGAGCCCGACCACGGAGAAGACCTCGATATTGCGCCATGTGGCCTTGGCGATCTCACGGCCCATGCCGGTGAGGTCGTTGACGGTGATGATGGACGCCAGCGAGGAGTATTTGATGAGGTAGATAATCTCATTGCCGCAACCGGGCAGAGCGCGGCGCACGGCCTGCGGGAGCACGATGTGGACGACGGTCTGAAAGGGCGTCATGCCGAGGGCTTCGGCGGCTTTAAGCTGGCCGGACTTGATGGACATGAGGCCCATGCGCACATACTCGGACTGATAGGCGGCGCTGCACATGAAGAAGCCGATAACGGCGGCCTCCATGGGGTCCAGCACGAGGCGGAAGCCCCCTACGGAGATGTAGGGCAGGGCGAAGTACCAGAAGTAGAGCTGCACGACGAGGGGCGTCCCGCGGAAGATGGCGACGTAGACGTCGGCCATCCAGCGCAGGGGACGCGGACCGTAGACGCGTATGGTTCCCGTGAGTACGCCGAACACGACGCCAAGGGCTGACGCAGGGATGATCAGCTTGAGGCTGACCAAAAGCCCAACGTTCAGGCCCGGAACGACGCGTTCCATAACGAATTGCAGGAAAGCGTCCATGTTACAGGGTCTCCCCGGTCAGTTCGTTGATCTTGGAGCAGAACTCCTGCGTACGGGAGGCGGAACCTGCGCCGAGCAGCTCTGCGGGGGAGCCGTGCTCGATAATTTCGCCCTGCTGCATAAAGATAAACTCGTCTGCAAGCTGGGAGGAGAACGTAATCTGGTGGGTGGCCATGACCATGGTCATGCCGTTCTGCGCAAGGTCGCGAATAACGGCGAGCACCTCACCGATAAGCTCGGGGTCAAGGGCGGAGGTCGGCTCGTCAAGGAGGAGCACTTCCGGGTCCATGGCAAGGGCGCGGGCGATGGAAACGCGCTGCTTCTGGCCGCCGGAAAGCTGGGCGGGGTACAGGCCCGCGCGCCCGGCGAGGCCGACGCGTTCCAACTCGGCCATGGCGCGGTCCGTGGCTTCGCGCTTGCTCATGCGGCGCACCTTGGTGAGGGCAATGCGCACGTTCTCCATGGCGGTGAGATGGTCAAACAGGTTGAAGTCCTGAAAGATCATGCCGACTTTTTGCCGGTAGGCGTTGAGCACTTTGCGGTTGGTGTAGTCCACTTCCTCACCACTCAGCCAAAAGCGGCCGGTATCGGGCGTGATGAGAAAGTTCATACACTGGAGCAGGGTACTCTTGCCGCCGCCGGAGGGGCCGATAAGCACCTTGAGGGAGCCGCGCCCCAACTCAAGGCAGGCGTCGCGCAGAACGTGGTTTTCACCGAAGGACTTATTGAGTCCTTGCACCTTTAATATGACAGAATCAGACATTAGAAGGATCCCTCCCGGGAGTAGCCCGGAATCCGTACTTTCACTTCAAGCCGACGCAGGGCCTTGAGGCCGAACCACGTCAGAACAAAGAACAACAGCCCCGCAAACACGGCAAGCGGCAACGGCTGGTGCGTTGTGGACGCCACGGAGCGCGTTCTGGACATCAGTTCCATGACGCCGATGACGAACGCCAGGGCCGAGTCCTTGAGAATGATGGAAAATTCATTGGACCAGCCGGGAATGGCCAGCCGGAGCGCCTGCGGCAAAATGATGGACACGATGGCGTCGCGGTCGGACATGCCGAGGGCGCGGGCGGCCTTGAGCTGGCCGGACGGCAGCGACTGAATGGCTCCGCGGAAAATCTGGGACTGGTATGCGCCACTGGTGAGGCCCAGCACAATGACGGCAGCCGCAAACGCGCTGTCGAGGCCGATGGCGCGCAGGGCGGGAAACACTTCCGTCAACGTGGCGAGAATGCCGAAATAGAAGAGGTAGAGCATCACCAGAATGGGCACGCCGCGAAACAGCCAAACATACAGCCCAACAAGGCGCCGCACCGGGCGCGAGCCGTACACGTGCCCCACAGCCATGGGGATGCCGAGGCACAGCCCAAGGGCCAGCGCACCAATAACAAGACCTGCCGTCCACCAAATGCCGGACAACAGGTACGGAAGCGCATCCAATATCGCAGCGAATGCCTTGGTAAAATCCATAGTCGTATCGCTTTGTTAAAAAGGAAAAAACCGCCCGGAACGGTCAACGGGACCGATACCATCCGGGCGGCTCAAAAGTGAGAACGTTTTCAGGCTAGTGGATGTTCCACTTGGCCTTCAGCTCTTTCCAGTAGGGATCGGCCATGAGCAGCTTCAGACCTTCGTTGAGCTTTTCGCGCAGGTCGCCGTCGGTCTTGCGGACGGCGTAGCTGTACACTTCGCTTTCAAGGTCAAAGGTGCCGCAGATGCGGTAGGGCTGATCCTTCATCATCTCGTAGGCGATGGTGCTGTCCATGGCGGAACCGTCAATGCGGCCGATGGGCAGATCCTGCATGGAGAGGTCGGTGGAGTCGTACTTTTTCACCGTAAAGTCCATGCCGTCCTTTTTGGACAGGGCATCAAGGTAGGCGGCGGTGTTGGTGCCGCGCTGCACGCCAACGGTCTTGCCGGAGGTCAGGAAGTTTTCCAGATCGCCCTTGATGTTATCACGCACCACGAGCACCTGAGTGACTTCGTAGTAGGGGATGGTGAAGTCAACGACCTTGGCGCGCTCCTTGGTGGCGGACATGCCACAGGCGATAAAGTCGAGCTTTCCGGCGTTGAGCGCGGGGATGATACCGTCCCAGTCCATGGGCTGATGGCGCACTTCAAAGCCCATCTTGTCGGCAATCCAGTTCACGGCGTCAACATCGAACCCTGCGGGATCGCCGTGCTTGTCAACGTAACCGAAAGGCGGAAAGCCGAAATCGATTCCATTGACGTAAACTTTGTCGGCAGCGATGGCGCCACTTGCAAGCATCAGGGTCAACATCAGGCCAAAAATACCAGCAATAAGCTTCTTACCCATGGTTTCCACTCCTTTTGTGCCCGCATACCCCCCGGGCAACTGAACAGTTATCCACTCCCTTAATCCCGGTTCTGCGTAGAAACCGGAACTCTTGCGAATACCAAACCAGTGCAGGACGGGCAAGCCCGAATAGTGGGGGCAAATTGGGACGGGATCACAAGGTGATAGCGGCCTGATAGGCTAGGGCGAGGCCGGCCGGCGCAAGGCGGCGGCAGGGCGGCACACGGGGGCGCGTGGCGCAAGGCCCCACAACATGCGAGGGCCGGATGCCCTATGCATCCGGCCCTCAATGCGGGAGTGCTGCTGCCTCGCGCTAGGCGAGCAATTCGTCGCGACCTTCCAGCAGGTCTGTGATGACACCGGGGTCGGCAAGGGTGGAGGTATCGCCGAACTCGTCGGTGATGCCTGCCGCAATCTTGCGCAGAACACGGCGCATGATCTTGCCGCTTCGGGTCTTTGGCAGTTCGTCGGCGAACTGGATGACCTCTGGTGAGGCGATGGGGCCGATCTCCTTGCGCACCCACCCGCGCAGTTCGGCCATAAGCTCATCGGTGGGTTCCGCATCGGCGGTAAGGGTGACATAGGCGTAGATGGACTCGCCCTTAATTTCGTGCGGCATGCCGACCACGGCGGCTTCGGCCACGGCGGAGTGCGCAACGATGGCGGACTCGATTTCGGCGGTGCCCATGCGGTGGCCGGAGACGTTGATCACGTCGTCCAAACGCCCCATGACCCAAAAGTAGCCGTCATCGTCCGTCCGCGCGCCGTCGCCAGACTCGTACATGCCGGGGAAGCGCTCGAAGTAGGTGCTCTTAAAGCGCTCCGGATCGCCGAAGACGCCGCGGAGCATACCGGGCCACGGCTTGCGCACCACAAGGTGCCCGCCTTCGCCGGGACCGACGGGCGTGCCCTCGGCGTCAACGATGGCGGCGTCCACACCGGGCAGGGGGCGGGTGGCGGAGCCGGGCTTGAGGGGGGTCGCGTAGGGCATGGCGGAGATGAGAATGCCGCCGGTTTCGGTCTGCCACCAAGTGTCCACAATGGGCAGATTCTTTTTGCCCACGTTCTCGTAGTACCACATCCATGCCTCGGGATTGATGGGCTCGCCAACGGACCCGAGAATACGCAGGGAGGACATGTCGCGCTTGTCCGTCCATTCCGTGCCCTCGCGCATGAGGGCGCGGATGACGGTGGGCGCGGTGTAGAAAATGTTGACCTTGAACTTCTCCACAATCTGCCAGAAGCGGTCCGGTGCGGGGTAGCTGGGCACGCCCTCAAACATCAGCGACGTGCCCCCAAGGCACAGCGGACCATACACAATGTAGCTGTGTCCGGTAATCCACCCAATGTCGGCGGTGCACCAGTAGACGTCGTCGTCGGTCAGATCGAAGACGTGCTGCATGGTGCTAGCGGTGTAGGTCAGGTAGCCGCCCGTGGTGTGCACAACGCCCTTGGGCTTGCCGGTGGACCCGGAGGTGTAGAGGATGAACAGGGTATCCTCGGCGTCCATATGCTCCGGCTCGCAAAAGCCCTGTACGTCCTCGGCGGCCATTTCCTCGTGCCACCACGAGTCGCGCCCGTCGGTCATGGAAATATCGTTCCCCGCGCGCTGCACCACAACGCACTTTTTGACTGTGGGGCATCCGGCAAGGGCTTCGTCGGCGTTGGGCTTGAGGGGGATGGTCCGCCCTGCGCGCAGCACAGCGTCGGCGGTGACGAGCACTTTGGCCTCGCAGTCGTTGACGCGGTTTTGCAGGCTGATGGCGGAGAACCCGGCAAAAACAATGGAGTGCATGGCCCCGATGCGCGCGCAAGCCAGCATGGCAATGGCCAGCTCCGGAACCATGGGCAGATACAGCGCCACGCGGTCGCCCTTGCCAATGCCCATCTTGCGCAGCACGTTGGCGAACTTGTTCACCTCGGTGTGCAGCATCTGGTAGGTGAACACACGGACGTCCTCGTCCGGCTCCCCCTGCCAAATGATGGCGGCCTTGTTGCGGCGGCCATTCTTGATGTGCCTGTCCAGGCAATTGTACGCGACGTTCAGGGTGCCGCCCTGGAACCACTTGATGTCCGGGGTGTGGAAGTCATACTCCAGCCCCTTCTGCGGCGGCGTGAACCACGAAATGAGTTCCTGCGTCCGCTTCATCCAAAAGCCCTCGGGGTCGTCCATGGATGCGGCGTACAGCTCTTCATAGTCCTTCATGGACGAGACCCACGGCGTACCGTCCTCGCGCTGGAAGGGTTCAAAGAGCCTGTTTTCCTGCATCATGGTTTCAATCTTTTCCTGATCAGTCATATGCACTCCCTTGCTCTGGCCTTGAAAAAAGACAGTCCGCGCATGTGTGAAGACCGTTGCAGCAGTTCGGACTCCATCGTTTATTGAATACACGCTTTTATAGGCCTTGAGAATTTCAGTGGACATGTTTTTTTGGTAAACGGCAGAAAAGAATGGTATGAGCGGAACTTAGAGGCTTCTATCGGCCACCGCCTGGCGGTCGGCGGTCAAACACGACAGGTGAACGGAAAAGAGCGTAGCCACGATGAACCTGACCAATCTGCACACCATGTTCCGGCCCAACTCCGTCGCCGTTATCGGCGCGACGGATACGCCCGGTACTCCCGGCGCGGTCATCCTGCGCAACCTCAAGGACGGCAAGTTCATCGGTCCCATCATGCCGGTGCACGAATCCCTCTCGGAAATAGCCGGACTGCCTGCCTTCCGCTCCATCGACACGCTCCCCCTGACGCCAGACGTCGCCATCATCTGCTCCGCGCCGGAAACAGTGCCGGACTATGTGCTCCAACTGGGGCACCGCGGCGTGGCCGGGGCCATCATCCTCGGCACCGGCTTTGCGGACCTGCCGCCGGACGCCCACCAAATGCTGGAAGGCGCCATCCTCAGCGCCGCCCGCCGCACGGACCTGCGCCTGTTGGGCGTGGGGAGCATGGGCTTCCTGAACCCCATCATCGGCATCAACGCCAGCCTTGCCCACTGCGACGCCCAGCCCGGACGCATTGCCTTTGTCACCCAGTCCGACTCGCTGTTCACCACGGTTCTGGACTGGGCGCACGTGCGCAATATTGGTTTTTCACAGTGCATTTCCCTTGGCACGCGGCTGGATTTCGGCTTCGGCACGGTGCTGGACTTTCTCAACGCGGACCCGCACACCCGCGCGGTGCTTCTGTACGTGGAGGATATTGAAAACGCGCGGCACTTTATGTCCGCCGCGCGGGCCACATCGCGCAACAAGCCGGTGGTGGTCATTAAGGCAGGGCGCACGCCGCAGGCCGCGCGCGAGATGGCGCGCTTTACCACCCGCGCCCTTGGCGCGGACGCGGTGTACGACGCCGCCTTCCGCCGCGCGGGCATGCTGCGCGTTTCGGACACCGAAGCGCTGTTCGACAGCGTCGAGACCATTGCCCGCTCCAAGCCCTTCAAGGGGGAACGGCTCGCCATTGTGGTCAATGGCCTAAGTCCGGGACTCATCACGCTGGACCGCTTTGTGGAGGGCGGGGGAGAGCTGGCGGAAATCGAGCCTGAAACGCGGAATAAGCTGGCCGAACTGCTCGTTGACGAGCCCATGCCCGGATGCCGCGCGGAAGGGTGCGTGGGCAACCCCGTCAACATCGCCGCCAACGCGCCGCCCGAGCGCTACGCTGATGCGCTGCGCATCCTGCTCAAGGCTCCGGGCGTGGACGCCGTGCTACTGCTGCATTTCCCCTCGGCCCTTGTGGACGGCAAGGAAGCGGCGCAGGCCGTGGCCAAGGCCGCCAAACGCGCCAAGCGCCTTGTGCTGACCAGTTGGGTGGGCGGCGCAAACACCGAGGACGCGCGCGAAGTCTTCAACGAAGCGGGCATCCCCGTGTACTCCACGCCGGACAAGGCCATCCGCGCGTACCTGAACCTTGTGCACTACCGCCGCAACCAAGACATGCTGGTGGAGACCCCTGCCTCGCTGCCGACGTCCTACCAGCCGGAGACGAGCACCGCCCGCCGCGTTATGCAGGCCGCGCTGGATTCGGGGCGCGACAGGCTCACCGTGCCCGAGGCCATGGACATCCTTGCCGCGTACCAAATTCCCGTCCCGGAGACGCGCCTTGCCGCCACGGCGGAGGAGGCCGCAGAAGCGGCGGAGGCCATCGGCTTTCCCGTTGCGCTGAAGATTCTCTCCCCGGACCTGGTGTGCAAGTCCAAAGCGGGCGGCGTGGCCCTTGACCTCGACACCCCGCAGGCCGTGATGGACGCCGCACGCGCCGTGGCCCACCGCGTGTGCTCGGCGCAGCCGGAGTGCTGCATCTCGGGCTTTATTGTCCAGCGCATGGGCCGCAGACCCCGCGCGCATGAGCTGTATATCCATGTGGGCACGGACCCGGTCTTTGGCCCATATATCAGCTTCGGGCAGGGCGGGGCGGAATCCGAAATTCTTGCGGACTCCGCCGTGGCGCTGCCGCCGCTGAACATGACCCTCGCCAAAGAGCTCATCTCGCGCACCTTTATCTGGAAGCTGTTGCAGGGGCACGCGGACCGGCCAGCGGCAGACATCGACGCCCTGTGCCTGACGCTGAACAAAGTCTCGCAGCTACTCATCGACCTGCCGGAAATCACCTCCATGGAAATCAATCCCCTGTTTGCCGACGAGCAGGGCGTACTGGCCCTTGATGCCGACGTGGTGGTGCACGAGGACGAAGAGGAGACCGGCACCGCGCGCCTTGCCATCCGCCCCTACCCGCGCGAGCTGGAGGAATGCATCACTCTCAAAAACGGCATGCGCATTACCCTGCGTCCCATCCGCCCGGAGGACGAGCCCGCGCACTGGGACTTCCTGTCCAAGCTCTCCATCGAGGACATCCGCTACCGTTTCTTCGGCCATATCCGCGAACTGCCGCGCTCCGAAATGATCCGCCTGACGCAAATCGACTACGACCGCGAAATGGCCTTTATTGCCTCGCGCGAGTCCGACGGCGACGCGCCGGAGACCCTTGGCGTGGTGCGCGGCATGACCAAACCGGACAACTCCGCCATGGAGTTTGCCATTATCATCCGCTCGGACATCAAGCGGCAGGGGCTGGGACGCATCCTGCTGGACAAGCTGGTGCGCTACGCCACCTCACGCGGGACCAAGGCCATCATCGGCGAAGCCCTGCTGGAGAACAAAGGCATGGCAGGGCTTGCCGCCGCCCTCGGCTTTGAGGTGACCAAAAACTATCAGGACGATGTTTTTTCCTTCAATATGCCCCTTGTGCGACCAGAAGACGACGATGGGGACCACGGGGACAATGAGGAACAAAAAACGCCGGAGCAGGGCGACTAGCCCCATCCACACCCTGCGCTGCCGGGCCACAGGAGGTCCGCCATGCCGCGGCGGGGTCGCTTGTATATTCCCCCCCTGAGCCAAAGGCGCTGAAAAAAGAAAGCCGCCTCCATGAATGGCATGAAGGCGGCTGTTGTGGCAGACCGTAGGTCCTTGTCACAGCGCCAGCGGATTCCTCTGAGCGGCACGCCCCCATCCTCACCCAGCCCATGCCGCCGCATGGAGCGCCACCGCTACCGCACCACACAGTCCCTTCGCCCCAAGCTTCCGCCGCTTTCCCGCCCCTTTTCTTCAAAAAGGAGGACAGGGGCACAGCCCAATTTCTCCTCCGCGCGTAGGCGTGGCCGCACCTGCGCCTCGCCCACCACCTTTCCTCGCCGCTTTTCCTTTGAAGCGGGAACACGGTCGGCCAAGCCTCTTGACCAAACAGTCACACGCCACCCACCCGGCAAAGTCCGGCGGCGCCCCACTTCAAACGGGTTATCAGCCCACGCCATGCCTTGCTTCCGGGGCATCACAGCGCACTCTTTTCACGCATGCAACGCCCCACAAAAACGCCGCCCCGTTCCGCCACTGGATACAGGGCGAAACGGGGCGCGGGGGTGTGCTCTGGATGCCGCGTTCTGTCTTGGGCGCTGGCTAGGTACTCGGCGCGGCCTCACGCGGCGGCTCCAAGGCGTAATGGAACTGCTCGGCAACGCCGGACAAAAGCTGGAAGGACGCAATATCCACCCGGAAGACAACGCAGTCCGGCTGGCTGAGAAAGTGGTCCAGTCCCGGATTCACGCGTTCCAATTCCGCGGCGGCCTTGGCGCGCTCCTGCGGATGCTCCACGGCGCTGGCCGTCCCACGGACCGTGAGCGCCTGAACGCGCGAGCGGTCGTCTGAGGACTTGAGGCGGGTATCCACAAGCAGGCTCACGGCAGGGTTGTGCAGAATATTGCGCCACTTGGCGCTGTCCTTGGACGTAACAAGATACATGGCGCGAGGCGGAATGGGCACAACATAGGTCATCAACGAGGTGTGCGGGCCATCAGGCCCAGCCGTGGCGAGGACGCACAGGGAATGGCCGGTAAGGACGGCAACACAGTGTTCAAGCATAGCGGGGAACCTCCGGTGGATGCAGGGCAGCGGAGCCGTCTGGACCATGGCACATGCCGCCACGCTACGGGACATGTGGGGCCTTGGCCGCCATTCACGGCGCGGCTTGGAGGGAGGACGGCGGAAGCGCCTTGTGCGCCCCGAGGCTCCCCCCATCGCACGCACCCAGCGCGGCCACGGCGGTCCAGACACGAGGAGCCTACCACACTCCGGCGCAGGAGCGAAACGCCCCGGCACAAAAGCCTGCCCCCTCAAACAACGCGGCCCCTCCTGCGCGCACGCGGGAGGGGCCATGTCGTGTCGACAAGACGACCACAGGGAGGCCGTTACGAGACCTTGGGGTCAGCCTTGGGCGCCGCCTTTTTCTTGGGCTTGGGCGGCGTTCCCTGCATATTCACCATCGCCTTTTGGGCGGCGGGCTTCTTATGGTCGTTGGTCATGGACAGGCTGGACACGGGACAGCTCTGCACGCAGATGCCGCAGCCAATGCAGGCATACGGGTCCAGGTCCCACGTTCCGGCCTTGCGGTCCACGGTGATGCACTGGGACGGGCACTTCTTGGAGCACAGGGTGCAGAAGGTACACGTCTCCATATTGTTCACCAGTTCGCCGCGGTATTTCTTAAACGGCTCGCGAACCTCAAAGGGATACAGGCGCGTGGCCTTTTTGGTGAAGAGGTTCCTCAGCACTGTCGGCGTCATATTCATCATAGCGGTGTCCTCCGTTATCGTTCCGTACACGAGATGCACGGGTCGATGGACAGAACCACGACGGGTACATCCGCCAGTTCAATGCCGCCCACCATGGCGAGCAGGGGCGGAATGTTCGCGAATGTGGGGGTGCGGATGCGCACGCGGTCAAGGTACTTCTTGCCGCTGGCCTTAATGTAATAGAGCAGTTCGCCGCGGGGCTGTTCCGTGCGGTGCACGATTTCGCCCTCGGGGTGGCCCTTGAACTTCGCGGCCAGGTCGCCCTCGGGCAGGCGCGAGATGGCCTGACGCACAAGGTCGATGGACTGCAGCGTTTCGTCAAAGCGAACCGCGCTGCGCGCCCAGGAGTCACACTCCGAGTAGACCACAGGCTCAAAGTCGATGCGGTCAAAGCACTCGTACTTGAGCTGGCGGCAGTCCTGCGCAATGCCGGAGCCGCGCAGGGTCGGGCCGCATGCGCCGGTTTCGATAGCCATTTCCGGCGTCAGGATGCCCTTGCCAACGGTGCGGGACTTCACGGTGTAATCGTTCAGGATGGTGGCGGTCAGCTCGCGGATGGCCTTTTCGGCCTCGTCCAGCTCGCTGAGAATCCAGCGGCACTGCTCGGGCGACAGGTCCTGACGCACGCCGCCAACCACGTTCACCGACACGATAACGCGGTTGCCCGCTGTGGCTTCGTTGATGTCCATGATCTTTTCACGGATTTTCCAGAACTGCTGGAACAGCGCCTCAAAGCCGAAGGCATCCGCAAACAGGCCCAGCCACAGCAGGTGGCTGTGCATGCGGTGCAGCTCGGACCAGATAACGCGCAGATGCTGTGCACGGTCCGGCACTTCCAGCCCAAGGAGCTTTTCGAGGCATTCGCAGTAGGTCATGGCATGGATGCAGGAGCAGATGCCGCACACACGCTCCACCACCTGAATCATCTGGTGGTAGTCGCGGATCTCGGTCAGCTTCTCCAGACCTCTGTGCACAAAACCCAGTGCGGGAACAGCTTCCGTCACAATTTCGTCTTCGACCACCAGCTTCAGGTGGATCGGCTCCGGCAGGACCGGGTGCTGGGGACCGAAGGGGATTACCGTCTTGGCCATGTCGAATCCTTACTGTTTGGTGATCTTGACGTTATTGGTCAGGGGAACCTGCGTCGTGGATATTTCTTCATCCAGAAGCAGCGAGCGGTTGAAGTCCAGCACCAGCCCGTCGAAGTCGAGGGCGAACTGGTCGCGCATCTCGTTTTCGGAAAGCATGGCGCAGAAGTAAATGCCGCTGATGCTGGGCACGGGTTTGGCCTTTTCGGCCATCATGCGCAGGTTGACGAGCTCCAGGTCCTTGTCCATGTGGTAGAGGATGTCCACAGTGTCGTCGTCCACCTCGGTGCAGGACATGGCGACCAGCCGGTAGCCGTCGTTCTTGAGCATCAGTATCTCATTGGCGACGGTCTCTTTCGTGACCTCTTTCAAATTCTCAATCACAGCTTTCTCCTGAGACTATGCCTTCTGGGCTTCGACCTTTTCGGCGAACTTCTGCAACCCCAGCACAACGCCATCAATGATGGCTTCCGGTTTGGCCGGGCAGCCGGGTACGTAGACATCAACGGGGATGACCTTATCAATGCCCCCCAGCACGTTGTAGCACTCGCGGAACACGCCGCCTGTGGTGCCACATGCGCCAATGGCGATAACCGCCTTGGGGTCTGGCATCTGGTCATAGATGTTCTTGAGAACCTTCTTGTTGCGGTGGTTGACCGTGCCCGTCACAAGCAAAATGTCCGCATGCTTGGGGTTGCCCACATTGACGACGCCGAAGCGTTCCACGTCGTACAGTGGGGTCAGGCAGGCCAGCGTTTCAATATCACAACCGTTACAGCTCCCGCAGTCGAAGTGCATGATCCACGGGGACTTGATGCGCGACTTCTCGATGAATGACTTGATCATGACTTAACTCGCGGCGTGCAGCCAGATGAGGTTCACGAAGGACATGGCCAGGCCAACGCTCCAGACGTACTTGAGCATCCAGCGCCAGGTCATGCGGGCCATAGTGTTGTCGATGACGATTTCCGCAAAGTACACCGCCACCAAAAGCAGACCCATGCCGTACCAGCTGGTGGTCCAGAACAGGGCGCAGATACCAAGGACGAAGATGGTTTCGTACCAGTGGGCCAGCTCGATCAGGCCAAGGAACGGGCCGGAGTATTCGGTGAGCACACCCTTCACCAGTTCCTGATGGCCGTGGTGCGAGGTGGAGAAGTCAAAGGGCGACTTCCTCAGCTTGATGGTCAGCGCGTAGCCGAGCACAATGAACATGAGCGGCAGCTTGAGCAGCAGGGGCTGCTGCGTGGCCATGATGTCGCTGATGTTAAAGCTACCCGTCACCATAAAGATGCTGACGAACACGAGGATGAGCAGCGGCTCGTAGGTGAGCACCTGAATCAGCTCGCGCTGGGCGCCAATCTGCGAGTAGGGCGAGGGCACACTCATGGCGCCCATGACCAGGAACACCGCGCCAATGGCCTGCACGAAGAAAATCAGCAGCAGGTCGGACTGGACGAAGAAGAGCACCACGGACAGGGCGGCGGCCACAAGGTACACCCACGCGCAGAACACCTGCCACACGTTGGCGACCATCTTCTCCTTCCCGAACAGTTTGGCCACATCGTAAAAGGCCTGCATGATGGGCGGTCCCTGCCGGGACTGGAACCATGCCGTGACCTTGCGGTCCAGACCGGCGATGAGGCCGCCGATAAGCGGCGCAACAACAAGACCAATCAGTGCGAGTATGATTTTCGTGATCATTACAGCGCCCCTCCCATCATCAGCACGATCAGGGCGATGGCGGCAATGTTGACCGGCGTGGTCAGCACATTCTCGCCGAAGACCGCATTCATGTAATAGTTCCCAGCCTCAAGCTTCACCGGCGCGTTCATGGGGCCGTTGAAGGTGGCGTCCTTGATGTCGCCAATCTGCAGGCCGCCCATGTACGCCGCCGTCGGCTCAATGGTGCGGGCCTTCTTAGCCGCGCGCAGGGCGTACAGGAAGCCCGCGCCAAGGATGAAGAACAAGGGGTACACCGCAAACGCGCCCATGGGCCCGGTGAGGATGCCTCCGGCGCTCTCAAGGGGCGGCGCGGAGAACAGCGGCTGCACGAGGCTGGAGTAGATAACCGGAGCAGCCAGGGACAGCACCACGGCTGCGCCCGCCAGCAGGGTCAGCGGCATGCGAATGAAGGTTTCCTGGCGCTCGGTCGCGGGCTTGTCGGCGCCGGCGGTGGACAGCATCATGCCGGCCCAGCGCGCCCAGTAGATGACGGTAAGGGCAGAGCCAAGGGCCATCATCACCACCACGAACAGGTTGCCCGCGGCAGACTCAATGGCCAGCCACTTGGCAAGCAGCACGCCAAAGGGCGGCAGGATCATGGTCAGAATGCCGATAACGGCAAGGATGGTGGTGCGGGGCATGCGGTTGTACAGGCCGCGCATGTCTTCGATGTCGCGGGAGCCGATTTCCTGCTCGATGGTGCCAACGCACAGGAACATCAGGGACTTGGACACCGCATGGAAGATGATGAGCAAGATAGCCGCCGTCAGCGCCGCAGGGGTGTTGATGCCCGCACAGGCGATGATCAGGCCAAGGTTGGACACCGTGGAGTAGGCGAGAATCTTCTTGCCGTTGGACTGGCTGATGGCCAGCGCCGCGCAGGCCACAAAGGTGAACGCGCCACACAGGGCTACGCCGTCGGAGACGAAGCTGCCCGCAAACGCCGGAGCGATGCGCAGAACCACGTACACACCGGCCTTAACCATGGTGCTGGAGTGCAGCAGGGCGGAAACCGGAGTGGGGGCGACCATGGCGCCAAGCAGCCAGCTCTGGAAGGGCACCTGCGCGGCCTTGGTGAACCCGGCCAGACAGATGAAGGCCAGCGGAATCATCAGCGCGCCCACGGCAGGTCCGGCAGCGATAATCTGCTGCAGGTCCAGCGTTCCGGTGACGTTGTAGGCCCATATCATGCCGATGACGAAAGCCACGCCGCCAAGGCTGTTCATCCACAGGGCGCGGACGCTGTTGCGGATGGCGATTTCGGTGCCGTCATGCCCGATGAGCATGAAGGAACAGAAGGTCGTGACCTCGAAGAAGAAGTACAGCCACATGATGTTGTTGGAGAGGACAAGGCCGTTCATGGCGCCAAGGAAAAGAATCATGAACATGAAGAAGCGGGGCTGTCTGGACGTCTCCAGATGCAGATGCTCCTCGTGCTTGTTCATGTAGGGGATGGCGTAGATGCAGATGAGCGAGCCGATGATGGAGATAACCAGCACCATCACCAGCGAAAGCTGATCGGCATAAAACGCCGGGACCTGCGCATGGTCCACCACAAACAGCTCAAAAATGGCCAGCAGCGCAATCTGCGTGACGGTGAACACCTTGATGAGCAGGCTGTTGTGTTTGAATGCGTAGTACAGAATAAGGAACAACAGGGCGAAATCCGCCACCGCGACCAGCGTTCCCCAGCCCGCTGGCGGGCTATAGGTGAACGTCCCCGCCGTAAGCAGGGCGATGGAGGCGACGGCCAAAATGCCGCCCATACCCGTAACGACCAGTGACCGGACAAAGCTTGCACGCAGGAACATGCACGCAATGCCCGCCACGAATGGAAGAAGAACAAGAAGCACTAACAGATTGGACATGACGACCTCTTTTAAAATGTTCCGCCAATCGTATCCCACAGCCAACCCGGCCTCCCACTGACCGGGACAAGTCCTTGAAATCTCAACTTTTAAAGATTTCTGGCTCCCTTGTTTATGACATGAACAGTTACAGGTCAACAAAAGATTAGAAATACAGCGGTGCGTCAACGTTGTTTGTATGCTTTTACACGCATTCAAGATGTTGCAATTGTCAAGAGGACGAATCTTGCTCAATTTCATGCACAGTTTTCCACGCGAAAAGAACGCCGCACCGGCGGCTGTGAATCCGCGCACCTTTCTCTTGGTCGCACAACCAGCCAAACTTGGGAAAAAGACGAGCACACAAGGCAAAACATCGCATAAAGCGGCGTTGACTGAATATTCAACCAACGCCAGCCGCCAAGCCCCCTTTTGCGAGAGGTGGCGCTATAAGTGTCACCTGGCTGACACTTTCGTTTTGAAAAAGCGTGCTGGGTTTGATGTGGACGAGATACAGAGGAGAGGTGATGCAAGAACTCTTTTCGCATTGTGACGGCGTTCACAATCTCCGTCGATACGGAAAGGACAACGTTTTTTACGGGCGTAGTGCATTCAGAGTAACGTCATCGGATACAGAACGGAGATTTTTGTGCGCAGGCCTATTTTTTCCAAAAATTCCCGTCACCACACGTAAAACACGACGCAGGAACCGTTGCGCACGGGTATAGCTGCTTGCGCAAATACAGTGCTGTGCAGCGTCAAAGCATCCGCAGCCACGCAACACAACAGACGCGGTGCAAAGACGTACAACAGACAACGCAGAATCATACCAAAAAATGCAGACACAAAAAAGGAGGGCGCGCCTGCATCACCACCAAGAACGCACGAAAAAGCAGCACAGGGAACAGAATAAACCGTCTGAAAAGAGAGGAGGAATAAGAAAAGCGCAGGAGGAGAACGCCTCAAAGGAAGGGGCGCAAGGCGTTTTGTAACAAAGAAGAGGGCGGGCAGTCACAGCGCGCCGCAGGACGGCACAACTCAACACCACTTCGGGCAGGACAGGCACAAGACAAAGAAAAAGCCTCCGCGTTTTCACGCGGAGGCGTATTCTCTAAGTGGTGCCACGGCACAGAATTGAACTGCGGACACGGGGATTTTCAGTCCCCTGCTCTACCAACTGAGCTACCGTGGCCCCCGTCGGAGATGAATACCTAGCCAAACTCGATTTGGTTGGCAAGCACTTTTTGAAAAAAATTTGGAATTCATGGCCACAGGGGCGCGGTAACGCGGGGATATTCCCCGAAAGGAGCTAGAAGCCCACCATCACGGCCACCCCGAACACCCGCATGGTATTCTGCGGCTCCACCACAGTCCCATCGGCACTGCCCGTAATCTCCAGCGTGGCGGTGTCGGATTTCTCCACATCCCAGTAGCGGTAATACGGCTCCACGGAGACGCTCCACCCATCGCCGAGGTATTCGGCAAAGCACGCGGCCCGCACGCCCCACGCATCAAAAGCGTCCTGCTCGTTGGTGGGGTCATTGTAGCGCGCATCGGCCTGACTGAGGTGGCTCTTCACCCGCCCGCCCCAAAAGAGGTCGTATTCTCCGCGCAGGCCAAAGCGCCACTCGCCGCGCCGGGTGGCAAGCTCCGCACCAACAGGCGTGTACAGATAGCGGATTTCGCGCTCATAGCCGCCGTCGCCTTCGATTTCATCGAACCAATAGCGGTAGCCCAGGCCGACAAAGGGCGTCAGCGCCCAGTCACTGAGGGGAATGTCGTACCCGACAAGGGCGCGCAGGTGGAACATGGAGTCTTCAGTGTCGCGGGTGATGGGCGTGCCATCTTGATACTGTCCGTCATAGTCCAGCCCGCCGCCAACGTATTCCATTTCGCCGCGTCCCATCCATCCTGCCGAGCAATGGTAGGTGCCGCGCAGGCGGATGCCGTGCAAACTGCCCGTTTCCTTCATCACCCCCGGCTCACGGTAGCGCACATTGGCGTACACATAGCCCATTTCCACGGTATTGCGCAGGGCAGGGTGCAGCTCCGGATCAGCGGATTCCTCCTGCGCCAAGGCGGGTGCGGCGCACACAAGACAGAGCAAGACCAGCCCCACAACACCACAACGAAAGCGATTCATGGCCACCTCCTCGTGGTCCGGACGTTTCCATCCAGACTACCACAGGGTGGCTTTATGCGCCCCGAAAAATGCGAGGGCAAGCTGCGAATAATCTACATCTGTGCGGAAAAGCGGGAATCATTGTGCGCAAGGCGGGTGGTCCCCATCCGCACGCGGGAGGCAATGACGCGGCGACGCAAATAGCGCATCTCGCGCCGGGTGAGGTCGCGCGAGGTCAGGGAGCGGTTGCCCCGCGGATTCACCAGCCTGCCGTTCTTTTTCAGACGGAAATCAAGATGTGGTCCCGTGGCGTAGCCCGTGCTGCCCACATAGCCAATCACCTGCCCCTGCACCACGCGGTCGCCGGCGGCAATATCCTTGGCGTACGCGCTGAGGTGCAGATACAGCGATTCGTAGCCGTCCTCATGCTCAATGGCGAGATAGCGCCCGGATTTACGGTCACGCCGCATGCGGTCAATGCGGCCGTCGCTGGTGGCATAGACCGGCGTCCCGCGCGGGGCGGAGTAATCAATGGCGTAATGAGGCTGCCAGCGCTTGGTCACGGGGTGCAAACGGCGCGAAGCAAAGCCCGACGCCAGCTCATAGGTTTCCAAAGGCGCGCGCAGGTAGGGCTGCAAGTTCTTTCCGGCGGCGTCGAAATAGGACGCGCGGCCATCGGGTTCATTCTTGAACCAAAACGCCTCATAAACGGTGTCCCCGCGGAAAAAAGCGGCCGCAAGGATGCGACCATACCCAATACATTCGCCGCGGCGGTATTTCTTCTCCACCAGCAGAGTGAAGGTGTCGCCTTTTCGGACCTCGCGCCACGCGTTGAAACGGAAGGCAAAAATATCAGCCAAACGCAGGGCCAACCCACGGTCTCCGCCCGCATCGCGCATGGCGGCGGTGAAGGCGCGGCGCTGGCGTACCTCGCCGTGCATGGTTTCCTCCACCACATCTATGGGCGTTTTCTTCACACTGGCGGAAAAGCCCTCACCATCGTGGGTGACCAGCAGATATTCCCATTCGTCAATATCGTAGCGGAAGGAGTGGAATCCCTCAGGCCCGGACTGCACGCGGTAGGTCTGGCCGGCCCGGAGCTTGGTCAGCGGAAAGACGCCCCGGCACTGTTTGGACAGGTCGTAGATTTCAGGAGGGGAGAGCACGTCACCAAGCAGGGAGGATACACTGTCGCCGCTGCGTACTGTGCCGTCGCGCACCGTCACAGCATCACCGGTGGCGGTGGGGCGCTGCGCCTCGCCGGCGTGGCCGGGAAGCGGCATACCAGCCAGCAAAAGGCCACACAGTACACACGCCGCAACGACGTACCGGAGAAATCCTAACTCAGCTTGGGGTCTTTGGTGCATCATCCTCTCTGCTATTTGGAAGGGGGTGGCGCGCCAGTACGGCGCAGGACAGGTGCCTGTACTCGTCTTCACGGATTCTGTCACCCCTTGCCGTGGGCGGATATCCGCGCGAGAGCAGCATTCCTTGTGCTATTTCGGGGAGTTTTGGCTGGGCAAAGAATTTCGGAGGGATGAGGCATGAAAAGCGTCATACCGCGCAGGGACAAAAAACAGGTGACGGCCGGGGTGTCGCCGGCCCCGGCCGTCACAATCGCAAGAAGGAGGCTTCTATCCAATAAACCAAGGAAGGTTTGATATCTCGTCGGTGCGGCGGCCGAGAGGGTCGTATGCATTTTCCGCCGCCGCACCGCTAGCACGGTAGAGAACAAAGAGAGCTTGGGAGGTGGCTATGGGAAGGCTTTTCCCGTCGCCTTCTGCCTTCTCTGTATCAACCTTCGTGCCAAACACAGTTTATGTTGAAAATCAGTATGTTAGGGATTTACTTGAAATTGTCTCAAGTTTTTGAGTGCACAAGGCTGCACATATAATGTGCAAACATGTGCAACGCTGTGCACAGACTGACTGCACAACCACCTCACATCACACATTCTTTTTCCCACGAGGCCTATCCCCTCGGCCCTGCGCCGCGCACTGACGTCCCTCCTGCGTATCCTCCCGGCGATTGGGCAGGATGTGCATTGTGTTCGTAAACACAATAACCAGCTCTTTTTATTGAAAAACTTAGAAACATCGTTTCTTGGAGGCTAGTCGCGGCGGCGCCTCATCCCCATACAGACGAGCGCATTTCCCCAAACAGCCCCAGTGCGGCCATACCCCCATTCTTTCCAGCGTCTTCCCGCCCCTTCATCCGCTCCTGATGTGCCAAGGACTGTGGATGTCGAAAGTGTTCCTAATCAAATTAACACTCTGAAATTTAATGTAAAATAAGGAACATTTTCACCATGCAGCCCGTCTTCAACCGCAGTCTCCACAAGGGAGGGCAGCCCTTCGCTGTGCCACATCATCACAACAGCGCAGTCCCCAACCAAGCGCGTCACTTCCCTCCAAACGCCGCCGCCCTGCGCCCGGCAACAGCCACAAAAAAGCCGCTCAGGCGAACCTGAGCGGCTTTGAATGGTCTTCCCTGGAGTCCCCACGGGGATGAAGCTATTTTGACTCCAACAGCCCGATGCGGGTCTCGATAACTTTGGGATTGGGGTAGGTGGTGCGGATGGAGGAGAACAGCTCCAGCGCTTTCTCCCGCTCGCCCTGCGAAACCGCAATCTCCGCCAGCAGGAACGTGGCGCGGGCGCGCAGTTCCTCTGGCGCAGCCTGCTGCGCACGGACCTTGTGCAGCCACTCCCGCGCCTGTTCGTTGTTCTGGAGCAGGGAATAGGCCTGCGCCAATTCATACATACAGGTGGCGCGGGGGACGTCAGCCGGGGCGTCCTGCACGCACTGCAACATGGCATCGCGCGAGAGGTCATACCGCCCCTGATACTGGTACACCTTGCCGAGGTTGAAGGAGATTTCCCACAACCTGTCCGAGTTCCCCGCATTGGCGGCAAGGGCGTGCTGCCACGTTTCCGCCGCCTTATCCCACTGGCGCATGCGCATATACACATCAGCCAGTTGCCGCGTCAGTTGCGCGGAGCGCTCGGGTGCATCCGAGAACTCCAGCAGCATGGCCTCCAGCAGTGTGGCGGCCTTGCGCGGCGAGTCATTTATATCGAGACAAATGTCCAGCAGCCGGTTCCAGACCTTCCACCGTGCATCGCCCTGCGGCGAGGATTGCAGGTAGTTCTGGTACAGGTTCTCGGCCTGAACATAGTTGCCCTGAGCGTATTCCCGGTCGGCGCGGGACAGGGTAGTGTCCTCCGCCTGCGGAGAACACGCCCAGAGCAGGCACGCCAGCACCAAGGCGATGGCGGTTTTAGTCTTCATTCTTCCGTGCTTCATCAATCTGCTTGTCGCGGACGATGTCGAAGCCCACCACGTGGCCGTCATCGGCCATGCTCACAAGGCGCACACCCTGCGTGGCGCGGCCAACCTTGCGGATTTCACCGGCGCCAATGCGGATAACCTTGTTTTCGGACGTCAGCATGATGATGTCGTCGTCCTTTTCGACCATGATGGCCCCGATGAGGGAACCAGTCTTGGGCGTGGTGCGCATGGTGATGATGCCCTTACCGCCGCGCGTCTGCAGGCGGTAGAGGTCAAGGCTGGAGCGCTTGCCGTAGCCCTTTTCGGATACGGTCAGGATGTCCTTGTGCTCATCAGGCGTCACCACAACACCGGCCACAACGCGGTCGCCGCTGCGCAGGGCAATACCCTTCACACCAGCAGTGCCACGGCCCATGGCGCGGGCGTCGGCAACGCTAAAGCGGATGGCGTAGCCATGCTGCGTCACCAGCACAATCTCGTCCTCGCGGCCCACGTCCACAACCTGCAACAGGTCGTCGCTTTCGCGGACGTTAACGGCAATGATGCCGGTGGAGCGGCAGTTGGTGTACATCTCCTGATGCGTACGCTTCACCATGCCCTTGCGGGTCACGAACAGGAAGCTCCTGTCTGCGGCAAAGTCGCGTACGGTCAGGGAAGCCACCACGTACTCGTCCTTGTCCAGCGGCAGCAGGTTGGCAATGTGCATGCCCTTGGCCGTACGGCTGCCCTCGGGAATCTGGTGCACCTTGAGGCGGTGCATCTTGCCCCGGTTGGTGAACAGCAGAATGTACTGGTGGTTCGTGGTGACGAGGAAGTTCAGAATAAAGTCCCCGTCGGAGGTATGCACGCCAAAGATCCCCTTACCGCCGCGCTTCTGGGCGGAATAGTTTTCCATGGCGGTACGCTTGATATAGCCGCGCTCGGACAGCGTGATAACCACGTCGGCGTCGGGGATCAGGTCCTCAATGTCGATGCCGGACAGGTCGTGGTCGTCGATGACGGTACGGCGCTGGGTGGCGTAGGTCTTCTTAAGGGCGTCCAGCTCGTCGCGGATAACGCCAAGAAGCACATCTTCGTTCTCCAGAATGCTCTTGAAGAATTCAATCTTCTTGAGCAGCTCCCGGTATTCCTCCAGCAGCTTTTCGTGCTCCATATTGGTCAGACGCTGCAGGCGCATGTCCAAGATGGCCTGGCTCTGCACGTCGGACAGCTCAAACTGCTCCATAAGCGCCTGCTTGGCGTCCTGAGCGGTTTTGGAACTGCGGATGGTCTTGACCACGGCGTCGATATTATCGAGCGCAATGCGCAGACCTTCCAGAATATGGGCGCGGGCTTCGGCCTTTTTCAGGTCAAAGCGGGTGCGGCGGATGATGACCTCGCGGCGGTGCTCAAGGAAGTGAGCCAGAATATCCTTGAGGGTAAGCAGCTGCGGGCGGTTATCCACAACGGCCATCATGTTGAATCCAAAGGAGGATTCCAGCGCCGTGTACTTGTACAGGGCGTTGATGACAATGTCCGGAATGGTGCCGCGCTTGAGGTCGATAACAATACGGATGCCGCGGCGGTCGGATTCGTCACGCAGGTCGCTGATACCCTCAATGCGGCGCTCATGCACCAGCAGGGCAATCTTTTCCACGAGGGTGGACTTGTTCACCGCGTAGGGAATCTCGGTAATGACGATGGACTCAAGGCCCTTGCCACGGTCCTCTACGGAGAGGGTGCCGCGCATCTTCACCGAACCACGGCCGGTGGTGTAGGCCTCGGTCAGGCCTTCGCCAACGTAGGCCACGCCACCGGTGGGGAAGTCCGGGCCCTTGATGAACTGCATCAGGTCGCGGGACGAGCAGGACGAGTGGTCCAGCAGGTACAGCAGCGCGTCGATGAGTTCGCCAAGGTTGTGGGGCGGAATATTGGTCGCCATACCAACGGCGATACCCGCGGAACCATTGAGGAGCAGGTTCGGCACCTTGGTGGGCAGAACCTCGGGTTCCTGCAGGGAGTTATCGTAGTTGGGGCGGAAATCGACGGTGTTCTTCTCGATATCCGAGAGGAATTCACCGGCAAGGCGGGACATACGGGCTTCGGTGTAACGCATGGCGGCGGCGGAGTCGCCGTCGATGGAGCCGAAGTTACCCTGTCCATCCACCAGCGGATCGCGCATGGAAAAGTCCTGCGCCATACGCACCAAGGCGTCGTACACAGCGGAGTCGCCATGGGGGTGGTATTTACCGATAACGTCACCAACAACGCGGGCGGATTTCTTGTACGCCCTGTTGTAGGTGTTGCCGAGCTCATGCTGGGCATACATGATGCGCCTGTGCACGGGCTTCAGGCCGTCGCGCACGTCCGGGATGGCTCGGCCGATAATGACCGACAGCGAATACTCAAGGTATGATCGCTGTATTTCCTGTTCAATACTGATTGTCGGGTTTTCCACGCTTCTCCCTCGCAAGCTTGCCGGAGCCATGCTCCGGGCGGGGATTAATCCGGGGAGCCGCCCTCCCGCCAAAGCGGGGCGGGCGGTCCTGCCGAAAAACTGTCATCCCTGCGGCGGCGCAAGGTGCGCCGGGCAGGTGTGTCATGGCCATGCCGCGCAAGAGCGCGGGGCGTGGCCTTAGATGTCCAAGTCGCCTACAGCCAGAGCGTTGCGCTCAATAAACTGGCGGCGCGGCTCCACCTGATCGCCCATCAGGTCCGAGAACAGCTCGTCCGCCTCAGCGGCGTCGTCCACGGTGACCTGCAGCATGGTGCGCTGCTCGGGGTTCATGGTGGTTTGCCACAGCTGTTCGGGGTTCATTTCACCCAGGCCCTTATAGCGCTGGATGTTGATGCCCTTGTGCGCCTCGGCAAACACGGCGTCCAGCAGGTTGAAGATGCCGGAGATGGTGTCCGTGGTGTCCTTCTTGACCAGCTGGAAGTCATGGGAACCGCACTGGTCCATAACGGCGGCGAAGCGGTCATAGCTCTGCTTGAAGATCTTGGAGTTGAAGAACTCCACGCCAATGCGCGTGCGGTGGCCCTTGCCGTTGTCAAAGATGACATAGCGGCGGCTTTCCAGCCCATCGTCGGAGAGTTCCAGCTCGGCAGAGTAGCCGCGCTCGCCGATGTAGGCCTTCAGCGTCTCAAACTCGCCGTTGTCGAGGGAGGCGGGGGTCAGCTTCACGTCAAAGGCGAGCAGCTTGTGGAACAGGTCCTCGCCAATGCCGAGCTGTTCGGCCTCAAGGGTCTTGTCACGCAAGAAGTTGATCTTGTTCATCAAGCGCACCAGCGTCGCGGTGCGGAACACGCGCGGCTCGTCGCAGCCAATGGAGTGCACTTCGATGTCGCCGGCGATGCGCTCCAGCAGGTAGCCGGCGTATTCGCCCTCGTCCTTGATGTACTTCTCAAACTTGCCTTTGTGCACGCGGAAGAGCGGAGGCTGGGCGATGTAGAGATAGCCGTGCTCGATAAGCTGCGGGTAGTGGCGGAAGAAGAAGGTGAGCAGCAGCGTCCGGATGTGCGCGCCGTCCACGTCGGCGTCAGTCATGATGACGATTTTGTGGTAGCGCAGCTTGTCCAGCTCAATCTCGTCCTCACCCTGGCCGATACCGGCGCCCATGGCGGTGATAAGGGCCTTGATTTCCTTGTTGCCAAGCATCTTGTCAAAGCGGGTGCGCTCCACGTTCAGAATCTTGCCGCGCAAGGGCAGGATGGCCTGAATGCGGGGGTCGCGTCCCTGCTTGGCAGAACCGCCGGCGGAATCGCCCTCAACGATGAACAGCTCGGACTCCTCGGGCTTCTTGGTCTGGCAGTCCGCCAGCTTGCCAGGGAGGGAGTTGTCCGACAGCGCGCCCTTGCGTCGCACAAGGTCTTTGGCCTTGCGCGCGGCTTCACGGGCGCGGTGGGCGTCCACGACCTTTTCGATAATGGCGCGGGCGTCCTTGGGGTTCTCCACAAAGAAGGTGTTCAGCTTGTCGTACACCATGCCGGACACAAGGCCGGAGACCTCGGAGTTGCCAAGTTTGGTCTTGGTCTGCCCCTCAAACTGCGGAGCAGGCAGCTTCACGCTGACCACGGCGGTCAGGCCCTCGCGCACGTCATCGCCGGAGAGCTTGGCCTTGAGCTTTTTAGGCAGGTCCGAGTTCTGGATGTAGGCGTTGATGGCGCGCGTCAGGGCGGACTTGAAGCCCATCAGGTGCGTGCCGCCTTCCTTGGTGCGGATGTTATTGGCAAAGGTCAGCATCACTTCCTTGTAGGAGGTGTTGTACTGCATGCCAAAATCGATGGAGATGCTGTCCACTTCCGCAGAACCGGAAATCGTCTGATGGATGCCCGTGGAGCCGGAGTTCAGGTCGGCCACGAACTGCCCGATGCCGCCGTCGAACTTAAACACGTCGCTGCGCTGGGTGCGCTCGTCGCGGAAGTCGATGGTCAGGCCGGGATTGAGGTACGCCAGTTCCTCAAAGCGCTTACGCAGTACGTCGTACTGGAACTGGTTCGTCTCGAAAATCTCTTCGTCCGGGCGGAAGCGGATCATGGTGCCGGAGTCCACAGCGTCGTCAATGTTCTTCAGCTGGGTTGCCGGAACACCGCGCTCGTACTTCTGGAACCACTTTTTGCCGTCGCGGCGGACGGTGACTTCCAAATACTCGGACAGGGCGTTCACGCAGGAGACGCCAACGCCGTGCAGGCCGCCGGAGACCTTGTAGGAGTCGTTATCAAACTTGCCACCGGCGTGGAGCACGGTCATGACGACTTCAACGGCGGGGCGGTTTTCCTTGGGATGCATATCCACGGGAATACCACGGCCGTTGTCCATGACGGTGACGCTGTTGTCGATGTGCAGGTTCACGATGATGGTATCGCAATAGCCCGCCATGGCTTCGTCAATGGAGTTATCCACCACCTCGTACACCAAGTGGTGCAAGCCGCGCGCATCGGTGGAACCGATGTACATGGCCGGGCGTTTTCGAACTGCGGACAAGCCCTCCAAAATGGTGATGCTTTCCGCATTATATTGCTTGGGCTGGGTCATTATTCGGTGCCTTCCTCGCTGTAATACGTTTCTTCCACGATCTTCATGGGCATGATGATGACCTGATATTCGGGATCGTCCTCGCCGCAGACGCCGCAAGGCCCTTCCGCGCCGGTCAGCTTGAAGTTCACCTTATCCGAGGAGAAATGATTGAGGATTTCGATAAGGTTGCGCGTGGGGAACGCAATTTTTTTCAGGTCGCCCGTGAAGTCGACGTCGAGGGATTCGGACGCGGTACCGACGTCCTGCCCCTGACTGTAAATCACAAGTTCGCCGCCGAGCTGAAAATACGCGCAGCGGTTGTTCTCGGTATTGAAAATGATGATGCGCTCAAGGGCATCAATGAGTTCCAGACGGTCCGCCGTCATCTCAGACACGCCGTCCTCGGCGATTTTGTCGAGGAAGGTGTGGTAATCCGGATACTGATAGAAGGACAGCGGCAGGCTGAAGGTCTCCTTCTTGTCCGCGGTGCGGAAGAAGAGACGCTTATTGTCGATGTTCAGCTCAATCTCGTCGCCGGAGAGCCACTTTTTCAGTTCCACCAAGTACTTTTTCTGGATGAGCACGCCGCCGTCGGGGAGCATGTCGCGCAGGTCGTCGTGCAGAAAGCGCAACATGGCGAACTGGTGGCCGTTCAGACCGCAGGACTCAATGTGCTGCGTGGTCTTGTCGGGCATCAGGCTCAGGCAGGCGATGGCTTCCATGGTGTCTTCATCGCTGATGCAGTAGGCGGTCTTGTCGATGAGTTCCTGCAGAAAATCCCCGGCCCAGAACACGGAGTTCTCCTCGGGGAATTCCGAAAAGTTCTGGAACCAGCTCTTCTCGTTGGTGGGCAGCTTGTATTTGCGGCTTCCCTGCTGGATGGAAAGGTGCTGGCCCTCGTCGTCCGCCTTGAGGGTAATCTGCCCCGGAGGCAGCTTGCGGATGAGGTCGTAAAAGGACCGTCCCTGCACGCCCACAAGGCCTTCCTCAATGATTTCAGCCGTATAGGTGCCGCAAAATTCCAAATTGGAGTCCGTGGACATAATGCGCAGGGCGCCGCCGTCCACCTTCAGCCAAATGGTTCTCAAAAATGCCGCGCCGGTCTTGGCGGGAATGATGCTTGCCGACTTCTGCAGGCCTTCGATGATGTCATCCCGGAACACCTTCAGAAACATCGTCTTCTCCTTGCGTGAAAACTGAAACAAATATCGCGGCCGCAAACTGTGCGGCAGCCACTCGTAATCTTCCATCCGGCCCGCTGTCGGGCTGGTATATTGTGCATGACCACGACCGTTAGTCGTCTGCGAGACAGCGCTTTCGCAGCGTCTCGACCTGGTCCTTGAAGTGCACGTCTTCGGCCATGAGGGTGCGCACCTTCTTCACGGCGTACAGCGCCGTGGAATGGTCGCGCCCTCCAAATTGCCGCCCAAGGGCGGGGTAGGAGGTCTGCAGGATGTCGCGGCTCAGGTACATGGCCACCTGCCGCGCCCGCACGATATTGTGGTGCCGCCTTGCGCCCTTCAGGTCGCCAAGGCTCAGGCCGTAAAAGGCCGCCACCACGTCAAGAATGGTTTGCGGGTCCACATCCCCGCGTGCGCCATCGTCCGACTGGGCGATGATGCGGTCAAAATCACTGTCCGAAAACTCCGTGCTGACGAATTCCTTGTACGCGTACAACTTCAGGAGCACGCCCTGCAAAAACCGCAGGTCCGTGAAGCGCTGCGCCACGGTAAGCTGCCGCTCGCGCGACAGGCCAAGCTGTTTCTGACGACAAAAGCGCTCCACGCAGGCAATGCGCACTTCAAGGTCCGGCTCCGCCAGCGTGACGATAAGCCCCCACTCCAGCCGCGACTTAAGCTTGGGGTCAAGGAAATCGTAGGAGGGCAGGTTGCCAAGACATCCAAAGACCATCTGCTTGCGGGCGTCGTAGAAGCTGTCGAACAGGGTCAGAATCTCGCTCTGGAAGTCCCTGTGCCCCTTGAGGAGATGCAGGTCGTCCACCAGCAGAAAGGTATAGCCGCACACCTGCGCCCGGGCCTTCATGGCGTCGCCGCCGCACTCGCCTTCGTAGAGGTGGAGCAGATCCTCGACGGAGCCGAAGAAGACGTTTTCGCGCCCATGATTGCGGGCCAGCTCGTTGGCCATGGCCTTGAGCAGGTGCGTCTTGCCCGAGCCGCTGGGGCCGCAGACGATGAACGGATTAAACGTTGGGTCCGTCTGCTTGGCCACCTCACGCGCGGAGATGATGGGGAAGGCGTTTTTGTTGTTCTGCACAAAGCTGGAAAACGCGAATTCACGCCCGAAGGGATAATCCAGCGTGCGCACGTCGTCCTCGCCGGCGGCAGGGGTCTGCGCCGCCTTGGCCGAACTGCCGTTGGTCCCGTAGCGCAGACGCACGGGCGCGGCAAAGAACGCATGCAGTTCCTGCTCAAAACGCTCCTGATGACTCCCTGCGAACCACTGCGAAAAAAAGGCGTGGGGAAAGACCACGGACAGCTCTGTCTGCTCGCTGTTCATCGTGAGTCGCAAGGGGTCGTACCAGCGCCGGAGCTCATCCGCGGAGTGGTTTTTCAGCAGATGATCGCGCAAAATGTTCTTCAATTCGGAATCCATTGGTGTCCGGTCTTTGCGAGGGAAAAAAGTCCACAACAAAGTGTGTTAAAAAAGAGAGAAAAATCGGTGTGTTGCGGACGTGTTCGCTGCTTCGAAAAAGTATGGGCCGTTATACCGCAAAACACCGCCAAAGCCAAGGAAAAACCTAGTATCCAAGCGGCTTCCCGCGCTTTTGCACGCAAATTTGCATTGCCTTCCATTTCAGAATCGGCCACGATTGCCGCTTACGTGATTTTTCAGCATAGGAGAAGCCCAATGAGTCACTCTCATGAAGTGAACAAGACGCTTAAGGAAATCAACGAAAAGATTCGCAAAGGCAAGGCCGTCGTCCTCAATGCAGAGGAGATGGTGGACGTGGTGCGCAAGAAGGGGAAAGTCGCCGCGGCCAAAGAAGTGGACGTCGTGACCACCGGCACCTTCTCGCCCATGTGTTCCAGTGGTCTGCTGTTTAATATCGGTCAGAAAAATCCGCCCACCATGCGCACGTCCAACGTCTGGCTGAACGACGTGCCCTGCTACGGCGGGCTGGCGGCGGTGGATTCCTACCTCGGCGCCACCGAGCCAACCGAGGACGACCCGCTGAACAAGGTCTACCCCGGCCAGTTCAAGTACGGCGGCGGCCACGTCATTGAAGACCTTGTCCGCGGCAAGGCCGTGCACCTGCGCGCCACCGCCTACGGCACGGACTGCTACCCCCGCCGCGAGCTGGACAAAAACATCACGCTGGCGGATCTGCCCTTTGCCGAGCTGCTCAACCCGCGCAACTGCTACCAGAACTACAACTGCGCCGTGAACCTGACCAGCCGCCTCATCTACACCTACATGGGGCCGCTCAAGCCGGGCGGGCGCAACGCCAACTTTGCCACCGCAGGCCAGCTCAGCCCGCTGTTCAACGACCCGTACCTGAAGACCATCGGCCTTGGCACGCGCATCTTCATCGGCGGCGGCGTGGGCTATGTTCTTGGCGCGGGCACCCAGCACGACGCCGCGCCCAAGCGCAACGAACGCGGCATCCCCATGACCGGGGCCGGAACCCTCATGCTCAAGGGCGACCTCAAGAGCATGGACGCCCGCTACGTGCGCGGCGTTTCCATCACCGGCTACGGCTGCTCGCTGGCCCTTGGCGTTGGTATTCCCATTCCCATCCTCAACGAGGACATGGCATGGTTCACCGGCGTCAGTGACGACGATATCGATATGCCCATCAGGGACTACGGGTACGACTACCCCAATGGCCTGCCGCGCATTCTCAAGCACGCCAAGTTCTCGGAACTGGTCAGCGGCGAGATTGAACTTAACGGCAAAACCGTGCAGACCGTCCCCCTGACAAGCTACAGCCGCTCCCTTGAAGTGGCGAATGAGCTCAAAAAATGGATCGAAGACGGAACATTCCAGCTCACCGAAGCGCAGGAAGAGATTCCCTCCTCCTAGACGACGTTCCGGAGCGCCTGCGCCTCACAATGCAGGCGCTCCTGACGCATATCCGTTCGGCCGCCCCGGGCACCATCGCAGTGTCCGGGGGGCTGGACAGCCGCCTGCTCTCCCATGTGGCCAAGCGCCTTGGCGCGGCCATGACCTGCCTGCATATCTCCGGCCCCCATCTGACGCCCGATGAATCCGCCGCCGCCCGCGCGTGGCTGGAGGACCTTGGGCTGCCGTTTCAGATTATCACCGTGGACCCACTCAGCGTCTCTGGCGTCGCGGAGAATAGCCCACAGCGCTGCTATCACTGCAAGCACCACCTTTTTACCGCCGCGCGCCGCGCCGCCCAAAACACGACGCTTCTTGACGGCACAAACGCCAGCGACCACGGCGAGTACCGCCCGGGTCTGCGCGCCCTTGCCGAACTGGGTGTGCGCAGTCCCTTTGCCGAGGCGGGCATCACCAAGGACGACATCCATACGCTGGCACGCGCCCTGAGTCTGCCACGCCCGGACCAGCCCGCGCGGCCCTGCCTGCTCACGCGGTTTCCCTATGGCGTGCGGCCAACGCCAGCGCTTCTGGCCCGCCTTGGCGAGCTGGAGGACCGCCTGACGCGCGAAGGCTGGACGAACTTTCGCGTGCGCGTGGAGGAGGGCGGCGGGCTGCGCCTGCACGCCCATCCCGCCAACACCGGCCGCCCCGTGCCGGAGGATCTGCCCGTCACCTTCACCGCTGCCGTCAGCGGCCACTTTGACCGCGCCAGCGGCCTTGGCAAAAAATAAGGCGCGCCCGGCCAAGCCGTCACGCGCCATCGCCCGCGAAAGGTTCCCCTTTTCGCTCCTGCATGGTCCCCTACATATCAAGCTCGCGTACATCATCCGGCACATGGCCGCCAACGGCGAAGCGTCCGGCCCAGTCCGGGTCGCGGCGCACGAACGTGTCATCCCACGCCAAGGCCCAGGCATGCAGCAGCATGCGCTGGTTGCCCCGAGGTGTCCCGTATTTGCCGTCCCCCACAAGGGGATAGCCGCGCCCGGCAAGCTGCACGCGAATCTGGTGCATGCGTCCTGTGAACAGCCGCACGCAAAACAGCGTCACCGCGCCATCGGTGTACAGCGACAAGGCGCGGGCGTGGGCGTCCTTGCCCGATCCGGTGCGCACCTTCTCGCGTCCGGGCGCGCCGCTGCGCTCCATGGTGTCGCGCATGGTCAGGCGCGTTCCCGCCTCGCATGCGCCCTCGGTCCAGCACAAATAGTATTTCCCCAGTGTATGGTTCTGAAAGGCCTCCTGAAGGTGCCTCAGAGCCGCATACGTTGCGCCGCAGGCCAGCAGGCCCGAGGTATCACGGTCGAGACGGTGGGCGGGTGTGGGGGTAAACGCCGCGCCGGCATACTGCGCCTTGAGGCGCTCGGTCACGGCGTCGGCATGTCCGGTGCCGGGCTGCACCGGAAGGCCGGCGGGTTTGACAATGACCACGACGCCGTCCTCTTCGTAGGCCACGGGCAGTGCCGGCCCGTCGGCGGAAGGGGCGGGAACGTCATCAAGACGGATGGGCGGCACGCGCACCACCTGCCCGGCGCTCACGCGGTCAAAGGGCTTTTTGCGGCCCCCATCAACGCGCACCTGCCCCTTGCGCACAAGGCGCATAAGCAGGGAGCGGGGCACATTCCCCAACCGGCGCTGGAGAAACTGCAGGAGCTTTTGCCCGGATTCGGCGTCGGACACGTCAAAATGCTGTACGGGTGGCATGGGGCGGTCTTAGCGCAACTGCGCCTCAAGGAAAAGAGGGGATGTACGCGCCATAGCGCTTGCGGTTTTTGGCCTTGAAGCGGACCACATCGCGCACCATTTGGCTGGCGGGGTATCCGGCGTCGCGGGCGCGGCTCATCCACCGGGTGACGCCAACGTCCAAATTCACACGTGTATCGCGCAGGTCGGCTTCCGGCCACTGCAAAAACTGCACGTTATGGCGCTTCACCGCCCAGCTTACGGCCTTGCGGGTGTGGGCGTCCACATACTGCCCGGTCCACACCGCATGCTCGCGCGAGAGGTCTTCCATCACCTGCTGCACAGCCTGCGGCAGGCTTTCCCACACCGCGCGGTTCATGACCACGACAAAGGGATACACGTGCAGGTTCAGCGCCACCTGATACCGGCAATACTCGGCAAAATTCATATCCATGAGCACATCCAGCGAGGACAGCACGCCCTTGACCGTCCCCTTGTGCAGGGCGTCACCAGTCATGGACATGGGCAGGGAAACCGGCACACCGCCAAGGCGGCGGATAATATCAAGGCCGTTGCCGATGGCGCGTACCTCAAGGCCCTCAAAGTCCCCAAGGCCCCGCACCGGCACCTTGCTCATCAGGCAACTGGGACCGGAGGTGAACACCGTGAGCACCTTCACGCTCTTGAACTGGGGCGGGGCATAGCGCTGGAACATATCCCAAAACGTCGCGCAGGCCACCGTGGCGGAGGTAAAGCCGAGAGGCTCCTCAAACAGGGTACATACCGGCGTCTTCTGTTGGGCAAAGGGCAGGGAGATACACCCGATATCGGCCTTCCCTGCGGCCACCGCCTGCTGCATGTCCCCGGCCCCGGCAAGGGTCGCTCCGGGGTAGGTTTCTATTTCTACAGCGCCCTTGGTGCGCCGCTCCACCTCATCGGCCCAGCGTTCCATCTGGATGCACGGGAACGTAGAGGCCGGCGGTGAATTGGCATAACGCAGGCGGAGAGGCTCCGCCAAAGCTGGCGGCGACAACGCCACACAGACCATAATGCCAAGAACAATCCGGACCACAACGCGCACGCGGCACACTCCCTGCTATGCATGACACATATTTCCGCCCACTATACCACGCCCAGCACGCTAAGGAAAACCGTCCGGCCAATATTCCCCAGCGCCGTCCCCGGAAACAAAAACAGCCCCCGCGGCATGTGCTGCGGGGGCTGATGGGTGCCATATGGCGGGAGGCGGCTTACTGCTCGCGCTCCACCGGGGTGGCCGGGTCCATCTTGGTCTGGTCGAGGGGGTAGCTGATCACCATGGCCTTACGCTGGCCAAGGCCGGAGTGGCCGGGGTAGGTGTTCAGGGCGACGTACAGATCGCGCACGCCGTCGTTGTTGATGTCGGCCAGACCGTAGTCGCAGACGGTGCCCTTGATGCGGCGCGTCTTCCACGACAGGCTCAGGCCCACACCGTCCCAGAACAGGGAGTGGATTTCGCCGTTGGGGAAGAAGCGGTACCGCTCGAAGAACTGCGCGGCCACGGAGATGTTCTTGTTGACCAGAATCTCCCAGCTCTCGTTGCCATCAAGGTTGGTGGGAACGAGGCGCAGGGGGATGTAGTACATGTTGGTGTACTGGTCGCGGGCGGTGCCGAGGCCGCTCAGGGTATCCGGCAGTTCAAAGCCCAACTGCGAACCGGCAAACTGGTCCAGAGACGTGTACTGCAGTTCGTTGGTGGGCGTGTAGACTTCAATCTGGTCCTGCTTATTCACCAGCAGCAGCTTGTGGCCGTCTTTGGTGGGCAGGTAGGCGATGTTGAAGACGTTGGCCTTTTCAGGAACGGCCACGCGCTTGCCGAGCTGGAACTCGCCGCCCATACGCACCATTTCGTGGATGGGGGAGTCAAAGGTCCGCAGGCGGCCGGCCTTCTGGCCGATAAGCACGGGGGAGAACGTGGGCGGCATGCGCACCACGTGCATGAAATAGGGCAGGTCTTCGGCCACAGGCTTCAGGGCCTGACCGTCGAAGTGATAAATGTAGGAATTGGGGGTATTGCGTCCGTTGCGGCTCATGGCGGAGTCGAGGTCGTGCTCGTACACTCCGGAGACCACAATTTCCTGCACGCCGTCCCTATCGGTATCGATGAGGTTCACGTTCAGCAGCTCAATGCGGCGCGAGGGGGTCACCTCGGCCAACAGGCGCAGACGGCCGCGGTCGTAGCGGTACACGGACAGGGTGTTCTTGCTAATGAACAGCATTTCGTTCTGGCCGTCGCCGTCGGGGTCACCGGCAACCATGCCCTGAGCGGTAAAGCCAAGGCGTGGGCTTCTCCAGCGACCGGGGGTGTCGGAACCGCCGGAGTAGCGGAACTGCGGGTTCAGGTAGAACTGCTGTCCGTCCTTGCGCTCGTTGAAGATAAGCTCGGGATTCATGCGGTTCACAGGCTGCTGCTGGGCCGCCTGAGGTGCGGGAGCCGGACGCTTGAAGATGCGGTCGTTGATGTCGCCGGCCATGCCTTCAAGGGCGGGAATCAGGCCGCCGATGTCGGTCTGCACGCTCTGCGGCCAGGCGGCGCCGTCGTTGTGGGACACGCGCACGTCCACGCTGCACTGCTCGCCAACCATGGTCACACTGCCCCAGACGAGGTAGTCTGCATCAAGGGCGCCAAGGGCCTTGGCGGCGGCTGCGTCGGAATCGGGAGCGCTGTTCACCTTGGCGGCGACGTCGTCCTTGCTCACGGGTTCAAGATGGTCTTCCCAGCTGAGGCGGGAAATCATCATGTCCTGAATGCCACGGCTCAGGTACTGGTACTTGTCGGGACCATTGATGGCGAAGGGAAGGACCGCAAAGGTCTTGGCCAGTTCCGCAGCCATAGCCTGCCCGGGCAGGAGGATGGCTACCGCCATGAGAAGGGTCGCCAGATAACGCACACAACCCATGAATTTCAGCTCCTTGAAAGAAAAGATTGCAAAAGCGCGGACTGCGGGCCAAGCCGGCCCCGCCTCCGCACGATGGTGTCGTTCAGTATGGTCTTCATTTCCAGTTCGGAAAGGAAGACCTGTGTAGCACCTTCTGCGTAAGGACGCAAAATCTAACTTTGTCCATGCAGAACAAGGGCACGGACCACCCTGTGGTCCCCACCTTGCGCTTGCGCTTTGGGCGCGCAGTCCGTAGGTTCCGAGGCTTTGAAAGCCGTACATCAACCCTCGACAACACACACCATGGCAGAATCAACCACCATTCCCACCACGGACGCCAAACGGACCTTCCGCTTGGCCTGTCCCCAGCAGGACCGTCAGCTTGCGCTGGATCTCCTGCACGCCGAGGGCTACCGGTTTGCGCCGGAGCCGTTTTCCGATGTGGCCTACCACCTCACCGAGGAGCCGCAGCCCCTTGGGGGCAGCCTCGCCAACACCTTTGGCCTCATCTACATTCAGGACAAATCCAGTATGTTGCCGCCACTGTATCTGGATCCGGCCCCCGGATCGGCAATTCTGGATATGTGCGCCAGTCCGGGCGGAAAGACAAGTCTTTTATCGCTTCTTGTGGGGCCGGAGGGTTTCGTCATCGGCAACGAGCCAAACCGCTCACGCCTTGAGACCCTGCGCCGCAACCTGCACCGCATGAACGCGGTCAACGCCGCCACGTGCTCCTTCCCCGGCGAGGAACTCCCCCTTCCGCCCGGCTCCTTTGACGCCATCCTGCTGGATCCGCCGTGCTCGGGCTGGGGTACCGTGAATAAGAACCCCAACGTCATGCAGATGTGGAGCGAGGACAAAACCGAACCGTTGGAGCGCCTGCAGCGTGAATTGTTGCGCACCGCGGTGGATCTGTTGAAGCCCGGCGGTCGGCTCATGTATTCCACCTGCACCACCAATGCGCGCGAAAATGAAACGCAGGCCGATTTTGCCGTCCGCGAGCTGGGGCTGACCCTAGACCCGCTGCCGCATCCTCCGGGCTTTCAGGTGGACGCGCCGACCATGGCGCACCTTGAGGGTGTGCTGCGTGTGGGCGGCGGGCAAGAGGGCGGACAAGGATTCTTCCTCGCCCGGTTTGTAAAGCCCGAGGGCGATGGGGACGACGGCGCGCCTGTGCAGGGTGGCAAGGGCGACTTTCCGGGCCGTCCATTATCCCGTGCGGAACGCAATCTGTGCGCGCAGGCCGGAGCAGACCTTGCGGGACTGCCGCCGGGCGAGGTTTACCGTTTTGGGGAGAACACCTATTTTCTGCATGAGCACGCGCTGCGCATCATCCCGCGTGATATGCGCTGGCAGGGGTTTCCGGTCGGCAAGTTTGCGGGCAAAAAGTTTAAGCCCGACGCCCGTCTGCGCGCGCTCCTTCCCGGTGAATCGCAGCGGTTTGTGGATGCGTCGTCCATTGACGTTATTCGTCAGCTGTTGTCCGGCCAAAGTCTGACGGCGCCGCAGTCTGGGAAGTGGGCAGGCTTGTCGTTTCATGGGCACCCTCTGGCCCGGCTTGCCGTCAAGGGAAAGCGCGTGTTGTGGTCTGACAGGTAACCGTGACGATTTTTGTACCGTTTTGAGCGGGGCACTTCTTCGGGAGTGTCCCGTTTTGTTTTGCCCAAAGGGCATCGGTCCCTTTCATGGCCTGTCTCGGTCTTCGTGTCCTGTGGCGTGACGAAACGTGGTGCCTTGGGCACCATGGTGTTGGCTTTGGTTTTGTGCTTTCGACCGGGTGCTGTTTGGCGATGAGTTGTCGGTACCTCTTGGGGGCTTTTCTTTTTTTAGCTTCTTCTGGTGCGATTTGTGACGCAGCGGTTGGATGCTTTGCTGCCCGGTTTAGGACACCCCCTCCCTCTTCTTCTTCTCTTCTTTCTTTTGTTTTGTTGTTGTGGGAGTTGGTCTGTTCGTGATGTTCGCTTGAGGATTACCCCCCCTGAAAAATTCACTTTTTCTGTGTTCTTTTCTGACGGGAATAACGACGCGCTTGCGACAGGGCCGGGCCGTTTGCCCAAAAGGGTGTTCGTCGTGTCGTTTTCGTGTTCACGAATGTTCGTAACCTGTTCGTCACCCTGCGGCCCTTGCGCGGGGCGGGTTGCGCTCCTGTTTTGGACCTGTCTTTTGGAAAGTTACGAACATGGGGCATTGGGGAGCGGTTTTGGGGCGCAGCGCAGAATGTTCAAAACGTGAGCGTCCTTAACCGGCCCGGCGAAAGGGCATAAAAAAGCCCGGCTCTGGAGCCGGGCTGGAGAGGACGCACGCCGGAAGACCTCGGTCAGGAACGCACCTTGCGCGTGCCTGCGTAGAGGTCATAGACAAAGAGGCGGCACTCGATGCGGCCATTGAACAGCGGGATGCGGCGGCGCGTGCGCAGGCCGATGCGCTTGGCAAGGTGCATGTTGCCCGTGAAGACCGCTCCGGTGTAGCCTTGGCACGACTGTTTGAACATGTCGCCAATGGCGGTGTAGATGGGCTCCAGTTCCCGCTCGGAGCCAAGGCGCTCGCCGTATTCGGGATTGAGCAGGATGCAGTCCCCTTCGGTGGCCGGGGGCACGGTGGTGCGGCGGAAGTCGCACACGTCAAATTCGATGGCGCGCGCCATGCCCGCGGCCTCGGCATTCTTGCGCGCGGCGGCCACGGCCTTGGGGTCGATGTCCGTGGCGATGATGCGCCCGGTTGGCGCCGTGCGGCGCTTGATGGCGTCTTCGCGCATGAGGGACCATTCCCCGGCGTCGTACCCGCAAACGTGAATAAAGGAAAAATTCTCGCGCAGAAGCCCCGGCGCGGTGTGTGTGGCGAGAAGGGCCGCCTCGATGGCAAGGGTGCCGCTGCCGCACATGGGATTGACGAAATGCGCACCCGGCTCCCACTGCGTGCCAAGGATGGCGGCGGCCGCCAAGGTTTCGCGCATGGGCGCGCGGTGGGGCAGCTTGCGGTAGCCGCGCATGGACAGCGGCTCGCCCGTGGTATCAAGGTACAGGGTCACGCTGTCGTCGTGCCAGTACAGGGAGACCACGGCGCGGCTTCGGTCTGGTCCGGAGTCCGGACGGCGGTCCTTGTGTTTGAGGATGCGGTCCACTATGGCATCCTTGGTGCGCAGGCCGGCAAAGCGGGCATCACGCACCGCCTCGGTGCGGGCGGAGGCCACCACCGAGACGTACCCGTCCGAGGGGATGACATCCTCCCACGGCAGGCGCGAGACCTCGCTGTACAGCGCGTCGGGCGAATCCGCGCGGAACTGCGCCACCTCAAGGAGCACGCGGTGGGCCGTGCGCAGGTGCAGGTTCAGGAGCATGCAGTCCGTGAACGTGCCTGTGGTTTCCACGGCGGCGGGGCGCTCGGCCGTGACGTCAAAGCCCAGCTGGACCAGTTCCTCGGCGACAAAAGGCTCTACAGCCTTGGCGCAGGTGATAAGTATGGTGTGTTCCGTTTCAAATATGCTCATGGCGACTCCCTTGCGCATGTGGCGCGTTGGCGGAACATAGGGTACACCTGCAACGCAGGCAAGTCCGCTCCCGCATGCCGGGAGCGCGGCGCACCGGAAAGGGCGGTGTGAACCGTGTTCGTTTTTGCCATAACTTTATTTTATCATTGACGCTTTTGCGTGTTCCTTTTCTCCGGAACACGCAGGGCGAAAACTCAACAACGAGGTGGATATGATTGGAACGACCCGACGGTTGCGGCGGCTGTTTCACACCCGGACATCACGCTCGGTCATCCTGCCGCTGGACCATGGAGCAAGCGACGGCATGCTTCAGGGGATCGAAACCTTTCCCGAACTCCTCGCGGGCGCAGCAACCCTGCCCGTGCAGGGCGTGGTGCTCAATAAGGGCCTCGCCCGGGCCAAGGCCGCAGATGTGGAGCCGGAGACGAATCTTATTATCCAGCTGTCTGCCGGAACCAAACACGGCCTGCCCAACTACAATCAAAGCATTGTCTGCTCCGTGGAGCAGGCCCACAGGCTGGGCGCAGACGCCGTGTCCGTGCATGTGAATATCGGCAACGACCTTGAAGACCGCATGCTGCAGGAGTTTGGCACCATCACAGACGAGGCGCACCTCCTTGGTCTGCCCGTTATTGCCGTGATTTACGCCCTTGGCGGCCAAATTGTGAACGAGCTGGACCCCAGCCTCATAGGCCACTGCATTCGCCTTGGCGGCGAGCTTGGCGCGGATGTGGTGTGCGTGCCCTATTCCGGGGACGCCGCATCTTTTGGCCACGCCGTGGAGCACTCCCCGGTGCCGGTGCTGGTGACGGGGGGGCCGGGCCAGCCGGATTGGAAGTCCTTCCTTGCCATGATTCAGGAGGCCCTTGAGGCCGGCGCATCCGGCGTTGCCATTGGCCGCAACATTTTCCAGCATAGCGAGCCTATGAAGGCTTTGGCCGCTGTGTGCGAAACGGTGCACGGCGCAGGCGAATAGGCACTGCGCCGCCATCTGGCGGTGGACGAAGAAAAAACGGGGCGCGGCCATGTGGCTGCGCCCCGTTTTGCGTGTGGGGGGAGGGCTGGCGCGCGTGCGCTAGCTTGTGGCGATGGTGATGGCGTTCTTGTAGGCATTGAACACGTCTTCGCGGTTCAGGATGCCAATAATTGTGTGCGGGGATTCCGGGTGTACCACGGGAATCTGCCCGTAGTCGGTATCCACGAACTTCATCAGCGCGGTGTACAGGTCGTCCTTGGGGACGAGGGTTGCGGGCTTGCCCGCGAGGTCGCGCACCACGATGAGGTCAAAGAGGCAGGTTTCGTACAGCACCTTGCGCACGTCCTTCATGCCCAGCATGCCCGTAATGGCGCCCTCGGTGTTCTTGATGGGGAAGTACAGCTCGTTGGTGCCGACGATGATGTCCGTCAGCGCCTTGAGGGTGGTGCCTTCCTCCAGCGTGGTTACGCGGCCGGGGCGGAAGTAGTCCTTCACGTACAGGCCTTCGAGGACGTTGATGGTCATGTCCTCAATATGCGCGGGTGACTCAAACTTGTTTTCCACCTGATTTTCGTACAGCGAGGTCTTTTTGCCGAGGACAATGCACACCACGCTGGCCAGCATCAGCGGCGCAAGCAGGCCGTAGCCCTGCGTCAACTCGCAGACCATAATCATGGGACCGATGGGGGCATTGGCCACACCAGCAAAGAAGGCCGCCATGCCCACCAGCACGTAGCCGCCGGGCTGGGTGACAATATCCGGGAAGTACTTGTTGGACAAAAAGCCGATAAAGCCGCCGCTCATGCCGCCAACAAACAGGGCCGGGGCGAACATGCCGCCGCTCATGCCCGAACCGATGGTCACGGACGTGGCAAGGGTCTTGCCCACAAGGATGGCCAGCATGATGGATACGGCCAGCTCGCCCTTGATGGCGAGTTCCAGCCAGCCGTAGCCGCCGGTGAGCAGCTGCGGGAATGTCATGCCCAAAAGGCCCATGGCCAACCCGCCAAGGCCCATGGCCCACATCAGGCCCAGCTTAAGGGAGAGCGGCTCAAAGACCTTGAATTTGATGAATTCAAAAGTGCGGATGTAAAACCATCCGGTGAAGGAGCAGAAAAAAGCCATCAGCACGTAAAAGGGCAGTTCCAGCGCGTTGGTGAAGTGGAACTCGGGGATGCCGAAGATGGGCGTTGTGCCGAAGAAGAGGGAAAACAGGGAATAGGCGATAACAGAGGAGATAACGGCAGGCAGAACGGCCTCTGATTCAAAGTCTTCCTTGTAGATGACTTCAATGGCGGTGAGTGCGCCGCCAAGGGGTGCGCGGAAAATCGCGCCGAGGCCGCCCGCCGCACCTGCAAGCAGCATGATGCGGCGCTCCTTTGTCGTCAGCTTGAATTTATCCGCGATATAGCAGCCAATGGTCGCGCCCATTTGCGAGATGGGACCTTCGCGGCCGGCGCTGCCACCGGTAACGATGGTGAACATCGCGGTGACACCTTTGATAAGGCCCACAAGGGGAGGGATTTTCCCTTCCTTGTTGTGGAAGGCGTTGATGGTGGCGTCGGTGCCGTCGGTGCCGCCGCCAACGGAGTCCGGGATAAAGCGCATGATGAGCCAGCCGGACGCAAGACCCACCGCAGTGGTCATGATGGGGATAAGCCAAGGCCGGAAGGCACCGGCCGGGCCGTGGAATATCTCTTCACCCGCGGGGCCGGGAAGGGTAAATCCCGCAAACTGATGGATGAAGACGAATTTCAGATATTCCACGCCCGTAAAGAAGAGTACGGCGGCAAGCCCTGAAAAGACGCCCACGCCCAGTGAAAGACCTATCCAGCGCATGGTCTGGCCATGGAACATGGAGTAGAGCGTTTTTATTGTTTTGGTAAACATGGCTTACATTTGCGCCTCGGAGCTGGCAAGGATGGTCCGCGCCAGGTTGATGTCGTGTGAGATTTGGTCCATGAGCTGCTGCAGGTCGTCGAATTTCTTTTCCGAGCGCAGACGCTGGACAAAGCTGACTGTCAGGTCCTTGCCGTACAGGTCTTCTTCAATGTCCATAATGTGGACCTCAACGGAAACCGCGTCGTTCCCAAAGGTGGGATTGTAGCCGATATTGGCCACAGCCGGGCGCGTTACGCCGCCCACCATGGCCCAGCACGCGTACACGCCAAGCCCAGGGGAGAGTTCGTCCACCAGTTTCAGGTTCGCGGTAGGAAAGCCCAGCAGGCGGCCGCCGCGGTTGGCGCCGTGCTGGACGGTGCCGGTCACGGTATAGAAGCGTCCCAGCAGCGGGCGTGCGTCCCACACATTTCCGGCTTGGACGAGGTCGCGGATGCGGGTGGAGCTGACGATGGCGTCGCCGTGCATATAGGGGCCAACGCGCTCCACGCCAAAGCCGTACTTATGCCCAAGGGCGGTGAGCATCTCGTAGTTGCCCTTGCGGCCCTTGCCAAAGGCGTAGTCGTAGCCGATGACGAGTTCCTGCGTATTCAGGCCGTCCACGAGGTAGGTGTGCACAAAGCTTTCCGGATCCAGCGCCGCCATGTCGCGGGTGAATTCCAAAACCACGCACAGTTCAATGCCCATGTCGCTGATGAGCTGGAGCTTTTGGTCCAGAAGGGTGATAAACGGCGGGGTGTTCGTTGCGGTGAGAACCCGCAGGGGATGCGGATCAAAGGTAATGGCGACAGATTCCTGATGGTTTGCCCGCGCTTTGTCGCGCGTTCTGGCCAGTAGCTTCTGATGCCCCTTGTGGACCCCGTCAAAGTTGCCAATGGTGACGCACGCGCCACGCAGGCTGTCTCGGATGTCCTCTATGTTGCGGATGACGATCATGTGGGTGATGCCTTTTGAGTCTAGGGATATGATGAGGGCATGTGCTACCCCAAATCAGCATGTCGTTCAAGCCGTGAAACATCTGTGAAGAAAGCAGTTTTATAACTGCCCGAAAAAATGGACAAAAAGAAACGTAAAAAAAGTACTTGCAAAACCCCGCGCCCCCAAGCTATACAGGCCGTCCACCGAGTGCCGAAGTGGTGGAATTGGTAGACACGCTAGGTTCAGGGTCTAGTGAGCGTTCGCTCGTGGGAGTTCGACTCTCCCCTTCGGCACCACTCAAGAAAGTAAGGCTTCCAGCATTATGCTGGAAGCCTTTTTTCGTTGTGCGTCCCCTTCCCTTTATCCGTTCCCCGGCCCTCCGGGGTCATCGGGGGATTCGGGTGGGTCTTTTTTGGTGCGGGATTTGCCTTTGTCGTTGTCCTCGTCGTCCTTGCCGAATTTTTGTAGTTCTTCGGCCAACTCGCGCAGTTTGGCGTCCACAAGGCCGTAGATGGTGGTTTTGGGGTAGGTGCCGTCTTTTTTGCGTTTTCCGGCGCTTGTGCCCGTCAGCAGTTCGATGCCTTCGTCAATGTTCTCAACGGCCCAGACGTGGAAGTCGCCCTTGTCGATGGCCTCCACAACGTCCGGGCGCAGCATCAGGTCCTTCACGTTGGCGCGGGGGATCATCACGCCTTGTTCCCCGGTCAGCCCCGCGTGCTTGCAGCACAGGTAGAAGCCTTCAATTTTTTCATTCACGCCGCCAATGGGCTGCACCTCGCCGCGTTGGTTCACGGAGCCGGTCACCGCAATATCCTGCCGCAGGGGTTTGCCCGACAGGCTGGAGAGCAGGGCGTAGAGCTCCGTGCTGGACGCCGAATCCCCGTCGATGCCGCCATACGATTGCTCGAAGGTGATGGAGGCGGTGAGTGACAGGGGTTTGTTCTGCGCAAAGGTATGCCGCAGGTACCCGGACAGAATCAGCATGCCCTTGTTGTGCGTTGGACCCGAGAGTTTGGCTTCCCGTTCGATGTTGATAATGCCGTCGCGCCCAAGGGACGTTACCGCCGTGATGCGCGAGGGCTTGCCGAACATATAATCGCCCATGGAGTACACCGCGAGGCCGTTCACCTGCCCCACAGCTTTTCCCGAGGTGTCCACGAAGATGGACCCGCGGTCGATCATTTCCTGCAAGCGCTCTTCAATTTGGTTGGTGCGGTAGATTTTGGCGCTGAGCGCCGCGTCCACGTGCTCCGCCGTAACCTGATCTGCCTCAGCCTCCTGCGCAAAGAAGTTCGCTTCCGCCAGCAGGTCCGCAAGCACCGGAAACGCCGTACTCATCTTTTCCTGTCGTCCCGCCATGCGCACGGCCTGCTCCATAATGCGGCACACGCCGGACGCATCGAAGTGCCGCAGGCCTTCCTTTTCCTGCTCGGAGCGGATAAACCGCGCCACCTGCAGGATGGTGTCCTCCGAGCGGTCCATTGAGGACTCGTAATCCGCCCGGACTTTGAAGATTTTCTCCATGTCCTCGTCGTAGTAGCGCAGCAGCGAATAGATGCGCGCATCCCCAAGGACAACGACCTTTACGTTCATGGGAATGGGTTCAGGCTTGAGGCCCGTTGCCGTCAGGAAGTAGTACGGGTCGTAGGTTTGGATTTCGATTTCTTCGGTCTTGAGCGAGCGTTTCAGCGTCTGCCACACGCCCGGCTCCATAATCGCGTCCAGCAGGTTGATGACAAGGTAGCCCCCGTTGGCCTTAATGAACGATCCTGCCTTGATTTTCGTAAAGTCTGTCCGCCAGCCGCCGCCCGGTTCCATAATGCGCTCAATGGACCCAAAGAGGTTCCGGTAGGTCGGGTAGGATTCAATAATCACCGGCGGCCCTTCCAGCTCGCTGTTATCCACCAGCAGGTTCACCTTGTACGGCCGCAGCAGTACGTCCGGCGAGGGCGCGGCCATCATCGGAATGGGCGGCGCGCCCTGCGGCGCCTTGGCGCCAATCATGCGCAGTTCGTCCAGCCGTGAGGCCATATGTTCCAGCATGGCTTCGCAATACGCGTCCACTTTTTCGCCCGGAAATTCTTCCTTCACTGGCTTCAGCAGGTCCTGCGCCAGCGTCATGAACATCAGCCGGTCCACCTCGTCATGCTTTCGCGACACATCCTTTTGCAGGCCGCGCACTTGCTGCACGATGAAGTCCAGCTCCTCTTTGAGCTTGGCGCGCCGCTCCTTCAAGCTTTCAAATTCCTTTTTGGGAAAGCGTCCATTTTCCACCATTTCCTCAAGCTCGACCAGCCGCTTGGGTTCGCCGTCCACAAGCGGCAGGATGTCCGGGCGCTGGACCGGGCCCATCTGCATATTCACGACCACAAGGTCCGTGTCCTTCACCTTGTCCTCAACGTCCTTGTAGAACTCGCGGACCTTTTTTTCGTGCGCCTCGTGGATGGCGTTTTTCCGCGCGATGTATTCTTCGCTCTCAAAGAGCTGTGGCAGGTCGCGCTTCAGGGTGTCCAAAAACTCCTCAACCGCCTTTTTGAACTGCGCCCCCTTGCCCGCCTGAAACTGGAGCAGAAGAGGGGCTTCCTGCCGTTTAAAGTCGTTGACGTAGCACAGGTCCTCCGGCGGCTCGTCCTTGCGGGAGAGTTCCTTCAGCAGCTTTTTTACCGTGGCTAAGCGTCCACTGCCCGACGCGCCGGTGACAAAGATATTGTAGCCCTTTTTCGTCATACCCATGCCGAACCGAAAGGCCTCCACGCCGCGCTTTTGCCCAATAATATCCTGATGCGGCTCAAGGTCCGCCGTGGAGGAAAAGGGCAGCGATTTTGGCGCCAAGGTCCAGCGCAGTTGGTCGGTCGGCACATGCAGGGAGTGCGTTTTCGAAGCCATGCGAACCTCCGTGGCGGTTAGGAATCGGAAATGGTGATGCGTTTGGCTGTGTCCGGAGTGCGGCGGACAAGGGTTACGGTTAAAACGCCGTCTACAAAGGACGCGTTTACCGCCTCGGTGTCCACCTCGTACGGCAGGCGCATCTTGCGATGCGTCGTGGTCGTGTGCTGGCCGGTGTGCTTGTGCGCAGAGATGCCAAGCAGCGTGCCCGTCAGCGTGATGTCAATGTCCTCAATGGAAAACCCCGGCAGGGGCAAGGTTATCAGCAGCCGTTCCGGGCTCTTGCGCATAACCATTCCGTCATCATGCAAGCAGGAGATGTCCGGGATGCCAAGGTCCGTGCAGAAACTCTCGAAGAGGCGGTCCATGTCCTCTTTCAGGCGAGCAAGTTGCCTGTCACTCCAGATGCGCAGGTCAGGCATTGCAGTCCTCCTTCACCGGGGCAGAGTGCGTTTGATGCCATGTGCAGTATGGATACTGTTTGCGTAACGCTATCACACTCCTGAAAAAGGGCACAAGAAATCGTGGTTGAAAAAATGGTGCTGTGCTGCAAGGCGGCGGGAGGCCTTGGGGTGAGAAGGGGCTATGGCGTGGAGGGAACGCGGTCGGAAGATTTTATCTCCGATGGCTCAAGGACTCCGCCCTTGAGAATCCCGAGAGCGGTCATGACGGGTGCGCGTAGATGGGGCTGCTTGGGACCCCTGTGGGGCTCTTGCGTTTGGAGAATTTATTGGGGGGCTGAGTGCTGTGGCGAGGGCGGTGAGAATCCCTGTGTGAGGGAGGCTATTTTCGGGCGGCTTCCGCCCGAAAATCCTGGGGATTCTCAAGGGTGTCACACCCTTGAGCCGCCGGAGGCTCTTTTTATTTCTATGTCCCTTCGTCCTTTTAGGCCGAACGATCTAAGACCTAAAGCCTGCGGAGCAAAAAAAAGGCTTCGGGGTGGAACCGAAGCCTGAAGCACCAAAAGGTGGTGCCGAAGGGGAGAGTCGAACTCCCACGAGCGAACGCTCACTAGACCCTGAACCTAGCGTGTCTACCAATTCCACCACTTCGGCACGGGAGAAGGCTGTATAAACTTGCTGGCCGGACTTTGGCAAGTCCAAATTGGCCATATTTTCAAAAAAATTGCCGAATGACCGTTTGCTGCGGGCGTTTGGCTACTGTTTGGTGTTTGACGCGGCTTCTGCTGCGGCGGTTGCTTTGGCGAGGTCATCGCGCAGGGCCTGGGCGACGTGGTCTTTGTAGGCGGTCAACCCTTTGGAGTCGATACACGCCAGGGCGTCCTGCTCGGAGGTAATATCGGCAAAGCGCTTTGGGGAAGCCCAAATCAGGTGAATTCCGGCGATTTTCTTATCAACCTCAACCTGCGCAAGAATATTGGCCGTCTGAATCTTGCTCCGCAGGCTCTGGGGCATGCCAGGAATCTGGAGCAAATGCTGTTTGGGGTAGAAGAGGTAGCGAACAGTAATGGCCGAGGTAGAAAACGGCTCATTCTGAAACCCATCATCAACGTCCAACCCGCTTTCTTTAGCGGACTGAATCATATTGAAAATATCGGAAGCAATGCTCTCTTCGTAGCTTTTCGTGCTCTCATCCATATGGCAACTCCTCGTATAGTGAGACATACAGGGCTAAAACCGTCACCAGCAGGCATACACGCGCAGCACGGCCCCTGCAAGCGTGGGGATGAGGTGGAGGTTTGTTTGTTCATAAAATAATGAATAATTACAGCTGACTAAATAAGATGTGAACAAAAGGAACAGGGTGCGGTGTGGTCTGTGGTGATATCTGGCTGTTGATTGAAAATAGACAGGGCGTATGGGAGCAGTGTATGGGCTGAAAGCTCTTTTTGAAAAAGGGCGTTAAAATACGGTGCAAGAACAATAACAATTTCATGGGATAGTTATGAGACTGAGCTGGAAGTGGTGCCTTCCTTTTGGCGTCCTTGTTTTACCATTTGTTTATTCAGCTTTTTTTACATTCCCGGGTGGGGATGATTTCGATAGAGCCAATACAGCCCGCTATCTTTTCGACGTATATAAAGCTGTCGAAAGTATGGGCTGGTCGTGGTGGGTGTGGAGCGGGCGTTACACGCACCACTTTTTGGTAATCTTCTTTGGCGATGCGGTGTGGTCTCGCCTTGGATATGCTGCTGTCTGCCTTGGAGTGATGGGTGTCTATTTTCTTGGGATGTTTGGAATATTCCGAGAGTTGACGGGAAGGCGAGAGTATTCCACGCCGTTCGTACTTGCTTTAGTGGGAATGCTGACCTTCTTTGCCGGGCACGAGAATCTTAATGCGACGTATTATCTGGTTACAGATGCGTTGGGCCTTGGCATCGGTAATGGGATTGTGCTGATTTTTATTTGGAGTCTGACAAGAATTTGGTTTTGTCCTCATGTAGAAAAGCGTGATGTTGTGTTCGCAGTAGCATCTGGAGGTATTGGGATTGGATGCTATGAGCATGCTGCTGTCGCTATATTTATCACCGGATGTACAGGAGCAGCGCTAGCTTTTGCGTATGACCATAAGCACAAGGCCGTGTTTTGGAAGATTGCGAAGTGGATTCTCTTCTTCTTCCTGTTGTCGTTTCTCGCCCGAGGTAATTTTCGCAGGCAGACAAAGCGTTCCGTGAGTTTTGAGGAGATGCTTGTCAATGTACAGCATGCAGGGATTGATTGGTTTAAGTATTCATTCATTGGGTTTGGCAGTGTGTTTCCCGTCATGGCGGTACTTTTGGCTCGCATCTGTCCCGCGACGTGGGGGCAGTCATTCCAGAGGCGGTGGTCTCTGATTTGGGTGTTGGGTGGCGGCCTTGTTGTCTTTATTGGTGTGTCAGGAGCGATTGTTCTTGTTCATGCCATGAGCGACGTTACGATTGGCGAGGCCTCAAAACTGCCAGCAAGCGTTGGGCTCCTTAGTGCGTACGTTATGGTTGGCGTTGCCTTGGGGTGCCGCGAGTCGCTTCAGAAATACTTGGGTTGGCTCTCGAAAGGGGGAGCCCTTGCTCTTGTTGTCCTTATTTTGGTTTTAAGCCCAAATATGCAGAGAACATGGATTGATGCCGTGTCCGGAACGACGGCTCTCTTTGGGGCAGAACAGGCAAGACGGTTTGACGTGTTGTTGGCCCATCAGGGGGAGAGCGTTTCAGTGTGCCCTTTGTTTACGACAGCATATCCCGCCACAAGCTTTGGCGATCCAATTCCTTCTCATGCGTCGCAATGGCCGAACAAACAAATCCGAAAGATGTATGGACTCAAGGGCTTACAGTCTGTTCAGCCTCAAAAGGAAAAAGTGCTCGAGCAGATCGCGAGCAAGCCTCTGGAGGAAGCTCAGTACGTCGAATATGTTCCACGTGTACAAGCTGGTCCCAATGAATCGTATCTGTTTGATTGGCTTGTATTTAAGCCGGAGACACCTATCCAGACTCTGTCTGTTTTTACCGTAACAAAGAATACAGAGGATCGCCCCGTTCCAGAGTGGCTTACAAATATAATGAACGACGTCGTCCTTGCAAAAGACAGTTTTGAAATGGGTGGCATTGAACAGTTGGCTGGTGTGCGCCGGACATTTACGGGGACGAGTTGGCAGGACGAAACCTCTGGGGCATGGGTTGTGCCTGTTAATGTTCCGGGCGCTGCGGATGTTGTGGGTGTCTATGTTTCTCGTGATGGCGTAACATTTAATAAAATATTATACAGGTAATTAAAATGAGTAACACAGTCCGTATTATTCGTTATTTGCTGTGGTGTTTAGTTGGTATGCTAATTATTTTCCCATTTATATTTTCAGCATATTTTTCATTCCCTTATTGGGATGACTTTGAGAGAGCCCATCAAGCGAGATATATTTTTGATATATACAAAGCAATTGAGCGTATGGGGTGGAGTTGGTGGGTGTGGAGTGGACGCTTTACACATCATTTTTTTGTAACGTTCTTTGCAAAAGGTGTTTTGACTAGTGTCGGATACTTTTCGATAACGATGGGGGTACTATTAATCTATTTTGTGTCCTTCTTTGGGATATTGAATGAGTTGTCATGTAGGAAAGACAAGTTGCTCTCGCTCCTTGGTTCAATACTCTGCCTTTCGGCTTTGTTAACGAGTCATATGGCGCTGGATAAAGTCTATTATCTGGCTACGGATTCTTTAGGTATAGGGATAGGAAGCGGTTTTGTTCTGACCTTCATTTGGTCTCAATTGCGGCTGTGGAATTTGTCTCATTGGACAAGCAAAGATGTTATATTGTCCGTGTCATCTGGGGCTCTGGCGATTGGGTCGTATGAACATTCTGGTTTAGCAGTCCTTTTGATCTCTGTAATATCTTTGTTTTTTGCTCTGTATGTTAAAAGAGAAAAGAAAAAGGTGTTTTTCCTGGTCTTCAAATGGATTGTATTCTTCTTCTTGTTGTCATTCTGCGCACGAGGTAACTTTAGACGTCAAACTAAGCGCTCAGTTGGAATTGAGGATATTTTTGAGAATTTAGGAAACTTGTTTTCTGATTGGATTTCTTATGGGTTCTGGGCGTTCGACTGCTTGAATATACTTGTCATTTTGTTGATTGGTGTTTTTATAATGAAAACGATGTGTCGAGATATCACAGTTAAAAAAATGCCATCTTTTGTTTTGGCCGTTATTTCAATTATGTCTCTGACTCTTTCAATTGTTTTTTTGCACGCGTTAAGTGATATAACAATTGGAGAAAAATCAAAACTTTCAGCAAATGTGGCACTGTTAGTCTCTTATCTTTTGCTATGGACTTTTTTAATACTGCTTAAAGGGTCAAAGGTAATGATAAGTAAAATCCCAGTAGACATTCCGTGTGCGTTGATTTTGATTTGTTTTCTTATGTCTCCTAACTTTCAAACAACAGCGATGAATGTTTTTTCCGGGAGAACTGGGCTATACGGAGTTGAACAAAGTCGAAGGTATGAAATACTTTCTTCTTCTGAAGGCAGGGACGTTCAGGTTTCGGCGTTGTCAGATATTGTCTATCCGGCGAGCTTTGGTGATGGTATCCCGAGGAGTGCTTCAACTTGGCCCGCAAAGGATATTTGCAAAACGTATAATCTAAAAAGTGTTCGGTCTGAGCTACCCAAGGTTAAGTTGGTTGAATCAAATGTGGAGCGAGGTGAGCAGGTCGTCTTACCACGCATTAATGCCTCTGCTTTCTTTGTTCCGAAATTTCAGGCAGGGTCAAACGAGACGTTTATGTACGATTGGCTGGTCCTTTATCCCAATTCTTTGGTTCAGGAACTGACAGTTCTTACCTTAACTCAGAATGCTGCATATCGTCCCGTGCCCGAGGGGCTAGTATCGATAATGAATAATGCTGTTTTGCAAAAAAATTATCTGAGTTTGGGGGTGCTAGAACGGTTTGCATGCGTCCCTCATGTGTTTTCACGTAGCGAGTGGAGCGATAAGGAGACCGGAGCGTGGACTGTTCCCGTTAATATTCCAGGAGTCGCCGATGTGGTTGGACTGTATGTGTCTGTTGATGGGAAGAATTTCGTACGTGTGTTTGGCGAATAGACGAGAGTATGAGAGTGAATCACACTGAATGAAGCGTTCGCTTCAGAACAAAAAAGAAAAAGGGCTTCAACCTGTTGGTTGAAGCCCTTTCTGCTTTCATATGGTGCCGAAGGGGAGACTCGAACTCCCACGGCCTTTCGGCCACTACCCCCTCAAGATAGCGTGTCTACCAATTCCACCACTTCGGCACGGGGGGGGGCGGCGTTATCCGCCCGGAGAACGGGTGTATGCCGTATTTTCTGGTGGCTGGCAAGTGTCTTTTTCCGTCTTGGGTAAAAAAAGTGGGTGTGGGGAGTGGCGGGTTTTGGAGGTTTGAGACGCGTGTCGTTGAGTATGTTCATAAAATACTGAAGTATTTCAAAGATATAGTAAGGTAATGAACATTGGGAACAACTGCTGGCTACAGGGACTCCAAGGCGTGTGGGCTTGGTTCTGGGGAAAGATGGCGTCTGTGGTTGGTGCGGGGGCGGAGTTGCGTGTTGGGTTGTGGGTGTGGAGCGAAAAGAGGGAGCCGGTGGCGGGGCAGATGTCGCGGCTTCGTTTCTGGTGTGAGCAGGGGGGAGGGCGGCCCTAGGAGGTAACCTGTACCGCCAGAACCTGTTCCCTCTGTTCCCAGGCAGAACTGTTACCCATGTTCCGGGGTGTACAAAGCTACTATACATCCTTCCGAGTCATGGGCCGCTATAAGCTCTCTGCGAGGCGTTCTGGGTGAGGGCGAGGCTGTGTAGGGTCCGCTTGGGCTTGAGAACATAAAATACCCCCGGTTCCAGCTGAACCGGGGGTATTGGTGGTGCGTATGGCCGGAGCGGGGCTACTCGACGCGGACGGTGAAGCCCTTGAGGTAGCGGCTTTCCGGGAAGCTCAGAGCCGCGGGATGGTCGGGAGCCTGGCCGATGCGGCGGATGATTTGCGCTTTGCGACCTGCATCGAGGGCGGCGCCGGCAACGATTTTCTGGAACAGGTCCGACTCCATGAGTCCGGAGCAGGAGTAGGTGAACAGGGTGCCACCGGGGCGCAGCAGGTGGAAGGCAATCAGGTTGATGTCCTTGTAGCCACGGCAGGCCTGCTTCAGGGAGCGGCGCGAGTCCACGAATTTGGGCGGATCGAGCACGATGACGTCGAAGGTGCGGCCTTCCTTGCGGAAGCGGCGTAGTGCTTTGAAGACGTCGGCTTCCATGAATTCGGCTTTGTCCATATTGAGGCCGTTCACCTCGGTATTGCGGCGCGCCATATCCAGCGCAGCACCGGAGGTGTCGATGTTGATGACGCTTTTTGCGCCACCGGCAAGGGCCCACACTCCGAATCCGCCGGTAAAGCAGAAACAGTTCAGCACGTCGCGCCCGGCGCTGTGGGCGCCCACAAGGCGGCGGTTTTCGCGCTGGTCGAGGTAGAAGCCCGTCTTGTGCCCGTGGCGCACGTCCACAAGGAACTTGACGCCCAGCTCATCGATCTCCACCAACTCTGGCGGCTCTTCGCCGGTGAGTACGCCGGAGTCGCCCTTGAGGCCTTCCTTGCTGCCGCGCACGTCGGCGTCGGAGCGTTCGTACACGCCCTGCAGGCCGGGCAGAATGTCCATAAGGGATGCGGCAATGCTGTGCTTCCAGTATTCCGCGCCCGTGGTGAGAAACTGACACACGGCAAAGTCGCCGTAGCGGTCAATGATGACGCCGGGCAGGCCGTCGCTTTCCGCGTTGACGATGCGGCAGGCGCGTTCTGGAATATCGGACCCCGGCTCGCGGCGCAGGGCGGCTGCGGCCTTGAGGCGCTCATGAAAGAACGCGTCGTCGATGGTGTCGGATTCCGTGAAGCTGAGGATGCGGATTTGGATTTGCGATTTGGGCGACCATGAGCCGTAGCCAAGAAAGTCGCCGTTTTGGGATTCGACGCGAACGGTCTCACCGGGAGCGGGATGGCCGTCGATTGTCTTTATTGCCCCGGAGAAGACCCAGGGGTGCCAGCGTAGCAGGGATTTCTCCCTGCCTTTTTTCAGTCGGATGTTTGTCATGCTGTAGAGGATACCACAAAGGAATTGAATGTTGTGCTCCAACCATGCGGTCGGCTGTGCCCACGTACCATCAAGATTGCGCTCGGCGCAAGGCGCTGATGCGCCGCACGCATGAAGTGCGGCTTCTGGCGGGACTTTCTGAGGCACATCAGGGGGATGGAAGAGGCGGAGGCGCGCCCTGCGGTGTGGCTGTGCGGCGGTGCATTGGGTTGTGGCTTGGGATGTTCATTGTGTTCATAAAGCGGATAATCGTCTGGTTTTATTGGATGAACAAGTGACATTTAGTCCGCAGCGCGCTATGACGGGGAACGTGTTGAGACAGATGGTCTTCGCCGCTACGGCGCTGATGCCGGAGGGGCTGGCCGTTGCAATCCTTAGGAGGACGGGATGGATTCGCTTGGAAGTTTGCTCAAGGAAATGGATTTTGAATTCTTTGCCACCGGACAGTACGGCATGGGTGTGGACGAAGCGCTTAAGGTTATCAAGAACGACCACTTTTTCTTTTTGGATGTGCGCGCGGACGAGGAAGTGGGGTGCCTGACGTTTCCCTTTGCCAAGCACATTCCCATTAATGAATTGCCCGACAGGCTGGACGAGGTGCCTAGGGACAAGTTCATTGTGCCGTTTTGCGCCACCATGTTCCGCGCGGCCATGGCTTATGTGTACCTGCTGGAGCAGGGCTATGAGGAAGTGAAGGGGCTGAGCGTGGGGACGGACGTGTTTGCCTGCGCATTAAAGCCCGGGCCTCTGGCAAAAATCGTGTGCTGCTAGGTATGGAGAACCGCTCCCCCTGCCGATGAGAGTGTATGGGGCCGGACGTCTGGCGGCCCCATCCGACCCTGAAGGCCCGCCGAATGACCGCGCCGCTTGGCCGGCGGCATGTGAGGACGCACCCCCGCAGCATTGCACGGCGGGGCAACGCGTGGAAAACTTGCGCCCACGGCATGTTTGCGCTATTTTCCTGTAATATGGGGAAAGAGCTTTCCGCGTGAGGCGTAGTGGCCGCCCTTTGACCGGGGTAGGCCCACACAGCGGGGCCCCCAGGACTTTACAAGCTCCCTGTTTTGCGGGTAGAGCAACACTCTTGTTTTCAAATCGACATGAAAGGGAGGAATCCATAATGGCTCATAAGAAGCACGAGCGGAAGAAGGAACTCGACCGCAAGCGTAAGCGCAAGGCCGATCGCATCAAGACCCGCATCAAGGAAGCGAAGGCTTCTGCAAAGAAGTAGCACATTTCCGCGCGGTTGCCGGGCGGGGCGCCACCTCAGGCTGCCCCGTCCAGCGCTTGCTCGCTGTATTTTTCAACGGGCGAAATCTTGACAACCTTGCGCGGCGTACTTACCGACTGGACACCATACCAGACGACCGCATGAGGTGATTTCAATGCCAATCTACGAGTATCGTTGTAACGACTGTAAACAAGTTTTCGAGGAGTGGCAGCGCAACTTCGACGACAAGGAAGTGCCCTGTCCCGTCTGCGGCGGCGCGTCGCAGCGACTCATCTCCAATACCAGCTTTGTCCTGAAGGGCAGCGGTTGGTATGTGACCGACTATTGCCAGGGCGGCAGCCACGGCAGCGCCAAATCCGACGTTGCCGGCGGTAAGGACTCTTCTTCGACTGAACCAGCCAAGAAGGACTCTGCCCCGAGCAAGGCCGAGCAATCTTCGCCGCAGGCGTAGCCGCGGCGCTAGGCAGCTATTTGGCTGCCTTTTTTTTTGCGGAATCCCGGCCTCCTGCCGGTCCGACCACCATCTAACATCCGGAAATCGTGCAATGATCGAACGCTACACCCGCCCCGAGATGGGGAACCTGTGGACTCTTGAAAACAAGTTCAGGGTCTGGCTGGAAGTGGAGATTGCCGTGTGCGAGGCGTGGTGCCGCCTCGGTGTCGTCCCAGAAGAGGACATGAAGATCATCCGCGACAAGGCGGACTTTGAGCTGGACCGCATCCTCGAAATTGAGGAGCGCACCAAGCACGACGTCATCGCCTTTTTGACCGCCGTTGAGGAAAAGGTCGGCCCCTCCAGCCGCTTTATCCATCTGGGCTGCACGTCTTCGGACATTGTGGACACCGCCAACGGCGTCCTGCTGTCCCGCGCCGGTGCGATCATCGCGAGGGACATTGAGCGCCTGCTGGAAACCCTCAAGACGCTGGCCAATGACAACAAGGGCCGCCTCGCCATGGGCCGCACCCACGGCGTGCATGCCGAGCCCACCAGCTTTGGCCTGAAGATGGCGGGCTTCTACGCCGAATTTAAGCGCCATCAGCAGCGCTTCCTTGATGCATGGAAGGGCGTGAGCGTCGGCAAGATTTCTGGCGCTGTGGGCACCTATGCCCACCTGACTCCGGAGCTGGAGCAGGTGACCTGCGAGCTGCTGGGTCTGGATGTGGATCCCATTTCCACCCAGATTATTCAGCGCGACCGCCACGCGGCTTTCTTCACCGCCATTGCCCTGCTGGCTGGCGGCGTGGAGCGCCTGTGCGTGGAGCTGCGCCACCTGCAGCGCACCGAGGTGCTGGAAGTCGAGGAAGGCTTCAGCAAGGGGCAGAAAGGCTCCTCCGCCATGCCGCATAAAAAGAACCCCATCTCCGCGGAGAACCTCACCGGCCTGTCCCGCCTGATGCGCACCAACGCTATGGCCAGCATGGAAAACATGGCCCTGTGGCACGAGCGCGACATCTCCCACTCCTCCGTGGAGCGCGTGATTATGCCGGACTCCACCATCCTCGCCAACTACGTGCTGAACCGCCTGAGCGGCCTCATCGCCAACCTCAAGGTCAACGGCCACAACATGGACCGCAATCTGCGCGCGTCCTATGGGCTGTACTTCTCGCAGCGGGTGCTTCTTGCCCTTATCGAGACCGGTCTTGAGCGCCAGAAGGCCTACGAAATGGTGCAGGGCGTGGCCATGCGCTGCTGGAACGAGCAGCTCCAGTTCCCGGAAGAGGCCCGGAAGGATGCCGAGATTTCGTCGCGCCTGAGCGCTGAAAAACTGGACGAAATCTTTGACCACGGCTATTACCTTCGTCATGAAGACCTCATTTTTAACAGGGTGTTCAAGTAAGCCATGAATGATCTGAAAAAACGACTGGCCAAAATCCTGCTGGAGAAGTCCTACATGGAGGGCGAGGTAACGCTCACCTCCGGCAAGAAGAGCGACTATTACTTCGACTGCAAGCAGACTGCATTGCATTCGGAGGGCTCATGGCTTATCGGTAAGCTGTTTTTGGAATTGCTGAAAGAGTATGATATTGATGGCGTGGGCGGCATGACACTTGGCGCGGACCCGCTTATCAGCGCGGTTACCGTTGTCTCCTATGTGGAAGGTCGTCCGCTTCCCGGCTTTATCGTCCGCAAAAAGTCCAAAGGCCACGGCACGAATCAGTACCTTGAAGGTATGGCCAACTTTGAAAAGGGCGCCAAGGTCGTCCTGCTTGAAGATGTGGTGACCACAGGTGGCACCCTTGTCAAAGCCTGCGAGCGCGTGCGCGACGCAGGGCTGGACATTGCTGGCGTCATCTGCGTGCTGGACCGAGAGGAAGGCGGCAGGGAGAACCTGAGAGAAGCCGGGTTGGAACTGACTTCCATCTTCACCCGGAGAGAACTGCTCGATGCGGGCAAGGACTAAACAGCTCCTTTTATTGATTGTCACCTGCTTGACCCTTGGCGCGTGTAGCGTCGAGGGTCGGCAGGCTGTTGACTTTCTGTGGCCGGACCTGAACGACCCCTACGTTGCCGCAACGCGGACGTGGTCGCGCTCCCAGACCTTGTACGACGGGGTGAATGCCGAGTTCACCGCCGTGGCGACCCTTGCGTCCAGCGATTGGCGCGAGGCCTACGCCCAGCGCTATGGCGAGGTCTATGGTCTGACCCCACAGGAGCAGCAGGACTTTCTGGACGACCAGATGCGTGCCCATGAGCGCGAAACAACGTTCATCGTGGCCGTTTCTGGCGCCAAGCGCGAACTGACGCGCCTTGCGCCGCGGCTCAAAACGTGGCGCATTACCGTGCAAAATGACGGCAGAACCGTTCTGCCACAGGAAGTACGCCCCCTGCAGGAAGAGGACTGGTCCTCCGAGCGGCTGGCGGCATTCTTCCCCCATCACACTCGTTGGCAGAAGTATTATTTTATCCGCTTCGAGCCCCTGTCAGCGGGCCCGGTGCGCCTTATGGTCTCGGGTCCGGCCGGCCGGGTGGCGTTCGACTGGCAGAACTACAAGTAGAGACCTAGTGAACCGACGCATCAGCATCATCACACTCGCGACCATCCTGTGCATGGTTGGTACGTCCTGGGCCTCCGGGTGGAACGCCACTCTGGATAGTCATCCCAATTTGCCCCAGAAGTTTCTGGCCATCGACAAAACGGCGCAGAAATTCTTTCTGTATACGCAGCACAGCCCGCTGCGGCAGGTGCGCAACCTGCCGTGCACCACAGGCCAGCGCAAAGGGGATAAACTGCGTCAGGGCGACCTGCGCACCCCGGAGGGCATCTATTTCGTGGAACGCCACCTGCAGGGGGGCCTGAACTACGAATTGTACGGGGACCAAGCGTTTACGCTCAATTTCCCGAACCCTGTGGATAAGCTCAAGGGCAAAACGGGCTATGGCATTTGGATTCATGGACGTGGCAAGCCGCTGACCCCGCGTGACACGCAGGGCTGTGTGGCCCTGTCCGACTCGGACCTGCACACCGTGCAGGACGAGATTGCGCCGGGGCTGCCTGTGGCCATCACCACCACCATGCGCGTGAGCGAGGGCATGCCCACCACGCCGTCCGAAATGGATCAGACCATTGACGCCCTTGTGAGCAAGGTGCGGGGCTGGGCGCATGCGTGGGAGACGAAGTCCGACGCCTTTTTCGCGTTCTATCACCCGGAGCGCTTTACGAGGTCGCAGGGCAAGAACTTTGCCGCCTTCAAAAGCCGCAAGGAGCGCCTGTTTGCCATCTATCCGTGGATTCGGGTGATGGTGGACGACATCCGCGTGCTGCCCGGACCGGACTACTGGGTGACCTATTTCCGCCAGTATTACCGCACGCCCACCGTGGTGACGGAGGGCATCAAGCGCCTGTACTGGCAGTATGACGAGGCTGGTGAACTGCGCATTGTGGGCCGCGAATGGCTCCGCACGCCCACCACCCTCAACGACGCCTACCTTGCCGACTCCCGCAAGGCGGTGGAGCCTCTTGTGGACGCATGGCGGGCCGCGTGGGAAAAGGGCGATCTTGATGCCTACCGCGCGTTCTATGACGAGGACGCCACGCAGGACGGCCGCGCCGGTCTGCGCGCCATTGTCCAGCACAAGAAGGACGTCTGGTCCCGCTCCGCGCCCGAGCGCGTTGCGCTTGATGATGTCCGCTACGCCATCGCCGCGGACGGCATTGCCGTCACCTTCCGCCAGGATTACGCCGCCACCAGCGGCTACAGCGACTATGGCCGCAAGACCCTCGTCTTTGCCCCCTTTGCTGGCGGTTGGAAGATTGTCCGTGAAGACTGGAGACATCTGTAAATGAGCAACGCCAAGTACAATGTGCTGATGATGCGGGACAACAGTCCCGTGCGGCGCTATCGCCTGAGTCCGCTGTGGCTGAAGACCTTTGTCTATCTGCTGCTCATATTGTGCGTGGTAGCCGCGGCCGGCGGCTGGGCCGGATTCACCTTCTGGACCGAGAATGCCGACCTCAAGGAACAGTTGGCCTCCACCCAGCGCGAACTGCGCGACGCACGCATTGAACTGGAGCGGCTGCAGAACATCGACAGCATCCTCAAGTCCAACGATCCCGAAGAGCTGCAGGCGCTGCTGGGGACGGTGTCCTCCGGCGAAAAAACGCCGCCCAAGCCCGCCAAGCCGCCTGTGGACCTGCGCCGGCTTTTTAAGCGCGTGGACCTGCAGCAGGTGGGCGTGGACAACCTGCAGGCCAAGGTGGCCGGAAGCAAAATCAGGATTTCCTTTAACCTGAACAACCTCATCTCCTCCGGGTCCATTTCGGGCGTGGTGGGGGTGTCGCTTCTGACTACGGACGGCAACGAACTGCGCCCCAAGGTGAATAAGGACGATCTGGAATTCCAGATCCAGCGGTTTAAGAAGATTCAGACCGCCTTCAACATTCCGGGCAAGACCTCGATGGCAAAGGTGTTCGGCATTCGCCTGAGCATTAAGAATTCGTCGGGGCAGACGCTGTTCAGTGAGACGTATCCGCTGTCGTACATTCGTTCTTAGTCTGCTGCTTGTTGTGGTGTGTGCCTCGCTGGCGCACGCCGAGTCGCATACATTTTTTAGCGGGACGCAGTATCCGCTGACCGTGCACGTCCTGCGCGGCAAGGCCCCCGGCCCCACGGTGATGGTGCAGGGCGGCATTCAGGGCGACGAAGCTGCGGGCTATCTGACCGCGCAAATCCTCACCCGCGCCAAGGTTGATAACGGCACCCTGCTTATTGTGCCTCGGGCCAATGTGCCCACGGTGCACGTGCGCAAACGCCAAATTAACGTGGACCTGAACCGGCGCTTCGACAAAGACTACAACACCTTCTACGAAGACCGCCTCGCGCGGGTTATCCGCTATCTGCTCTCGCGCTCCGACGCGCTCATTCACCTGCACGAAGGGTCGGGATTCTACCGCCCCACCTACGAAGACGTCCTGCGCAACCCCAAGCGCTATGGGCAGTCCATCATCATCGACACCCCGGTGTTTCAGAACCGCATCAATCTTGCCAAGGTGGCCAACAATGTGCTGACGGAACTCAACGCCACCATCGTGCCGGATTACCGCTTTACGCTGTTCAACACCAATACCTTCGCCAACAACACCACCCACCCGGAGCAGCGTAAGTCGTTGACCTACCACGCCCTCAAGGATGTGGGCATCCCTGCGCTGGCCATTGAGGTCAGCAAGGACATCATTCAGGTGGGCTGGAAGGTTATCCAGCAGCTTCGGGCCACGTCGCTGGTGCTGGAGCAGTATGGCGTACACATGACCCTGCCGCGCGTTACCGAAGCGGAAATCGACCGCTACGCGCGCAAGGCGGGCCTTGTGAAGGTCAACGGCCGCAAGGTTGTCCCCGGCGGCACGCTGACGCTGACGGTGCCGCAGGGGTCGCGCATTGAGGCCGAACCGGCCCCGGCGGACGACAATCCCGAGTGGGAGCCCGCTCCGGCGGTGTTTGCCTCGGACCGTCCGGGCGTGAACATCCTTGAGACTCCGCGCCTTGCGTTGACCCCCATTTCTTCGCTTGATGTGCGCGCCGACGGCAAGCGCCTGAGCGAGGTCACGGTGGCGTGCCCGGATGCCGTAGCCGTTGCCGGGCGCGGCGCGCCTCCGCGACCGGGGCGTACGCTGTTTGTGTGCTGGCTTAATAAAAAGCTGCACTTTGTTCCGGCGGGCGAAACGCTGGAGACGGTGGACGGGGACCAGTTTGTTATTGAAGGCGTGTGGGGCGGCGTGCGTCCGCCCAAGGAAGAGGTGCTCAATTTCAAGGGCTATGTCTCCCAGCGCGGCTACAACAGCGGGCAGGATATGGGCCAGGAAATCATCCTTGACCCGGATATCTTCCTTGGCCGCTTTGTGGAGCATGAGGACGGCCTGACGCGCTGCCGCGTGGTCCGCGAGACCGAGGGCAAAAAGCGCGCGGAATTTTATCTGAATATCCGCCCCCGGCGCATCAACGCCGTGGTTCTGCGCGGAAATGATGGCCGACGGCATCTGGTGCCATGGCACCCCGGCAACCTGATGCGCCTTCCCGCAGGCAATTACGAGCTCACGGACATCTGGAGCAATGGCAAGCGCGACAAGCTTATCGCCACCGTGGATGAGGAGCGCGTGCCGTGGAATGGGCGCGTATCCCTTGTACGCGGACAGAGCCTGACCTTGACCCTGCGGCAGGCCACCACGTTCCGCGAAGTGGGGCATATGACCCTGCTTGGCGATGTACCGTCCCTGCAGGCCGTAAACCTATTGGGAGCCATGCCGTAATGCCGTTTTACGTGAATTTGCCGCTGTCCTATGCGGCGGCGGACGAGCGGTATCTGGCTTTGTTCTTGGACAAAGGCTTGCATCCGGAGCTGGGCATTGACGCGGTCGCCATTGAGACGCTGCCCATGTCGTGGCACAGGCAGACCGCCGCGCGCCTGCGCGATGCCGGGCTGACCTGCGGCGTGCACCTGCCGTTTCATGATTTGCATCCCGGCAGTCCGGACGCGCTCATTGCCGGGGCCACGCGCACGCGTCTTGCGCAGGCGCTGGAGATTGCCGCCCAGTATGCCCCCCGGCATATGGTGGGGCATGCCATGTACTCCACGCGGCTCTACAACGGGCTGTACGAGGCGTGGCTGGAGCACTCCGTGGAGACGTGGCGGACGACCCTCGCCGCATGGCCGGAGCATCCTCCCCTGTGCCTTGAGAATGTTTTTGAAAGCGCCCCGGACACCCTGGCCGCCCTTGTCCGCGCCATAGACCACCCCGAGGTGGGCGTGTGCTTTGATGTCGGGCACTGGCATAGCTTTGGCGGCGGCGCGGCGCAGGATGACCTTGAACACTGGCTGGACGTTCTGGGGCCGCATATCCGCCATTTGCATCTGCACGACAACGACGGCTCCGGCGACCAGCACAGTGGCATCGGGCGCGGAACGATTCCTTTTGACCGGCTGTTTGCCGCGCTGGAGCAGCAGGACCTGCGCCCCAGCGTGACCTTTGAACCCCACACGGAAGCCGCCCTTGCCGATGCGCTGGCCTGCCTTGCCGCGCAGCCCGGCTGGTTCTCACGGCTTTTGTAAACCCCGCCACACGCCGCCATGACCGCATCTTCGTACCGTTTCGTCAAAGTCAGTCCCGGTGGCAACACCACCATTCTTCTCCTCGACCCGCCGGAGATGACCGCGCGAGAGCGCGCGGCGCTTGCTTCGCGCCTTATGGACCCGCTCCATCTGGGAGCGGAGCAGGTGGGCTATTTGTCCTGCGGCAGTGAGCCGCACCTTGAGATGATGGGCGGCGAGTTTTGCGGCAATGCCGCGCGCAGCGCGGCCTATCTGCTGGTGCGGCAGGGCCATCCGGCTTTTAGCGCCCACGCGGACGAGGCCACGGGCACCCTTGGCGTCTCCGGCGTGGACGCGCCCCTTGAGGTGCGCGTGGATACGGCGATGGGCACGGCGGCGGTGGAGATGCCCCTTGAGGGCATGAGCGATTGCCTACACAGCCACGACGACGGCTGCGCCGTGGTGCATCTGGATGGCATTTCCCACGTGCTCCTTGACGCGGCGATGCATCCCTTTCCGGAGGACCCGGTGGCGGCGTGCGCGTCCTACCGTGAGGACCTTGGACTGGATGGCCCGGCGGTGGGCTGCGTGTGGTATTCGGCGGTGGGCGACGAGTACGCCATCACCCCCGTGGTCTGGGTGCGCGAGACGGCCACCACGCACGTGGAAACCGCGTGTGGCTCCGGCACGGTCGCGCTGGCGATGCTTATGGCCCATGAGCGCGGCGCTTCACAGCTCCGGGCGCGTCAGCCCAGCGGCAGCACCATCACGGCCATGGTTTTGCTGGATGGGCAGGGCGCGCCGAGCCTTGCGTGGATTGATGGCCCTGTGCGCATTGTGGCCGAGGGCGTCACCTATCTGGACGCGCCCACCGGAGCGTAGCGCAGAGGCTGACGAAAAGCGGCCTGCGGCGCATTTGCGCACAGTGCTCTCTCGCGTGCAGAGAACGCCCCCTCGTCCGAGAGCACCGCTCCTGCGGCGCGCGTGTTTTTTTGATTGGCTCGCCGCGTGCGCCAGACGAGGACGACAACGAATTGTGGAAAGCCCCCGTTCACCCAGAGTGGACGGGGGCTTTTTTATGCGGAAGGGGAGGGTGCGGACTCAAGGCGGAAGGTATCGCCCCCGTGGAAGGTGATGGCATCGCGCGGCAGGCCTATGGCGGCGTAGCGCTCCGTCATGCGCCCCTTGTGTCCAAGAAGGTCGCTGCGGAAGCGCTCGGGGCATGTGAGGCGGTTTGGCGGGGGCGTCATGGCCGCCACGCGGGCGGCTATGGCGTGAAAGAGCGCCTCGGAGCGCACCAGTTGCCCCATGGCCGGGTGCCACGGGCCGTCAAGGATGGCGGAGTGGAGGTCGTGCTCGGGAGCAAGGCCGATGCGGATAACGTGCACGCCGTGCTCCCACAGGCGCAGCAGACCCGCGCCAAGGGCGGCGACAGTGGTCTCCAGCGGCCACGGCGAGTAGCCGCCGTCACGCCACGTGGCGGCAAGGGGCGTATCCCGCAGCACAACGCAGGGGTACAGCCGCGCCACTTCCGGGCGCAGGGCGCAGGCCACGTCGATGTCCCGCCCAAAGGCGTCCGGCGTGTTGCCCGGCAGGCCGGGCATAAGCTGCACGCCAAGGGCAAGCCCGGCGTCCGTGACCATGCGGCAGGCGTTTTGGGCCACCTGCGGCGTGTAGCCGCGCTGTGAGGCGGCAAGGGATGCGGCGTCAAAGCTCTGGATGCCAAGCTCCACCATGTCCAGCCCAAGGGCCTTGAGGCGGGCGAGCATAGACTTCGTGATGCAGTCCGGGCGGGTGGAGCAGCGCACGCGCGTAATCAGCCCGGCGTCTCGGAACTCCCGCGCAAGGCCAAGAAAGCGCTCCGGCCATGGCTCCGGCAGGGCGGTGAACGTGCCACCGAAGAAGGCCAGTTCCAGAGATTTTGTCTTTTTTTTCAATGCCCGGTTGAGTCCAGCCGCGAGATTGTCGTATAGTGTGTGTAGTGGACTCTGCGCCTGGCCCGTCAGGGTGTTTTGCGCGCAGTAGGTGCAGCGGAACGGACATCCGGCAAAGGGCAGGAATACCGGCCAAATTCTGGTCCGGGAGGCCTGCGGAGCCGGATGACTGAAGGGTGGCGCTGTTCTGTGTGACATAAAGGGGCTGTCCAGCAAAAATACTTGATATAATCAAAAAGGTTATGTAAAAATTGTATTACGCTCGACGCGTATTCTCCACGACTTCTCACGAGGCACCGCCCAGCGGGGCTTCAGCCTGAAATTCATGCTGCACTCGAGCTTAAATCGAAAATGGACAGTACAGTGAGCACCGGCAACCCGTGGACGCACCGCCAAGGTGCAGTGGGGTAAACGCCAAAGGTTCTGCTTGTCCCCCCGGCTTCTTGAACTCTCGGCCCGTACGCAATCGTCCGGCGGCCGCCAAGAGGAACGGGCAGACCACAGAGGCGCCACCGTACCCGACGCCGGGTACCATCCACGCTGCTCCCGCCACTATTGTACTCTGTTGCGATTATCCGGCCGTTCCGGATGATTCATACACAACGATCAAAAACCGGGGGAACTGAGGAGGACCACATGGGCAAGACGCTGACCAAAGCCGACATCGTCGACAGCATTTACGAGAAGGTCGACAGAAACAGAGCGGAAGTCAAAGGCCACGTCGAATCCCTGCTGGAGATCATGAAGCAGGCCGTGAAACGTGACCATTCGCTGCTTATCAGCGGATTTGGCAAGTTCGAGGCCTACGACAAGAAGGCCCGCAAGGGCCGTAATCCGCAGACGGACGAGACCATTGTTCTGCCGCCGCGCAAGGTCGTGGTGTTCAGGCTTTCCCGGAAGTTTCGCGCCGAGCTTAATCCGTAAGCACAAAGCTCCCGGGATACCGGCTTTTTAAGCGGGCATGGGCGAGTTTCGCCTTGTCCATGCCCGCAAACACGCCTGCCTGGACGCGCCAGTATGTCTGGCCGCTTATCTCAGCGCGCTGGATGCGGCTTTGCGTGTAGCCCCTGTCTTTGAGGGCCGCGCGCAGGCGCTCTGCGTTGCTGCGTACCGTGAACGACCCCACCTGAATGTAATAGCGCCCCGTCGCCACCGAGCGTGAGACGGAAATGGTGCTGTCTCCTGCCATGCCTATGGCTTCCAGAACCACCGGAGCCGTGCCCGGCTTTACCACCCCAAGACGCTTCGCTCCCGTATAGGACAGGTCCACAATGCGGCTTTGGACGAACGGTCCCCGGTCGTTGACGCGGAAGACCGCGCTTTTGCCGTTGGTTTTGTTCGTCACCCGCACCACAGTGTTCATGGGCAGAATCTTGTGCGCGCAGGTCATGTCATACATGTTGTAGCGCTCGCCGTTGGACGTCTTCCTGCCGTGAAATTTTTTGCCGTACCACGAGGCCAGCCCCTCCTGACGGAAGCCGTCGGCTTTTGCCAGCGGGTGATAGCGCTTGCCCGCCACAATGTAGGGACGGAACGTGCCCTTGGGGGATGGTCCGGCCTTGTGCCCGTGCGAGGCTGAGCTCTGCCGCTCGGTACGGGGCAGGGGAGAGGCGTCGGGGAGGCGGCTCTTGCCGCAGGCGGTGAGCACAAGGGCGCACATCGCAGCGGCGATGCAGGGCAGAACAAGACGGCGAAGGGACATGGGCGCTCCGTATGAGGTCAGGTGTGGCTATCCAGTGGACCTCATACCCGAAGACCTGCCGGGTTCGCAACGTCTTCCGCCGGGCAAGTGGTGGCGTCGCGCGCTTTGGACTTCATATGTTCAAAGTGTTCCTTTTGCACTTAACAATCTTAAATATCGTATAAAATAGAGAACATTTTGCCGGTCGGCGCGCCGTTTCGCCGTCCCGCAGGCGGCCACGGATGCGCGTCGCTCCGCCACCGGGCGACGCGCGGAAAAAGCCCAGCGTTTTGGGCGTGTTTGCCTGCGACCTGCATTCGCGTGCGGTTTTGGCGCGGCTTTTCCTTGAAACCGGAGCCTAGTCGAGGTAGAGGATACTCCCGGACGGATGACCTGATGATTTCTGACCGGGACGGCATCCCGGTCCTCACCATAATGCGAGGGACCTGATGAAGTGGCCATATAAAGACCTGCTCGATGTCGACATGCTCTCCGTGGACGAGGCGAACCGAATATTTGACGCCGCCGAATCCTTCATGGAGATCAATACCCGTTCCGTTAAGAAAGTCCCCACGCTCAAAGGCAAGAGCGTGGTTCTTTTTTTTGCGGAACCGTCCACACGGACCAAGACGTCCTTTGACGTGGCCGGAAAGCGCCTTTCGGCGGATACGTTCTCCCTTGCCAAAAGCTCCAGCAGCCTGACCAAGGGCGAAACCCTCAAGGATACCGTCCTCACCCTCCAGTCCATGAATCCCGATGCCATCGTCCTGCGCGACTCGCGCAGCGGCGCGGCAAAATTCATTGCCGAGCGCCTGAACTGCGCGGTGGTCAACGCCGGTGACGGCTGGCACGCTCACCCCACACAGGCGCTTTTGGACGCCTTTACCCTGCGCCGCGCATGGAATGGCGAGTTCGAGGGCAAGACCCTGCTCATCCTTGGCGACATCACCCACAGCCGGGTGGCGCGCTCCAATGTGCACTTGCTCACCACGCTGGGCGTCAAGGTGCGCGTGTGCGGCCCCAGAACGCTGCTGCCACCGCGCATGGAAACGTGGCCCGTCGAGGTCTACACCAATCTGGACGAGGCCGTGACCGGCGTGGACGCCGTGATGTGCCTGCGTCTGCAGCTGGAGCGCCAGCAGGACGGCCTGCTGCCGGACCTGCGTGAATACGCCCGCACCTACGGCCTTGGCATGCGGCATGTGGAGCTGATGAAGCCCCACGCCAAGATTCTGCATCCCGGCCCCATCAACCGGGGCATGGAGCTGTCTTCCGAGATTGCGGACATGGCCGACAGCCTCATCCTCGATCAGGTGGCGTCCGGCGTTGCCATCCGCATGGCCGTGCTCTTTCTCCTCATAACCCGCAAAGACTAGGGGGCCAGCGTGTCCAAACCCGATACAGTTATTCAGAACGCCACATGGCGCGGCGAATCGCACGATCTGCTTCTCTCCGGCGGCGCGGTGCTGGAGCTTCGGCCTTCGGCTGGCGGGCAGGAGTATGCGGACGCAGAGATTGTCGATGCCAAAGGTATGCAGCTTTTGCCCGCCCTTATCGACGTGCACACCCATCTGCGCGAGCCGGGCTTTGAGTGGAAGGAAACCGTCGCCACCGGCCTGACCGCGGCGGCTCACGGCGGTTTTGGCACCGTGATGTGCATGGCCAATACCGACCCCGTCAACGACTGCGCCGCCGTCACCGAGCAGATGCTGGACAAGGCCCGCGCGGCGTTTCCGCAGGGCGGCCCGCGTCTGTTCCCCATCGGGGCGCTGACCATGGGCCTGAAGGGCCGCGAGCTTGCGCCCATGGGCGAGCTGCGGGACGCAGGGTGCCGCGCCGTCTCCAACGATGGCCTGCCCGTGGAGAACAGCGAGCTGTTCCGCCGCGCTGTGGAGTATGCCTCGGACTTTGGCCTCACCGTCATTGACCACTGCGAAGACCCGCACATGGCCCTTGGCACCGGCATCAACGAGGGCGTTATGAGTGCGCGCCTCGGCCTCAAGGGCCAGCCCACCGTGGCCGAAAGTCTGCAAGTGGCGCGTGATATTTTGCTGGCCGAGTATCTGAATCTGCCCATCCATATTGCTCACGTCAGTTGCCGCGAGTCCGTGGAGCTGATCCGCGCGGCCAAGGAGCGCGGCGTGCCCGTCACCGCCGAGACCTGCCCGCATTATTTGATGTTCACCGAGGAGGCCGTGGAAGGCTACGACACCGCCGCCAAGGTCAATCCGCCCCTGCGGCCCGCCGAGCATGTGGAGGTGATGCGTCAGGCGCTGCGCGACGGCGTTATTGATATGCTCGCCACCGACCACGCCCCCCACGCCGCCCATGAAAAGGAAGAACCGTTCTCGCAGGCTCCCAACGGCATCTCCGGCTTTGACACCGCGCTGAGCGCCACCATGCAGCTCGTGGACAAGGGCGTGCTTGAGATGGACCATCTCATCCGCGCGTGGACCACGGCCCCGGCCAAGGCCTTTGGCCTGCCCGTCAACACCTTTGCCCCCGGCGACCCCGCGGACTTCGTCCTGTACGACCGTGAGGAATTCTGGGTGGTTTCGCCGGGGTCCATGCACTCCAAAGGCAAGAATACCCCCCTGTCCGGGCAAACAATGCTCGGCAGAACCGCCGCTCTGTACGTTGAAGGACGCCGTGTCGTTTGACGTTCCTGCAGGAGCTTCATATAGTTCCTTCCTTCACACGGATTTGAACCGGCCCGAGTGCATTAGCTAAACGGAGAGATAAATGAGCGACCCGTACAAGGACGCAGTTGGAATCTGCAAGACCATCATGCGAAACGGCTATGACGCCTACGTCGTCAATGCGCGCCTTCAGCGTGAGATCATGCGGGACAGCACCGATATTGAACTGGACATCATGACGGATATCGACTTCCGGGGCCTCGACAAGTTGTTCCCGGAAATCGAGCACACCAACGAGCCCAAAGTCGTTGCCGCGCTTCGTGAAGAGGGCATCCTCTTCCGTTTCTACCCCATCGAGGCCAAGGACGGCGCGTATCCCGAAGACTGCGTGGCGCGGATGACGCCCCGTTTGCTCAAGCATCTGGAGCAGACCAACGAGCTTCCCGCCAGCCTTGCCTGCCCCTACCTGCCGGAGGAGCAGGAAGACTCGTTCATGGGCTTCAAGGACTTCGAAAGCGGCGAAGTGTGCCTGAGCGGTTTCGCCGACGACACCCTCAAGCGCGACTATCTGCGCGGCGTGCGCGCCCTGCGGTTTGCCGCCAACTACCACCTGCCCATTGAAAAGAACACGTGGCTGGCCATTATCCGTGGCGTGCGCCGTATTCTGGACTATGTGTCCGTGTCCGACATCATGGACGAGTGGCGCAAGGTGGAAGCCGAGAACATGCACCTCTTCGTGCGTCTGCTCTTCGACTGCCAGCTACTGCATGGCCTCATCCCCGAGGTTGCCGCGCTCTCCCGCGTCTCGCACATGGTGCAGGACGAAGAGGAAAGCGTGTTCGATCACGTGCTCAAGGTCATGAAGTACTACCCCGAGGAAAACGCCTACGACTGGAAGGGGACCCTCGCCTGCATGTTCCACGACGTGGGCAAGCTCTACACCGGTGAATACTTCGCCGGAAAGTGGCACTTCTTTCAGCACCACCGCGTCGGCGCACAGGTCACCAGAAAGATTCTGAACCGCCTGCGCTTCGACACCGAGGACATCGACCTCATCTGCAACCTTGTGCGCTACCACAAGCGCTTCAGCTTCATGCTGACGGACAAGGGTATCCGCCGCTTTATGGTTCTTCCCGATCACAAGCGCATCATCGAGATGGAGCGCGCCGCCGTGAAGGCCAGAGAAGGCAACTACACCGAGTTCAATCACAACATGAAGATGATGGAGCGGACCGAAACGCCCGAGGAGATGCTGGAACCCCTCCTCAATGGCAACGAGATTATGGACTTCACCGGCATGCAGCCCGGCCCCAGCGTCGGCCTCATCCGCGATGCGCTGCTGCAGGCGCAGGTGGCCGGAGATGTCACCTCCGTGCCCGACGCCGTGGAGTTCGTCATCCGCTACAAGGAACGCGAGAACCTCTCCTAGCACAATCATACCGCCTGGGGCCGCGCGCTCCGGGCTGCCATACAGCATGAGAACAGCACGGTGCGGGTGGTGTCAGCCCGCACCGTCCTCTCGTCTCTGCCGCCACAGGGCGCAGGACCGGGAACACCACGCGCCGCAGGCCGTGCGCCATGGATAAAGAAGACAGAATGAACACAAAGACGAACCTGCTCGACCTCACCTTTGAGGAACTGCAATCGTTCCTGCAACAGCTTGGCGAATCCCGCTTTCGGGCCGCTCAGGTGTTCCAGTGGCTTTGGCAGAAGCGCGCCCGCAACTTCGCGGAGATGACCAACCTTTCCAAAGCCCTGCGCCAAAAGTTGGCCGAGTGCGCGGACGTGGTGTACCCCGAACGCGAAAAGACCGCCGTCAGCAAAGACGGCACCGTAAAATTTCTGCTCCGCCTCGCCGATGGCGAACTCATTGAAACCGTCATCATCCCCGAGGAAGGACACACCACCCAGTGTCTTTCCAGCCAAGTGGGCTGCCCCATGGCCTGCACCTTTTGCAGCACCGGGCAGATGGGCTTTACCCGCAACATGACCATGGGCGAAATTCTCGCTCAGGTGCTCGTTGCGCAGGACTACATAGCGGAGCACGAAGACGAAATCGCCCCCGTGCGCAATATCGTCTTCATGGGCATGGGCGACCCCCTGCTCAACGTGCAGGAGGTGCTCTCCAGCCTCACAATCATGACTGATGCAAACGGTCTTGGCTTCTCGCGACGCCGCATCACCGTTTCAAGTGTTGGAATCCTTAAAGGACTGGAGGTGCTCGGGGATTGTGAGCTGGCACAGCTCGCCATCTCCCTGCATGCGCCGACGCAGGAGCTTCGGGAAAAGCTGCTCCCCAAGGCGGCCAAGGCTCTTCCGCTGGATGAGCTTATGGCAACGCTGGACGCCTATCCCCTGAAGCCCCGTGAACGCGTCACCTACGAATATATTCTGCTGCGCGGCGTGAACGACAGGCCGGAGCACGCGCGGCAGCTGGCCAAACTGCTGGGAGCACGCAAGGCGAAGGTGAACCTTATCGCCTACAACGCCGCCCCCGGCGCGCCCTACGAGGCGCCAGACCACGACGACGTGCTCGCCTTCGAGAAAGTCCTCTGGGACAAAGGCATCGTCGCCATCCTGCGCAAAAGCAAAGGGCAGGATATTGCGGCGGCGTGCGGTCAGCTCAAGGCAAAGCACAACACCCAGTCATAAAAACGCATTGACGAGGATTCACATGTTCGCACCGGACTTTGACAAACAAGGCGGCCTCATTCCCGCCATCGCACAGGACGCCGATACCGGAGAGGTCCTCATGCTCGCCTACATGAACAAGGACGCATGGGAAAAGACCCTCGAAACCGGCGAAGCCCACTACTGGAGCCGCAGCCGCCAGACCCTCTGGCATAAAGGCGGAACCAGCGGGCATGTGCAAATGGTCAAGTCCGTCCGCATAGATTGCGACGACGACACGCTTGTCCTGCTCATTGAACAGCTCGGTGGCGCCGCCTGCCACAAGGGCTACCGCTCCTGCTTCTACCGCGAACTTCGAAACGGCGAAATCAACGAATGCTCCCCGGTGGTGTTCGACCCCAAGGAGGTCTACAAATAATGGCTGCCAACAATACCAACGGTAACGGTTCCGTACTCAAGTTCGGACTGCCCAAAGGCTCCCTTCAGGATGCAACCATCTCCCTGTTCGCCCGAGCAGGCTGGAAGCTCCGGCAGCACCACCGCAACTACTTCCCCGACGTCAACGACAAGGCCCTCAAGTGCAACCTCTGCCGCGTTCAGGAAATTCCCCGCTACGTGGCCGACGGCACCCTTGACCTCGGCCTGACCGGCCGCGATTGGCTCCACGAAACAGGATGCGACAAGGACGTCGAAGTCATCTCCGACCTCGTCTACTCCAAAGTGTCCAACCGCCCCGCGCGCTGGGTGCTCGCCGTTGCCGGCGATTCCCCCTACAAGCGCCCCGAGGACCTCGCCGGGAAAAAAATAGCCACCGAGCTTATGAACTTCACCCGTGAGTACTTCGACAACGCCGGGATTCCCGTGCAGGTCGAGTACTCCTGGGGCGCAACCGAAGCCAAGGTCGTCGAAGGCCTCGCCGACGCCGTCGTTGAAGTCACCGAAACCGGGACCACCATCAAGGCCCACGGTCTGCGCATCATCGCCGAGCTTATGCAGTCCAACGCCCAGCTCATCGCCAACCCCGAGGCCCTCAAGGACCCCGTCAAGCGCAAAAAGATCGAACAGATCGACATGCTCCTGCACGGCGCCCTCGACGCCGAGTCCATGGTCGGCCTCAAGATGAACGTGCCCGAAGACCGCATCCCGGCCATCCTCGACGAACTCCCAGCCATCACCGCGCCCACCGTGGCCAACCTCTGGAACAAGGACTGGGTCTCCGTCGAAATCATCGTCAACGAGTCCGTCGTCCGCGACCTCATCCCCAAGCTCGTCGACCTCGGTGCCAAAGGCATCATCGAATACTCGCTGAATAAGATCATCTAGTTCGCCAGTCCGCCATGCGGACCGGTCGTCATGCATGATGAGTACGCCCCGCCTTCCTTTTGGGAGGCGGGGCTTTTTTGTGCTTTTGGAGAGAAGGTGGGGTGGGCGGGTGACGTTGGGAAGAAGGGGGGAGCAGGAGAGGGGAAGGGTGAAGATTTGCCTCCGGCGGTTTAAGGGCTACCGCCCTTAAAAATCCCATTTGCGCACAGACCGGGCGGCTTTGTAGGGAACTGTCGTCACCCCTGACGGCTCTCGTCCGTGTGGTTGGGAAGAGTTTTTTTGGGGGGGGCTTTGGTGCGTTGGCCCAAGCGGTGAGAATCCCTGTTGGGTGTGATTACGAAGACAAAAGCAGAAGGCAGAAGAACCCGCCCGCCCACCCCTATTTTCGGGGCGGCTTCCGCCCCGAAAATCCTGGGGATTCTCAAGGGTGTCACACCCTTGAGCAGCTCTGCTATCTTTATCTCTAAGGCCCTTCGTCCTTACAGGCCGAACGACCTAAGGCCGAAAGCCTGCGGAGCAAAAAAAGGTCCCAACATGCTGTTGGCGGGGCCATACAACGTGAAAAGCCCCCTTTGGGGAAGGGGGCTTTTCGGTGTGCAGTGCGTCGAAGAGGGTAATGGAGGTATGATCGATTACAGGACTGGCAGGTACCTGTTGATCTCGAATTCGGAGACGTGGGTGCGGTAGGCGTCCCACTCGGCGAGTTTGTTTTCCACGAGGTTCTTGTGGAGGGATTCGCCGAGGGTCTCCTTCATAAGCTCGGACTTCTCCAGCTCCTTGGCTGCGGAGTAGAGGTCGCCGGGCAGTGCTTCGATGCCGTGGGTATCCATATCTTCTTCGGTGAAGGCGAAGATGTTTTCCTCCACGGCGGGGGCGAGCTCGTAGCCTTCCTCGATGCCCTTCAGGCCAGCGGCAAGCTGGACGGCAAAGCAGAGGTAGGGGTTGGCTGCCGGGTCGGGGTTGCGAAGTTCGATGCGGGTGGCTGCTTCCTTACCGGGCTTGTACATGGGCACGCGGATGAGGGCGGAGCGGTTACGCTGGGCCCAGGCGATGTACACGGGGGCCTCGTAGCCGGGCACGAGGCGCTTGTAGGAGTTTACCCACTGGTTGGTGATGCAGCAGAATTCTTTGGCGTGCTTCAGCAGGCCAGCGATGTAGGATTTGCACTCGGCGGAAAGGCCGTGGGGGTCCTTCGGGTCAAAGAACACGTTGCGGCCGTTCTTGAACAGGGACTGGTGCACGTGCATGCCGGAGCCGTTCTGACCGAAGATGGGCTTGGGCATGAAGGTGGCGTAGGCGCCGTGCTTGCGTGCAACTTCCTTGGTCACCACGCGGTAGGTGGTGGCGATGTCGGCCATCTTGAGGCCTTCATTGTAGCGCAGGTCGATTTCGTGCTGCGAGGGGGCGACTTCGTGGTGGGAGTATTCCACCTGAATGCCCATGCTCTGCAGTGCGAAAATGATTTCGCGGCGGATGTCGTTGCCGAGGTCGAGCGGCGGTGCGTCAAAGTAGCCGCCCACGTCCATCAGCTCGGGGCTGCGGGAGTTGCCGAAAACGAAGAACTCCAGCTCGGGGCCAACGTAGAAGGTGTAGCCCTTCTCGGCGGCCTTGGCGATGACCTTGCGCAGCACGTGGCGGGGATCGTTTTCGTAAGGAGTCATGTCCGGCAGCTTGATGTCGCAGAACATGCGGGCAACAGGACGGTCCGTGGGGCGCCAGGACACCATCTGGAAGGTGGTGGGGTCCGGGATGGCGACCATGTCGGATTCCTCAATGCGGGTAAAGCCGAGGATGGAGGAGCCGTCAAAGCCCATGCCTTCTTCAAAGGCGGCCTCAAGCTCGCTGGGCGTTACCTGAAAGCTCTTGAGCGTGCCAAGCGTGTCGATGAACCAAAACTGAATGAAGCTGACGTTGTAGTCGCGGACAGCTTTCAGGACGTCATCGGCGTTTTTGCAGTTGAAGACAGGGGCCTGTTCCATGAGTATCCCTCCGGGAATGTGTATTCGTGTAAAGGACGAAAAGCCTTCATCGTCGTCGTTCTGGTCTTTCCATTACAAGAGCCGGGCCAAGAGTGGAAAAACCTTGTGAGACAAGCGGATAGCAAGAACCCGCCTGAATGGCAAATTTTTTATTTTAACAAAAATGTTTCTTTGAGTGCTTTTCAAGCGCAAAAAATCAACAAAAATGCAAATCTACATTTTTTAACGTGCACAGCGTGCGCAATATCCCCCCACGCATTTCCGCCGTGCCGCATGGCTCAGCAGCACCATCGTACAGCCCTGTGCCCCACACAGAATATCACTACGCACCCTACACCCTCTTTCGCTCGCGTGACAAGGATATGACGATTTTAGGGGCGCCAATTGTGTCAGGAGCGCCTTTCTTGGCCAGGACGGCCTCAGAGAGAAAGAGAGCCTCCGGCGGTTTAAGGGCTACCGCCCTTAAAAATCCCATTCGCGCACAGACCGGGCGGCTTTATATGGCGCTGTCGTCACCCCTGATGGCTCTCGTCCGTGTGGATTGGTAGATATTTTTTTGGGGGGGCGTCGGCGCGGTGTGATGGGCGGTGAGAATCCCTGTTTGAGGTGTGTGAAGAACAAAGAGAAGGCAGAAGAACCCGCCCGCCCACCCCTATTTTCGGGGCGGCTTCCGCCCCGAAAATCCTGGGGATTTTCAAGGGTGTCACACCCTTGAGCCGCCGGAGGCTCTCTTTATCTCTAAGGGCCTTCGTCCTTTCAGGCCGAACGACCTAAGACCTAAAGCCTGCGGAGCAAAAAAAACTCCCAAAAAAAGCCGCCAGCCCTTGTGGGGCTGGCGGCTTGTCTGCGTTTTAATCCTGACCGCCGTTATTGTTGGTGGCGGGTTTCTTTTTTCTGCGGCGACGGGGGCGGCGTTTGCGTTTGGGCTTGTCGTTGGTGTCGCCGTTTTGCTGCGCGTCCTGCTTTGGTGCGTCCTGTTTGGGGCGCGGGCTGTCGGAGCGTGCTTCTGCGGGCTTTTTCCGGCCGCGGTTTCTGCTGCTGGAGCCTCTGCTGGGGCGTTTTCTTTCGCTGCGGGGGGCGTCGTCCTTGGGGGCGGCGGGGGTGTCGTCGTCTTCTGTGGGCGGCTGCGGCGTATCGTGCAGGGTCTTTTGGTAGGTCTCGTCGAGCAGCATGGCGACGAGCTGGACGATGTCCTCGTGCTCGCTGAGGGAGCGAACGAGGGGCACGAAGCGTTGCAGGCGCTCGCGGGTGACGGCGTCGATATCGCGGAAGCGTGCTTCCAGCAGGGCGGTAACGCGGTTGCCGACTTCGGCGGCGAGGTCGTCGTCGGAGGGCAGGTCGCGCTTTTCGAGGGTGATGGAATAGGTCTTGGCGATGCGCTCAAGGGAGAGGCGTTCCATGACGTCCACCAGGGAGATGACCTCACCGGAGGCTCCGGCGCGGCCGGTGCGACCGGCGCGGTGGATGTAGACCTCGTGATCCTCGGGCGGCTCGTACATGAAGACGTGCGAGATGTCGGGGATGTCGATACCGCGTGCGGCGACGTCGGTAGTGATGAGGAAGCGCAGTTCGCGTTTGCGCAGGCGTTCGAGCACCTTTTCGCGCTTGGCCTGTGTGAGGTCGCCGGAGAGTTCGTCGGCGTCGTAGCCGAAGCGCTTGAGCACGGTGGTCAGATAATGCACGTGCTGCTTGGTATTACAGAAGATGAAGCCCGTGGCCGGATTTTCCAGCTCGATGATGCGCACGAGGGCGCGGTCCTTCTGCATGGCGGGGCACTCGAAGTAGACGTGGGGCGTCTCGGCCACGTGCACCTGCGCGCTGGAGAGGGACAGAATCTGGGGCTTGTCCATGAACTCGCCGGCCAGCCGCAGAACGTGCGGGGGGTAGGTGGCGGAGGTCATGAGCATGCTGATGTCGCGGCGGGGCAGATAGGTCTGCACCTGCTTCATGTCGGGGTAGAAGCCGATGGACAGCATACGGTCGGCTTCGTCGAAGACGAGGGTGTCGATGCCTTTGAGGCTGAGGGAGCCGCGCAGCAGATGGTCGAGAACGCGGCCCGGGGTGCCGACGACGACGTGTGCGCCTTCGCGGAAGGCGTCGAGCTGCGCCTTGTAGCTGGTGCCGCCAAACACGGCGACGGTGCGCAGGCCGGTGCCTTGGGCCAGCAGTTCGATTTCGCGGGCGACCTGCTGGGCGAGTTCACGCGTGGGGACAAGGACAAGGGCCTGACATTCGTTGCGGCCCACTTCGACGCGGTCGAGAATGGGCAGGCCGAAGCTGCCGGTCTTGCCGCTGCCGGTGCGCGACTGAATCATCAGGTCGCGGTTGGCGAGCAGATAGGGGATGGCCTTGGCCTGTACGGGCATGAGCTTGTCCCACCCGGCGCGGGCGCAGGCATCCTGCAGATGCTGGGGCAGATCGCTCAGGGTAATTTCGGGCAGCGTTTCATCCTCGGGCACTTCGGCCACGCTCTGTGCGGGCTTCCGCTTGGGCTTGGCGGCCGGTGCGGGGGCTTCCTGCTTGGGCGCTTCCTGCTCTTTGGCGGGCTCGGGGCGCTCTGCGGGGGCGTCTTCGGCGTGAGTGGGGGCGCTGGAGCGCTCGTCGGCCTTGGACGCCTTGGGGTGTTCTGGGGGTGAAGCTATGGTGGTATCCTTCTCTGCTGCGGGAGAGGCCGCAGGTTCCTGCTCGGCGCTGGGAGCGGCCGGAGCTTTGGGTGCGGAAGCCTGGGGCGCGTTCTCGCGTGCGGAGGGTTTGGAGGCTTTGGAGCGCCTTGAGGAGCTGCGCCGGCGCTTGGGGCGCGGCTTGGACGCGGGCTTGTCCTGGCTTGCTTCTGCGCTCGCTTTGGGGGCGGCCTTTGAGGACGCCTCGGGGCTCTCTGCCTGCTTGGGCGCGCTTTGTGCGGATTCGGGTGCGGACTTCGGGGCAGAGTCGGAAGCGGACTTGGGCGCGTCGTTTTGCGCGGCGTCCTGAGGCGCGGCTGAGCGCGGTTTGCGCGCGGAGCGGCGTCTGCGCGGGCGGCGGGGGCGGGACGGTTTGTCCTTGGCGCCGTCTGCCGCTTTTGGGGCTGCACCATTGGACTCAACGGGCTTTGAAGCCTCTTTCTTCCCGGAGTCTGCCTGCGGTGCGTCGGCGCTTTTGTCCTTGGTCGGCTGTTTCTTGGCGGGTTTCAGGCCAAAAATGCTGTGGTCATCACTCATGAAACACGTTTCCTCGTAAACGTTTACGTATCTTCGACCCGTCATTATGTGCCATGCTTTATTGATTTTGACCAGTCCCGCGAAAATTTCTTCAGTCGGACCAAGGTCGCGCCGTGGGGTGCGTCTGGGCCGAGCCGACCGGATGAAGCAAGGTCGGACTTCGGGTGCTGGCCACGCATGGAGCGGGCGAAGGCGGCTGCTGCTGGCGCTCACGCCGGTGGCGTGGGGCCGCGCAGGTGGGCAACGGTACGGACGCCTTCAAGCGGTGTTTCCCGGACGAGTTCCACTCGTTTTGTTGGGGCCGCGTTGGCGTTTGGCTGGTCTTGCATGGCAAGAAGCAGTCCGTCGTCTGCCCGGTACCAGTAGGTGGACTTCCTGCTTTTTCCGAGGAAGTCGGTGGCGGTGTATTCGTAGCGCACCGCGCTGACGCGTTTGCCGCAGATGCTGATGTCTTCCGTCCCCTCGCGGTGGAGGGTGACGCGCCAGAAGGTGTCCTGCCGCGCGTTTGCGGTACAGAACCGGATTTCGTCCGTGCCGGCGAGAACAGCGGCGCACAGTTGCAGAGGGGAGGCAACCCAGGGCGCTGTGGCCCGGTAGCCTTTCTGCACGGCGCTTTGCCCTTTGTGGCCGGTCAGTTCCAGCACGCTGTCGGTCTTGCGGAGGATGAGGCGGGTATCGCTCTGCGGGGCGCGATACTCCTCAACTATGGTCTCCATAGTGGCCGTGGCGACAATGGCCCGGGAGGCGCCCTGCGAATGTATCGTCAGGCGCCAGCCTTCTTTGGAGGGTTCCACAAGGCAGTCCTGCATACGGACGTCGGCCCCCGGCTCCGTAACACGATAGGCAAGAACCAGCGGTGCGTTTGGAAACGCAAAGGCGGAGGATGTCATCGCGAGAAGGAGAACGAGGCCGAAGGCGGCGGACAGGGAGGGTCTCATGGAGCACCTGAAGGGCCGGGATGGGATTGCTTTCTCAAAAGCGTTCCGGCTGTGAATGAAGGAATACATTCCCTGTGTCCTTGTCAAGAGAAGACTTGCGCCCAAAGTGCGCGCGGCGCGCTTTTTTGCGCCGATTTTCTCCCGCTGCCATGGGAAAACCCGTGCTGCTGCGGCGGGTTCGGGGGCAGAAGGTGCGCGGGGCCTATGTCCGAAACTTTTGCATAAATCGTCTGTCGATGAAGTCCTTAATCCACCACGCGGGCGCGCCGCCGAATACAAGAGGGCCCTTGTGGAAGATGCCTGTGCCGTCGCCAAGGTTGTACACCAGCAGATACTGTCCGCCGGGGTTGAAGGGCGTGAGGGGGCGGCCCTCCAGCGCCGCAAGCAGGTTGCCGGGCAGGACGGCATGCTGGCGCACGGCGTAGACGCCCACCTTGTCCAGCGGCTGCTCCTTAAAGTGGATGCAGTCGCCGCCGCCAAAGATGCGCGGCGCGCCAATGCTCTGCAGGTGCCGGTTTACGGACAGTCCGCCGTCCGGGCCTGTCGGCAGGCCCGAGGCCGCGATAAGCTCTGGCGGGCGCACGCCAAGGGCCAGAAAGATAATGTCGCCGCTGAAGACTTCGCCGTTGTCCAGCGTGACGGATCCGGGGGCGATGGATGTGGCGTAGCCGTGCTCAATGATGGAAATGTCGCGCCGGGTGAGGCTTTTTCGCGCGCGGCGGGCCACGCCGGGATGCGCGCGGGAGAGGAAGTGCTTCCCCGCCAGAATGCGGATGCGGGGCATGCGTCCGCCGTGCTCGTCGCGTACGCGGCGGGCTGCGCCCCAGGTGTTGCCCGCAATCTCAAGGGCGGCGGGGCCGCCGCCGACCACAAGGACGTTGGGCTCGCGCTCCTGCAGCAGGTCCAGCATGCGTTCACGCGCCATGAGCAGGTTGTCGATGGGTTTAACGGGGTAGACGCCGTCCTCCGGGCCGGGGGGAGTGGTGCCGAGAGTGGGCACGCCGCTGCCGATATTGAGGGAGAGGACGTCGTAGTGCAGCACTGTGCCCGAGGCGAGGGTGACGGCGCGCTCTGCGCTGTCGATGCGCTCTATGGCGTCCTGCACAAAGGCCGCGCCCTTGGCTGTGGCCATGGCCTCAACGGGAAAGCTGATGTCGTCTGGCGTGTAGGCGCCGCCCAGCATCCCCGGCCCCATGCCGGAGTAGTGGTGGCGCGGGGCGGGGCTGACGAGGGTGACCGAGTGGCCGCGGTCGATGAAGTCCTTGAGGCCGTCAATGACCGCCACATGCGCGTGGCCGCCACCGGCCAGAATGAGATGCTTACCCATGCGCTCTCCTTTTCAGCTCAGCGGGAAGGGTGTATCCTGCCACTATACCCTGCGCCTACTGGGAGTACAATGCTAGCTTGTAAGGAGTTATTCACGTGGATGAGAACCTGAAATCCCACGACATGGCCGAAGCCGGTCATGACACACAGCCCATCCGTCTTGGCATTGCCCGGTGCCTGCTTGGTGACGAGGTCCGCTATGACGGCACGCACAAGTTGGACAAATATATCCGCGATGTCCTCGGGCAGTTTGTGGAGTTTGTCCCCGTGTGCCCGGAGGTGGAGTGCGGTATGCCCATCCCGCGCGAGGCCGTGCGCCTTGTGGGGGACGTGGACAGTCCGCGCCTTGTGGGGCGTGAGTCCGGAACGGACTGGACGGAAACGATGCAGACGTGGGGCAAGTCCCGCCTGCGTCAACTGGAGAACGAAGACCTGTGCGGCTACATCTTCAAGTCGCGCTCGCCGTCCAGCGGTATGGAGCGCGTGAAGGTGTTTCAGGAGAACGGCCAGCCGCTGTATACCGGTGTGGGCATGTGGGCGCGCATGTTTATGGACCACTTCCCCATGCTGCCCTTTGAGGAAGACGGCCGCCTGAACGATATGGGCCTGCGCGAGAACTTCATCAAGCGCCTGTTTGTCACGTGGCGGTGGCGCAATTTGATGAAGGCGGGCTTCACCATGGGCGCGTTGGTGGACTTCCACACCCGGCACAAGATGCTCATCCTCTCGCACAACCAAAGTGTGTACCGCGAGATGGGCAAGCTGGTGGCCGGAGGCAAAGATATGGACCCGGACGAGCTTGCCGCCACCTACTGGGAGCTGCTCAGTCGCGCCATGGCCAAAAAGGCCACGGTGAAGAACCACGTCAACGTGCTCACGCACATCCTTGGGCACTTCAAAGAGGACCTGTCTTCGGATGAGAAGCAGGAGCTTTTGGACCTCATTGAAGCGTACCGCAAGGGCCTTGTGCCGTGGATATCGCCGCTGACGCTGGTGAACCACTACGTGCGCAAATACGACAACGACTACCTGCGTCAGCAGGTGTACCTGAACCCGCATCCTAAGGAACTGAAGCTGTTGTTCCATGCCTGATGCCGCAATGCAGAAAACACGGGTGGCCGTTATCGGCGCCACAGGCTACGTGGGCGGGCGCCTTGTGCCCCGCCTGCTGGAGGCCGGGTACGCCGTGCGCGCCGTGGCGCGCTCCGCAGTGAAGCTGCGGGGGCGGCCATGGGGCGGCCACCCGAATCTTGAAGTCGCCGGAGCGGATGTGCACGACCGCGCATCCCTCTCGGCGGCGCTCAGGGGCGTTGAGGTTGCGTATTACCTTGTCCACTCCATGGTGCCGGGGCAGAAGGATTTTGCCAGCGCGGACCGTGATGCCGCCCGCCACATGGCCGAAGCCGCGGCGGAGCAGGGCGTATCGCGCATTATTTACCTTGGCGGGCTGGGGGACGAGGACGACCCGGACCTGTCCCACCATTTGCGCTCGCGCATGGAGACGGCGCATGTGCTGGCCGAGGGGCCGGTGCCGGTCACCTTTTTGCGCGCGGCCATGATTCTTGGCTCGGGCAGCGCGTCCTTTGAAATCATGCGCTACCTTGTGGACAGGCTCCCGGTGATGGTCACCCCGCGCTGGGTGCGCACCCTGTGCCAGCCTATCGCCATCACCGATGTGCTGGGCTACCTGCAGGGCTGCCTTGAAGCGCCGCAGACGGCGGGGCAGACTTACGACATTGGCGGCCCGGACGTGCTGGACTACGAGCAGATTTTTCGCATCTACGCCGAGGAGGCCGGGCTGCGTCGGCGGCTGGTCATCCCGGTGCCCGTGTTTACCCCCAAGCTCTCGTCGTGGTGGATACACCTCGTCACGCCCGTACCTGCGGCCTTGGCGCGCCCCCTTGCGGAGGGCCTGCGCAATGAGGTGGTGTGCCACGAGTCGCGCATAGCGGCGGTCATCCCCCGCCAAACGCTCACCGTACGGCAGGCCATCCGCCGCGCTCTCGACCGCGTGCGTCAGCACGAGGTGGAAACCTGCTGGGCCGATGCCGGGGAATTGCTTCCGCCCGAGTGGCTGGCCTGCGGCGATGCGCCCTATGCCGGGGGCACGGTGCTGGAGTCCAACCACAAGGTGGTGCTGGCCTGCCCGCCGGAGCGCGTGTGGAAAACCATTCGGGGCATTGGCGGCGTACACGGCTGGTATTACGCCGAGCCGCTGTGGATGCTGCGCGGCCTTGTGGACCGGCTCATTGGCGGCGTGGGCCTGCGCCGCGGCCGCCGCGACCCGGACGACCTGCGCCCCGGCGACGCGCTGGATTTTTGGCGCGTTACCGCCGTGGAGGAAAACAGCCGCCTGCAACTGCTGGCGGAGATGAAGCTTCCGGGCGAGGCGATTTTGCAATTTTCCCTGACGCCCACCGAGGACGGGGGGACGGAGCTTGCGCAGGTGGCGCGCTTTCTGCCGCGCGGCCTTGTGGGTATTGCCTATTGGTACAGCCTGTATCCGGTGCACGGCTGGCTGTTCAAGGGCATGCTCCGCACCATTGCCGGACGCACGGGATGCGCCGTGTGTGACGCCCCGCGCGCCTTTTCCGGCAGTGGCGGCATGTGCGTTTTGCCCGAGGCGCAGGACGCGCCGCCTTCCAAAACTGATTGAGGAGACACGATGCATACCGTTCATCCGGCCCGTGTCCGCCGCGTCCGTGATGGCGCGGGCGGAACCGGGCCTGTTGTGTACTGGATGAGCCGCGACCAGCGCGCGGATGACAATTGGGCGCTGCTGCACGCGCGCGACTGCGCCGACGATGCGGGCGTGCCCCTTGTGGTGGTGTTTTGCCTGTCGCGGACCTTTCTTGGAGCCACGCGCCGGCAGTATGACTTTCTGCTGCGCGGGCTGGCGGAGACGGCCCGGCGTTTGGCGCAGGTGGGCATACCTTTCACCGTCCTGCGCGGGGCCGCGCCCGAAACCCTGCCGGGGTATCTGGCCGAAGTCCGCGCGGCGCGGCTGGTGACGGACTTTGACCCGCTGCGCCTGAAACAGCAGTGGCTGGCGGATGTGGCGCGCGCCGTGGTCTGTACGGTAGACGAAGTGGACGCCCACAATATCGTTCCCTGCCGGCATGTGTCGGACAAGCAGGAATACGCCGCCCGCACCATCCGTCCCAAAATCCACCGCATGCTGGATGAGTTTCTGGAGCCGTTCCCGGAGCTGACGCCGCCGCGCGCCTCCGGCGCGGAGCTGGGTGTGGATGCCCCGGATGGTGACGCCTCAGACGTGGACGCCCTGCGACGCTGGGTGCAGGCCGACGACGCCGTCCCGGCCGTGGACCTGCCGCCGGGCGCGGACGCGGGCCTGCGGCGCATGGAAGAGTTCCTGCACAGCCGCGTCCGCCGCTACCACGAGACGAGCAGTGACCCTACGGTGGATGGCGTGTCCATGCTGTCGCCGTATCTGCACTTTGGGCAGGTGTCGGCGCACCGGGTGGCCCTTGCGGCCAGCGCCTGCGGGCGCGGCGAGGGCGTGACCGCGTTTTTGGAACAGTTGGTGGTGCGCCGGGAGCTCACGGACAACTTTTGCCTGCACAACGAGCGTTACGACAGCTTGGACGGCGCACCGGACTGGGCGCGGCGCACGCTGGACGCCCACCGCGATGACGCGCGCCCGCATGTGTACATGCGTGAGGCCTTTGAGCGGGCGCAGACCCACAGCGCCCTGTGGAATGCGGCCCAGCTGCAAATGGTGCGCACGGGCTTTATGCACAACTACATGCGCATGTTCTGGGCCAAGAAGATTCTGGAATGGTCGCGGACGCCCGAGGAGGCGCTGGACACGGCCATATACCTCAACGACCGCTACCAGCTTGATGGCCGCGACCCCAACGGCTACGTGGGGGTGATGTGGTCCATCGGCGGCGTGCACGACCGGGGCTGGCGCGAGCGCGATGTCTTTGGAACCGTGCGCTATATGAACGAACGCGGCTGCCGCCGCAAGTTTGACGTGGACGCCTACATCCGCGCCTACGGCAACGCCCAGCAGCAGATGCGCCTGCTGTAGGCCTGCCCGCTTCTCGAAATACCAAAAGCCCCCGGCATCGCGTGATGCCGGGGGCTTTTGGTGTGGCGTCTTAGTCCTCGAAGGTGAGTTCCACGCGGGTGCCGCTGAGCTTGAGGTTGGCGTTGAAGCGTTTGCCCTTTTTGGAGACAAAGCGCCCGCGTTTAAAGGTGCGGCCCTTGGTGAGCAGGTCGCGCATTTGGTTGGGCAGAATCTCGCCGCCAAAGGCGCGGCGACGGATGCTGAACGCGCAGGTGCCGCCGCTTTGCGCGGCGTTTTCGCACTCGTACACGTCCGGCTGTTCCAGAACGTTTTTGCCACACAGGGGGCACGCGCCCACGGATTCCCCGGCGTGCTTGGGCGGGGTTTTGGCCGGGCCGCCAATGGGGAAGCCGTCGGCATCCACCTGCGGCGCTGGGGCGGCTGCTGGGGCTTGCTCCTGCTGCGGCGCGGGGGCGCTTTGGGGAGCTGGGGCGTCCAGCGGAAAGCCGTCGCGGTCCACGCGGGGGCGGGGCTTAGGCCGGGGCTGGGCGGGCCTTTGGGGCGCGCCGGCCGGAGCCATTGAGGGCGGCGGCAGGGGAAAGCCGTCCTTGTCAAAGGCGCGGTGGTTGCGGATGACCGTGACGTTATGGTGCACGTTTTGCCGCACGGCCTGCATAAACTGGCTGTAGGAAAAATCGCCGCGTTCAATGTCGCCAAGTTTCTTTTCCCACTCGCCTGTGAGTTCCGGCGAGGTGACGTCGGGCAGGTGGGCGGTGATGACGTCCACCGCGTGGCACCCGGCATCCGTGGCGATGAGCTTTTTCTTGTCCTTGGCGATGTACTTGCGCGAGAGCAGGGTCTCGATAATTTGGGCGCGGGTGGCCGGCGTGCCAAGGCCGCCCTCTTTCATGGCCTCGCGCAGTTCCTCGTCGTCCACCAGCTTGCCCGCCGTTTCCATGGCGCCAAGCAGGGTAGCGTCCGTAAAGTGGGACGGCGGTTTGGTCTGGTGCGCCTTGCTGTGCAGGTCGTCCACGGCCACCTTGGAGCCCTTGCGCAGTTTGGGCAGTGGATTGTCCTTGGCCGCGCGCCACGGTTCGGCGGCCAGCCAGCCGCGGTCCTTGAAGACCTTGCCCGTGGCCTTGAAGCGTTCGTCCTCCACCGTCACCCACAGCGTGGTGGCCGCAAACTTCACCGGCGGCAGGAAGGCCGCGATAAAGCGGCGGCAGACCATCTCGTAGATATGCCATTCGTTGTCGGACAGGGACTCGCGCACGGCCTTGCGCGCCGTGGGGATGATGGCGTGGTGGTCCGAGACCTTCTTGTCGTTGACGCAGGCAAAGCTGGACTTGGCTTCCTTGATGCGCGTTGCGGCGCCTGCTGAAATTTCCGGGAACAGGTGGTAGGTGGCCCGCAGATGCGAGAGCGCTTCCTTGAACAGTTCTTTGGTCAGGTAGCGGGAGTCCGTACGCGGATAGGTGAGCAGCTTTTTTTGCTCGTACAGCGCCTGCGCGATGGCCAGGGTGTCCTTGGCGGACAGGCCGTAGCGGGAGTTTGCCTCGCGCTGGAGGGTGGTCAGGTCAAAGGGAAGCGGGGGCTTTTGTTGGCGCTGTTGGCTTTTTGTGCCGTCCACTACGCCGTCTTTGCCCAGGCACTTCTCCACGATGGCGGCGGCGTCCGCTTCCGCGTCGACGCGTGTTTCCTTGTACTCCGGCGGCTTGTGCCACACGGCGGAGAAGGCTTCCTCCTCGCGGGACATGGTGGCCTCAACGGTCCAGTAGTCCTTGGGGACGAAGTGCTCAATCTCGCGGCGGCGGTCCACCAGCAGTTTGAGGACGGGCGTCTGCACGCGCCCAACGGTGATGAGATTTTTGTCCTTGAGGGTGAACAGGCGCGAGTAGTTCATGCCGATAAGCCAGTCCGCCTCGGCGCGGGCAAAGGCCGCAAGGCCGAGGTTGCGCTTCTTTTCGCCCTTGACGGTGCTGGCGAGGGCTTTTTTGAGGCCCTGTTCGGTCATGTCGCTGGCCCACAGGCGGCGGATGGGCTTGTCGCACCCGGCCATGACGTAGATGCGGCGGAAGATGAGTTCGCCCTCGCGCCCGGCGTCAGTAGCGTTGAGGACTTCGGTCACGTCCGGCGCATCCAGAAGCGACTTCACGATGTGGAACTGCTTGGCGGATTTGGGCAGTACGGCCAGCTTGAAGCGCCGGGGAATCATGGGGAGCTGGTTCATGTTCCAGCGTCCGGCCCATTTTTCGTCCTGCTCTTCTGGTTCGGCGATGTTGACGAGGTGCCCCACCGCCCAGGTGACCGCGTACTGCTCGTTGGCGATATAGCCGTCCTGCCGCGCACCGCGCACGCCAAGGACCTTGGCTATTTCCCGAGCCACGGATGGTTTTTCCGCTATGATGAGTGTTCGTCCCACGTATGAAGCTGCCTCCGGTTCATGATTGCCGCGCGAGCGCGGCTGAGCATGCAATACAATCGAATGGCCCAAAGGGAAAGGGGGCAGATGGATTTGTGTGCGCTGCGCCCGTCCGCCCCTGCCCCCAAGGGCGCAGGCAATTCACCTCGACATGCGCTCCGGCCTATCTTAGTGTGGGAGAGTGGAAATCTGCGCGCACCAGTGCCGCGTGGGAAACCGGAACCCAAGGGGGCAGGGCCGTGTCGTTTGCCGAAGCTGTCATTGCCGGAGGGGCGGGGGGACTGACTGTTGTGGCCATGGTGGCCGGATGGGCCATGGTGAGCGTGCCGCTGCGCGTTGCGCGCCAGCGTGGCCGGGGGGAGACGCCGTCGGCTCTTGGGGCGGGGCTGCGTCAGCGCGCCCGGCAGCTGTGGGCTCTTGCGCCCTACAGCCCTGCGGTGTTCGTCTTTAGCCTATGTGTGGCGCTTATTGCGGAGTACGACGGGCGCGGCATCATCCCCTACGTGCTGGCCGTGGTGTGCATCTTCGGCACGGTGGGCATGGTGTTCGCCGGGCTGCATTGGTCCACACGCCTTGAGGGCGCGCGGAGGGAGGAGAGCGGCTCCCCACCCCCGCCGGACGCCTGATTCTGCGCCTCTCCTGTGTTGCCCCGCAGCCCCCGGCATGCGCCGTGAACACCTTGCCCCGCGAAAGGTTTGCTTGTTCCGGGACGTATGCTAGAAGGTGATGTCCGAGGGGGACAAAGGAGAACAGAGCAGGAATGTCGAAAACGTGGATACGTACCAAAAGGCCGGAATTCGTGCGCGATGTAGTGCGCGATTTCTGCCTTGTTCATCGTGAGCTTGAGAAGGAGTTCCGGCACTACGACAAGACCGGACATGTGGATTTCTCCATGATCCGCAACCTCTTGGGGCAGGAGATGAACAAGGGCCTGCTGTGGCGGCTCAAGGACACCGCGCACCTGCTCTTCAAAAAGAACGCCTCGGAAAACGGCCTCAACGGCCAATTTCTCGACTGGAGCATCGGCTACATCTTCCACGACACCATCAAGCTCAAGGAAGATGCCTACCAGCAGCAGAACTACGCCCCGTGGTTCCGCGAGCTCCAGCGCCGCCAGCTCTCCGACGACGCCCGGCTTATCTCGCAGGAGCTTATGCGCGTTCTCGATCAGACCAACGAAAGCATCGAGCGCGAGATAGGCCGCATCCGCTTTATCCTGTTCAACTGCCGTCGCCTGCTCATCGACTATCTGGCCCAGCATCGGGACAATGAACTCCTTGCCCGCTTCCTGCTGGCGCGGGAGGAGCTGGTGCGCGAGGTCTTCGGCAGCGGCTACGCCCGCCTGCTGGACAGCGTGTATGGCGACGAGCCGGAGTTGTTGTATCTGCTGGCCGCGCGCAGCCTGCGCGAAGGCGGCTGGCGCGAGGACGCCATGCGCGCCCTCAACGAAGCCGAACGCATCAACGCCGACCATCCTCTGCTGCACAAGGAACGCGGACGCATCTGCGCCAAACGTTCCTGATGCAGCCGGCCCTGCGTGCGCAAGCATCAACGCAGGGCCACCCACCTGCCGCCGGTGAGGCCATATCCGGCATTTGCACTTCTCCGACTTTTTGGTACCGTTCCGCTACGATAGGGCAGGAATCTTCTGCCATGCGCAATATATTCCAGTACAAAGGAGCCGTACCCAATGCCTTTTCTGCACTTCAACCGTCCTCCAACGTACGCGTTGCAGAACCCTGACGAGCCGGAGCTCTTTCGGCAGAATTTCCCCTACACCAAAGTCGGCCGCGTCAACTTTGACGACAGCTTTCTGGTTCCGCGCCCCGCAGAACCAATGTTCATAACGGATACCACCTTCCGCGACGGACAACAGGCCAGACCGCCCTACACCGTCAAGCAGATTGCCACCATCTACGACTATCTGCATAAGCTGGGCGGGCATTCCGGCCTCATCCGCCAGAGCGAGTTTTTTCTCTACTCCGCCAAGGACCGGCGCGCCGTCGAGACCTGCCTTGCCCGGGACTACGCCTTTCCGGAAGTGACGGGCTGGATCCGCGCCAACCCGGACGACCTGCGCCTCGTCAAGGAAATGGGCCTGCGCGAGACGGGCATGCTTACCTCCGTGTCCGACTACCACATTTATTTGAAGCTCAAAAAAGACCGCCAGCAGGCCATGGACGACTATCTGGCCATCGTGGAAAAGGCCCTTGAGTGGGGCATTGTGCCGCGTTGCCACTTTGAGGACATCACCCGCGCGGATATCGACGGCTTCTGCGTGCCCTTTGCCATCCGCCTGATGGAACTGGCGCGCCAGAGCGGCCTGCCCGTGAAGATTCGCCTGTGCGACACCCTGGGCTTTGGCGTGCCGTACCCCGGCGCGGCGCTGCCGCGCTCCGTGGCGAAGATTGTGCGCGCCTTTACCGATTCGGCCGGCGTGCCCGGCGAGTGGCTGGAGTGGCACGGGCACAACGACTTCCACAAGGTGCTCGTCAATGCGTCCACGGCGTGGCTGTACGGCTGTTCCGGGGCCAACGGCACACTCCTTGGTTTTGGCGAGCGCACGGGCAATGCGCCGCTGGAGGCGCTGATCTTTGAGTACATCTCCCTCACGGGCGAAGACGACGCCGCCGTCACCGAGGTGATCTCCGAGATTGCGGACTACTTCGTGCGCGAGCTGGATTACCGTATTCCGCCCAACTACCCCTTTGTGGGGCGCGACTTCAACGCCACCAGTGCGGGCATTCATGTGGACGGCCTCATCAAGAACGAGGAAATCTACAACATTTTCGACACGGAAAAGATCCTTGCCCGGCCCATCCCCATTATCATCACGGATAAGACCGGCAAGGCTGGCGTGGCCTACTGGATCAACCAGCATCTGGAACTGAAAGGTTCCGAGCGCATCGACAAGCGTCACCCCACCGTGGGCAAGATTGCCGGGCACATTGCCCGCGCCTACGAAAAGGGCCGCACCACGCACTTCTCCAACAAGGAGATGAAGGCGCTGGTCAAACGCTTCATGCCCGAACTGTTCCCCTCGGAGTTCGATCACCTCAAGGCTGTGGCCCACACGCTGGCCGCCAAGGTCATCGAGCGCCTGTCCAGCCAGTGCGACATCCGGGGCATGGAGACGTCCGCCGTGGAGCGCTGCATGGACGACTTCCTCGCGGAGTACCCGTTCATTCAGTACCTGTACCTTATCGATACCACCGGCCACATCATCAACAGCGCCGTGTGCAACGCCGAGGACAGGCCCAAGTACACCCTGTTCGACTACACCACCGACTTCTCCGACCGCGAATGGTTCACCGTGCCCATGCGCACCGGCAAGCTGCACGTGACGGACTTCTACAAGTCGCACTTCACGGGCAAGCTGTGTCTTACCGTCGCCACGCCAGTGGATGACGAGAACATGGAGATTCAGGGCATCCTTGGCGCGGATATCCGCTTTGAGGAACTGCTGCGCCGCCACGAGGCGCTCATCATGGAGGAGGAAGAGGAGAACGGCGACGCCCACGCGCGCTAGGCCCGCACAGGGCGTGCCCTGTGCACCGCCTCTTTTGCCGTCATCCCCATCTGCCCACCACGAGGCATAAAAAAGGCTCCGGAGTATCTCCGGAGCCTTTTCTGTGTGGTCGGTAGTGCGTCGGTACGCCGCGCGGCTATTGGTACAGCTTCAGGCTGTCGCCGGGGTAGATGCGCGGGGAGGACATGTTGTTCCATGCCATGATGCTGCGCGTGCTGACGCCAAAGCGGCGGGCGATGTCATACAGGGTGTCGCCGCGGCGGACCTTGTAGGTGATAAGCTGCTTGGCCTTGCGCGCTTCGGACTTGGTGCGCTTGGCGGCCACGGAGCTTTGGTCCGGGATGTACAGGCGCTGGCCCGGTCGCAGCGTGCTGCGCGACGATATGCCGTTGGCGCGCGCCAGCGTCGCCACGGTGGTGTTGTAGCGCTTGGCCACGTCCCACAGGGTGTCGCCACGGTGGACCGTGTAGTTGGAGCGCGACTGCGCCAGTTGGCGGGTGCGGGCCTTGGAGGTGCCGCGTCCCGGAATGGCAAGGCGCTGTCCCGGCATAATTTTAGAGCGGGTGGTGATCTTGTTGGCGCGGGCCAGTTCGCTGACGCTGACGCCATGGCGGCGGGCGATGGTCCACAGGGAGTCGCCGCGGCGCACGCGGTAGGAGCTTGCCGTCAGGTTGCGTTTGGCGGACCGTTTGTTCATCTGCTGGGCGGTCAGGCGGGTTTGGCCCTTGCCCGGAATCTTCAGCGTCTGGCCCGGACGGATCAGGTTGGAGCGTCTGCCGTTGAAGTTCTTCAGCACCGCGATGGGCACGCCAAAGCGGCGCGAGATGCGGTACCACGAATCGCCACGGCGGACCTTGTAGAATGCGTAGTAGCCCGTGTACGTCTTGAAGTCCGCGCTTGCGAGGTAGCCCTGAGCGGCTTCCAGCTTATCCAGCGGCACGTACACCGTGCTGGATTTCTGCGGGTGGGTTCCCGGCTCCACGTAGGCGGTGTTCATGGCGTGGAATTCCTCCCACGGCACGTCCAGCGCCTTGGCAAAGGCCTTCAGGTCCGTGCGGGGCTTTGTCTCCACGGAGGCAATTTCGCCGGAGCCGCTCCAGTTGGGCTTTTCAAAGCCCAGCGACTCCAGATTGCGGACAATCTTGATGACGGCCATCAACTTGGGCACGTACTGGCGCGTTTCGCGCGGGAGGTAGTACAGACGGCGGCCACGGCGCCAGCGGTTCTGGCGTTTTTTGGACAGCTCAAAGAAGTCGTCACAGCCGCTGCGCTTCATGGCGCGCATCACGCGGCCCTCACCGGCGTTGTACGCCGCAAGGGCAAGGTACCAGTCGTCGAAGTCGCCGTAGAGTTTGGTCAGGTAGTCCGCGGCAGCGTGGGTGGATTTGTAGGGGTCATAGCGTTCATCCATCCACCAGCCAACGTCCAGACCATACTTTTTGCCCGTAAACGGCATGAACTGCCACAGCCCCTTGGCACCGGCATGCGAGCCGGCTTTGGGGTTGAAGCCGCTCTCTACAAAGGGCAAAAACACGAGGTCGTGGGGCAGGCCGCGCTCCGCAAAGACCTTGCGGACATACGGAAGATATGTTTCAGAACGCTCAAGCCAACGGGCGAAGTTCTTGCGCCCCCGCTTGTTGTGGGTAAAATACCGGAAGAAGGAGAGCATTTCCTTGGTTTCCACGGAGTCGAGCTGAAAGCTCAGGTCCGCTTCGGTTTCCAGGGCCTCCTGCTCCGTAGCGGACAAAGGCGCTTCGTCCGCTTCGGCAAATTCCTGCACGGCCTCATCACTGGGCTGTTCAGGTTCCTCGCCATGCTCCGGCGCTGCGGCCAACTCGTCCGGCATGCCCTCGTCCACCGTGATAACGGCGTCCTCTTCGGGCAGCGGTTTCTTTGTGGCGCAGGCCGAAAGCCCCGCGATACAGAGGGCGAGGACCAGCACCAACAGAGTGCGGGTGACGGCCGTCGCGTGTGTATGTGCCTCTGGGGCGTCGGTCTCAGAGTATGTGTATGTGCTCATCGGTTCAGGATGTGTTTGCGCTCAGTCGAGCATGCTAGTTAGAAAAATATCTAGAGAACAGCTGTTGAAAGTCAAGGAAAATCGGGATGTAGACTCGGGCTGGAGGGCCTAAGCCCCTGAATTTTTTAGGCAGGCAGCAGGGACGTAACTACCATGAATACCAAAGGAAAAAAACGGCAGACCGGCGGTGACGATAACCTTGTTCCCGGCCGCAAGCCCGTTTTGGAACTCGTGCAGAATAGCCGCGACACCGTCGATATGGTGTTCGTGCAGGAAGGCGCACGCGGAAAAGATATCGGAGCCATCATCGACGCGTGCCGCGATGGCGGGGTGCGCTTTCGTAAAGTGCCGCGGGGCGACATGGCCCGGATGTTCGACGGCAACCATCAAGGCGTGCTCGCAAGAACGTCCGCCGCGTCGTACACCGAGCTGGAGGACCTGCTGGACGCCGCGCTGGACGCGCCGCTGCCGCTTCTCCTCGCCCTCGACCAAGTGCAGGACCCCGGCAACGTGGGCGCTATGGCGCGCACGCTCTACGCCCTCGGCGGGGCCGGAATCATCGTCCCAAAAGACCGCACCGCCTACCTCGGCGGCGCCGCAGTGAAGGCGTCCGCCGGCGCGCTGACACGCCTGCCGGTCGCCCGGGTGGTCAACCTTTCCCGCGCTCTCGATGCGTGCGATGAACGCGGCTGGCCTATCTATGGTTCCATGGTCGACCCCGTCGGAAAGAACATGTACGCGCAAGCATTGTCAACTCCGGCCGTCCTCGTCATGGGCAACGAAGAAAAAGGCATCCGCCCCGGCGTTGCCAAAAGGTGCTCGGAAAAATTGACGATTCCCCTGCGCCGGCCCTTCGACTCCTTCAACGTCGCCCAAGCCGCCGCCATCATCATGGGCGAATTCTCCCGCCAACACGGCTAAGGCCGTGTGGCAAGATGCTGCGACTCTTCAGCGCCCCCCTGCTTCGTGTGGAAGCAGGGGGGCGCTTTTTTCTTTTGCCTCCGGCGGCTCAAGGGTGTGACACCCTTGAGAATCCCCAGGATTTTCGGGGCGGAAGCCGCCCCGAAAATAGGGGTGGGAGGGCGGTTCTTCTGCCTTTCGTCTTTCGAACATCCTCAACAGGGATTCTCACCGCCTGGCCCAACGCACCAAAGCCCCCCAAAAAAACTCTTCCCATCCACACGGACGGGAGCCGTCAGGGGTGACGACAGTGCCATATACAGCCGCCCGGTCTGTGCGCACGCAGGATTGTTAAGGACGGTAGTCCTTAACCCGCCGGAGGCTCTCTTCCTCTTTCCTTCCCTCGCCCTGTCCCCGGCGCATCTTCCTCCAACTTTTCGCAAAAAATCCGCCAATCGCTCAAAAAGCCTTGCATGCGAGGGGTGCGGGCGGTGTGTGAATATTGTGCCGGTGCTAGGAGAAGGGAAGGGAGTGTGATAGATTGGAAAAACCTGTGGAGAAAACCGTTGTATCACGGCTGGATGCGTCACTTTGGAGGGCTTTGTGTCACAGGAAGTACGCGACCTTGTCAGGCAATTTATGCCGGACTTTCCACTTGCACGCTGCGGCAAGCTGTATACGGACACGACGGAGTTTATGGACATCTCGTATGGGGATGTCATGCTCCTTGGCGGTCTGCATTATATGGTGCTGAAGGAGGAAGTGGAGCGGCGGTATGGCCTGGAGGACCCGAAGTATTGGGTCAAGCGCTGCCGCGTGCTGGAGACGGGCGAGCGGCGCATTGCCAAGCTGGTGTTCCACGAGAATTTCCCCCTGCGCATAGGCGCTATGGAGGTGCGGTGCTTCCGCAGTCCGGAAAAGGAGGCGCGCATATTGAATCTTGTCCGGGGTGACCGGCGGTTCATGCAGGGGCAGCCCCTGCACGACAGCAAGGGCAATATTGTGCGGCTACTGGAGATTGTGCACGGGCGGCGGCTGGACAGCATCGTGGACGGGCTGGAGGTGGGGCACAGGGAGTATTTCTTTCAGCATTTGCCGGGGCTTTTGGAAAAGTTCATCGAGGCGGCTGAAGCCATCGACTATTTGCATTCGCGTTTTGAAAAGCACGGCGACATCCGCCGCGACCACTTGCTCATTCAGCACGGTTCTGGGCGACCGTGCTGGATCGACTTCGACTATACCTTCGATTTTCAGGAGAACCCTTTTGGGTTGGACCTTTTCGGGCTTGGGAACATCCTTGTGTACCTTGTTGGGCAGGGCGATTTGATCCGCGAGGTCTTTGCCGCGCGCGGTTTGGGCACGCCGGAGGAGGCGGGCTTGGAGCGTGAGGATTTTTCCATTGTCTTTGCCAACCGCGTGGTGAACCTGCGCAAGCTGTATCCGTATATTCCTGAACCACTCAATAATGTGCTGATGCATTTCAGCGCGGGGACGTATGTCTTTTATGAATCCGTGGAGGAGTTCCTTGCGGAGCTGCGCCCGTGCGTGCCGCTTGTGCGGCGCATGGCGCGGCAAGCAGGATGACAACAGGGAGAGGCGTCATGATGGACTGCAAGCGAATTTTGTTGGCGGTGGATACATCGGAGAATTCAATGCGCGCCATTGAATATGTGGCGCAGATGCTGGGCGGCGGCTGCGGCGGCGAGGTGGAGCTGCTGCACATTGTGCGGCTGCCGGAGCGGGACATGTACCCGGACGAGGAGGCTTTTGACGCCAAGCTGTGCGAGCAGGAGGAAGAATCGCACGCTTTTCTCGACAAGGCGCGGGACATCCTGCTGGACGGCGGTTTTACTGACGAGGCGGTGACGGAGCGGCAGCTGTGCATTACGGCGCCATCCATTGCCCAGCATATCCTGCGCATTCAGAAGGAGGGCGGCTTTGGGACGATTGTTGTTGGCCGCCGGGGCGTGAGCAAAGCTGAGGAATTTTTGTTTGGCAGTGTGTCGAGCAAGGTTGTGCACTACGCCAAAAATTGCAGTGTGTGGGTGGTGGGGTAGACGCGTTGGGGCTACGCCCCGGAGGATGAAGAGCATGGGAGTTGGAATGGAAAAACATCTGCTTGTGACGGTGAGCGGCGAAGAGAGCGCCATGCATGGCATCCGCTTTATCCTCAATTTTTTCAAGAACAGACAAAACCTGCGCCTGACGCTGTTCTACGCGGCCACCCGCCCGCCGGAGGTGTGGGAACACGAGAAGAACTTTGAAACGCTGAATGAGCAGCGACGCATGGCGGACAAGGCCGAGGCCAAGGGCCGCAAGGCTCTGGAGGAGGCGCGCACGCACCTGTGCAGTCTGGAACTGTGCGAGGAGCAGGTGGACGCCAAACTCATGTTCCGCAAGGACACCAAGGCCATGGACATCCTGCGCGAGGGCGAGGAGGGGCTGTACGACGCCATTGTGCTGGGCCGCCGGGGACTGACGCGCATAGAACAACTGGTGGAGGACAGCGTGAGCATGGAAATCATCGGCAAGCAGTCCATTGCGCCGATGTGGATATGCCGCTGGCCGGAGAAGCACCGCCAGCATGTGCTCCTGTGCCTTGACGGATCCGATGCCAGCTACCGTATGGCGGACCATGTGGGATTTATGGTGGCGGAGGAGAAGCACCACCATGTGCGGCTGCTGCGCGTTATCAAGCCGGGAACGCGAAGCCACCGGGAAACCGAAGAAATTTTTTCGCGCGCGGCGGAGTCCCTCTTGGAGAACGGCGTGGAAGAATCGCGCATCCGCATGACGGTTCGCGAGCGCAATACGCCGTGGCGGGCCATTATGGAGGAGGCCGAAGACGGCATGTACGCCGCGGTGGCCCTTGGGCGCACGGGCGCGGGGGGCGGCATGTTTAAGCGGCTGTTTATGGGGTCTACGACGATTAATCTTATGCGAGAGCTTGCTGGCGCGGTGCTGTGGGTGCGTCCCTAAGCAAGGGGCGAAGCCTTGCCCGCAGGCCCAGGCGCGTGTGAGCGAATTTTCGGCCCCTTGCGGGGCAATCTGCGACTGAGGAGGCAATGACCGTGGTGGAAACCAAAGCGGAAAAAGCCGCCAGTTATGACGGTGTGGTGGATGCGGTGCGCGGCGGCGTGGTGGACGTCTCTTTTCCGGATGGCTTGCCCCCATTGCGGACGCTGGTACGCACCAAGGGTGACGACGGCATCGTGATGGAGGTGGCTTCGCATATTGATGCAGAGCGTGCGCGGTGCCTTGCGCTGATGGCGGTGCAGGGCGTGGCGCGCGGCGACACGGTGCGCGGCGAGGGCCGCCCGCTGGAGGCCCCGGTGGGCGAGGGCCTGCTTGGGCGTGTGTTTAACGTGTTTGGCGACCCCATCGACGATAAGCCCGCGCCGGACCTTGAGCGGCGCGGCGTGCACCGCGCCCCGGCCCCGCTGTCCGAGCGTGTGGCGGGGGAGGAGGTCTTCCCCACGGGCATTAAGGTCATTGACCTGCTGGCTCCGCTGGAGCGCGGCGGCAAGGCCGGAATGTTCGGCGGCGCGGGCGTGGGCAAAACCGTGGTCATTACCGAGCTTATCAACAACATGGCCGGACGCCACAAGGGCGTGAGCATCTTTTGCGGCATTGGCGAGCGCTGCCGCGAGGGCGAGGAACTCTACCGCGACATGCGCGAGTCCGGCGTGATGGACTCCACGGTGATGGTGTTCGGGCAGATGAACGAGCCACCGGGTGCGCGCTTTCGCGTGGGGCTGTCGGCCATGACCATGGCGGAACATTTCCGCGACGACAGGGGGCAGGATGTGTTGCTCCTTGTGGACAATATTTTCCGGTTCATTCAGGCGGGCATGGAGCTTTCCGGCCTGATGGGGCGCCTGCCGTCGCGCCTTGGCTACCAGCCCACCATGGCGACGGAACTGGCGGAACTGGAGGAACGGATTTCCAGCTCGCGCCGCGCGGCCATTACGTCCATTCAGGCGGTGTACGTGCCTGCTGATGACCTGACGGACCCCTCGGCGGTGCATACCTTTGCGCACTTGTCGGCAAGTATTGTGCTTTCGCGCAAGCGCGCGGGCGAGGGGCTGTACCCGGCGGTGGACCCGCTCCAGTCGTCGTCGCGCATGCTGTCGCCTGCGGTGGTGGGCCAGCGGCACTACGACGTGGCGCGCGAGGTGCGCCGCACGCTGGCCTCGTACGAGGAGCTTAAAGACATCATCGCCATGCTGGGACTGGAGGAACTCTCCAGCGAGGACCGCAAAACCGTATACCGCGCGCGGCGGCTGGAGCGCTTTTTGACCCAGCCGTTTTTCACCACGGAGCACTTTACGGGCAAAAAGGGCCGCATGGTAGACCCGGAGAAGACCGTGGAGGGCTGCGAGCGCATCCTTGCCGATGAGTTCGCGGAGGTGCCGGAGTCCGCGCTGTATATGATCGGCGACATCGATGAGGCCGGGGGCGCGTGATGCAGTTGAGCGTTGTTCTGCCGCTGAAGATCTTCCTTGAGGAGGAGACGGACAAGGTGGTGGGCATGGGCCTGCGCGGGGGCTTTTGTTTGCGGCCGCGGCATGTGGACATGGCCATGGCGCTCATTCCGGGCATTGTGTCGTGGTGGGCCGATGGCGAGGAACGCTTTGTGGCCGTGAACGGCGGCATACTGGTGAAAAGCGGCGATGAGGTCCGCATCGCCACGCGCCACGCCGTCAGCGGCGAACTGGGGCACCTGCGCGAGGCTGTGGACGCCATGACCGAGGAGCTGGACGAGGGCGAACGTGCGGCGCGGACGGCTTTGGCGCGCCTTGAGGCGCGCTTTGTGCGCGGCGTTTTGGACTTTGGGAGCCGATAGACCATGCCGGAGAAATTTTCACGCGGGGTGGACAGGCAGGAGCGACGGCGCATTGGCGGGCGGCGGGACAACCGCCCGGAACTGCTGCGCGGGTTGGGGATGTTTGGCCTTGTGGGCTGGGCTGTGGCCGTGCCGCTGTTGGTGGGAACCTTTGTCGGGGTGTGGATTGACCTGTCGCATCCGGGCACGTCGTCATGGACGCTGATGCTTATGGTGCTGGGGCTTGGTGTTGGCTGCGCTCATGCGGCGTACTGGGTCAGCCGCGAGCGGCGGTCCATCCTGCGGGACAAGGAGGAACAGGGGCATGACCGTGACGGGAAATGAGCCGATGGTGCTGGCTGTGGCGGCCGTGTGGGGCATGGTGCTTGGCGCGCTGTACTTTGGCGGGCTGTGGCTGAGCCTGCGGCTGGTGCCTGGGCGGCGTCGCCCGCGGGCGACGTTTGGGGCGCTGTATGTGGTGCGCCTTGCCGTGGCCCTTGCCGGATTCTGGGCCGCGCTTACTGCCGGGCCTCTGGCCCTTGGCGCGGCCATGGTGGGATTCATTGCTATGCGCGCGCTCATGGTGCGCCGCCTTGGCGGCGTGAGCGGAGGACGGCATGGATATAAGTCCTGATTGGATTGTGTACTGGCGCTACGGCCCTGTCTCCATCAGCGCCACCCTTGTGTACACGTGGGTGGTTATGGCGCTGCTTGTTGGCGGGTCGTGGCTGGTGACGCGGCGGCTGGTGCGGCACGAGGACGTGCTGGCGGGGCAGAAGGTGCCGCGTTGGCAGACCGTGCTGGAGACCGTGGTGGTCTACGCGCGCGGCGAGGTGACGGAGGTGCTGGGCAAGGGCGCGGCGAGCCTGTTGCCGTTTTTGGCCACGCTGTTTTTGTTCATTGCCGTCAGCAATACTTTGGCGGCGGTGCCGGGCTTTATAGCGCCCACGGGGTCGCTGTCCACCACGTCGGCGCTGGCGCTGTGCGTGTTTGTGACGGTGCCGGGCTACTCGCTGCTGCGTGTTGGGTTGCGCAAGTATCTGGTGACCTATGTGCGCCCGACGCCGCTGATGCTGCCGCTCAATATTTTTGCGGAATTGTCGCGGACCATGGCGCTGGCCGTTCGTCTGTTTGGCAATATCATGAGCGGGCGGATGATGGGGGCGATTTTGCTCATCATTGCGCCGCTGTTTGTGCCCGTGGTGATGCAGGTGCTTGGCCTGCTTATCGGGCTGGTACAGGCCTATATTTTCGCGGTGCTTGCCGCCGTGTATATCGCCGCCGGAATTGAGGCGGAAGAGGAATCCCCGTGAAACTGACAAGGAGTCGAACATGGACAGTCTGACCATCGTTGCCGCCGCGTCCATCATCGGCGCGGGATTGTGCATTGGCCTTGGCGCTATTGGCCCGGGCATTGGTGAGGGCCATGCCCTTGGGCGTGCGCTCAACTCATTGGCCCAGCAGCCGGACGAGGCCAGCACCATCACCCGCACGCTGTTTGTGGGCCTCGCCATGGTGGAATCCACGGCTATTTACGCCTTTGTGGTCACCATGATTTTGCTGTTTGCCAATCCGTACTGGAACTATTTCCTCGGGCAGGCCGGAGGCTGAACCCGGGCAGGCAAGGAGTTCCACCGTGCTGTTTGACTGGTTCACCATTGGCGCGCAGATCGTCAACTTTCTGATCCTGCTGTGGCTGCTGAAGCGGTTCCTCTACGGTCCCATATTGCGGGCCGTGGACAGCCGCGAGGCCGCCATTGCCCAGCGCCTGCGCGAGGCCGACGCCGCGCGTGACGCCGCCGAGGAGGAGCGCCGCGCCCTTGCTAGGGACCGCGAGGGCTTCGCCGAGGAGAAGCGTCAGCTTATGGAAAAGGCCCGCGAGGACGTGCAAACATGGCGCGAAAGCGCCGAAGAGCGCGTGCGCGGCGAGGTGGAGGCCCGCCGTGAGCGCTGGCTGGAGAGCCTGAGCGCGGAGCAGGCCGAGTTCGAACGCGCCCTTGCCGAGCGCGTGGCGCGCGAGGTTGTTTCGGTATCGCGCCGGGTGCTCACTGACCTTGGCGACGCGGACCTTGAGGAGCGCCTTGCCGAGGCCTTCCTGCGCGAGGTACGCGAGCGGCGCGGCGCGGCAGTGTCCGGCCGCGTGACCGTAGGCACAGGCGCGGACATGGGGCCGGAGGCCCAGCGCCGCGTGGCCGAGGGGCTGCGCAGTGTGTTCACGGAGGTGACGGAGGTGGACTTTACGCAGGCCTCGGAGCTTGGATTCGGCATGCGGATGGAAACGGGAGACACGCGCATCGGCTGGACGCTTTCCGGCTATTTGGAAGGCCTTGAACAGCGGGTGCTGGACGAACTGGCGGCAACGCCGCAGGGAGGCATGGCGTGAGCGACACGGGCAGAAGCATGCAGGATGCGCTGGAGACCGGAACGCAGGCCGTGGACCGCGCCCTTGGGGACTACGACTACGCGCCCACCACGGAGGAGGTGGGGCGCGTCATCGCTGTTGGCGAAGGCATAGCGTGGGCCGAGGGGCTTGGCGCGGTAGGTTCTGGTGAATTAGTGAAGCTGGCCGGGCGCGTTTCGGCCTTGGTGATGGATATTTTACCGGACAAGGTGGGCCTTGCTCTGCTCGACGACGCCACAGGCCTGTCCGCAGGCGACGAGGCCGTGCGTACGGAGCGTGTGCTGGACGTCCCCGTTGGCGCGGGGCTGGTGGGGCGCGTGGTGGACCCGCTTGGACGGCCGCTGGATGGCGGCGGCCCTGTGGACGCCCCGGCGCGTTGGCCCGTGGAGCGCGACGCGCCGCCCATTATGCACCGCGCGCCCGTGGAGCGGCCTGTGGAGACGGGCATTACGGTCATTGACGCCCTGATTCCCGTGGGGCGCGGCCAGCGCGAGCTTATCCTTGGCGACAGGCAAACGGGCAAGACCGATGTGGCCCTGACCACCATCCTGAACCAGCAGGGCAAGGACTGCCTGTGCGTCTACTGCGCCGTGGGACAGCGCAGTTCCAGCGTGGCCAGCGCCGTGGAAACCCTGCGCCAGAATGGCGCGCTGGAGTACACTATGGTGGTGGTTGCCGAGGGCGGCGACCAGCCCGGCATGATTTACGCCGCGCCCTTTGCGGCCACGAGCATGGCCGAATACCTCATGCATGAGGGGCGCGACGTGCTGGTGGTGTACGACGACCTGACGCGCCACGCCGTAGCCTACCGCCAGCTTTCGCTTCTGCTCCGGCGTCCGCCGGGGCGTGAGGCGTTCCCCGGCGATATTTTCTACCTGCACTCGCGCCTGCTGGAGCGCGCCACCCATTTGCGGGACGAGCACGGCGGCGGCTCCCTCACCGCGCTGCCTGTCATTGAAACGGAAGCGCAGAACCTGTCGGCGTATATTCCTACCAACCTCATCTCCATCACCGACGGACAGATTTATGTGAATCCGGACCTGTTCCGCAAAGGCCAACTGCCCGCAGTGGACGTGGGCAAGAGCGTATCGCGCGTTGGCGGGCGCGCCCAGCATCCGGGCTACCGCAAGGTGGCAGGGGACCTGCGCCTGTCGTACTCGCAGTTTCAGGAGCTTGAAGCCTTTGCCCGCTTTGGCACCCGGCTGGACGAGAGCACGCGAAAGACCCTTGAACACGGCCGCCGCGTGCGCGAGGCCTTTAAGCAGCGGCGGTACGAGCGGCTGTCCGCGCCGGAGCAGGTGAGCCTGCTCTTTGCCGTGACCAGCGGCTTTTTGGATACCATCCCCGTGGAGAATCTGCCGGATGTGCGAAAGCGTCTGACGCAAACGCTGGAGCCGCGTGAGGACCTGATGGAGCAGTTGACGCAGGCTGGTCCTGACGACGGCGTGTGGGAGGAGTTGCAGGGCGAGATGGAACGGTTCTTTGCGGCGGAGGGGGGCGATGATAACCCTTGAGGCGCTGGAAAAGCGCATTGCCACCGCCGGAAATCTGCTGTCCGTGGTGACGTCCATGAAGAACCTCGCGGCGGTGAATATGCGCCAGTATGAGCGCGCCGTGGAGGCCCTGGAGCGCTACGCCGCCATCAACGACATGGGGTGGCAGGTGCTTCTGCGCAATGGCGCGCTGCGGCCCGTTGCTCCGCGCGGTGAGGCCGTGTGCCTTGTCATAGGCTCGGATCAAGGCCTGTGTGGCACCTTTAACGAGGCCGTGGGGCACAAGGCGGCAGAGGCGCTGGCGGAGCGTTCTGGCGCGCGCGTGTGGTGTTCCGGAGCACGCGCCGAAAGCGCCCTTGATGAGGCCGGACACACTCCGGTTGTGCACATCCCCCAGCCCGCGGGGCTGACGGGCATCAGCACGGCGGCCATGCGCGCCGTACGGGATCTGCCGGAGCCGCCCGGAGCCTTGACGCTTATTTCCAACGAGCCGGAGAGCGGCGGGGGCTTTCGCACGCGGGTGCGGCAGGTGTTGCCGCTGGACGCCGCGTGGCTGGAGGAGCACCGCGCCGCGCCGTGGCCGCGTCGCAACCTGCCCATGCCCGGTGTGCCGCGCCGCGAGCTGTTTGCCCAACTGTTCGCCCAGTATCTGTTTATTTCGCTGTACCGGGCCTTTGGCCTGTCCATGGCGGCGGAGAATGCCGCGCGCCTGACGGCCATGCAGCGCGCGGAAAAGAACGTGGAGGAAATGCGCGACGACCTTGCGGCCCAGCACCGAGACCTGCGCCAAAGCCTTATCACGGCGGAACTTTTGGAAGTGGCCGCCGGGTTCGAGGCCCTCGAAGGCGGCTGAGCCCCGCGCCGAAGCCTGACGAAAAACGCGCCCCGCAGACATCCGTCTGCGGGGCGCGTTGGTATGCTGTATGGGCCGGGACGCCGCCTTTGGGGCGGGGCTACTGCACGGCGTCGGTGGTCTCGGTGCTGACGTCGGTGAGGCGGGAGAGGTAGTCCTGCACTTCCTGCGTGCCTTTCCACTTCTCGTAGCCGGTCATCCATTCGTCAAAGGACATGTATTCTTTGTCCAGCTCCTCTTCGTGACCCTGCATCCACAGGCCAAAGAGGTACATTTCAATTTTCAGTTCCTTGGAATCGAAGCTCTTTTCCACGAGTCCGGGGGGGTACTTCTCCCCGTCGTAGACGCTGGCCACGTGCGAGCAGACCTCGGTACAGGAGCGTTCGTAGTCGATGAGGCTTTTGTCGTAGCGGTTCGCAAGCTCATACAGGTGGGGGTACCGTCCTTCAATATCCTTGAGGATTTCTTCCGGGATGCCGATGAGCACGGCCTTTCCCTGTTCTTCCTCCACGAAGTAGAACCGCAGCCAGTTTTCAAACTTCATGATTTCCGCCACGTCGGCGACGGCGTAATCGAGTTTGCGCGCCATTGTGTATGCCTCCATTCCGGTCATTGATTACGTTGTGCAGAAGTTCACAAGTAGGCATCAAGTCCGGCGGAGTCAAGGGGCTTGTCTGCGGCTCCCGCTGGTGGGCCGTTTTTTCGGCGCTGGTGGCGTGGGTTAGGACTGGTGCAGGTGGCAGGCCACAAAGTGCTCCGGGGCGGCCTCGTGCCATGTGGGCGCGGTGGTGGCGCACACGGGCATGGCTTCGGGGCAGCGGGGATGAAAGGGGCACCCGAAGGGCGGATTGATGGGGCTTGGGATGTCTCCGCCCACGCGCAGAGCAAGGCCACCGGATTCCGGGTCCGGGCGCGGCACGGCGTCCAGCAGGGCGCGGGTGTAGGGGTGCAGGGGCGCGGCGTAGATGTCCCGGCTGGGGGCCAGCTCCATCAGGCGGCCAAGGTACATCACGGCGACGCGGTCGCTCATGTACCCCACCACCGCGAGGTCGTGCGAGATGAAAATATAGGTCAGTCCCAGCTTGTCCTGCAGGTCCTGCAACAGGCCGATGACCTGCGCCTGAATGGACACGTCCAGCGCGGAGACGGCTTCGTCGCAGACCACGCAGGCGGGACTTAGGGCAAGGGCGCGGGCAATGGCGACACGCTGGCGCTGGCCGCCGGAAAATTCATGGGGATAGCGCGTGATGAGCTCCGGGCGCAGGCCCACCCAGTCCATAAGTTCGCGCACGCGCTGACGGCGCTCCCCGCGCGGCACGCCGTGGATGGCAAGGCCCTCGGCAATGGTGCTGCCGATGCGCTTTCGCGGATTCAGGGAGGAAAACGGGTCCTGAAAAATCATCTGCACCTTGCGCGGATAGGCCTTCTTAAAGGCGTGGTCCGCGGACCAGATGTCCGTCCCTTCCAGCTCAATGCCGCCGGATGTGGGGCGCTCCAGCCGCAGCAGCAGGCGCGCCAGCGTGGACTTGCCGCATCCGGATTCCCCCACCAGCCCAAGGGTCTCCCCGGCGCGTACCGACAACGATACGCCATCCAGCGCATGGACAAAGCTCGTCTCCGCACCAAAGAGCCCGCTGTCCACGGGGTAGTGCTTCTTCAGGTCGGTAATGCGCAAAAAGGTGGAAATGGCTGGTACTCCTTGCTCCTGTGGATGGTCATGGGGACGCGGGCACGGCCCTGCGGCGCAAAAGGGCCGCCCCCGCAGTGTGCCGGGGGCGGCCGGAAATGGCAAGCGTGTGCGGGCGGTTGGCCTTAGCGTAGCGCCGCGTGGAAGGCGTCGGCCACGGAGCGCATATTGGCAAGCCAGTCGTAGGCCAGCGGGTCTGCGGGGATGACGGTGCCGCCCACGCCGCGGGCGATGGCTTCGGCGCTTCGGCGCGCGAATTGGGGCTGGACGAAGATAACGCGGACGCCCTTGGCTTTGGCCGTGGCGATGAGCTGGGCCAGGTCGCGCGGGGAGGGTTCCTTGCCGTCCTGCTCAATGGGCAGCTGGCGCAGGTTGTAGTCCCGCGCGAAGTAGCCCCACGACGGATGGAAGACCATAAACGTACGTGCACCATCGGTCAGGACCGGGGCGGGGGCGTCGTCCTCCTCGTCCGGGGCGTGGTCAAAGGTGGCGGTGAGTTCCATGTGCAGGGCGGTGACGTCGCTGATGAAGGCGGCGTGCCCGGCTTTGTAGGCCTTGGCGTTGACGGGGTCGGCAAGGATGAGGGCGTCGCGGATGGTATCCGCCATGCGCACCACATAGCGCGGGGACAGCCACACGTGCGGGTCCATGGTTTCGGTGTCCGCGCTGTGGTCGTGGTGGCCCGCATGGTCATGATGCTCCTCCCCCTCGTGATGCGCCGCGCCGTCGTGCTGGGCGTGGTCGGTGAGGTCCATGTGCTCCGTCGCTTCCGCCGCGTGATGGGCGCTGTGGTCGTGGTCGCCATCCTTGCCACCGGCGTGATGGTGCGCATGGGGCGCAATGGGAATGCGGGGCAGGCCGTCGGCAATGTTGACGATGCGCATGTCCGCATTGGCGGATGCAAAGCGCGGCAGCCACGCTGTTTCAAAGGGGACGCCAATGGCGAAGTATACCGCCGCATCATTAAGGCGCACCATTTGGCTGGGCTTGGGGTCGTAGAAATGGGGCTGCGAACCGGGCGGCACCATGACCTGCACGTCCACAAGGTCGCCGCCGATGCGTTCGACAAAGTATTTTTCCGGCAAAATGCTCACCGCAACGGACAAGGGCTGGGCCAGAGCCGCCCCAGCCAGAAAGACAAGGCCGGCAAAGGCGGCCACAGTATATGCAAAGCAGCGTGATAAAACATGCATGGGCAGACTCCTTTCGCGTAGTGTATCGCCCCTTTGCATGCATGTGTCAATGATTGCGGCAGCCCTGCGCGGGCGGGGCATGGCCAAGAAGCCGTGCCCCCTCTCGCATGTTGGGGCAGAAAAAAGGCCAGCGCGCGTGGAGCGTCGCTGGCCGGAAAGGCGGATGGTGAAGGGCAATGGGCAGGCAAGCGGCAAGCCCTCAGGGCGGCGTACGCCCTATTTTTTGGCCTTCACGCGCTCCCACAGGGTGTTCATTTCATCAAGGCTCAGGTCCGCGATGTCGCGGCCGCCGTCTCGGGCGGCGTCCTCAATGGCGCAGAAGCGGTTCAGGAACTTCACGTTGGCGTCCTCAAGGGCCATGTTGGCCTTGAGACCGTGGCGGCGTCCGTATTCGATGAGGGAAAACAGGTAGTCGCCGAATTCTTCCTGCATGCGCTCCTTGTCGCCGGAGGCTTCGGCCTCCAGCCATTCCTGCCATTCGCTGTCCAGATGGGCCTTTTGGTCCTCGTCGGACTCCCACGTAAAGCCGGTGCGCGCGGCCTTGGAATTGACGCGGTAGGCCTTGAGCATAGGCGGCAGGCCCTTGGGCAGGGAATCGAACACACGCTTTGGGGCTTCGCCCTCGCCGTTCTTTTCGCGGCGCTTGATGCGTTCCCAGTTGGAGAGCAGTTCGTCTTTGCTGCCAAGGTGCAGGTCTTCAAAGACGTGCGGATGGCGGCGGATCATCTTGGTGGCGCTGTAATCAAAGGAGTCCGCCAGCGAAAAATGTCCGGCGCGGCGGTACAGCTCGGCCACGAAGACCAGCAGGAAGGCCACGTCGCCCAGTTCCTCCATGACTTCGTTGGTGGTCTCGGCGGTGGAATGCGCGGGGGCGTCGTTGCGGATGGCTTCCACGAGTTCAAAGGACTCCTCAAGGATGTAGTCGGTGAGGGTCCAGGGGGTCTGCTCCTTGTCCCAGGGGCAGCCGTTGTCGCCAAGCAGGCTGTCGATAACGCCGGAGAGTTTGTCCAGCGCTTCGGCGGTGGTCAGAGGCGTGGTGGAGGTTGGTGCGTCGGCATTGGTGGGCATGGTACTACTCTGTGGCCTCCTTGAGGGAACTTTTCACGGTGTCGAGCATTTCGAGGGAGCTTTCGCCCAGCTTTTTGCCGGAGGAGCGTGCCCCTTCCAGAAAATCATCCAGAGCCTTTTCGCGCTCGCGCTGCATGCGTTCGCGCAGGTCCGAGGGGTCGAAGTTGCGCATCTTGTCCGGGGTGAACTGCGACAGGGTGTCAACGCCGCGCTGTAGGTAGGGCGCGATGGCGGACTCGCGCGTGACGTCGGAGCCGGGCATGAAGGATGCCAGCGCCACCAGCATAATGCAGCACAGCCCGCCGGCCTTGATAAAGCCGACCGCCGCGCCGCCGGGAATGTCCAGCCACGGCACGGGCATGATGCGGAAGATGCGCACCAGCATCCACGCCACGATGGAGACGCCAATCATCACCCCGGCAAACAGCGTGACGTAGGAGAGAAAATGCAGCAGGCCCGGGCTTTTGAACCATGTGGAATAAAAGCCCACCAGCATGTCGTTGTGGGCGTTGGCCAGCCAATACGCGAGTATAAGGCCAAGGGTGGACGCCACTTCCTTGATAAGGCCGCGAAACGCGCCCCGGACAAAGAAATAGGCCGCAATGGCAATGAATATGATGTCCAGAAAGTTGAACATGGAGTGGATTTCCTTTTTTGGAGCGGACCGGACGGTCCGGTGTGGCACTGGGGCGGCGCGGGCGGCGGTGCATCCGCGACGCCGGAAAAATCTTTCCGTTACCTACCAGAACAGCGTCCAAAGGTGAATAGGGGTGTTGCACGTCCCGGACGTTGATATGCGTCTTTTGGGGGGCGGGCGGCGCAAGATGCGGGGCAGGCGGCGTGCCGGGCGTGCGGCCTGTTCTCCATGCCGCTGGGTGCGCCGTTCACCGATTTGCACGTGCCGCAAGGGCCGGGCGGGTGTATAACAAAACAGTATCCATACCCCGCACGCGGTGGACGCCCCCCGGCATCCGCCGGCGGGATACAGGAGGTCGTTATGGACAAACGGCAGGAGTATTGGCGGCGCAACCTCAGGTACATGGTCATTTTGCTCAGCATTTGGGCGGTTGTGTCCTATGGGTGCGGCATCCTCTTCGTGGAGCCTCTCAACGCCATCCGCATCGGCGGATTTCCCTTGGGGTTTTGGTTTGCCCAGCAGGGAGCCATCTACGTCTTTGTGATTCTCATCTTCGTCTACTTCTTCCTGATGCGGCGTTTGGACAAGGCGTTTGACGTTCATGAATAGCCCGCCCCTGCTGTGGCGTGCGGAAACCATGCGGAGGGCGCGATGACGCTTCAGGTGTGGACCTATATCATGGTTGGGGTGACCTTTGGGGTGTACTTGACCATTGCGTGGATGTCCCGTGTGCGGGATACCAAGGGCTTTTATGTGGCGGGGGGCGGCGTGCCGCCTTTGGCCAACGGCATGGCTACGGCTGCGGACTGGATGAGCGCGGCGTCGTTCATCTCCATGGCCGGACTCATTTCCTTTTTGGGCTACACGGGCGCGGTGTACCTCATGGGCTGGACCGGCGGTTATGTGCTGTTGGCGCTCCTGCTGGCCCCGTACCTGCGCAAGTTTGGCAAGTTTACGGTGCCGGACTTTGTGGGCGACAGGTACTACTCGCGCACGGCGCGGGTGGTGGCGCTGGTGTGCGCCATTTTCGTCTCCCTCACCTATGTGGCGGGGCAGATGCGCGGCGTTGGCATCGTGTTCTCGCGCTTTTTGGAAACGGACGTGAACACGGGCGTGCTCATCGGCATGGTCATCGTGTTCATCTACGCCGGGCTGGGCGGCATGAAGGGCATCACCTACACGCAGGTGGCGCAGTATTGCGTGCTCATCGTGGCGTTTCTTATCCCGGCGGTGGCGATTTCCCTCAAGATTACGGGCGTTGCCATCCCGCAGATTGGCTTTGGCAGCACCATTCAGGCTGGCCCGGATGCGGGCAAGTACCTGCTGGAGACGCTGGATACCATTGGCCGAGACCTTGGATTCCGGGAGTATACCTCGGCCTTTGGGGCGGGGAATAAGTCCATGCTGGACGTGTTTGCCCTGACCATGTCCCTGATGGTGGGCACGGCGGGCCTGCCCCACGTGATTATCCGCTTCTACACCGTGCCCAGCGTGCGCGCCGCGCGCCTGTCTGCCGGGTACGCGCTGCTGTTCATCGCCATTTTGTATACCACGGCGCCTGCGGTGGCCTCCTTTGCGCGCTACAACATGATTGGCACTGTGAATGATGCGCCCTACGTGCAGATGCCCTCGTGGTTTACCAAGTGGGAACAGACCGGACTGATTGCGTGGGTGGATAAGAATGACGACGGCCTCATCCAGTACCGCGCGGGCAAGGTCTTTGCCGGAAAGCCGAACTTTATTGACGGCGCGGGCAGCCATGGCCAGCGGCTGGTGGCCAATCAGGTGACCGAGTCCGCCAACGAGCTGTATGTGGACCGGGACATCATGGTGCTGGCGAATCCCGAAATTGCTGCGCTGTCGCCGTGGGTCATCGCCCTTGTGGTGGCGGGCGGTTTGGCCGCGGCGCTGTCCACAGCCTCGGGCCTGTTGCTTGTCATTGCCTCCAGCATTTCGCATGACCTGTACTACCGCATCATCAACCGCAAGGCCTCGGAGAAGAAGCGCCTGCTCATCGGGCGCATCATGATTGGTGTGGCCGTGTGTGTGGCCGGGTACTTTGGCGTCAACCCGCCGGGATTTGTGGCGCAGGTTGTGGCGCTGGCCTTTGGCCTTGGCGCGTCCAGCTTCTTCCCGGTGCTGGTGCTTGGCATCTTCTCCAAGCGCACCACGCGCGAGGGCGCCATCTGCGGCATGATCGCGGGCATTGGGTTTACCATGTTCTACATCGTGCAGACCAAGTTCCTCGGCGTTGGCTGGTGGCTGTTTGGCATCAGCCCCGAGGGCATCGGCATGATTGGTATGCTCATCAACTTTGCCGTGACCCTTGGCGTCTCCGCCATTACCGCGCCGCCGCCGCAGGAGGTGCAGGAACTGGTCGAGAACGTGCGCTCCCCGCGCGGAGCGGGTTCGGCCATAGATCATTAGCCCATCCGGCGCGCGGCGCACACCCGCGCCGCGCGCCGAAAACGCCGCAAGCGAGGCGCTATGCACAGGGACGTGTTCGCGGCCCAGCCGTCGGAAATTATCCCCTTCCTGAGGGCGACGCTGCCGTTTTCTGAATTGGACGACGACGTCCTGCGGGAGCTGGCGCGCAAGTGCTCCATCGACTTCTACCCCAAGGGCACGAGACTGCTCACCCAAGGGGAGAGCGCGGTGGAGCATTTGCTTATTATCCAGCGCGGTGGCGTTCGGCTGTATTTGGTGCAGGAGCAGGGCGGGGACAAGCTGGTGGACTACCGCGGCGAGGGGGGCACCGTGGGCGCGCTGGGCATTATCCGCGAGAGTGTGGCCAGCCTGACGGCTGACACCATTGAGGACACCTTTTGCTTCAAGATGCCTGCGGCGGTGTTCCGTCAGCTCGTGGAGACCCATCCGGCCATAGCCCGGCATTTCCTGCACAGCCTTTCGGAGCATTATGTCTCGCGTGCGTTTTCGGAACTGCGCCGCCAGCATGCGGACCTGTGTACGGACAGCCCGTTGTATTTGTTTTCCACCCGCATCGGCGACCTGATTCAGCACGCCCCGCGCGGGGTGGAGCGGGGGGCGAGTATCCGCCGCGCCGCGCGGCGCATGCTGCGTGGCGGCATCGGCTCGCTACTGGTGACCGAGGGCGAGGGCGGCGAGCCTGTGGGTATCGTCACGGACAAGGACCTGCGGCGCTGTGTGGCCGAGGGTGTGGACCCAGCCGCGCCTGTGGAGAGCATTATGAGCGCGCCGCTGGTGACGGCCAGCCACCGCGCGGTGTGCTTTGACGCGCTGCTCAGCATGATGGCGGCGCAGATTCACCACTTGGCCGTGGAGGAAGACGGGCGCGTGGTGGGGATGGTGACGTCCCATGACATCATGGTGCTGCAGGGCCGCTCCCCGGTGTATCTGTTCCGCGAGATATTGGCCCAGCGGCGCATTGAGGGGCTGTATGTCCTGTCGCAAAAGGTGCCGTTGGTGGTGGGGTCCCTTATTGAGGAGGGGGCCAAGGCCGGGAACATTACGCGCATGATTACCGTGCTGAACGACCTGATTCTGGAAAAGCTGCTGACCATGCTGCAGGACGAGATGGGTCCGCCGCCGGTGCCGTTTTGCTGGATGCTCATGGGCAGCGAGGGGCGGCGCGAGCAGACCTTCCACACCGATCAGGACAACGCCATCATCTACACCGACCCGCAGAACGCGGACGAGGCCGCCAGTGCCGAGGCGTATCTGGCGCGTTTTGCCGAGGCCGCGCGGGACCACTTGGGGCGTTGTGGCTACCCGCCGTGCCCCGGCGGGATGATGGCGTCCAATCCGCGCTGGCGACGGCCCTTTGCGGTGTTCCGGGAGTTCTTTGAGGAGATGATGCTGCGCCCAGAACCGCAGGAAGTGCTCCACGCCACGATTTTCTTTGACTTCCGCCCCGGCTGGGGGCGCGCGGACCTTGGCGAGAGCCTGCGGCGGCACATCACCCTGCACGCCCCGCGCGAGGCCGTGTTCTTGCGGCATTTGGCGCGGGACTGCCTTGGCGCGCGCCCGCCGCTGTCGTTCTTCCGCAATTTCATTGTGGAGAAAAACGGTGAGCACAAGGACACGCTGGACCTGAAGGAGCGCGGGCTGGTGCCCTTTGTGGACTTTGCGCGGCTGTTTTCCCTGCGCCACGGCATTGCGGCCACCAACACGCTGGACCGCCTGCACGCCCTCGGCGCGCAGGGGCATGTGGCGCAGGACCTGTGCTCCGAGGCCACGGAGGCCTACGAATTTTTGATGCAGCTAAGGCTGGTGCACCAGATGCGCCAGATCCGTGAGGAGCGCGAACCGGACAACCGGGTGCGCCCGTCGGCGCTGACGGACCTTGAGAAGCAGACCCTCAAGGAGGCCTTTGGCGTGATTTCGGGCTTGCAGGGCTTTATTCGGGATGTGTTCCGGCTGAACATCGCCTGACAGGGAGGATGGTATGACGGCACCTGCCGCCACACGCGGGCGGAGCCTTGGGGAGCGCCTGTTGCGCCTTGTGGGGCTTGGCGCGTCCGGGCCGCTGGCCGAGCACCGGAGGCGGTACGCGGGGCTGGATCAGGACCGGCCTTTGACGGACTATACCTTTACGGTGCTGGATACGGAGCTGACGGGCCTGTCGCCGCGCACGGACGAGATTGTGTCCATTGGCGCGGTGAAGGTGCGCGATTTGTCCATTACGGCGGACAGCTTTTATTCGCTGGTGGCGCCGCGCGGCGGCGTGCCCAAGGTGTCCACCATGGTGCACCGCATCACGCCCGAGATGCTGCGCGGCGCCCCGCGCCTGCGGCAGACCTTTCCCCGGCTGATGGAGTTCCTTGGCGATTCGCTGCTTGTGGGGCACAACATCGGGCTGGATATGTCGTTTTTGAACCGCGCGGCGCGCGATATTCTGGGCGGGCGGCTACGCATTCCGTGCGTGGACACCATGCGCCTTGCGCAGGTGTACGAGCGCGAGTGCTGGGAAAACTACTACGACCAGTTTGACTCGCGCGTGTCGTACCAGCTGGGGGATTTGTCCGCGTCCTACGGCCTGCCAGCCTTTGACCAGCACAACGCCCTCTACGACGCCATGCAGACGGCCTACCTCTTTCTTTTCCTCGTGAAGAAGCTGAAATCCGGCGGCATTGAAACGCTGCGCGATGTGTACCTCGCAGGGCGCAGTTGGCGGTGGTATCTGTAGGCGCTACAGGCGCAGCAGGCCGCGCCGCTGCATGTGGCGCGCGCAGGCCGCCGCCGCAACGATTTTGACGGCGTCGGGAAGGATAAACGGCGCTATGCCCACCATGGCGGCGCGCTCCATGGAGATGTTGAGCACGGCGGCAAGACGCCACGTGCCAAGGCCGTAGGCCACCACCAGTGCGGCGGCGCCCCAGACAACGGCGTGCGTCCATGGGATGGGATTACGGCGTCCGGCCATGCCCGTCAGCGCCGCCGAGCCTACAAAGGCCGCAAGGTAGCCGCCTGTCGGTCCCAGCAGATAAGCAAACCCCGCATTGCCCCCGGCAAACACCGGCAGGCCGATGATGCCCGCCAGAAGGTACAGCGCCACACTCAGCGCGCCGTAGGCCGGACCAAGGGCGTACCCCGCCAAAAAGACAAAGAACGGCTGCATGGAGAAGGGAATCGGCCCGATGGGGAAGTGCAGATACGCCCCCACGGCGATGGTTGCCGAGAACATGGCCGTCCACACCAGCCGGTGCAGGGATTCCAGTGCATGCAGGCTGTGTCCGGAGTGCGTCATGCAGGCTCCGGGCACAGGCCGAGGGCGTCCATGTCCGCACGGTCGGCGGCAACGTCGTTGCCTTGGACGGTTAGGTAGTCGCCAATCATCAGCCCGCTGGCCCCGCACAGCAGGGGACGCATACGGTCCTCGCCAAACACGGCGGGGCGGCCGCCGCAGATGCGGATATGCTTGTCCGGCAGCATGAACCGGAGCAGGGCGATGATGCCCGCCGCTTCCCCGGCGCTGAGCAGGGGGCGGGAGGCAAGGGGAGTCCCAGGGATGGGGTGCAGGAAGTTGACGGGCACGGAATGCACGCCAAGATCCGCCAGCGTCCGCGCCAGTTCCGCGCGCTGCTCCCATGTTTCGCCCATGCCAAAGAGCCCGCCGCAGCAGACCATAAGACCCGCGTCCACGGCGTCGCGCACGGTTTGCACGTCCTCGTCGTAGCTGTGGGTGGTGCAGATGGTGGGGAAGAAGCTGCGGGCCGTCTCCAGATTGTGGTGGTAGCCGGACAGGCCTGCATCGCGCAGGGCGGCCAGTTGGTCCGCGGTGAGGATGCCGACGCTGGCGTCGGCGCGCAGGCCAAGGTCGCAGATGCCGCGCACGGCGCGGAGCATTTCGTCAAAGTCCGCTTCGGAAAGGCCCTTGCCGCTGGTGACAATGCTAAAGCGCGAGGCGCCGGCGGCCTGCATGGCGCGGGCGGCCTCAAGGATGCGCTGCGCGCCCACAAAGGGATATTCCGGGCTGTTGACGCCGTGGTGGGCGGATTGGGCGCAGAAGCGGCAGTCCTCGCCACAGCGTCCGCTTTTGGCGTTGATGATGGAGCACAGGCCTACGGCCTTGCCGAAGGCGCGCTCCTTGATGCGCACGGCCTCGGCGTGGAGGCGCGCGGCATCCTCTGCGGCTGCGCACGCAATGGCGCGCACGTCGTCGTCAGTGAGGGCCTTGCCGCCGAGGACGTCGTCGGCAAGGCGCGTAAAATGATGGGTCACGGGGTATCCTTCCAGTCCCACCAGCGCAGGCGCTGCGGGTCGCGTCCGCCTTCGGCGTAATACACCGCAAGGCGAAAGACGTAGAGCACGCAGCGGTCCACGTGCTCCCCGCGCTGGCTGATGAGCCTGTCGTACATGTCCTGTGGGTTTTCACCGCGCAGGGCGTCAATCTCCGCGTAGCCCAATTCCATAAAAACCTCTGCCAGCCGGGGGCCGACGGTGGGAATGATGCGGAAGACGTCCGGCGCGGTTTCCTTTTGGACCGGTATAGTCGGGTTTGGGGTGGATGACAAATGGCGCCGCGTCACGGCTATTCCTGCGGCTTGTCCGCGATGAGGGCGAACACGGGATTTTGCGCGGCAATGCGCAGGTCCCCGGCCAGCGGCGCGGATTCGCCGCCTTGTATGAGTGTGACGGAGTAGGGCCAGTCGTGTTCCTCCAGAATCTGGCGCGCGCGGGTGAGGGTATCCAGCAGCACGGCGTGGGCCACAAGGCGTCCGCCCGGGCGCAGGCGCTTGCACACGATGTCCAGCACGGTGTCCGCGTCCCCGGCAAGGCCGCCGCCGATGAAGATGCGGTCCGGCGTTGGCAGGTCGGCAAGGCATCCGGGCATGGAGCCGTGCACCACGTCCACAAGGTACGCGCCGGTGCGGCGGATGTTCTCGCGGATCATGGCGACACGGTTGGCGTTTTTTTCCACGGCGATAACGTTGCCGCGCGTGGTGAGGCTGGAGGCCTCAATGCCGATGGCGCCGCAGCCTGCGCCAAGGTCCCACATCACGGAGTCCGGACGCAGGCGCAGGGCCGCAATGCCCACGGCGCGGGCCGGGCCTTTGGTGATGAGGTTCTTTTCGCGCATGAACAGATCGTCCGGGGTGCCGAGGCCGAGGGGGATTTGCGGTTCGGCCACGCGCTCCAGCAGTACGAGGTTTCGCGGGGAAAAGCTCTTTTTCCGGGCCTCTTCCAGGGTGTACTTGCCGATGCGTTCCTTGTCGCTTTCCAGGTCTTCCAGCACCCACATGCAGTGGGTTTCGCCGCTTTTGTCCAGAATGCTCTGGGCAATGGCCGAGGGGATGTTGCGGTTGTCCGTAAACACCGCCACCCAGCGGGCTTCAAGCAGGGCGCTGAACATGGGGCGATAGTCGTTTCGGCCATGCAGGGACACGGTGCGGATGCCCTGCCACGGAATCTTCAGGCGCGCCGCCGCGGCCTGCAGGGTGGTGACGTTGGGATAGATGCGCACGTCCTCCGGCCCAAAGCGCTCGATGAGCGAGGTGCCGATGCCGAAAAAGAGCGGGTCGCCGTCGGCAAGGACGACAACTTCAAGCCCGTCGGCCTGTCGCGCGGCCATGGTGGCGTACACGTCCTCCAGCGGGGCGGTGATGGGCAGCTTTTCGGCGGGGTGGCCGTCAAAGTGCTCCAGCAGGGCGCGGCCGCCCACCAGCACCTGTGCGTGGTCCAGCAGGGTCCGGGTGTCGTCGGGAAGGTTGTCCGGGTCCTGACCGAGGCCGATGATATGAATGGTCATGATGCGTCCTCCGATGTGACGTGGCAAAGGCGCGTGCTGTCGAAGTCGTAGACGTGGTAGTCGATGCGGATGCCCGGCCCGGCAAGGGAAAGGGCAGCGCGCAGCGCGCGGTGAGCGATTGCCGTAACAATAGCATTTTTATGGGCATCGTTCACGAGAATTTCCAGAGCGTGGCGCGCGGTGTTTGCGCCGGCGATATCTCGGGCGTGGCCGGGCTGCGCCCCGGCCTGCCGGCACCACTTGGCCAGCAGGTCGAAATCGATGCGGTTGTCCTTGGCGTGGGTGTATTCGTAGCCCTGCGCCATTTTGACCAGCTTGCCGAAAAAGCAGCCGATGACGACGCGCGTCATGCCGTACTGGCGCGCGCCGCGCAGGGAGCTGGCGAAAAAGTCTGCAATCTGCACGCTGGCGATGCGGGGAATCTCCGGGCGGTCCGTCAGCAACAGACGCTCCGTGCGTCCGCCGGTGGACAGGGCGATGGTGTGATGCCCTGCCGCGCGGGCAACGCTGAGGGCCTGATTGATGCTGGCTTCGTAGGATTCGTGGCTGTAGGGCCTTACCGTGCCGCGCGTGCCAAGGATGGAGATGCCGCCAACAATGCCAAGGCGGCCGTTCATGGTGTGGGCGGCAATGGCCTCGCCGCCCGGGACTTCTATGGTCACGTCCACCGCGCCGCAAAAGTTCGTTTCATCCATGGCCTCGCGCACGGCGTCTGCAATCTGCTGGCGCGGGGCGGGGTTGATGGCGGCTTGTCCGGGCGGGATGGGCAGGCCGGGCAAGGTGACGCGCCCAACGCCGGTGCCGCCCTCAAGGCGCACCTCGCCGCGCGGGCCATCCGGCAGCAGACGCACAAGGGCGCAGATGGTGGCCCCGTGGGTGGCGTCAGGGTCGTCGCCGCCGTCCTTGGTGACGCTGACGCGGATGGCGTCACCTTCTGGCTCAAGGGCCGCGATGGGAATGCTCAGGCGTCCGGCGCGTGGGGTGGGGGTGTCCATGACGGCCCCGCGCCAGCCGCCCACAAGGGCGAGGACGCCCGCCTTGGCCGCGGCTGCGGCGGCGGTTCCTGTGGTGAAGCCTTCTCGGAGATGTGTGGTCATGATGGTGGCCGCGACGCGGCGTTATTCTGCCGCACTCTGGGCGTTGTGAGCGCGGGCGGCGTCCACAAAGGCGCGGGCCGCGTCGGGGTTGGAGGCAAAGTGCACGTGGATGTACGAGGCAAGGGTCTGGCGCTGGGCAAAGCCTTCCTTGGCGCCGGTCCAGCCGCGCCGGTCCATGACTTTGTAAACGGCGGGGACGTCCGCGTCCAGCGCGCAGGGCGAGGAGTAGTGGAACTCGTGCCCGCGCAGCATGGTCCATTCCGGGCCGAAAAAGGTGGGCGCGGTGGTGACGGCCTCGCGGTAGCCCAGCGCGCGAAAGCGTTTGTCCATGGCCGCATGCATGGGAAAGACGCCCACCATGGGGTGCTCTGCGCCCTCGGCGGTGGTGATGCCCCGCATCAGGTACATAAAGCCTCCGCATTCGGCGTACACCGGGCCATTAGCCTCGCTGAATCCGCGCACGGCGGCGCGCATGGCGACGTTGCCCGACAGGCGGTCGGCGTGCAGTTCGGGATAGCCGCCGCCAAGGTACAGGCCGCCAATGTCCGGGGGCAGGGCGGCGTCGCGCAAGGGGGAGAAGAAGACGAGCCGCGCGCCTGCGGCCTCAAGCTGGCGCAGGTTCTCGTGGTAGTAGAAGCAGAACGCCTCGTCGCGGGCTACGGCGATGCGCACGGGCTTTTCCGCCAGCGTGGACGGGGCCGTGGGCGTCAGGTGGCGCTCGGGACTGCGGTCCAGCAGGCGGCCAAGGTGGCAGCCATCCTCCATCCACTGCGCCAACTGGGTCACGGTGTCTTCGGGCAGGTGATGGTCCTGCGCGGTCACAAGCCCAAGGTGGCGCGAGGGCAGTTCAAGGCCCTCGCGGCGGCGGAGCAGGCCAAGCAGAGGCGGCTGACCGCCAAGGTGGTCTGGCAGGCCGCGCAGTGCGTCGTCAAGGAGCTGGGCGTGGTTGTCGCTGCCAACGCGGTTCAGCAGGATGCCCGCAAAGTCGATGTCCGGGTCAAAGGCGGTGTAGCCGGTGACAAGGGCGGCGGCGGAGCGCGCCATGGAGCGCGCATCGGCCACCAGCACCACCGGCGCGCCAAGCCATTTGGCGATTTGCGCGGTGCTGCCGTCCTCGCCGGTGCCGGTACGGCCGTCATAAAGGCCCATGACGCCTTCCACCACAGCGACGTCGGCATCTGCGGCCTCGCGCGCAAAGACGTCCTGCACGGCGTCGTGCCCCATCATCCAGCCGTCGAGGTTGTGGCTGGGGCGTCCTGTGATGCGCTCGTGGTGGCCGGGATCGATGAAGTCCGGCCCGCATTTGAAGGCCTGCACGGTGAGCCCGCGCCGCACAAGGGCGGCCATAAGGCCGAGGCTGGCCGTGGTTTTGCCGCATCCGCTGTGGGTGCCGGCAACGACGATGGTTCTGGTGGGCATAATCCGTCCTGCGTCCGTGGAAATGTGGAAGAAACGAGAGCGTCCGCACTGGATATATCGGAACATGCGGCGCACGAAAAGGGCAAGGCGGCGGGCAAAAAAACAAGCGGACCAAAGCCGCAGGGATGGCTTTGGTCCGCTTGGTAGGGAAATGATGCGAAATGGCTACTGCGTTTCCCGAGTTTCCCGTGAAGCGGGATGGAAAAAGGGCGGCGGCCGGGTGGAGGAGCCGCCGCCCCATGACATGGTTCTGCACTGCTACTGGAGGTAGGAGCTCAACAATGTGTGCCATGTCGGAGGTGCCTGTTGTCTGCGAAGCCGCCCGCTTGACGGCCCTGTGGGCCTGCGGCTTCGTTCCGGCATGCGGGGCGTCGTCCGCGCAGACGCGCCCTCGCTGTCTCCGTCTCCGGCAGGTGATGCTGGCAATGTGGTGTCGTGGAAGATGGCTCGTGCGCAGCATGCCTACTGCTGCGGGGGCTCTGCCATTGGAATGGTTGTTCTTCCGCGCCAAGGCCGGGAGGGTGCTTCATGCCGCATCGGCCCAGTGGCATCGCGTGCCGGGATGGAATGGATCTATGGAAAACATGCGACCGCAGTTGCTGTTAAACTGGAGCGCCGCACAATGTGTCGGCTGACTGACATATGATTGGGCGGTTCGTCAAGCCCCTAGGCGCAATTTTCTTTCCTTGAGGGCATTTTCCGCTGGTGGTGGACGTGGTTCCGGTTTTTGCGGAGGGCTTGGGCGGTGTATTTTGGGCGAAATCCGCCTAGCCCTGCTCCTGGGTCTGGGGCGTGGCGGCTTTGCTCAGGGGCGGTTGGTGGCCAGCCACGCCGCGATTTCCTTGGCCGTATCCAGCGCGGCGTCGTAGTGCCCGTTTTGCAGTTGGGTGACAAAGGTGTCGCCAAGGGGCTGGAGCAGGGGCGGGAAGGTGGTTGGCGTCACATCGCCCAGCAGGGTGCGTATGCCTTCGTTGTCGCCGCGATGAGCCAGATGTTCTGCCCGCTCCAGCAGGGCCAGCAGACGCGTGGATGTGGTGTCGCGCCGGGTGGGGCGGCCCTCCTCTTGGGTGGCGCCGAGGGCGTCTGCATTTTCTGCGGGGACGGGAGCTTTTCCGGGTGGCTCCTTTTGGGCGTCCTGGTCCAGTGCGCTCTTGATGTCGCGCAGGGCGGCGTCGATGTCACGGATACGGTCTGTGGCCTTGTGCTGCGCCTGAAGCGCGGCGTCCAGCGCGGCGGCGGCCTGCTGCACGTCCGTTGCCACGACGTTTTCGGCCATGCCGATGAGGGACTGCAAGACCATGCGCGCCTCACTGAACCGGTCCTGTTCGAGGAGCGGCCTGAGGGTGGCGTCAATGCCGGAAAAGTCTTTCACCAGCCGGGCAAGAAGGGAGTGGTACAGCGTTCGGTCGCCTGCCGCGCGGCGCAGTCCTTCGCGCATGTCCACGCCGGGGATGCTGGTGGGCAGGGCGTCGCCGCCGTCCACGCGGCGGGGGCGCGCGCTGTCGTCTGGCGCGGGCGGCGCGGGGGCCGCACTGGGCGCTGTGGGCAAAATCCGCGACAGCGCTGCCACAAGGGAGTCCGCAGTGATGGGCTTGGTGAGCACGGCGTCAAAGTCGATGTCCGGCGCGCGATCATGCAGAACATTCTGCGGGAAGGCTGAAGCCATGATGATGGCCGTGTGCGGCGAAACACCGGGATGGGTGCGGATGGCGCGTGTGGCGTCAAGGCCGTCCATCACGGGCATGGCCCAGTCCATGATGATGGCGTCATAGGGCTGGCCCTCCTGCGCGGCTTTGGCGGCGGCGGTTACCGCCGCAGAGCCGTCCACCGCCTCATGCGTTTCAATGCTCAGGTGCGAGAGCATTTGCCGCAGAATCTCACGCGCGGTTGGGCTGTCGTCCACCACAAGGATGCGGCTTGGCGCGGAGTCCGGCAGGGGCGCATGCTGGCGCGTCCGGATTGGTGCGGTGTTGCGCGCCAAGGAGAGCGTCAGGGTGACGGTGGTCCCTTCCGCCGGGGCGGAGTCCAGCGTGATGGAGCCGCCCATGACGTCCACCAGCCGCGCGCAGAGCGCCAGACCAAGGCCGGTGCCGCCGTGTCTGCGGGTGGCGGTTTCATCGGCCTGCGAGAAGGGTACAAAGGCCTCGTCAATGCGCTGTTTGTCGATGCCAATTCCTGTGTCCGTAACGCTAAAGCGGAGGGTGACGGTCTCTCCTTCGTCCTGCTCCACCGCGATGGCAAAGACAACTTCGCCTTCCTCGGTGAATTTGATGGCGTTGTCCATGACCGCGTCCAGAATCTGCGCCAGCTTGATGGGGTCGCCCACAAGGTCGAGGGGCAGGTCCGGCGGAATGTCAAAGACGAGGTCCAGTTCCTTGTCCTGCGCCTTGGGCGTTGATGTCGCACTCAGGCCACGGATGATGTCGTCCAGAGCAAAGGGCACTGAATCGAGTTCCATGGCCTGACTCTCAAGGCGGGAAAAGTCCAGAATATCCTCCACCAGCCGCAACAGGTGCAGGGCAGAGGAGTGCATCTTTTCCAGATAGTCCTGCTGCTTGTCCGAGAGTTCGGTCTTTTGCAGCAGGTGCCCCATGCCGATGATGGCGTTGAGCGGGGTGCGAATCTCATGACTGATGTTGGCAAGAAAGTTGGCCTTGGCCTGTGCGGCCTGTTCCGCGGCATCCTTGGCGATGAGCAGGGCGTCGGCGGTTCTTTTGCGCTGGGCGATTTCGTCTTGCAACTTCTCGTTGGCAAGGCTGAGTTCCTGCGTGCGGGCCTGCACGCGCTCCTCCAGTTCATTGCGCGAGCGCATGAGCGCCTTGTAGGCGTTGTCCAGGCGGGTGGCCATGTTGTTGAAGGCCGAGGCAAGGGTGCCCAATTCATCGCGCGAGGTGACGGCAACCGTGCGCGTAAAGTCTTGCGTTTGGGCGATTTCCGTCATTTGGCGGCTGATGGTGGCCAGCGGCTTGGTCACGGCGCGGCCGGCGGCGATGGCGAGAATCATGGCGAGGACAAGGCCGATGCCAAGGCCTGTGAATTCCAGAAGGATGACGGCCTGTGAGCGCTTGGACAGCGCCGTGCGTGAGGCCAGCGTGGCAAGGCGCGCCGCTGGGATGTCCTGATTCCGCAGGGCGGTGGCCAGCGCGTAGAAGGGGGTGCCCGCCGCCGAGGTTTCAACCATGGCGTCCGGGCCTGCCGTGCTGGGGAGCATGCCGTCCATGAGGATATAGGGCGCGTTGGAGGCGAGCAGGGTACCGTTGGTGGCAAAGATGGCCGAGGCATTGCCCTGAAAGGATCTTTGCTCCGCAAGCCAATCGTCGGTGATGTGGCGGTGTAGCAGGATGGCCCCGAGGGTGGCCGTGTGCTCCTGGAGCGTCTCTGGGTCCAGAACAGGGGCGGTGATGGGGGCGACAGCTTCGAGCACAAGCCCGCTGGGCTGGACTGTCCAGTCCACATGCATCCCCACGGGTATGGACAGATGGTGCGGCAGGTCGCTGGTGGCGGGGACGGGCTTCCACCGCTCGCGGGTAAAGCGGATATAGGCCGAGGGGTTCAGCGGTGCGTAGTGCACCGGCCCTTCCTGTTGGTGCACCACAAGGCGCAAGGTGTCCTGTGTGGCGTAACCGCGCAGTCCGTCCGGTGTGTAGAGGGCCACAAGGTCGTACAGCTTGGCCCGGCCAACGGTTTGGAGCGAACGAACAATGCTCAGATACAGGTCCAGCAGGACGTCGGTGTTGCTTTTATCCAGTTCATAGGCCGAGCGGGCGCGGTAGATAAGGCTTCTGTCACTGACTTGAAGCTGGAGGGTGCCCTGCATGTTTTGCCGCAGGGACTGCAGGCTTCTGTTGACGGTCTCCAGTTGTGTTTGCAGGTCCTTGCGCGTGGTTTTGCGGTCCTCCTTCAGCAGCACGAGGGTGGACATGCTCCCGCCAAAAAGCGCAACGGCAAGCGCTGGCAAAAATGCCAGGACGAGGAGCTTCATCCGAAGGGAGCGGCGAAGGGGTCTCACTGCGCTGTTCTCCGTCTAGCGGATGCCCTGCCGGGCAAGGTCCTGAACCGCTTGTACGTTGGTTTTGTCCACAATGCCGACACCGGTGTTGATGTCCGTTGGGGTCAGGGCGTAACGCGCCGCAAGGTTGAGCAGCGTTACGGCCATAAAGCTCTGCATGTAGGGCTGCTGATCAATGGTAAACGCCACAACGCCCGCTTCGATGAGCTGCACCGTTAGTGGCGACAGGTCAAAGCAGCCAACATACAGGTCGCGCCGCTCCTGCAGCAGGCCGACGAGGGCGTGGGTCACCACCGGCCCAAGGCTGAACAGGGCCGAGACGTCCTTGTGCCGCTCCAGATAGTTGCGCATGGCGGAGACGGCCAGCGCCGGGTCGGCGGTCATGTCCACAACGTCCACATTGAGGCCTTTGGGCTCCAAGATGGAGCGCAGCCCGCGCAGGCGCGCCATAATGCCCGGCACGCCAAACTGCTGCGCGGCAACGCAGACCCGCCCCGTGAGCTTGCCGGAGGCCAGCGCCTGCCGCGCCGCCCGCTGCCCTGCGGTGAAGTCGTTCATGCCGATATAGGCGAGGAAGGGCGTTGTTGTCCGGTCCACTTCCGTGGGGATGGAGTTGAAGATGACAACGGGAATGCCGCGTTGTTTGGCCGCTTTGAGCGAGGGGGTGAAGGCCGTTGGGTGCGAGAGGGTGGTGGCAATGCCGTCAGGTTCGGCAAGGATGGCCTGCTCCAGCAGTTCGCGCTGGCGCATGATGTCGTTGGGAAATTCCGGGGCAAGAATGTGCAGGTCAACGCCGAGGCGCTGTGCGGCGTCGCGCGCGCCCTTGAACTCAATACCCCAGAAGGGATCGCCCGCACCGGCATGGCTGATGAGAAAGATTGTCGGCTCCTTGGCCTGCGCCGGGGCAAGGCTGAGGAGAACAAGTAGGCAGGTGGCAAGGGCCGCAAGGCCGCAGGAAACGCTGGCTGTTTTGGGCGCAGTGTGTGGCATGGCCGTTATCCTTTGGTCGTGAGTTCGCTCCACCGGGCGAGCAGGTAGCGGCTTTCGTCCATGAGGGAGTTCCAGCAGGCGATGCTGCTCATCCTGTCAATGTAGGAGCCGCCGTCACGCCGCTCGCCGGGCTGGGCAATGACCAGTCCATGCGGACTGACGATGGGCTTGGTGGCGGGCTCGCCTTCCATCCAGTAGGCCCACTCGTGCGGCTGCATGGCCTTGTGCATGGTGGCGGGGACGGAGGGGTAGTAGCCTTGCCGCCCGAGGAAGGCTCCAACCCAGCCCGAGAGGAACCAGTTCATAAACGCGTAGGCGGCGTCCAGCTTGGCGCCATGGAGGGCGCGGCTGAGTCCCAATCCGTAGCACCAGCCCCGGTGTCCCTCGGCCAGAGGGGGATAGGTACAGGCAATGCCGTGCTGGCGCACCTGCGTCACCGCCGGGGACCACATGGACTGGATGACCACATTGCCCGAGGCCATAAAGTCCACGCTTTCGCCAAAATCCTTCCAGAAGCCATAAAAGTGCCCGCGCCGCTTCAGGCGCAGCAGGTGGTGCATTGTGGCGTCTATTTCCGCGCGGGTCATGTTGGCCTTGTCCTGATAGGTGATGAGTCCTGCGGCTTCGAGGGCAAGGGCGGCGTCAAGGATGCCCACGCCCGGGCGGCTGACAAGAGCGGTGCGTCCGGCAAATTCTGGGCTGAGGAGTTCGCGCCACGAGGTAATGGGCCGCCCCACAAGGTCCGGGCGCACGCCCAGGGTGTCCGCGTTGTACATGGTTGGCACAAGGGCCATGTGGCTGGTGGGACCCGGAGCAAAGGCGTCGGGAGCGTTTGGGCGCAGGTACAGGTGCGTATAGGGCGCGCCGCCTTGCGTGGACAGCGTGGTGTTCCCAAGGCTGCCGTCGGTAAAAATGGTGGAGAGGCGGTCGTATTCGTCGATACGCTTCGCCTCGATGGGAGTGAGCATCTGCAGGCGGACAATGGTGTCGATATTGCCGAAGTCGAGGTCGACTACGTCAAGGGACTTGGGGCGGGTGATGGCGCGCCGCATGTTTTCATGGATGGTAGTGGCGCGCTCCATGCGGATGGTGATGCCAAGGTCCTTCTGCGCTTGCTCGGCAATTTCCCGGTATCCGCTTACGTTGGAGGCCAAATAGGTGAGCGAGATGTCCTTTTTGGCCCACACAAGGGGGCCGTCCAGAAGTATGGCACCAGCGGTGACGGCCGCCATGCGCAAAAAGCGCCGCCGCGTCATGTGGGCGCGGCAAACCGCCCGTGTTGCCGGGGCGAAGCGCCGCGCCGCAAGGCGGCGCCTGCTGGAGGTGCGGTCGTTGCTGTCCATGCAGCCTCCGTGAATGCCGTTTGGGAGTGACTGGAAGCGTCAACACACGTCAATGCCTGAGTATGCCATAGGCGCGCGGGGAAAGGAAATGTGTGGGGACATTTTCCGTCACCTTTGTTCGGGCCGTAAAATGGCCGAGGCGGGGCATGGTCCATGGACCATGCCCCGCCTCGGTGTGGGGGGAGAGGAGGAGATATGAGGGGTGGTGGGGGGTTGGGGGGGACTCCTCCTCGGTGCGCCGCGGGCGGCCTAGTTGGCGTGGCCCATGGCGGAAAGCTTGTCCTGCAAATGCAGGAGTACGTTGGTACAGGCGGCAAGGTCGCGCTCGGGCAGGTCCTGAATGGCCTCGTCTCGGATGCCGATGGCGATTTCCTCAAACTCGTCAAGGAAGGCATGGGCTTTGGGCTCCAGCACCACGATTTTGACGCGGCGGTCCTGCTCGGACACATGGCGGCTGACCCAGCCGTCCTTTTCCAGCCGGTCCAGCAGGCGGACCAGCGTTGGCCCTTCAATGCCCATGGCCTCGGCCAGTTGCTTTTGCGACACCGCGCCAAGCTCGCTCAGGCACACCAAGGTGACCCAGCGCGCGCCGCTGATGCCAAAGGGTTTCATGCGCTCATCAAGGCGCATGCGCCATTCGCGGGCAACGGCGGCGATAAGAACGCCAAGCTGGCGCGAGTTCGTCTTGAATATCTCCGTGACCTTAACGTCCAGATTGTCCAGTGAAGACATGATGTTCGTCCCTCCTGCCGCACGTGGCGGCGGCTGACCCTGACGGGCGGGAGGCGTGAGGGCCTCCCGCCCCGGGAATTATGCGTTCTCGGATGCTACCTTGCGGTTCTTGCGTGCGCCGCGCACCGTTTCGGTGAGCGAGGCCACGGTCTTGTAGAACGCAGGGATGAACAAGGTGGCGATGAAGGTCGCCGCCAGCATGCCGCCGATGACGCCGGTGCCGATGGAGTGACGGCTGGCCGCGCCGGCGCCGTGGCTGATGGCCAGCGGTACAACGCCAAGGATGAAGGCCAGCGACGTCATGACGATGGGCCGGAAGCGAAGGCGCGCCGCCTCAATGGCCGCGTCGAAGATATTCAGGCCTTCGCGGTGCTTCATGGCCGCGAACTCGACGATGAGGATGGCGTTCTTGGACGCAAGGCCGATGAGTGTCACCAGAGCAATCTGGAAGTACACGTCGTTGGCCAGCCCACGCATCCAGTTTGCGGTGATGGCGCCAAACAGGGCGAAGGGCACCACCATGATGACCGCAAAGGGCAGGGACCAGCGTTCATACTGGGCCGCAAGGATGAGGAACACCATCAACAGGCCCAGCAGGAACACCTGCGAGGACGTGCCGCCCGTCGCTTTTTCCTGATAGGCGGAACCGGTCCACGCCAGGGTGTAGTCGCCGGGCAGAACCTTGGCCGCCACCTCTTCCATGGCCGCAAGGGCCTGACCGGAGCTGTAGCCCGGTGCGGGGCCGCCAACGATCTTGGCCGCCGGGAACACGTTGAAGCGTTCCACAATGTTCGGGCCAACGGTCTGCTTGATGTGCACCAGCGCGGTGAGCGGAATCATCTCGCCGGTGGCGGAACGGACGTAGACGTTGCGCAGGTCGTCGGGCGTACTGCGGTAGTCGGACTCCGACTGGATCTGCACACGGAAGGTGCGGCCCATCTTGTTGAAGTCGTTGACGTAGTACGCGCCGAAGGTGGCCTGCATGGTCTGGAACACGCGGTTGACGGGGACGCCAAGGGCCTTGGCCTTTTCGCGGTCGAGGTCGATGTGCAGCTGGGGCGCGTTGGCGCTGAAGGTGGTGCTCAATTTGCCGATTTCAGGGTGCTTTGAGGCTTCGGCCACAAGGGCCTTGGTCTGCTCGGCCAATGCGCGCATGCCGGCGCCGCCACGGCTCTGAACATAGCCCTCAAAGCCGCCGGTGTTACTCATGCCGCTGATGGGCGGCGGGTTAAAGGCCAAAACCATGGCGTCGGTGATGCCGTAGCTCTTGCGGAAGACGTCCTTCACCGCGTCAAAGGAGGATTCTCCTTCGCCGCGCAGGTCCCAGTCCTTGAGGTTGATGAACATGGTGCCGGAACTGGTCTTGGCGCTGCCGGAGAACAGGTCATACCCCGAAAGGTTGATGGTGTCCTGCGTGGTCGGGCTTTGGAGCAGCGTGGATTCCAGCGTGTCCATGACGTCGGTGGTGCGGGACAGGGACGCGCCGTCCGGCAGGATGGCGGTGGCGATAAAGACGCCTTGGTCCTCGTCCGGCACAAGGCTGCCGGGCACGCGCTGGAACAGACCCCACGTTACGGCGCACAGGCCCGCAAACAGCAACACGCCAACCAGCGTGCGCTTGAGCAGGAACCGTACACCGGCGGTGTAGCGGCGGGTGACGCCGTCAAAGAAGGCGTTGAACCAGCGGAAGGGGGCCAGCGGCTGACTGTGGCCGGGCTTCAGCATCAGCGAGCACAGGGCCGGGGTCAGGGTCAGGGCCACAATGCCGGAGAGCACAACGGAGACCGCGATGGTGACCGCGAACTGCTTGTACATTTCGCCGGCAAGACCGCCCATGAACGCGACAGGCACGAACACGGAGCACAGCACCAGCACAATGGCGATAACCGGGCCGGTTACCTCTTCCATGGCTTTGACTGTGGCGTCGTGTGGCGACAGCCCGTCCGTGGACATGATACGTTCCACGTTTTCAATAACGACGATGGCGTCGTCAACAACGATGCCGATGGCCAGCACAAGGCCAAACAGCGTGAGCGTGTTGATGGAAAAGCCCAGCAGATACATGCCCGCAAAGGTACCGACAATGGAGACCGGCACGGCAAGGCAGGGGATGATGGTCGCCCGCCAGTTCTGCAGGAACAGGTAAATGATCAGGAACACGAGGAGCATGGCCTCGAACAGCGTGTGCACCACCTCGTTGATGGAGATGCGCACGAACTCCGTGGTGTTGTACGGCACGGCGTAGTTAATGCCATCGGGGAAGCGGTTGGACAATTCGGCCATGCGCGCGTTGACGCGGTCCGCCGTTTTGAGGGCGTTGGCGCCCGGGGCAAGGAACACGCCAAGGGCGATGCACGGATTGCCGTTATGCTTACTCTCGATGCTGTAGCTGTAGGCGCCAAGCTCCAGACGTGCCACATCCTTGAGGCGCAGCAGCGTGCCGTCGGGGTTGGCGCGCAGGATGATGTTGCCAAACTGTTCGGGCGTGACCATACGGCCCTGCGTCGTGACGGTGTAGGTCAGCTGGACAGGGTCGCTCAGCGGCTCCATGCCGATGGTGCCGGCCGCAAACTGGGAGTTCTGCTCCTTGATGGCGCCCGCGATGTCGTCCGGCGTCAGCTTCAGCTGCGCCAGCTTGTCCGGCTGCAGCCACACACGCATGGAGTAGTCATGGTCGCCAAAGATGATGGCGTCACCCACACCGGGAACGCGGCGCAGGTCGTCCAGCACGTTGACGAGGGCGTAGTTGCCCATGAACACGGTGTCGTAGCGGCCGTCGGACTCCAGGTTGATAACCTGCAGCATACTGGGCGAGCGCTTGCTCACCGTGACGCCCTGCTGGCGCACCTCCGTGGGCAGGCTCGACAAGGCGGACTGCACGCGGTTGTTCACGTTAATGGTCGCCTGGTCCGGGTCCGTGCCAATGGCAAAGGTCACGGCGATGGACAGCGCGCCGCTGCTGGAGCTGGACGAGCGCATGTAGAGCATGTCGTCAACGCCGTTGATTTCCTGCTCCAAGGGCGCGGCAACGGTCTGGGCGATAACCTCGGCGCTGGCGCCGGGGTACGCCGTGGTGACGTTGACCTCGGGCGGTACCAAGTCCGGGTACTGCTCCACGGCCAGCGTCTCAATCGCCAGAGCGCCCGCCAGCGTAATGAGCAGCGAGATAACCGTGGCGAAGATGGGACGGTTGATGAAAAAGCGAGATATCACAGCTAGCCCTCCGCACCCGCGTTGGCGGGTTTGGCTCCGGCCACGTTCACGGGCGTACCGGGACGCACCTTCACCACGCCTTCGGAGACGATGCGCTCGCCGTCCTTCAGGCCGGATTCAACAACAAAGGCCTCGCCAACGGAATCGCCAAGGGTGACCGGGCGCGGGGAGGCGGTGCCGTTTTCGTCCAGCGTGTAGACGATGGGGCCGTTCTGCGTGAACAGCACGGCGCGCTGAGGCACCATCAGGCAATTTTTGAGCATGGCGCCATCAAGGAGCACACGCACAAACTGGCCGGGAAGCACCATACCCTCGGTGTTGGAGAATTCCGCGCGGGAACGGATGGAACCCGTCATGGGGTCCACCTGCTTGTCCGAGAAGTTGATGCGGCCCTTGGTGTCGTAAATGGTGCCGTCGCTCAGGCGGATGCGCACGCTGTAGCCTGCCTCGGGCAGGTGCAGCCTTCCGTCCTCGGCCAGCTTGCGGTAGTGCAGGGCTTCGGTGCCGGGGATGGAGAAGTTCACGTAAATGGGGTCCAGCTGCGTGATGGTCGTGAGCAGGCTGCCGGAGGCGTCCGTGCTGATGAGGCTGCCCTCGGAGCGCGTCTCCTTGCTGGTGATGCCGGAGATGGGCGCGCGAACGTCAGTGTAGCCGAGGTTGATGGCGGCCTCGCGGACGCGGGCGCTTGCAGCTTCCACATCCGCCTTGGCGGAATCGTAAGTGGTCAGGGCGTTGTCGCGCTCCTGCGTGCTCACGGCGCCTTCCTTGAACAGCTCAAGGATGCGGTCGCGGTCGAGGATGGACTTCTGCAGGGTGGCCTTGCACTTGGCCAGTTGGCCGTTGGCCTGTCCAAGTTCGGCGCGGAAGGGCTCCGGGTCGATGGTGAACATCAGGTCGCCTTCGTTGATGGGGCTGCCCTCCACGTAGGCGCGCTTGAGCAGGATGCCGCCAACACGGGCGCGGACCTGAACCTCGCGCGAGCCCGCGGTCTGGCCGACGTATTCAAGGGTCAAGGGCACGTCGGTGCGCGACACGGTCTGCGCCTTCACCAGCGGCGGGGGCGGGGTGGCGCTTTTGGAGGCTTCGCTCTCGGTGCAGCCTGTGGCCAATGCGGCCGACAGGAGCAAGCAGGCGAACAGTATCAGGTGTTTAGCGTTCTGCATGAAAAACACTCCGTTGCTTCATGTATGGTTCGTGACAAGGAAAAATTGATTAGCAGGCTATTTAATAGGAGGCATAGATATAGGGGCGCACTCATCGGTTGTCAACCCGCGTGAAATAAGGCTTTTGCCCCAAAAATGGAGGGGGAACCGATGCTGGGCAAATGAGTTTCCTCGGAGGCAAGAAAATGAAAAGGCCGCCCCCGAAAGAGGGCGGCCAAGTTTCCTGCGGCGGGTGAAATATTATTTTTTGGTGACGAATCGGTCGTCAGACCGCAGGGACTCGCTGAGGGCGGCCTTGTCGTCCAGCCAGCCGCAGCGGGTGGCGTCTGGCGCGTCAAAACGGGGGACGTAGGGCTTAACATCCAAAAGGGGCGTGCCGCTGAGGACGTCCACCCCGCAGATGTCGAGCCGGTTCCCCGCGCGGCCCAGAAGCTCCACCACGGAAAAGCCGATGGGATTCGGCCTGCGCGGCGCCCGCGTGGCAAACAGCCCGCGCTCGGTGTCGTCCATGAAGGGGGTAACCTTCAGGGAAAAGCCGTTGGACTGGTGAAAGGCATACAGCAGAATAATGTGCGAAAACCCCTCAATGTCCTGCAAGCCCGCGGCGTACTTGGGATCAATATCAATATACCCAATGGCATCCCGCGCCCCCGTGGGCTGAATAGGCATGTCGCTCAGCGACTTGTGCGGCGAATGGATGGTGCCGATGGAAGTGAATTCAAATGTGGTCATGAAGCAGACGTCCTGATGGCTTGAGTCGAAAGAACCAAATCGTTCCCACTGCCTTAAGACATAGGCATGACAGGGCGGTGAGGCAAGGGGTTAGGCGTCCCCTCCGCGCAGGGCATTGGTCCCGAGGCGGGCAAAGCTGAAAAAAAGGTGTCCAAGAAAGTTAAAGACAAACCCAACTCCGATGCCAAAGGCGTGGGCTACGCCATTGATAAGGGACTGCGGAAGCTGGTCACTCACAAAAGGCTGGAGCGCCCAAAGGGCGAACTCGCTGCATCCCATGACAACGGCAAGGCCAACATGCGCCGTGATGGCGAAGCGAAGAAAGGCGGTTTTCCAGGAGAGCGTGGTGGCAAAAATGCGCTTGTACGACAACACGAAGATAACCACCATCCCAACATATGTGGCTGCGGCGACGCTGTAGAGAAACGGCATGAAAAGCTCAAAGAGAAAACGGCTGGCAAAATTCAGCGCAGTGCCGATGACGGACGCCGTAAAGTAGCGGGACAGTGTTCGGAGTACCACGCTTAGTTCCTGTGCTCGAAGTTGATTGAGGTTAAGCGCCAGTAGTCTTTGTAGACGCCAGCAAGCCAGGTTCGTTTCGGGTCATCAAGGGCTCGAAACCATACTGGGTGAGGGTGATTGGGCGATACGGGGATAACCGCTGGGCGTTGTGTATGCTTTCGAGCAATTTCTTGTTGTTCTTGTTTAAGGTTCCGGTATCGCAAAAGGTCGCCGTTTGCCAGGTTGTAGAGTGTAAGTGATGTGTTGGGCATTGCGAGAGAAATTGCAATGAAGGTTCCGAAGGTGATTTTGCTCAGCGCGTGGGAAGAGGCAAGTTTATGAAGTCTTGTTGAAATATCGGCGCAGAACAAGAGAATTCCAACACTGCCAAGGATGATAGCTGTCGCAAAAATACCACTACGAACGCGGGCATATGGATATCCACCGATTGCTGCGTAGGCCAGGAAGTAAATCGCAAACAGAATAAAGAGGAGTATAATAAATATTGAATATGCATTGTGCTTCGTTGAGCCTTTGGCAAGAGGGAGTTGAGTTTTGCTTTTAGGCTTCATGTGCATGCAAATAAAGAGCACTCCTGGAATGAATGGGGAGAGGAAGAACCATTTGAAGGACTCAAAAGCTCCGGATACTCCACCGCCTAAGCACAGTAGGATTTTATTGAGGATGGAAGCATTAATATGGGGAGAGTTGGTCGCCCGAGCAAAGTTGCCGGGGGCCAGGAAAGACGCGAGAGCGAAAAGTGTGGTCACAAATGCGACCATGAGGAAAGTCCGCTTCGCGTGATGATTATTCAAATAGGCAATTCCTACAGCCGTATAGGTCGTCAAAAGTACGCCCAAGCAGATCATTTCTGTTGCTCCACAGCACAGGAAAAGGCTTAGGAACAAAAATGGCCATAAGAGGGTGTGACGCGGTGTTTTTGCAAGGGCGAGATGAAAAAGGCATGCGAGCAGAATAGGGAAAAAGGAAAAAGAAATTTGGTAGGTCAAGGAGCCCGACATCCAGTAGAGGCTTTGGCGAAGAGTAACAGAGGCTGTAAAAAATATACATGTAATAATCAGGGAAAAAAGAACTTTATCACTGAAAGAGTTCTTGCATGCAGTGCTAAACGCAGCAAGTGTGCCGCCAAAAAAAGTGACAATGAGCAGAAGCGGCAAGGTTTGGTAGAGTATGATGTGTCTGTTGAGCGGTTCCAGGAGAGGGATAAGAATATTTGATGCGTATCGGCCAGACCATGTCATATAAAAGTTTACGAGATATTCAGTGAAAGGGGTATTTCTTACTTTTAAAGCATATGAATAATCGTCAGCTATTGGGTAAGTGAAGAACGCAGCAATGCAGAAAATACTAACGATAAGTGCCGTGGCGGCGATGTGTGCAGAAGTGTGGTGATTCATGGGATCGGTGTTATTCATGGTCGTTTTCCTCAACGCCCCCCTGCTCTTTAAGCAGGTACATGGGGCGAAGCTTTACTTCTTCATAGATGCGGCCAAGGTATTCGCCAATGATGCCAAGGGACATCAGGATGCACCCGCCAAGGCCGAGGATGGAGATGAGCAGAGAGGAATAGCCTGGGACATCCACGCCGAAGAAGAGGGTCTTCAGGAAGGTATATGCGGCGTAGATGAAGCTCGATGCGGCGACGAGGAAACCAATGTAGGCCCAGATGCGCATGGGGAAGGAGCTAAAGGCGGAGATGCCATCGATAGCGAAGTTCCAGAGCTTCCAGGAATTCCATTTGGTTTGGCCCTTGGCGCGCTCGGGGCGGACAAAGTCCACGGTGGCTTCGTCGAAGCCGACCCAGGCGTAGAGGCCTTTGGTGAAGCGTACTCGCTCCGGAAGTAGGTTGAGCGCTTCGACAACACGGCGGTCCAAAAGGCGGTAGTCACCAGTGTTTGGAGTAATTTTCACCTTCGAGAAGATGTTGAACACTCTGTAGAAACCCGCTGCCGTTGTGCGCTTCAGGAAGGAGTCGGATGAGCGGCTCTTGCGGAACCCGGCAACGGAGGCGTGGCCTGCTTCCCATTTTCTGAGGAATTGTGGGATGAGCTCTGGTGGGTCCTGAAGGTCGACGTCCATGATAATGACCGCGTCGCCCTTGGCGTGTCGCAGTCCTGCGGCCATGGCCGTTTCCTTGCCGAAGTTGCGGCTCAGGGACAGGAAGCCAATGGAGTTGTCCGTCTTATTAAGCGTACGGAGGATGCTGAGTGTCGCGTCGGTGCTGCCGTCGTCGACGAAAAGGAATTTCCACTGGTATGGCTCATTGCGAATGATGTTTCGGACCGTGTCCAAAAAGTAGGCGATGCTGTCCTCTTCGTTGAGGACGGGGACAAGGATGGTAATGGTTTTGGCGCGTTCAGGCATTGGCGACTCGCAACAGAGCGTTCTTGACGGCTGAAGGGTTGAAAAAAGGTGCAACCATGAGCGATTCGTGAGTTCTATAGCAAGGAAGGAGTGAGGTCCAGTGCCCGGGAGGGCTGAGGGCGGAGAGGGGCGTTTTGCCCATAAGAAAAGCCCTCCGGATTGCTCCGGAGGGCTGTGCTGTCCTGGCGTCCCCAAGGGGATTTGAACCCCTGTCGCCTGCGTGAAAGGCAGGTGTCCTGGGCCAGGCTAGACGATGGGGACAAGCAGTTGGCTGGCGGACAAGGACTTGAACCTTGACTACTGGGACCAGAATCCAGCGTCCTACCACTTAGACGATCCGCCAACGCGAGAAAAAGCATCTACGGACAATTCTGGCCGTTGTCAAACGAAAAAATGCGAAAAGGGGTATTTTTGTGTGTGAAGGGTGAAGGAGGTGCGTGGGGGAGGGGAAGAGCGTGTGTTTTTGGCGGCAGCGTCGGGTTTTCTGGATGAATCGCGCCGAGGCTTGCGCAAGGGCTTGGAACACAGGGGAAAAGTGTTGTGGGGGCCATGTGGAGTGGCGCGAGGGACTCTTTCTTCACCTCGTGTTCGCAGGCAGTGTTGTCCCAGGCGTAGGGCGCAGGCTACGCCTGCGCGCGCTGTTTTAGCCAAGCCTCGCGGGTGATGCGGTACAGGACGAACGGTTGTAGGGGGTGGTCAGCGGGGACGGCGGGGTGGAGGAAGTCGCCACCGCTGTCGCGCGTCATGCCGAGGCGGCGCATGACGGCCTCCGACGGGGCGTTGGTATGGGCGGTGAAAGCGACAATGCTTGTGAGGGCAAGACGCGAAAAGCCAAAGTCCAGCGCGGCGCGGGCGGCTTCGGTGGCGTAGCCGTTCCCCCAGTGCTCCCGGCCAAGACGCCAGCCTGCCTCGACGCAGGGCGTGAAGGGGAGGTCCACTTGGGGCGCGTTCAGCCCCACAAAGCCGAGAAAGGCACCTGAGTCCCGGTGCTCCACCGCCCAGAAGCCCCAACCGTTGTCCGCAATGCGCTGCGCCAGTTGCTGCGCGGTCTCGTCGCTTTCCTCCCGCGAGAGCAGGGCAGGGAAATAGCGCATGACTTCCGGGTCTGCGCCAAGGGCGGCAAAGGGCGCGCGGTCGGCCTCGCGCCACTGGCGCAGGATGAGGCGCGGCGTGGTGAGTGTGACGGGTGTGGTCTGCGGGGCGTCGTGATGGGACATGGCGTCTCCTGCTGGGTGTATTTCCCGCTTCTGTAGCACGGCGTGGACAGGGAGGCGAGAGGGCGCGCCCGCTCGCCTTCGCCCAACGAAAAAAGCCCTCCGGATTGCTCCGGAGGGCTGTGTTTCCTGGCGTCCCCAAGGGGATTTGAACCCCTGTCGCCTGCGTGAAAGGCAGGTGTCCTGGGCCAGGCTAGACGATGGGGACGTGATAAGTTGGCTGGCGGACAAGGACTTGAACCTTGACTACTGGGACCAGAATCCAGCGTCCTACCACTTAGACGATCCGCCAGCGCGGAAACAGCGATTTACGGTTTTCGCCCGAGGGTGTCAACCCTAAAATCGCGCTTTTTGAAATTTCGTTAGGCGGAGTGCGCCAGACGACGGGTGTACTTCTTGAGCTTGTTGATCTTCTTACGGATGATCTCGCGCTCTTTACGGCCAGCTACGGTCAGCTTCTTGGCGCGCAGCTCGTTCAGCTCTTTTTTGATGCGGGCGATCTGACCCTGGTAGGGGTTGCCCTTGTTCTCGTCGTCGTCAGTGATGCCGAGCACCTCTTTGATGGCGGCGAGGAGAGTGTCTTTGTCCATGCCGGATGCACCGGTGATCTGCGGGATCTCGGCGATGGCGAGTTCGCGCAGTTCCTTGATGGTCATCTTCTCAAGCGGCTTTTTCAGCTCGATATTGATTTCTTCGCTCATCTCGTTTTCTCCTCCTTGGGAAAGTCTGTATTCGTCGTCCGGGGCTGACGGGTGCCGTTTTGCCCTCGTTCGTTGAAAAGCTTCACATAGGCGGCGTAGCACCTGGCCACGGCAGAGTTCGCGTCGAACGCGTCGGCCTGAGAGCCGAGATTCTGTGGGCGACTGGGCTCGAAGCGAACCGCCGAAGTGGTTCTTTTCTTAATCAGGTCCAGTGAAACGCGGTCTCTTATCAATTCTGGGAGAACTTTGTCAAAGCTTTTTGTACCAAGAAAGGCATTCACCTGTTCCAGAATGTATGGCGCATAAAACGTGAGGTCCTGCATGACCATGGAATCTTCCACGCCAATGAGCAGGATGCGTTTTCTATGGCCGATGGGACGGGCAATCTCGGCGATGTGTTCATCCACAATCTCCGGCCAGTGCCGCCACAGTCGGCGCAGTGTGCGTTGCATGCCATCTGGGTCGTGCTTTTTCAGAAATGCACGCAAGACGGTTTCCATTCTTTGCATAGGGAAGTGCTCTCCTCTCAGTGCAAATGAGCATATCCGTGCGCGATTCGCAACCCATGGGCGCGCATTGGTCAAAATCGGCTCTGCCGTCCTCTTTGCGCTGGCGGTCGCGCCTTGGTATGGTGGGGCCGCTAGGGCGAGATCCGCTTCGGCCCGGATATTGCTTATCTGCCGGTGGAACCTATTTTGATGTCGCAAGGTTGACGCTACGCTAAAGAGGAAACACCGTGCCCAAACGTTTTTCATTTCGGCTGCAACGGGTGCTGGAGTACCGCGAGCAGCTTGAAACGCGAGCCAGAATGGAGCTTGCCGTCGCCACGCGGGCGCATCAGGAGCAGTCCGCACTGGTGGAAGGCCTGCGCGAGCGTCTGGCCGGGCACGAAGCCTCGCTGGATGGTCGCCGCGACCTTTCCGAAGGCGACCTGTGGCTGTGGCGGATGTATAAGAATCGTCTGGAGCAGGACATCTCCATTGCCGAGCAGGAACTGTTTCAGCGCGCCAAGCGCCTGAATGCCTGCAGGCAGGAGGCCGTGAAAACGGCAAAAGAGAAAAAGACCCTCGAACGGTTGCGCGCGTCGCAGGAGACGGCGTTCAACCGCGAGGAGAATGCGCGAGAGCAGAGGGAAGCCGATGAGATGGCCACGCTTCGTTACGAAAATGGGACTCTCTAAGATCGTTAAGGGCCTGATGACGCTGGCCCTTCTGAAATTGTGCCTGCTGACCTTTATTGGGTGGCAGGCTGTGGTTGATGGCCCCGTGAGTACGGTGCGCCAGACCCAGCAGGTGGCCCAGCGCGCCCCGCAGCCTGCGCCTCAGCAGGCGGTGCGCAAGGTGGTGGAGCCGGCAACGGCCCACGCGCAGGACGCGCCCGCCGCGGCGCAGAGTGAGGCCCAGCCCACCGAGCCGCCCCTCGGCCGCGACGCCCTCATGCAGAAGCAGGAGGAGCTGGACCGGCGCGAGCGCGACCTCAATGCGCTGGAAGACAAAATTGCCCGTGATATGGCCGAGCTGAAAAAGACCCGCCAGCAGATTGAACGTATGCTTGAGGACGCCAAGGCCATCAAGAATAAGCGCGACAAGCACCTTGTGGAAGTCTTCTCCAACATGAAGGCCAAGCAGGCCGCGCAGGTTCTGGAGACCATGGACGAGCGGCAGGCCGTCAAGATTCTGTCGGGCATGCGCGGACGTCAGGCCGGCGAAATCCTCACCTACGTCAACGCCAAGAAGGCGGCGCGTCTGGCCGAAAAGCTGACCCGCCTGCAGATCCCCTTCGAGTAGTCCGTGCCCAGACTGCGACTGGATATCGCCTACGAGGGCACGGCCTATTGCGGCTGGCAGATTCAGGCTGGCCGCGCCGATCAACCAACCATTCAGGGACTGGTGGAATCCGTTATGACCCGCGTGTGCGGGTGCCCCGTCCGGGCCTTTGGGTCCGGGCGGACGGATTCCGGCGTCCATGCGCTGGGGCAGGTGGCGCATATGGACATTCCGGCGGACAAGGCCGGGGTGGACTGGATGCGCGCCTGCAACGCCCTGTTGCCGGACGACGTGGCCGTGACGGCCGCCGCCCTTGTGCCGGACGACTTCCACGCCCGTTATTCCGCCACATCCAAGACCTATGCCTATAGTTTATGGCTGAATGGCCGATATGTTTTACCGCAAAGGCGGTGCTACGTCTGGAAGACGGGACCGCTGGACATGGCGGCCATGGACGAGGCGGCAAAGCGGCTTACCGGCGAGCATGACTTTGCCTCGTTCCAAAACACGGGGACGCCCGTGAAGAGCACCGTGCGCACCGTGACGGAGATAACCCGCAGCGCCGGAGCATTCGCTGATGAAGTGGTGTGGCGCTTTTCCGCCGACGGCTTTTTGAAGCAGATGGTGCGCAACCTGATGGGCCTGATGGTGGAAGTGGGGCGCGGACGCTTTGCCCCGCAGGACGTGGACCGCGTCCTTGCTGCGGCGGAGCGGAGCGCTGTGCGCTACGTCACCGCGCCGCCACAGGGCCTGTGCATGGAGCACGTCGACTACGCCGGGGCGGACGTCTAGCCCGCCCCGTTTTCTCTCCGCCCGCCTTTGCGTGTTCTCGCACCCCTTGTGTTGGGCGGGCTTATGGTCAGCATTGATTATCAGGGACGTATCAGCGCAGGTGATACGCTGCGCGGCACCGCTGCCGAGGGCAAGGCCTTTGCCTCGCCCCTTGAGCGGCTGGCCCTTGATTCGCGTGTGGCGTGGCGCTTTGAGAATGCCCAGCGCCGCCAGCGCTATGGCAGGCTGGTCACCGGCACAGTGGAGCGCCTTGGCTCCAAGGTCGCGGCCTTTGAAGAAGCCCTTGCCCGCTTTGCATGGCCAGAAGATACCTCCTTTACCCGCGCCCGCCTTGTAACCCCCTCCAATGCCTCGGACGAGCTGTCCGGACGCCTTGCCGCCCGCGTGCGCCCTCAGGATGAGGTGACGCGCTACTACAAATACTTTTCCAGTGGCCATATGCCGTGGACATCGACCGACCTTGCCGGTGGCGAGTACCGTTTTTCCGTCACGCAGGGGGGCGAGACGGAAACCGTGGACATCGCTTTGGACGATGACGCCACATGGGGCGATATGGTGGAGCAGGTGGCGGCGGGCATCAATGCGTTGTCCCTGCCCGTGCAGGCGGAGGTTGTCCGCCAGAACGCCCCGAACCAGTATGTTGATGGCCTTGTGGCTGTTGGCTCCGCCCTTGCCATTACCGTCAATCCCGCCGTCAGCGCGCAGGATGTCTCCCTTGCCGATGAGGACGGACACCTGCTTGCCGAGCTGAATTTGAAGGCAACCACCACGCCCGCCTTTGCCGCCGAAACTATGCCCTACCGCGTCCGTGTGGACTCTACAGCGCATGCGTCCAGCGTGCGTTCCCATGTGCTGGACCCCGGCGCTGCCTCGCCCTTTGCCGCAGGGGAGCATCAGGTGCGCTTTTCCATAAATGGCGTGACTGAGGAGGTGCTTGTCCCCCTTGAGGCGGAGATGACCATGGGCGAGGTGCTGCGCGTGCTTGCCGGGGCGCTCAATTCCTCTTCGGGGCGGCTGCGGGCGGAGATTCGTGACGGCCGGCGGCCATCTGGGCTAGAGACCCAGCCGCTGTTGGCAGACGGCGAGTATCTGGAGGTGACCCTTGTCAGCCCCAAGCGCGGGGAGCGCATGTATCTGCGCGATTACGGCGGCCCTGTTGTGGACGATGTGCTGGACTTTTTTGACCCCACGGCGGCGTTGCCCGCCGCGCCCGTCAATGGCGAGCGGTATATCGCCTCGGCCACGGCCAATGGGTGGGTGGAGAATCGTATTTATGAGTATGACGAACTCAGCGCCACATGGGACGAGACCACGCCCACGGACGACAACACCGTGTACAGCGAGGAGGACGACGCGTGGTATTTCTACGATGGGTCGTCATGGACCACCACGGTGGGCGGAACGCTCCTTGACTCCCTTGGCATGAACGCCACGGCAACGCCGGGTATGGATGCGCGGGTGGTGGTGGACGGCGACGAGGTGGTCTCTGAGTCCGGGCAGGTGGCGGTGGACAAGGGCCGCGTCGTCTTTGAGGCGCAGTCGTCCTATGGCGAGGCTCTCCCCTTGCGCGTGGTGGAGGCCTACGGGGAGGTGGAGGACCGCCTTGCCGACGTGGTGACCGCCTATAACGACCTGCGCGCGTTTGTTCTGCCGCATCAGGAAATCTTTGAGGACGGCTTTGCCGACCGCTGGCGCGCGGCCATTACCTCGCGCGAGGGGGAGCTTGCGGGGTACGGCATCCGTGAATTTACGGCGGAAAAGCTGCTGGTGGTGGACCGCGAGACGTTTATGGATGGCGTCATGCGCGACCCTGACGCGGCGCGAAGCACCTTCGCGGGGCTTGGCGGACTGGTGGCGGACTGGCAAAAGGCGTCGCTTTCGGCGCGGACGCCGGACCTGTACGAGCGCCTGCTCCCCAAGTCGGCCCTTGAGGATCCGGGGCCGCCCATTGCCGAAGAATTCGACCTGACCAAGCGCAAAACCCTGCAGCAGGTCATTACGTCGCTGGCGACCACAGCCATGCCCGAAGGCAATCCGCTTTTGGAGACCACGGACGTGCTGCGCAATATTGTCACCATCAAGCGCACAGCGCTGACCGCGCCCCTTGCGGGGCCGGGCGGGATTATGAGCAGACAGGGCTAGCAGGCGGGAAAAGCGCGGCGCCTTGCGGCGCTGTGGAATGTCGTTTTTTTGTGGAGCATTTTCCGCAAGAGGCGTGGGGTTCGTGCGCGCGGCGGCTTGCGCCGGTTTGCAGCGCGTCCGTTTGGGAGACTCGCAGCAGGGGGGCGTTAGGACGCGATGTCGATGGTTTCAAAGCTCATGTCCCGCAGGTCGAACAGGAGCATTTTTCCGGCAAGGGCCGGCGTTCCTGTGCCCAGCAGGCGCATGATTTCCGCGCTTTGCAGGCTGGCGGCGGTATATACGCCCGGTGCGGGGCTGCCGAGGGCGTCTTCGGCCCCTGTGCTGGCGCCAAAGAAGTCCGCTGGACCGGGCTGGCCAGGCATCACCGTGGCAACGTAGCCCGACAGGCCCGCGATGCCTGCCGTCACAAGGGGCAGACCGGCGCGCGCGGCCACGCGCTGCAGGGCGGGGCGGTCGTCCAGTCCGCCGAGGGCGTCCACCACCACGTGGGCGTCCTCGCACATGGCCAGCATGTCGGATTCGTCCACCATTACCTCATGGGCCAGAAAGTCCACGGCGGGATTCACGGTCATGGCGCGCACGGTGGCGGCGCGGGTTTTGGGGATGTCCACGATGTCCGTGGTGGAGGTGAGCTGGCGGTTGAGGTTGCTTTCCTCAAAGGAGTCGCCGTCCGCCGCCTCAATGGTGCCAACGCCCATGCGGACCATGGCTTCAAGGAGCAGACCGCCAAGGCCGCCAAGGCCAATGAGCACGGCCTTGGAACACAGCAGGCGCACCTGCCCCTGACAGTCCAGTGTGGAAAAGTTGCGGATGTAGCGCTCCGGGATGACCCCGGCGCCAAGGGCGGCGACTTCTATGGCGCGGAGCGTTTCGCCGCATTCGGCGGCAAGCTCGCGGGCCGCATGGATGCCAAGGCTCAAGTAGGGCGAGCCGTCGGGCATGGCTGCGGAGAGGGCAAGCTCCCGCGTTCTGTTGCCTATGGGGTCCGCGCAGCCCATGGCGTCATCCTCCGCCTACAGCTGGGAACAGGCCCACCCGGTCGCCGTCGTGTATGGTGGCGTCTATGGTGGTGTGCTTGTTGTTGATGAACATGATTTTGACCTCGTCGCGGGGGATGCCGAGGTGGTCCATCAGGCCGCCCACGGTGACGCCGTCCGGCGCGGTGTAGGCCGCCGCGTCCTGCGGCTCAAAGGGCTTGAGCGTGGCAAAGCATTTTACTGTGATAATCATGCCCCGCATTGTGGCAAAAAATCACGGAAAGGCAAGCCCTTGTGCTGGACCGGAGACCGGGCCTGCCAGAGGCAGAAAAACGGGCGGCGCTGTGTGCGCCGCCCGTTTTGTGATGGTGGTCTGAGTGCCCGGCGGGGGCGGCCTGCCTAGGGCAGGCCCTGTCCGGCTTCCATGAACTCGCCGGTACAGGTGGTTTCGTAGCCGCCAAGGGCTTCAATGCTTGTGCGGAAGTCCGCGCTGCGGATGAGGTCCAGCACGGCCTGAACGCGCGGGTCCGCAAGGTGCTCACGCGGGATGAGCAGGTCGTAGCGCTCGCGCGCAAGGGGGACAAAGTCCAGCCCAAGGGCGCGGGCGGCGGCCATGATGCCCAGCCCGCAGTCCACCGCGCCGGTGAGCACGTTTACCGCGACGGCCATGTGGGTGAATTCTTCCTTGTCGTAGCCGTTGACCTGCTGGGGCGTGATGCCGGCCTCGGAGAGGTGCCAGTCCAGCAGGATGCGGGTTCCCGCGCCGCGCTGGCGGTTGATGAACTGCACGTCCTCGCGGGTGAGGTCGTCAACGCCCGAGATGCCTTTGGGGTTGCCTACCGGGACCATGAGGCCCTGATGGCGCACGGCAAGGTTGACCAGCACTGCGTCCACATCCGGAAGATATTTGCGGACAAAGGGCGTGTTGTAGTCGCCGGTTTCGGGGTCGAAGAGGTGGGTGCCCGCCATGTGGCAGGAGCCGTTTTTGACGGCCATCAGCCCGCCCATGCTGCCCACGTGGGTGGAGGCAAGGTGGATGGGCGTCTCCAGCCCCATGAGGGCGTTGGCGAGCAGGTCTATGGTGTTGTCATGGCTGCCCACGGCGACAAGGGTGCGCTCCAGCGCGTCCTGCGGCACGCGCAGGTCGGCGCGGACGGTGGCGCCCTGTTCCACGCCCTCGGAGTTGGCCGGAATGCGGCAGATGCCCTGCGCGCGGGTCATGGTGGTAATCATGCCCGCCCCGCGCGATAGGGGCGTGGCGACGTACTTTTCGCCCACGCGGCCGATGGACAGGCGCAAAAACTCTTCCATGCCCAGCTTGGACGGCACGCTGCGCGTAAGCTCCACGTCCACCTCCGGGCGACGGGGCAGGGTGCGGCGGGTCAGCCACGCGCACAGCGGAGCCACCAGTTCCTCCATGCACACCACCGCGCTGACGGGATAGCCCGGCGCGCCCACAAGGAGCTTGCCGCCGTGGGCCTTGTCCGCCATGCCCAGCAGGGTGGGCTTGCCGGGCATGGCCTTAATGCCGTGCACCAGCACGCTGCCGACGCTCTCCATGACGGTGCGGGTGTAGTCCTTGGCACCGGCCGAGGAGCCTGCGCCAATGACGATAATGTGCGCGTCCGTGCCAAGGGCGTCTTCCACGGCCTCGATGAGGGCGCCGGGCTTGTCCGGGACGGGCGCGGTGCGGCGGATGTCGATGCCCCAGCTTTGCGCCAGTGCGGCAAAGACCTGCGAGTTGCTTTCCACCACCTGCCCCGGCGCAGGGGTCGGGCGGTCCGTAAAGTCCAGCACCTCGTCGCCGGTGGGAATGACGTGCATGACAATGCGCTCATGCACGGTGACCTCCCAGATGCCCGCAGAGAGCAGCGCGCCGATGTCATAGGCCGTCAGCTCATGGTTTTGCGGGATGAGCAGTTCCGTGGCGACGATATCCTCGCCGATGCGGCGTACGTGCTGCCATGGAAAGGCCGGCGCCTCAATGCGGGCGCTGCCGTCGGCGGTCATGAGCACGTTTTCAATCATGATGACGGCGTTGGTGCCGTCCGGCAGGGGATTGCCGGTGTTGACCGGGACAAAGGCGTCCGTCCCAAGGGTGAGGGGGGCGTCCTCGCGCGCGGCAAAGGTGGCTTCGGCGTCCACGGCAATGCCGTCCATGGCCGCGCTGTGGTAGGTGGGCGAGGACAGCCGCGCATGGATGGCGCTGGCCGTGATGCGGCCTGCGGCCTCGTGGGTGGGGATGGTTTCGGTGCCGAGGAGGCTTTCCCTGTCCAGGGCGGCCTGAACCTTGCCCACGGCTTCGTCAATGGGAATGGTGTCGAGATAGATATTGCGCTTCATGGGTGCCTTCGCTGTGTGCGGTGCTTTGGCTGTTCATGCGCTGTGGCGCGGGCCTGCCGTTGCTGTGCTGTGTGGGGCTGTGCTTGTCTGCCGCTAGTTGAGCAGCCACACGTCCACGGGGTGGCCCTCAAAGAGGCCTTCCGTATCCGCGGGGATGCGGACCAGCCCGTCGGCGCGGAGCATGGTGCGCAGCAGGCCGGATTTGCCAAGGACGGGTATGGCAGTGCAGGCGCCGTCCTCGCGGGTTTCCAGCCGGACCCGGACGTAGTCCTCGCGCCCCTGCTTGGAGGCGATGTTGCGCCCGAGGGTGGCGCGGCGCACGCTGCGGCGGCGCGGGGCAAAGGCGCCTTTGTCCCCGGCGATGTGGCGCAAAAAGGGCAGGCCGAAGACGTGCATCACGACCTGCGCGGAGGTGACCTGTCCGGGCAGTCCCCACACGGCGGTGCTTCCAGCACGGGCCAAAATGGTGGGCTTGCCGGGGCTGACGGCAACGCCGTGGGCCAGCACCTGCGCGTCGGGCAATTCCTCAATGGCGGCCTGGGTGAGGTCGCGCACGCCTATGGAACTGCCGCCGGAGATGAGCACCACATCATTGTCCTCTACGCCTTTTTTGATGGCAGCGGCAAGGCTGGCCTCGTCATCGCGCACCAGACCGTACAGCGTGGGCACGCCGCCTGCGGTGCGCACCAGCGCGCCGAGGGCGTAGCTGTTCACATCGCGGATTTGTCCCGGACGCGGCGTGTCCGCCACCGGGATAAGTTCGTCTCCGGTGGAGATAAGGCCTACGCGCGGGCGCTTTCGCACCGGCACCTCGCTGACGCCAAGGGCGGCCAACAGGCCGACCTCCTGTGGGCGCAGGGGGGTGCCTGCGGTGAGGGCGGGCTGTCCTGCTCGGGCATCCTCGCCGCGCTGCATAACGTTGTCGCCGGGGGCGACGGATTTGCGGAATTCAATGGTGCCCGCGCCAAGCTCCTGGGTGTGTTCCACCATTACCACGGCGTCCGCCCCTTCGGGCAGGGTGCCGCCGGTGACAATGCCCACACAGTCCCCGCGGGACAGGGGGGCTGAGGGCTGTTCATCGATGGACAGACTGCCCCGGCATTCCAGATAGGCCGGGTTGGATTCGCTTGCCCCAAAGGCGTCGCGCGCGTTGACGGCGTAGCCGTCCATGCATGAGCGGTTGACCATGGGCAGGTCTTCGGCGGCGGTGACGTCGCTGGCAAGAACGCGCCCCGCCGCGTCATGCAGGGGGACGGATGTCTGCGCGAGGGCGGGAAAATCCTTGAGCAGGCTGATGAATGTTTCCGGGCTGACGACTTGAAAGAAACCTTTTTGCACTTCGCCTCCGAACACGTGACGAGAAAATTGAACGATTTGATAGGTCTGCAATACCGCAACACAAGGCAATTGCAAATGCCCCATGTCCGTCGTTGTGGCGGGGCGCGGTCGCTGGGCGCGGTGGCGCATGCCTCCTGCGCCCGCGCTGTGCGTGGGCGGCGTTATGCGGAGAAAAGTGGCATGACTCAGGCCGAAACGGTCAGATGGATGATGGCGTCCGGGTATTGGCGCAGGTGCTCTTCAAGGGCGGCAGGTGCGATGGGCGATCCCTCTGCGGTGGCGCTGTGGACGGCGTCCGGCGCCGTAAGGACGGACGCAAGGGCCTCGTGCGCGCGGCTCGCGGTGAGCTGGACCCCGGCGGCAAAGACCGGCGCGGCCACGCCCTTGGCGATGAAGTTGAAGGCGCGCAGGCGGATGGTTCCGGCGCCGCCTTCAGCCGCCGCGCCATCCTGCAGGGCAATGCCTGAGCGCATGCGCGCAATGGGGCTGTGGCGGCGCATGGTGATGCCGCAGATGCCCGGAAGCGACCCGGAAAGGGCAAGCGTGCTGCCAGCGGCAATCTCGGCTGTGTCGATATCATCCACAGGGTGGCCTTCGAGGAATACGGTGCTGATGTCGCGGTCCACGTAGTCTGCGGGGATGTGCAGGTGCTGCGTCAGCAGGTCGCGGACCGTCATGGGCTGTGGCAGGGCGATGTCCACGCCCTCTTGCAGGAGGAGGTGCAGGGACGCCGCGTGCCCCGGCGCGAGGCGGACGGCTATTTCCCCGGAAATATCACCGGAACCGGGCTGGGGTGAAATCTTTGGAACGGATTGCAAAATTTTCCTCCGCGCTTCTGTTGGGATTGGTTTGTCTTGGTTATCCTGTGGCGCTTCAATCCGTAGAGCAGAATAAACTATCTTGCAGGAACTGTATGTAACAACAATGCAGTTTTCTATGATTTTGACAATGTATTCAGTTGGTCATAGACGATATGAAGTTTGAAGCATTGAAGCAACAGTTTATCGAGCTGCAAACTGGAGGAAAGCACGATGAAAATTTTGCGTATCAACACTCGCGAGCGTACGTACAAGTATGAGGATATGGGGGAATATGCAGGCCTTGGAGGCCGCGCCCTTACGTCCCGCATTGTGCGTAAAGAGGTTCCAGCCGACGCTCACGCCCTCTCCGCCGACAACAAGCTCATTTTTGCCCCCGGACTGCTGTCCGGCACCATGGCCGCCAACTCCGGCCGCATTTCCGTTGGCGCCAAGTCCCCGCTGACAGGCTCCATCAAGGAGTCCAACTCCGGCGGCATGCTGTCCCAGAAGCTGGCCAAGCTGGGCCTTGCCGCTGTTGTGCTGGAGGACAAGCCCGAAAAGGACGCGCCCTTCACCGCCATCCGCATCACCAAGGACGGCGTGGAATTCTCCGACGCCCCCGACCGTGAAGGCAAGGACAACTACGAGTACCAGAAGGTGCTGGACGAAGCCTTTGGCGGCAAAGCCACCGTGGCCCTCATCGGTACCGCCGGCGAGCAGTGCCTGCAGGCGTCCACCATCCAGTTTACTGACCCCTTCGGCAACCCCGCACGCTCCGCTGGACGTGGCGGCATGGGCGCTGTGATGGGCTCCAAGCGCGTGCGCTGCATCGCCGTGGACAACTCCGGCGCCAAGGGCATTGAATACGCCGACAAGGACGCCTTCAAGGCCGCCAACAAGCGCTGGACCGAAATCCTCAAGACCCACCCGGTCACCGGTCAGGGCCTTGCCGGATTCGGCACCGCCATCCTCGTGAACATCATCAACGAAGCTGGCGCACTGCCCACCAAGAACTTCCGCAGCGGCCAGTACGAGCACGCCGCCGATGTGTCTGGCGAAAAGATGTCCGAACTCATCGAAAAGCGCGGCGGCAAGGTGCACGAAGGCTGTCACCCCGGCTGCGTGATGCAGTGCTCCCAGCGCTACGTTGATGAAAATGGCGAATACGTCACCTCCGGGTTTGAGTACGAGACCCTGTGGGGCTTCGGTCCCAACGGCCTTGTGCACGATATCGACCTCATCGCCGAAATGGACCGCGTTTGCGACGAAAAGGGCATCGACACCATCGAGATGGCCAACGCCGTGACCATGGCCATGGAAGGCGGCCTTATCGAGTGGGGCGATGGCCCCGCCGCCAAGGCCCTGCTGGAAAAGGTCGGCACCGACGACCCGCTGGGCCGCATCATTGGCAACGGTACGGGCTCCACCGCCGCCGCCTTTGGCGTGGACCGCGTGCCCACCGTCAAAAATCAGGCCCTGCCTGCCTATGACCCCCGCGCGGTCAAGGGTGTTGGCGTCACCTACGCCACCAACCCCATGGGCGGCGACCATACCGCCGGCTACGCCGTGTGCCAGAACGTCCTCAAGGTGGGCGGCGATGTGGACGGCATGAAGGACGACGGCAACGTTGAGCTGTCCAAGAACCTTCAGGTCGCCACCGCGTCCATCGACTCCACCGGCATGTGCCTGTTCGTGGCCTTTGCCGTGCTGGATACCCCGGACGCCATGCAGGTGCTGTGCGACCTGCTCAACGCCCGCTACGGCGGCAACATCACTCCGGACGACGCCCTCGCCCTTGGCGTGCAGACCCTGAAGGACGAGCACTCCTTCAACGCCGACGCCGGCTTTACCAAGCACGACGACCAGCTCCCCCGCTGGTTCAAGGAGGCCCTGCCGCCCCACAACGTGACGTGGGACTACTCCGAAGAGGACCTGCAGGCCGCCAAGACCTTCTAAGGTCAGTCCAATTCCCGCGCAGTACGACAGCGCCCCCGCCCGGAGATTCCGGACGGGGGCGCTTTGTGTTGTGAGGTGGCGTGCGCCGCTGAGGTGGCGGCGCGGTGCGCGGTGGCCCTCGCTCCGTGGTGGGCTTGGGCGGCCGCGCGGCCAGCTAGTAGAACAGCGGCAGCAGGTTGCGCGTCAGGTTCATGGCGATGCACCAGCCCAGCAGGGTGGAGATTTCGCCCCAGATGACGGCCGCGCCCAAAAAGTCGCCGTTCATGCCGCCGTGGGTGCGGGCCAGCAGGGCCATTTCCATAATGCCCAGTCCGGCCAGCAGGGCGGTGGGAAGCAGGAAGATAAGGGGCTGAACGAACAGCGCGGCACACAGCGTCTGGATGATGACGAGGAGCACAATGGGCGTGGTTGCGCCGCTCAGAAACAGCCGCCCCTGTCCGTCGCGGGTGAGGTGGCGGCCGGTGTAGGCCGTGCATACGGAGACGGTGCGGCCCATGATGAAGGCAAACACCACCACGCCATACGCCTGCGCGGCCAGCGCCTGATGCAACAGAATGATTTGTCCCGCAATGCCCATGACCATGGCAAGCACGCCAAAGGCGCCGTTGCGGCTGTCCTTGACGATGGTCCAGAAGCGTTCGCCGCGCGCGCCGCTGCCCCAGCCGTCAAAGAGGTCGGCCCAGCCGTCCCAGTGCAGGGCGCGGGTCAGGGTCAGGGAGCCGCCAACCACCAGCCACGCCTGCACCCACGGCTGTCCGCCAAGGACGCCAAGGGCAAAGGGCAGGGTGACAATGGTGCCAATAATCAGCCCCACAACGGGAAACCACCCAATGGTGGCGGCAACGGTTTTGTCGTCATAGATGCGGGCGGGGCCGAGGCGGGTCATGAAGCTGAGGGATGCGAGAAACGAGGTGAAAAAGAGCATTACAGCCTTTGCGCGGCGGCGAGGGTTATGGTGGTGCCGCATGTGGCGGCCAAAAGACGGGCGGCGGAGGCCTGATTCATGGACAGTTCAAGGTAGCCCTGACTGCCTTCAAGCAGGCCCATGCTGCCAAGGGGGAGGTCCGCGTAAGTGCGGCAGCAGGTGACGGCGCCCGTGCGGCCCTTGGCGGACAGGGCAAGCCCTTCCCAGTGGCACAGGCGGTCCAGCCATTCGCGGGCCGGCAGGTTCAGGATGCAGTTGCCGAAGCGGTCCACGTGCAGGACCGTGGCGGTGACGGCGGCGTTGTCGTCCTCAAGGCGGGGTCTCGCCCAGTCCAGCGTGACAAGGTCTTCGGGGGCCATCTCCGGGCCGAGGGATTCCGCCTCCGCTCCTTGCGCCAATTGTGCGGCAAGGGGGGCGAAGACGTCGCGCCCGTGGAAGGTGGCGCTGACGGTGCGCGGGGAGTGCATGTGCACGGACAGGTCAAACACGCGTACAGGACCGCCACTGCCAAGCACAAGGCTGGCAAGGCCGTTGTCCGGGGCGATGATGGATTGTCCGTCCTTTTCAAGGAGAACAATCCCCCGCGTGGTGCCAACCCCCGGGTCCACCACGGCGGCGAACACCGTCCCTTCGGGAAAGTGCCGCCTGCTGGCGTTGAGGAAGAATCCTCCCTGCGCCAGATTGAACGGCTCCACCCCGTGGCTGATGTCCACGATGCGGGCGTCCGGCACAAGGGACAGAATGCGGCCTTTCATCTGGGCGACGTAGGGGTCGCCAAGGCCAAAGTCCGTCAGCAGGGCGATGGGGGCGGGTGTCCTCGCGGTCATGTTAATAGACCTTCCGTCTGGAGAATTTGCGGCCAATGACGTTCATGGGGCTTTCCACAATGGTGAAGGCGTCCGGGTCAATGGCGTAGATGGCTTGTTCCAGCCGCTTGAGCTGGATGTTGAACACCACGGTCAGCAGCACGCTCTTGGGCCTGCCGGAGTAGGCGCCGCGTCCGTCGAGGAAGGTGGCGCCCCGGTGCAGGTCGCGCATGATGGCGGCGGCGATTTCTTCGGTCTTGTCCGAGATGATGAAGACCATCTTGCGCTGATGGAACAGCCCAAGGACGTACTCCATAATCTGCGCGGCAATGAACACCGTGGACAGCGAGTACAGCACAAGGTCCACCTTCATGAACAGCATGCTGACCACAAACAGCGCCAGATTGAAGCCAAACGTTACCGCGCCTATGCGCAGATTGTACTTCTGATTGATGGCCACGGCAATGATGTCCGTGCCGCCCGTGGATCCAAGCGAGCGAAAGGTGATGCCAAGGCCGGTGCCGAAGGTGGCTCCGGCGGCAATGGCGGCCAGCCACGGGTCGTTGACGGGCAGGACCCATGGAATCAGCTCCATGAACACCACAACGGACACCGCCCCATACAGGCTGTACAGAAAAAAGCGGCGGCTGACGCCGAACCAGCCAAAGAGGAAAATGGGGGCGTTGAGCAGAAACAGCCACTGCCCCGGCGAGAGCTTGTCCGTCAGGTAATACAGCAGCAGGCCAAGGCCGGACATACCGCCGGAGATAAACCCGTGCGGCAGGGCGATGGCTTTGATGCCAAAGGCAAAGATGCCCGTTCCTATGGTGATGAGAGCAAGATTCCACGGTACGGAGTATGTGAAGTCGCGCATGGCCCCTCCCAGGGCTGTTCGCGGCAGGTTTGGAGGCGGCCGCGTTTGGCTTCCCTTTGCCAGTATTTTGCACGAATTGGAAGCCTGATTCCACCCGTCAGTGCCCGGCGCGCCTGCGTTTGCGAATCTGCGCCCCCAAAAACGGCAAAGCGCCCCGCCTCCACAACGGAGACGGGGCGCCCATTCGGTCTTGAGCCAGTAAGCCAAAAAGCGGGCGTGGGCCGCGCTTAGTAGCGGTAGTGGTCGGCCTTGAAGGGGCCGTCCACGGGAACGCCGATGTAGTCGGCCTGTTCCTTGGTGAGGGTGTCGAGCTTCACGCCCAGACGGTCAAGGTGCAGGCGCGCCACTTCTTCGTCCAGACGCTTGGGCAGAACCATGACCTGCGGCTCGTAGTCGTTCTTGGCGAGGTCAATCTGCGCCAGAGCCTGGTTGGTGAAGCTGTTGGACATAACGAAGGAGGGGTGGCCCGTAGCGCAGCCAAGGTTCACCAGACGGCCTTCGGCCAGAACGATGACGCTCTTGCCGGACTTCATGGTCCACTTGTCCACCTGCGGCTTGATGACGGTGCGGGTGCACTCCGGGTTGTCCTCAAGGTAGGTCATTTCGATTTCGCTATCGAAGTGGCCGATGTTGCAGATGATGGCCTCGTCCTTCATGTTTTCCATGTGTTCGCCGCGGATGACGTGGTAGTTGCCCGTGGCGGTGACGAAGATGTCGCCCATGGCGGCGGCCTCGTCCATGGTGGTGACTTCAAAGCCTTCCATGGCGGCCTGCAGCGCGCAGATGGGGTCAATTTCGGTGACGATGACGCGCGCGCCAAAGCCGCGCATGGACTGGGCGCAGCCCTTGCCCACGTCGCCGTAGCCGATGACGACCACAACCTTGCCGGCAATCATGATGTCGGTGGCGCGCTTGATGCCGTCGGCCAAGGACTCGCGGCAGCCGTAGAGGTTGTCGAACTTGGACTTGGTCACGGCGTCGTTGACGTTAAAGGCCGGGAACAGCAGTTCGCCGGACTTCTGCATCTGGTAGAGGCGATGCACGCCGGTGGTGGTCTCCTCGGAGACGCCGCGTACCTTTTTGGCGATTTCGGTCCACTTGGTGGGGGTGGCTTCGTAGCTGGCGGCCAGTCGGCTCATGACCACGGCGAATTCCTTGTTGTCCACCTTCTGCTTCAGAATGGAGGGGTCCTTTTCGACCTTCACGCCCTGATGGATGAGCAGGGTGGCGTCGCCGCCGTCGTCCACGATGAGGTCCGGACCGGAGCCGTCGGGCCAGGTGAGGGCCATTTCCGTGCACCACCAGTATTCCTCAAGGGATTCGCCCTTCCAGGCAAACACCTTGGCCATGCCGGAGTCGGCAATGGCGGCGGCGGCGTGGTCCTGCGTGGAGAAGATGTTGCACGATGCCCAGCGGATGTCCGCGCCCAGTGCATGCAGGCACTTGATGAGCATGGCGGTCTGGATGGTCATGTGCAGGGAGCCGGTGACTTTCAGGCCCTTCAGGGGCTTTTCGTCGCCGTACTTCTCAATAAGGGCCATCAGGCCGGGGACTTCGCGCTCGGAGAGCTGCATTTCCTTGTAGCCAAAATCGGCTTCGGCAATGTCCTTGACCTTGTAAGGAAGGGTCAGGTCCAGCGGCTGTACGTCTGCCATGGTTCTTTCCTCCGGGAAATTAGTGTTTTGCCGCCTCGAACACCCGAAGCCGCAGCCCCGACGGAAGTTCGAACCGGTCTTCGTTGACGATGGAAAATCCTACTTTCTCCAGCCATGCCCGGACATCGCCGGGGGCAAAGCCCAGCCATCTGTCGCCGGACTCGGTGCGCATGGCCTCCACCTCGTGCTTGTCAAAGTCCGCGAGCACAAAGCGACCGCCGCCGTGCAGAGCGCGGTAGGCCTCGCCAATGCCCTCGCGCGGGGAGGCCAAATGGTGCAGAGAAAGACACATTACCGCAAAATCCGCTTCGCCGTCAGCAACGGGAAGATGTTCCAGGTCGCCAATGCGCAGGCTAATGCGCCCCGACGCCCCGGCCTGTTCGCCAAAGGCCTCCCGCGCGCGGTCCAGCATCTCCGGCGAGTTGTCCACGCCGATGACGTTCTCCGCCTGCTGGGACAGGGCCGTCAGCAAGCCGCCCGTCCCGCAGCCGAGGTCAAGGGCCGTGCCCGCCCCGTGCATGCGGCTGGTGACCAGCCCGGCGATGTCCAGCCCCCCAAGGGTGTCGCGCCGCATCTGGTCCCACTCCTCGGCGATGGAGCCGAAAAAGCGCGCTGTTTCGCGGCGGCGTGCGGCCACCACGCGCGCGGCGGCTGCCGCGTCGGCGTCAAGGTCGGCCTCGGCGTGCACAAAGGGCGACAGCGCCGCAAGGTAGTCGCCAGCTTCGCCCTGCGTGGAGGCGTGGTAGAAGACCCATTGCCCGTCGCGCCGCCATTCGACAAGCCCGGCGGAGGCAAGGATTTTCAGGTGCCGCGAGATGCGCGACTGCTTGAGGCCCAGCGCCTCGACAATCTCGCCCACGGCCAGCTCATGCTCCATAAGGATGCGGATGAGCCGGAGCCGGGTGAGGTCGGCCAGCGCTTTGGAAAACTGTAATATCTGCATATTGAGATATAGTAATATATCGCCTGCGCCGCCGTGTCAATGCGCGCACGACCGGCGCTGGACAAAATGTGGTTGGGGGCTTGACTTGGGTGGTCCAATTGGTACTTTGGTCCTACCAATTTTTGCCAGAAGGACAAATATGACGCAACGGATACCAGCCGAAGGATTTGCAGGCGGCGGGAGTGTACAGCGCTCCGCCGTGTACGAGCAGATTGTTCGGCGCATCAACGAAATGCTCGCCTCCGGCGAGCTTGCCCCCGGAGACCGCTTGCCGCCGGAGCGGCGGCTGGCCGAGGCCTTTGGCGTGTCGCGCAATTCCGTGCGCGAGGCCATCCGCGTGCTGACCCAGCGCGGGGTGGTGGAGACGCGCCCCGGCAGCGGCACCTATGTGGCGCAGGGCCGGGACGATGATCTTGTGGCTGGCATTGCCGACTCCATGTTGGAAGGCCGTACGCGCCTGCGTGAGGTGATGGAGGTGCGCCTTATTCTGGAGCCGCGCGTGGCGCGGATGGCTGCCGTGCGCGCCACGCCCGAGGATGTGGCGGCGCTGCGCGGTACGCTGGAGATGCAGCGGCGCGACGTGGAACGTGGCGGGACTGGGGCCAAACAGGACGAGGCCTTTCACGCCAGCCTCGCGTCCATGTGCGGCAACGCGCTCCTGCACTGCGTGCTTGGCCGAATGCACGGCATGTTTGCCGAAAGCCGCGACGAGGTTCTTGTACCCTCTGAGCGGCGGATGGCCTCTCTTGCCGTGCATGAGGCCATCGTCGCCGCCATTGAGCACGGCGACGGAGCAGCCGCGGAGCGGCGCATGGCCCGCCATGTGCGCGATGTGGCCGACAGGCTGTTCCCCGACGGCGGGCTTGCCGTAGCGGGCGGCTTTACCTTCGAGGACTAAGCGAATGGTTTTTCCGCGCCCCCCGGTCATGACCACGTGGCCCCGGAGCCGGTATTTCATCAATATATGACGATTATCAACATCACGGAGTAGCATTATGGAAATGCCCGATGTGCGAGCAAAGGCTAAGGAATTGATGAAAGGATACTGCCGCGTGTGTCCCGTCTGCGACGGACGCGCCTGTTCCGGCGAAGTGCCGGGTATGGGCGGGCTTGGCACCGGCGAAGCCTTCCGCAGCAACGTCCGCGCCCTGCGCGAGGTGCAGCTGAACATGCGCCTCATGCACGACGCCGCCGAGCCGGATACCTCCACCTCTCTGCTCGGTCTGGACCTTGCCCTGCCCGTTATCGCCGCGCCCATCGGCGGCGTGTCCTTTAACATGGGCGGCGGCATCACCGAAGCCGAATACGTGGACGCCATCCTTGGCGGCTGCAAGTCCCGCGGCATCATCGGCTGTACCGGCGACGGCGTGCCGCCCTTCATCGTCGAGGCCTCCTTCGGCGGCCTGAAGAAGGTGGACGGCTACGGCATTCCCTTCATTAAGCCGTGGGAAAGCGACGAGCTGGATGAAAAGTTCGCCATGGCCTTCGACAGCGGAGCCAAAGTGTACGGCATGGACGTGGACGCCGCCGGACTCATTACCCTGCGCAAGATGGGCCGCCCCGTCGCCCCCAAGACGCCCGACCAGCTGCGTGAAATCATCCAGAAGGTGCACGACAAGGGTGGCAAGTTCATCCTCAAGGGCGTCATGACCGTGGACGAGGCCGAAAAGGCCGCCGAAGTCGGCGCGGACGCCATTGTCGTCTCCAACCACGGTGGCCGCGTGCTCGACCACGCCCCCGGTACCGCCGCCGTTCTGCCCGCCATCGCGCAGGCCGTGAAGGGCCGCATCGGCATCATCGTTGATGGCGGCATCCGCGACGGTGTGGATGTGCTCAAGATGGTCGCCCTTGGGGCAGATGCCGTTATGATTGGCCGTCCTTTCTCCGTGGCCGCCGTGGGCGGTACGCAGGAAGGCGTGGAGGCCTACATTGACGCGCTGAAAGCCCAGCTGACGCAGGCCATGGTCCTCACCGGCTGCAAGGACATCGCCGCCGTCGGAAGCCACATTCTCTACAACAACAAGTAGTTGTAACCGGGCCGGAGCCGCCGCGCTCCGGCCCCTTGCATAAGGAATCGGCACATCATGCTGACTTCACTCCTTCTTTATGTTGTTCTTGGCGCGTTTGCCGGTGTTCTCGCCGGACTGCTGGGCATTGGCGGCGGGTTGGTCATCGTGCCCCTGCTGACCTTCTCCTTCACATGGCAGGGCGTCCCTCACGAGCATATTCTGCACATGGCCCTTGGCACGTCTCTCGCCACCATTATCTTTACCTCCCTGTCCAGCATGCGCGCCCATCACGGGCGGGGAGCCGTGGACTGGTCCGCGTTCTGGCGCGTGACCCCCGGCATTCTCACCGGGACCTTTCTTGGCGCATGGATTGCCGCGCAGCTCCCGACAAATATCCTCAAAGGGTTCTTCGGCATCTTTCTCTACTACGTCTCCTACCAGATGCTGCTCGGCAAAAAGCCCAGCGCCTCCCGCGAGCTGCCCGGCGCGACCGGTATGTTCGGCGCAGGAAACGTCATCGGCGTTGTCTCCAGCCTTGTCGGCATCGGTGGCGGCACGCTGTCCGTACCCTTCCTGACGTGGTGCAACATGGCCATCCACCGCGCCATCGGCACCGCCGCCGCCATCGGGCTTCCCATCGCCATCTCCGGCACCCTCGGCTACTTCGTCAACGGCATCGGCGTGGAAGGACGCCCCGACTGGACCTTCGGCTACATCTATCTGCCCGCGATGGTCGGCATCGTCAGCATGAGCGTGCTCACCGCCCCCTTCGGCGCCAAGCTCGCCCACTCCCTGCCCGTCGCGACCCTCAAAAAGTTCTTCGCCCTTCTTCTCTTCGTCGTCGGTACCCGTATGCTCTGGAGCCTCCTCTAGAACGTGCCCGCGCCGCGACTGGTGGGACATAAAAAAGGCTCCGCGAAATGCTTCGCGGAGCCTTTTTTATGTGAGTTTTTTGTCTCCGACGGCTCAAGGGTGTGACACCCTTGAGAATCCCCAGGATTTTCGGGGCGGAAGCCGCCCCGAAAATAGGGGGTGGGTGTGGGGTCTCTTGTCTTGTTTTTTTCCCCACCACAAACAGGGATTCTCACCGCCCTTCACACGACGCCAACGCCCCCCAAAAAATACTCCCATCCACACGGACGAGAGCCGTCAGGGGTGACGACCGTGCCATACAAAGCCGCCCGGTCTGTGCGCACATGGGATCGTTAAGGGCCCGCGGCCCTTAACCCGCCGGAGGCAAAATGTTCGTTAAATGAGTATATATTTTAGACCAATAGCACAATTAGGAACACAACGAACAACCGATGCCACCCGCCCATGGCACCAAAAAAAGGCCGCCTTTCGGCGGCCTCTCTCTTCGTGTCGACTGGTGCGTCTAGAGCGCGGCTTTAGCGGCGTTTATAGCCGCGTTGTAGTCGGGCTCATTGGAGACTTCGCTGACGATTTCCTGATGCGTGATGGCGCCCTCCTTGTTGATGACGAGAACGGCGCGTGCGAGCAGGCGCAGTTCTTTAATGAGCAGTCCATAGTTCGTACCGAAGGAGACGTCTTTGTGGTCGGACAGTGTGACGACTTTATCCACGCCTGCTGCGCCGCACCAGCGCTTCTGGGCGAAGGGCAGGTCGGTGGAGATGGTGAGGATGGTCACGTCGCCGAGGTTGGCGGCTTCCGTATTGAAGCGCCGGGTCTCCATGTCGCAGACGGGTGTGTCCAGTGACGGCACGGCGGAGACGATAAGGACGCCTCCTGCGTAGTCTGCCAGCGATTTGGGGTTGAGGTCGTTGTCCAGCACGGTGAAGTCGGGCGCTTTTTGCCCAACTTCCACGGGCGAGCCTGTGAGGGTCAGCCCGTTGCCGTGCAGGGTTACGATGCCGCTACGTTCTGCCATGAACTCCTCCTTGCCGTGAGTGGTGAAGGATACGCGGAGCCGATTTACCGCAGGCTCCACTGCCCGTAGTACACGAGATTGAGGGATGCGTCAGCCGTTTTGCTGATGCGTGTTGCCGCGTCCGGAAAGCTCCGTCAGACGGGCGAGTTGTGTTTCGTGCCGTGTGGTGATGCTGCCGGGGCGCATGCGCCAGTGCCAGTTGCCCTTGAGGTTGCCGGGGCGGTTCATGCGGGCGTCTGCGCCAAGGGCCAGCAGGTCCTGCACGGGAATGATGGCGAGCTTGGCGTGTGAGAGAAAGGCCATACGCGCCAAAATCCACGGTGCGGTGTCGGCGGTGACATCTTGGCCGGCGTAATCGATGAGGCGCTTTCGTGTGGCGTCGTCGGCTTCGTCGGTGAACCAGCCTTTGGCGGGCATATTGTCGTGGGTGCCGGTGTAGACGACGCTGTGGGGGCCGATGTTGTGCGGCGCGTAGGGGTTGCTCGGCAGGTCGTCACCAAAGGCAAAGAGCAGAATCTTCATGCCCGGCAACGCGTAATGGGCCATGGTCTCGCGCACGTCCGGGGTGATGACGCCAAGGTCCTCGGCCACAAGGGGCAGGGTGGGACGCCTGGCGAAGAGGGTGTCGAAGAATTCGCGAACTGGGGCTTCGACCCATTCGCCATTCATGGCTGTAGGCTCGCCGGCGGGCACCTCCCAGTAGGCGACAAGACCGCGGAAGTGGTCGATGCGCAGGGTATCGAACAGGTCCAGATTGCGGAAGATGCGGCGCACCCACCACGAGAAGTTGTCCTTTTGCAGGGCGTCCCAGTCGTAGATGGGGCTTTCCCACAACTGGCCGGTGGCGCTGAAGTAGTCCGGCGGCACACCGGCAACGACGGTGGGGACGTAGTCGTCGTCGAGCTTCCAGCAGTGGGGGGCGCTCCACAGGTCGGCGCTGTCGAGGTCCACATAGATGGGCATGTCCCCGAAGAATTGAATGCTGCGCTCGTGGCAGTAGGCCTTGAGGGCGTCCCACTGCTCCTGAAGCACCCACTGGAGAAAGCGCACTTCGTCCATGACGTCGGCTAGGTCGGCGCGGGCGCGGGCGAGCGCCTCGGGCTGGCGGGTGCGCAGGGGCTCCGGCCATGTGTTCCATGGCTTTTCGCCGTAGCGCGAGCGCAGGGCCACATAGAGTGCGTAGTCGTCCAGCCAGTGGGCGCTTTTGTGGCAGAAGCGGTGATATTCTGGGTGGTTGTCGGGGTTGAAGCGGGCGTGGGCCTTGGTGAACAGGGCCTGTTTCCATTCGGTGACGGCGGCAAAGTCCACGGTGTGCTCGGGGAAGTTTGGGGGCGAGGCGATGTCGGCTTCGTCCAGCCAGCCTGCTTGAACAAGGCGTGCGGGGCAGATGAGCAGGGGGTTGCCCGCAAAGGCGCTGACGCTGTGATAGGGGTCGTTCCATGAGGACTGCGCCGTGGGGGTAAGGGGCAGAATCTGCCAGACGCGCTGCCCGGTGCGGTGGAGCATGTCGGCAAAGGCGTAGGCTTCGTCCCCAAGCCCGCCGATGCCGTAGGGGCTGGGGAGCGAGGTGATGTGCATGAGCAGTCCGCTTGAGCGCAGAATCATATGATCCTCCAGAGCGGTTTTGGCCCAGCCCCGCTTGCGCGGGGCTGGGCGTGTGGTCAGGTGATGGATGACGCGGCGGGGCTTAACACGAGGGATCGTCCACAATGGCCCGGATGGCGGCAAGGGGGACCTGCGTCCATGCCGGTCGGTTTTTCAGTTCCTCGGCGAGTTCGGCCACGGCCTTGTCTAGCAGGAAGCTGTCGAGCAGCAGCCGCCGTTCATTGGGGTCTGTGGGAATCATGGCGCTTTGCTTGGCGGTGGCGAGGTACGTGTCAAGGAAGGCGGCCCCGGCCCAATACTGCCAATAGCGGCCCCAGCAGAAGAGGTTGGAGAGGTCGCTGACGCGGGCGTAGCCTTGCTCGGCAAAGGCGGACAGCGCGGCAAAGGCGGCAAAGTCCATGGACCGCAGAAGCGTGGCCACATCGCGCAGGGGCGAGCGCAGCAAGCGGCGTTCGCCGTAGGTCCGGTCCGGGTCGCCCTCAAAGTCGATGAGGGCAAAGTCCTGCCCGGTGAGTAGGGCGTGGCCGAGATGGAAGTCGCCGTGGCAGCGGATGCGCTGGCCGCCAAAGCGTTTTGCGGTGATGTTCTTGTAGAAGTCCTGAATGGTGGCCTTGTTGTCCAGCGCCCAGTTGGCGTCGCCGAGGGCCTCCTGCGGCAGTTCGTCGATGTGCTTTTTGAGCTGTGGCCATACGCGCCCGACGTGACTGCGCAGCCCCTGATACAGGGAGCGCTGATACAGGCGGGTGAAGTCCTCGGGCAGGAAGGCGTCATGCTCCAGCGTGCCTGTTGGTGAGGACAGCGCCAAATGCAGCTCCGCCGTGCGCTGACCAAGGACGGCAAAGCGCTCAAGGGAGGAGCCGAACATCTCTGCGGCGCTCTCGGGCGGCGTGATGCTGGAGACATCAAGCATGTGCTCGCCGGGGATGTTCGGTGCTTCTTCGCGCCGGGCCTGCGCCCTGTCAAAGACGCCTTGGAGCATTTCCAGAACGTAGTGCCACGCGGTGCCCTGATTGGGGATGTATTCCGTGAGGGTTGCCAGCGTCATGGGCGCGTGATGGCGGCCGCGGCGGTATTCGATGGCACCGACCACATTGGGGCTGTGGGGATAGTTGCGCTCGTTGAGATAACGGCCGATTTCCAGCTCCGGGCTGATGTCCGGGTCCAGGCGGCGGAAGAACTTGAGCACGAAGGTGTCGCCAAAGACGATGACGGTGTTGTTCTGGTCCACGCGCGCGGACGGAGAGTGCAGGGTGAAGTCCGCGTCCTGCACCATGCGCCGCAGGGCGCGGGTGCTGCTGATGGCGATGCGGTCCGTGGCCTCCACGGTGGCGGCGCGCCGGGGCACGTTTTCAAGGAGTGCCATACAGAAGGTCCGCGATGCCAGTGCGTCGAAGAGGTAGCCTTCCTCGTTGGTGGCCGCGATGGAGATTTTGCCGAGGATGGTGTGCGGCTGTTCGCTGTAGAGGCGCTCGGCGCGGTTGCCCGTGGCAAAGCCAAGGGGCACGGAGTAGTACTCCTCGGTGCCGTCCATGTACTCCACATGCACGAGGGTGATGTAGGCGGGCGGGTCCAGATTGGACACGGTGAGCCACTGGTGGAAGCTGGCTGTGGCGATGCGCCGGTTGCCGCCGCAGAACCAGGGGGAGCTGGCAATGTAGTGTGGCAGCAAGGATTCCAGCCGTTCCAGATGCGGAGCGGACAGCACCTCGTCCCATGAGGCGGAGCAGGCAAAGGCCGGGGTTTCTTCGCTCTTGCCGGTGATGATGTCCGCGCCAACGCGCAGGGGGGCGAGGACGAACCAGAAGAACGTGTGCCCTGCAATGGTCAGGGTGTAGGGCCGGTTGCCGATTTGCGGAAATTCCGAGCGGCCGAACATTTCCACGGGGACCATGCCCGCGAATTCGGACAGGTCCAGCTCCGCATGCTGGGCGTAGCGCGACAGGTTGGCGACCACGAGGATGCGTTCGTCCTCGTAGGAGCGCACAAAGCAGAGAATCTTTCTGTTTTCCGGCGAGATGAAATCGATGTCGCCGCGGCCAAAGGCTTTGTGCTTGCGGCGCAGGGCGATGGTGCGGCGCATCCACCACAGCAGGGAGTGGGGGTTATTTTCCTGCGCGTCCACGTTGACGGTTTCGTAGTGGTATTCCGGATCGATGATAACGGGCAGGAACAGCTGCTGCGGGTTGGCGCGCGAGAATCCGGCGTTGCGGTCCGCGCTCCACTGCATGGGGGTGCGCACGGCGTTGCGGTCGCCAAGGTAGATGTTGTCGCCCATGCCGATTTCGTCGCCGTAGTAGATGACGGGGGTGCCCGGCAGGGAGAAGAGCAGCGCGTTCATGAGTTCGATCATGCGGCGGTTGTTGCCCATGAGCGGGGCAAAGCGGCGGCGGATGCCGAGGTTGACGCGCATTTGCGGGTCGCGCGCGTACACGCGGTACATAAGGTCGCGTTCCTCGTCGGTGACCATTTCGAGGGTGAGTTCGTCATGGTTGCGCAGGAACAGCGCCCACTGGTTGGTGGCGTTGATGTCCGGGGTTTGTTCCAGAATGTCCAGCAGGGGGAAGCGGTCCTCCATCCACAGGGCCATGAACAGGCGCGGCATGATGGGAAAGTGGAACGCCATGTGGCACATGTCGCCGTCGCCAAAATAGGCCACGGCGTCTTCGGGCCACTGGTTGGCCTCCGCCAGCAGCATGCGCGAGTCGAACTTTTCATCAATATGGGCGCGCAGTTCGCGCAGATAGTCGTAGGTTTCGGGCAGGTTTTCGCAGTTGGTGCCCTCGCGCTCGTAGAGGTAGGGCACGGCGTCAAGGCGCAGGCCGTCCACACCAAGGCGCAGCCAGTAGTCCACGGTCTGCTTCATGATGCGCCGCACCTGCGGGTTGTCGAAGTTCAGGTCCGGCTGGTGGGAGTAGAAGCGGTGCCAGTAGTAGGCTCCGGCCTCGTCGTCCCATGTCCAGTTGGAGTTTTCGAAATCCTGGAAGATGATGCGCGCCTCTTCGTACTTCTTGTGGGTGTCGCTCCACACGTAGTAGTCGCGCGCGGCGCTTCCGGGCTTGGCGCGGCGGGCGCGCTGGAACCACGGGTGCTTGTCCGAGGTGTGGTTGAGCACCAGCTCAGTGATAACGCGTATGCCCCGGGCGTGCGCCGCGCGCAAAAAAGCCTTGAAGTCGCGCATGGTGCCGTAGTTGGGGTGGATGTCGCGGTAGTCGGACGTGTCGTACCCGTCGTCCTTGAGGGGGGAGGGAAAGAAGGGCAGCAGCCAAATGGCGGTAACGCCAAGGTCCTGCAAATAATCCATCTTTTCCGCAAGGCCCTTGAAGTCGCCCACGCCGTCACCGTCGCTGTCGGCAAAGGCGCGGACGTGGACCTCATAGATGACGGCGTCCTTGTACCAGAGGGGGTCGTTCTCAAATATCTTACCGGGCTTTTTCTGGGCCATTGTATCGGCTCCTCACGGTTCAGCGCAGGGTTGAGAGACAGAATCACCATACGTTATCTGGCCCAATTCGCCAAGCATCTCCACACATTTGCCGGGTCGTGCGAAGTGGCGTGCATTGCGCGCGGCCTGCCTGAGGGGCAGGCCTTTTTGCGCGGCGCCCGGTTACGCGCGCAAGCGGTGCCCGGCCAAAAGGGGAAAACCCGCCCCAGCATCCTTGACGATACGGGGGACGAGGATTAGATGTTGAAAACGACATTCACTATCATAAAGAAAAATTCAAAGAACACGTCCGGGCCAGCCCCGGGGGAGGACAGCATGGATAGCTCACTATTCGACATTGTGGCCGTTGTGGTTTTGATTGCCGCTGCCGGCGGGTATCTTGTGTGGCGGTACACGAGCAAGAAGTCTTCGGGCTGCGGGTGCGGTTGCGACGGGTGCGATTCCGCATCCTCGTCCAAGAGCCTCGACAACCGGGGCGGTGGCTGCGGCGGGTGCGGCGGCTGCTAGGAAGGGTTGCACAGTGGTGCCGGGTCGGCGTAGCGTTCTGAATTATGACCAGCGAGCAGAAAGCAATGGATGAACAGCACAGTGAAAAGGAAAGCCTGAAGCGCATTCTTGCCCCGGTAAAGGGCATGCATTGCGCCGCCTGTTCCGGCCGCATTGAAAAAGTGGTGGGGCAGATGGAGGGCGTGGACAAGGCGTCGGTGAATCTGGCGGCCGAGACCATGGACGTGGCCTTCGACCCCGCCAAGCTCGACTTTTCCGACATTGCCGACCGCGTGAAGGGACTTGGTTTTGAAACCGAAGCGCCTCCGGACAACCGCGAGGTGACCCTTGCCATCAGCGGCATGCACTGCGCCGCCTGCTCGGGCCGTATTGAGAAGGTGGTGGGCCAGATGGAGGGCGTGGAAAGCGCCAGCGTCAGCCTTGCCGCCGAGTCCGGCGTGTTTGCCTTTGACCCGGAGGTCACGTCCCAGCGCGCCATCCGCGAGGCCATTGCCAAGCTGGGCTTTACGGCCACCCCCGCCAGCGCGGGGACGGATATGTTCGAGGAGCGCCAGCAGGAGGCCCTTGCCCGCCTCGCCGATGCGCGGCGGCGGCTGATTCCGGCCTTCGCCTTTGCGCTGCCGCTGCTGATCCTCTCCATGGGGCATATGTTCGGCATGCCGCTTCCGGCGTGGCTGGACCCGGCGCATTCGCCGCTGGCCTTTGCCGTGGCGCAGCTCGTGCTGACGCTCCCCGTGGTGTGGTCCGGACGGCACTTCTACTTGCGCGGATTTCCAAATTTGTGGCGGCGCTCGCCGGATATGGACTCGCTTATTGCCGTGGGCACGGGCGCGGCCCTCATCTACAGCCTGTGGAACACGCTGGAGATTGGCCTTGGCGTGAATCCCCACGCGCGGGCCATGGACCTGTATTTTGAGTCCGCGGCGGTGCTTATCGCCATGATTTCCCTTGGCAAATATTTTGAGGCGCGCTCGCGCATCAAGACCTCGGACGCCATCCGCGCCCTGATGCGCCTTGCCCCGGATACCGCCACCCTCGTGGACGAATCCGGCGAGCAGCGCGAAATTCCCGCCGAAGAGGTGGAAGAGGGCGATACCCTGCTGGTGCGTCCGGGCGAGCGCATCCCCGTTGACGGCACGGTGGTCTCCGGACGCTCCGGCGTGGACGAATCCATGCTGACGGGCGAATCCCTGCCCGTGACCAAGACTGATGGCGACACCGTGGCCGGCGGCACCATGAACACCTCCGGCGCGCTGACCATCCGTGCGGACCGTGTGGGGCAGGACACCACCCTTGCCCGCATCATCCGCATGGTGCGCGAGGCGCAGGGTACCAAGGCCCCCATTGCCAACCTTGCCGACACGGTGAGCTTTTACTTTGTGCCGACGGTTATGGCCATTGCCGTGGTGTCCAGCCTGGCGTGGCTGGCTTTTGGCGCGGTAGACTTCCCCTTTGCGCTGCGCATCTTTGTGGCGGTGCTGGTTATCGCCTGCCCGTGCGCCATGGGCCTTGCCACCCCGACGTCCATCATGGTGGGCACCGGGCGCGGCGCTGGCCTTGGCGTGCTGGTGAAGAGCGGTCAGGCCTTGCAGGCCGCGCAGGGCGTGCGGGCCATTGTCTTTGACAAGACCGGCACCCTGACCCACGGCACCCCCCGTTTGACGGACATCGTCCCCATCGGCGGCGCGGATGAGGCAGACGCCCTGCGCCTTGCCGCTGCGGCGGAAAGCTCCTCGGAGCATCCTTTGGCCACGGCCATCACAGCCCGCGCCAAGGAGGACGGCGTCCGCCTGCCGCGTGTGGAGAATTTTGAAGCCCTGCACGGACGCGGACTCTGCGCACAGGTGGAGGGGCATACTGTTCTTGTGGGCAACGATGCCTGCATGCGTGAGGGCGGAGTGGACGGTCTGGACGCGCCCGAGGTGGGCGAGAAGGCCGCGGCCCTTGCCGCAGAGGCCAAGACCGTTCTGCATATGGCCGTGGATGGCCGCATGACGGCGCTTCTTGCCGTGGCGGACACCATGCGCGAGGAAGCCCCGGAGGTGGTGGCGGAATTAAAGCGTATGGGCCTGAAGGTGGTCATGCTCACGGGCGACTCGGAAGAAACCGCCCGCGCCGTTGCCGCCAAGGTTGGCATTGATGACGTTGCGGCCCGCGTCCTGCCTGAGCGCAAGGCCGAGGTTGTGCGCGAACTGCAACAGCAGGGCCTGTCCGTGGCCATGGCGGGCGACGGCATCAACGACGCCCCTGCGCTGGCGCAGGCGGACTGCGGCATCGCCATGGGCTCTGGCATTGACGTGGCCGTGGAGTCCGGCGACATCGTCCTTGTGCGCGACAACCTGCGCAGCGTGCTCACGGCCCTGCGCCTGTCGCGCGCGGTGCTGCGAAATATTAAGCAAAACCTCTTCTGGGCCTTTGCCTTCAACTCCCTCGGCATCCCCATTGCCGCAGGCGTGCTGCACATCTTTGGCGGGCCTACCCTGAACCCCATGATTGCCGGGACGGCCATGGCCCTGTCCTCCGTGACGGTGGTCTCCAACGCCCTCCGGCTCCGGTTCTTCAACGACGCGGCGCGTTAGCGCGCCAACCCCGCACTGCACACCAAAGAACGGGCCGCCCTGCATCATGCAGGGCGGCCCGTTCGCGTTGAAAGAGAGGGCGTCTTCGCCCGCGTGTTCGTTTCTGCCCTACGCGGAGTGCACAAACGCCGCGCGGATGGGCGCGGCGTCATAGTCGATGTCATGGGCGGCGGTGAAAAAGCGCGCAGAGCGCGAGAACGGAGTGTCGAGCTTTTCGGCACATCGGGCGGCGTGAAAGGCTGGTGAGGCGCTACAGCGGCGTCCCGGCCGTGGCCGGGCGCGGCGCGTGCTGGCCGGATGCCTCTAGGTACTGCAGAAACACGTCCACGCATTCCGGGCACAGGTGCGAGCCGCGCGCGTCGTTGATGATTTCCAACACCCGGTCCTCGGGCATGGGGGCGCGGTAGGGGCGGTTGCTGGTGAGGGCGTGATAGATGTCCCCCACGGCGATGATGCGCGCAAACAGCGGGATTTCGTCCCCCTTCAGCCCCTGGGGATAGCCGGTGCCGTCAAGGCGCTCGTGGTGGCTCTGCACGGCGGGGATAAGGTCGGCAAGGGAGGGGATGGGGCGCAGGATATCCGCACCGATGGTGGGGTGCGTTTTGATGATTTCGTACTCTTCGTCCGTGAGCTTGCCGGGTTTGAGGAGCACGGAATCCGGGATGCCGATTTTGCCAAGGTCGTGCAGGCGCGCGGCGATTTCAAGGCTTTCCACCTGTTCGGCGGGCATGCCCATGGTGCGGGCCATGCCGGTGGCGATGCGGGCCACGGCCTCGGAGTGGCCGCGGGTGTACAGGTCGCGCGCCTCAAGGGCTTGAATAAGACTGGTGATGGAGGCCAGCAGCAGGCCGTGTTCGGACTGGAGGCGTTCCTTTTCCCGCAGCAGTTTCAAAAAGTTGTCCGAGAGCAGTTTTTCCGCCGTGTGCACAAGGTGCGGGGCGTTGAAGGGCTTGGGCACATAGGACGCGGCCCCGGCTCGGTACAGTCGCCGGATGGTGCCTTGGTCCGCCATGGAGGTCATGACGAGGAAGGGGATGGAATGCCACTGCGGATGCCGCTTGATGGTGGTGAGCAGTTCCATGCCGCCCATCTGGGGCATCTCAATGTCGCTGATGATGAGGTCTGGCGCGCCGTTGTCCGCAAGCCACTGCATGGCGGCGCGTCCATTGTTGGCCGTGGCAACGCGAAAGCCTGCCTGCGTCAACGCGTCGCTGACGCTGTGGCGGACAAGGGTGGAGTCGTCCACCACAAGGATAAGGCGGCCGCTGATGATATTGGCGCGGTCCAGCACGTCGCGGATGGCGCGGCGGAAGCCCTCGCTCCCGTCGGACTTGGGCAGGTAGCCGTCCGCCCCGGCGTGGAAGCCTTTGTCGATGGCTTCCTCACTGTCCTGCGAGCTGCAAATCACCACGGGCGTACGCGCGGTTTTCGGGTCCGCCTTGAGCTGCTGGCACAGGGTGTACCCGTCCATGCGCGGCATATCCACATCGGAAATGATGAGGTCGAAATGATCGGCGTGGGCCTTTTCCAGCCCCTCCTGACCATCGCGGGCCTGTGTGACCATTGCGCCAAGCTGGGTCAGCTCGTGCTGGATGGCCTTGCGGATAAGCAGGGAGTCGTCAACGACCAGAATTTTTGGAGTCGGCATGGATGTGCTGTAGGGCATTTTTGCCATCAGTGCAATGCCGGGCGCATGTAGAGTGTATCCGAGAGTTTGCAAGTGCTGCCGGATGTTTGCATGTGGCGGGCTTATTGAAACGCAATGGCATTTCCGCGCTGCGTGTACCAGATAACCCCCTCATGTGCGAGGAAGATGGCAAAGCCTACAAGGATGACGGCCATGCCGCGCAAAATGCCTGTGTACACCCGCGGCGTCAGCAGGCCGGAGGAGCGCGCCACGCCGTAGGCCACAGCCATCTTGGCCCCCACCATCACGGCGTAGAAGCTGACCACAACCAGCACAGGCCCGGTCATGCCCGTTTTCTGCATGGAGGTCGCCATGAGCGGCGTGCCGATGGTGAGCCAGAACAGGTACGGATGCGGGCTTAAGAGGTTCACCAGCGCGCCTTTCATGAGTGACCGCGGCGGACGGGCTGCGGGCGCAAAGCTGGGCATGGGCGTGCTCCACGTCTCGCGGGCGAGGTAGACCAGAAAGCCAGCGCCAATAAGGGAGACAACGCCAAGGCCTTTGGCGAGGCCGGGGATGGTGAGCTCCGAAGTGGCGCCGAGGGTGATGGTGCTGAGGACGTACAGGCAGCCCAGCACGATGGGCGAGTCCGAAATCAGTGGCGCAAGGGCCACGCGCAGGCCGGAGGAGAAGCCATTGGACAGGCTTTCCGTGACGACCAGCGTCAGCAGAGGGCCGGGGGCAAGCCCGGCGGCCAGCCCAAGGAGGGTGCCGGTGACGAGGAAGGAGAGGGCGTCGTATGTCATGGGCTAGTGGTGCGGTATTTTGCGCGCCTTGGCAAGGGCGGTCGTGTGCGCCGCGCGTCCCGCATGGCGCGGAGCATGGCGCGGAGCATGTCGTGTGGGCGGTTGTTCGTTGTGTTCCTAAACGGGATATCCTGCTGAGATATTGTGGGAAATTATGAACAGTGTGCCCGTTGGGGCAAAAAAGTCTCCCCGGCTTCGTGTGCCAAGCCGGGGAGAGTGACAGAGGGGAGTGTGGGAGTTGTCGGAGGTCTCTTTCGCTTCTGTTGTGCGTGCCGCTCTGCGGTGCTTTCAGGGGGTGGGGCGAACCTACGGGGGCACTGTGACGGGGCGGTGACGCCGTGGTGGAAAGTGTGTGTCGGCGTGACGTCTGGGGCAAAGTGTGCGGGGGAAAGGGCCGTTGTTTCCGCTGTTGGAGCCTGTAATGGCAGGCGTCACCACACGGCTGGCGTTGGGCATGCCGTGTGGTGATGCCTGCCGTATATTCCCTCCGGGGGGTTAAGGATTTTATCCTTAACAATCCTTTTATGGGGAGGGCATCGTGTGTGGTGGGGTGTCATGAACGGTTCGCCGCCGCCACAGGTGCTCTCTCGGTCAATCCGGAGCGCGGCCTGTGGCGGGGCGCGTTAGCGGATGCTTTGGATGAGCGATTCCAGGCGTTTGGCCTGCGTTTCGAGGGAGGCGATGGTTTCCAGCGCGTTGCCGGATTCCGTGGCCGTGGTGCGCGATATGGAACTGATGTCCTCCACCGCGCGGCGTATCTCCTCGCTGGCGGCGGACTGTTCGTCCCCGGCGGCGGCGATGGTGTGGATTTGGTCCGCCGTTCCGGCCACCAGCGCCACAATTTCCTGCAGGGCGCGGCCGGACTCTTCGGCGAGGGCTGTGGAGCGCGTGACGGCGTCCTCGGCCTTGGCCGTGGCCTCGCGGCTGGAAGCGGCGCTGGATTGGATGCTCGAAATGGACTGCGCCACATCGCGGGTGGCGAGCATGGTTTTTTCCGCCAGTTTGCGCACCTCGTCGGCGACCACGGCAAAGCCGCGTCCCGCTTCGCCCGCGCGGGCGGCCTCAATGGCCGCGTTGAGGGCGAGGAGGTTCGTCTGGTCCGCAATATCTTCGATAACGGTCATAATTTTCCCGATGCCCTCGGCGCTGACGGACAACTCGTCCATGGCCGCGCCGATGGCTTTGGTGCGCTGGTGCACCTCGCCGATGGCGGTGACGGCTTCTTCGACAATGGCGTTGCCGCCTTCGGCCTTTTCCCGCGCAATGGTGGCGCTGTGCGCTGCGTCCGAGGCATTCTGCGCGACATCCAGCGTGGTGGCGGACATCTGCTGCACGCTGGCCGCCGTGGATTCGGTGCGCCTGCTTTGGGTCATGGCGCCCTGTTCCATGCTTTGGCTGCGCCCATGCAGCTCCGTTGCGGCCTCGGACACTTGCGAGGCAATGCCCGCCGCCTGCTGGGCCACACGTTCCAGACTTTGCGTGTGTTCCTGAATGCGCTGTTCCTGCTCACGGATATGCGTCAGGTCGTAGTACATGGCGAAGGCCCCAAGGATGTCGCCATCAAGGTCGTATATCGGCGTTGCGCTAATGCTCACCTGTTTTGTTCCGCTGTGCGTGGCAAGGGCCTGCTCCTCGGCAAGGGCCGCGCGCTGGGCCAGGGCGCGAAGAGGGAGCGCCGCGTCAGCGTCCCCGCCGGGCAGCACCTGCTCCAGGGGCTGGCCGGTCAGGGCTTCTGGCTCCTGCGTACTGCCAAGCAGTGTCAGCGCGTGGGTGTTGATGAAGGCAAGGCGTCCCTGTGGGTCCAGTACAAGGCAGGGCTGGGCAATGCCGCTGAGTACTCCCTGCGCAAACCCAAGGCGTTCCTTCACCGTACTGAACATCTGGCGCACGCCGCTGGCCAGTTGGAGCATTTCGGCCTTGAACGTGCCCTCCAGCGTGCAGGAGAAGTCCCCCTCCGCCGTTTGGCGCAGGAAAGCCGTCACGGCGTCGAGGGGGCGGGTGATTTCCCGGCGGACAAAGAGGATGGTCAGCGCAAGGATGATGCATCCCGTCACAGCCCCAAGCAGCAGCGCGGCGCGGCGTAGGCGGCGGACCGGCGCAAAGGCCTCTGCGGTGTCCACCTCGGCCAAAAGCGCCCAGCTGAGGCCCTGCACCTCCACCGGCGTATACGCGGACAGGGTCTCCACGCCGCGAGAGTTCATGATGATGCGGGTGTCGGCCTCCCCGGCAAGGGCGGCGGTAGCGGCGTCTGTGGTGATGCGCGCCTTGTCCGGCGCGGCGTACACCGCTTTGAGGTCCATGGGCGTTGCCGTGTTGTGCAGCGAGGCCGAGCGCAGCAGGCCATCCGGCCCAACGATGGAGGTTTCTCCGGTGTCGCCCATGCCCGCGCGCCCGTTCATGATGGAACTCAGGCGGTCCACAGGCAGGCGCAGGGCGGCCACGCCCTCCACCGCGCCGGTATGGTCCAGCACGGGCGAGGCAACAAACATGGCCGGAGCGCCATCCAGCGCCGGGTAGGCGGCCATATCCGCAAAGGTGGTCTGGCCCTCAAGGGCGCGCTTCCACGCCGCGGCGAGGTTCGAGTCCCGAAGCAACGCCCCTTTGGCGAGGTCTTCACCAAGATCGCGCCCGCCCTTCACGGTATACAGGATGCGGCCATCGTCGCCGATGAGGTAGGCATCCGCGTAGCCCAGCTTGTGCACAAACGACGTAAACGCGCGCGACACATAAGCGGCCAGCTCCGTGTACTCCCCGGATGACACGTCCATGCGTTCACCGGCTTTGGCCTCGCCCCATGCGTAGTCGCGCAGCATGCCAAGGGCATTGTACACATCCTTGGACGACGCATAGATGCGCGCCTCGTCATGCCATGTGCCAAGCAGTTCGGTGACGGTTCGCTTGCGCGCGTCGCGCACCGAGGTCAATTGATTGAAGGCGGCGTCGGACAGGCTGTCCGTTGCCAGCTTAACGCTGTAAAAGCCCATGAGCGCCGTCGGCAGCAGGCCGACCAGCAGGCAAAACAGCACCAGCTTGGATTTTACACTCATATTCTCCCCCCAAGGTCATTGGAATGCCAGACTGGCAGCAGGAGCTATGGCGTAATACTGTGTGTAACGTATGGCTTTTCTGTGACGTTTCGGTAACATGGGAGGTGACGCGGCGCGACAAACGGCCAAACAGACCCGTAACGTCCGCACTTCGCCTTGCCCTGCTCCGCATTTTGCCCGTTTGTGGATGATGACAAATTGGCGACGAGTGGGTAGTCCTGTGCCAGAGGCGGCTTGACGCCGCGAATATGCAGTATAAGAAGGAGCCCCATGGCTAAACCGAAACCGCTTTCCAGCACCAGACTCCGGGCCGTCATGCCCCCGGAAAAGATCGCCTACGCCGACAGCCGAGAGATTCCGCAGTCCGCAGCCATCAAGCCGCCCCAGCCCCGTGCGCTCATGGGCCTTGAGATGGGCCTCGCCATCAGCGACCCCGGCTACAACGTCTATGTGGCCGGTGACCCGAACCTGGGCCGGACCTACATGGTTCGCCAGTTTCTGGAGCCGCGCGCGGCAAAGATGGACCGCCCGACGGACCTCGTCTACGTCTACAATTTTCAGGATCCTGACCGGCCGCGCATCATGCGCCTGCCCGCAGGCGGCGGCAAGACGTTCAAAAAAGCCCTCGACGCCGCCATCACGGACATCCGCCGCGAAATTCCCGAGCGCTTGGAGCAGGACTCCTTCGCCCGCAAGAGCGAAACGCTGCTGCGTTCCTTTCAGGACCGGCGCGAAGAAATGGTCCGTGAAATGGAAAAACGGGCCTCCGCCAAGGGTTTTGAGTTGGAGGTGGACGAGCAGGGCGGCATGAGCCTCTATCCCCTCGTGGAAGGCAAAGTCGTGTCCGAAATCGACTTCGACAAGCTCGACGTGGGGCTGCGCACCAAGCTCAAGAAGAGCGGCGATACCCTGCTGGCGGAGATGACAAAGAGCCTACGCCAGCTCACCCGCGAAGAGCGCGACTACCGCGAGGACCGGCGCAAGCTGGAACGCAGCGTCGTGGACGCCGTTCTGGACGTGCACCTGAAGCCCCTCGCCGACGGTTACGAAGACAGCGACGACGTCTCCGGCTACCTCAAGGCCCTGCGCGCCGATATTCTCGACAACATGGACCAGTTCCTGCCCGCAGACAGCGCGCCTGTCTCCGGCATGCAGGCGCTCTTTGACGGTGGCTCGCAGGTGGACTTTTTTGTGCGCTACACCGTCAACCGCTTCGTGGACAACTGCGACTGTTCCGGTGCGCCCATTATTTTCGAGAACCATCCCACCGTGGCCAATCTGCTTGGCAGCATTGAGCGGGAATCCGAAATGGGCGCGCTGTACACGGACTTTACCCTCATCAAGGCCGGCGCGCTGCACCGCGCCAACGGGGGCTTTCTTGTCCTGCGTATGGAAGACCTGCTGCAGGAGCCGCAGGCATGGGACGGCCTGCTCCGCGCCCTGCGCGCAGGGGTCAGCAAGATAGAGGACGCGCAGGAACGCGAAGCCATGCGCACCAAGGGCATTGAGCCAAAGCCCGTGCCCCTGTCCGTAAAGGTTATCCTCATCGGCACCGACGATATTTACGAGACCCTCTACGCCGTGGACGACCGCTTTCCCAAGCTCTTCAAGCTCAAGGCGCACATGCAGGACACCGTTCCCCGCAGCGCCAGCTCCATCAAGGGCTATCTGGGTGTCCTCGCGCGCATCATCCGCGACGCGGACCTTGCGCCCTTTGACAGCACCGCCCTTGCCGCCCTTGTGGATCATGCCTCGCGCATGGCCGAGGACCAGAAGAAGCTGTCCCTGCAGCTCCCCCTCGTGCGTGAGCTGATGATTGAGGCCTCAGCCCTTGCCCGCATAGAAAAGCGCGAGGTTGTCTCCAGCGACATCTTCGAGCGCGCCGCCCGCAATCGCGACTTCCGCGCCAACTACTACGAGGAAGAATTCCTCGGCGAGTACGACCGTCAGCTCATCAAGGTCGCCACCACCGGCGACGCCGTGGGCCGCGCCAACGGGCTCGCCGTAACCGCCTATGGCGGTTACGAATTCGGTCTGCCGCACCAGATTTCCTGCACCGTAGGTGTGGGGCACGGCGGCATTCTCGACCTGGAACGCGAAGCCGAACTCGGCGGGCCTATTCACACCAAGGGCATGATGATTCTCAAGAGCTACCTCACCGGGCTGTTTGCGCAGGACAAGCCCCTTGTCCTCACCGGCAGTCTCTGTTTTGAGCAGTCCTACGTCGAGGTCGAAGGTGACTCCGCGTCCGGCGCCGAGCTGGCCTCGCTCCTCTCCGCGCTCTCCGGCGCGCCCATCAACCACGCCTATGCCTTCACCGGCGCCGTCAGCCAGTCCGGAGCCATTATGGCCGTCGGCGGCGTGACCCGCAAAATCGAAGGCTTCTTTCAGGTGTGCAAGCGGCGCGGCCTGACCGGCAAGCAAGGCGTTATCGTCCCCAAGGACAACGTTGTGCATCTCATGCTCGGTACCGAAGTTGTCGAAGCCGTCAAGGCAGGCATGTTCCACATCTACCCCGTGGAGACCATCGAGCAGGCCATGGAGATTCTCACAGGCTTGCCCGCAGGCAAACGCCGCCCCTCCGGCAAGTTCCCCACCGGCACCCTCTACCGCCGCGTGGATGACCGCCTCGCCGAACTCGCCGAGCTTGCCGCCAAGAACCAGTGCGACGAATAGCCGCACTGTAAGGCGTCTCGCCATTGTGATGTCGTAACGCGCCGCTCCCAGAAATGGGGGCGGCGCTTTTTGTGCTCCGCAGGCCAAAGGGCCGTGGGCCCTTTGGAATCCCATTTGCGCACAGGCCGGGTGCCTTTATATGGCGCAGTCGTCACCCCTGACGTGCTCCCGTCCGTGTGGATGGGGAGTATTTTAATGGGGCGGAGTGGCGTTGCGGTGGAGGTGAGGGCCGGGCTTTTTATGCTCCGCAGGCCAAAGGGCCGTGGGCCCTTTGGAATCCCATTTGCGCACAGGCCGGGTGCCTTTGTATGGCGCAGTCGTCACCCCTGACGTGCTCCCGTCCGTGTGGATGGGGAGAATTTTTATGGGGGCGGCGGCGCTGTGTGAAAGGCGGTGAGAATCCCTGTTGGGGCGTGTGCAAGAAAAAAAGACAGAAGAACCCACCCCTATTTTCGGGGCGGCTTCCGCCCCGAAAAGCCTGGGGATTCTCAAGGGTATCATACCCTTGAGCCGCCGGAGGCATGCCTTTCTTCCCCAAAAACGACCTTCTTGGTAGGGTTTGACACAGCGTCCTCTGAGCGTTAGTTCTCCGGGCAACTGTTTACTAAGCAACAATTGGAATAACGATATGCAGAATTTGAAGGAGCGGCGCAAGACGTCGCCGGGGCACAAGGTGTCGCGTTTGGCGCGTCTTCTTGCGCTTCAGGTGGAGCGCACGGCGGCGCCGCTGGGTATTGGGCATGGTCAGGTGCCGTATATGTGCGAGCTGTTGTACCATGGGCGTTTGACGCAGGATGAGCTGGGGGCGCTGGTTGGCGTCAACCGTTCGGCCACGGCGCGGGCTGTGGCGTTGTTGGAGCGCAAGGGGCTTGTGAGCCGGTGCGAGAATCCGCAGAACAGGCGGCAGAAGTTTGTGTCGCCCACGGCGCGTGCCCGCGAGCTTGAGACGGCGTTTTTTGCTGTTTTGGATACGAATAATGAGGTGATGTTCCGCGGCCTGAGTCCGCAGGAGCGGAGCATGGCTTTGGAGCTTTTGGAGAAGATGGCGATGAATCTTGATGCCGAACTCCGAGGGGAGGGCGCGGCGTAATGGATACGACGGCGCAGACACGGCGCGGGGCGCTGTTTGCTGTGACGGCCACGCAGTTTGCTGTTCCGTTCATGGTTTCGGCTGTGGGCGTTGCGCTGCCTGTGATTGGCGAGGAACTCAGCGCCAGTGCGGTACAGCTTGGGCTTGTGGAGTCCGGGTATTTGGCTGCGGTGGCGATGATGATGTTTCCGTGCGCGAGGCTGTCGGACATGTATGGCCGGGGGCTGCTGTTTGTCAGCGGCGTGGCGATGTTCACGGTGATGTCGCTGCTGCTTGGCATGTCGCAGAGTATTGAGATGCTTATTGTGTTTCGTGTGATGCAGGGCCTTGGCGGCGCGGCGCAGGTGGCGACGGGTCTGGCCATCCTGACGGAGGTGTTCCCGCGCGAGGAGCGCGGCAGGGCGCTGGGGATTGCCGTCACGGGCGTGTATATCGGCTTGTCGCTGGGGCCGTACTTTGGCGGGCTTATCGCGACGCATTGGGGCTGGCGCTGGATTTTCTTTGTGGGCATCCCGGCGTGCCTGGTGGCGTTGTATATGTCCTTCCGCGGGCTTGATGTGCGTCTGCTGCGGGACAGGACGCGCCGGTTTGACTGGGGCGGCTTTATCCTGAGTGCGTCGGGCCTTGGCATGATGGTGCTGGGCAGCGCGGAATGGGAAGACATGGCGGGCAAGGCGTTGTTTGCGGCCTCGCTGGTGCTGCTTGGCGGCTTTGTGTGGTGGGAGCGGCGGCATGACAGCCCGCTTCTGGACATGGGGCTTTTTTTGAGCAGCCGGTCCTTTGCGTATGGCAGCGCGGTGCAGTTTATTAACTACGCGGCGACCTTTGGTGTGACGTTTTTGATGAGCCTGTACCTGCAGACGGTGCAGGGCATGACGGCGGGACAGGCCGGGACGATTCTGGTGGCGCAGCCGCTGGTTCAGGCGGCGTTGTCTACCACGGCGGGCCGCATGGCGGACCGCTGGCCGCCGCACCGCATTGCCACTGCGGGCATGGCTGTGGCGACGGTGGGCCTTGCTGTTGCCGCGGGCTTTGACGAGCACACGGCCGTGACTACGGTGGTGGGCATATTGATGCTGTTTGGAACGGGCATTGCGCTGTTTTCCGCGCCCAATACCAGCGTGATTATGGGGAGTGTTCCGCCGGAGCATTATGCCACTGCGTCGGCCATGACGGGCGGCATGCGCACCACGGGCATGACGGTGAGCCTTGTGTGCATCGGCATGTTTTTGTCTGTGTTTATGGGCGAGCACGCGGTGACGGTGGAAACGCACAGCATGTACTTGCAGGCGATGCAGTGGGCCCTTGGCTGCTTTGCCGTGGTGAGCGGTGCGGGCGTGGTGCTGAGTTTGCGCGCGCCAATGCCGCAGCGTGCTGACGAGGCCACAGAGTCGCGCGGGGCATGATGTGAAGAGATGAAAAGCAAATGGGGCGGGAGCCATATGGCTCCCGCCCCATTTTTGTAAGGCCCAGCCAACGTGGTGTTGGCTGGGCTTTTGTATGCTGGTAGCTGACGCGCGGGTTAGACGCGGCATGCGGCTTTGAGGTCTTCGGCGGCGTCGGTGCGCTCCCAGGTGAACTGGGGCAGTTCGCGGCCGAAGTGGCCGTAGCAGGCGCTTTCGGAGTAGATGGGGCGGCGCAGGTCGAGGCGCTTCAGAATGTGGTAGGGGCGCAGGTCAAAGACTTCCTTCACGGCCTTGGTGAGGATTTCGTCCGGAACCACGCCGGTGCCCATGGTGGTCACGAGGGTGGACACGGGCTGCGCCACGCCGATGACGTAGGCAATCTGCACTTCGCACTTTTCGGCCAGACCGGCGGCCACGATGTTCTTGGCGATGTAGCGGCCCATGTAGGCGCCGGAGCGGTCCACCTTGGACGGGTCCTTGCCGGAGAAGGCGCCGCCGCCGTGGGCGCCCATGCCGCCGTAGGTGTCCTGAATGATTTTACGGCCGGTGAGGCCTGCGTCGCCCATGGGGCCACCGATGACGAAACGGCCGGTGGTGTTGATGAACACGCGGGTCTTTTCGGGGTCCACGAATTCCTTGGGCAGGGTCTTGAAGATGACTTCATTGCGGATGCCGTCGCACAGGTCGTCGTGGGAGACGTCTTCATCGTGCTGGGCGGCGATGACGACGGTGTCGATGAACTTGGGCTTGCCTTCTTCGTAGACGAAGCTGACTTCGGTTTTGCCGTCGGGGCGCAGGAAGTCCAGCACGCCGTCCTTGCGGACCTTGGTCAGGCGCTCGGAGAGCTTGTGGGACCAGTAGATGGGGGCGGGCATCAGGGAGTCGGTTTCGTTGCAGGCGAAGCCGAACATCATGCCCTGGTCGCCAGCGCCCTGATTTTCGGGGTCTTCACGGTCCACACCCTGCGCGATGTCGGGGGACTGCTTGTCGATGGAGGAAATCACAGCGCAGGTTTCGGAGTCGAAGCCCATGTCGGAGCTGGTGTAGCCGATTTCGCGGATGGTGTTGCGCACGATCTGGGGCAGATCGGCGTAGCCCTTGGTGGTGATTTCACCGGCGATGAAGGCCATGCCGGTGGTGACCATCGTCTCGCAGGCAACGCGGGAGTTGGGGTCCTGCTCCAGCAGGGCGTCCAGTACGGCGTCGGAGATTTTGTCGGCGACTTTGTCGGGGTGACCTTCGGTCACGGATTCGGAAGTGAAGTGGTAGCGTCCGTTGCTGTGAACCATGAGTTCCTCCAAAGAAGTGAGTTACACCTGTTTGTTTTCAGGATTGATTATTCCACCGGATATAAGAACCTTAAACGAGTCTTCCACGCTCATGTCGAGGGTGATGAGTTCATCCTCGGGCACCATAAGGTAGAAGCCCGACGTGGGGTTGGGCGTGGTGGGCACAAAGATATTGATGACGCGCTTTTCCGTGCGGCGTTGCATCTCGCCGACGGCGGTTCCGGTCACATACGCGATAGCCCAAACTCCCTTGCGTGGATACTCCACCAGCACCACGCGTTTGAAGTCCTTGCCGCCACCATTGATGATGGTGGTCACAAGCTGTTTGACCGCGTGGTAGAACTTATTCACCAGCGGAATGTTATCAACGATGCGTTCACCAATGCCCATCAGCCAGCGGCCAAGGATGTTGCGGCCGAGCAGGCCGGCGATGAACAGGAAGATGAACAGGACAAGGATGCCAAGTCCGGGAACCTTGAAAGGCAAGTAGTTCTCCGGGCGGTAGGCCTGCGGGATGAGCAGGAGCACCTTGTCGCCCCATTTCATGAGCAGCCCAAGGAAAAACGCGGTGGCGGCCAGTGGCGTCGTCACGAGAATGCCCGCCAGCAGGTTGGCCTTGAGCGTATCTTTTATTGTGCGAGCGATGCGTTTGAGCACGGAAGCGTTCTCCAAAAAACAGTGCTAGGCGTCGGCCAGCAGCAGCGTGTTGTCCAGAAGCCGGGCCTTGCCGATGCGGACCGCGGTGGCCGCAAGGGTGGGACCGGTGAGGTCGTGAACGGGCTGAATGTTGTCCGGGTGGACCAGTTCAAAGTAGTCAACCTCGGCGCCGGGAATATGCTGGGCGATGTAGTCGGCGAAGGCGGCCTTAAGGGCGGCGGCGCTGCGTTCCCCAGCCTCGGCAAGGGCGGCGATATGCTGCACGCCCTTATTGATGTGCGGGGCCTGCTGGCGCTCCTGCGGGGTCAGGTAGACGTTGCGGGAGCTGAGGGCCAGTCCGTCGGCCTCGCGCACGATGGGGCGTCCGATGATTTCTGTGGGGATGAACAGGTCGCGCGCCATGCGGCGCAAGAGAGCCAGCTGTTGCCAGTCCTTTTGTCCAAAGACGGCCATGCTGGGCATGGCAAGGTGCAGCAGGATGGATACAATGGTCGCCACGCCGCGAAAATGTACAGGGCGCGAGGCGCCGCACAGATGCTGGGCCAGTGTGGGGACCTCCACCCATGTTGCGTGGTCCTCGGCGTAGATGGCGCGCGGGTCCGGGGCGAACAGCACGTCCACTCCGGCCTCCTCGGCAAGGCGGGCGTCACGGTCGAGGTCGCGGGGATAGGCGTCCAAATCTTCATCAGGACCAAACTGCGTGGGATTGACGAACAGGCTGACGAAGACGGTGTCCGCGTTTTCGCGCGCCCAGCGCATGAGGCTCAGGTGCCCTTCATGAAAAAAGCCCATGGTCGGCACCAGAGCGGTGGTGGCTCCTGATGCGCGCTCTGCCATGGCGCGTTGTTGAAAGGCGTGCGGATCGGTGATGATCTGCATATGTCGTGTTCCTCCGGCCCGGAACGTGTCCGGGTGAAACTGCGTGGTATAGAGAGCGGGCCAGTCAGTTGCCCTGTGGTTTCAGGGCGTTTGGGGCCGAATCTACCGCATGGTTGCGGCGGGCGTCCACCGTCTGGCCGTGGTGGAGCGCGGGCCAAAAAAAAAGACCCTCCCGAAGGGGAGGGTCTCATGAATCCAGGATTGTTGTCTCCATGGGTCCCTTTCGGGGCTGGCATTAGCACCTTGCCTTGATGGCAGGTTGCCGGGCGGTCGTCGGGCCAGATCCCTCGCGCCTCTCTGCATGATTCGTTGTCAAAGTGCCCGGCTAGTGCGCCAAAGCAGATAAAACGGTAGACGCCTTATTTTGAAAACGCAAGCGTTTTTCGTCTGTAGCAGGACACTTTTTCGTGGAATATCACGGGAGAAACCGCGAAAATCCGCACTGCACGGGCATCTGACGCTGTGTATACGTATTGTTCGTGCGTATGCACGGTTTGTGATGTACTGATGGGTGCGTCGTGGTTGTGTGGTCAATCAATTGTTACGCAAGAATGGTCCGGAAGGAGAGAAAAATGGCTTGCGGCAGAGCTTGATGCGGGTTTTGAGCGTTGCGTGCGTGGTACGTGGCGGTAAGGCGGGGGAGCGGCGCGGCAGGGCTTCTTAGTGTGTCTTTATAAATGAGGTAAAAGATGCGGCAGCGCGGGAGGTGCTGCCACTCGTACGTATTTACGGAATGCAATGCTGTGTCTGTTTCATGACATGTCGCCTTCGCGACGTTTTTCGCACATGGTGTAAGAGAGCAGAGTCGTAATTCTAGGGGGAAGATAGAGAGATAAAGGGGGAGTTACAGAGCCGTTCAATGGATGCAGAAAATCCCGGAAAGAGGGAAGTGGGTAGGTAGGAATTTCCCTCTCTCCTGGCGGCAGGCGGATCCGGTGTCCGCGGGGAGAAAAGAGCCTGTCTAGTCCTGCAGCGCGAGGGTGACGTTAAACGCCACGGCGTAGAAGTGGTGGAAGAAGTCCACGTACTCTACGTTCACGTTGTCGGGCACGTCGATCCGCGCGGGGGCGAAATTCAGGATGCCTTGGATACCAGCGTCCACAAGGTAGTTGCAGGCTCGCTGCGCGCGTTCCGGCGGCGTGGTGATGATGCCGACCTCAATGCCCAGCTCGTCCACCTTCTCTTTGAGGCGGCGGGAGCAGACAACCTCAAGGCCGGAGACAATTTCGCCGATCTTGAAGGGGTCGCAGTCAAAGGCGCCAACAATATGGAAGCCGCGCAGACGGAACTCGCGGTGATTGAGCAGGGCACGACCGAGGTTGCCAACGCCCACGAGGGCGCATTTCCAAACGCGGTCGACACCGAGCGCTTGCTTGATGCTGGTGATGAGGTCCTGCACGTAGTATCCCACACCGCGCACGCCAAACTCACCGAAGTAAGCGAGGTCTTTGCGGATCTGGGACGGATTGACATCACAGGTGCGGGCCAGAAGCTCCGAGGAGATGACGTTCTTGCCATCGCGCTGGAGGTTCTCAAGGACCTGAATGTAGACGGCCATCCTCTGGATAGTGGCTCTTGGAATGTGCTGACTTTTCACTTTTGTAGTTTTTCCGGGATTCATGTGAAATTTTTAACAAAAAAGTGGAAAAAGAAGGCCGCGCCGTGGCGCGGCCCTCAGTGTAGCAATTTTCGTTCTTAAGCGAAAGGCTTAACGAACAGGAGGATCAGGTTGACGACGAGGGCGTAAATGGCGAGGGACTCGACGAAGGCCAGACCCAGAATGAGGGTAACGGTGATCTTACCGGAAGCCTCGGGGTTACGGGCGGTGCCCTCACAAGCGGCCTTGAGGCCCATGCCCTGACCAAGACCACAACCAGCAGCGGCGATAGCCATGCCGATGGCGGAAGCCCAGACGGAAGCGGTAGCAACGCCACCATCAGCGGCGAAGGCAACAGAAGCGACGGCGACGAGAGCCACGGTGTTCAGGACGGTCAGAATAGCTTTACGCATTGGATAAAACCTCCAGGTAGTTGATATACAATCGGTCAAATGACCGTTTCCCCCGGTATCGGGATTGGCGCTAGGCGCCGGATCAATGTGCGTGTTCCAAAGAGCCCTTCAGGTAAATCATGCCCAGCATGAAGAAGATGAAGGCCTGGATGAACTTCGCCAGTACGAACAGGAAGTACATCGGAAGCGTGCCCACCAAGGGTGCCAAGGTGAACATCAGCACGAGGACGATTTCCTCACCCTTAATGTTGCCGAACAGACGAAGCGTCAGCGACAGCGGACGGGAGAGATGGCTGACGAACTCGATGATCATCATGAGCGGTGCCAGCGCGGGAATCGGTCCCATGAAGTGTTTGACGTAGCCAAACTTCCACTTCTTGATGCCGATCCAGTTGTAGTAGAGGAACAGGAACATCGCCATGGCGGCGTTGGTGTTCACGTTGGCGGTCGGTGCGTCGAAGCCCGGAATCAGGCCCACCCAGTTCATGGGCAGGATGAACAGGAACAGCACACACAGGACCGGAAAGACCTTGCGGCCTTCTTCGCCAATGTTGGTGACGACGAAGTCCTCAAGCCCACCGATGATGAGCTCGAAGAGGTTTTGGAGCTTGCCCGGCACCATCTTCAGGTTGCGGCTGACAATGAAAGCCGTAACGAAGAGGAGCAGCATGACGGTCCACGTCAGGCTGATGTGTATCGGGACATGGATTCCCATGGCGTCCAGCGCGTTGGGAACCAGAAGAACCGGATGCGGTAATCCACCACCAGCTGCCATTTTCCTTACGCCTCCTTCGCGTTTTTCCCTATCACCTGGGCGGCGCCCCAGATGAGAATCGTGACCACTACCGTGGAAAGACCGGCGAGCAATGCCGCAACGACCGCGTTTCCCCAGACGATCAGGGCAAACAGAGCCAGACCGGTCAAAAAGAGCCGCCCGTAGAACCTGAAGAGCAGACGGGCTACGGCGCCATCTCTTTTGTGCACGAGATGCTGAACGAATTGAGTCAGGGAAGAGAAGTTCAGCGTGATAAGCACCGCGCCTGCAGCAAAATCAAACAGCCACGGATACATCCAGCCAAGGCATGCCGCTATGACGACAGAGCCTGTGGCGAGGTACAACTGATTCCGGACCAGGATGCGGACATCCCTCAGCGTGTAGCCCATCCGGTACAGCCGTGCCTCGACGTTCTCATGTATCATCGCGAGACGCATCATCTTCATCCTTATCGTTCATCATTCGCATCGCCTGCTCATATACGTTTTTGAATCCGGCGGCAATGCCGACAAGGAGGAAGAAAAGCAGTAACCACGGGCCAGTACCGAGCCATTCGTCCAGATAGTAGCCTATGGCCAACCCCACAAACGTGGAAGCCACCATGTGCATGCCGATGGTGCCCACGTCTCCCATAAGGTCAAGGAGGGGTCGTTCGTCTTTCTTCCGTTTGCCAAAGAGCATGTGTGCCGTCCTCACCGTAGCGAGCGACTTGCGTTTCGTTCAAACATTCACAAACAGCAAGCCCCTACCACGGTACGTTGTGCCAAGTCAACGGATATTCTCTGCAATTTCCGGTGCCCATGGCGTGTTTTCGCGGTGTGCATTCCCGTCATGCAAGGCGCTGTGCGTGCTCCGGGGAATGTCTGTACAATTGCGCCCGGTTGCGGGCAGGTGCGCGAGGTTTCGCCGCATGTGGTTTTGACCGCGCCCCGCGCTGTGTGGCGGCTGTACGGGCAAAGCGCTGCGCGCTGCCGGGTGGCACTGATGCTACAGCCAAGCGCCCGTGCAATCCAGCAGGAATCTGCGCGGCGGGGAGTGCGTGTGGCTGCGCCCTTGCCCTTTGGTGCCCGGCGCGTGCTCTGCCGCGCCCTCTCGGCCTTTTGCTCCTTGTTCTGCGGCAGGCTCCTTGGCTGTAGGCTCACGGCGCACGCAGGTGGCGGGGCGTCCATGAGCAGGATGACCACCCCAGCGTCAGATGAGGCGCATGCCCAAGCGCATGCCTCGGACCTCGCTTTGTGTTCAGTGCCGGGTTCAGCGCTGGCCCTCCCATCTCCAGCCAGAAACGTAGTCGCCCAGCGCCGTTTTGGCGCTGGGCGATGTGTGGGGCGGGAACGGACGTGTCTGCGTATGCATGGGCGCCGGGCGCATGTCTGCGTCAGAGCGTCTGGCTGCGTGCGGCACCGCTGGGGAGTATCCGGCGCGCCGTCATCCGGACGGCGTTGCCGGGGCGGTGTGGGCGCGGGCGACCTATGGCCGCGCAGGACGTTCCCGCCACAACAGGGTGGGGCGCTGTGGCCCGGAAGCGCTGCGTCCTACGGCGTGAGGCCGAGGGGGCGGATGACGCGCTCCAGAACGCCCTGCAATTTGGAGATGGCAACGCCATAGTTGGTAATGGGCACCCCGCGGCGGACGCATTCGCGGATGCGTCGGAGCATCTCGCGGCGGTTCAGCATGCAGGAGCCGCAGTGGATACACAGGGCGTACTGCTCAAGGTCCTCGGGAAAGTCGTGCCCGGCGTAGACGTCAAAAACGATGTCCTTGCCCGTGGCGCGCTTCATCCACTGGGGAATCTTCACACGGCCGATGTCGTCGTCGGCAACGTGGTGGGAGCAGGCTTCGGCCACCAGCACCTTGTCGCCGTCCTTGAGGGTGTCGATGGCGCGGGCGCCCTCCACCAGCGGGCCGATGTCGCCCTTGTAGCGCGCAAACAGCGTGGAGAAGGTGGTGGTGGGCACGCGTTCCGGCACGGTGGCCGCCACCTTATCGATGACCTGTGAGTCCGTGATAACAAGGGCGGGGTCGTCTTTGAGGCCACTTAGCGCGCCGGCCAGCTCGAATTCCTTGACGGTGACGGCAAGTGCGCCCGCATCCAGCAAGTCGCGCAGGACCTGCACCTGCGGCAGAATCAGGCGGCCCTTGGGGGCGGAGAGGTCGATGGGCACCACACACACGGCCCATTGTCCAGCGTCCACGAGGTCGCGGCACAGCAGCGGCTCGTCGCGGAATTCCGGCGGCGCGGCGGCGATGAGGGCTTCCTTCAGCTCGGTAATGTTCTCGCCTGTGGTGGCGGAGACGGCCAGCCAGGTGATGCCTTCGGCCTCGCACCATGCGGTGTCAGCGGCGGTGGGGGCGGAACGGTCGCTTTTGTTGAAGACGACAAGGAAGGGGATATCCAGCTCGCGGATGCGGGCGATGGTCTTCTGTTCGTAGGCGTCGAGGCCTTCGTCGCCGATGACCACCACGGCAAGGTCCGAGCGCAGCAGAACTTTGTTGGTGGCCTTCACGCGCAGGCCGCCAAGGTCGCCTTCGTCGTCGAGGCCGGCGGTGTCGTAAAAGGTGACGGGGCCGAGGGGAATCAGCTCGTAGTGCTTGGCCACGGGGTCCGTTGTGGTTCCGGGATGGTCCGAGACGATGGCGATGTCCTGCCCGGTGATGGCGTTGATGAGGGAGGACTTGCCGGCGTTGCGGCGGCCGGCCAGCGCAATGACGAGCCGGACCCCGCGTGGGGCTTTATCAGACATGGGTGCTCCTCGGTGAAAAGCCTTGGGAGGCCGAAGGGGTGTATCCGGCCTCGCGGATCATGGCCTTGACGTCTTCGGCGTAGGCGAGGGCGTCGGACGTGAAGGTGTTCTTGCCGGGGTAGATGGAATAGGCCGCGCGCACGTCTTCGGGCGTGAGCGAGGGCATGATGACGTTGCAGCCTCGGGCAAGGGCGGTGCAGCGTCCACCCGCTTGCAGAACATCCAGCGCGCTGGTGGCGGGGATGTTTGCCTGCGGGTTCAGCAGGCGTAAAATGGCCGAGGCGCGGTAGTTGGTGTCCAGCGAGCCATGGTCCTCGCCCGCGAAAGGCGTTTGCGGATGCGGAACAAAGGGGCCGGCCGCAATCATGTCCAGCTCCAGCGAGGACAGGCGCAGCAGGTCGTCGGCAAGGCGTGGCGTGGTCATGCCGGGCAGGCCCGTGATGACGCCGGAGCCGACCTCGTAGCCCAGTTTGCGAAGCTCTTCTATGCGCCGGAAGCGGTCCGCGAGGTTTTCTCCCGGTCGGCAGGCGGCGTACAGGTCCGGGTCCGTGGTCTCCAGTTTGAGGAGATAGCGGTCCGCGCCGCTGTCGCGCCACAGGGCAAAGTCGTCCTCGGTGCGGTCCCCAAGGGAGAGGGTGATGGCGATGTCCTGCTGCTCCTTGATATTACGGACAAGGGCGGCGATGGCTTCGCCGGAGTAGCTGAAGTCGTCCCCGGACTGGAGCACGAGGGTGCCAAAGCCAAGCTGCGGCACAAGGGCGGCGGCGTTCTCAATGTGCTCGGCGTCCAGCCGGTAGCGCTGGGCCTTGGTATTGGGCGCGCGCAGGCCGCAGTATTGGCAGCGGCGGCAGCAGTGGTTGGAGAACTCCACAATGCCGCGCAGGTAGACGTCCGTGCCGAAAACGTCGCGGCGAGTTGCGTCGGCAGCGCCGTAGAGCCATCTGTCGTCGTGGCCGTCCAGCAGAGTGATGATGTCGGAGCGGGAAAGGTTCATGGTCATGCGTCGGGTCCTGTGTGAAGGGTCGTGGCCGAGGCCATGGCGTGACGGCACTCGGCAAGGATGCGCAGGGCCGCGCGCTGGTCGGGCGTAGCGTCGCCGGGGATGCATCCGGCGTCTAGCCACGCATCAAGCAGGGCGGTGTCCGTGTCCACGCGCAGCCAGTAGCCCTCTGGTGCGGGCACTGGGGCGTGGGCGTAGTGGCCAAAAAAGAGACTGTCGTCGATGACGAGGGCCGGGAACAGGCCAAGGTGCGGCGTCATGTGGATGCGTACGCGTTTCGGGTGGCGCGCGGCCAGCCCGCGGACATAGTCAAGCGAGGCGTCGGCGTGCTCGCGCATGGCCTGCGCGCTCCAGTCGTGGCGCAGGATGCGGGCGGCGTCCGAAGCGGCATCTGTCCCCGCGCTGTCCGAAAGGGCGTGGGGTGTTGCCCCGCAGTTAACTGCACCGCATGCGTCTGCCGCTTCACCAAGGGCCTCGGGGGCGATGTGGATGATGTCCAGCCCCTGAAACTCGGGCGCGGCCAAGACGGCGTCAAACGCCTTGGCGTGGCGGGGCGAGGACGCAAAATTGCCGTACACGGCGGCGTGCAGAATGATGCGGCGGCGCGCCGCGGCAAGGGCGTCCGGGACGCCAAGGGCGGCAATGCCGGGAACAGCGAGCATATCGGCTCCTGAAAACGGACGGCACACATGCCTACGCCGCGCCGGGGCGCGGCGGCCTGCAAAAGCGTGGGGGACAGCGGCGTGCGTGGAGGGGCGGCAGGCGTCTGGCAATGGCCCCCGCCCGCCAATGGCGGACGGGGGCCGTGTCGTCGGTATGCTCTAGAAGTAGAGGTCGCGTTCACCCGCGTCGATGCGCTTCATGCGTTCGGCAATGCGGGTGTGGGTCTTTTCGTCGCCAATGCCTTTGAGTTCCTTTTCAAGGAAAAGGCGTCCCGCCTCGCGGGTCTCGGGGGAGGCGTAGTCGTTGAGGTACTCGTTGAAGGTCATCATGGCGTTGGGGTGGCAGAACTTCTGGATAAAGCCCTTTTTGGCCAGTTCCATGAAGTGCTCGCCAGTGCGGCCAAGGCGGTAGCAGGCGGTGCACCACGAGGGCAGGTAGCCCTGCTCCACAACGTCGCGGATGACTTCGTCAAAGGAGCGGTTGTCGCCCACGCAGAACTGCTGCACGTCCGGACGGTCGTACTCGGGGTCCGTGTACGCGCCGGGGTAGGTGCGGGAGCCGCCGGAAATCTGCGAGACGCCCACCTTGATGAGCTCGCGGCGGTACTCGGCATTTTCACGCGTGGTGAGGATGAGGCCGGTGTAGGGCACGGCCAGGCGCAGGATGGCGACGACCTTTTTGAAGTCGTGCTTGGAGATGGCGTAGGGCGGGTCGTAGGACATCTCGGACCCCAGCGCGGGCTCCATGCGCGGGAAGGAAATGGTGTGCGGGCCAACGCCCCAGTCCTTTTCCAGCTGCTCGGCATGCTGGAGCAGGGCCAGCATTTCAAAGCGGTGGTCGTACAGGCCAAAGAGGGCGCCCATGGCCACGTCGTCAATGCCGGCTTCCTGCGCGCGGTGCAGGGCGTTCAGACGCCAGAGGTAGTTGGTCTTGCGTCCGGCAAGGTGGACCTTTTCGTAGGTTTTGCGGTGGTAGGTCTCCTGGAAGCACTGGTAGGTGCCGATGCCGGTTTCCTGCAGGGCGCGGAAGCCGTCCACATCCAGCGGCGCACAGTTGACGTTGACGCGGCGGATTTCACCGGATTTCTCGGAGATGGTGTCGTACACCACCTGCATGGTGTGGGCGATCCATTTGGCGTCGAGGCGGGGATGCTCGCCGTAGACGAGGAGCAGGCGCTTCTGGCCGAGGTCCTCAAGCACGCGGGTTTCGCTGGCGATTTCCGCGTCGTTGAGGGTGCGGCGGTCAAGGTCGTCGTTGTCGGCGTTGAAGCCGCAGTACGCGCATTTGTTACAGCACTCGTTGGTGATGTACAGCGGCGCGAACAGCACCAGACGGTTGCCGTAGATGCCCTGCTTCACGGCCATGGCCGTGGAAAAGATTTCTTCGTCGAGGTCCTTGTCCGTGTTCTGCAGAAGCACGGCGGTCTCGTACTGTGTCAGCCCCTTGCGTTCCGCCGCTTTGGCGAGGATATCCCGCACTTCCGCGGGGTCCGGGGTGTCTGCCTTTTCGATGGTTGCCCAGATGGCGTCTTCGTTGATGAAGTCCTTGGCCGTGGATGTGTCGATGAGCATTCCCGCCTCCTTGTGCTACACGAGCATGGATTTGACTTTGACATTGGCAAGCTGGCCGAGCCGTCCGGTCATGGCGCCGACCTCGTCCGTGGAAGCCTCGATAATCAGTGAGATAACGTTGACGCCCTTCTCCTTGTAGGGAAGGCCCATGCGACCCACCACAATGTGGCCGTAGTCGCTGAGAATCTCGTTGACGGCCGAGGCAGCGGCAGTCCTATCGTGGATGATGATGCCGATAACGCCCATGCGTTTTTCCATGGTTGAGCTCCGTCGCCGTGTGCGGGCGGTTGTGCCTGCGCTGGGCCAGTATCTGGCCGCGCGGGCGGTGGTCAGCTCGATCTGTGAGGGGGATGGAGGAAGTGTGCGGGTGCACCTGTGGCCTTACGCCAGCACCGGTGTGCGGACGCGCAGCGTTCAGGTCGCGCAGTGGCCTCCCCTCTGGTTCAGACGTACGTCCTCCCCGCAGGTCGATTCACGTATATAGGTGACACGAATTTATAAATCGTGTGCCAGAGAAGTACCCGCTTCGCTGCGGTATGTCAATGGGGAAAAATGAAGAAAAAGTGAAGAAAAACAGAGGCTTAAAAGAGAAATAAATTCCCTACGAAATCCGCAGGATTAAGCGGGTTTCGCATGGGAAAAGGCGGGGTGGGGGAGTCGGGCGAGCCCTTGGGGTCAGACGCGGTGTCCTTCCCGCAGGCGAGCCCGGTTGCGTGCGGGGAACTAGCGCTTCAGTTCGAAGCCCTTGTCCTTGAGCGCCTGTACTTTGGCGCTGCGGTCAAAGTAGTGCGTGTGCAGCAGGTGGTGCGACTTGTGTCCGCAGGGGCCTTCGGGCAGGAAGCCGTCCTTGGCGTACAGGGACATAACAGTCGGGTTGTCCTGCGACTTGCGCAGCTTATAGATGTTGGCGTCAGCATTGTAGACGGAGCGCTGGCGCAGGCCGACGAATTCCATGGCGGCGGCCACGGCTTCTTTGGTCAGGTTCACGCCGAGAACGGCGTACCCGCAGGCCAGGCCGGCGGCCTTGATGAAACCACGTCGGGTCAGAGTAGCGACATTGTGCATGGTTTCCTCCTTTAGGCGATGCTGCGCGCGCGGAAGCGCTTGTTGACCTTGGCGATCATGCTCTTGAACAGGGAGGCCTGGACAGCCGGGTCCATGGGCTGGCCGCCGCCGTTCACACAACCGCCGGGGCAGGTCATGATTTCGATGAAGTGGTAGGGGGACTTGCCCGCGCGCACTTCGTCGCAGAGCTTGGCCGCGTTTTCGAGGCCCGAAGCCACAGCCACCTTAACGGTGCCGAAGCCGGGGATGTCGATGTCCGCAGCGTTGATGCCTTCGTGCGTGCGCACGACCTTGATATCGGGAGCGGGCAGATCCTGGCCGGAGAGTTCCTCGTAGGCCAGGCGCAGGGCCGCTTCCATAACGCCGCCGCTGGTGCAGAAGATGGTTGCGGCACCGGTGGACATGCCAAGGGCGGGGTCGGGCTGGACCTCGGGCAGGGCGTTCCAGTCGATACCGGCCTTCTTGATCATGTAGGCCAGCTCGCGGGTGTTGATGGTGGCGTCGATGTCGCGGAAGCCGCTGGCATCCAGCTCGGGGCGCATGCCTTCGTACTTCTTGGCGATGCAGGGCATGATGGACACGGTGTAGATCTTTTTGGGCTTCTCACCGGTCTGCTCTGCGCCGTAGGTCTTGGCCATGGAGCCGATCATGCCAATGGGCGAACGGCAGGTGGACAAGTGGGGGATGAGGTCCGGGTAGAAGCTTTCGCAGTACTTGATCCAGCCGGGACAGCAGGACGTAAACTGCGGCAGGGGCATCTCGCCGGTCTTCACGCGGTTGATGAGCTCAGTGCCTTCCTCAAGGATGGTGACGTCGGCGGTCCACTCGGTGTCCCACACGTAGTCAACGCCCATCTTCTTGAGGGCAGCGTGCATTTTGCCGCTGACGAAGGTGCCGGTCGCCTCGCCAAAGCACTCGCCAAGGGCGTAGCGCACGGCGGGGGCGGGCATGGTGACCACGATGGTGTCGGGGTCCTGCAGCTTTTCAAAAAGCTCGTCCACGTACGAGACGTTCTCGTAGATGGCGCCATAGGGGCAGCTGAGCAGACACTGGCCGCAGTTCATGCATGCGGCAGGGTCCACGACTTCGTGCACGAAGTCCGCGTTTTCCTGAATGGCTCCGGTGGGACAGTGGTCCTCACACTCAAAGCAGTCTACACAAAGCTCGGGGTCCACCTGCACAAAGAACATGCTGTCCGGCTCAACACCGTGGGGCGCGTTCATTTTGTAGCGGATGGACTCCATCTCCTGCGTGGCGCCTGCTCCAACCGGCGCAACGCCGGAGAGATCGACCGGCTCGACAGGCGGCTGCTGTGCCTTGCAACCTGACATGGCGATCCTCCTTCCGTTTGAGCGGGCAAACAGCCCGCGTTGTTGAAACACCTCCTGGGAACTGGGAGCGATTGTTACATTTTTTCTATGGATAGTACAATAGGAATATTAATTGCGAAATGTTATTACGCAATGCACGGTGCATACAAAAAATGGCGTTGAGGGCGATGAGACAGGCAATTTGGGGGCGGGAAGCGTTTCTATAGGACGTAGAGCGGAAAATTCAAGGAGTGAGAACAGTTATTGCGAACGCAAAGAAGAGCGTCACTCCACAACGCTCCCGCCCTGCGCCACTATGAGGAGGCAACGGGGGACGGGGAGCGGATTGTGGATGATGGCACAGCACGCGGGGAAAGACCCCGCTGGAAGGAAGAATCATGAAAAAACCCCGCGCGAACGGGGTTAGCGGTAGGATGGGGCACACGGAGGTGTCGTTGTGTGCTGTTCCCATATGCTGAAAAGGACTCTACGTGAGGTGTGGTGCGTCGTCAATGCATAATTCGGCCAGTCGTAACGCGAAAGTGTCACGCTGGTGACATGTGTGCTACTCGGCCGGTCGCTGTGGTGCGGGCGGCTGGCCTTCACCGCGGGCCTTGTGCAGTGTATATGGAAATGGAAGCGGCGCGTTGTGCGCTGTTGTGAAACAAGGTGGAGTCATGTCGTTACGCAAAGTGTTGGTTCTGGTGCTCGTTCTGCTTGGTCTTGCCGGGTACTTTGTGTTTGATCTTGGGCGCTTCTTTTCATTGGACTTCATCCGCGAGCAGCAGGCGTGGTTTGCGTCGGTGTATGCGGAGCACACCGTGGCGGTCATTGGCGCGTATTTCGTTGTGTATGTGCTGGTGACGGCGCTGTCGGTCCCCGGCGCAACGGTGATGACGCTGCTTGGGGGCGGGCTGTTCGGCTTTTGGCTGGGCTTGGTGGTGATTTCCTTTGCCAGCACCATTGGGGCGACGCTGGCGTGCGCGGCGTCGCGCTTTCTTCTGCGCGACTGGGTGCAGCAGCGTTTTGGGGGCAGGCTGGTCACTGTGAACCGGGGCATTGAGCGCGAGGGCGCGTTTTATCTGTTTACCATGCGGCTTATCCCGGCGTTTCCGTTCTTTGCCATCAATCTGGTGATGGGGCTGACCACCATGCCCTTGCTGCGGTACTATTGGGTGTCGCAATTGGGCATGCTGCCCGGAACTATGGTGTATGTGAACGCCGGCAAGGAGCTGGGACAGCTGCAGTCGCTGTCGGGCATTCTGTCCCCGTCGCTGCTCGCGTCCTTTGCGGCCCTTGGTCTGTTTCCCCTTGTGGTAAAGAAGATTATGACCCGCGTCCGCGCGCGGCGCTTTGGCGCGTAAGGAGCATGGCGTATGGGCACCTACGACTTTGACCTCGGCATTATTGGCGGCGGAGCGGCTGGGCTGACCGTGGCCGCAGGCAGCGCCCAGCTTGGGGCCAAGACCCTGCTCATTGAGCGTGAGCCCGCCCTTGGCGGGGACTGCCTGCACTACGGCTGCGTGCCCAGCAAGACCTTGCTCCACTGCGCCCATGTCTATCACCAGATGCGCTCGGCCCACCGTTTTGGTTTGCCCAGCGTCGACGTGCCGCCCGTGGAGTTCTACCGCGTGGCCGAACGCATCCGCGAGGTGCAGGCCGTGATTCAGGAGCACGACTCGGTGGAGCGCTTTTGCGGGCTTGGGGCGCGGGTGGAGTTTGGCGAGGCTGTGTTTGTGGACGAGCACAGCGTGCGTGTTGGCGGCGCGGTGTATTCCGCTGGTTCGTGGGTGATTGCCACGGGCACGCGACCCGGTGCGCCTCCCATTCCGGGGCTGGACAGCGTGGACTACCTCACCAACGAGCAGATTTTTTCGCTGGAAGAACTTCCGGCGTCGCTGACCATCCTCGGGGGCGGGCCTATTGCCTGTGAAATGGCGCAGGCGTTCAGCCGCCTTGGGAGCAAGGTCACGCTCATTCAGCGCAGCGCGCACATTCTGTCCGGCGAGGACGCCGACATGGCGGAGGTGGTGCAGCAGGCCCTGCGTGACGACGGCGTCACCGTGCACGTGGGCACCTCGGTGCGTGAGGTGGTCAGCACCGGGCACGCCGCGGAGGTGGTGTTTACGGATGCGGCGGGCGCGCCGCGCTCCGTGGTGGGCGAGGCGCTGTTTGTGGCGCTGGGGCGCACGCCGAATATCGAGGGGCTGGGCCTGGAGCAGGCGGGGGTGGACGCCTCGCGCCGCGGCATTGGCGTGGACGCGCGCATGCGCACCAATGTGAAGCATATTTACGCCGCCGGAGACGTGACCGGCCAGCACCAATTTACCCACGCCGCAGGCTACGAGGGCGGTATTGTGGTGTCCAACGCCGTCTTTCACCTGCCCCGCAAGGCCGATTACACCAACCTGCCGCGCTGCACTTACACATGGCCCGAAAGCGCCTCCATCGGCCACAATGAAAAATCCGCGGCCGAGGCGGGGCTGGATGTGGACGTCATCACCGAGGATTTTGCAGGCAACGACCGCGCCGTTGCCGAAGGCGAAACGCGCGGACGCATCAAGCTGCTGCTCACAAAGGGCCGTCCCGTGGGCGTGCAGATTGTCGGCCCCCACGCCGGGGAGCTGATTAACGAATGGGTGGCCATCCAAAGCGGCGGCGTGAAGCTGAGCACCCTCGCCAGCGCGGTGCACCCCTACCCCACCCTTGGCGAAATCAATAAGCGTGTGGCCGGGAATTACCTTGGCCCGAAAATTTTCTCTGACAAGGTTAAGAAGACCCTGAAGCTGTTCTTCAACTACAAAGGCAACGCCTGCACCCTCGGCACGCCCGACGCAGGAGCGCTGGCCGAGGACGACGACGCCTGACGCCGTGGCGGCTTCGCCGCCGCCGCACGAATTGAGGCTGAGGGCACAGCCACTTGTGGTGGGCCTGCTCAAAAGGGGAGGACTTCCCACTGGTTTTCTGCGCAGCTTTCGGCTGTTCACACAAAAGACGCCGCCCCGGCCAAGGCCGGGGCGGCGCTGTGTTTTCCACAGGGCGGCGGGGGAAAATCGCCGCGTTAGTAGGCTTCCTCGTAGTCGAGGTCGTCCTGCGTGATCTTGTGGGAGAAGGTTTTGTACACCCACGCCTGATACGCGATGACGATGGGGATGGTGATCAGGGTCACGGTGAGCATGATTTTGAGGGTCAGCGGCGTGGACGCCGCGTTGTGGATGGTCATGCTCCATGCATCGTTGAGGCTGGAGGGCAGCAGACGGGGGAACATGCCCACCACGCCGAACAGCGCGGTGCCGCCGATGCCCACGGCCGAGGCCGTCCATGCGCGCCACAGCCGGCCCGCGCCAAGGGCGGGGCGGATGGCAATCATGCCCGCAACAGCGCCGATGAGGATGACGAACAGCAGCGGGTTGGCCAGATAGTTGGCAAAGGTGTTGGTCTCCACGCCGGTGTAGACCACAAAGAGCACCGCCCAGATGATGAGCACGGGCCACGTCTTGGTGGCAAGGTTCACGGCGCGGTCATGCAGGGGGCCCTGCGACTTGATGCCCAGCCAGATGGAGCCGTGCATCACGAACATAATGACGAAGAGCACGCCGCCAGCCAGCCCGTAGGGGTTCAGCAGCTGCAGCAGGCCCGCTTCGTTGATGCCCTCGGCGTTGAGGGGAATGCCGCGGAAGATGTTGGCAAAGGCCACGCCCAGCAAGAGGGCCGGGGCAAAGCTGCCAATGACGTGGCACACGTCCCACAGCTTGCGCCATGCGTCGCTTTCCACCTTGGAGCGGAACTCAAAGGAGACGCCGCGCAGAATGAGCGCAAACAGCAGCAGGAACAGCGCCGAATACATGGCCGAGAACAGCGCGGCATATGCGCCGGGGAAGGCCGCAAAGGTCACGCCGCCGGCGGTGATAAGCCACACTTCGTTGCCGTCCCAAAAGGGACCGGCGGCATTGTAGATGGTGCGGCGATCGGTTTCGTTTTTGCTGATGAAGGGCATGATGGTGCCCATGCCCAGATCAAACCCGTCCAAAATGAAGTAGACGGCCCACAGTACGCCCCACAGCAGGAACCATACAGTCTCTAACATGCCTCTTCCTCGTCAGGTAAGAAGTTGGTGTCGATACCCGTTGTCATGCCCGGCCTATTGCGGACCCTTGCGGGCGTACTTGAACAGCAGGAAGATGTCCGCTGCGCCAAGCAGCAGGTACATGCCCACCAGTGCCGCCAGGGAGAAGCCCACCTGCGTCGTGGTCACGGCGGGCGAGACGCCCTCGGACGTGCGCATCAGGCCGTAGACAACCCATGGCTGGCGGCCAACCTCCGCCACAATCCAGCCGAACTGGTGGGCGAGGTAGGGCAGCGGAATGGTCCACACCAGCGCCTTGAGCAGCATGGGGTAGTCCGTCAGGCGGTTGCGTACCAGCCATGCAAGACCGGCAAGGACGATGAACAGGGTGCCAAGACCGACCATGGCGCGGAAGGAAAGGAACGTCAGCATGACGGGAGGGCGCTGGTCCTTGGGGAAGTCCTTCAGGCCCTGCACGGTGGCGGAGGGGTCGTTGAAGGCCAGCAGGGACAAAAGGCCCGGAATGGGGAACGCTTCAATGAGGTTCTCCTCATTTTTTACATCGGGAATCTGCAGCAGGTACATGGGCGCGTAGTCTGTGGTTTCCCAGTGCGCTTCCATGGCAGCCAGCTTGGCGGGCTGCACCTGGGCAACCTCGTTGCCGTGCATGTGGCCCTCAAAGGCGGTGAACAGCGAGAAGATAAGCGCCGCGTAGATGCCAACGCGCATGGACTTCTGGAAGAAGTCCGTGTGCGAGCCGCGCAGCAAATGCCATGCGCTGATGCCCATGATAAAGAAGCCCGCGACAATGAGCGACGCCGGAATGACGTGGAAGAACTGCATCCACCCAAAGGGGTTGGTGATGACGTCGAGGAAGTTGGCGAGTTCAGCGCGGCCGTTTTGCAGTGTGTAGCCCACGGGGTTCTGCATAAAGCCGTTGGCCAGCAGAATCCACAGACCCGAAAGATTGGAGGCGATGGCCACAATCCAGATGGCGGCACAGTGCATCTTGGGCGAGAGCTTGTCCCAGCCAAAGACCCACACCGCAATGAACGTGGACTCAAGGAAGAACGCCACCGTGGCCTCAATAGCCAGCAGCGAGCCGAAAATGTCGCCCACATAGGCGGAGTAGCGGGACCAGTTGGTGCCGAACTGGAATTCCAGCGTAATGCCGGTGACAACGCCGAGGGCAAAGTTGATGAGGAACAGCTTGCCCCAGAACTTCGCCATTTTCTTGTACGTCTCGTTGCCGGAGGTGACGTACTTGGTTTCCATCACGGCGACGAGGATGGAAAGCCCCAGCGTCAGCGGGACGAAAATGAAGTGAAACATGGTCGCGGCAGCGAACTGGAGCCGCGAGAGGAACAAAGCATCCATTGTGTGCCCCCTTGGTCGGTGGTTTCCTGCGCCGGTTCAAGAAGCGCCGGAGGTCCGGAGACCCCCGGCGCGTGCGAGACGGATTTAGTCGGCCATTTTGGCTTTGAGGGCCTTGCCGACGGCGCGGCCCAGTTCAAGGCATTCCTCAAGGGATTCCTTGGCGGGGACGTGCTTGGTCTTCACCGGGTCCACAACCTCAAAGTTCATGGACTCCAGCCATTCGGTGATGGTCTTGACGCATTCGCCGCTCCAGCCGAAGGAGCCAAACGCCGCGCCCACCTTGTTCTGCGGGCGCAGGCCCTTCATGTAGGTGAGCATGTCGGCCACCAGCGGCAGGATGCCGTTGTTGTGCGTGGGGGAGCCCATCAGCACAGCGCCGGACTTGAAGACCTCGGTCATCACTTCGGAGTGGTGGTAGCTCTTCAGGTGCATCAGGCGCACTCCCACGCCCTCGTCCATGAGGCCGTCGGCGATGGCCTTGGCCATCTTTTCCGTGGAGTGCCACATGGTGTCGTACACGATGACGGCGCGGTTCGTGGGCTTTTGCTCGGCAAACTCGCGGTAGGTCTGCATGGCGAACTCCACGTCCTCTTTGCCGCGGAAGATGGCGCCGTGGTCCGGGGCCACCATGTCCACGTCAAGGTCCAGTTCGTGCACGCCGTCGAGGGTCTTCTCCACAACGGGGGAGTAGGGCACAACGATGTTGGCGTAGTACTCCATCATGCGGCGCTTCAGGAACCCGCGGTCAAGCTGGTCCGCGTAGCGCTCGGAGGAGGCGATGTTCTGGCCGAAGGCGTCGTTGGTGATGAGCAGCTTGTCCTCGGGGATGTAGGACAGCATGGAGTCGGGCCAATGCAGCATGCGGGTTTCCACAAACTGCACGGTGCGCTGCCCAAGGGAGATGGACGAGCCGGTCTTCATGGCTTCGATGGGCCAGCCTTCGGGGTGGAAGTGGGCCTCAATGGCGCGCTTGCCCATGGGGGAGCAGAAGATTTTTTCGGGCTTGGCCAGCTCGACGAGGTCGGCCAGCAGGCCTCCGTGGTCGGGCTCCAGATGGTTGGCCACGATGTAGTCGATGTCTTCAATGTTCACGACCTGCGCGAGGGTGGCGAGGAATTCGTCGCGGAATTCGGGCTTCACCGTGTCGAACAGGGTGATTTTTTCGTCTTTGACGAGGTAGGCGTTGTACGTGGTGCCGTGACGGGCGATGGAATAGCCGTGAAAGTCAATGCCGTTCCAATCAACGCAGCCAACCCAGTAGATGTCTTTTTTGATTTCAACCGGTCTCATGATTGTTCTGTCCGTTTCGTTTGTGAGTCTGTGTTTCGCCGCGTACGCGGCGTCTTCCCTGCGGCCCGGTTTCTCTCTCGCGGGCCTTCCGGGCGTGACGGACACTGCCGCCCCGCCGGGAAGGCCCCCGGCAAGCGGGGGCCATGGGTGCTATTCTTTTTCGAAGTCTTCCTTGCCTGCGCCGCAGATGGGGCAGACCCAGTCATCGGGAAGGTCTTCAAAGGCGGTGCCGGGGGCGATGTTGCTATCGGGGTCGCCTTCGGCGGGGTCGTACACATAGCCGCACAGGGTGCAAACATACTTGGCCATGAGGGGAATCTCCTTTTGCCGCTAGGGGCTTAGCTCTCGGCCTTCCACAGGCCGTGCAGGTTGCAGTATTCGCGGGCCGTAACGGAGCTGGCGGAAATACAGAAGGTGGCTTCGGGTGCGTCACCGGGTTTCAGGAACTGGCGGTAGGCTTTGCCGTCCGCGATGAGTTCGATCCACTCGATGTAGTGCTTCTCTTCCATGGGGTGGGCCACGTCGCCAACCTTTACCTTATAGCCGTCGGCTGTCTTTTCAATGACAGGCACGTGCTTTTCTTTGGCGGCATCCACGGTGTTTTCGGCAAACTTCTTCATGGGTTCGCCACAGCAGACCAGCTCGCCTGCGCCACCATGCAGCACTTCCACAATGTTTCCACATGCTTCACATTTGTAGACTTCTAATACTTCGGGCATGGTTTCCTCCTGTCTTTTCATTGCAGGTGATTCGCAATTGGTATTAGGAACCATTAGCGATTAAGAAGGCCTTTGACAAGGGGTTTGAGCAGGAATTTTCCAAATTCCTTCGTGATGGCAGGGCATTCCAACTGCGCGCGGTGCGGTGAAGTGCGGCGCTGACTGTGACGCGCCGTGTTATGATGTGTTGGCATTGAAATCCCATCATCCCCCTAGGAGTTGGAAGGTAGTCTGCCACAATCTGGGCATTTTTCAAATGCCGAAGAGATGGAAGACCTCGGAAAAAGAGGAAAACCGTCTCTTTAAGGATTCACCAACACTATATACGCAAAAGGTGGGGCTCTATCAACAGGCTTTCCTGACAGGAAATGAACATTTGAAAGGACGGAGCGTCGCACGCGGTGCCGTGCAGTACTGCTGGGAGGAACTGTGCGCTACCTACGCAGTTGGGGAAAAGTGCCCGCATGCTGCATGCGTGTGGCGGTGGGGAACCATGGCATGCAGCATGCGGGCGGCTTGGAGAACCGGACTTATTCGCGGAATTTCTCCACGAGGGTGCTTAGCTGCTTTGCCATGCCCGCCACGTCCTGAATGGACGCGTTGGCCGTGGATATGCGCTGGGAGATATCCTGCGACAATTGATTGATGCTGGAGACATTGGCGTTGATTTCGTCGCTGGTGGAGGATTGTTGATCCGCCGCCGTGGCGATGGAGCGCACCATGTCCGCTATGGAATCGGATTGGGAGACGATGCGCGTCAGCACGGACCCCGCGTTGGTGGCCAGGGACTGGGTGTGGGTTGCGCGGTCGCGGGTTTGGTCCATGGCGGAGACAGCGTCGTGGGCGCTCTCCTGAATGCCGCGGATGGCGCCGTCCACCTCGCGGGTGGCCTGCATGGTTTTTTCCGCCAGCTTGCGCACCTCGTCCGCCACCACGGCAAAGCCGCGCCCGGCTTCGCCCGCGCGGGCGGCCTCGATGGCGGCGTTGAGCGCTAGCAGGTTGGTCTGGTCCGCAATGTCATTAATAACGTTCATCACGTGGCCGATGTCTTCGGCGCGTTCGGACAGGCTGCCAAGGCTTTGGGCAAGGCCCTGCGTGGTCTCGGCCATTTGGCGCGTTTCCATGACGGTGTTTTCCACTTCCTGTCCGCCGTCCTTGGCCACGCCGCTGGCGGAGGTTGAAGCCTCGGCGGCGCGTCCGGCGTTTTGGGCAACCTCCAGGACGGTAGCGTTCATTTCCTCCATGGCGGCGGCCACCTGCCCGGTCTGGGCCGAGGTCTGCTCCATGCCGTTCATGAGTTCCTGCATCTGGTGCGCCAGCTGGTCCGCTGAGGCGGTAAGGGCTGTGGCGACCTCGGTGACGTCGTCCGCCACGTGGAGCAGGTTCTCGCGCTGGGCGCGGATGCGCTCTTTGTCGGCTTCCTCCTGCGTCAGGTCGATCATGGTGGCGATGGCGCCGACAACGGCGTCGTTGGCGTCCGTGAGGGGCGAGACTTCGTAGTGCAGGGGGTATTGGGCGCCGTCCTGTCCCGTGTAGGTTAGCTGGCCGCTTGCGCTGGCGCCCGAGGCGATGACGCGGCGCGCCACCTGGGCGTGCTCGGGCGGGCACTGGGCAAAGAGTTCAGACATCTTTCGCCCTGCAATGCGCCCCTCGGGCAGGCCGAGGATGCGGCGCATGGGCTCGTTGGTGAAGGTGACGCGTTCGTCCCGGTCCGTGACAATGAGGGGGATGATGATGCCGTGCAGGATGCTTTTGTTGTATTCCAGCTGATTCTGCACGGTCTGCACCATGACTCGCAGGTTGTCGGACAGCGAGGCGAGTTCGTCGTCGCCGCAGGTGTCGAATTCCGCGTTGTAGTCGCCGTCCTTGATGCGGTCGCTGATGTCGGCGATGCAGACTACCTTGGAGATGACCATACGCTTGATGAAGCCAAGAAGCGCCAGCAGCAGGAAGGCCGCGCCCGCGAGGGAGAGGCCGATGGTCATCTTCTCCGCGTTCCACAGGTCCGCAAACTGCGGGCTGACGTCCTGCATGAGCACCATGGACCCGAGGATGGGCTGGGACGCGCCGTGACAGTGGTGACAGCTTGGCTCGTTGGGAATGGAGTTGACGGCCACAAAGTAGGGCCGTCCGCCAATGTGCAGCAGCTCGCCCGCCTCCTGCGGGGTTGTGAGGCTGGCGGAAAGCAGGTTCTGAATGTCCTGTTCCGGGCGGACGGTGGCGAGGTCCTTGCGCACGGCCTCTTCATCCGTGGAGTAGGTGATGTTGCCCTTGAAGTTGGTGAGGAAGACGGTGACGTCGCTGTAGCTGGCCGCCACTTTGCGTAGCTGCATCTGCGTGCCCTCGTTGTCACCGATGGCCATAGGCTCCTCAATGGCGGAGAGCAGGGTGGAGGCGATGCGGGTGGCGGAGTCGTGGATGATGTCCGTTGTGGCGTGGCGGTGCCACGCGGAGTTGGTGACGCCCAGAACGGCAAAGGTGAAGATGGTGATGATGGAGATGGGGACAATGATCTTGAGCCGCAAAGATTTGCTGTAGAATCCCATGCCTGCCGACCTCCTTTAATGCGCCCCGCCGTAGAGCATGGGCTTGAAGTTGAACGCGCCGACACGCTCTTCGTTGTGGCAGTGTTCACAGTCCTCAATGCTCAGCGAGCCGTGGATTTGGTCCGGGTCGCCGCCCCATTCCACATGCACGGAACCGGGACCGTGGCAGACCTCGCACCCGGCGTGCCCAAGTTCCGGCGTTTCCTCAAAGCTCACGAATCCGCCGGGCTGGCCATACCCCGTGGTGTGGCAGGCGTAGCATCCGCGTTCTTCCTCCTCGGTGAGGTCCGACGACATGATTTTGATACTGTGGGCGGAGGTGGCTTTTTTGGCGTGGCGCATGAAGTTGTCATACTGTTCGGGATGACACTCCGCGCACGCTTTGGAGCCGACGTAGGTCTTCTCCTGTGCGGCCACCGGACGTGTGAACAAGGGGATTAAGGCCACAGACGCAAGAATAAGCGGTGCAACAAGCCGGATTCGCATGGAATTCCCTCCCTCTTAGAGTCCATGTCAGCTGTATTGCGCCTTGGACAGCAGATGTCAATATCCCGAGTTGTGACATGGGTTTGGGTGATGCGTTAGAAGGCCTGCCACATTTCGTTTTTTGCGTGTGCGTACTGTGTGGCCTTTTTTTGTACAGGGGCGTTTTGCATTCTATGAGGACATGGGCGCGGCGTGACATGGACGTGGCGTGCGCCACGCCCAGAGGGGCAGGGAGGAGGCGGGAAGCCGGCGCTGTGTGCCACGTGCAGCGGCGCAAAAAAAAGACCGGAAAGGCTGAGCCTTTCCGGTCCGTGTCTTCTGGTTGGGAGCGCAGACGCTACTTGGCGTAGCCCACGGCGCGGCGTTCGCGGATGCACGTCACGCGAATCTGGCCAGGGTAGGTGAGGTTCTCCTCAATCTTCTGGGAGATGTCCTTACACAGCAGGTAGGTCTTGTCGTCGTCGATGCGCTCGGAATCGACCATGACGCGGATTTCGCGTCCGGCCTGAATGGCGTAGGCCTTGGACACGCCCTCGAAGCTGGTGGCGATGCCTTCCAGCTCTTCAAGGCGCTTCACGTAGTTTTCCAGCAGTTCCTTACGCGCGCCGGGGCGTGCGCCGGAGAGGCTGTCCGCAGCCTGCACGAGAACGGCCAGCACCGTGGTGGGTGCGGTGTCCTCATGGTGCGCGGCGATGGAGTGGATGATGTCCTTGCCCTCGCCGTATTTCTTGGCGAGGTCCGCGCCGATGAGGGCGTGGGGACCTTCCACTTCGTGGTCCACGGCTTTGCCGATGTCGTGCAGCAGGCCTGCGCGCTTGGCCTTTTTGGCGTCCAGACCAAGTTCTGCGGCCATGATGCCACACAGGGAGGCCACTTCCAGAGAGTGCTGGAGCACATTCTGGGAGAAGCTGGTGCGGTACTGGAGCTGGCCCAGCAGACGGACGACATCGGGATGGATGCCGTGCACGCCCACGTCGAAGGTCGCCTGCTCGCCAATTTCGCGGAGCTTGACGTCCATTTCCTGTTCCACTTTCTTCACCACGTCTTCAATGCGGGCCGGATGGATGCGGCCGTCGCTGATGAGGCGTTCCAGCGCCAGCTTGGCGACCTGGCGACGCAGGGGGGAGAAGGCGGAAAGGACGACGGTTTCGGGGGTGTCGTCGATGATGAGGTCCACGCCCGTGGCGGCTTCCAGCGCACGGATGTTGCGGCCTTCGCGGCCGATGATGCGGCCCTTCATATCTTCGCTGGGCAGGGTAACGGCGGCGACGGTCTGCTCGTTGACGAAGTCGCCGGAATACCGCTGGATGGCGGTGGCGAGGATTTCTTTGGCTTTGCGGTCGCCGGTTTCCTTGGCTTCCATCTCAATCTGACGGACGCGTTTGGCGGCCTCGTGCCTCGTCTGGGATTCAATTTCACCCATGAGGCGTTCTTTGGCTTCTTCAGCAGTCAGGCCGGAGATTTCCTCCAGCTTGGTCATCTGTTGTCCTTCCAGTTCCTCGATGTGCTCCTGACGGTTGGTCAGCTTGCGTTCGAGGCGGGAGAGACGCTTTTCCATGGCGACGAGTTCGGATTCCTTGCGGTTGGATTCCTCTACGCGGCGCTCAAGGCGTTCTTCCTTGTCCTGGTTGCGGGATTCTCGTTTTTTGAGGTCGCGTTCAACGTCTTTGAACTCGCCCTCCATTTCTTTCTTGAGGCGGAGGATTTCGTCCTGCGCTTGGAGCATGTACTCCTTACGCTGGGCCTGTCCTTCCTTACGGGCCTCGTCGAGGATGCGGTCGGCGAGGTCCTTGGCGCCTGCCAGCCGCTTCGATGAGATGTAATTGTGCAGGACATAGCCTGCTGAGGCCCCTAATACCGCGCCGACAATTGCGGCGAACAATATTGCCAAACTCATGGCACTCTCCTTTTATGCGCTACGGGTTGCCGCAAACCCGATATACTTCGGCAGGGCTTCTGCTCCTGCCAGCGGCGAGGGGTGAAGAGCGATACATCGGAAGTGAGCGGCCGGAGGCAGCCGCGGCTGGAAGACCCGCAAGGGGCCATGAGGAAAGGCGGGCAGGCGTGTTAAGGGTTTATCCTGTAAGCGTTCATGCCGGGTTAAGGTATTCTCCCACAACCAAGAATGTATATATCTACCCCGGGGCGCCGTGTTGGGAACTCTTTTGAACCTTGCAAAGCAAGGTGGGTGCTGCTGTACCTGCCGTCAGGCTCCCCGTCTTGCGGGTGTGCACACGGGCAGGCCTTAAAGCTGCTCCCGTTTTAGAAGTGTTGGCTCAAAAATTGTTCCTCAATCACAAACCCCCCAGGGAGATACGCAAGTATGACGCCCGTTAATCAGGTCCCGCCATTATCGATCTTATCGAGAAGATCGGAAAGTTTTCCATCCAGCTCTTCTAGTTTCCGGTTGCTCTGGAGCAGGTCGTCTGCCAGCCCAAGAGCCAGGAATGTCAACAGCTTCTCTTTGCTCAGTCGTCTACCGTGCTGTGTGATTTCCCGGTACCGTTCCTCAAGAAGCTCCTTTGCCTTGAGAACTCGGGTATGGTCAGCCTTTGCCCTGAAGGAAACTTCCAAATCAAGGACAGAAAGAGTGTAACTCGGCATATGTAGATATCCGCCTATTCAGTCTCTGACTGAAGTTTTTCCAGCAGATTGTCTATCTTGGCGAGGACGTCTCTCTTTCCGGCCCGTTCGCGCTCGAGTTCGTCGCGCAGAGCTCGGTTTTCGCTTTCAAGCTCTCGTTTGCCACCATCGAGCTCCCGCCGAAGACGCCGGTTTTCCTCCTCCAGAACCCGGTTCTTGGCAAGCATGGAATCGATTCGGGCTTCCAACTGGCTCAGTGCATCCATAGGCGAAATTTCTACCCTGTTCAGATAGTAAAATCAAGAAATGTGTTACTTCCTTCTTGGAAGTTCGCGTTGTTTTGCGCGGGTGATGCCTATGGTATTTTCCTTGACGTTTCGCGTAATTACCGAGCCTGCGCCGACAAGTGCGCCTTTGCCGATGGTCACGGGGGCCACAAGAGCGGTGTTGCTGCCGATGAAGGCGTCGTCCTCGATGACGGTTTTGAACTTGTTCACGCCGTCGTAGTTGCAGGTGATGGTGCCTGCGCCGATGTTGGCTCCTGTGCCCACTTCGGTGTCGCCAAGATAGGTCAGATGGCTGGCTTTGGATCCGGGGCCGAGGGTGGCCTTTTTCATTTCCACGAAGTTGCCGACCTTGGCCTCGTCGCACACCAGCGCGCCGGGGCGCAGGCGGGCGTAGGGGCCGATGTGACAGCGCGCCTGCACCGTGGCCTGCTCTAGGTGCGAAAAGGGCAGCACGGTGGAGTCTTCGCCAATGTGGCTGTCGTGCATCCACACGTTGGAGGCGACGCTGGCGCCTGCGGCGATGGTGCTTTCGCCAAGGATTTCGCAGGGGCCGCAGACTTCGCTGCCAGGGGCAACGCTGGCGCGCGGACCAATGGTTACGGCGTCCGGGCGGCGGATGAGCACGCCCTCGTCCAGCAGGCCGTCCACGATGCGCTTTCGCAGCAGCTCCTCGGAGCGCACAAGCTCCGCAGGGCTGTTGACGCCTAAAAGGTGCGGGTCGCTGCCGCCGTTGATGCCCTGTACGGTCAGCCCTTCGGCCACGGCCAGCGCCACAAGATCGGTGATGTAGAACTCGCCGCTGGCGTTATTGTTGGTCAGGCGGCTGAGGAGCGGGCCAATGGTGGCGGTGTTCAGCCAGTAGATGCCCGCGTTGATTTCATGCACTTCGCCGCCGTGGTCTTCTGGGCGGAAGTCCTTGGCCTCGATGATGGCGGCAACCGTGCCGTCCGCGCCGCGTGTGACGCGGCCATATGCGCCGGGGTCGTCGAGGGTCAGGGTCAAAAAGGCAATGTCCGCGTTCTGCGCTATGGACTCGTCCATAAGGGCGCGCAGGCTGGCGGCGGGAAGGAGCGGCGTATCGCCGTTGGCGACCAGCACGGCGTCCAGCCCCGCATCGGTGATGGCGTCCCACGCCTGCTGCACGGCGTGCCCCGTGCCCAGCTGCTGCTCCTGCACGATGAACGCGTCCTGCCCAAGGTGCGAGAAGGCCGCGCGCACGTCATCCGCGCCGTGGCCGATGACGGTCCACAGTCCGGACAGGGGCAGGGTGGACAGGGCGCTGTGGACGTACCACAGCATGGGCTCGCCAAGAATGGTGTGCAGAACTTTGGGCGTATTGGAGCGCATTCTGGTGCCCTTTCCGGCGGCGAGGACCAGTGCGCCTGCGTTCACGGTGCGTTGGGACATATGTTTCATTCCTTGGGATTGCTGTGCGTGGTGCATGCGGCGGCCTGCGGCGCGTCCGCCCACAGCCGCTTAGCGTGGCGGCGGCGGTGTTGTCCAGTGTCTGTACCAGTCTTTGATGTCGTCGCGGGGCCGTGTCGGGGGAGGGGAAGGCCTACGGCGCGGGAACGCCCTCCAGCTCAAGGAGGGCGCGCTTGAGGTCCTCGCCCGAGGCGTAGCCGCCAAGGCCGCTTGTGCTCAGCACGCGGTGGCAGGGCACCAGCAGCAGCCATGGATTGCGGCCCATGACCTGCCCCACGGCGCGGGCGCTGTTGGGCGAGCCTGCCATTTCGGCAAGTTCTTTGTAGGTGACGGTGTGGCCGTGGGGGACCTCGCGCCGCAGGGTGGCGAGGACGCGGCGGGTAAAGGCCGGGAGCTTGTGCTCGGCAAGGGGCAGGTCCGGCCACGTGACCGAACGGCCCAGAACATAGTTTGCCAGCACGCGCTGCACCGCACTGCCCGCGGCGGACAGCTTGAGCGATGGCGTTGCGGTTTCGCTCCACGACAGGGCGGAGCCTGTGAGCAGCGCGCCGGACCACGTTAGCGTGAGGGCAAGGGGACCGGCGGTGAGGGTTTCCGTCTGTGTTGTCATGCAAACAGTCCTTGTGGGTAGGGGACGTCGTGCTCAAACCACTCCGGCATGGGGCGGTCCGGTGCAAGGGCGCGGCCTTGCCATGTGTCCAGCCGCGCAAGGGCGGTGGTGACGCCGTTCATGGTGGGTCGCTTCATGGCCGCCCACTCGGGCGCGACAAGCTGGCCGGATTCCGGGTCCGAGACAATGCGGTGGACCACAATTTCCGGGCGCAGGTGCTCAAGGGCGAAGACCACGGCTTCAATGTACTCCCCCCGCGAGGGAAGTGGAAAGGGCGAAGTACGCCACATGTCCTCAAGGGGTGTGCCCGGACAGATAAAGAGGTTGTGGAGTTTAATGCCGTGGATGGGCAGGGCGTTGACGTAGTCCACACTGGCGAGGAAATCCTCCTCGTCCTCGCCGGGCAGGCCCATAATGAGGTGGGCGCAGACCTTGAGCCCGCGCTCTGCGGCGGCGCGGGTGGCGGCGGCAAAGGTCTCGGCGGTGTGCCCGCGGTTGATGCGGGCGAGGGTGTCGTTCCGCGCGGATTGCAGGCCAAGGTCCAGCCAGATTTCCTGAATGGGCTGGTCGGCCAGCAGGTCGAGCTTGGCGTCATCAAGGCAGTCCGGACGCGTGCCAATGCAGATGCCTGCCAGTTGCGGCAAGGGCGTGATGCGCTCAAGGGTGGCGCGCAGGTGCTCTATGGGGCCATAGGTATTGGAATAGGACTGCAAATACGCCAAAAAAAGTTGCGCGCCGTATTTGTCGCCCAGTTGGGTGCGCCATTTTTCCCACTGCGCCGCAAGGTCCGCCCCGCCGGCCAGAAGTCCGGTGCCTGCGCCCTTGGCGTCGCAAAAGGCGCAGCCGCGTGTGGACAGGCTTCCGTCGCGGTTGGGGCAGGTGAATCCCGCGTCCAGCGGGATTTTGTGGACGCGCCCGCCAAAGCGGCGCTTGAGGTAGGCCGAGAGGCCATGGAAACGGTTCATAAATATGTATCCGGGAGAATTTAGTGTGGACCCCTTGCCTGATGACAGTGGTTTGTATACTAACTCAGAGTGACGTTGCGGGCTGGAGCACACCCAGGTTCCAGCCTTCCGAAATTCCACGAATTCATTGACCCAAGAGAGTGTTTATGTCCAGAATCTTGGATACGGTTCTCGGATTTTTCTCCAATGATCTCGCGATAGACTTGGGCACAGCCAATACTTGCGTTTACGTCAAGGGGCAGGGCATTGTGCTGCGCGAACCCTCCGTCGTTGCCGTCAAACAGGACAGCAAGGGCGGCAAGAAGGTTCTCGCCGTCGGGCTCGAAGCCAAGCAGATGCTCGGGCGTACCCCGGCAAACATCGTCGCCATCCGGCCGATGAAAGATGGCGTCATCGCCGATTTCGAGATCACCGAGGCCATGCTGCGGCATTTTATCACCAAAGTGCACAACAGCCGCCGTCTGGTGCGGCCGCGCATCATCATCTGCGTGCCCACGGGCATTACGCAGGTGGAAAAGCGCGCCGTGAAGGAATCCGCCGAAAGCGCGGGTGCGCGCGAGGTGTACCTCATTGAGGAACCCATGGCCGCGGCCATTGGCGCGGACCTGCCCATTACCGAGCCCACCTCCAACATGGTTGTGGACATCGGCGGCGGCACCACCGAGGTCGCCGTCATCTCGCTGTCCGGCATCGTCTACTCCAAGTCCGTCCGCGTTGGCGGCGACAAGATGGACGAGGCGATCATGCAGTATGTGAAGCGCAAGTACAACATGCTCATCGGCGAGAGCACGTCCGAGACCATTAAAATTCAGGCGGGCAGCGCCTACCCCTCGTCCCACGAGGTGGAAATGTCGGTCAAGGGCCGGGACCTCGTCTCCGGTATTCCGCAGAATATCACCATCACGTCCGAAGAGGTGCGCAAGGCCATTGCCGAACAGGTGGACGCCATTGTTCAGGCCTGCCGCATCGCCCTTGAGCAGACGCCCCCCGAACTGGCCGCGGACATCGTGGACCGGGGCATTGTGCTCACTGGCGGCGGCGCGCTGCTGAAGGGACTGGACCAGCTCCTGCGTGAGGAGACCGGACTGCCCATCACCGTTGTGGACGATCCGTTGTCGACTGTTGTGCTGGGGTCCGGCCGTGCGCTCGACAATCTGGACGTCCTCAAGGAGGTCACGATCGATTAACCTCCGATCGCGAAAAGGGGCCATCGGTGCCCTGCTCCTTATCCTGTTCCTGTACCTGAGTCTGTTTACGTGGAATCTGCGTACGGGAGGACTGGACGCCATTTCCGGCCACACGGGTCTGGAGTTCGTCGGCTGGGTGCTCAAGCCCGGCCAGTGGACCGTGGACAAGGCCACAACGCTCTGGCGTGACTACGTCTACCTTGTGGACGTGCGCGAAGAGAACGAGCAGCTTCAGACCCGGGTGGGCCAGCTCAAGCTGGAACTGGCAAAAGTGCAAGAAGACGCCGCCGAGGCCCAGCGCCTCAGGCGGCTCATGTCGTTTGCTCCGGTTCCCGGCTGGTCGCGGCAGGGCGTGCGCGTTATTGCGCACCGTCTTGGCCCCGGCGCTGTGCTGGATACCCTCACCGTGGACAAAGGCTCCTCAACGGGCGTGGACCAAAACGACCCCGTCTGCACCGAGGACGGCGTCATGGGCCGCGTCCTGCGCCGTGGGCTGACCACGGCCACCGTCCTCCTCATCACCGACATCAACAGCAAGCTGCCTGTCCTTGGCTCCCAAAGCCGCGTCAGCGGCGTTTTGTGCGGCCGAAGCGACGAAGGCATGCTGGAAGTGCGATACGTGCCGCAGAACGCCCCCCTCGCCGTTGGCGAGGAGCTGTTGACCTCCGGGCTGGCGGGCATCTTCCCCAAGGGGTTGCCCGTGGCGCGGGTGGTGGGCGTTGAGCGCTCGGACATTTCGTTGTTTCTGACCGTGCGGGCCAAACCGCTGGTGGACCTGCGCAATGTCGAGGAGGCGCTCATTCTGCATCAGGAGGCCGTTGTCTCCGAATCCGGGCCAAGCAAGGCGAAATAGGAACCCCACATGCATCCGCTCCTTTGGTGGACACTCTTTACCGTTGCGGGAATCTGGCTGCAGCGTCTGGTTCCCGGCGTGGATTTTCTGGCTCCGGGCCTCGTTATCCTCATGCAGGAGCGCGAGGTCCGCATTGCCGCATGGCTGACCTGCATCTGGATTCTGGTGCAGGAGGGCACGGGCGGTATGGCCTTTGGGTCCGCGCTGCTCTGGTACGCCGCCCTTGGCGCGCTGTTTTGGGCGGGGCGCTGGCTGTTCGAGTCCACCAACCTTTTGTTCGTCATGCTCATTGGCATCGCCATGGGCGTGTGGCACGTGGGCCTCTTTGAATTGATGGCCCAGTTGCAGGACCTGTCCGTATCCACTCCCCGCCTCATGACCGAGGGGCTGTTGCAGGCCGGTATTTTCTTCATCGAGTGGGCTTTTGCCTACGCCATCTACAAAAATTGGGTCCGCCATGGCGCCAACGCACTTTGAACCGGAAGGCCAAGCGCCACCGCGCACCGGTCTCATCCTGCTGCAGTGCCTGATATGGGGCCTGTTCTGCCTCTTTGCCCTGCGCTTTTGGTACCTGCAGGTGCACAAGGGCGCCGAGTTCGCCCAAAAGGCGCGCGACAACCAGCTCCGTCAGGAATATCTGCACGCGCCGCGCGGCCTTATCCGCGACCGCAGTGGCACTCTTGTGGCCGTCAACGAGCCCGCCTACGCCCTCGGCCTCATCCGCGAGGATGTTCGCGATATCGAGTCCACGCTGGACCAGATCAGCGCGTGGACCGGTGTGGAACGTGCCGACCTCGAAAAGAAATTCAAGAAGGGCCGCCGACGGGTGAAGCCCTTTGAGCCGCTCATTCTTGTCCCGGACCTGCCCTTTGAGCAGCTGGCCCGCATTGAGGCCAATGCCCTGTTTTGGCCGGGGCTGGAGATTGTTGTCCGTCCGCGCCGGTTTTATCCGCAGGGCGCGCTGCTTTCGCATGTGCTGGGCTACGTGGCCGAAGCCAACGAGGACGAACTGGAAAAAGACCCGTCTCTGAGCCTTGGCGACAACGTGGGCAAGGGCGGTCTGGAATATATGCTGGAGGACCGCCTGCGCGGCGAGAAAGGCCTTCGTCAGCTTGAGGTGGACGCCACCGGACGGCGGCTGAACCAGCATACCCTGCGTCCGCCGCAGGCGGGCGAGGATCTGACGCTGTCCATTGACCTTGGCCTGCAAAAGCGCTGCTCGGACATGCTGGAGGGCAAGGCCGGGGCCATCGTGGTCATGGAGCCGGAATCCGGCGAAATCCGGGCCTTTGTCAGCCAGCCGAGCTTTGACGCCAACTGGTTCGTGACCGGGCTGTCCAACAAACAGTGGGCCAGCCTGCGCGACAACCCCATGCATCCCCTGCAAAACCGCGTGGTGCAGAGCACCTATCCCCCCGGCTCGGTCTTCAAGCTGGTGGTGGGCGGCGCTGTGCTGGCCGAGGGCATCGATCCCAAGGAAGAGGTCTACTGCCCGGGCTTTATGAAGCTCGGCCGCCGCGTGTTCCGCTGCTGGCGCAAATGGGGCCATGGCAAAACAGATTTCATGAAGGGCCTCGTCAAGTCCTGCGACGTCTACTACTACGAGATGGGCAACCGCCTTGGCGTGGATAAGCTCAGTGCCTTCTCCATGGCCTGCGGCTTTGGCGAGAAGACGGGCATCCGCCTGCCCCACGAAAAGTCCGGCCTCATCCCCACGCGGGAATGGAAGCGCCGCCGCTTCGGCGAATCGTGGCAGGGCGGCGAGACGTTGAACATGGCCATCGGGCAGGGCTACACCCTGGTGACGCCTCTGCAGGTGGCGCGTTTTATCGGCGCACTCCTCAATGGCGGCGACATCCTGCGGCCCAAGCTCATCGCCGGTGGCGAGCCGGAAAAGCTGGGGCACCTGCCCCTGTCCGACGAGCACCGCGAGCTGCTGGTCAAGTCCATGGTCGAGACCGTGAACACCGGCACGGCGCGGCGTCTGAAACGCCGTGACGCCGTCATGGGCGGCAAGACCGGCACTGCGCAGGTGGTGCGGCTCAAGCTCAAAAAGGGCGACAAGCGCCGCAAGCTGGAGGAAATGCCCTACGAGGAACGCGACCACGCGTGGCTGGCGTCCTTTGGCGAAAAGGACGGCAAGACCTATGTCGCCGTCTGCATGGTGGAGCATGGCGGACACGGTGGCTCCGCCGCCGGACCAATCCTCAAAAGCGTCTACCAATACCTTTTCGGGAAGAAGAAATGACCCCCATTGACCGCCGCATCCTGCTGCATATCAACTGGTCCCTCTTGGGGCTGACGGTTTTGCTGTTCGCCGTGGGCGTGCTGAACCTGTATTCGGCCAGCGGGTTTCGCATGGAGGGCGGGCTGTCCGTCAACCCGTTCTACAAAAAGCAGTTCCTGTGGGGAATGATGGGCTTTGGCGGCATGCTGTTCTTTATGCTGTTCGACTACCGCCACCTCAAGACGCTGGCGTGGCCCATGTTTTGGGTGACGGTGCTTTTGCTGTTGTGCGTGCCCTTTTTCGGCAAAACCATTTACGGCGCGCGCCGCTGGCTGGACCTTGGGTTCTTTAACCTCCAGCCCAGTGAGGTCGCCAAGATTTCCATCCTGCTCATCGGTGCCAAGATTCTGTCCAAAGGCCAGTTGCCCCTTGGGTGGCTGCGGCTGTTTGCCGTCATTGCCGTGGGCATGCTCCCTGCGGGGCTTGTGATACTGCAGCCGGACCTTGGGTCGGGACTGTCTGTCCTGCTCTTGCTGGGCGGGCTTGTGCTGTATCGCGGTGTGGAGATGCGCGTGTTCAAGACACTGGTCATCATGGGACCAATCCTGATGCCTTTGTCGTGGTTCGTTTTGCACGACTACCAAAAGCAGCGCATTTTAACGTTCCTTAATCCGGGACGCGACCCCCTTGGTGCGGGCTATCATATTATCCAATCGCAGATAGCCATCGGCTCGGGACGACTGTGGGGCAAGGGCTTTTTGGGCGGCACACAGAGTCAGCTACGTTTTCTTCCCGAGAAGCATACAGACTTTGCCATCGCCGTTTTTGGCGAGGAATGGGGCTTTATCGGGTGTATTATTCTCCTTTCCCTTTTCTGCCTCTTCCTGTATCAAATTTACCTCACGGCGCATGACGCGAAGGACCGTTTCGGCAGCTTTCTCGCCGCTGGGGTCTTTTTCTATTTTTTCTGGCAGATACTCATCAACATGGGGATGGTGCTTGGCCTGATGCCGGTTGTGGGCATTCCGTTGCCGTTCATCAGTTACGGCGGCAGCGCCACAGTGGTGAATCTGTGCCTCATAGGCCTTGTGTTGAACGTTTCCATGCGCAGGTTCGTGTTCAAGCGCGGATAGCCGCGCGAAAGCCGAACGCGGCCTGCAGTGAACCTTCGTGATCGGGAGCGACTCATGGCGCGCGACGAGATCAATGCCTTTCTTGGCAGCGGGACCACCTACCAGGGGCGCCTGGAGTTCAAAGGTTCCGTCCGTATTGACGGTAAATTCAATGGCGAAGTGGAGTCCGAAGGCACCCTCGTCATCGGAAAGGACGCACGCGTGGAAGGAACCATCCACGTCGGCCAGCTTATCGTAAGCGGCAAAGTGCAGGGAGAAGTGCGCGCCACCGGCAAGGTCGTTTTGCACAAAACGGCCAACGTCGACGGCAGCATGGCCACCCCTGTGCTCATGATGGAAGAAGGTGCGGTAATGGAAGGCAGCATCAGCATGGGCACCAAGAAGGCCGCCCCCAATGCAGAGGCTGGTAAAAACGCCGCCGATGCCCGCCAGGCGGGCTCTTCTGCATCCTCTAAACCGTCCCTTGCAGTAACGAAATAGCGCCCGAGAATGTGCTTTTTTTCTCGAGTTGCAGGCGCCTTTGAAAAGCCGCCGCAAACCCGGCGGTTTATAAAAAAGTTTTGACAGGTCGCTGGAAATTGGCTAAAGGCCGTTTGACTTTGCTCAATAATTCACAACCTCCGAGAGGGCGCGTATGATTGATCTCGATATCACCTTTTTTATTCAGTTTGTGAACTTCGTGGTCACGTTGGTCGTTCTTAACTTTCTTCTCGTCCGTCCCATCCGTGAGATCATCAAAAAGCGTAATGATCGGATGGCCGGATACCTTGAGGACGCCGAAGGCTTCAATGAGACCGCGGAGCAGAAGTTGAAGAACTATTCCGCCGCCCTCGACGAGGCCCGCCGCAACGGCGTGGATATCCGCAGCAACCTCCGCGAAGAGGGTGTTGCCGAGGAGAAGGGCATCATTGAGGCCGCCAACGGCAAAGCCGCCACCGCGCTCAAGGCCGAGCGCGACGCCGTCGCCGCAGAGGTGAAGTCCTGCATGGACGACCTCAAGGCTCAGGTGGATGGCATGGCTGGCAAAGTTGTGGCCAAGGTGCTCGGCTAGTTCCGCGCACAAGGCGAAGCCGTACGGGTTTCGCCTTCTCGTTTTTTGCTTAAGCCAAAGAACCGGATGGAAAGGAGGGTTTCGCGTTGAAAGGGCTCAAACGAATCGTGCCGGCTTTGCTGCTCGTACTGGCAGTGGCATCGGTCGCTTATGCGTCCGAGGCTGGCGGCGCGCACGGGGGGCACGGGCCGAACTGGAAAGACTTCGGACTTCGTGTCGTCAACTTTATCATCTTTGCCGGCATCATCTACAAGTTCGCCGGAAAGAAGATCGCCGAAATCTTCGGTGGCCGCCGCAAACAGATCGAGACCCAGCTGGCCGACTTGGCAGAACGTCGCGAAGATGCCGAGAAAAAGCTGGCTGAGGTCGAGAAGAACATCGCCAACATCGAGCAGGAACGCGAGGCCATCCTGGCCGAGTTCCGTGCGCAGGGCGAAACGCTCAAGGCATCCATCATCGAGGGTGCTAAGGAAAGCGCAGAGAAGATCACCGCCCAGGCCAAGCTCACTGCCGAGCAGGAACGCCGGACCGCCGTTCAGGATGTTCGCGCCGAAGTGGCAGAGCTGGTCGTTGACGCCGCTGAAAGGCTCTTGGCGGAGAAGCTCTCTGCCGATGAGCACAACAAGCTGATCAACGATTCATTAACGAAGGTGGTGCTCAATTGATTGCTGATATCGTAGCACGCAGGTACGCCCGTGCGCTGTTCTCCATAGGACAGCAAAAGGGCGATGCCGAGATCGAGGCATACGGCAAGGACCTGGCCGAATTCGCCTCCGCGATGAAGAACACGCCGGAGCTCGTTAAGATCTTCCGCAACCCCATCTTCACCGTTGAGGAAAAGAAGGCCATCGTGGAGAAGATTCTGTCTAAGCTGGATCCCAATCCTACCGCCAGGAATTTCCTCTTCCTGCTGGCAGACAAGGACCGCCTGTCCATTCTGCCGGAAATCGAAGCCTACTTTGGCGCTCTGCTCGATGAAGCCAAGGGCGTGGTGCGTGGCGAGCTCGTCACCGCTGTCGCACTCGAGGATGCACGGCAGAAGGAAGTCCGCAAGGAACTCGCCGAGCAGCTCGGCAAAGAGCTTGTGCTGGACTTCGATACCAACGCCGACATCCTCGGCGGTGTGGTGCTTAAAGTGGGTGACAAGATTTTGGATGCTAGCTTGCGCGCTCAGCTTCACGGTATGAAAGAACAGATCAAAAGGGGTGAGTAGGGCCATGCAGATCAAAGCTGAAGAAATCAGTAAAATCATTGAGGATTCGATTTCTAATTACGAATCCAAGGTGGAGATGACCGAAACCGGCACGGTTCTCTATGTCGGTGACGGAATCGCCAGAGTCCACGGCGTGGAAAACGCCATGGCCATGGAGCTTCTGGAGTTCCCCGGTGGCCTGATGGGCATGACGCTGAACCTTGAAGAAGACAGTGTGGGTGTGGCCCTTCTGGGCGACGACACCGGCATCAAGGAAGGCGACCCCGTCAAGCGTACCGGCAAGATCTTCTCCGTGCCCGTCGGCGACGCCGTTATGGGCCGCGTTATCGACCCGCTGGGTCAGCCCATCGACGGTCTGGGACCCATCGAGTCCAATGAAATCCGTCCGGTGGAGCTGAAGGCTCCGGGCATCATCGCCCGTAAGTCCGTTCACGAGCCGATGTACACCGGCCTGAAGGCCATTGACGGCATGACCCCCATCGGCCGCGGTCAGCGCGAGCTGATCATTGGCGACCGCCAGACCGGTAAGACCGCTGTCTGCATCGACGCCATCCTGGCCCAGAAGAACTCCGATGTGCACTGCATCTACGTTGCCATCGGCCAGAAGAAGGCTTCTGTGGCCCTCGTTGCCGACGTCCTGCGCAAGCACGGCGCCCTCGAGTACACCACCATCATTTCGGCCACCGCTTCCGAGCCGGCACCGCTCCAGTTCATCGCCGCCTACACCGGCGCGACCATGGGCGAGTACTACCGCAACAACGGCAAGCACTGCCTCATCGTGTACGATGACCTGTCCAAGCAGGCTACCGCGTACCGCCAGATGTCCCTGCTGCTTCGCCGTCCTCCGGGACGTGAGGCCTTCCCCGGTGACGTCTTCTACCTCCACTCCCGTCTGCTGGAACGTGCTGCGAAGGTGAACGACGATCTGGGCGCCGGTTCCATGACCGCACTGCCCATCATCGAAACCCAGGCCGGCGACGTGTCCGCCTACATCCCGACCAACGTTATCTCCATTACCGACGGTCAGGTGTACCTGGAGCCGAACCTCTTCAACGCTGGTGTCCGCCCGGCCATTAACGTTGGTCTGTCCGTGTCCCGCGTTGGTGGCGCCGCGCAGATCAAGGCCATGAAGCAGGTTGCCGGTACCATGCGTCTGGAAATGGCTCAGTACCGCGAGCTGGCCGCCTTCGCGCAGTTTGGCTCCGACCTCGACAAGGGCACCCAGCAGAAGCTGAACCGTGGCGCCCGTCTGGTGGAACTGCTCAAGCAGCCCCAGTACCAGCCGCAGCCTGTTGAAGAGCAGATTGTGTCCATGTTTATGGCGACCCGTGGCTTCATGGATGATGTCCCTGTTGAGTCTGTTGCTAAGTGCGAGACCGAGCTGCTCGACTTTATGCGCAACTCCAAGGCCGACATCCTTGAGGGCATTAGGACCAAGGAAGTCATCGACGACGAACTCGACGGCAAGCTCCGTGCTGCTATCGAAGAGTTTAAGAAGAACTTTCAGGCTTAATACTTGAGGAGGTCATGACATGCCTTCACTCAAGGATGTCCAACTGAAGATAACCGGGGTCAAGAAGACCAAGCAGATCACGAAGGCCATGAATATGGTGGCCTCGGCGAAGATGCGCAGCGCTCAGGATCGCATTGAGCGCTTCCGCCCCTACGCCGACAAGTTCTACGAGATGCTTGGTGACCTCGCGGCTGGTGTGGATACTGACGCGCATCCGCTCCTTGAAGTCCGCGAAGAAATCAAAACCTCGGCAATCGTCCTGATTACCTCCGACCGCGGCCTGTGTGGCAGCTTCAACACCAACCTCATCAAGAGGGCGCTGAAGCTGGCCGAGCAGAAAGCCGCGGAGGGGAAGACCGTAAAGTTCTATTGCATCGGCAAGAAGGGACGCGACGCTGTCGCCAAGTCCGACTTCGAAATGCCTCTGGGCCTGCCCGATGCCATGAGCCACTACGACTTCACCCTGGCGAATCAGGTCGGTATGCAGGTCATCGACGGCTACCTCTCCGGTGAACTGGACGAAGTGACCGTCGTTTACGGCAAGTTCATTAACATGGTGAAGCAGGATCCGGTGGCGCTGGATATCCTCCCCATCGAGGCCGGCGAGGCCGAAGAGGTGGAAGAGGACTCCGGTGCGGAGTACATCTACGAGCCCGAAGTCGAAGGACTTCTGGCCGAGTTGCTGCCCCGTTTTATCAAGGTCCAGATCTATCGCGGGCTGCTTGACACCTCTGCTTCCGAGCATGCTGCACGCATGACCGCCATGGACAACGCCACAAGGGCTTGCGACGACTTGGTCGACTCCCTCACGCTCGTCTACAACAAGACGCGTCAGGCGGTTATCACCACGGAGCTTATGGATATTGTCAGCGGCGCAGAAGCGCTGAATGGATAAGAAGGGGGCATTATTGCTATGAGTGCTAACGGAAAAATCGTTCAGGTAATCGGCGCCGTTGTTGACGTCGAATTCCCCGCGGGTCAGTTGCCGAATATTCTGACCGCGCTTGAAATCTCAAATCCGAATAACGTCGATGCGCCCGACCTCGTGGTCGAGGTTGCCCAGCACCTCGGCGACAACGTCTGCCGCTGCATCGCCATGGACGCCACCGAAGGCCTCCAGCGTGGCATGGCAGTCGTGAACACCGGCGCACCTATCCAGGTGCCTGTCGGTGCCGGCTCCCTCGGCCGTATCATGAACGTCGTGGGCCGCCCCGTGGACGAAATGGGTGACGTCAAAGCTGACAAGAAGCTCCCCATTCACCGCGCCGCTCCGACTTTCACCGAGCAGAGCACCGACATCGAAGTGCTCGAAACCGGCATCAAGGTCGTTGACCTGCTTATCCCCTTCCCCAAGGGTGGTAAGATGGGCCTCTTCGGCGGCGCCGGTGTTGGCAAGACCGTTATCCTCATGGAGATGATTAACAACATCGCCAAGCAGCACGGTGGTATCTCCGTGTTCGCCGGTGTTGGTGAACGTACCCGTGAAGGTAACGACCTCTACCACGAAATGAAGGACGCCGGCGTTCTGGAGAAAGCCGCGCTCATCTACGGTCAGATGAACGAACCTCCGGGAGCCCGTGCCCGTGTCGCGCTCACCGCGCTGACCTGTGCGGAATACTTCCGTGATGAAGAAGGCCAGGACGTGCTCCTCTTCATCGACAACATCTTCCGCTTCACCCAGGCCGGTTCCGAGGTGTCCGCACTTCTCGGCCGCATGCCTTCCGCTGTTGGTTACCAGCCCACGCTCGGTACTGACCTCGGTGGCCTGCAGGAACGTATTACCTCGACGGTTAAGGGTTCCATTACCTCCGTCCAGGCCGTTTACGTCCCCGCTGACGACTTGACTGACCCCGCGCCGGCAACGACCTTCTCGCACCTTGACGGTACCCTCGTTCTGTCCCGTCAGATCGCCGAGCTGGGCATCTACCCCGCGGTGGACCCGCTTGACTCCACCTCCCGTATCCTGGACCCCAACGTCCTGGGTGCCGAGCACTATCAGACCGCTCGTGAGGTGCAGGAGATCCTGCAGAAGTACAAGGACCTCGGCGACATCATCGCCATCCTTGGTATGGATGAGCTCTCCGACGAAGACAAGCTCACCGTCGCACGCGCTCGTAAAATCCAGCGCTTCCTCTCTCAGCCTTTCCATGTGGCTGAGGTGTTCACCGGCACCCCCGGCGAATACGTTAAGCTCGAGGACACCATCCGTGGCTTCCGCGAGATTCTCGAGGGCAAGCACGACGACATGAATGAAAACGACTTCTACATGGTCGGTGGCATTGAAATGGCTCTGGAGAAGGCTAAGGCCCGTCAGGCCCAGGGCTAAGTCCTGGTTAACAGGAGGAAGCTATGGCCAAGTCGCTGCATCTTGAGATTGTCACCCCGGACAGACTCGTCCTCAGCCAGGACGTGGAGTACGTGGGAGCCCCCGGTTACGAGGGCGAATTCGGCATCATGCCGAACCACGTGCCGTTCCTGTCCGCACTGAAGATTGGCAATCTGTACTATAAGGAAAACGGCAAGACGTACTACGTCTTCGTCGCTGGAGGCTTCGCAGAAGTCTCCGCTAATAAAGTCACCATCCTCGCTGAAGTGGCCGAAAAAGCCGCTGAAATCGACATCGAACGCGCCCGCAAGGCACGTGAACGTGCCGAACAGCGCCTCGCACAGCAGCAGGAAAAAATCGACAACGCTCGGGTTCAGGCTGCCCTGGCTCGCGCCCTCGCGCGACTCAATTGCCAGGAACATGCTTCCAGCGCCGGAACTAAAGCGTCCTAAGCGATCGTAACCCATCGCTGTACTGCCCCGAAACAAAGGCGGACCACCCCAAAAGGTGGTCCGCCTTTCGTTTTGCCTCACCAGTTATGACGGCGAAAGAATTGTACCTCCAGCGACTCAAGCTCTTAGGTCGTGCGGCCTGAAGGGACGAAGGGCCTTAGAGATCCAAGCTAGCAGAGCTGTTAGGGAAATACTGTCCTTTACGATCTTTAGGATTTTTGAGCGAAAGCCGCTCCCAAAATAGGGGGGTGGGGTGGGGGTAACCTGTGCCGCCAGAACCTGTTCCCTCTGTTCCCGGACAGAAGTGTTCCCCATGTTCCGGGGTGTACAGGTGAACGTGGGCGGAGGTGGGAGTGTGGGCCTGTGTGCGTACGGGGGCTTGTGTGTCGTGAAGCAGCGTGTTCAGGGGGAGAAGGGAAAAAACGTTTCTTCCATGTGTTGGCGACTCGGGCGGTGGTCCTGTCATTTTTATGAGGCTTGATCGTCGGGCTGAGGTGGCTTTTGCTCTGAGGTTGTTCGACCTGAAAAGGCTGTAAAGAGACAAAGAACAGAGCGGGTTTACGGAATGATTTTCTGAACCATCCACAGTGTTTTTGACGCGGGGCACGCTCCCCAAAGAAGGTTGAGGGGGGGTATGTGGTTTCTGTGATCCTGCTACAGAGTTGCGTTCTGGAAAGGTACGATTGCGTCGGTGTTGTCGTAAGAGGGGGGACAGGTGTTGTCGGTGCAGGTAGAGGCATCGTGGACAGCCTCGCGTTCCCCTCGTTTTGAACGTGAACGCGTTCTGTAGCGACCATCCTCTCCACGTGCCATCGGATTCCTCAGACTTCGTCTTTGCACCGCAGGATTTCCGCTCTCAAATCCGTACTCCATGCCCCTTCGCCCTCTGTTCTTCCAGTGACAGGGCTTCTCACCGCTTAACCATACCACCAAGCCCACCCCCCCCCAAAAAAAGGTATGTCTTACATAACCGCCCACCACGCTCCATCCCATACCCCGAAAGCCGTCAGGGGTGCCGCCGCGCCTATTTGCATGGCACCCGTCGTGACCGCACGTGGGATTTTTAAGGGCAACGCCCTTAAGCCTGCGGAGCACATTTCGCTTCGCGCCACCCCACCGCCCGCCACAGCGCCTCGGCCCCGCATGCCCACCCCATGCTCCATCCCATACCCCGAAAGCCGTCAGGGGTGCCGCCGCGCCTCTTTGCATGGTCCCCGTCGTGACCGCACGTGGGATTCTTAAGGGCAACGCCCTTAAGCCTGCGGAGCACATCTCGCTTCGCGCCACCCCACCGCCCGCCACAGCGCCTCGGCCCCGCATACCCACCCCACGCTCCATCCCATCCCCCGAAAGCCGTCAGGGGTGCCGCCGCGCCAATTCGTATGGTCCCCGTCGTGACCGCACGTGGGATTCTTAAGGGCAACGCCCTTAAGCCTGCGGAGCATATCTCGCTCCGCGCCACCCCACCGCCTGCCACAGCGCCTCGGCCACGCTTACCCACCCCACGCTCCACCCCATACCCCGAAAGCCGTCAGGGGTGCCGCCGCGCCAATTCGCATGGTCCCCGTCGTGACCGCACGTGGGATTCTTAAGGGCGACGCCCTTAAGCCTGCGGAGCACATCTCGCTTCGCGCCACCCCACCGCCCGCCACAGCGCCTCGGCCCCGCATACCCACCCCACGCTCCATCCCATCCCCCGAAAGCCGTCAGGGGTGCCGCCGCGCCTATTTGCATGGCCCCCGTCGTGACCGCACGTGGGATTCTTAAGGGCGACGCCCTTAAGCCTGCGGAGCACATCTCGCTTCGCGTCACCCCACCGTCCGCCACAGCACATCACTTCTCCGCCTCGCTCCGCGCCACCGACTGCCTTTTTCCCAAAAAAAAGCCCCCGACTTTAAGGGGGGTCGGGGGCTTGGGGTGCGGGTTGGTCGGCCCGCACCGGGGGTGAATGAGAGAGTGGTTAGAGGAGTTCCTCTGGGGTCTTGGTCGGCAGGTTGAATGCTTCGCCGACCGCAGGGCAGGTGAGGGCGCCCTGGAATGTGTTGAGTCCTTTCATGAGTGCCGGGTCGTCGCGCAGGGCGTCCAGGCCGTTGTCTGCGAGTTTGAGCAGATAGTGGATGGTCTGGTTGGTGAGGGCGAAGGTGGACGTCCTTGGGACGGCGCCGGGCATATTGGTCACGCCGTAGTGCACGACGCCATCGACTTCATAGATGGGGTCGGCGTGCGTTGTGGGCTTGATGGTCTCGATACAGCCGCCCTGGTCGATGGCGACGTCGACGACGACGGCACCGGGCTTCATGGTTTTGATCATGTTGGCGGTGACGAGGTTGGGTGCTTTTGCGCCGGGGATGAGCACGGCGCCGATAAGCAGGTCCGCGTAGCGGACGGCGCGGCGGATGTTGTGTTCGGTGGAGGTGGTGGTGATGAGTCGGCCACCGAATACGTCGTCCATGTAGGTGAGGCGATGGTGGTTGATGTCGATGATGGTGACCTGCGCGCCGAGGCCGAGGGCCATTTTGGCGGCGTTGGTCCCAACGATGCCTGCACCGAGGATAACGACTGCGCCGGGTGTCACGCCGGGCACGCCGCCGATGAGAATGCCGCGTCCGCCGTGGGTCTTTTCGAGATAGTGGACGCCGACCTGCGTGGCCATACGTCCTGCGACCTCACTCATGGGCATGAGCAGGGGCAGGGAGCGGTCGGGGAGCTGGACAGTCTCGTAGGCGATGGAGGTACAGCCGGACTCCATGAGGGCGGAGGTCAGGGGGCGGTCGGCGGCGAGGTGGAGATAGGTAAACAGAATGAGGTCGTCACGCAGGAGGTGATATTCCTCTTCGATGGGTTCTTTGACTTTGACGACGATGTCGGTGTGCCACGCTTCGTCTCGGGAGACGATGCGTGCGCCTTTGGCGGTGTATTCGTCGTCGGTAATTCCGCTTCCTAGGCCGGCTCCGCGCTCGACGAGCACTTCATGCCCGCGTTTGATGAGGGTCTGGGCGCCACCGGGGGTGAGGGCGACGCGGTTTTCCAGCGTTTTAATCTCTTTGGGCACACCGATAATCATTGGGCCTTCCTTGCTGTTTGGCGTTGGTGATACCGCCGAAAGGGCGGAGCCACAGGTCGGTGGCGGCTCCGCAATACGCGACGCCGCCGGAATGCCTTAGGGCAGCTGTCGCAGGTCTCGTGCGCCTTTTGGCAGCAGCACCCATTTGCGCCGTGCCTGCATGACCACGAAGGACTCGGTGCCAGTAACGGCGCCAATCTGCGAGAGCTCCTCGTTGATGAAGCGGTAGAGGTCGTCGATGCCTTCCGTCAGGACGATTTCCACCAGCAGGTCGTATCGTCCGGTGACGACGGCGACCCAGTTGACGTTATCGAGCTTGGAAATCTGCTCCATTTTTTGGTCAAGGGTGTTGTGGCTTTCGACGGTGAGGCCGACGAGGGCCACAGTCAGCCCTTTTACGCGGAATGGGTCGACCAGTGCGGCAACGCGTGCCACGCCGGAGGAAATGAGATTCTTAAGGCGGGAGCGGATGGTGGGGCCGGTAACGCCGAGGCGCTCGGCGAGCTTCCCTGTGGACTGCTGGCCATCTTCTGTGAGGGCGGCGACGAGCTTGGCGTCGGTTGAGTCGAGTTTTCGTTGCTGGTCCACGGCGTCCATCCTGGGCTAGGCGAGGTGTCACGGAAAAAAATCCAAACAGCAGGATTTTTCGTAAGCGTCAATTTGTACGGCAGTAAATATCTAATGGGCAAATTGTCTGTCAATATTTTTTCTTGCGCAATCGTTTTGATTGTAGCGTTTTATGAAGTGAACAATGAAGGCGCTGCTGCTGGCGCCTGCGGGGCGGGGAAAAAGGCGGGATGCGGTGTTTGGTTGTTCTCTAACCGCTGTGGTGGGCATAGGGTGCTGTGCGGTACTGCGTTGCAGTCCTGCACAGGATGCTTCTGCAATACAGAGTGTTGGTGGTGATGCGTGTGCTGTTGAGGATGATGGAACCTGTAGATGAGACAAGAGGGTGGTCAGGGATGTTCTCCACAAGAAGCGCGTGGCGCTTTGGGGCGCATTGCACTGTGGGGTGGCGGGATTGCTGGACGGGGCCGATGGGGGCGGGGTGATGCTGTTGAGAATCGTCGCGTGCTGACGCGTGATGGCGGGTAAGGAGCCGAAAAGCACGCTGCGGCGCAATGGGGCGCGGTTGTGGCTGTGGAAAACCCCCGTTCCCTCGCTTTCGGCCACCTCGGCCGTGTCGCTCTCTTTAAAAGGCCCAAAGAGGATGAAATTCCGTTTGTGCCAGAGATATTGGTTCGCCAAATCGCCGTGAAAAACTTCGCGCGTCGCCTGCCCGCCGTGGCCCTGTGGCACGAAATGGCAGAGCCACAGGGCAAATTGGGTTGGAGAGGCTGTGGAAAACTCGCGTCCGCCTAACTGCTGCGAAACGACGCCGCGTGGATGTCGAGGCGTTTGAGAATTTTTTGGAGGGAGACGCGCTCCAGACCGGACAGCCGCGCGGCTTCGGAGATGTTGCCGCTGGTTTTCTTGAGCAGTTCGGTGACGTAGTTGCGGGTGAATTCGTCCATCACGCGGGCCTTGGCGTCCTTATAGGGCGGCAGTCCGGCGGACTGTTCTTCCTCGGCGGGGCGCGATTCGGACAGGCGCACCAGCGGCAGGTCAATGACATCCCCTTGCGAGAACACGGCAAGACGGCGCATGAAGTTTTGCAGCTCGCGCACGTTGCCCGGCCACGGACGGCTGGCGAGGTAGGCCAAAACTTCGGGGGCGATTTCCTTGGGCATCAGGCGCAGCTCGCGGCAGGCCTGCGTCAGGAAATGGTGCGCCAAAAGCGGGATGTCCTCGGTGCGCTTGTCCAGCGGCGGCACATACACGCTAAGGACGTTCAGACGGTAGAACAGGTCCTCGCGAAAGAGGCCGTCCTTCATCTTCTGCTCAAGGTCTTTGTTGGTGGAGGCCAGAATGCGTACGTCCACGCGCACGGATTGGCTGGACCCGACGGGGCGGACTTCCTGCTCCTGCAACACGCGCAGGAGCTTTGTTTGAATATTCATGGGAATGTCGCCAATTTCGTCCAGCAGGAGCGTGCCGCCGTTGGCGGAGACGAACAGGCCCTTGTGGGAGCGGTCCGCGCCGGTGAACGCGCCCTTGACGTGGCCGAAGAGTTCGCTTTCCAGGAGCTGGTCCGGAATGGCGGGACAGTTCACCTGCAAAAACGGCCCGGCAGAGCGCGAGGACATGGAACGGATGGCGCGGGCGACCATTTCCTTGCCGGTGCCGGACTCGCCAGTGATGAGCACGGTGTAGTCGCTGACGGCCACGGCGGCGATGGAATCCTTGAGGCGCTTCATGGTGGCGGATTCGCCGATGAGGCTGGCGCTGAGTTCGCTTTGGGCCATGAGGCTGCGCAGGCGGGAATTTTCGCCCAGCAGACGGGCGCGCTCAAGGCCCTTGGCCGTGGCGCGGAACAGGTCGTCCGGCTCCACAGGCTTGGTGAGAAAGTCATACGCCCCGGCTTTCAGCGCTTCCACGGCGGATTCAATGGATCCGTAGCCCGTGAGCATGACCACCGTCAGGTTCGGGTCGGCGGTGAGGGCCTGCTGAAGCAGGTCCAGCCCGGACAGGCCGGGCATGCGCAGGTCCGTGAACATGAGGGCGATGCGCTGGGTGGCGAGGATGGACAGGGCCTCCTCGCCGCTGGTGGCGGTGAAGCACGGCGTTTTGGGAAATTCGCGCGTCAGCAGGCGCGAAAGCCCGCGCGCAAAGTCGTGCTGGTCATCAACGATGAGTATGGCGTCGGACGTGGCGTCCTGATTATGCGGTAATGTCATCGGCTGTCTCCGCGATGGGGAAGGTGAGGGTGAACCGGGCGCCGCCGTCGCTGTGGACGGTAATGGTGCCGCCGATGTCGCGCATCAGGCCGAACACCACGGCGAGGCCAAGCCCCGTGCCCTTGCCCACATCCTTGGTGGTGAAGAACGGATCGAAAATCTGGCTCTGCATGTCCTTGGGGATGCCGGGGCCGTTGTCGGCCACCACAATGCGCACGGCGTCTGGCGTGGCTTCGGCGTGCACGCGCACTTCGCCCGTGTCGCGCGGGACCACGTCCAGCGCGTTGATGAGCAGGTTGGACAGCACCTGCTCCAGCGAGATGGGGTCCGTGGTCACGGGGGGCAGGGCGTCTGGAACGTCCATCACCAGCCGGGCGTGGCGCGCTTCGGCCTGAACGGTGAAGACGTCGCCGAGCATGCGCAGCACCTCGCCGGGGTCGCTGGGGCCTTTGCCAGCCGAGCGGGGGCGGGCAAAGTTCAGCAGGTCCTGAAGCACGTGCTGGGCCTGCTTGGTGTGGCGCAGAATGACGTCTACGTCCGCGCGGTCGCCGTCGTTTTCCGCGCCGGAGCGCAGAAGCTCCGCGTAGCAGGCGATGACGCCGAGGGGATTGTTGATTTCATGCGCCAGTCCGGCGGCCAGCTTGCCTACGGTGACGAGCTTTTCGCTCTGCTGCATCTGGGCCAGCATCTGCTTTTCCGCCGTGTTCTCACGGGCGTAGACAACGGCGCGGCTGTCGCTCGCCTCCGCGCCGCGCACGGGATAGATGGAAATCTGGAAGGAGCGCCCGCCCGGCAGTTCGCGTTCAAATGAGAGCGGCTGGCCGCCTGCGATAACGCTGCGCAGCGGGCAGGTGTCCCCTTCGCCCCGCGATAGGCCGAACAGCGGCGGCACGGCGTCAACATAGGCCTGCGGGCTGATGGCGGATTCGCCAAGGGCGCGCGCGGCTTCGTTGGCGATAATGACGTTGCAGGCGCCATCCATAAGCAGCAGCGGGTCCGCGATGCCTTCGAAGATGGAGCCGAGCAGGTCATTCTGCGTGAGCAGGGTGTCCAGCGCGCTGAGGTTTTCCATGGCAATGCCCAGTTGCTGCCCCAGCGCCACAAGGATGTCGCGCACTTGTCCTGGCTCGGTGTCCGCGGTGTCGTCAAAGTACAGGCACAGGTAGCCCTCCACGGTGTGCTCCGAGGAGCGCACCGGGATAAAGGCGCTGTCGTAGGTGAGCAGCGGTTCACCGCTGGCGACCACTTCGCTCCAGTTGTCCGGCTTTTGCGGCTGCACGCCGGGCTTGGGCCACGAGTAGTAGTTTTGCGAGGCCAGCGTACAGACAAAGGCGGCCTTGCGCGCGTTAAAGCGTTTGCCAATGCGCGGCAGGGCGGCTTCCAGCAGTTCGCGGCGGGTGTGGCTGACGTTGAGGGTATTTAGGATATTCACGAACAGCGTCACGTCCGTGCGGCGTTCCATGGCCTCGCGCGAGAGGTCGGCGGTGCGGTCGTCCACCATTTGGCGCAGGTTTACGGCGTAGTGTTCCAGTTCGCGCCGCGCCTGTGACAGGTGCGAGGCCAGTTCCTCCACGCCGTGGAGTACGTCTTCAATCTCGTCGCCGTCGCCGAGCTGGGTGAGGACGGAGGTATCCGCCTGCTCGGTGAAGTGGTCCGTCAGGACGTCCGTCAGCCGCCGCAGGTTATGCACCACGACGCGGTTGAACAAAATGTTCACGATGCCAAAGGACAACAGCGCCCCAGCGATGGCAAGGGAGATATAGCCCAGCGTGGCCCCGCGGATGCGCGACAGCGCGCTGCCCACGGGCAGGGTGACGGCGGTGACGCCGCCGATGGTGTCTACACTGTGCCCAAAGCCGCGCGTGTTGCCGTAGCGCTGGATAAGCTCCTTGGGCGCGCGGCCCGGCTCGCCGTGGCAGTTCATGCAGGAGGAGACGAATTTCACCGGGCGGGCCGTAATATAGAACTGCTGGCCGTCGATGGTATCGAACCCGGAGAAGGTGCGCTTGCCCGGGTGGTCCTGAAAGTACTTAACGAGCTGGCGCTCGCGTGGGGTGGCTTCGTAGTTGGGATTGCGCGCGCCGATGGCAACGCGGCGGTAGTGTGGACTCAGCGCGCCCGTGGTGGCCATGCCGTCCATGACCTTGCGCGAGATGTACGACGTGCTCATGGCCTCAATGATGAACTGGTCCTCGGGCAGGGCGCGGTACATGGCGGGGCGCAGGGTGTTTCGGACGTAGGTGCGCACCGCCTCCACCTGATTGAGCATCATGTCCGCCTTGCTGGCGACTTCCGTCTCCAGAAGCGTGCGCAGGTGGAAGTACAGCCCACACGCAAAGAGCAGGCCACCGCCAAGGGCGATGCCCGCGAGGCCGAGCAGGAACTTTGTCTGGAGCTTCTTTGGACGGGTGACTTTCATGGGTGCGTTGTGTTTGGGTGTATGGTTCACGCGCACAGTAGACGGCCTTTGCGGCTGACGCAAGGGGTGGGTGCGTTCTTGTGGCAACACATGTTGCCTCATGTTTGCAGAATAAAAGGCAAATGATTCGCGAAAGCGACGACTGCGAAAGCAATTATACGGATTGTGAATATTGGAACATATATTGCTGTAAACGTGCAGACGAAGAGAGGAGGTTTCACAAACCATACGGGAGGTTAGCTATGGCAAATGGCGAACTGGCGCGTCCCGGTAGTGGACCGGTATGGGCCATCAGCGTGATTCTCTTGGCCTACGCGGCTCTGGTGCAGACCGGGGCCATTACGGACACGCTGAAGGCGCTGCATGTGCACAAGGCCATGGATACCATGATCTACCTTGGGTACATTGGCGGTTTTCTCGGCGTGGTCACAGGACTGATCCTGAACATGCGAAAGGACAAACCTGTCGGCAACTTCGACATCTTTGTCGTGAACACCATCCCCGGCATCCTGTTCATCATGCTGCTGGCCATGGGCATCCGCTGGTTTGCGGAGCCGCTCATCACCATCATGTCCACCAACCTTGTGCCCGTGTTGGGCTTCAAAATCCATAAGGTGCTCAACCTCAACTACGTGGTCCTGGGCATCCTTGTGGGTATCGTCATCACCAACACATGGGGTATCCCGAATTTTGCGGCGTCCGGCGTGAAGACCGCCCGGTTCGTCCTGAAGATGGGCGTCATCCTGCTGGGTGCCCGCTACTCCTTTGCCGAGCTGGCAAAGCTGGGCATGACCTCCATCTGGATGATCGGCTTCTTCGTTTTGGGCACCGTGTTTATGGTGCTGTGGCTGGGCCGCGTGTTCGGACAGCCCAAGTCCATGAGCGGCGTGCTTTCCGCAGGTATGGGCGTGTGCGGCGTGTCCGCCACCGTCGCCTGCGCCCCCGTTGTCCGCGCCCGCTGCTCCGAGATGGCTTACACCATCGGTACTATCCTTGGCTTTGGCGTGCTGTGCATGTTTGCCTTTCCCACCATCGGCAAGCTGGTGGGCATGTCGCCCACGCAGTTCGGCGCATGGGCCGGCACAGGCATCCTGAACTCCGCACAGGTTGCGGCGGCCTGCCTTGCCTACAACGCCGTGGATATCAAGACCCTCAAGGTCGGCGAAATCTTCAACATCACCCGCGTGCTGTTCCTGCCCATCATCGTTTTGGTGTTGGCTGGCTGGTACGGCCGTCAGTCCGGACAGCGGCTCACCTTTAAGGAAGTTGTCATCGACAAGTTCCCCCTGTTCATCATCGGCTTCCTGCTGCTGTTCTTCATGTCCTCCATCGGCCTGTTCAGCCCGCCCAGCCACTACAAGGGCAAGTATCTCGACTTCACCTACAACCAGCGCACCGAGGTGACGCCGGAAGAACTCACGGTCATCAAGGGCGCTGTGGCGCAGGGCATTCCCGGTTTGCACGAGGATGAGGCCGCCGCATTGGCCGACCTGGCCCACCAGCGCCAGATTGCCGGTGACTTTGCCGACAAGGACAACCACGCCGTGTACGACGCCACCGGCCGCAAGCGTATGGCCGCTCTGGAATCCATCATCGCCCGCGTGAAGGGCGGCGAGTTGACCATTGCCGCGCCCCTCGTCTCGGCCGTGAAGCACGCCGTTAAGCAGGTGCACAAGAAGTCCAAGACCATCGTGGCCCTGACCGACGCCATGATGTGGTTCTTCGCCTACGGCCTCATTGGCCTGGGGATGCAAATCACGCGCAAGGCCATCACGCAGGCGGGCGGCTGGCCGCTGGCCATCGGGCTTATCTCCGGTGTGACCAAGGCCACGCTGTCCTTCCTTGTGGTCATCCTGTTCGTGAAGGAAGTCGTGCTCAAGTAGGAGGCAAATATGAGCGAGATTCGTACAGAAAACTGCGACGTGCAGCAGGACGATCAGTCCCAGAACGAAGAGCGCGCCCTGTCCGTGTTCGAGTCCGAGCGTAACGAGGACCTCACGGCCCTTGGCTTTGTGCTGGTTGTCGTCTTCTTCGTGCTGCTGTTTACCAAATGGATGGCTTAGCTGTCCCATGAGGACGGCTGGCGGAGACTTTCGGCCTGCATAGGGCGGGCCGGATGCACCTCCCTCATTCCGTCTCCCCGGCCCGCACACGGCCCGTGCGGGCCGGGGGCAATCACCCCAACCCCGGAGGCATGAAACGACGATGTTCAGGAATATCCTCGTGGCCAGCCACGGCTCGCCCGGCGCGCGTCAGGCCGAGAGTATGGCCGCGTCCCTCGCTCGGGAGTGCGGTGCGGCGCTGACCGTGCTCTCCATCGTCAACATCGACTGGAACGTCATGACAGGGGACGATTGGCTCAATTCCTCAGCCACGCGCAACCATTTTGCCAACTACGTCGAAGGCGAAATTCAGCGCGAGGTCGCCGCCGTGTGGGAACGCATTCAGGAAGAGCATCCCGACCTGTCCCCGCACTTTGTGCGCAAGGTAGGGGAGTTGGAGGACGCCCTTGTGGACGCCGCCGCCGAAGCCGGGGCCGACCTTATCGTGGTTGGCGCGCGGCAGAAGACCCGAGCGCCCGGCTTCAAGGCACGCCTCAAGGGCAAAAAGCTGCACCCTCGGCTTGCCTGTCCGTTGCTGGTGGCTCCATGAGCGTGTACTCTGAAACGATGATAGAGACGTCCGGCCGACATTTTAAGGACCTCATGGGCCTGCTTATGCAGCCCCGCGCGGGGTGGACGGAGGTGAATCTGCCGTGGAACAGGGCGTTTTGGGAGGACCTGACGCCCGCCACGCTGGCGCGCCTTAACCCGCACTGGGAGCTGTCCTACGATGAGAAAGGCTCCATGCACATTTACGACCATTTGCTCGACATCTCCTTCGTGGCGGATATCGACATGCACGTGGACGAAACCGGCTGGGCCGCGCACATCGCGCCGCTTGGCGTGGCCATCATGGCCCGCCCGCAATCCGGCGAGTGCAACACCCTGTTCAATTACGCCTTCACCGGCGATGCGGACATCGCGCTGTCCGGCTCGCAGGCCGAGGAGTGGGCATTCTACTGGCTGCGCAGTCTGCGCGAGTATCTGCGCGTGTGCGTCGCGCGGGGACCAGCGGGTATCTTTTGGCGCTTTTTTATGCGCCGGTGCTGGCTCAGGATGTCCCCGCCACAGCGGCGCATCAGTCTGTTTATGATTAAGCTGACCCTTATGGAGATGGTACTCATCGTCGCCCTTGGGGTCGGCTATTGGGCCTACGTCACGCTGTAGCCGCGCCGCGCAGGCGGTGCGTTCCCGCGTTAGCAGGGCAGCGGTCAGGCCAAGGGAGGAAGAACATGCGGAACTGGATGCGGCATTTCTGGTGGTCGTTTTTCGCAATCTGCTACGTTGGCTCCATGCCGGTCATCATCTATCAACTCATGGGCCAAGGACGGGACTGGCCGGGGATTTTTCTGCAGACCGCCGTGCTGCCATCTGGAGCATGGCAGGCCGACATTCTCTGGAGCAACCCCGGGCTGGCGGTTGTGCTCGGTCTCTATGTCGCCACCGCGTCTGTCTACGCCACGTGGCGGCGCAACGATCATCTCAGCTACCGCGAGTCGCGCGTGCAGAGCGCCCGCGGCTTTTAAGCCATCCCACCACACCACAAGAAAGCAGCCGGGACCCGCAAGCGGATTCCGGCTGTTTCACGTGTGATGTCGAGGCGTCTCGTTGAGGCTGACAACTCCTTAAGCTACCGCCGAAACATCCAATATTCCACCGCTATACAGCGCATCTTTTCGCATAAAAATCGACAGCGGAAGAGAACTCTCGCATTCGCGCCGCGCCGTTGCACGCCATACGATAAATCGCCGGAAAAGCGCCGGTATCGGCCGTAGACAGCAGACGCGTCCGGCCCTACCGTGGAACTGCGGCTAAGGTTCCAAGTGTTTCAACTGGAAACGTGTAAGGGAGGAACCATGATCGATAGAGAAAGAATGGCGAACAGGCAGCGTATCGGCAAGAGACTGCTTCAGTGGCACTACGAAGAAGCGCCCCACATCAAGCGTCTCGGCTTCGACGGCGAAGACGAAGAAGCCCGCCGCCTGCAAGGCAAGTTCGGCAACACCCGCGTGCAGACCTCCAAGCGCCGCAAGTACGGAAAGGATGCCATGACCCTTCAGGAACGAAAGTTCGAAGAAGCATGGCCCTGGTACGACTTCTAAGACCACCACCCAGTCGCGCGAGAATGCGCGCGGCAGGACATAAGCACCAACTCACCTCCTCAGCCCCGGCACCCGCCGGGGCTTTTTTACGGCGTGCCATGGGGGGGGAGGCGCTGCGGAGGTTGTTTTGCTCCGCAGGGTTAAGGGCCGTGGGCCCTTAACAATCCCATGTGCGCACAGACCGGGTGGCCTTATATGGCACGGTCGTCACCCCTGACGGCTCTCGTCCGGGTAGATGGGAGAGGTTTTTGGGGGCGTTGGCGTCATGTGAAGGGCGGTGAGAATCCCTGTTTGGAGGGGTGAAAGAGAAAAGGCAAAAGGCAGAAGAACCCGCCCACCCCTATTTTCGGGGCGGCTTCCGCCCCGAAAATCCTGGGGATTCTCAAGGGTGTCACACCCTTGAGCCGCCGGAGGCACTCTTTATTTCTTCGCCCCTTTGCCGCTGGCAGTTTTGCCGCCACTGAGGAGCCACCCGGCCATGCCCCATGTGAGGTTGGAGGCGTTGGGTGCGCCGTGGCGTTTCAGCCGCCATGCCATGATGGGTGAGCGGTGGCCGGTCATGCAGATGATGACGGTGTGGCGTGTGCGCATTTGGTCGAGGATGGGCTGTGGCGGCAGGGCGGGTGCGGGGACGTTGATGGCGCCGGGGATGTGAAAGGCGCGGAATTCCTGCGGCGTCCTGACGTCGATGAGCATGGGCGGATTGGGGCCGCGCAGGGCGGACTTGAGGGCCCACGGCGGGGTCTGTTTGATGCCGAAGAGCAGGACGAGGCCGTCCCAGGCGATGATGAGGACGACGAGGGCGATGATGAGGGTTTTGACGTTCATGGTGCCTCCGTGTGTGGTGGCGGGCGTGGGTGAACGGTCTGGGGATGGTGAATTATGGACGGAAACGGGCGCGCAGTGCAAGGGGAGGGCGCGCCATCCGCCGCAAACTGCGGATGGCGCTGTGGAAAACGTGTGGATTAATGCGTTGATCCACTGAGGTTCAGGCCGATGATGCCCACAACGATGAAGGACATGAACAGCACTTTTTTGGCGGTGAGTTCGTCGCCGAAGAAGAGCACGCCCATGACGGCGACAAGGGCGATGCCCAGCCCGCACCATGTGGAGTACATGATGCCGAGGTCAAAGTAGCGCATGGCGCGCATCATAAGCCAGAAACACGCGACGTAGAAGCCTGTGGTGGCGATGATGCCCCACATGGCCTTTGCTCCACCCATGGAGGCATACTTGAGTGCGGAGGTGCCGAGCACTTCGCAGATGATGGAGAGAAGGAGGTAGACCCATTTCATAGGGATGCTCCCGTCAATGTCTGGAAGAACGCGTTCTTCGTTGAGTACGTGGCCTGCGTGCGGCAGGTGTCTGGAGACAACAAGGCCGCCGAAGTTCCCCTCGGCGGCCTGTGTGGAACAATTGTGTAAGCGAGAGCTTACAGGAAAATGCCGAGCATAACGCCGACGAACAGCACAACGGATATGACGCCATTGAGCGTGAAGAACGCGATGTTCACACGGCTCATATCCTCCGGCGAGATTAAACGGTGTTCGTAGACGAGAATGCCTGCCACAGCGGCCCATACGGGATAGTACCATACGCCGATGCCCGCCGCCCAGCCAGCAAGGCCGAAGAAAATGGCCGTGATGATATGGCTGAACGAGCTGAGGGTGAGCGCCGTGGGGATGCCAAGGCGCGCCGGGATGGAGTGCAGGCCGTGTTCGCGGTCGAACTCCACATCCTGACAGGAGTAGAGGATGTCGAATCCGGCCACCCAGAAGGTCACGCCAAAGAAGAACAGCACGGCGGGCAGGGTGAACGTGGGGTCATAGGCCAGCCAGCCCGCAAGGGGCGACAGGCCAAGAACACTGCCCAGCCAGTAGTGGCACAGCATGGAGAAGCGTTTCATATAGCTGTAGCCACCCGCCACAAAGAGCGCCACGGGCGACAAGGTCAGGCACAGGCTGTTCAGCCCCGCGCAGGCCGCCACAAAGATGGCGGCGGTGGCGATAAGGAAGATGACGGTCTCGCGGACGCTAATCTCGCCAGTGACAAGGGGGCGGCCCTGTGTACGCGGGTTCTGGGCGTCTATCTTGAGGTCCGCAAGTCTGTTGAAACCCATGGCAAAGGAGCGGATGGCCACCATGCCAAGAGTGAGAAAGAGAAAGACCCGCAGCCCCGGCCAGCCGTCAGCCGCCAGAAACATACCGATATACGCAAAGGGCAGGGCAAAGACCGAATGCTCAATCTTTACCATCCTGCACAGGGCGAGAAACTTTTCCATCAGTGCCTCCTTGCGCGTGGCCTCGGCCAGAATGCCGCGTAGCGCCAACGCGTGGTCCGTACAATGGCCGAAAGCGGCCACAGGGCCGCTTTCGGTCAGAGATAGTCGTGGACGACTCCCCACAGCCACCATGCGGTGGGGAGCCGAAATTAGTTCAGGGTCACAAGTCCGTAGTGCTTTTTGCCCTTCTTCAGCAGCAGCACCTCGCCGTGCAGGAAGTCATCCGCCGCAGGGCTGTGCATCATGTCCTTAATCTGCTCGCCGTTCACGCGCACAGCGCCGGCCGAGATGTCCTTCTTGGCCTGACCCTTGGATTTCACAATGCCAAGGTCCACCAGCATGTCCGCCAGCTGCGGCAGGGAGTTGGACGCGTACTGCACGCTGGGGGCCGACTGCATGGCCGCGCGCAGGGTTGCCACGTCAACAGTGGCGATGTCGCCGCCGCCAAACAGCACGTCTACCGCGCCGAGGATTTTGTTCAGCTCGTCCTCGCCGTGGATCATGATGGTCATCTCCGCGGCCAGAGACTTCTGCGCCTCGCGCAGGTGCGGAGCCTCCTCCACGCGCTTGGCCAGCTCTTCAATCTCTTCCTGCGTCTTAAACGTGAAGAACTTCAGAAGTTTCACCACGTCGCGGTCGTCGGCGTTGATCCAGAACTGGTAGAACTCCCACGGGGAGGTCATTTCAGGATCAAGGTAAATCGCGCCCTTTTCGGACTTGCCAAACTTGGCGCCGCTGGCCGTGGTCAGCAGGGGGAAGGTCAGGGCAAAAGCTTCGCCGCTGGACTTTTTACGGATAAGTTCCGTGCCCGCCGTGATGTTGCCCCACTGGTCAGAGCCGCCGATCTGCAGGCGGCAATCCTTGGTGTTGTACAGGTGGTCGTAGTCCAAGGACTGCAAAATCATGTAGCTGAATTCGGTGTAGGAAATGCCGACTTCGTCGCGGTCAATGCGCTGGCGGACAGATTCCTTGCGCATCATCTCGTTCACCGTAAAGTGCTTGCCCACGTCGCGCAGGAACTCGATAGGGTCCATTTTGCGGATCCAATCGTAGTTGTTCAGCACCTCGGTGTCGTCGCCAAACAGCCTGTGTACCTGCTTGCGGATGGCTTCGATGTTGCCGTCAATGATGCTGTAGTCCAGCAGCTGGCGTTCCTGGTCCTTGCCGCTGGGGTCGCCAATACGGCCCGTTGCGCCGCCCATCAGCGCCATAGGCTTGTGCCCCGCGCGCTTGAAGCGCAACAGCGCCAAAAGCGGCACCATGTTGCCCACGTGCAGGCTCTTGGCCGAGGGGTCAAAGCCACAGTACAGCGTGCGTCCCGGCGTCTCAAAGTACTCGCGCAGATTGGCTTCGTCAGTGGTCTGGAAAACAAGGCCGCGCCATTTCAGCTCGTCGATGATATTCATCGGTCTGTCCTTTTCAAAAACGCCCCCATCAGGGCGATAAAAGTCATATGGTGAAAGAATGAAAGACTAGGGACGCTGTATACGCCCGGCGCCGGTCCCGGTGAGTGCGCCGGGCTAGCAATACAGACTCTGGGTGTACAGACGGCCATACATGACGTCTGCCCCAGGAAAGGAGGACCGTAAAAAAACGGCGGTGCGGAAGATGAATCGTGAAATATGTATATTTTGCATCATACATTCCCAGAATGTCGGAGATACGGCCTGTGGTTGTAGCCCGTGCCGCCAAGAGAGTCAAATCCAAGGGCACAACGCGCGCCCCGCGCCTCCCCCTGCGCCTGAGTTGGGCGCGGGGGAGGCGCGAGGCGTCACGGGTGGGAATGGTGGTGTGTCGTGGCGGTGTGGGGGAGGAGATGGGGAGCGGTGGAGGTGGGGCGAAAATTTTTTTGCCTCCGGCGGGTTAAGGGCCGCGGGCCCTTAACAATCCCATGTGCGCACAGGCCGGGCGGCGTTGTATGGCACGGTCGTCACCCCTGACGGCTCTCGTCCGTGTGGATGGGGAGAATTTTTTTTGGGGCGTTGACGGTGTGGGAAGGGCGGTGAGAATCCCTGTCTGGCGTGTCCATAAAAAGAAGACAGAAGAACCCGCCCATCCACCCTTATTTTCGGGGCGGCTTCCGCCCCGAAAATCCTGGGGATTCTCAAGGGGATCATACCCTTGAGCCGCCGGAGGCTCTCTTATTCTTTAAAAAAACGGCCCCGCTTTGCATGCAAAGCGGGGCCGTTGCCATTTATGTCGTCACGCTTGGCGCGGCGCGGGGTGGTTAGTTGGCTTTGGCTTTGCCGTTACCACCGAGGGTGTTTTGCCAGGCGTCGGTGAGGGCCTGAACGTGTTCTTCGACGAGGCGTTTGCCGCCGGATTCGATGACGAAGGTCTCGCCGCCGGTGACTTCGCCGATGCAGGCGCAGTGCTGTCCTGCGAAGGCGGCTTCGAAGGCGTCGCGGTTTTCGGGCGCGACGGAGACGAGCAGGCGGGAGTTGGTTTCGCTGTAGAGGATATCGGTGGCTTCCATGCTGTCTGGGCAGACGGGCACGCTGTCGAGGTTGATGCGTGCGCCGATGCGTCCGCCGATGGCCATCTCTGCTGCGGCAACGCCGAGGCCGCCGTCGGAGAGGTCGTGTGCGGCGGTGACGAGGCCGTCGGTGATGGCGCTGTGCAGGGCGTAGTAGCGTTCACGCGCGGTGACGGCGTCCACCTGCGGCACTTCGGTGAAGGGGGCCTTCATCATGTCGGAAATCTCGCTGCCGCCGAGCTCGGGGCGCGTGAGGCCGAGGATGTAGACGAGGTCGCCGGGCTTTTTGAAGTCGGAGGTGACGCATTTGTTGACGTCGTCCACGAGGCCGAGCACGGAGAAGAGCACCGTGGGCGGGATGGAGATTTTCTGCCCGCCGCCGGTGTAGTCGTTCTTCATGGAGTCTTTGCCGGAGATGCAGGGCACGCTGAAGGACTGGCAGTAGTGGGCCAGCGCCTGATTGGCGCGCACGAGCTGGGCGAGTTTGTAGTGCCCGTCGGGGGTCTTTTCGGACTGGACGGGGTCGCACCAGCAGAAGTTGTCCGTACCGGCCATGTGGCGCGGGTTGGCGCCGATGGCGACGGCGTTGCGGATGGCTTCGTCAATGGCGGAGGCCATCATCCAGTAGGTGTCCAGCTTGGAGAACTTGGGGCAGATGCCGTGGGAAACGACGATGCCCTTGGTGCTGCCGAGCACGGGACGCATAACGCCAGCATCGGAGGGGCCGTCGTTCTGCGCGCCGGTAAGGGGCTTGACCACGCTGCCGCCCTGTACTTCGTGATCGTACTGGCGGACGATGTATTCCTTGGAGCAGATATTGAGGCGGCCGAGCATCTTCTTGAGCAGATCGGCGTGATCGGCCACGAAGAAGGGGATGTACGGATCCTCGTCTGCGGGGCGTTCCCAGATGGCCTTAAGCTGCATCTGCGGCACGCCGTCGTGCAGGAACTGCATGGGCAGATAGGCGACGGGGCGGTCCTTGTAGGTGACGTGGAAGTAGCCGGAGTCCGTGAACTCGCCAAGAACGCTGGATTCCACGTTCATTTCGCGCGACAGGGTGAGGAAAGCGTCCAGCTTGTCCTGCGGCACGGCGAGGGTCATGCGTTCCTGCGCTTCGGAGAGCAGAATCTCCCACGGGCGCAGGCCGTCGTACTTGAGGGGAGCCTTGGAGAGGTCCATTTTGCAGCCACCGCAGAACTCGGCCATTTCGCCGACGGAGGAGGACAGGCCGCCTGCGCCGTTGTCGGTGATGGCGTTGTACAGACCGGCGTCACGGGCGCGCATGAGGAAGTCGTACATCTTGCGCTGGGTGATGGGGTCGCCAATCTGTACGGCGGTGGCGGGGGAGCCTTCGTGGAGTTCCTCGGAGGAGAAGGTGGCGCCGTGGATGCCGTCTTTGCCGATGCGGCCGCCGCACATGACGATGGCGTCGCCGGGGATGGCGGTTTTTTCGTGGCTGGGCTTGCCGCTGACTTCTGCGGGTAAGAGGCCGATGGTGCCGCAGAAGACAAGGGGCTTGCCGAGGTACTGCTCGTGGAAGACCACGGAACCGTTCACGGTGGGGATGCCGGACTTGTTGCCGCCGTGCTCCACGCCTTCGCGCACGCCTTCGAGAACGCGGCGGGGGTGCAGCAGACGGGGAGGCAGAACCTTGTCATAGAAGGGCGAGGCAAAGCAGAACACATCGGTGTTGCAGATGAGGTCTGCGCCCATGCCGGTACCCATGGGGTCGCGGTTGACGCCGACAATGCCGGTGAGCGCGCCGCCGTAGGGGTCGAGGGCGGAGGGGGAGTTGTGCGTTTCGACCTTGATGCAGATGCTGTGGTCTTCATCAAAGGTGATGACGCCGGCGTTGTCCTTGAAGACGGACAGGCAGAAGTCGTCCTCGCCGCGCTCCTCGCGGATGCGGGCGGTGGAGTCCATGATGAAGGTCTTGAAAATGCTGTCGATGGTGGTGCGGGTGCCCTTTTCGCGGTTTTCGTAGTCGATTTTGGCGCTGAAGATTTTGTGCTTGCAGTGCTCGGACCACGTTTGGGCGAGGGCTTCCAGCTCCGCATCCGTGGGGTGGGCGCTGAGGCCTGCGGCCTTGCGCGCGGCGGCCACGTCCGGGTCGGTGTAGTGGTCGCGGATGGTCTGCATCTCCTCAAGGGAGAGGGCGAGGGTGTTCTCGCGGGAGAAGGCGACGAGCTCGTCGTCGGTCATGGCCTGGAGGTCAACCTCGGCCACGTCGTCGTGCACTTCGCCGGTGACCTGCGCGGCCTTGGGCTCGAAGCCGGGGGCCTTGGCCCAGTCGGCGGCGGACTTGTACTCAAAGCGCTGGATCAGCTCGTTGGCGAGGAAGTCCTTGCCGATGCGGGCGACGTCGTCCTCGGACAGGTCGCCGGACAGGAGATACTGGGTGGAGGTATACACCGCGATGTTTTCGGCCTCTTCCGGGGTGCGTTCCAGAATGAGGGCAAGGCTCTGGTGGGCGGTGCGGCCTTCGTTGTCGGTGACGCCGGGCCTGAAGCCGACTTCGATAATCCAGTCGAACCCATCGGCCAGCGGCGTGGTGGAGGCGACGTGGAGGACGGGGTCGTGCAGGGCGGCGGCATCGACGATGGAACGGACGTCGCAATCGTCCACGCCCTGAATGGTGAAGACCTTGATAATACGGCAATCCGTCACGGGCAGCCCCAGCGCGTGGGTGATGCCGTGGGCAACCTTTTTGCCCACAGTGTCCGTGACATGCTTCTGAAGTCCCAACTCAACTCGCCTGAGCATTGACGTGTCTCCCTGTTTGCGTGCTGCTCGGACCGGCTGTCCGGTCCTACGGTTCCCTTGAAAAGATGAAGCCGGGTCCACGGTTGTGGCCCGGTCTGTCAGTGCGCCCCGCACGGGGCGGCGTCGAAGTCGCGAAAAATCATTCCATCCAGTGGATGCGGTTGCCGCCGACGGCCTTGGCGGCATAGGTGCCTTGGTCCGCACGCCGCAGCAGGTCCGCCGGGCGTTCGTCCTTGCCGAGGAGCGCCGCGCCCATGCTGAGGCCGACAGCTCCCTTGAAGCGGGTGTTGACGGCCTCGTGAATGCGTTGGGCCAGCGTGCGCATGCCTTCCTCGCTGGTTTCCGTGACGATGACGGCAAACTCGTCCCCGCCGTAGCGGCAGGGATAGTCCGTTCCGCGCCGGATGGTGTGGCGCAGAATTTGGGCGACGCCCTTGAGCACATCGTCTCCGGCCTGATGCCCGTGGGTGTCGTTGATGGCCTTGAAGCCATCAAGGTCGAAAAAGAGCAGCCCCAGAGGACGGCCTGTACGGCCAAAGCGCTGGGCTTCGCGCTCCAGCAGGGTGTGGAACTGATAGTGGTTGAACAGGCCCGTCAGCCCGTCGCGAACGGCCTGCCTGCGGAGTTTTTCCTCCAGCCGCCGGATGTCCGTGAGGTCGCGGCCCACAACGAGGTAGGTTGCCTGCTCGCCAGCGGTGCCCACAAGAAGCGAGATGACCATCTCGAGGGGCAGGGGCTTTTCGCGCCCAACGTCCAGGGCGACCTCCACACTGGTGGTCTTGGGGTGCAGGCGCGAGGCATCCCACGCGCCGTCGTTTTCGTCCACGGGGGTGGCCACGGTGAACAGATTCTTGCCCACGAGGTACTGTTCGTGCCCTGGCGAGGCAAAGGTGATGACGCCGCGCGCGTCCGTGGTGAGCACAACGTCGCGCATGGACGATATGACCTGCTCCAGAAAGGCCCCCTGTCGCAGGGCCTGCATCTCAACGGAGGACACCTCGGTGACGTCCTCAATCATAAATAAAATGTCCTGCTTATCCTGCTTGTGGGCGGAGAGATAGACGCAGCGTGGCGGTGTGTCCCCGGAGGGCTGCAGGCAAAAGACCTTGCTGAATGCCTCACGCGACGGCGTGGTGAGAAAGTCCGTCCAGTCGCGCCCAAGGCCGGTGGAGCCGATTTCGTGCAGGCAATCGATGATGAGGCGGCCCTTGGGATTTTGGGGGTAGCCGAGAAGCTCATAGAGCTTTTGATTCATCTCCCACACGCGGCTTTGGGCGTCGAGGCGGGCAACGCCCACGGGCAGATTGTCCAGCGTGCGCGCCTTGCTGACCAGCACAGCTTGGCGCTTGTTGTAGCGCTCAAGGGAGCGGCTGACGAAGCGCAGATACAGCTGCGCCTTGGCCATGACGTCTTCGGAGGCTCCGGTGTGGGGGAAGCGGATTTCGCCCCATTTGTCGCCAACGGCAATGAGCTGATGGGCGTCGCTGGCGGCCTCGCGCCACGGCAGGTCGGTAAGGTGTTCGGCCGCGCCGGAGGCGGTGACGCCGTCCTCGGGGTGGCACTGATAGAGGCTCCAGCGGTGCTGCCCCGGTTCGCTCAGGCACAAGTCCCAGTCGCTGAGGGCGAAGTTCCAGCGCAGATGGCGGGCCAGTGTGCGGGCCACGGTGTGGGTGCCGCCGTCGGCGGAGGCGATTTCCATGGCTTGGAGATGGAAGGTCTGCATGTCCTGCAGGGAGTGCTCGTAGAGCCTGTCGCCTTTGGGCACTTCGGAAAGATGGATGGTGGAGAGCATGGAGCGGAAGCGCGTCAGACACATGGCGCGCAGTTCTTCCATCTCCTCGCGGGTGAGGCCGAGAATCTGACGGATGAAGGCTTCGTGATGGACGAGCTCCTCCGGGGCGTTCATGCCGTGGCAGTCGTTGGCGAGTTCGGCCCAGCGGGTGGCGAGAATGACGATGCGGGTCTGGATGGGATGGCGCTCAATGTCGTCCAGATCATGGTGGTAGCGGATGCTGTCGCACCCGATGTCCGGGATATCCCAGAGGCGCAGAAGCTGCGCGGAGAGTTCGGCGTGGTCAACGGACCATGTTTCGCGCTCGGCCTCCAACTGGCCGGGGCGCAGGCAGGTGAGAGGGACCTTGGGCGGAGGCGGCAGGGAGCCGTTTTCGTCGCCCGAAAGCGCGATGAGGGAGATATCCTTGAGCAGGGTACACAGGTAGAGCTTGTCGGCCTTGTCCGGCTCGGCGCGCTCGGCCATCAGCCCGGCGGCCACGGCGGACCAGACCACCATGCGCCAGTTGCAGAAGGCGTCGTCTGTGTCCACAGCGGCGGACTGGCGCGATTCCAGATAGGACACGGACAGGGCAATCTTGAGAATCTCGCGCGTGCCAAGGACCACGGCTGCGCGTTCCAGATTGGTGACGCCCTGTGACAGGCCATAAAACGGCGAATTGACCAGATTCAGCACGGCCACAGTCATCGCCGGGTCAAGGCTGATGATGCGGGCGATGGCTTCGAAGCTCGGCTCGGGTTTGACCAGTTCCTGCAGCAGCTTGGACATTGCGGGCGGGAAGGTCTGTTCCAGACTCTGTCTGGCGGAGGTGAGAACGGTCTTCAAGGCGTGCTGCATGGTCGGGTGCCTGTGCTCCTACTTTTCCCGTGACAGAACGTAGTCCAGAACCGAGTGGAGAACTTCTCGCTCCGGTGTTTCCGGGAAGGCCGAGAGGGCGTCGTGGGCCATGTTGGCGTAGCGCTCCGCGGCTTCGCGTGTTTTCTGCGGCAGGGCAAGGCGCGTTATCTCGCCGAGGATGTGCGCTGTTTCGTCCTCTGTCAGGGCATTGTCGCGGAACTTCGTCAGCACCTGCTGGCGCTCGGCGTCCGGCAGGGAGTCAAAGTAGCCGATGAGCGGCAGGGTGAGCTTGCCTTCCTTCAGGTCGCCGCCCGAGGGCTTGCCCGAGACGTCCGAAGGGGAGACGTAGTCGAGGGCGTCGTCCACAAGCTGGAAGGCGATGCCAAGGTACAGCCCGTAATTGTGGGCGGCCTGTTCCTGCTCCGGTGTGGCTCCCGCGACAATGGCTCCGGCCTCGCACGCGGCCTGAAAGAGGTAGGCCGTCTTGCCGGTGATGATGTCGAGGTAATCGTCGTTGGTGAGGTCCGTGTTGCGGACGTTGGCGATTTCCTTCACCTCGCCGGTGGCGGTGCGCAGGATGGCCTCGGACAGGATGGCGGTGAGGCGCGGCTCGCCGTAGTCCGCCACAAGGCGGTTGGCAAGGGCCAGCAGCACATCGCCCGCGAGGATGGTCACGTTGGGACCGTAGACGATGTGGGCGCTTTTGCGGCCACGCCGCAGGGCGGCTTCGTCAAGAATGTCATCGTGCAGCAGGGTGGCGGAGTGGAGCATCTCCAGCGAGCAGGCCAGCGGATAGGGCGTGTCGCCCTGCGCGCCGAGGGCGCGGGAGGCCAGCAGCGTCAGCAGGGGCCGGATGCGCTTTCCGCCGGCGGCCAGTACGTGCTGGATGGGCGGACGGACACTGCCATCAAGTTTGTCCGTTTCACGCTCCAAGAACGCATTGATGCGCGGCAGCTCGTTTTCAAGATACGATAAAATAAGCTTGTGCATAGGTGGTGTATTATCCATGTTCCCCTGTTGCAGGGCAAGACAAGAGTAATGGGCTGAACAGGGTGGTCCCTATCCGATAGATGCTCCGGATGCAAGCTGCGAAAGCCTCTTGAGCGCGCAGCGTCCGGCACCGGACATATCAACGCTCAGGTCATCCACATAGGCCGCAATGTGACGCTCCAGCGTTTCGTCGTCCATTTCCTGCGCCAGAGTGCGCACCAGCGGCCAGATGTCCTCGCGGTGGGCGCGGGCATGAAGGATGCTGCTGCGGATGCTCTCGGTGATGGCGTCGCGCTCGGCTTTGGGCAGTGCGGTGCGCGCGGCAATGACGCCAAGGGGAATGGGGGCTTCTTCGCCTTGCTCCTTCCACCATGCGCCAAGGTCCATACGCAGCTCTAGCCCGTAGCGCTCGTAGACGAGGGCTGTTTCGTGGATGACCAGCCCCGCGTCCACCTCGCCTTGTCGCACCGCGTCCACAATGTCCGAGAACAGCATGGGCACGGCGGTGAAGCCCGTTGGCAGGGCGGCGCGCAGCACGGTGTAGGCCGTGGTGCCAAGGCCGGGGACGGCAACGGTCTTCGGAGCCTTAGGCGCGCCGGGGCGTACAACCAGCTTGGGGCCGGCGCCTTTGCCAAAGGCCGCGCCGCTGTCCAGAACGGTGTACGTCTGTGTTAGGCCAAGGGATGCGGCGGCGGACATCTTGACGACGTCGTAGCGCTCCTCGGCGGCGGCTTGGTTGAGTTCTTCAACGTCTGCCCACACAAATCGGACGGGCCGCTCAAGGCGTTCCGGGATGCGGCCCAGAATCCATGCGGCAAAAATAAACGTGTCGTTAGGACACGGCGATATGGCAACAGTCAAAGCATCAGTCATGGTCATGGTCCAATTGCCGGGTCTGAGTCCGGCGCGTCCGGCAGGGCCGGAGCGAGGTTATACTGTGCCCGCTTTGGGGTGTGCGCGGCGCGTGGCGCGGCAAGGGCGCGCGCCGTGCAGGGCGGCGAAAATGTGCGGGCGGTCGCTCTTTTCGCCGTTTAGGCTGTGGAAAACTGTGCGCCTGGGTGCGTTATTCCCCCGCGGGGGCAAGCAGGGTTTCAAGGGCGGCGGCAAGGGCCGCGAAGGCTCCGGGGATGTCCCAGTCTGCGGCGGCGCGGGAGCCAACTGCGTTGGACACCGTGCGCAGCTCCAGAAACGGGACGCCCACCTGCGCGCAGGCAAGGGCGCACGCAAAGCCTTCCATGTTCTCCACCTTCGCATCCGGGTAGCGCGCTTGTATGGTTGCGGCCCGTTCCGGCGTGCCACTGACTCCTGCAACGCTCACAATGGGCGCAAGAGGCCACGCCTGCGGCAGCGTAAGGCCCATGGCCGCTGCGGCGTCGTGCGGGGACAGGGGGAGGCGGTCGTACACGTCGCCGCCCTCCCACTGCGCAAAGCCAAGGCCCTGCGGCGACAGCCCGCTGGGGGTGAACAGGCCGTATTCCGGGAAGATTTCAGCGCTTGCGGCGCATGGTGCGCCAAGGGGCAGGGCGGCAAGGTCGAGGCTGCCGCCCAGACCGGCATTGACCACGCCGCGGGTGTCCGGGTGCGCCCCCAGCATGCGGCCTAGGGCAATTCCCGCACTGACCGGGCCAACGCCCGTAATCAGCACGCGGCACACCCGCCCATGCAGTGTGGCCGCCGCGCTGCATCCCGGCTTGGGGAGGTCCCGCAGAGCGGGCAGGGCGGCGGCGCATTCCTTGGCGGTGGCAAAGACCAGCGCAATCATGATTCGTCCTTCCGGATGGTCAGTCTGTACAGGCCGTCGTCAATGCGCGCTGTGGAGACAATGCTGGCGCCCCTGTGCCGCACAATGATGTCCACCTTTGGCAGCCCCGCCTCGTTGGCGTCGGCCTCCATGGTGCCACCCGGCGGCAGGGACTGGAGATGCAAACTCATCTCCCGGAATCCGGCTCAGCAGTCCTGCCAGCAGTTAATGCGCCGTACGCCGTCCTGCATGGTGCATAGCTCCTACAGCCGCCACAGCTCCAGCCCGAGGGCTTCAAGGCTGCCGCGGTCGAAAAGGCTCTTGATGTCCATCACCACGCCCTGTTTCGGGTCGCGGAAGAATCCGGCGATGGTCTCGGCCGAGAACGCCATATATTCCTCGTGCGGCACGGCCAGAATCAGGCCGTCCAGCTCCGTGAATTCCTCAAGGCCCACAAGGTCCAGCCCGTATTCGTGGCGGGCTTCCTCGGGGTCGGCCATGCTGTCGTGGATGAGCACGTTGGCGCCGTATTCGCGAAGCTCCGTCACCACGTCAACAACCTTGGTGTTGCGCAGGTCCGGTACGTTTTCCTTGAAGGTCAGGCCAAGGATGCCGATGCGGGCGTCCTTGATAAGGCAGCAGCGGGCGATGAGCTTTTTGATGAGCGTTTCGGCCAGCCATTTGCCCATGGAGTCGTTAATTTCACGTCCGGCAAGGATAACCTGCGGGTGAAAGCCCATCTCCTCGGCCTTGAAGGTCAGGTAGTAGGGGTCCACGCCAATGCAGTGGCCGCCGACAAGGCCGGGGCGGAAGGGCAGGAAGTTCCACTTCGTGCCTGCGGCCTCCAGCACCTCGACGGTGTCGATGCCCATGCGGTCGAAAATAAGGGCCAGTTCGTTCATCAGGGCGATGTTCAGGTCGCGCTGGGTGTTTTCGATGACCTTGGCGGCCTCGGCAACCTTGATGCAGGACGCGCGGTGCACGCCGGCGGTGACCACGGTTTCGTACACGCGGCAGAGCAGGTCCGCCGTGGCGTCGTCCTGTCCGGCCACCACTTTGACGATGGTTTCCAGCGTGTGCACCTTGTCGCCGGGGTTGATGCGCTCCGGCGAGTAGCCCACAAAGAAGTCCGCGCCGCAGGTGAGGCCGGACTGCTCCTCAATGATGGGGACGCAAATCTCTTCAGTAAGGCCGGGGTACACCGTGGACTCGTAGACAATAACGGTGCCGGGAGCGAGGTTGGCCCCAACGGTGGTGGAAGCGCCCGTGACGGGTGTCAGGTCCGGGCGGCGGTTGGCGTCGATGGGCGTGGGCACCGCCACAATGATGAGGCCAGCCTTTTTCAGGTCCGCCGGGTCGCAGGTGTAGTCGATGGAGACGGTAGGGAGCTTGCCGTCCTCTACCTCGCCCGTGCGGTCAAAGCCGCCCTGCAGTTCGTCGACGCGCTTGGCGGAAATATCAAATCCGATGACGGAAAAGTGTTTGGCCAGCGCAACAGCAAGGGGCAGGCCGACATACCCCAGCCCAACAACGGCAAGGGGCGTCTTTTTGCTACGCAGGTCTTCAAACGATACCATGATGTCAACTCCTTAAACGCACAGGCATCGTGGTGCGGAGGGTGGACAGCGCCTTGGGCCGGATGTAGGACAAAAGCATGATGAACTTTGATTGGAGACTGTTCGTAGCCGCCCTGGGCCTTGCGTGTGTTCTTGAGGGAGCGCTGTATACTCTGGCCGCAAACCAGATGCCGCGCATATTGCGGCAACTCGCGGAGCGGCCGCCCTCCGAACTGCGGAAGTTCGGATTGACGGCCGTCATCCTCGGTCTTTTGCTGGTGATGTTCGCGCGGTCTTAGGGCCGCGCGGACTTATTTCTTCTTTTTCTTTTTGGCGGCGGTCTTTTTGCTGGCCGCCTTTTTCTTTTTGCGGGCCGCCGCCGCGGCGGACTTTTTGGAGGCCTTCTTGGGAGCCGTCTGCGGAGTTTTCTCCGCCTGTTCTGGCGCCTGACCTTCCGTCTGTCCCGCCGCCTCGGCCTTCGCTTCTACGGCTTTTGCCGGGGCTTTCGCAACGTCTTTTTCCGGTGCGGGCTGCGGGGTGGCGTCCTTTTTTGGGGCCGTCTGTGCAGGCGCTTTGGCCTGCTCTGCCTTTTGGGGCGTTTCGGGAGCGGCCTCAGTCGTCTTTGCCGTTTCCGCCGTCTTCTTTTTGGGCGCAGTCGCGGGCTTTTTCGTCTTTTTAGCGGTTGGCGTCGTGGCGTCCGCCGCCTTGGTCTGAGGCGTTTCAGCCGCGTTCTTCTTCGTCGCCTTTTTCGGGGGCGTTTCCGCGCTCTGGGGCGTGGATTTCGCCGTCTTGGCAGCGGGCTTTGCCGCCTTTGCCGAGGCAGTCGCCTTCTTTGCGGGGTTCTCCGCGGGCTTCTCTGTCGTCTTTTCGGCCTTTGCCGTGCTTGCCTTGGCCGGGGCTTTGGTCGCGCTCTTTGTCGCCGCCTTGGGCGCGGCTTTTTTCGCTGTGGTCGATTTCGCCGCGGCTGCCTTCTTCGGCGTTGCAGTGGCCTTGTCGGCCGTTTTGGCGGTTTTGGCGGTTGCGGTCTTTTTCTTTGCCGCAGGTTTGGCCGCCTTGGCCGTGGTGCTGGTTTCCGCCGCGCTCTTTTTGGCCGCCGTCTTGGTTGCGGTTTTCTTCGCCGGAGCGGCTTTTTTCGCAGCCGCCTTTTTAGGCTTTGGCGCAGTGGCCGCGCTGTACGCACCAAGGGCGAAGGCGACGGCGTCCGGGTTGCGGTCCAGCAGGCCGGTGCCCGGCTCCTCAGGCGCTGTGGCCTTGGGGGCGGGGGCGGTGATGGCCGCCGCGCTTTTCTGCGCCACATGGATATTCACTATGCCAGACAGCAGCGGGACATGGTAGACCCGCTCAAAGCCCGAAGCCATGATATCACGCGACAGCTCTTCCGGCGTCGGGAAGCCCGTAATCGTATCCGCAAGGTACGAATAAGCGTCCCTGTCGCCCGAGAAGACGCGCCCGATGCCCGGCAGCACGGTGTTCAGGTAAAAATTGTACAGCCCCTTCCAGATAGGGGTGCGTCCGGAGCCGAACTCCAAGATGCACATGCGGCCACCCGGGGCCAGCACGCGGAGCATCTCCGCGTAGGCGTCCTCGCGGGGCTTAATGTTGCGGATGCCAAAGGCAATGGTCACATTGTCCACGCAGGCATCCGGCAAAGGCAGAAACCGACCGTCAGCAAGCACAGGCTGGATGCCGGAGTGCGTGCCCGGCTTCAGCTTCGTCTTGCCCTTCATCAGCATGGGCTTGGAGAAATCCATGGACAGAACGTCCATCTCAGGGTGCTGGCGCTTGATCTCAAGGGAGACATCCAGCGTTCCGGCAGCAAGGTCCAGCGTGCGGCCCGTGGAGCCGGGGCGCAGCGTGCGGACCAGCCGTTGCCGCCAATAAATGTCCTGACCAAGGCTCAGGAAATGATTGAGAAAGTCGTACCAGCCAGCAATGCGTCCGAACATGCCGGCAACATTGCCAGCATGACGTGAATGGTCGGGATTCTGCATGTGTGTCGAACCGTGCCTGCGTTTAGCGCTGAATCTGCGCGTTGTCGTCCTCAGCGGAGATGGTGGCCAGAACCTCGTTGTATATCTTGGAAAAATAGTCCGGGAAATTGGTCGGTGAAATGCGGCCCGTTTCAATAAACTTCACCACGATCTCTTTCGTGACCTGCAAAGCCTGCTTCTGTAGCTTTTCCACTGGAGCCTCCCTGTGGATGGCGCTTGCGATGCGATAGAGGTTGTCATTGGAAAAACCCGCCCGGGGGGAAACGTCACCTGACCACCGTGTCAAATGAGACCGGGCGGGTAAAAAGAATAACCCGGTAGGCCATCCCTTTTTTTGTGGGCTTTTAGCATCTTGCATCACAGGAGTCGAGGTTTACTCTACAGCGCCGCCGCGTGCGCCCCGCCGCATGCTGCGTTTTGCACAGGCTTTCGCGCATGGCGCTTGCGTTGACAGGGGCTCTGCGGCGAAAGGCGCGGCGGAGGCTGTACGTTGTGGGGGCGGCGTGTGCGCCGGGCTTTTTGTGCTCCGCAGGCTCAAGGGCCGCGGGCCCTTGAGAATCCCATTTGCGCACAGACCGGGCGGCTTTGTATGGCACGGTCGTCACCCCTGACGGCTCTCGTCCGTGGTGATGGGAGAAGTTTTTTGGGGGGGGCGTTGGCGGTGTGTGAAGGGCGGTGAGAATCCCTGCTCGGGTGTGTGAAGAACAAAGAGAAGGCAGAAGACCCCGCCCACCCACCCCTATTTTTCGGGCGGCTTCCGCCCGAAAAATCCTGGGGATTCTCAAGGGTGTCACACCCTTGAGCAGCTCTGCTATCTTTATCTCTAAGGCCCTTCGTCCTTACAGGCCGAACGACCTAAGAGCTAAAGCCGCCGGAGGCACTCTTCATCTTGTCCCCCCCCACCGGAGCGTAAAAGCCCCCGGTCCGCCAAGAGCGGGCCGGGGGCTTTTTTTGAAAGCGGTGCGCGCCGTGGCGCGTTGCCACTAGTCGTCGCCGAGGGATTTGGCGAGGGCGGCGATTTCTTCGCGTATGATGCGCGCAGCGGCGGCGGGGACGGCCTGTTCCATGTGCTGTTCCACTTCGGCCACAATGGTGTCCTTGAGGCTGCTGGAGAGCTGGCTGTCCACTTCGCGGTGCAGTTCGGCGCGCAGGTCGTCGATTTCTTCGAGTAGCGCCTTTTTGAGCGTGGTGGCGATTTCGGCTTGCAGTTCCACCTTGATGGACGCCTTGAGTTCGTCGAGGGACTCGGGCGACGGGGTGGCGTCTGTATCTGCCAGTTGCTCTTCAAAGGCGGAGAAGCGCGCGTCGAGGCGCTCGTCCAGCGCGGTGCCGACGGAGGACTCAAGGGCGTCAATCCGTGCCAGAATGCGGTCCAACGCAGGTGCTGCGGGCTGCTGCTCTGTGGCCGGCTCGGCCTGCTCGGGCGCGGCGGGTGCAGCCTCAGGCGTGGGCGTGGGTTCTTCGGGTGCCTCTGGGCCTTCGGGCTGTGCAGGTTCTGCCTCAACGGAAGCCTCGGGCTCGGCCGGAGCTTCCGGCGCTGGCGCAGGGGCTTCCTCGTCGGTCGGGGCTTCGGCTGTTTCGTCAGCAGGTTCCGCGGCAGGTTCTGCGGGAGCGGCTTCGGGCTGCACGTCCGCGCTTGCGGCGAGGGTGTCGAGGTCCGGCCCAGGCTCGGCGTCGGCATCTATGCCGTCGTCTTCGGGCAGGTCAAAGGTGTCAACGTCCTCGATGTCCGCAAGGTCGGCGAGATCATCCAAGTCGTCCAAGTCGCCGAGGTCGTCCATTGCGTCGCCCAGTTCATCGTCCGCGGCTTCTGCTGCGGGCGCTTCGGCCTCGGGCATTGCGGTGCTGGCGTCATCGGCGGATGATTCGGCGGCTTCAGGTTTCGCAGCGGGGGCCGGGGCTTCCGGTTTTTCGGGCGCGGGAGCTTCTGCCGCAGGTTCAGGAGCGGGTTCCGGCTCCATAGGCTCGGGCTGTGCGGCGGGCTCGTCGTCTGCGGGTGCCTCTTCGGCGGCAGCTTCGGCTGGAGCGGGCTGAGAATCAGCGCCGGCGTCTGTGGGTTCGTCTGCGGGGGCGCTGGCGGCTTCTTCGGCGGGCTGGTCGGCCTCGGACGCGTCGTCACTGCCGAGGTCGGCGGCAAGGGCGTCGAGGTCGTCATCGCCAAGGTCACCAAGGTCGTCCAAATCGCCAAGGTCGTCCAAATCGCCAAGGTCGGGCATGGCGTCATCCATGTCCGCTTCGGCGTCTTCGAAAATTTTGTCTTCGTCAGGCAGGGCGGGCGCTTCGGGCGCGGGCTTTTTGGGGGCTTCGGGTTCGGAAGCGGCCTGCGGCTGCTCGTCCTGTGTGGGTTCGTCTGCGGGGGCGTCGTCCTGTGTGTCGGCGCTGGGTTCATCCAGTCCGTCCAGCAGGTCGTCCAGTCCACTCAGGTCGATGTCGTCGTCATCGCCAAGGTCGGTATCATTGTCGTCTGATGCGGCAACGTCGTCGAGGGCGCTGAGGTCGATGTCATCGTCTCCGGCGTCGTCTGCGCCAGCTTCGGTATCGGCATCGGAATCGCCGCCAAGGAGGGCGTCGAGGTCATCAAGGTCGCCGAGGTCGTCCAAATCGCCAAGGCCGAGGTCGTCGTCCTCGTCGTCTTGGGGGGCGTCGGCAGTGGGGGCGGCGTCTGGTTCGGGCGCGGGCTTTTCGGGGGCGTCGGTGAAGTCGGCGGCGAGGGTGTCGCTTTCTACTTCGTCGAGCAGGGAGTCGATGTCGTCCATGTCGCCGAGGTCGTCGAGTCCGCCGAGGTCGTCGTCAGAGGTGGCGTCTGGTTCGGGCGCGGGCGTGTCGTCTCCAGCCTCGCCTTGTGCATCGCTTTGGGCGTCGGCGTCGTCGTCCAGTCCGAAGTCCTCGTCGAGGTCGGAAAGGTCGATTTCCTGCACATCATCGCCATCTGCGGCGTCGTCGTCGGAAAACAGCTCTTCGAGTTCCTGCTCGAAGCTGAGGTCCATGTCCTCGTCCGACGTGGCTTGGTCCCCATCAGAGAGGTCACCTTTTTTAATGATGTCGGTGAGTTCGAGGATTTCCTCGTTTTTGCCGTTTTCCGGAGCCATGGCGTTACCTCTGGGTTGTCCGTGGGGTCTTACGTAGAAGGGGGCCGCTGTGCGGCCCCCAAGACAGCATCATGATTTAGGGATGGCAGGCAGACTTTCTGCAGCCAGTGAGTTCCCGCTTCATCTCTCTGTCCTTGCCGGCGACGTCGCCGTGGCAGCTAATGCAGGACTGAACGTCCTTCACGCGGCGGTTGTGCATGGCCTGGTAGTAAGAGTCGGGACCCTTGGCCTTGCGGTCGAAGTTGTCGTGGCAACCGGCATCGGAGCACTTTTTGATGGCGGAAGAGCCATCCCACTGGTGGTGACAGTCTTTGCACTCGTAGTCACCGTGAGTGGAGTGATTGAAGGTGACAGGCTTTTTGGTAGCCTCCATCTTCAGGCCGTCGGCGGGCGCGTCGGCTGCGTTCAGCACGGGCAGAGCGCAGAAACTCGCAATGGCGAAGCATACAACGCCCAAGAAAAGGATCTTCTTCATCTCGCGTTTACCTCCTCATAGGTAATGATAAAGTATTCACATCGTTCTCACTATTGCACCCGCCGTCAGGTGTCAAGCAGGATGGACGTGAATCGCCGCTAGTGCGTGATGAATTGCGAGGTTTCTGCAAAACTATACCACAAGGGGCGAATCACGCAAACCTACGTGATGTATCAGCGTTGATTCTGTCCGCACGGCGACATTTTGCGCGGCTGCGGTAGATGGAGGGTGTGGGGCTGGGCCGTGTTACGGGCGTTCTCGGAGCAGGCGGTACGTCCGCGTTGCGAGCCAATCCAGGACCATGGCGGGGTTGACAGCCGTTGGCAGGCTGAGTGCGTCCTCCGCATGGGCAAGGGTAAGGTCGAATTTTTTCAGGCGGCCAAGGTCAAGGCGCGCGGCAAGCTGCGCGCCCATGGGGGAGGGCGAGCGTCCGGCCAAAATGGCGGTGAGGTCCTTGCGGCAGGCCAAAACAACCTTGAGGGCAATGTCGCGCGTGACGGCGCCCTTGGCGCCGGTTTTGGCAAACCAGCCCGTGCCGCTTTGGGCGAATTGCCCAAGGGCGCGCAGCCAGTCTGCGGCTTCGCCGTCAAGGCCGCCGCCGTGGGGCCACGGCAGGGTCAGCACCCAACTGCGCGAAACCAGCGTCGGCAGCAGGCGTTCGCGCTGCGGGGCCAGCAGGACGAACAGCGTGCCCGGACACGGCTCCTCAAGGGACTTGAGCAGGGCGTTGGCCGCCGCCACGATAAGCTCCTGCGCTTCGGCAAGAATGACCACACGCTTGCCGTCGCCGCGCGGGGGCTGACCGAAGAGGGGCTTCAGCTCGCGCACGTCGTCGATTTTGATTTTGCCTTCGCGGCCGTCAAGGAGCTTGATATCCACATGCACGCCCTGCTCAATCTGAACGCAGGCGGGGCAGTGACCACAGGCCGTGCGCGTAGCGCAGTTGTTGAGGCGCGCCCAGTGCATGGCCATATCCATACGTTCATCCACGGTTCCTCCCTCAAGAAGGAGAACCTGCGGCTGGGTGTCCACAAGACGGGTAAGAACGTCCTGAATTTTGCTGTGCTGTGCTGTGGTGGTCATTGGTATGCTCCGTGGCGGCGCGTGGTGTTTGGTCCGGAAGCGGACGCGGCGCGTCACCGGATTCCGGCGGTGTACCGCAAGCGGGGTTGTATGGCAAACGTGGGCCTGCTATCCACAGGGCAAACCTTACGGAGGCTGAAGCGTGGAGAAACAACGACAGGCAGAACGCGTGGCCTATGAACTTGGCGAGGCACTGGTCCGGCGGGAATGGTCCGTGGCAACAGCGGAATCGTGTACCGGCGGCCTGATTGCCAATACTTTGACGAACGTGCCGGGCAGTTCGCGCTGGTTCCGCGGCGCGGTGGTGGCCTATGCTAATGATGTAAAGACGGCGCTGCTTGGCGTTGGCGGCAGTGTGCTGGCGGCGCATGGCGCGGTGAGCCGCGAAACTGTAGAAGCCATGGCTCCGGGCGCGTGCCGCGCCGTGGGGACGCAGTGTGCTGTGGCGGTTTCCGGCATTGCCGGCCCGGACGGCGGCACGCCGGACAAGCCTGTTGGCACGGTGTGGATTGGCTGGAGTGTGGGCGGCGCGGTGTCCTCGCAGGTGTTCCATTTTGCGGGCGACCGCGACGCCGTTAAGGCGCAGACCGCGTTGGCCGCCATTGAAGGCCTGCTCCAGCGGGTGGATTAGCCTGCCGTGGGAGGCTCTATGCATGACGGCATCCGCGCGTTTGTGGGCGTGCCGCTGCCGCAGGAGTATCAGGCGGCGATTGGCGAGCTTGGGGCGTGGCGCAGCCGCCTTGCCTCGCGCACCACGTGGACGCGGCCCGGAAATTGGCACGTGACGCTCCGGTTTCTTGGCGAGCTGTCGCCGCAGAAGCTGGACGAGGTCAAGGTGGCCCTTGGCGGGGTGGCGTTTGCGCCGTTTTCCCTGCGGGCCGGTGGCGGCGGAATGTTTCCGAGGCGTGGAAAGCCGCGTGTGGTGTGGATTGGCGTGGAGGAGGGCAGGCAGGAGCTTGTCCGCCTTGCAGACGCCGTGAACAGGGCGCTTTTGCCCCTTGGGTTTGCCGAAGAGGGGCGGCCCTTTTCGCCGCACCTCACCGTCTGCCGCGTGCGCGAGGCGCGCGGCGACAGGTGGGCAGCGCTGATTGATGCGTTAAGCGATCGGGAGTGGGCGTCTGTGCCGGTGGACCGGTTCACCCTGTGGCGCAGTACATTGACGCCGCAGGGTGCGCAGTATGGGGTGGTATCCGAATATGGGGCCACATCCGTGTAGCCCCAAGGCTTCGGGAAGACTGTGGTGCGGCGGAAGGCCAGTCCTTTGGCCCGCCGCGCGGGGCAGCCGCTAGGCCATGTAGTCGCCGCGGTTGAGCTTGATGCGCTCGGTCACGGCGAGGACTTCCACCTCGTCGACAATGGCTCCCGCTTGCGGGTTGTCATTGGCGAGGTTTGGCCATTTCTCGCGGATGTCGGCAATGCCGTTTTCAATGGAGGTCAGTTCGCCATCAGCCTGACGCAGAGTCGCTTCAGGCGAGCCGAGCTTCGCGGCATAATTTTCCCATCCATTCAAGAGGTTTTCCAGCGTGTCCATGACGTGCTGTCCCGTCTGCGAGGGTTCACCGGACTGGTCTGTGCCCTGAGCCGTGAGGATTTGGCCGGGCAACAGCCCGGTCATGGGAGGCGTGGGGGCCGTCCCCTGCGTCTTGGACGCCTCCTCGCTCTTCCCGATCGTCTCGGCGAGAAGCTTGCCAAACTCGTCCCCGTTCGTCTTCTGAACGCGGCCGTGTTTTGCTTGCTCCTGTTCGAGGGCTTTAATCTGATCAGGATGGATTTTCATGACACACTCCTATCCGTATGGTGTTTCCCTCGGTATAAGCAAATAGCTTGCCAATGCCGGTAGGAAGCCAACTTTCCGTAATGCTTGATGCTCCGCATGCCGCGCGGCGGCAAAAAATTCCCCAGCGGTGGGTGGTGCGTTGCGCTCCTGCGCCGTGCAGGGAGTTGTGCATGCCTTCATGCATGCCCGTCAAGTTTACGGAAGAAAAAAGCCCTTGTCGAACCGGGGAAAGTATGGGTAGGGATGAGGTGTATGACTCCCGGAAGGTCCGGAACGCTCTTTTCCTTGATACTGGACGCATGCATTGGCCGTATGCCAGTGCTGCAAGCACCAACCGGAGGCAAGTTCCATGGTACAAGTGAACAAGATTCTATGCGCCGTCGACTTTTCTGACTACAGCCCCAGCGTTGCCGAATATGCCCAGGCCCTCGCCAAGTGCATGAGTGCAGAGGTTGTTGTGCTGTATGTTGCGCCGTCGCTCAATCAGTACGTCGGTTTCCATGTTCCGCCCTCAAGCATCGAGACCTTTGTCGGCGAAATTGTCAGCGGGGCGGAATCCACCATGAATGAATTCATTGAAAAGAATTTTACCGACGTTCCCGTGACAGGGCGCGTGGGAACCGGGTATGCTGCGGAAGAAATTCTGGAGGCGGCCCAGACCGAAGGCGTGGACATGATTGTCATCGGCACCCACGGGCGCAAGGGGATAGACCGTATCCTCTTTGGTTCCGTGGCGGAAAAGGTGGTCAAGAGTGCCGCATGCCCCGTCCTGACTATTCGCCCGGAAGCCTAACGGCTGGGGAGCGTTGCCAAAACACACACCAAGGGCCGTGGTTCCATGAGGACCCCGGCCCTTTTTTCATGGAGGAGAAGGCCAATGGCGCAGATGAAACGAATCTTGTGTGCGGTGGATTTTTCGGAGTACAGTGGATATGTGGCGGAATATGCTGCTGCCCTTGCGGCATGCAGTGACGCCGAGGTGACGGTTTTTTACGCCGCGCCGTCCTTTGACCAGTATTTGAGCTTTGATGTGCCGCTGACGCGAATTGAGGACCTTGTGGGCGGCATTATGCAGGGCGCGCACGACAAGATGAAGGCCTTTGTGGCGGAGCAGTTTCCCGGCAAAAACGTGACGGCACGCGTGGCGACCGGGTACCCCGCGCAGGAGATAGTCGGCGAGGCCCGTCGGATGCACGCAGATGTCATCGTGATGGGAACCCATGGCCGGGAGGGGTTGGACCGCGTCATCTTTGGCTCTGTGGCCGAAAAGGTGCTGCTGGCCGCGCCCTGTCCGGTGCTCACCGTCCGTCCTCGGGCAATGAGGGAGGACGACGAGGAATAGGAGGAAGAGCGGTATGAAGGACATTCAGAAGATTTTCTGTGCCATTGATTTTTCCGGACACAGCGCCAAGGTGGCGGAGTATACCCGCATGCTGGCGCTGTGCATGTCCGCCGAGGTGGTGGTGTTTTACGCCGCGCCAACGCTGGAGCACTACGCCGGGTTTGATGTGCCCGCCAGCAAGCTCAACGCCGTGGTGGGCGACATTATCTCCGGCGCGGAGAAGAGCATGGACGACTTTGTGGAAAAGCACTTTGCCGGGCTTAAGGTCACGCCGAAGGTCGTCAGCGGCTATCCGGCGGACGAAATCCTTGCCATGTCGGATGCGGAGGACTGCGACCTTATCGTCATCGGCACCCATGGCCGGAAGGGACTGGACAGGCTTCTGTTTGGTTCCGTGGCCGAAAAGGTGGTGAAGTCGGCCACAAGGCCGGTGCTCACCGTGCGTCCTGAAGCCTAGATTCCCCGTGGTGCGGGGCGCGCTGCGAGCGCCCCGCACCATTGACTTTCCTGCCGCTTTCCATTCTCATCTGCCCCGCATAGTCAAAAGGAAACCGTTCACCCTTATGCGTGCGCCGCGTCCTGCGCCGCGCGCTCACACCCGTGAGGCATTCGTCATGGATTTGCAGAAGACCGTTCAGCCGCAGGTGCCGGAGTTCAAACCCTACAGCCCCGGACTGGCTATAGAAGAGATTCAGGAGCGTTACGGCCTTGGCCGCGTGGTCAAGATGGCCAGCAACGAAAACCCCCTCGGCACCTCCCCTGTGGTGCACAAGGCGCTGACGGAGCATGCCGCGCTGGCTTTCCGGTATGCGCAGGCCGGGACGCCGCGCCTGTGCCGCGCGTTGGCGGAGCATCTGGGCGTGCCGCAGGAGTGTGTGGTGGCGGGCAACGGTTCCGATGAAATCATTGACCTGCTGGTGCGGGTGAAGGCGCGCCCCGGACGCGACAATATCATTGCCTTTTCGCCGTGCTTCTCCATGTACGGCCTTCAGGCGCGCCTGTGCGGGGTGGAATTCCGCCAGACGTCGTTGAATCCGGACTTCAGCTTTCCGTGGGACGCGCTGGTTGCCCTTGCGGATGAGAATACGGCCCTGTGCTTTGTGACCACGCCGGACAATCCCTCGGGCTACACCCCGGATGTGGAGGACCTGAAGGCCCTTGCGCGGCGTTTGCCGCCGCAGTGTCTGCTGGTTGTGGACGAGGCGTATATGGACTTCGTCGAGGACCCGTCCGCACATTCCTTGATGGGCTGTTTGGACGCATTCCCTAATGTGGCGATTCTACGGACCTTTTCCAAGCTCTACGGGCTGGCGGGTCTGCGCCTTGGGTATGGCGTTATGCCCGCGTGGCTTGCCAGTTATTGCGCGCGGGTGAAGCCGCCGTTTTCCGTGAATATTCTTGCGGAGGTGGCTGGGCTTGCCGCCCTTGAGGATGCGGATTTTGTCCGCGCCACCCGCCGCGCTGTGAGTGAAGGACGGCAGTATCTGCGCGCGGAGTTGACGGAGATGGGCTTTACGGTGCATCCCTCGCAGGCCAACTTTCTGCTGACGGAGATGCCAGCTGCCGCGCCGCTGGATGCGGGCGAATTTGTGGAGCGTTTGCTCCAGCGCGGTATTATTATCCGTCCTATGGGCAGCTACAATATGCCGCGCTCGGTGCGCATCAGCATCGGCAGCGCGGAGGAAAACCGTGAATTCATCGCCACCGCCAAGGAGATTCTGGCCGATGCCTAAGCCGCTAGTCGTGACTATTGACGGACCTGCCGGCGTGGGAAAAACCACGCTGGCGCGCCGCACTGCTCAAGCCTTGGGTGTGGCCTATCTGGACACGGGCGCCATGTTCCGCACCACCGCATTGGAGCTTGGTTCCGGGGCGGATGCGCTGGCCGCCGACGAGTTGGACGCGCGCCTTGCCGCGCTGGAGTTCACGTTGTCCGGAGAGGGCGAGGCGTCGACGCTGTTCGTCAATGGCCGCCGTATCGGCGAGGAAATCCGGACGGAAGAGGTGGGCATGATGGCTTCGCGCGTGGCGGTGCTGCCGCAGGTGCGGGCCTTTCAGAAGGTGGCCCAGCAGCGCCTTGGCCGCGCAACTTCTCTTGTGGTGGAGGGGCGCGACATGGGCACCGTGGTCTTCCCGGATGCCACGTGCAAGATTTTCCTCGACGCCACGCCGGAAGTGCGTGCCGAGCGCCGGTTTAAGCAATTGCAGGAGATGGGCAAGCCCGCCGACTTGGACGCGCTGGCCCGACAGATTCGCGAGCGTGACGACATGGACCGAAACCGCGCCGAAGCGCCCCTGCGCCCAGCGGATGATGCCGTTATCATCGACACCTCGCATATGACCATTGATGAGGTTTTTGCCGCCATAACCGCCACCGTGGAGACCGTGCGCGCCCATGGCGCGTCCGCCGCGCCGGAGCGTATTGACGCAGCGCCCGCTCAGGACGGACCGGACGTATGGTTTGTGGGCGCTGGTCCCGGTGACCCGGAGCTTATTACCGTGAAAGGGCAGCGCCTTGTGCGCGAGGCCGACGTGGTGATTTACGCCGGATCCCTTGTGCCGCGCGCCATTGTTGCCGAAGCGCGTGAAGATGCCGAGGTGTACGACTCCGCGCCAATGAACCTTGACGAAACCCACGCCCTTATCCGCGAGGCCGTGGCGGCGGGCAAGTCCGTTGTGCGCGTGCATACGGGCGATCCGGCCTTGTATGGCGCGGTGCGCGAGCAGGCGCGCCTGTTGGACGCCGACGGCATCACATGGCAGGTCGTTCCCGGCGTCACGGCGTCCTTTGCTGGCGCCGCCGCGGCAGGGCTGTCCTTCACCGTGCCGGAGAAGATGCAGACGCTGATTATTACCCGCATGGAGGGACGTACGCCCGTGCCCGAGGGCGAGCGGCTGCGCGAATTGGCGCAGCATGGCACGTCTCTGGCCGTGTATCTGTCCGCAGGTGATCCGGAGGGCCTTCAGAGCGAGCTGGAAGCCGCAGGGCTGGCGGGTGATGTCCGGGTGGTGGTGGCCTACCGAGTGGGCTGGCCCGAGGAGACACTCGCCTATACGACGCTTTCGGAGCTTGCGGTGACCGCGCGGGAGAATGGTTTTACCCGGCAAACCGTCTTCCTCATCCTGCCCGGCGAGGATGACGAGGACCATGTCTCTAAGCTGTACGACAAAAATTTTGCCCACGGCTACCGCGCCTAGCGCGCCGTGACGCTTCGGCCCCGCCGCGAATTTCGCAGCGGGGCCGCGTTGTATGTGGGGGAAGGGGATGTGGGCTGGCCTGTATGGGGACTAGAATGCAGCAGCCTGCGGCCGAAGAATCGAATAGGCTCTGTTGAAAAAGGAGGTGCGCCTGTGGAAAATCTCGTCATCCCAACGCAATCGCGGGAAGAGTTGGTGAACATCACATCCGCCGTTCAGGACAAGGTCCGCGCCATGGGCTGGGCTGACGGCGCACTCCTGCTGTGGTGCCCGCACACCACAGGCGCGGTGACGGTGAACGAGGGAGACATGCAATACCCGGAAGGAAATTGATCATGGAAACGCTGCAAGTTCAGACCCACAGCCGGGAAGAGATGGTCGATGTCACTCGGGCGATCCGCCACCTCATCAGCGAGAACGGTTGGTCCGATGGTGCGTTGCTGTTGTACTGCCCGCATACCACTGGAGCCATCACGGTAAATGAAGGAGCTGATCCAGACGTCGTGCGCGACATCACGGTCAACATGAACAAGCTAGTGCCTTATCGTGGCGACTACCACCACGCTGAGGGCAACTCGGACGCGCACATCAAATCATCCATGTTTGGCTGCGATCAGATGGTCATCGTGGAGGGCGGCAATATCCAACTCGGCACTTGGCAGAAGATTTACTTCTGCGAGTTCGATGGTCCAAGGACTCGAAAACTCTGGGCGAAGTGGTTAAATGCTAAATAAAGTCAAAAAGATAGATTGGATAAAGGCGGGAGGTGCTCTATGGAGGCTCTTCCTCCCAAAATTCTACAACCGGATGACGTGGACAGTCGTCGTAGCGGGCTTGGCCATAGTGTCAACTCCCTTGCTTGAACGTGTTGTAGAGGCTGTCCTTCAGAAATATTTTGAACTCCCATTCGTTGGAGTTATTCCACCGTGGTACGGACTTGCCCTTGTAGGGCTAGGCCTAGCGTTCAATGCGACTTGCAAAGCCTTTGAGGAGCTTGGGAGAAGCTGTCCCAATGGTCCAAGTGCAGCCGACGTGAGGGACGGCGAGCTGTTCAGTAAGTTTTGCAACCTGCTACCACCTCGCCAGGTGATGTACTTCACAAGAGACCATGACTTCAGCTCTTCTTTCTCACGGAAGGAGACACACCCCTACGCGACATTCGTGGATAATTGGCAGGCTGCGAACTACCAGTTCCAGGACAAAACGCTCGAAGAAGGCAAGAAAGAGTTGATCTCTCTTGCAGTCAAGCTCCTACACGCCATAGCCTACAAGACGTACCCGCTTGGGGCATCGGACTACAACCGAGTGTACCCGTCAGACGCCAATTTAGAGGAAGAAATGGCTGGACTTAAAAATGCAGAGGAGATCAACCAGATTGCTACCGACTTCTACGAGAGGTATGATCGATTTGTTCGGAGTTCACAGAGCCACCTGCTGGCGAAGGGTGTCTCGGTCAACTAGCATTTCGAGAGAGGCAGGTTCGTTTGAGAACCATCCTCTCCATCGACTATGATGTCGTCTGAGAGGTAATCCTCCAACTCCTTACTGTTTAAGAAAGGCACATCCCGCACAGTATCATAGAGTTTAAGCAGGCGGCTCTTTGCTCGCTTAATGATAGTTTCAAACAGCAATGGCTGAAGGGTAATGAAGTCTCCTCGTTCTTGCTTAGCAGCATGGAATTGATCGACTTCCTCGCCAACAATGAAGCCCGTTACTTTTGTGGTTTTAGTGATGTAACCTTTTCTCATGAGTTCCACGATATACTTGTAGCACTGTGAAATTTCATCCTCACCGATCTCAACACCGGGACGCTTGAGTTCTACAATAGTTAGCCGAGCAACATCAACCTCGGCTCCTTCGTCGTCGAACCGGTAGTAGCTGTACAAGCCAACAGTTCCATCAGGGAGTATCGCAAAGTCAGGGCGTTTCAAACTTCCCTTCGACTTCCCATTGAAAAGTTTCTGGATGACGGTTGTCATGCCCTTGTTTGATGTGAACTCTATGGTTTCGTACTCAGGGCCAAATATCCACAAGCCCCGCTCGAAGAGAGGTTGCAGTTCCTGTACCTCATCGGTGTCGGGATCGTTGATCTTCTTTTCCAGTTCATTCAATAGGAGCATGCGCGTCTTGATCTCATCAAGCACCGCTTTTGCAATATCAACTGTCCAGTCTCTCAGGATTTCTTGGAGGTCGTCGATCTGGTCCGGGTTAAGTTCCCCAAGGCGATGAAGTAACGCATACCGCGATTTGGACTCCTCCAAGCTCGCCATGAGGTCTGCCAACTTCTTGAGGTCTTTCTCTGAGATGCTAGGGCAATCCTTTTGAACTGAGGAGACAAAGCGTTTCCAGTTTTCCCGTCCTGCAGGTCCAAGCCTCCGAAGAGTGTCGGCGTTCGCAGTCTTGATCTCCCGAAAAGTTTCATCGATGCGGCTCTTGGAGAACCCGTATAAGAATTCTTTGATGAACTCCCCGACCGCCTCATAGACAGCTTCAACAGCTTCACTGGTGGGGTCAAACCCTGACCAGTCCGGCAGAACGGCATCTTCAAGACAGTCCGCATACACTATGAACGTCAGTCGTCTAGCTTCTATCCTTCGGCCATCTACAAGGTGCTCGTACCGGCCTTTCCAAGAACACTTTCCCACGCTTCGGCCTTTGACTTGCCATGCGACGCCATGCTGGTAGGTTGTGCGATCCGTGTTCTGTGTGTCGATGACCACCACTGTCACCTCCCCAACACCTTTGACGGTGAAAGTTTCCTTTGCGAGGTTGGTGTGTGGAATATCCGAGAAGTTGATTTGAGAGCCGTCAAGATTCACCGTGAAGTCCGGGTCGAAGAGAAATCTCATGCCAATCTCTTGGCGAGCTTCTTCAGGAGTAAGCTGTATGGGGTTCGGCTGGACAACATAGACCTTCGTGCCGTGGCCGTGGGCCTCTTGGGAGCTTATAAACTCAAGGTCGAGAGGTTTATCAACCCCCTTGGAGACTTTGAAGACATTCTCAATGCCATTTTTCTTGGTTGAAACGAAATAGTCAGTGCCGAAGCAGAAGCCAGCAAAGCGTCCTCTACCGTTCTTACCAAAAGCTTGGCGTTTGGACAGATTCACGTCCGGTGGAAACACCGCATTGGGACCAAGATCCTGGCGCCTGTCGTAAGCGATTGTCCACCAACGTTTAGAGAATTCATCAGGGGTAAGGCCGATGCCATTGTCAGTAATCGAGAAAGCCCTGTCTGCGTCCGAGTTAGGCCATGTGATGTCAACATTGGTTGCTCCTGCGTCCCATGAGTTAGCAACCAACTCGACAATAGCAGTCCGTGGATCTTTGAGGATCTTCGTTCCGGCGTACTGTTCAAGAAATCGTTGATCAAATTGTAAGTCCAAAGGCAATCTCTTTGGGGGCATAGCTACTCCATGTGAGTCCAAACTGTCGTATGTGACCGATGTCATTACCAGAGGATGGAGCACAAATCTATGGGCCGATCTCCTGCTCCCATGAAAAAACAGACTGGGGTAGGAGATAAAGAACGAGGGCGCAGACCCCGACGTCATGCGCGATATCGTCGTCAACATGCGAAAACTCGTCCCGCACCGGGGCGACTACCGCCACGCCGAAGGCAACTCCGACGCCCATATCAAATCCAGCATGTTTGGCTGCGACCAGATGGTCATCGTCGAAGACGGACGCCTGCAACTGGGAACGTGGCAGAGCATCTACTTCTGCGAATTCGACGGCCCGCGGACGCGCAAGCTGTGGTTGAAGTGGCTTGGGGCTTAGCCCTGCGCTTCGGCAGTGATGTGTCTGTGGCAGAAATGAAAGCCCCCGGATTGGTCCGGGGGCTTTTTTGCGAGCGGGACCGCATTTGTCAGGACGCACTAAGGCGAGAGAAAGGGGGTGATGGTGTACGATGGATATGATGTAGGGTTTTGTTCGGGAAAAGACAGTGAATGGCTGAGGTGCGAAGGGGTGTATAGTGAAAAAATGATGCTCAAAAGTTCATGTTTTGATTTTGCATTTGCTGTTTAAAGTAGTGTATTGGGCGTTGTATGGGGAAATGGGCGCAGCTCGTATTTTTTATTTTGCAAATACAGAAGAAAAACGTTTGACTTTGTTCTCCGGTTGCATGTAGAAACTACAAATCGATTTGAGCGAAGTGCATAGCCCATCAGGGCATGTGCACAACACACTTCCCCACCTTTTTTCGGGGATGACTTTATTCGGAGTTTATCTATTTTGACCAAGAATATCTATGTCGGCAATCTGTCCTGGGAATGCACCAATCAAGATCTTCAGACCCTTTTTGCTGGTTACGGCGAGGTTTCCTCTGCCCGTGTGATCGAAGATCGTGAGACCGGTCGTTCCCGTGGTTTTGGCTTCGTGGAAATGGAAGCCGCAGGTGCCGAACAGGCTATTGAGACGCTCGACGGCTCGCAGTTCCTCGGACGCGACATCAAAGTGAACGAATCCAAGCCCCGCGAGCGTCGTCCTCGCTACTAAGCGAGACACTTTGCGATCTAAGGCCCACCTTTTGGTGGGCTTTTTTTTATGCTTTTTTTGGGGGGCTATGCCGGAAGCGAGGGTGACCGCCCACAAAAAACGGCGGCCCCTGTGGAGCCGCCGTTTGTCGTTTTGCGTCTGTCCGCGCGGGACTATTCGTCTTTGAGGCCGCGCGTCATGAGTTCGTGCACGGCGTCCTGCGGGTTTTTGTCGTTGTAGAGGACATCGTAGAGCTGTTCGGTGATGGGCAGGCTGACGCCGAGCTTTTGGCCCAGAGTGTAGACGGCTTCCGTGGTTTTAACGCCTTCGGCAACCGACCGCATCTCTTCCAGAATGTCCACCAGCCGCTGGCCCTGTCCGAGCTTCAGGCCCACTTGGCGGTTGCGCGAGGAATCGCCTGTGCAGGTCAGGACCAAGTCGCCGAGGCCGGACAGACCTTGGAAGGTGGCGGCCTTGGCCCCCAGCGCTTCGCCGAGGCGGCTCATTTCCGCAAGGCCGCGGGTAATCAGGGCGGCGCGGGCGTTGGAGCCGAAGTTCAGGCCGTCGGAAACACCGGCGGCAATGGCCATGATGTTCTTGAGCGCGCCGCCAAGCTCCACGCCACGGTAGTCAGTGGTGGTGTAGATGCGGAACGTCTCGGAGGACAGTGTTTCCTGAATGGCCTTGCCACGTTTTTCGTCAGCGCAGCCGAGGGTGACGGTGGTGGGGATGTCGCGGCTGACTTCGTCCGCAAAGGACGGGCCGGACAGCATGGCAAAGCGCGGCTTCAGCGGCGCAAGCACGTCGTCCACAACCTGCGACATGGTCATCAAGGTCTTCAGCTCAATGCCCTTGTTGGCGCAGATGATGGTTGGTTTTTTGGGCAGGTGGGGGCGAAAGCCCTCCAGCGCCTTGCGGGTGTACTGCGAGGGCACAACCCACACGAAGTATTCAGCGCCTTCGGTGGCATGGGCCACATCGGTGGTGGCCTGCAGGCGCTCATCCAGTGTGATGCCGGGAAGGTACCAAGAATTTTCATGGTCCCGGTTGATCTTGCCGACCACTTCTCGTTCGCGGGCCCAGAGGACCGTTTCCAGTCCCTTGCGGGCAAAGACGTTGGCGAGGGTCGTTCCCCATGCGCCAGCTCCAATCACGGCTATCTTCATATGGCAGCGACTCTCCGTTTAAGAGGGTGTTGATGCGATGGCAGCGTTTGCGTATGCCGATGGCATGCCGCATAGCTACATATCCTGCGCGCCAACGCAAGGCAAGGATGGCGGTTGCAAGGGGGCGAGCCCTTGGGTATCACTGGGCCTTCGGGTGCACGCCCGAACCACCCTTAACAGCAAAGGACGACGAGAATATGGCAGCACGCACTTTCACCGCGTCCCAGCGCGAGGTTCTGCGCCGGATTCAGGGCAATCTGCCCGACAGCCCCACGCCCTTCGCGGATATCGCCGCCGAAGTCGGCGTCACCGAAGAAGAGGTTTTGGAGCTTGTCCGCGGCCTCAAGGCCGACGGCGCTATCCGGCGCTTTGGCGCAACCCTCAGGCACCAGAAGGCCGGGTATTCCCACAACGCCATGGTTGCCTGGTTTGTGGAGGACGGGGTCGATATTGACGAAGTTGGCGCCAAAATGGCCGCCCGTCCCGAAATTTCCCATTGCTACCATCGCCGGAATTGCATGGACTGGCCCTATAATATCTATACCATGATTCACGGCCAGTCCCCGGACGATTACAAGCGCGTCGTCGAAGAACTCATCGAGGAAACCGGCGTAACGCAATACGATGTTCTGGAAAGCCTGAAGGAACTGAAAAAATCCTCCATGGTCTACTTTTAGGCGCCGCCTGTCCGGGCGCGCCGCGCCTGCGGCGCTTTTCCCCGCCGCCCCGCACCACCGGGGCGAAGCACGCCATGGATGATGCCGCACGCGCGGCCCAGAACTGCTACCGAGAGTGACGCGACGGACCGCCGTGCGATGCCCCCCGCATGGCTACATCCCGCACAGACGTTTCTGTATGGGGGACAAGGCCGAAGGGCTGGCGCAACGCGCCGCGCCCAGACGCCGGAGGTTCAATATGAGTACATCGCACAAGCTTTTTGAATTGGCGAAAAACGTCATCCCCGGTGGCGTGAACAGCCCGGTGCGCGCCTGCCTGAGCGTCGGCGTGGACCCGCTCTTCATCGACAGCGCGCAGGGCGCGCACCTCACCACCGTGGACGGCGAAAAGCTGCTTGATTTCGTTATGTCTTGGGGCCCCATGCTCCTTGGCTATTCCCACCCCGAGGTTCAGGCCGCAGCAGCCGCCGCGGCCGCCAAGGGCTCCAGCTTTGGCGCTCCCTGCGCGCAGGAAGTCGAAATGGCCGACGCCGTGGTGCGCACCGTGCCCTCCATCGAGATGGTCCGCATGGTCAGCTCCGGCACCGAGGCGACCATGAGCGCCCTGCGTCTTGCCCGTGGCTACACCGGCCGCAGCAAGGTGCTGAAGTTCGTTGGCAACTATCACGGCCACTCCGACAGCTTCCTCGCCAGCGCCGGTTCCGGCCTTGCGACCCTGTCCATCCCCGGCACCCCCGGTGTGCCCGAGGAAACCGTGGCCCACACCCTGCTGGCCCCGTACAATGACATCGACGCCGTCCGCGACGTCTTCGCCAAGCACGGCGACGAAATCGCCGCCGTCATCGTGGAGCCTTGCGCGGGCAACATGGGTCTTGTCCTGCCTGCCGAAGGCTTCCTGCAGGGCCTGCGCGACGTGACCACCGAGTACGGCGCGCTGCTTATTTTTGACGAGGTCATCACCGGCTACCGCGCCTCCCTTGGTGGCGCACAGGGCCGCTTTGGCATTACGCCGGACCTGACCACCCTCGGCAAGATCATCGGCGGTGGCTACCCCGTGGGCGCCTACGGCGGCAAGCGTGAAATCATGGAGCGCATCGCCCCCTGCGGCGACGTGTATCAGGCCGGAACCCTCTCCGGAAATCCCGTGGCCATGGCCGCTGGTCTCGCCACCGTGCAGCTCCTTGAGCAGGCCGACTACGCCACCCTTGAAGCCCGCACCGCCGCCCTTGTGCAGGACGTGAAGGCCATCTTTGCCGAGAAGTCCATCCCCGTGCAGGTCAACACCGTGGCGTCCTTGTTCACCGTGTTCTTTGCCGAAGAGCCCGTGGTGGACTTCGAGTCCGCGCAGAAGGCCGACGGAGAGCGCTATGCGTCCTTCTACCGTCAGATGCGCCAGAGCGGTATCAACCTCGCCCCGTCCGGCTACGAATGCTCGTTTACGTCCTTCGCTCACACTGAGGCCGACTACGACGCCTTCCTGTCCGCCGTGCGCAAGGTGCAGTTCTAAATCGCAGGAGACCAGTATGCCCGTCCCGGAACGTGCCGATCACGAAACGGTCGCCATCTACGCCGTGACACAGGCCGGTGCGCGTCTGGGACGGGTTCTTGCCCGCGAGCTTGGCGGTGAGTTGTTCGTCTCCGAACGCTTTGCCGCCGAGTTTGGCGCGGCCTCCTTCCCGCGTCTTGTGCCCTTTGTGGCCCAGACCTACTCCCGCTACACCCGCCACGTGTTCATCACGGCCGCCGGCATCGCCGTCCGCGCCGTTGCGCCCTTGCTGCGCGGCAAAGACCGCGATCCTGCCGTTGTGGCCGTGGACCAGCGCGGGCGCTACGCCGTCAGCCTAGTGTCCGGCCATCTCGGCGGCGCAAACGACCTTGCCCGCGCCGTGGCCGCCGTCACCGCCGGGCAGGCTGTTGTCACCACAGCCACGGACACCGAGGATCTGCCCTCGCTGGATACCATGGCGCAGGAGCGCGGCCTTGGCATCGCCAATCTGTCCGCCGTCAAGGACGCCAACATAGCGCTCCTCAGTGGCGAAGTGCTCCAGGTGTTCGACCCCGACGACTGGCTCGGTCTGCGCGACCCGCGCAGCCCCGGTTTGCCCGACTGGTCCCGGCATTTTGCGCCCATTGCCAGCCTTGGTCAGTGGCGCTCCGGCGCGCCCGGCGTAGTTGTGACGCACACCACCATCACGCCGCAGCCCGGTATGCTGGTGCTCAACCCGCCGTGTCTCGCCGTTGGCGTCGGCTGTCGCCGCGGGGTGAGTCAGCAGGATATTCAGGAGCATCTGCGCGCTGTTTTTCAGGAAAATGGCCTTGTCCTCGGCTCCATCCTTGGGCTAGGGAGCATCGTCGCCAAGAACGACGAGGAAGGCCTGCTTGCCGCCGCCGCGGATTTCGGCGTCGGTCTGTTTTTTTATGAATCCGAAGAACTCTCCGCCGTGGACGCGCCCAACCCATCACAGCGCGTTATCGAGCGGATGGGAGTACCCAGCGTATGCGAAGCAGCGGCAATGCTGTTGGCAGGGGCGAAAACGCTCCTCGTCCAGAAAACGAAAAGCGACCGGGTGACCGTCGCCGTCGCGCAGGTTCCCTGACGGTTATAGGCCTCGGCCCCGGCGACAACGCGCTTTTGGCCCCCATGGCCACCCGCGCCCTTGAGGCGTGCGATGCCATCGTCGGCTACGGCACCTACATGGACCTCGTTCCCGATTCCCTCAAAGCTGGCAAGAAGCACATCGTCACCGGCATGAAGAAGGAACTGGACCGCGTCAGCGCCGCCGTGGACGCCGCGCAGGATGGTCAGAACGTTGTCATCATCTCCAGTGGCGACTCCGGCGTCTACGGCATGTCCGGCCTCGCCCTTGAAATTATCGAGCAGCGTGGTCTGCTGGGTGAGCTTGCCTTTGAAGTTGTCCCCGGCATTCCCGCCCTCAGCGCCGCCGCGTCCTTGCTCGGCGCGCCGCTGATGCATGACTTCGCCGTGGTCAGCCTCTCCGACCTGCTCACGCCGTGGGAGCGCATTGAAAATCGCGTGGCCCACGCCGCCGCCGCAGATTTCGTCATCGTGCTCTATAATCCGCGTTCCCGCCGCCGCGACTGGCAGCTTGCCCGCGCCGTCGAGCGCGCCCGCGAGCACCGCGACCCCGCAACGCCCGTCGGCATCGTCCGCAACGCCTACCGCGAAGGGCAGGATGTGCGTACCTGTCGTCTCGATGAATTCGATCCGGAAACCGTCGATATGCTCACCATTGTCATCATCGGCAATTCCCAAACCCGCTTTGCCGGAGCATCGCTCCTGACCCCCAGAGGATACGCCGACAAGTACGACCTGAAAGGACAGGACTAAATGCGACGCACCCTCTGCGGGCTGACAGTGCTCCTCGCACTGCTCGCCCCCGTGGCCGCGCTGTCGGTCAACGCCCCCAAGAGGCCAGACCGCGTTATCGTCACCCGGCCCCGCGGTATATATCCCCAAAAGCTGCGCGTTCCCTTTCCACATCAGCGGCACGTCTCCATGGCCTGTCAGGATTGCCATCACACCCTGAACGCCCTCGGCAGTGTTGAAAAATGCTCCACCTCCGGCTGTCACGACATGGTCGCCCCGCACTGCCCCCGCGAGATGCGCTCCGGGCGCTACTTCAAAAACGCCTTCCACAAGGGCAAGGCGAGCTGCCGCGGGTGCCACAAGGCCCGTCAGCAAGCCCATGAAAACGCCGGCCCCACGCGTTGTCGTGGCTGTCACAGCGTTCGCCGCTCCTAGCGCTTTGCGCGTGCTGGTCGGTTGCCAAAGACACCACCGCCCCAACCCCTGACAGCTTTCGCGTCATGGGCTGGGGCGTTTTGCTGTGGGGGGGGCCGGATTGCGGCGCGGGGCAGCGTCCGGGAGGGTGGTGTGTGTTGGTGCTGGGAGAAGATTTTTGCTCCGCAGGTCTAAGGGCCGTGGGCCCTTAGAGATCCCATTTGCGCACAGACCGGTTGCCTGTGGAAGGGACTGTCGTCACCCCTGTGAGGCTCCCGGTCGTTGGGAGGGGGGAGTTTTTGGGGGGCGTTGGCGCTGTGGAATGGCGGTGAGAATCCCTGTTAATCGGGAGGATGTGGAGTGGTGTGGAGTGGGATTTAGGGCGGCCAGCCCGCCATCCAAGAGCAGGACCATGTCCCTTTAGCCCTACACTCCCCAACCACCATCCCTACGCGCGAAGGGCAGAAGCACCAGAGCATTCGGACGCTTCTAAGCGTCCAGAGCGGCCCCGTCCGTTCCGCACGCCCACACCTGCCAACCGCCAACTCCCGCGTACAGCACCCGGCCAGTCCGCCCACACTAGCCTAAAAACCACGCCCGAGGCCGCCTCGCACTCACCACCTCTCTTCATCCGGCTCCGGCCGGAGGGGGGCGGGTGTCCAGAGGGTGCGGGGGGAATCCTGCAAGGTTCCCCCAACACCCTTTGGCCGTCGGAGACACGGCGACAACATACAGAAATTCCATCGAAAGCACCTCTCGGCCCCGCCAACACAACACCCAACCACCAAGGCCGCTTTCCCTCGACACCGAAAGCACCTCTCGGCCCCGCCATCACAACGTCAAACCACCAAGGCCTCTCTTCCCCGCGTTCTCTCCCTCCGCTCTTCCTCTTCTTTCCCCCCCTCTCTCTTTCCTCCCCCCCCCCAGCCCCCATCCTTCCAAAAGAAACAAAAAAACAAACCACCCCGACCGGTAGGAGGCAACCAGTCGGGGTGGCAGTCTTAAGGGAGGACGAAAGGGGGGTGCGCTATGCGACGTCGCGTGTGGCGGCGACGGCCGCGATGTCCGTCTCTCCGGTGCGGATGCGCAGGGAACGTGTTATCTCGGTGACGAAGATGACGCCATCGCCTTCGGCTCCGGTGCGGGCACCTTCTGTTATTGCGTCGAGGGCTGCATCCACAAAGTCCTCGTTGACGCCGATTTCGAGGCGAATCTTCTTGAGCAGGGTGACTTCCACCGGCAGGCCGCGATAGGTCTCCACGAAGCCTTTTTGGCGGCCGCTGCCCAGAACGTTTGTGACGGTCATGCTGAAGATATCTTTGGCGTACAGGGCCTTTTTCACTGCGTTGAGGCGCTCGGGCCTGATGTATGCTGTGATGAGTTTCATGCTTTTCTCCGGCGGCGGTTATTCGGTGGTGAAGATCTGGAAGCCGTTGTAGGATTCCACGCCATGCTCGGCGATATCGAGGCCTCGGAGCTCTTCGTTTTCTTCAACGCGCAGGCCCATGAAGGCTTTGACTGCGGCGAAGGTGACGACGCCCGTACCGAAGGCCCAGCCGAACACGGAGGCAACGCCGAGGGCCTGAATTCCCAGCTGCGTGAATCCGCCGCCGTAGAAGAGGCCGGTGATGTCGCCGTAGCCGGGGGCGGCCATGAGGCCGACCATCAATGTGCCGTATGCGCCGCAGACGCCGTGCACGGAGATAGCGCCCACCGGGTCGTCCACCTTGAGGACCGTGTCAATGAACAGGACGGACAGGACAACCAAGATGCCGCCGCCGAAACCGGTGAGAAGTGCTCCCATGGGGGAGAGTTCGTAACAGCCTGCCGTGATGGCGACGAGTCCGGCCAGCGCGCCGTTCATGGTCATGGACGGTTCGGGGTGACCGAAGCGCAGCCATGCGGTGATCATGGCGCCGAGTGTGCCGGCAGCAGCGGCGAGGGACGTGTTGACGGCGATGTAGCCGATAGTCCCGTCGGCGGTGGTGGTGGAGCCGGGGTTAAAGCCGAACCAGCCAAACCACAGGATGAAGACGCCAAGGGCCGCGAGGGGCATGTTGTGACCGGGCAGGGCGTAGGCCTGTCCATCCGCGCCGTATTTGCCCACACGGGGGCCGACGGCCATGGCGCCGGCAAGGGCTATCCAGCCACCAACGGAGTGCACAACGGTGGAGCCGGCAAAGTCCGCAAAGCCCATGCTTTCAAGCCATCCACCGGACCCGCCCCACAGGCCGCCCCAGCACCAGTGCCCGGAGATGGGGTAGATAAGACCCGTGACAACCATGCTGACGACGATGTAGGCCGAGAACTTGGTGCGTTCGGCCACGCCACCGGACACGATGGTTGCGGCGGTGGCGGCAAACACGCTCTGGAAGAACCAGAAGGTCAGCGTCCACATGCCGTCTGGCGTGGTGGCGTCGACGCCCATAAGGCCGAAGCCGCTGCCACCAATCATGGACCCGATGCTGTCGCCGAACATCAGCGCGAAGCCGAAGAGGAAGAAGGCGACGGACCCGACGGAGAAGTCCAAAAAGTTTTTCATGATGATGTTGCCCGCATTCTTTGCGCGGGTGAAACCGGTCTCGACCATGGCAAACCCAGCCTGCATGAACATGACGAGGATAGCGGCGAGCAGCGTCCACAGAATGTTGGCGTTATCCTGACTCAGCATGGCCTGTGACTCTGCCGCAAAGGCGGCAACGGGAGTGGTGGCGATGACGGCCAGTGTGAGCGCACCCGCAAAGGGGAGCGATAAGGGACGCTTGGGACTGAGCCAGAACACAGACATGAGAGACCTCCTTTTCGGCGCCGCTTGCGACACCATTTGCGGAAATTCCGCCCCACAGAATCGGGGCGCGACATTTCTGCTAAAGCAAGGCTTGGGCCAAACATGGTAACACCCTGGAATAATGGGAATTGTTGGATACCCCCGGAGAGCGCAAGATGATAACCTTGGTATAAATTAACAAAAAAAGCATATATACACTGTGCGTAAAGTTACAAAAACGTCAATTTAGCGTTTTTAAATAACACTCCGAAAATACAAGAAAAGTCTACCTCTCCGACAAAATGGCAGCCTGAAATGTCAGAATTTCGTGAAAACGGTGCGCCGGGGCTGGTGGGGGAGTGGGGGTGTTTTGTTTTGTATCGCGTTCTGTCTTCGCCACATGGAGAGGCGCTGCGAAGCGGGGGTGCTGACGCGGCCTGAAAGAGATGGCGCTGTATAGAGAAAAGTACCGTCGCGTCAGTAGGCTTTGACCTAAAGCGTCCATGTGCCTCCATCCCTCCTGTCCTCCTGCGACGACTGAATCCCCGGCATTCCATCCCACCACCGCTCCCCACCCCAATATTGGGATTCTCAAGGGCAAAGCCCTTGCGCAGCGTTGCTGTCTTGATCTCTAAGCCCCTTCGCCCTTTCAGGGCGAACGGACGAAGAGCTCAAGTCAGCGGAGCTATCCTCTTGACTCCGGCGTAACGACCCGGTCCATCCTAGGGCACATAAAAAAGGGTGACTTCGCTGAAAGCGAATCACCCTTTTGTGTTGTGGCAATAAGCCTTAGTGTGTTGCCTTATTGCCTTTTGTCGTTCTTTTGCGATTTCCGAATCAATTTCGAAAGGGCTTTTTCTTTTGCCTTCCTCTCATGATTCTTTTTTTCATTCACTTTGCTTTCAAGGAAGTGAAGCTCGGAGCGCATATCCAAATAGTTTTCATAGCGCTCCATCTCCAAAGAGCCGTCGATGAGCAGTTCCCGCACGGCGCAACCGGGTTCATTTTGGTGGGTGCAGTCATTGAAACGGCACCGCTTGGCAGCTTCATGAATCTCGCCGTAGGTGTCGTCTAGGCTCTGCCGACTTCCCCAAAGCTGAAGCTCGCGCATGCCGGGTGTGTCGATCACCATGGCTCCGCTTTCCAGAAAGAACAGCTCCTTGTGGGATGTTGTATGCTTTCCCCTCAAGTCGCTTTCACGCAGCGAACCGGTTTTCAATGCGCTTCTTCCCAAAAGAGCGTTGATCAGCGAGGACTTGCCCACACCGGAATGTCCGGTGAAAGCAATGGTAGAGCCGGGATGAAAGCTCGTTGAGAATGTCTCAAGCCCTTCATGGGTCATGGCACTCACCACGTGGATAGGGAGGTCCTCCGCGACACTCTGGGCTTGAAGCAGGGCGAGGTCCTTGTCGGCGCAAAGGTCTGCCTTGTTGAGGACGATAATCGGCTTTGCGCCGCCTTCCATGGTCATCGCAATATATCGCTCAACGCCCCGGAGATTGAAGTTCCTGCCGCCATCAAGGCCGCAGACGATACAGAGATAATCAATGTTCGCTGCAATTACCTGTTCCTGCGTTTCCGAGCCTGCTCTGTTGCGAGAAAATGCGCTGGCCCGTGTCAGAACCTTCTCGATCTGGGCGTAATCATCGCACTGTCGAATAACGACCCAATCACCCACAGTGGGGTAATCAGCCCGGTTGATGGCGGTGTACTGAAAATGGCCTGAGACGTCTCCGTTCACGACGCCTTGCGGTGTGTATATCCTGTACTGGTGGCGTGATTCCTTTACAACGCGACCAACATTGAATCCTTGATGTTTGTATGGCTGAAGCTGGTCTTCGAAAAACGGATTCCAACCGAGTTCTTGCATACTAAACATGTTCGCCACCCATGTGTTGACGTTCAATTTTGTCCAAAGCGACTCTGGCCGGGAACGGCAATTGCGTAATCAGGCGTGCTGCCAGCGTAAACAGTACGACCTCATTGTCGTCGCAGGCAATGCGGTTGGTGCGGATAAAGCCGCATTTTTGGCACTGGTGTATAACAGCGCACTCCCCGTTGTCCTTAACCCACAAAGCGATTGGCTCCATGGTGCCTCGACAACCGGAACGACGATCACCAATTTTCATGTCCACGTGCTTGCTGTGCAGGCAGTGGCAACAATGGTTTCGATTTTTCGTTCCGCTTAATGGCGAGGGGACTGTGAGACCGCAATGCTCACATATAAATGGGTTTGTATCAAAGTGTATGGTTTTCCGCTGTCGGGACATGACTCTGCTCCTGCAAATACACATTGTATTTACCAGTCTTTGCAGCCGCTTGTGAAGCCTGTCTCCTGATTTGCCGATAACAGCGCACGGCACAATGAACTCATGGAATCCAGTTGGATGTCCATAAGTCGTCTGCTTGCGCACAGCACAAACCAAGAGCGTGCTTATAGAAAGCCGCTACAAATTAACGTATCGGGGTAATGACAATATGGGGCAGGGGTGCCCTGTTTTGCGGGATGCGGAAGAAAGTGGGTATAAAAAGCAGCAAGCCCTCATGAGAACGTTCTCTCATGAGGAAGCTTTTCAAGCGCATTCCTAAAACAGGAACACCCTTTTTACATTTGTAAACATCAAAGCTCCTTTGAATTGATGCCATGCACATATGCAGTGAATGGCGCATTTGTCAATGGCTGATTGCCGTCACGAAATGGATGCTGGTGTGCTTCGTCCTTCGCGGCATCTGGCCTGCATTGAAGAAGTGTTGCGGTCCCGTTGCTCGCCCATGGCGAGCTGGTGTGGGTTCCTCAGTTGCAGAACCGCACGGGTGCCTCCCTGCGGAATCACCTCCGCTCCCGCCCCATCGTTCAACGCACCCGCCATCCCCACCCCACCCTTATCTCCGTCCCCATATTGGGATTCTCAAGGGCAACGCCCTTGAGCCAGCGGAGCTATCCTCTTGACCGCGGCGTAACGATCCGGCCCATCCTAGGGCACCGCATTGGGCGCCCCCCTGTACAACACAGTGGCGCGCAGGGCAGCGATGCAAAAAATGCTGTTGCATGTGGTGGTGCAGTGACGCGCACGCGTTATATGGGGGCGGGGGAGGGTGCTGTGACGGGGCGTCACAGGATTGAAACATCCAAACCGCTTGACACAGCGGCAAAAGTGGGCGTAACACTTTTCGCATGTGCAACACCACCACCGCTACCACCACCCGCTTCACCATGACCGGCCTGATGTATTTCTGGCTGTTCTTTATGTATTTTATGCGGGCCTGCGGTCAGGGGTGGAAGGGTTTATAGCACGGGGAAAAACCAGCTTTCATCGGGGCCGCAGGCATCAGCCTGCGGCCCTTTTTTATGCAATTTCGGGCTTGTGCAGGCTGGTGTCGGCGCAGATGGAGCGCAACACAGTGGAGATAAGACAATGATGCTTGGCAAAGCCATCCGGCTGGAACGAATGTTCAACCGCAACACGGGACGTACCATCGTGGTTCCCATGGACCACGGGGTGAGTGTTGGCCCCATTTACGGCCTTGTCGACCTCAAGGGCACCGTAAATCAGATTGCGGAAGGCGGCGCGAACGCCGTTTTGATGCACAAGGGGCTGCCACGCTGCACGCACCGTGGTGCGGGACGAGACATTGGCCTGATCATTCATCTTTCTGCCAGCACGTCGTTGTGTCCGACGCCGAATGCCAAAACCCTTGTGGGGTCGGTTGAGGACGCGCTGAAATTGGGTGCGGACGCGGTATCCGTGCATGTGAACCTTGGCGATGAGACGGAGCGCCATATGCTGCACTCCCTTGGCGAGGTGACCTCGAAAGCCGCAGAGTGGGGCATGCCGGTGCTGGCGATGATGTACGCCCGCGGCCCGCAGATTGAAAACGAATTTGCTCCGGAGATGGTTCGCCACTGCGCCCGTGTGGGCGAAGAGCTTGGTGCCGATGTCGTCAAGGTCGCCTACACCGGCGATGTGGAGAGCTACGCCACTGTTGTGGAATCGTGCTGCATTCCGGTGGTGATTGCCGGTGGTCCGAAGCTGGACAACACCACGGACCTTCTGCGTATGGTACACGACAGCATTCAGGCGGGCGGCGCTGGGCTGTCCGTTGGCCGCAACGTCTTCCAGCATCGGGACGTCTCCCGCTTGCTCAAGGCGCTGAACGGCATCGTCCATCAGGACTGGGACCTTGATCAGGCCGTTGAATTCATGGGCGAGAAACTGGACTAGAACCGGCAAAACCACAGCGGAAGCGAGCAATGAAACAGATTTTTGTACAAGCCATCCCCTTCGACAAGCACTTCGTGACTCTGGCTCTGGAATCCGGCGTAGACGGCGTTATCGTGGAGAAAAAGGACGCGGAAGCGGTCCGCGCGCTGGCCAAGACGGCCGTGCACACTCCCGGCGATTTCACCACCGTTGCCCTAGGTGGAAAAGAGGACGAGGAGAAGGCGGCAAAGGCCCTTACGGCGGGGAAAAACGTTATCCTTCGCGAGGGATGGGAAATCATCCCTGTGGAAAACCTTTTGGCGCAGGGGCAGGGCCTTGGCGTGGAAGTGGCCTCCTATGACCGGGCGATTCTGGCTGCGGGCATCCTGGAGCGCGGCGTGGATTTCCTTGTTGTGCTGCCCGAGGCGGCGGCGGATTTGAAGGCCATTGTCGGGGAGCTGAAATTGAGCCAAGGCACGTTGGAGCTTGAGACCGCCACGGTCACGGCAGTGGAGCAGGCGGGCCTTGGGCACCGCGTGTGTGTGGATACCCTGAGCATGCTGAAGACCGGCCAAGGCATGCTGGTCGGCAATTCCAGCGCCTTTACCGTGCTGGTGCATGCGGAGACGGAGTCCAACCCGTATGTGGCGGCGCGTCCCTTCCGTGTGAATGCCGGTGCGGTGCATGCCTATGCCGCCATGCCCGGCGACAAGACCAATTACCTTGAAGAGCTGCAGGCGGGGTCGCAGGTGCTGGTGGTGGACGCCTCCGGCAATACCTCCCTTGCCACGGTGGGCCGGGTGAAGGTTGAAGTCCGCCCCATGCTGCTGGTTACGGCGCGAACCAAGGCCGGCGCAGAGGGCAAAATCTTTCTCCAGAACGCGGAGACCATCCGCGTGGTGCGCCCGGACGGAAGCCCTGTTTCCGTGGTGGAGCTGGCCCCGGGTGATGAAATCCTTGTTCGGACGGACGCGGCGGGCCGCCATTTCGGCATGCGCATTCAGGAAGAGATCAAGGAAGGCTGATGATGGGCGACGCCATGGAGAAGAGCGGCGCGAAGGAGCGCCTTGGCGAACTCCGCCGCGAAATCGACGCCATAGACGAAGCGCTTGTGGCGCTGCTCAACCGCCGGGCGGGGTGCTCGCTGGAGGTTGGGCAGATTAAGCAGGGCTCTGGCGACTGCGTGTTCAAGCCCCTGCGGGAGCTGCAGGTCATGGAGCGACTGCTGGTGCATGCCGACGCCCTGCCGGAACGCCACCTGCGCGCCATCTACCGCGAGATTTTTTCGTCCAGCCGCCGGCTTCAGCATCCGCAGCGGGTGGCCTACCTCGGCCCCGAGGGCACGTTCTCGTACTTTGCGGGCATTGAATTTTTGGGCCACAGCGCGGACTACATGCCCCAGCAGGACCTTGAGGGCGTGTTCCGGGCGGTGAACTCGGGCGAATGCGGCCTTGGCGTTGTGCCGCTGGAGAACTCCCTCCATGGCACCGTGGGCCAGAGCCTTGATTTGTTCCTGCGCTTTGACGTGCGCATCCAGAGCGAGCTGTACTGCAAAATCAGCCACAGCGTGCTGGGCGCGGCGCAAAAGCTGGGCGACGTGAAGCGGGTGTACTCGCACCCGCAGCCCCTTGCCCAGTGCGCGCGCTGGTTGCGCGGCAATCTGCCAAACGCGGTGCTGGTGCCTGTGGAAAGCACGGCCGCTGCCGCATCCCGCGTGCAGGACGACCCGGAGGCCGTGGCCATCGGCCATAAGCGCCTCGGTGATATCTTCGACCTGAACGTTTTGGTCGAGGGCATTGAGGACCTGCCGGATAACTGGACACGCTTTGTGGTGATTGGTCAGGGGCAGGAGACGGGCGAAGGACGCGACAAAACGTCGCTCCTCTTCACCCTGCCGGATAAGCCCGGCGCGCTGTCCGGCGTGCTGGATGTGTTCACCCGCTACGGCGTGAATATGAAAAAGTTGGAATCGCGCCCCATGCGGGGCGAAAAATGGAAGTATGTGTTTTTTGTGGATGCGCAGTGCGATTTGGAACGCAGCGACTTTGCCCATGTCTTGACGGAAGTGGAAGAGCGCTCAACCACCATGCGCATTCTGGGGTGCTACCCGGAGGGAGAGTCCTTTGACGTCTCCTCGCAACCCGGGTCGGACGCTCCGTAAAAAATATTCGCATTTCGCAAAGGGAGAACAAGGGAATGAAGGTCAACTACGACGAACAGAAGGACGTGCTGCGTATCGTCCTCTCCGGAACGCCGGTCCGCCGGTGCGACCATGAAAAGCCCGGCGTGGTGCTGGGCTATGGCGGGGACGGAACGCTGGTGAATCTGGAAATCCGCGACGCTTCGCGCAAGATAGACAATCCACGCAGTGTGGACATTGCCATGAATGGGCGCAGCGTGCACGGCATGCGCCTTCTGTAACGTTGGAGAATCCATCCATGCATATTTCTCATGCCACCGTCCGAGTCAAGGCTCCGGCCAGCAAGTCCATGTCGCACCGCGCCGTCATCGCAGCGGCGTTGGCGCAGGGACAGAGTCGGCTGACCGGGGTTTTGGATAGCGTGGACCTCGACCGGACGATGGACTGCCTGCGCGCCTGCGGGGCGACCATCGAACGCCGTGGCGACACTGTCGTCGTGGATGGGGTTTCAGGCCTGCCCCGTGGCGGGGAGAACGAACCGGCGAACTTGAACGTACACGAATCGGGCACGACCTGCCGTTTGATGACTGGTGTTGTCGCGGCGGGCAGAGGGCGCTTTCGCCTCCACGGAGCGCCCCGCATGCACGAGCGCCCAATCGGTGCGCTTGCGAATGTGCTTGAAGACCTCGGCGCGCAGTTCGTTTGGGAAGGGAAAAAGGGGTTTCCGCCGTTCGTTCTCTCCGCCTCGGGCTTTCCGGGCGGCGCGGTCACTGTTGATGCCGGGGAGAGCAGTCAGTACCTCTCCGGCGTGCTGCTGGCCGCTGCGTGCGCCCGCGAGACGACAACCGTCGCCCTTGGCGGCGAAAAGGTCGTGTCGTGGCCGTATGTGGCACTGACGCTGCAGATTCTGGACGACTTCGGCATTGATGTGCGCGTGCAGACCCGCAGCCAAGGCGGCCAATGGGCCGATACCGACTGGCGGGATATGGACGCCGCACGCCCCGGCCATGTGCGCTTTGTGGTGCAGCCGGGCGCCTATGTCAGCGGCGACTACGCCGTGGAGGGCGACTGGAGCAACGCGTCGTACTTTCTTGCGGCGGGGGCTGTCGGGCCGCATCCTGTTCAGGTGAGCGGCCTGCGTATGGATTCCCTGCAGGGCGACCGCGCCATGTTGGACATCCTTGGCCTGATGGGCGCGCGCATCACGTGGTCCGAGGACGGCGTGCTGGTTGCGCCGCCGGTGTCCGGCGGCCTGCGCGGGGTGACGGTGGACATGGGCTCGTGCCCGGACATCGTGCCGACGGTGGCGGTTGTGGCGGCCCACGCCACGTCGCGGACCGTCATTACCGGCGCGGCGCATCTGCGCATTAAGGAATGCGACCGCCTTGACGCCACGGCCACGGAGCTGGCCAAAGTGGGCGCCAAGGTGACGACCACGGATGACGGCCTCATCATTGATCCGGCTCCCATCCGCCCCGGCGCGGTGGACCTTGCCACCTACGGCGACCACCGCATTCCCATGAGTCTGTCCGTGCTGGAGCTTTCCGGCGTTGTGCCGCACTTTGATACACCGGAGTGCGTTTCCAAATCTTTTCCCGGTTTCTGGGACGAATGGGCTGCTGTCCGCCATGTGGTGGCGGGCCGCGCTGAGTGAGAATGAACGGTATGCAGATAGAAAGCCTCCTTGTCGTCGGCAGTCAGGGCCGAATGGGACAGCTGTTCATGCAGCGGGCCGAGTCGTGTGGACTTGGCGTGCGCGGCGTGGACAGGCCGCTGTCCCGCTCTGCCGTGGCCGAAGCCGCGCGCGGTGCGGACCTTGTGCTGTTGGCGGTTCCTGCCTCCGCCATGCAGGAGGTCGCCGCGCTGTGCGCGTCCGTGATGACGCCGCCGCAGATTCTGGCGGACATCTGCTCCGTGAAGGTGGCCCCCGTGGCGGCCATGATGGCCGTCTATGACGGTCCCGTTGTGGGAACGCACCCGCTCTTTGGCCCCGCGCCCAGCGCGGATGACCGGCGCGTGGCCGTGGCCGGTGGCCGGGACGACGCCGCGCGCGATGCGGTGCAGGCCTGCTTTGCCCGCATGGGCTTTGATTCCTTCATGACCACGGTGGACGAGCACGACAGCGCCATGGCCGCCATTCAGGGCCTCAATTTCGTGACCACGGTGTCGTACTTTGCGGCGCTGGCCGGACGCGAGGAACTGGAAAAATTCATCACCCCCTCCTTTAACCGCCGCCTTGATGCCGCCCGCAAAATGCTGACCGAGGACGCCGAGCTGTTCTGCGGTCTTATGGACGTGAATCCGCACACGCAGGAAAGCGTGCGCGCGTTCCGTTCCATGCTCAACATCGCCGCTGGTGGCGACATTGAACTGCTGGCCGAGCGGGCCAATTGGTGGTGGCGTCGTGATACCCTTGGGGGAGACGTGTAACCTTTTGCCAGCCGTCATAACGGCGCACCACCAGAAAAAGGCCGCATCCCCCCTCCGGGATGCGGCCTTTTTTCATGCCGCGCCGGGGGTGGATGCGCTGGGCGGGGCCGCCGTGTGATGGATGCGAATATCGGGTAGAATGGGGCGGGGGACCACCCGCCAATGCAGAACTTCAAGACCGCAGCACTCGCGGAGGACAGCATGAGCAGCATATCGGTACGGCAGCACGGCAAATGGATGCCTGCGGACATACAGACCCCAATCAGCCTTTTCCTCGGGTTGGTGGGGCAGCGGCAGGGCATCCTGCTGGAGAGCGCGCAGGTGGACGGCCGCCACGGGCGCTACAGCATTGTGGCGTGGAATTTTGCCCTGCGTCTGTCCTGCGACGGCGGCAAGCTGAAAATTGGCGTGCGTGACCCGCGCTTTGAGCCGCTGCGCGAGCTGGCGGACATGCCCTACATGGACGGCGTACGCGAGGCCATGCGCCGCATTGAAATCACGCCGGAGGAGGGCTTTGAGGACCTGCCAGCCATCACGCGCGGGCTGGTGGGCTACTTCGGCTACGGCGCGGCGGGCATGTTTGAGCCCAAGCTCGCCGAGGTCCTGCACCCCGAGGACGCCGAGGCCTGCCTTGTCCTGCCCGGCAACGTGGCGATTTTTGACCACCTGCGCAGCCGCCTGTGCTTGCTGACGCTGAATCCTGGCGTGAAGCCGCAGGTGGATATGAAGGCCGTGGCCCGCGCCGCCGTGAATCCGGACATCGGCGAAACCAGCGTGCACCCCGGCAAGCGCGACTATATGCGCAGTGTGGAGCGCACCATAGACCTCATCAAACAGGGCGAATGCATCCAGACGGTGCTGTCCACGCGCTTTTCCGCGCCGTTTTCGGGCGACGCCTTTGTGCTGTACCGCCGCCTGCGGCAGGTGAACCCTTCGCCGTATCTCTTCTTTATGCGGTTGCCGGGCATTGAACTGTTTGGCTCGTCGCCGGAACTGCTGGTGCGGTGCGACGACGGGGAGCTTACCACCTGTCCCATCGCCGGAACGCGGAAGCGCGGGGCGACGCCCGCCGAGGACGCTGCGCTGGCCGAAGAGCTTCTTGCCGACCCCAAGGAGCGCGCCGAGCACGTGATGCTGGTGGACCTTGGCCGCAACGACCTTGGCCGCATCGCCACGGCCGGGAGCGTGAGCGTGGATTCCTTCATGCAGGTGGAGCGCTTTTCCCACGTGATGCACCTGACCTCGTATGTGAGCGCGCGCCTTCGCGAGGGGCTGGACGCCCTCGACGTGTTGGCGTCGGCATTTCCGGCGGGCACGGTCTCCGGCGCGCCCAAGGTGCGGGCCATGGAAATCATCGCGGACATGGAGCCGCAAGCGCGCGGACCGTACGCCGGTGCCATCGGCTGGGTTGGCCTCGACAAGGGGCGTGTGGACATGGACACGGGCATCACCATCCGCAGCATGTGGGTGCGCGACGGCACCCTGCATTGGCAGGCCGGGGCGGGCATCGTGTTCGATTCCGACCCGGAGCGCGAATGGGAGGAGTGCGCCAACAAGGCGCGCGTATTGGGAGAGATACTCAAAGGACGCGGAGGCGGCGATGTTCTTGCTGATTGATAACTACGATTCCTTCACCTTCAATCTGGTGCAGGCGTTCCAGCGGCTGGGGCGTGCGCCCCTTGTCCTGAAGAACGACGACCCCCACGTCCTTGAACTGGCGGACAGCGGCGAGGTGACCAGTGTGTGCCTGTCGCCGGGGCCGAGTTGCCCTGCCAATGCCGGGCTGTGCCTTGAATTCCTCGGGCGTCTTGACCCGTCAGTGCCGGTGCTTGGGGTGTGCCTTGGGCATCAGGTGCTGGGCGAGTTTGCCGGCGCGCCTGTGGTGCAGGCAGGGCGCATCATGCACGGCAAGGTGTCGGACATTACCCACGACGGCCAAGGGCTGTTTGCGGATATGCCAAGTCCGGTGACGGTCGGCCGCTACCACTCCCTGATTGTGGATGTGGAAAACGCCTCGGAAGAGGCCAAACGGCGGCTGGTGGTCACCGCGCGCACGGAGATGGGCGAGGTTATGGGCATCCGCTATGTGGACAGGCCGTGGGTGGGCGTGCAGTTCCATCCCGAATCCATGCTCACTCCGGAAGGGCTGGCGCTGCTGGCGCGGTTTCCCGAGGGGCTTGTCAACACACAGCACGCGGCGCGCGCCGGTGCGTAACGAACGTTATTCGCAGAAGGAAGGGAAATATGACAGGGATGCACATGGCCGAAGTGTTGGAACTTCTGGCGTTTCATAAGGATTTGCCGCAAGAGATGGCCGAGGAGAGCTTCCGCCGCCTGATGGATGGCAGCATGACGCCGGCGCAGGCCGGGTCGTTCCTCATGGGCCTCAAGACCAAGGGCGAGACGTCCCTTGAGCTGACGGCGGCGGTGCGCGCGGCCCTTGAGCAGGCGCGGCTGGTGCCGGGGCTGACCGGCAAGCGCATCGACACCTGCGGCACGGGCGGCGACGGGCAGTGCAGTTTCAACTGCTCCACGGCGGTGGCGCTGACCCTCGCGGGCATGGGGTACGACGTGGTCAAGCACGGCAACCGTTCCGTCTCCAGCACCTGCGGCAGCGCTGACGCGCTGGAGGCCCTTGGGCTGTCGCTGACCACGGAGCCGGACGCCGTGGCCGGGGAGCTTGCGGAGCGGCATTTCGCCTTTCTGTTTGCGCCGGGCTACCATCCGGCGTTCAAGCATGTGATGCCGGTGCGCAAGGAAATTGGCTGCCGCACGCTCTTTAACCTGCTGGGCCCGCTGCTGAACCCCGCGCGGCCGACGCATCAACTGCTGGGTGTGGCCATGCCGGAATTTGTGCTGCGGATGGCGACGGTGCTGGCGAATACCGGCGTGACGCGCGCGGCGGTGGTGCACGGCGCTGGCGGGTTTGATGAACTCACCCCCTTTGGCGTGAATGATATTGTGCAGGTGCGCGACGGCTGGCTGCGCGAGGAGCGCCTTGACCCGCGCGACCTTGGCTTTGCCCTGCATGCGCCCGAGGCCGTGGCCGTACGCGGGCGCGAGGAAGCCGTGGACGCCCTGCGCGAGGTGCTGGCCGGTCGCGGTCCCATCGCCATGCGCGAGATGACGGCGCTGAATCTGGGCATGTGCCTGTTCCTGCTGGAGGACGACTACACCCTCAGCGAGGCCATGGACACCGCGCGTGAGGCGCTGGCGTCCGGGGCCGGGGAGACGTTGATCAATGCTTGAGCGGTTTGCCAATGCCAAGGCGGCGGAGATAGCCGCCCTTGAGGACATGCAGGCGCGCGGCGCATTGCCCGCGCCCTATGCCGGGCCGCGTCCGCCCTTTGTGGAGCGTCTTGTCCAGCACGGTCCGGGGGCGATTATTGCTGAATACAAGCGCGCCTCTCCCAGCCGGGGAGACATTGCCCCGCACCTGCGCGCGCGGGATGTGGCCGATGCCTACGCCCGTGGCGGCGCGGCGGCCATGTCCGTGCTGACGGAGGCCGACCACTTCCGTGGCAAGCTGGAGTTTTTGGGCGAGGCCTGCGCCAGCGGACTGCCGCTCCTGCGCAAGGACTTCATCCTGCATCCCCTGCAACTGGTGCAGACGGCGGCCACGCCCGCGTCCGCCGTATTGCTCATTGCGCGGATGGTGGATGTTGACCGGCTGGCGGAACTCTTGACCCTGTGCCGCGACCTGCGCCTGACGCCCGTGACCGAGGTCTTTGACGCGGACGACCTTGCCCGCGCCCGCACCGCAGGCGCGCGCCTTATTCAGGTGAATAACCGCGACCTGGACACCTTGGACGTGGACGTGCAAACCTCCCGCACGCTCATTGAGCGCAAGCAGTCCGGCGAGTTGTGGGTTAGCGCCAGCGGCATCACCACCCATGCGCAGGTCAGCGAGCTGGCCGGGCTGGGGTATGACGCCGTTTTGGTGGGCACCTTCCTTATGGAGGGCGGCGACCCGGCGGGCGCGCTGCGGCGGCTGACCACGGGGGGCGCATCATGAGCGGCGCGCGCTTTCGGGTGAAGGTCTGCGGCATGACGCGGCAGGCGGACGCCGACATGTGCATCCGTCATGGCGCGGGTATGTTGGGCTTTATTTTCCATCCGGCAAGCCCCCGTAATATCGCCCCGGAGGACGCGGCGGCCATCCGCACGCCGGGCGTGGTGCGCGTTGGCGTGTTTGTCTCGCAGGGCGTAGGCGAAGTGCAAGACATCATGGCCCGCGCCGGGCTGGATATTGCCCAACTGGCCGGAGACCACGACCGCGCGGCGTGCATGGCCATTGGGCCGCAGCGCGTTATGCGCGTGTTCCGCCCGGAGGTCCATGCTCGCCGCGCCGGGCTGGAGGCGGAGCTTGCCGCCTTTGATGGCGCCATGGCCCTTGCCTTGCTGGACGCCGGAATCGCCGGCGGCGGCCATGGCCGGACCCTTGATTTTGCGGGGTTGGCCGGATTGCGCAGTCCAACGCCGTGGCTCCTTGCCGGGGGGCTGTCGCCCCAGACGCTGCCCGCGGCGCTGGAGCAGTGCGCGCCGGACGGCGTTGACCTCAATTCCGGCGTGGAGTCCGCGCCCGGACGCAAGGACGAGGTCCTTGTGGGGCAGGCGCTGGCGCTCCTGCGCGGCGCGTAAACCGTTTGTGACAACGACAACGAGAAGAACACTCAATCCTCCGCCGTGTGGCGGAGTTGGAGGCCACAGAGATATGCAGAAAGGATACTACGGAGCCTTCGGCGGTCAGTTTGTGCCGGAGCTCCTCATGCCCCCGCTGGAGGAACTTGAGGAGGCCATGGCGCGCATTGTCCGGTCCCGCAATTTTTTGACGGACTATGCCCAACTGCTTTCGGACTATGTGGGCCGCGCCACGCCGCTGACCCTGTGCCGCACCCTGTCGCAGGAGGTGGGCTTCAATATCTGGCTCAAGCGTGAGGACCTCGCCCACACCGGCGCGCATAAAATCAACAACACCATGGGGCAGGCGCTGCTCGCCAAGCACATGGGCAAGCCCATCCTGCTGGCGGAGACCGGCGCGGGGCAGCACGGCGTGGCGACGGCCACGGCGGCGGCCGCCCTCGGCCTTGAATGCGTTGTGTACATGGGCGCCACGGACGTGGAGCGGCAGGCGCACAACGTGCGGCGCATGGAGCTGCTCGGCGCGGAGGTGCGCCCGGTGCACTCCGGCACCAAAACCCTCAAGGACGCCACCAACGCCGCCCTGCGCCACTGGATTGCGGAGCAGGGGACCACGCACTACTGCCTTGGCTCCGTTGTTGGGCCGCACCCCTTCCCGGAGCTGGTGCGCGACTTTCAGACCGTGATCGGGCACGAGACGCGCCAGCAGAGCGTGGAGAAATTCGGCGGTTTGCCGGACGCCATTGTCGCCTGTGTGGGCGGCGGCTCCAACGCCATCGGCATCTTCCATCCCTTTCTTGAGGACCGCGAGGTGCGCCTTGTGGGCGTCGAGGCCGCGGGCGAGGGCACGCCGGACTGCTACCATTCCGCCAGCATCACCAAGGGCACCGAAGGCGTGCTGCATGGGGCCAAGAGCCGCCTGCTTCAGACGCCGGACGGCCAGATTATGCCCTCGCACTCTGTTGCGCCGGGGCTGGACTATCCGGGCGTTGGGCCGGAGCACGTGCATCTGGAGACCTCGGGCCGTGCGGAATACGTGAGCGTGACCGACGATCAGGCCCTTGGCGCCTTCCGCGCCCTGTGCCGCAAGGAAGGCATCATCCCCGCCCTGGAATCCTCCCACGCGCTGGCGTACGTGCTGGAGAACATCGATGTATTTGAGCCAGGCAGCAATGTGGTGGTGAACCTTTCCGGACGCGGCGACAAGGACCTTGGCATCATCGCGGAACTGGACCTCTAAGACGCAACAGCATGCAGGCGGCACTGGCCGCCGTGGAGAATGATATGGCTGCATCGAATTTGACGAGTCGCATACGGCAGGCAAACGAGGCGGGGCGCAAGGGCCTCATCGCGTATCTTCCGGCAGGGTTTCCCAGCCTTGAGGCATTCTTTGACATCCTCAAGGAACTGAGCACGGCCGGAGCGGATGTTATTGAAATTGGCGTGCCCTTTTCCGACCCCGTGGCCGATGGCCCGGTGGTGGAGCAGGCCGCGCTGGAATGCATTGAACGCGGCGTGACGCTGGAGTGGATTTTGCGTGAGCTGCCAAAGCACCGCGCGGACATTGACGCCGCGGTCCTGCTTATGGGCTACACCAATCCCTTTTACCAGTACGGCTACGAGCGCCTCGCCGCCGATGCGTCGGCCGCCGGTGTGGACGGCTTCATCGTGCCGGACCTGCCCTTTGAGGAAGCCGGAGACCTGCTGCATGCCCTCAAGGACACAGACGCCGAACTGGTGCCGCTTATTGGCCTGAATACCTCGGCGGAGCGCATGGCGCTGTACACCAAAGGCTTTGGCGGATTCTGCTACGTGGTGAGCGTGCTTGGCGTCACCGGCGGGCAGGTGGACGTGCAGGCGCTGGTTGGCGAGAAGCTGGCCGAGGCCAAGGCGTGCTTTGACATCCCCGTGGCGCTGGGCTTCGGCATTAAGGAGCCGTCCCAGCTTGCGGGCGTGGGCGAGCATCTGGACGCTGTGGTCTTTGGCAGCGCCCTGATTACCCACCTGCGCGAAGGCGGCACGGCCAGCGAATTCATGGCCGCGTGGACCGCCTAGACGCGCTGTTTCGGTCCGCCGCGGCGGGGCTTCCTCAGGAGGCCCCGCGGGGCGGGCCGCTATCCGACAAGGGCGGTGTACACATCGCCCCACAGAATGACGAGGATGGCCGCAAGACACAGAAACGGGCCGTAGGGCAGGGCGGATTCGCGCTTGTCCCCGTCGCCGCGCGCGGCGATAAAGCCCACAATGCCGGCGGTTGCCGCGCTGATGATGATAACGGGCGGCAGCATGGACAGCCCGGTCAGCGCGCCGATGAGGAAGATGAGATACACGTCCCCCTCGCCCATCCCCTGCACGCCGCGAACGCGCGTGTACACGGCGTTCACCGTCCAGAAAAGCCCCGCGCCGACAACAGCCCCCAGCATGGAGTCCACAAGGTCCACGCCAAGCACCGTTGGCGCAAGGCCCAGCGCGGCCAGCGAGCCGATGAGCATGGGCCGCAGGGGCAGGGTGTAGGTCTCAAGGTCAATGAAGCTGATAACGATAAACAGCCCGCTAAAGGCCATATACGCCGCCCACTTGGGGCCGGGGCCAAAGGTGATGGCAAGGGCCAGGGCGAGTAGGGCGCTCAGCCCCTCCACAAGGGGATAGCGCGCGCTGATGTGGCAGCGGCACGAGCGGCACTTGCCCAGTAAAAGGGCGTAGCTGAGTAGGGGAATATTTTCCCACCACGCAAGGAAATGCCCGCATTGTGGGCACTTGGAGCGCGGCGGATTGGCAACGGATTCGCCGGAGATGGTTCTGTGGATGCACACGTTGTAAAAACTGCCGAGGCAAAGCCCCAGCACAAGGGAAAGGCCGTGGAATGCGGCTGTATATTGCGTCATGGTGCGTTTTCCATGTGGCGGCAAGGGTTGATGGGGCTTCGGAATTGGGGCATTGTTCCCCGGTCCGGAAGCGTGATGTGCAATCAGTAATGAATTTCAAGGGTTCGGACAAGGCGCTGGCGCCATCTTCCGGACATCTACAGCGTTAAGGAGCCGCAAGGTCAATGCAAAGCAGCACTCGTTTTCTCCCACACTACACGCCGGAAGAGCTGGCGACCATACAGTTGGATGGCCTGAAATGGACCGTGCGCCACGCGGCAACAGGCAGTGACGCCTACGCCGCAAAATTCCGCGACGCGGGAATCCGCCCGGAGGACATCCGCAGTCTGGACGATTTGCGGCATCTGCCGTGTACCAGCGTGGAGGACCTGCGCGACGGGTACCCGTTCCCGCTGCTTTCCGTGCCGGAGCGCAACGTGGTGCGCATGCATGCGTCCAGTGGCACCACCGGCAAACGCAAGGTGCTGACCTATACCCAGAAGGATGTCAACGACTGGATGGAGATGATGGCCCGCTGTTATGAGCTGGCCGGACTCACCGAGCTTGATCGCATCCAGATTTGCGCCGGGTATGGCCTGTGGACCGCCGGGGCGGGCTTCCAGCTGGGAGCCGAGCATTTTGGCGCCATGGCTGTCCCCGTTGGTCCGGGCAACATGAACATGCAGCTCCAACTGCTGGTGGACATGGGCGTCACCTGCATGTGCTCCACGGCCAGCATGGCCCTGCTGATGGGCGAGGAAGTGGAAAAGCACGGCCTGCGCGACTCCCTGCGCCTTCGGACCTGTATCTTCGGCTCCGAGACGCATACCCCCAAGATGCGCCAGCGCTTTACGGAACTCTTGGGCATTGAGGACAGCTTTGACATCTCGGGCATGACGGAGCTTTACGGTCCCGGCGCGGGGCTGGAGTGCGCCGCACACGACGGCATCCACTACTGGGCGGACATGTACATTGTGGAAATCCTCGACCCGGAAACGCTGGAGCCTGTCCAGCCCGGCGAGGTGGGCGAGATGGTGGTCACCACCCTGCGCAAGGAGGCCGCGCCGCTCATCCGCTACCGCACGCACGACCTGACGCGCCTCATCCCCGGCGAGTGCTCCTGTGGCCTTGCTCTGCCGCGGCATGACAAGATTATGGGCCGCAGTGATGATATGATCATCTTCCGCGGCGTAAATATTTATCCCGGCCAGATTGCCGCGGTCCTTGGCGACTTTGACGGCATCTCCTCGGAGTATCAGGTGACGCTGGCCCGCCGCGACGGGCGCGACTTTATGACCGTTGCCGTGGAGCGCGCCAAGGGCGCCCACAGTGGCGGCGACGAAGCCCTCGCCACCGCCGTGGGGCAGGAGCTGCACCGCCAGCTTATGGCCCGCGCGGCCGTGCAGGTGGTGGACCATGGCGCGTTACCGCGCTCCTTCGGCAAGACCCGCCGCGTCATTGACGACCGCGAAAACGGCTGCGCCGCCGAGTAGGGCGCGTCGCGCTCTGCCACGCTGCGAAGTGGAATACACAGCGCCGGACGGTCCCCTATGGACTGTCCGGCGCTGTTGCGTGCTAGGTGAAAAAGCCGATGATGTACTTGGCCGCGGTCCCGGCCAGCACCAGGCAGAGCATGGCCTTGATGAGGCGCGCGGGGATGAACTTTTGGCAGCGCGCGCCAAGCCACATGCCCACCGCGCCGCCAAGGCCGAAGGACAGCCCAAGGCCCCAGTCCGGGGCAATGCTTTGCGCGGGATGCAGCACCGCCAGCAGTTGGTAGAAGGCCACCCCGGCCACGGAGGTGACAAAGGTACCCATGAGCGCCGGGCCGGCCACCACATAGACGGGAATGCCAAGGACGGAGACGAAAAACGGCGCAATGATGGCGCCGCCACCAATGCCGTAGATGCCGCCGATGATGCCCACCACAAAGGTGAGCGCCATAAGGGCGGGCGTTTTGACGGTGAAGGTGTCGCCGTTGAAGGCGAAGCGGACGGTGGTCAGAGAGCCGGGCAGGGGGGTGACGCGCCCGGTGGGCCCGCGCCGCGCGGCGCTGTGAAAGCGCGCCTCGGCGGAGTCCTTTGGCCGCGCGAGTACGTCGCGCAGCAGGCGCACGCCAATGTAGAGGAGCACCACGCCGACAAAGAGCTTAAAGTGCCGCGGGTCCGGCAGCCATGTGACGCGGATGACCGCGCCGATGAGCACGCCGGGCAGTGTGCCCGCCACCACTGCCCATGTCAGCGGCCACAGCATGCGCCCTTCGCGCATATAGCGCAGCACGCCGCTGGGGATGGCAACGATGTTGAAGAGCTGGTTGGTGGCGCTGACCGAGGGCGTGGTGTAGCCCAGCACCGTCATTTGAAAGGGCAGCAGGAGAAACGCGCCGGACAGTCCGCCCATGGAGGTGAAAAAGGAGATGACGCACGCCGTGAGCGGCGGAATCCAGAAGGCGACGTCTATTCCGGCAACGGGAAAGTGCATGGCGGGCTCCTGTGCGCGGTTTGGGGTGCTGCGTATGGAGTGTCACGCGTGGCGTGATGGGCGTCAAGTGCGGCGAGATGGCGCGGCAAAAAGGAATATCCCCGTAAACGGGCCGGGCGCTTTGCGGGGAAGTATGCTAGTGTAGCGCCGTTATCAACGCGCCGGAGGAGGGTGGTATGCAGTATGTCTGCAAGGCCACAAGCCACGAGGACCACAGCACAAGCTTGGGCCTTGTGCTGTGGTCCTCGTAGAAAATTCTGCTTGACCGCCGCCCGGAAAGTCGAGACATCCGGCTCGGCGCAGCTGACTAGTGGTGGTCTTTGTTCTGGCGGATGCGGTACAACGCAGTACCCACAATCAACGCCATGTACATGAAGATCAACGGCACGCCGACCCAGCCCTGGGGGGTGCTGTGATATGCATTCTGCATGAGCTCAAACAGGGTTTCCATGGTGCTCCTCCTCGTTGGCTTTTGAAGACCTCAAATTGAATGAAAACCCGAAAATGTCAAGTCGTTTGCACGCGAAAAAGGATATATGAGCGAAAAAATTCACAAAGGCGATATGCTGGAATGCACTGTTGATGCGTTGGCTTTTGGCGGGCGTGGTGTAGCGCGGGCTGATGGACTGGTCTATTTTATCGACGGTGCATTGCCCGGACAGCGTGTGAAAGCCAAAGTTACGTCGGTCAAGAAGCGTTTTGCCGAGGCCGAGGCCGTCTCCCTTGTGGAAAGCGGCCCGGATGATGTGCCCCCGTTTTGCCCCCATTACGGCAAGTGTGGCGGCTGTGACGTGCAGGATCTGTCCTACCCCGCACAGTTGGAGTGGAAGCGCCGCTTTGTGGTGGACAGCCTGTCACGCATTGGCGGGGCTGAGGCGCCGCAGGTGGCGCAGACCGCCCCCTCGCCGCAGGAGCAGCACTACCGCAACAAGATGGAATTCGCCTTTGTTGGCGGCGGCAGTGAGCGCAGTCTCTCCCTTGGTCTGCACAAACGCGGCTCCACGGACTCCATCGTGAATGTGGAGCACTGCGCCCTGCAGTCGCCGTTTGCCATGGACGTGGTGGCCGCCGCGCGCGAATTTTGCCGCGAGTCCGCCGTGCCCGCCTACAATCCCGTCACCCGCAAGGGCCTGTGGCGCTTCCTTGTGGTGCGCGAGGCGCGCGGCACAGGGCAGTGTATGGTCCATTGCATTACCGCCCCCGGCGCAGGCGGCGGCGTGGTGCGCGCCCTTGGCGCCATGCTTATGGAGCGCTTCCCCCAGCTCACGACCTTTGTGCACTCCACCCGCAAGGCCACCAGCGCCATCGCCTTTGGCGAGGAGCAGACCGCCGTCCTCGGGCCCGGATACATTGAGGAAACGGTCCTTGGCCTGACGTACCGCATTTCCCCGGATTCGTTCTTCCAGACCAATACCGCCGCGGCGGAGGTGTTGTATTCCACGGCGCGGGACTTTGCCGGGCTGACCGGCGGCGAGACCGTGTGGGACCTGTATTGCGGCTCCGGCGGCATTTCGCTGGTTATGGCGCAGCAGGCCGGGCTTGTGGTAGGCTTTGAGAACGTGGACTCCGCCGTGGAGGACGCCCGCGCCAATGCCGAGCGAAACGGCGTGAGCAACTGCGAGTTTGTGGCGGGCGACGTGCGCGGACGCATCAGCCGCCGCAAGGAGCGTCCGGACGTGGTGGTCGCCGACCCGCCGCGCAAGGGGATGCACAAGGACGTGGTGCAGGCCATTCTTGAGGCCGCGCCCCGGCGCATTGTATACGTGTCCTGCAACCCCACAACGCTGGCGCGCGACATCGGCATCCTGAGCGAGCGCTACACCCTGCGGCAGACGTGCCCGGTGGACCTCTTCCCCCACAGCGCCCATGTGGAGTGCGTTGCACTTCTTGAGTTGAAATAATGGACAATCCACTGTATGTGGAAACTGAATTTCGTCATGTAAGGAGTGAGCTATGGACTTTTTCTGGTTCTTTCTCGGTTTGGTGATGGTGGGGCTATGCATGTTCTACATCAAGCAGTCCTGGAAAAACGGCGAGTAGACCGCACGCCGGAGCATTTTTCAAAAGGTCCGCCGGAATCCCGGCGGGCCTTTTGACGTTCTGGGGCCGGCGGGGCATGCTGGTGGCGCCTGCGCCACAGGGCAGAGGCGCACGGCGCGGCCGCCACATCTGGCGCGCCTGCGCAAAGACGGACAGGAGGACGACCATGCTGCTGTGTTTTTTGGGCGATTCCCTTGTGAACGGCACCCGCGACCCGCAGTGCCTCGGCTGGGCAGGGCGACTGTGCGCCCCCATCATTGCGGCGGGGCTGGACCTCACCTGCTATAACCTTGGCGTGCGGCGTGACGCCAGCGCGCAGGTGCTGGCCCGGTGGCGCAGCGAGGTGGAGCGCCGCCACATTGACGGCTTGCAGACCCGTCTTGTCTTTTCCTTTGGCACCGGAGACATGGCCATGCCCGGCGGCGCGCCCCGCGCCACAGTGGACGAGGCCGCCGAGAATACCCGCCGCCTGCTGGAGGACGCCCGCGATTATAAGGTGCTCTTCATCGGCCCGCCTCCGGTGGCGGACGCCGCCCACACGGCCCGAAACCGCGAGCTGTCCAACAGACTGGGCACGGTGTGCGCCACCTGCGGTGTGCCGTATTTTGACCTGATGGGGCATATTGGCCTGTCCCAAGGCTATATTGAGGACGTGAAAGCCTCCGACGGCATCCATCCGCGCGCCGTGGGCTATGGCATCCTAGCCGACTGCATTGGTGAGTGGCCCGCATGGCGGGAGTGGTTCGCCTGATGCGCCGCACTTTTGCATGATGCAGGAATTGGTGCTTGACAGGGCTGTGCGCTTGCGGGTAACCACAAAGCCATGCAAAAGAATCACACCATCGCACCCAGCTTTATTTCTTGGTGGTGGCTCTGGAAACAGAGCCGCGTGTGATGCTATTGCGATAAAGACGACATCAAAAAGACCATACATCAACCGCGGCAGTGCAACTGGCCGCGGTTTTTTTGTGTCCCCCTCCCGGCCAGCACACTGCCCGCGAAAGGAAGGAGAACTCCTCATGACGACCATGCTCCCCAACGCGGACGGATTTTTCGGTGAACACGGCGGCCGCTTCCTCCCGGACGAAGTAATCCGTGTTGTTGACGAACTGGCCGAAGCCTACGACTCCGTCAAAAATACCCAAGAATTTCAGGACGACTTCAAGCGCCTACTCAAGCACTTCTCCGGCCGTCCGACGCCCCTGTACGCCTGCGCTAACCTGACCAAAAAGCTCGGCGGCGCGCGCATTTACCTGAAGCGTGAAGACCTGAACCATCTTGGCGCGCACAAGGTGAACAACACCATCGGCCAGATTCTGCTGGCCAAGCACATGGGCAAAAAGAAAATCATCGCCGAGACCGGCGCAGGGCAGCATGGCGTGGCCTCCGCAGCCACCGCCGCGCTCATGGGCATGGAATGTACCATCTACATGGGCGCAGAGGACATCGAGCGCCAGAAGCTCAACGTCTTCCGCATGGAGATGATGGGGGCCAAGGTCGTGCCTGCCATGACCGGCCAGCGCACCCTCAAGGAAGCCGTGGACGAAGCCATTGCCGCATGGGTTGCCGACGCGGGCGAAAGCTTCTACCTGCTCGGTTCCGCTGTTGGTCCGCATCCCTATCCCGCCATGGTGCGCGACTTCCAGTCCATCATCGGCACCGAAGCCCGCAAGCAGATTCTGGAGATGGAAGGCCGCCTGCCCGATTACCTCGTGGCCTGTGTTGGCGGCGGCTCCAACGCCATTGGCATGTTCCATCCGTTTATTGAGGATGAAGGCGTGAACATGGTGGGTGTGGAACCCGCCGGACGCGGCATGACCCCCGGCGACCACGCCGCGACCCTGACCTGCGGCACCCCCGGCGTGCTGCATGGCTTTACGTCCTACCTGCTGCAGGACGAGAAGGGCGAGCCCGCGTCCGTGTACTCCATCTCCGCCGGGCTGGACTATCCGGGCGTTGGCCCTGAGCACAGCTTCCTTAAGGATGCCGGCCGCGCCAGCTATTGCGCCGCCAGTGACGAGGAAGCCGTGAAGGCCTTCTTTGCCCTGTCCCGCACCGAGGGCATCATCCCCGCGCTGGAGTCCTCCCACGCCCTTGCCGAGGCCATGAAGATGGCCCCCACCCTTGGCGAGGATAAAATCATCATCGTGAATCTGTCTGGCCGCGGCGATAAGGACGTGGCGCAGATTGAGCAGATGCTTTCCGACGGACGCATCACCGCCGATTAGCCCCCTCCATACTCCTTCCGTATGTTCTTACGGCCCGTCTGCCACTGGCAGGCGGGCCGTTTTTCGTGCGCTGGCAACAAAAGCGGCAAATGCGCATGCTGCTGGTGCAATGGCGCTGTATATATGCTATATCCTTGATGGATTGCGAAATATGTTTGGATTACGGTGCAATTCGCCCTTTGGGCAAAAAAGTTTCAAAGAGGGGTTGACGGAGAGTCTAATTGCTAATAGGAATTATTCTCAACAAAGGTACAACGCCTCAACACGTAAAAAGAACCAAGGAGTATAGACATGGAAAACAGGATCCCCCTTCTTGGCGAGAAGTTCCCGGAGATGAAGGTCGTCACCACGCAGGGTGAGAAGAACCTCCCCGGCGATTATAAGGGCAAGTGGTTCGTCCTCTTCAGCCACCCGGCTGACTTCACTCCGGTGTGCACCACCGAGTTTGTGGCCTTCCAGAAGCGCATCGAACAGTTCAACAAGCTCAATTGCGAACTGATTGGCCTGTCCATCGACCAAGTGTTCTCGCACATCAAATGGGTGGAGTGGATTGGCGAAAAAATCGGCGAGGAAATCACCTTCCCCGTCATCGCCGACGACCGCGGCAAAGTTGCCGAGACCCTCGGCATGCTGCACCCCGGCAAAGGCTCCAACACCGTGCGCGCCGTGTTCGTGATTGACCCCGAAGGGCATCTGCGCCTGATGCTCTACTACCCGCAGGAAGTCGGCCGCAACATGGACGAGATTCTGCGCGCAGTAGAAGCCCTGCAGACCTCCGACGCCAACGGCGTAGCCATTCCCGCAGGCTGGCCCAAAAACGAGCTTATCGGCAGCCGCGTTATCGTGCCCCCGGCGCAGGACCATGAAGCCGCCAAAAAGCGTCTGTCCGAATACGATGGATACGATTGGTGGTTCTGCCACAAAGAACTGTAGTTCTCTCTCGACTGGATGGAGTCCGTACCATCCGGCCTCATAGCCCCTCGCTTCCCGCCCCGCAGATTCTTCCCACTGCGGGGCGGGCTTGCGTTTGGGGCCAGGAAATCAGACCGGGGCCGCCTTGCGGCGCTCGGCGGCGGTGTGGGCGAGGTCTTTGGTCACCAGCAGGCGGATGGTGCGCTCGTTGTCGTCGTTCATGAAGAGTTCGATAAGCGCGTGCTCCTCCAGCATATGCAGGGCTTTGTCCACGCTTTCCTTGTTGACGTTGAAGGTCACGGCCAGCGAATTCAGCGTGTCCAGATAGTTCATCTCCGTCACGCCCGCGCCGCCCAGCATGCCCAGCACGTTGCAGATGCCGATGAACAGGTTCGGCACGCGCAGGGATTTGGTGGTGGCCGTCTTCAGGCGGTGGACCAGCACGTTAACCAAGGTGGAAATCATCACCGGCGACTGCTGCAGGAATTCTTCAAAGTCGTATTTTTTAATTTCAATGACTTTGGAGTCCTCCAGCGCCACGGCTGTTGCGGTGCGTTTTTCATCGTCCAGCAGGATGGCCATTTCGCCGAACATGGACGGCGGGCGCAGGTGGGCAAAGACCTTCTTTTTGCCGTCCATAATTTTGGATATTTCCACCAGCCCCTCTTTGAGCAGATACGCCGTATCGCCCCGGGACCCTTCGGAAAAGATCACAGCATATTTCAGGAAGTTCTTTACCAAAAAAGACGCGCGCGATTTCGCCGCCATGGTCGCATCCTCCCGTTGCAGGCCGCCGCCCTTGGCGGCATGGATGGGTCGTCACTTCACCATACGACCTTTGCGGAAATGCGACAACGTCAGGCTGAGAATGGGCGGGCGAAAAGTCCCGCGGCAGAGGGGGAGATGTCGGTTGGGGCTGTGGGCCGGTGCGGTGCGATGTGCAGCCATGGCCCCGTACGGCGAGGGAAAGCCGCGGTTCGTCGCGCGCAGGGTGTGGAAAGCCAGTGGGTTAGTCGCGTCCGGCCAAGATGCCACCCTCGCGCAGCAGGCGCATGGTGCGGCGGGGGCCGCCCGTATCGCCAAAGCGGCGGCGCAGGCGCATCAGGTCGTCCACGGTGTCAATGTCGTCCAGCGTCGGCAGGATTTTGAGGGACGCGCTGGCGAGGGTAAAGGCCGCGCGCGTCATGCGGAAGACTTCGGGCGTGCTCCAGCGGATGCCCCGGAAAACCTGCGGCACAAAGCCCGTCTGCGTCATAGCGATGAGCGAGTAGCCGCCGTCCGAGCTTGGGGCAATGGCCGCGTCGTGCATCGTCAACGCGGCTTTGGCCTCGTGGATAAGGGTTGGCGTCAGGTGCGGCGCGTCGCTGCCCGTGAGCACCGCGCCCTTGGCGCCGCCTTCAAAGGCGTCCAAGAAGGCATGCATCATGCGCTCGCCAAGGTCGGCCCCGCGCTGGGCGGTGTAGGCCACATCCGGCCCCAGCCAGCCCCGGTAGTCCTCCAAGGGCGCGCTGGGGACGCACACCGCCGTCACCGGAAGCCCCGAGGCCAGCAGCGCGTCGCGCTGGTCGCGGGCAAAGGCGCTGTACAACAGCGCCGCCGCGCTGTTGCCAAGGTGCCGCCCAAGGCGGTTTTTCACCTCGCCGGCACGGGGGAGTTTTACGAACAGGAGGGCCGTTGTTGCATCATGCATTGTGGGTGTCCTTACTGGCGTTGGGGCGGTACCAGCCCGCCAGCCGCGCGGCCGGAACGCCGCAGTGGTACAGCAGGCGGATGCACCAGTTGCGCAGTGTGCACCGCACCAGCCCCTCCTTGCGCCAACGCCGGGATGACGTCGTCACCCGGTCCGGCAGGATGGTGACGCGCAGACCCAGCTTGCGGGCGCGGGTCATGATGTCGAGGTCCTCCATCAGGGGTAGGGGCGCATAGCCACCAAGCCGCTCAAAAGCCGTGCGCGTAAAGAATTGCGCTTGATCACCGTATGGCGCGCGCGTCAGCCGCGAGCGCAGGTTTGCCGTGGCCGCAATAATTCGCAGCCCTAGGGACTGTGCATCAAAGCCAAGGGAAAACGCTCCCGCCTCAGCGCCGTCCTCGACGGCGCGCAGGAGATTGTCAAAGGCCTGCGGCGGCAGTGTGGTATCCGCATGCAGGAAAAGGATAATGTCAGTAGTAGATACTTCTGCGCCCGCATTCATTTGCGAGGCGCGTCCGGCAGGGGCGGTGAGCGCTTTCAATGCTTTATGCCGCAGGGCTTTTAGGGTATCAGCAGAGGCTGCACCGTCGACGACGATAATCTCGACATGCCGTGGACCGGCCAATTTCCGGACGTTGCTCACGAGGGTGTTGATGCGTTTCTGCTCATGCAGAACGGGGATAATGACAGCGACCGAGGCGCCGTTTCGTGGTGTGGAATGCTCCATGATGTAGCCTTGTTAGGTCCTGTCATAGCCGGACTCTGGCTGGCTGTAAATGTGGATGCGGGCCGCTCATGGTTCGTAAAAGGATGGAAAGGGTCATGATGTGGCTCCAGCAGCCCCTTATCGGGCGCGATGATGTCGATGCGCTTTTGCGCGGTGAAGAAGTGCTCCGCCTCGTTATAACCGACGGCGGCGCTCCCCGCGTTTTGCCCGTCAGCTATGGCTACGACGGCGTGTGCCTCTATTGCCATTGCGGCGGCGACGTGCGCGACGTGGAGGCCCTGCTCCGCAATCCCCACATTTGTTTTGAAGTGGACGCCGTCTGCCCCGGAGCGCCGACCGCCGACAGCGAGTTGCCGCCGTGCCCCGGCATTATGGGCGAAGGCGTCGCCACCATCCTCACCGACCCCGCACAAAAACGCGCCGCCCTCGTCATCATCGTCGGACAGCGCGGCCTCGTCGCCGGAGTGCAAGAATTTCCAGCTCCCAGCGTGGAGCGTACCACCGTCATCCGCATCGACATCGAACGGATGACTTGCAAGCAGAATGGATGGAAGAACCAATGAACAGTGATACCCGCGCGCGGCTTCTGATTTCCTGCCCCGACAGGCCGGGAATCGTTTCCGCAGTCAGCAGCTTTCTCTACTCCCACGGCGTCAATATTACCGAACTGGCCCAGCACTCCACCGACCCCGAAGGTGGCGACTTTTTCATGCGTTTGGAGTTTCAGACCCCGCACATGGATGTTTCCGCCCCCGTGCTCGAACAGGCCTTCTCCGACGTCGTCGGCGACCGCTTCGATATGAACTGGCGCCTCAGTTACGCCAGCCCGCGGCCCAAGACCGCTATCCTCGTCTCCAAGTTCGACCACGCGCTGCTCGAACTCTTGTGGATGTGGAAGCGCGGCAAGCTCGCCACCGATATCTCCATGGTCATCAGCAATCACGATGACCTGCGCTCCGCCGTGGAAGCCTTCGGCATTCCCTTCCATCACGTGTCCGTCACCAAGGACAACAAGGATGAAGCCGAACAGCAGATTCTGGACCTCATGGAAGGACAGGCCGACCTCGTCGTCCTCGCCCGCTACATGCAGATTCTCTCCCAGCGTTTCGTGGAGCACTACCCGAACCGCATCATCAACATTCACCACTCCTTCCTGCCCGCCTTCGCCGGCGCCGACCCCTACAGGCAGGCCTATGACAAGGGCGTGAAAGTCATCGGCGCCACCGCCCACTACGTCGTCCCCGAACTGGACGCCGGACCCATCATCGAGCAGGACGTCGCCTCCGTCTCCCATCGCCAAAGCGTGGAAGACCTCAAAGACCTCGGCCGCGACCTCGAACGCCAAGTGCTCGCCCGCGCCGTGAAGTGGCATCTTGAAGACCGTATTCTTCTTTACGGCAACAAGACCGTCGTTTTTAAATAACCACCCGCCACCCCGTGCCGACCTCGGCGCGGAATGGTGCTTTTTCGGCCCAGTGCGCAAGCGCTGGGCTTTTTTTTATGGAGCGTGCGGAGAAGGGGAGAGGGGAGGAAGATGTGCCTCCGGCGGGTTAAGGACTACCGTCCTTAACAATCCTGCGTGCGCACATGCCGGGTGCGCGTGGAGAGGACAGTCGTCACCCCTGACGGCTCTCGTCCGTGGAGATGGGAAGAGTTTTTTGGGGGGCTTTGGCGTTGTGTGAAGGGCGGTGAGAATCCCTGTTGGGGACTTAGGTGTTTGTAGGATCGGGTAAAGTGCGTGTGAGTTTTTCAATTAAAGTTATCTTTGTTGCACGATAAAAGATTTCACGTTCACTGGGAAAGAATTTGAAATCAGGAGAACTTTGTTCTTTCAATTCGGAAGGCTTTGTCGATGCCCTCGTTTTTTGGAATATTTGACCACTTGAAAGGTGCCAATTCGCTTCATAGCCATAACGTGCGTCAGTAAAGTTTTTTTGGAATTCGCGAAGGGCGTTTATAAAATTAAAAGTTTGATTGAACTCATTTGCTGCAATTTCATTGGCATGCTTCAATAATACGTTTTGGGTCTTTCCGTTTAATGATTTGAAGAGATTGTAGAATGAGTGAGAGTTGTTGGGGTATTTTTGTTTCTTTTCCACAAGGTAGAGTGCCTTGAGGGATATTTCTAGCGCAGTTAAAGACAACATGTTTGAGGAATTACCCGTGTCCTCGAATATTTCTTCGGATAACAGCTTAGAACCGTTTTGATATTGTTCAGCCTCACGGAGCATGATCTGTGCTTGAAATGGAATATCCTTAATGTCAGGCAATTGTCCCTTTCGTTTGTTAGTCATCGGCTTTTATGTCCCTGTGTTGTCGCGAATTTTGGGCGTTGTATTTTCTGGAGCGGCTTCCGCTCCAGAAAATCCTAAGGATTGTTAAGGAAATTATTTCCTTAACCCGCCGGGGGCAAAAAAAGTGGCGCCCTCCAATAAAAAACCTCCGCACAAGCGAAGGTTGGGGGGTGTCCGCCCCGTCCGGCGCGGGGTGGCGTGTGCGGTCGCGGAAGATGCCGGACGGGGGGACAGGGGAACAGGTACTCCTTCTCCTATACACAAAAGGCCGTAGAACGCAATCAGCTTTTTAATTCAGAGTGTTGGGGGAGAGATCGTGACCGGGGCTACTCCCAGAAGCGCAGGACGTCTTCGGGCGTTTCTCGTTTTTTGAGTGTGCTGAAGGCGTGGTCTGCGTTGTAGCCCAGCACTTTGGGCACGGCGCGGGAGTTGTAGCGCGACCACATGGACAGGGTGTAGGCGCCTGTATCGTGGATAAGCAGCCAGTCGCCCGGCTCGATGTGCGGGAGCAGAATATCGCGTCCGGGCAGGTCTCCGGCGAAGCAGAGGGGGCCGGCGATGCGGTATTCGCGCTCTGGTGTGGTCTTGAGGGTGCCGTCGGGCGCGCAGACGCTGAATTCGTGGTGCCAGTCGCCGGGGTTGTAGCACTTGCGCAGGAACATATCGGCGCCGAGGTGGATGACGGCGGTGCGGATATCGCCTTGCGGCTTGACGTATTCCACGCGGCTGGCGGCGAAGCCGGCGTTGGCGTGCACGGCGCGGCCGAATTCGGTCATGAGGCGGTAGCGCCCGGAAAACAGGCGGGGGCAGGCCTCGCGCAGGGCGGCGGCGTACTGGTGAAAGTCTGTGGCGACGAAGCCGTCTTCGCCGTAGTCGGCGGGCAGCCCGCCGCCAAGGTCGAAGGTATTGATGCGGCCACCGGTGGCGGCGTTGACCTCTTCGACAAAGTCGAGAACGGCGCGCACGCCGAGGACGAGCTGATCAAGGGGGCAGCCTTGGGAGCCGACATGAACGTGCACGCCGGTGAGCCATGGGTTGGCGATATAGGCGTCCATAAGCTCTTTGCGGAAAACTTTGAGCGGCACGCCGAACTTGGAGTATTCGGCGGCGACGGATGTTGCGCCGATGGTCCCCTGCCCGACCTGCGGGTTGATGCGGATGCCGATGCCGCCGTGGGGCGCTCCGGCTGTGATGGCGTCACCCACGCGGGAGAGTTCCTGCAGGTTGTCCATGTTGAGGTGGATGCCTGCGGTGAGGGCGCGCTGGATTTCGGCTTCGGTCTTGGCGGGGGAGTCGAAGACGATGTGCTGTGGGGGAAAGCCCGCGGCGAGGGCGAGGGTCATTTCGGGCAGGGAGGCGGACTCCAGCCCAAGAAGGGGATATCCCTCGGTCCCGGACAGCGCGCAGAGGTGCTCCAGCACCTTGCGCAGGGGGTTGGCCTTGACAGCTATGGCGTGCAGGGTGTCGGACGGAAAGGTGGCGGCAAGCTGGCGGACCTTCTCTTCGATGAGCGACATATCGTAGAACAGGGCGCTGGCGTCTGCCGTGTCCACAGCGCCGCCGGCGAGGGCGGCGCGCAGTGCGTCGGACATAGCCTGTGGTGTGAGTCTGTTTCGCATGCGGCCCGTATACACCCGCCTTCGTGGTATGTGAACCACAAGAACACTGGACCCGATGTGCGAGAGAAGGTACAGGACCGTGTCCGGCAGAGTCCGGTTTTGCATGACGACAGCACAGGAAAACGGAACGCACATGGCACATAAAGGAAGCAGTCTTTACGCCCGGGGTGGCGATTGCATCACCCTCATAGGCATGGCTGGAGCAGGCAAGACGACCATCGGCCGCGCCGTGGCCGAGCGCCTTGGCTGGCCCCAGCTGGATACGGACCACGTGATTGAGGCGCACTATGGCCGCCCGCTTCAGGATATCGCGGACGCCTTTGGGCGCGACAGATTCGTGGAGGCGGAGGACGACATTGTGTCCGCTTTGGCCGTGGTCCGCACGGTTATCTCCACGGGCGGCAGCGTGGTGTATGGCCAGCGCTGTATGCAGCGCCTGAAGGAGCTTGGCCCGGTCATTTACCTTGCCGCGTCGCAGGAGGTCATCCTGGAGCGCGTGGCCATGAACCCGGACCGCGGGTTGGCCATTGCACCCGGCCAAACCGTGACGGACCTGTTCAACGAGCGCATGCCGCTGTACGAGGCCGCCGCCGACTTTGTGGTGGACTCCGGCGAGATGAACCCGGACGAGTGCGCAACCGCCATTTGCGAGTGGCTTAAGCAAAGGGAAGAGAAGAGTGAAGCGTAACAGAGTAGGGGTGTTCCGCCGTCTGGCCGCACTCTATGACCGTATGCAGAAGGAATATGACACCACCGTGGCGGACACCGGCTTTACGTGCATGGACTGTCCGCAAAACTGCTGTACGAGCTATTTCCAGCACCACACGTATGTGGAGTGGGCCTACCTGTGGAAGGGCATGGACGCCCTGCCGGAGGACAAGCGCGCCCTGTACCTGTCCCGCGCGCAGGACTACGTGGCCCATATGCAGGAGAAGCTGGCCGCCGGTGAGCGTCCGGACGCCATGTGCCCGCTCAACGACGACGGCCTGTGCGGGCTGTACACGCACCGCCTGATGATTTGCCGCTTGCACGGCGTGGTGCACACGCTGGCAACCAAGGGCCGCTTTGACCGCATCGAGCAGAAGGAATATCCCGGATGTTGGCGGTTCAAGGAGGTTACGGACGGCCGCGACGATTTGCGCCCGCTGGACCGCACGCCTTTGTACCGCGATCTTGCCAAGCTGGAGATGGATTTTCTGGGATCCCGGATGGCTGCAATGCCCAAAGTGAACTTGACTCTTGCAGAGATGCTGGTGCAAGGTCCTCCTAAGTTGCAGTCTTAAGTGTCCGGAGGCATATGATGAAACGATTCGCAGTCCTGCTGTGCGGCGTGGTGTGCGCCGCTGTGTTGCTTGCGGGGTGTTCGCACATGAGCGTGAAGCACCTGAACCGCCAGCACTGGACGCTGGAGTCCGGGCAGAGCCTGCCCATGAAGTTTTGGCGCTTCGACTATGCCGTTGTGCCTCTTGAGAACCGCTTTGCCGTCCGCGGCACGGCCTTTCCTGTACAGGACGCCATCCCGCGCTGGGCCGAATATATCGGCGACCTGTGGTTCTCCGCCTATCTCTCGGACAAGGAAGGCCACGTTGTGGCCTCGGACCTGCGGGTGTTTCAGCCCAGCAAGCTGGACCGGGCGCAGGGCGTTGACTTTGAGTTCGTCCTCAAGCCCGATACGCTGGAGACGGACGACGAGTTGTACATCACCTTTGGCTACCGCATGAAGCTTACCGCCAACCGCTTTGACGATGTGACCAAGAGTCCGGGCGATCCCACGGGCGGCGAGGTCTTCTTTGCCAGCGAAGGCGCGCTGACGCGGTACTAGCCGCCATTATTCGATTGTTCTCGGGGCCTCCGGCTTTGGCTGGAGGCCTTTTTTTGTGCCCAATGCCGGGGACCGTTGGTGTGCTGGCAATTGCGGCTGCAAATCCTTGCATGGCGCGCGTGATGGAGTAGAGTGGGGGGTGGGAGTAGAGCCATGACACAATTCGATACAACAAACGATATGTTCCCGGTGCAGGTTCGCTTTGTGGACTTGGTGGGCGGGGTTTCAGCCGTATTGGACCTCATCAGCCCTGTGGTGGTGGGGCACCACCAGCGCACGGCGTACATTGCGCTGCACATTGCCAGAGCGGCAGGCGCGACCATGGAGGAGCAGGCGGACATTGCCCTTGCCGCGTTGCTGCATGACGTTGGGGCCTTTACCATGCGCACGCGTCTGGACACCCTGTGCTTTGACACCGACGACGTGAAGCATATGGAAACGGGCTACCGCCTGCTGTGCCACGCGCCGGGGTTTGAGCGGCTGGCGCGGCTTATCCGGCGGCACCATGTGCCCGCCGTACGTTTTGACGGGCTGACCGAGGACGATGGGCGCGAGCTGTGGATGAGCAACATCATCCAAATGGCCGACCGCATCGACGTGCTGGCCCCGCGCAAAACGCATGTGGCACCGGACGTGGCGCTGGTGCGCAAGCGATTGAACGCCGGGCGCGGGCGCATGTTCCTTGAGGACATCCACGACAGCTTCTCCCATCACCTTGAGGCGCGCGAGTTTTGGACCGGCCTTGAAAGCTGCGCGCGGTTCGAGTCCATCCGCGAGGCGTGCGCCGTGCGCTCGCAGTTGCTGCCGCTCAATGAACTGGTGAATGTGTCACGCGTTATTGCCCAGCTTGTGGACTTCCGCAGCCGTTTTACGGCCACGCATTCGCAGGGTGTCGCCGCCGTGGCTATGGAGCTTGGCCGCATGGCGGGGCTGGACGAAACCGAGGCCACGCTTTTGCAGGTGGCTGGCGGCCTGCACGACGTCGGCAAGCTGGCTATCCCCTCGGAGTTGCTGGAGAAGCCCGGCCCGCTGGATGACGAAGAATACGGTGTCATGAAGGGGCACGCGTACTACAGCAACACTGTGTTGTCCTCCATCCCCGGCCTGAAGGATGTGGGCGCGTGGGGCGCGCGGCACCATGAGCGCTTGGATGGCACGGGCTATCCCTTCCAGCTTGGCGCGAGCAAGTTGGACCTCGGCGCGCGTATTATGGGTGTGGCGGATGTGTTCACGGCTTTGACGGAGGACCGCCCCTACCGCCACGGCATGCACCGGCGCGAGGTGGAGGGCGTGCTGTATGATATGGGCTTGTCCGGCGCGCTGGACAAGGAGGTTGTCCGCCTTGCTCTGGACGATTACCAGCATTTGGACACCACGCGCCTTGAGGCGCAGGCCTCGGCGCGGCAGTCCTTTGAGGCGTTTGCCATGGGGTGCGAGGCATAAGCGGCGCGCCCCCGCCGCACTCGGGGCTTGAAGAGCGCGGCAATGGGTTCTATAGTTCCGGCGTCCCAGTCACTTTAGCCATACTGCGACGGAACTCATGGAACTCTTTCGGGCCGATTTGCATATCCACTCCCGCTTTTCGCGGGCGACGAGCAAAAAGCTGAATCTTCGCCTGCTGGCGGCATGGGCGCGGGTGAAGGGGCTTGATGTCCTTGCTACCGGCGACTTTACGCATCCGGGATGGATGGCGGAGATTGAAGACATGCTGGAGCCGGACGGCTCCGGTCTGTTCACCCTCAAGGACGACAAGCGCCTTGAGCGCGAATTGCCGTTTTTGGATGGCTACCCCCTCTCCGGGCGCACGCGGTTCATGCTGTGCACGGAAATCAGCAGCATCTACAAGCGCGGCGGCGCGGTTCGCAAGAACCATAACCTTGTCTTCATGCCCAATCTGGACATGGCGAGGTCCTTTACCGAGCGCCTTGCGCAGGTGGGCAATCTGGAGTCCGACGGCCGCCCCATCCTTGGCCTTGATGCCCGCGACCTGTTGGAAATGGTCCTTGAGACCGGCCCCAACGCCTTCCTTGTTCCCGCGCATATCTGGACGCCGTGGTTCTCGCTGTTTGGTTCCAAATCGGGCTTTAACAGCGTGGAGGACTGCTTTGGCGACCTCTCCAGCGAAATTTTTGCCATGGAGACGGGCCTGTCCTCGGACCCGGAGATGAACTGGATGTGGTCCGCGCTGGACCGCTTCCGCATGATTTCCAACTCCGACGCGCACTCCGGAGAAAAGTTGGGGCGCGAGGCCAATATCTTCAGCGGCGAAATGTCCTATGAGGGCATCTACCGCGCCCTGCGCGGCGAGGCGCTGGGGCACAAATTCCTCGGCACCGTGGAGTTCTTCCCGGAGGAGGGCAAGTACCATCTGGACGGGCACCGCAACTGCGGCGTGGTCCTGGACCCGCAGGAGACACAGGCGCGAGGCGGGCTGTGCCCTGTGTGCGGCAAGCCGCTGACCGTTGGCGTCCTCAGCCGCGTCATGGAATTGGCGGACCGCGAGACCCCGCAGCAGCCTGCCGGGCAGCCGGGATTCGTCTCCCTCATCCCCTTGCCGGAAGTGGTGTCCGAGGTGCTGGGCGTTGGCCCCGGCAGTAAAAAGGTAAAGAATTTCTATGGCCGCCTCATTGCGCGCTTTGGCTCGGAGATGGCCGTCCTGCAGGACGTACCCCTTGAGGACATCGCCAAGGTGTCCACGCCGCTGGCCGAGGGCGTCTCGCGCATGCGCAAGGGCCGCGTGGTGCGCCAGTCCGGCTTTGACGGCCAGTACGGCGTCATCTCCGTCTTTACGCCCACGGAGCGCGAGGAAATCCAGCGCGGCGGCTCCCTTATCGCCATGCCGAAGGCCGCGCCAAAGCGTGTGGATATGGGCGCGGCAACGCCTGCGCCCCGCGCGCCCGAGCATAGCGCGCCTTCCGCTTCGGGCGGCGTGCAGTACAACGAGGCCCAGCAGCGCTCCATTGATGCCGGTCCCGGACCGGTGCTGGTGCTGGCCGGGCCGGGCACGGGCAAAACGCAAACCCTTATGGGGCGCATCAACGCCCTGCTGGAAGGCGGCGAGAACCCCCGCCATATTTTGACACTGACCTTCACCCGGCGCGCCGCCGGCGAGCTTGGCCGCCGCCTTGTGGAGATGCGCGGCGAGCAGGAGGCCCTGCCGCGTGCGGACACCCTGCATGCGTTGGCCTTTGAGTGCTGGACCGCCATCCACGACGAAGCCCCGGTCATCCTCTCCGAGGAGGGGGCGCAGCGGGTGTTTGCCGAGGCGACGCCGGATCTGGCCGCCAACGACCGCAAAGCCGCGTGGACGCGCCTTGGTTTGGCGCGGGAGCGGCTGGTGGAGCTGGATTCGCTGGCTGAGGTTGCTGCGGCGTACACGTCCGTCAAGCAGTCGTGGAATCTTGTGGACTATACGGACCTGCTGGTCTTTTGGCTGGAGCAGGTGGAGGGTGGCACGTGGCCCAACCCGTATATCCATGTACTTGTGGACGAGGTGCAGGACCTGTCCGCGCTGCAGCTGCGGCTGGTCAAGGCCTTGGCCGTGCACGGCGGGCGCGGCTTTTTCGCCATCGGCGACCCGGATCAGTCCATCTATTCCTTCCGCGGTGCGCGCGGCGACGTGCTGGACGACCTGCGGCAGACGTGGCCCGAGTTGGACATCATCACCCTGACGGACAACTACCGCTCGTCCCAGCAGGTGCTGGACCTGTCGCGTCCGGTTATTCCTGACGGTCCCGCCCTGCACGCCCACCGCGACATCACCGCCGACCTGCGCCTGTTCTCCGCGCCGAATGCCGCGCGCGAGGCGTCGTGGATGGGCGAGCGCATTCGCGAATTGGTGGGCAGCACCAGCCATTCCCTTGCCGACGCCGCGCCCTCGGCGTGCCTGTCCCCCGGCGATATTGCCATACTTGTGCGGTTCAAGGCGCTCATCCCCGGCATCCGCGCCACGCTGGACCGGCTGGGCCTGCCCTGCGCCGTGCCCGAGGTAGACGCGTTTTGGAAGGAGCCGCGCGTGGCCGCCATTTTGGCCGCCGCGGGCCGCACCCTTGGCATCGCCCCGGCGGTAGACGTGCAGGCCGAGGAGGCCGTGGACGTGCCGGAGCAGGTGCTCTCACGCGGGCCTCTTGGGCTGGAGGCCTACTTGCAGGATGCCCGTCCCTTTGACAGGCTGTTCTGGGAAAGCCGAGAATATAAAAAGCTCAAGAGGGCTTTTGAGGAGCACGGCGGCTGGCAGGGCCTCATCAACTGGGTGAACCTGCGCACGGATTTGGATCAAGTCCGGGCCAAGGCCGAAAAAATCCAGATTATGACCATGCACGCGGCCAAAGGGCTGGAGTTTGAAGCCGTGTTCCTGCCTGCCTTGGAGGACGGCATTGTGCCTTTTGCCGGCAGCGGAGTCTTGACGGGGACGCAGCCCGGCGCGCACACTGCGGCGGATGAGGCCGAAGAACGGCGTCTGTTCTATGTTGGGCTGACGCGGGCCAAGAGCAAACTGTATTTGAGCTATGCGGCGCAGCGCATGCTGTACGGCAAGGAGCTGCGGCTTCCGCCCTCGCGCCTTTTGGACGCGCTGCCGGATGGGATGCTGAAAAAAACGCGGGTTGTGGGGAAGACGGTTCGCCAGACCAAGCAACTCGGCCTTCTGGGAGGAGGCGAGTAGCCGGGCCTGTCTGCCGCGCCGGATGGCGGCGCTGTGGGTGGGCTTAGGGTGAAAAGATTCTGTACACGTACCGCTCGTAGGCGGCGCAAACATGGCGCGTCAGCGCGGTGCTGACGCCGATGTCCCGCAGCCTGCAGTACACGTGCAGGGGGTTCAGGTAGTGTTGCAGAAGACTTTTGACTATCTGCATGGTGGGCCTCCTGTTTCCGAGCTGCGCCTTTATTGACAGGAAAAAGCAAGAAGCATACCCCGGCTGGCTTTGTGAATCGTTGTGGTCGGTTCCCTGCCTCCGCCCTCTGGCGGACCGGAAAATATGTCGGTGAACCGGCACAAAACGCGAGTCTGTATATGTCTTATCGGTCACTGGCGGAAAGAATTCAGGGGGCGGCGTGGACGCTGGCGGCCCCGTCCTCGGTCATTCCCGCCGGGGTGGCGGAAAATTGCTGTCATCTTGAGGGCACCTTTCCGGAGGTGGCCCTGCTGTTTTTTGAGTCCCAATCCTGTTTGGACTACACTCCGCAGGACCTGCCGCCGTGGCTGGCCGGGCTGGACCTGAGCTACCATGTGCATCTGCCGCTGGACCTGCCGTGGGGTGAGGGAGCGGACGCCGCGTGGACCATTGTTCAGGAGCTGGTGGAAAAGGCCGCGTACCTTTCGCCGCGGGCTTATGTGCTGCACCCGCCCGCAGATGCCGCCACCATGGGCCGCTTTGCCGCGCTGTGGCGGGGGGCTGGCTACGACCCGGCGGACCTGCTGCTGGAGAACATCGACACCTGCGACCTGCGCGCGCACTTGCCGTATGTCGCGCAGTGGGGCGTGTCGCTGTGTCTGGACTTGGGGCACATGTTGGCCTATGAACAGGAATTTCTGGCGGATGAAGTGGACTACGGCGCTGTGCGCATGCTCCACCTCAACGCCCCCGGCGAGAATGGACGGCACCTGCCGCTGACCGCGCTGGATGACAACGGGCGGGCGCTGCTGCAGAAGCAGCTTGACGCACTCCGCCCCGATGCGGTGATAACCGTTGAACTGTTTACAGAACGCGACGTCATGGATTCCGCACACGTCCTGCTGAGTATGCTCGGCGAGGACCAAAGGTAGCGCCGAAGGCGCTCAGGGAGAAGATGATGGCGTATTTCCGGTCCATCCCCCGATTGGACGATTTGCTGGCGCTCTTCCGCCGCGAGGACCGGTGGCTTATCCTCATCAATGCCGACCCCGACGCCATGGCCTCGGCCATGGCGCTCAAGCGCATCATGGCGCGGCGGGTGCAGGATACGGGCATTGCCCATATCAATGACATCACCCGTCCGGATAATCTGGAAATGATCCGCTGTTTGCGTGTGCCCACACGGCGGCTGACGCCCACCCTTGCCGCGCAGTACGACCGTTTTGCGCTGGTGGACTCCCAGCCGCACCACAACGCGGCCTTTAAGGAGTACGACTTTTCGCTGGTGATCGACCATCACCCGCTGTCGGCGGAGAATCCGGTCACCGCAACCTACGCGGACATCAAGCCGGACTACGGCTCCAACGCCAGCCTGATGACGGAGTACCTGTACAACCTGCACATCAGGCCCGGTAAGCTCCTTGCCACGGCGCTCCTCTACGGCATCAAGACGGACACCTCCAGCTTTGAGCGCGTGTTCTGCGAGGCGGACCTGCGCGCCTTCCAGTATCTGTCCAAGTATGCGGACCATCTGCTGCTGCGCAAGATTTACCGAAGCGAATTCCATCTCGAATGGCTGCGGTATTTCTGTCAGGCGTATTTTAAGCTGCGCCTGACCGGGCAGGGCATTTTTGCCTATCTGGAGGATGTGGAAAGCGCGGACATCCTTGTCATCCTTGCGGACCTGTTTTTGCGCGTGCAGGGCGCTGCGTGGACCGTTATCAGCGGGACGGTGGATGATCAGGTCATCGCCGTATTCCGCGGCGACGGCTTGCGGCGCGATATGGGCAAATTTGCCGCGCGCTGCTTTGGCAGCATCGGCTCCGCCGGCGGCCACCGCAACGCCGCCCGCGCCGAGATTCCGCTCTCCGCCATTCCCGACGCTCCTGTGGAAGTCTTCCTCTGGAACCGCATAAAATCGAAAAAAGCACGGCCGCGTAAGCCCGCCGCTGATTCCGGCGACGCCTAGCGCGGCGCTATACGACCCCCATTCACCGCCGCATCCCCGCGGCGCATGGAGAACCAATGTCCCTGAAAGACCGTCTCGGACTCGATACGTCCCCTGTGTTCCTCGTTGACGGACACGCCTTCATCTACCGCTTCTACTACGCCTTCCGCGACATGCAGCGCTCCGACGGGTTCCCGACCAACGCCCTGTACATGTTCCTGCGGATGCTCATGAATATTTTGAAGAACGAGCGCCCCGAGTACATGGGTGTCTTTTTTGACGGCAAGGGGCCGACCTTCCGCCATGAGGCGTACGAGGCCTATAAGGCCCAGCGCCCGGCCATGCCCGAAGACCTCGCCATGCAGCTGGACCCCGCCCACGACGCCGTGCGCGTTCTGGGCCTGAATATGCTGGTGGCTGAGGGCGTCGAAGCCGACGACTGTATGGCCAGCGTTGCCGCCCGCATCAAGGACCAGCGCCCCGTGGTCATCGTGGGCGCGGATAAGGACCTCAAGCAGTGTCTGGACGAGCGCGTCTTCATGTGGGACCCCGGTTCCAAGAAGGAAAAGCTCACCACGCTGGACGACTTCCGCGCCGAAACGGCCATGGAGCCAAGCCAGTGGCCGGACTTTCAGGCCCTTATTGGCGATTCCGCGGATAACATCCCCGGCGTGCCCGGCATTGGTCCCAAGACGGCGTTCAAAATCATGGCCGACTATCCCACCCTGGAGGCCCTGCGCGAGGCCGTCAGCGCCGGTGAGGGCGACTTTAAGCCCGCCATGCGCAAGAAGCTGGAAGCCAACATGGACGACGCCTTCCTCTTCCGCACCCTCACCCGGCTGTCCACCGAGGTCTGCAGCGAACTCGACCTTGACGCCCTGCGCGTCAGCGCGCCTGTGTACGACGATGTGGACGCGTTTCTGACGGAATACGAATTCCGTACCCTCCGGCGCGACCTGCCCAAGTATTTCCCCCGGCCCGAGGTTGCAAAGGCCGCCTCCGGTTCCGCGAAGTCCGCTTCCGCACCCGCGGAAGACGCCAAGGCCAAGCCCGCCGGGGAGCAGCAGTTGTCCCTGTTTGGCGCGCCCGCCGCACTAGCCGCCGAACCCGCCGCACCGGCGGAGGCCGACATCGTGCGCATTGCCGCAGAACCCGCCGCGCTGCCCGATGTGACGGGCGAGACCGTGGGCCTTGTCCCCGGCGACGAGGACGGCGTGTGGCATTTGGGCATTGCGGGCACCGAGTGGCAGGTGTCCGGCTCCCACGAGGACCTTGCCGCGCATGTGGCCTCTGCCGCCGCCATCGCCGCGCCCAACGTCAAGGACCTGTTGCGCGCCGATCCGGCGTGGGACGATATTCCCCTTGAATCATGGTTCGACATCGGCCTTGCCTGCTATCTGCTGTCCCCCGAGGACCGCGATTACTCGTGGCAGCGCCTCTATCGCCGCAACGCTCCGGACCTGCTCGAAGCCGAACCCAAGGGCCACGGCGTCACCGCCGCCGCCATGACTACGGTTCTGCGCAGCCGCCTTGACGCCGCGCATCTGTCGGACCTGATGCAAACCTTGGAGACGCCGCTCATTCCCGTGCTTGCCGACATGGAAGCCGCAGGCATCGCCATTGACTCCGCCGCGCTGCACAGCTTTCTCTCCGAAGTGCAGGAGAAGCTGGACACCCTCACCGCCAGCATTCACGAACGCGCGGGGCGCGACTTTAACCTGCGCTCCAGCCAGCAGCTGGCCGAGGTGCTGTTCACCGACCTTGGCCTGAAACCGCGTGGCAAGACCCCCGGTGGCGTGCCGTCTACGGCTTTTGACGTGCTGGAAAAGATTCGCTCCGAGCATCCCATCATTGAGGATATTCAGGCGTGGCGAAAGCTGGAGAAGATGCGCTCCACCTATCTGGAGCCGCTGCCGCGCGCCGCGGACGACGCAGGCCGCGTGCACTCGCATTTTAATCAGCTCGCCACCGCCACCGGCCGTTTGTCCAGCTCCGGCCCGAACCTGCAGAACATTCCCATCCGCGGCGAAATGGGCCAGCGCATGCGCACCTGTTTCACCGTGGGCGAAGGCAACCTGCTTGTCGCGGCGGACTATTCGCAGATTGAGCTGCGCGTGCTCGCGCATTTGTCGCAGGAGCCGGAGCTCGTGGACGCCTTCACCAACGACGAGGACATCCACTCCCGTACCGCCGCGCTGCTCTTCGACAAGCCGCAAGCCGACATCGCCGCCGACGAACGCCGTAGCGCCAAGACCATTAACTTCGGCCTTATCTACGGCATGGGCCCGCAGAAGCTCGCCGGTGAGCTTGGCATTCCCCTCAAGGAGGCCAAGGCCTTCATCGAGCGCTACTTTGAGCAGTTGTCCGGACTCGCCGAGTTCTACAACGCCGTGGAAGAACAGGCCAAGACCGATGGCTCCGTCATCACCCTCGCCGGGCGCCGCCGCCTGCTGCCGGATATCAACTCCCGCAACTCCCACCACCAGGGACAGGCGCGCCGCCAAGCCATCAACACCCGCATTCAGGGCAGCGCCGCAGACATTATCAAGATGGCGATGCTGGAAGTGTGGCAGGATAAAAAGCTCCGCAAGCTCGGCGCAAAGCTCATCCTGCAGGTGCATGACGAACTGCTCCTCGAAGTGCCCAAAGACGCCGCGCAGGAGGCCGGAAAACGCCTCGAAGCCATCATGTCCGGCATCTACGACCTCTCCGTGCCCCTCGCCGTGGACTGGGGCGTCGGGAACAACTGGGGCGAGGCGCATTAGCGCCGGGTGAAGGCTGAAGAGGGAAGAGGGAAGAGGAAGAGTGCCTCCGGCGGCTTTAGCTCTTAGGTCGTTCGGCCTGAAAGGACGAAGGGCCTTAGAGATAAAGATAGCAGAGCTGCTCAAGGGTGTGACACCCTTGAGAATCCCCAGGATTTATCGGGCGGAAGCCGCCCGATAAATAGGGGTGGGCGGGCGGCTTCTTCTGCCTTTTGTCTTTGTCTTTTTGCTAAGGGCATAACAGGGATTCTCACCGCCTTTCGCACGACGCAAACGCCCCCCCAAAAAAAATCCCATATCCACACGGACGGGAGCATGTCAGGGGTGACGACAGTGCCTTCTACGGGCGCCCCGTCTGTGCGCACATGGGATTCTTAAGGGCCCACGGCCCTTAAGCCTGCGGAGCACAAAACGCTCCGCCCAGCCCGCCTCGGCCAGCCAGTGGCACCACCGCCACCGCCCTTATGGGGAGGGCGACGACTTTTGTTGAGAAGCCTGCGCTTTCGCAGGTGTGTGTATTTGAACGCATTGCAAGGGATGGAAGGGATATGGATAAGATGCGACTGTTGACTCCCGGTCCCACGCCGATGCCGGAGGAAGTCCGGCTGACGTTGGCCATGGATATGGTGCACCACCGCAAGCCGGGCTTTACGGCGCTGCTTGGCGAGATTCAGAAGGATTTGCGCTGGCTCTTCGGCACCAGCCAGCCTGTGGTGGCGATGTCGTCGTCCGGCACGGGCGCGATGACGGCGGCGGCCACGAATCTGTTTGCCAAGGGCGATCAGGTCATCGTCATTGAGGGCGGCAAGTTTGGCGAGCGCTGGGGCGAGATTGCCTCCACCTACGGGCTGGACGCGGCCATTGTCAGCGTGCCGTGGGGCAAGGCCATTACGGTGGACCACCTGCGCGCTGCGCTGGAGAAGTTCCCCAAGGCCAAGGGCATCCTCGTGCAGGCGTCGGAGACGTCCACAGGTGTGCTGCATCCTATCAAGGAGCTGGCGGCGTTTACGCGGGAGCGTGACGTCCTCTTGGTGGTGGACGGCATTTCTGCGGTTGGCATCTCGCCGTGCCCGATGGATGAGTGGGGTGTGGACTGCTTGCTGACCGGCTCGCAAAAGGGGCTGATGCTGCCGCCGGGGCTGTCGTTTTTGGCGCTGTCCGAGCGGGCGTGGAAGCGCGTGGAAGAGGTGAAGCCGCGTGAGTTCTACTTTAACCTGCTGGGCGAACGGGAAAAGATTGTGAAGAATTCCCAGACGCTTTTCACGCCGCCCATTAATCTGCTCATGGGCCTGCATACTTGCCTTGCCATGTTCAAGGAGCAGGGTCTGGAGAACGTGTACCGCAGGCAGTGGGCGCTGACGCAACTGGTGCGCAGTGCGGCCCGCGCCATGGGCCTTGAGCTATTTGCCGAGGAGCACTTTACCTGGGGCCTGACGAGCATCCGCCTGCCCGAGGGCGTGGACGGAAGCGCTGTGCTCCAGTGCTGCGCGGAGCGCTACGGCGTGGTGCTGGCTGGCGGTCAGGGCGCGATGAAGGGCCGCATTGTCCGCTTTGGCCATATGGGCCATGTGGACTATGGCGATGTGCTGGCGGGCCTGCATGCGCTGGCGAGCGCACTTGAGGCCTGCGGTGGCTACACGGCCGCGCGGGACTACATGGAGCAGGGTATGCGTGCGTACGAGGCCGCCATGGCTGGCGGCTACCCCGAATAGGCGCGGCGCCGGAGCAGGGCGGCCACCCGGCAGGGTGCGCGGCTCTTTCGGCGGATGTACATGCACAGATGACGCAAGGAGCGTTACGATGTCTGACGAAAAGAAGAGCATGGGCGCGGCGTCGGGGAACATCCCGCTGCCGCAGGTGACGTTTTCCACCTTTGTGATGTCGCTGGCGTCGTCGGCGCTGGTGCCGCTGGGCGAGGTGCCGGACCCGGAAACCGGCAAGCCCACGGAGAATCTGGCGCTGGCCAAGCATTCCATTGATGTTCTCTCCATGCTGGAGGAGAAGACCAAGGGCAATCTGGATGACGAGGAGCGGCAGCTTATCACGGATTTGCTGTACGACCTGCGCATGAAATACGTGCTGAAGACGAGGTAGGGGATGAGCATGACACAGCGTACCCCTGTCGGCCTTGTTGGGGTGACCGGGTATACCGGCATTGAGTTGGCGCGGCTGTTGGCGAGGCACGAGGGCATGGAACTGGTGCGGGCCACGTCGCGGTCCGAGGCGGGCAAATGCCTGAGCGAGCTGTTCCCCAGCCTTGCGGGCTTTCCCATTGGCGATGTGGTGGTGTCCGTGCCGGATGTGGCGGACCTTGCCGAGGCGTGCGAATTGGTCTTTTTGGCCGTGCCGCACGGGACGGCCATGGACATGGCGGCGGAGCTGGTGGCGCGCGGCGTGAAAGTGGTGGACCTGTCCGCCGACTTCCGCATCAAGGACGCGGGCACCTACGCCGACTGGTACGGCCTGGAGCACCGTCACCCGGAGCTTTTGCCCGAGGCCGTCTTTGGCCTGCCGGAGTTCAATGCCGAGGCCGTGCGCGGCGCGCGGCTGGTGGCGAATCCGGGGTGTTATCCGACGTCCGTCATTTTGGGCCTGTCTCCGGCGCTGCGCGAGGGCCTTGTGGAGACGGACGGCATTGTGGTGGACTCCAAGTCCGGAACCACGGGCGCGGGCCGCAAGGCCAGCGTTGGCTCGCTGTTTTGCGAGGTGGCGGACTCCTTCAAGGCGTACAACCTTGGCAAGCACCGCCATACGCCAGAGATTGAGCAGGAGCTGTCCGGCGTTGCCGGCGCGGAGATGACCGTGTCGTTCAACACGCACCTGTTGCCCATCAGCCGGGGCATCCTGAGCACGAGCTACGCCCGTCTCAAGAAAAGCCTTTCATTGGATGAAGTGCATTTGCTATACTCCAAGGCGTACGAAAATGCCCCGTGGGTGCGCGTTTTGCCCCTTGGCAAGCTGCCCGAGACGCGTTTTGTCCGGGGCACAATGTTCTGTGATATCGGTCTGGTTGTCGATCCCAGAACGCAGCGCCTGATTGTTGTTTCTGCCATAGACAATCTGTGCCGTGGCGCTTCCGGGCAGGCGCTGGCCAATGCCAACGTGATGCTTGGGCTTGATATGGGACTGGGGTTGGACCTTGTTCCGCTGGTACCCTGATTTCGCCTCTGGCGCTTTATGAGGACGTCCATGCTTGAAATTACGCAGAGTGAATCTGCCGCCTCGCAACTTGCCGAATCCGTCTTTGTGGCCCGTCAGCCCATCTTTGACCAGGACCAAAAGGTCTTTGGCTATGAGTTGTTGTTCCGCAGTTCCGGTGATGCGACAGGGGCCTTTGTGACGGATTCGGACATGGCCACGACCAAGGTCATCGCCGACGGCTTTCTGCTGGCGTACGCAGGCATGGAAGAGGGGCAGCGCGCCCTGATCAACTTCCCCAAAAAGCTTCTGCTGGAGGACGCCGCCTACGCCTTGCCGCCGGATATCGCCATTGTGGAGATTCTGGAGGACGTCAGCCCGGACGCCGATGTGCTTGAGGCCGTGGCCGCCATCAAGGAAGCGGGCTTCATGCTCGCCATGGACGACTATATGGGCGAGCCGGAGCTTGAGCCGTTTCTCAAGTATGTGGACATCATCAAGGTGGACATCCTGGGGCTGGATTCCGACCCCCAGCGCATCCGCGAGACGGTGGACAAGCTCAAGTCCTACGACTGTACGCTGCTGGCGGAAAAGGTGGAGGACGTAGAAACCTTTGAGGTGACGCGAAAGCTTGGCTTTTCGCTGTTTCAGGGGTTCTTTTTCTCCAAGCCGGAGATCATCCCCGGCAAAAAGATTTCCTCCAGCGAAATCGCCAAGATTCAATTGCTCAAGGAGCTTGGTCGCACGGACTTTGACGTGGTCCGCCTTGGGCGCATTATTCAGGCGGACCTGTCCCTGACGTATCGCCTGTTCCAGTATATCAACTCCGTGGGCCTTGGCGTGCGCTACAAGGTGGAATCCGTCGCCCGCGCCATTACGCTGCTTGGCCAGCGCCAGTTGGCCCAGTGGCTGCGCGTTGCCATCATGTCCGACCTTAGCCCCAACAAAAAGGCCGAGGAGGTCGCCTTCCTGTCCGTGCACCGGGGGCGCTTTTTGGAACTGATGGAAGATTTGTCCAAAAAGTTTGGTATATCGCCGGAGACCATGTTCCTGCTGGGGCTGTTCTCACTCCTTGACGCGCTGCTTGGCCAGCCCATGGAGGAGATTCTGGAGAATGTGCCGCTGGATGACGAGGTCAAAGAGGCCCTTGTGGGACAGGAAAACCGCCTCAAGCCGCTGCTGGAGCTGTCGCGCGCCTACGAGCGCGGACAGTGGGCGCACGTGCAGGAGGTGGTGCAAGCCACAGGTATCCGGCAGGAGGACGCCGATAAATTCTACGTGCAGGCCATGGCGTGGACGCAGGAAATCTTGGGCAAAAGCGACGACGCCGCCTGATTGCCCGACACCCGTTCAAAACAAACGCGCCCGGAAGGCAGAAGCCTTCCGGGCGCGATGCGTTTTTGTCTGTCACGGCGCGTTAGACGCCTTTGGCGACGTCCATGAGATAGCGGCCGTAGTCGTTTTTGAGCATCTCCTCGGCCAGCTTCGCCAGTTGCTCCGCCGAGATGTAGCCCATGCGGTAGGCAATTTCCTCAATGCTGGAAACAATGACGCCCTGTCGTTCCTGTATGGCCTGCACGTAGGTGCTGGCCTGCAGGAGGGATTCGTGGGTGCCGGTGTCCAGCCACGCAAGGCCGCGCCCGAAGAATTCAGCCTTGAGCTGGCCGCGGCGCAGGTACTCATTGTTCACGTCCGTGATTTCCAGCTCGCCGCGCGCGGAGGGCTTGAGGTTCTTGGCGATGTCCACCACGTCGTTGTCGTAGAAGTACAGGCCGGTCACAGCGTAGCGCGACTTGGGCTGTTTGGGCTTTTCCTCAATGCTCAGAACGTTTTGTAGGTCGTCGAATTCCACCACGCCGTAGCGCTCGGGGTCGCGGACCTTGTAGCCGAAGATAATGCCGCCGCGCTCCAGCTGCGAGCACGCCTGAAGCGTCACGGACAGGCCCTGTCCGTAGAAGATATTGTCGCCAAGGATAAGGCACACGGAGTCGTCGCCGATGAAGTCCTCCGCCAGAATGAAGGCCTGCGCAATGCCCTCTGGTTCCGGCTGGACCTTGTAGCTGATATTCAGCCCAAGGTGCGATCCGTCGCCGAACAGCTCCTCCAGCCGCGGCAGGTCGCGCGGGGTGGAGATGAGGAGAATATCGCGGATGCCCGCCAGCATGAGCACCGACAGCGGATAATAGATCATGGGCTTGTCGTAGACGGGCAAAAGCTGCTTGCTGGTTGCCCGCGTCAGCGGATAAAGCCGGGTGCCGGACCCGCCTGCGAGAATGATGCCTTTCATGCGCGATTCCTCTGGTATGAATGCCGTTTTACTTCGTCGTGTGGCTGGGGTACTCTGTTGTATCAGCGGAGTCGGCATTGTGCCGCCCGCGTCATCTGTATGGAAATATAGGGTATTTTCCGTGAATGTGAAACCCTGCCGGAGCTCTGCGACCTCATGAGACCATTCTTCTCCTTTCCGTTTATGGTGCTCGCCCTTGTGGGCCTTGTCTTCGGACTCATATTCTTCTTCATCCTCATACAAGTCGGCCTCGTCACCGTCGCCTTCACCAAGATAGGCCTCACGCCGGGGCAGGCTCTACTCATTCTTATAGCCACACTCCTCGGCAGCGGCGTCAATATGCCGTTCTTTCGCACCGGGCGCACCGTGCGCGTGCCCGTTGGGCCGCGCCGCCTGTTCATGGATAGCCGCGGCTACATGCAGGCCTCACCGCAGGAAATGGAGCTGCAGGATCAGGTGGTGGCCGTCAACTTTGGCGGTTGCATTATCCCCTGTCTTCTCAGCCTTATGGTTGTGGGGCAAATTGGCATCTCCCTCGGCCTTGGCCTTGCCGTGGCGGGCGTTGTTGCCGTGTGCTATGCTGTAGCACGACCCATGCCAGGGCGAGGCATCGGCATTCCTATGCTTGTGCCGCCCCTTGTTGCGGCCCTGTGCGCCATCATCTTTGCGCCAGAGGGCCAAAGCGCCCACGTCGCCTACGTGGCGGGCAGCATCGGCACCCTTCTCGGGGCCGACGTTCTGCACCTGTGGGACCGCCGGATGCTCGACAAGCTCGACGCGCCGCTACTTTCCATCGGCGGCGCGGGAACATTTGACGGTATTTTCGTGACAGGCATCGTTGCCGTTTTGTTGGCGTAAGCAAGGAGTCTGACCATGCGCATCGAATACAAGGACATCGTCCTCCTCACCGAAACGGAACTCGATTTTAAGGCCGGGGATCAGACCCCGCTCCCTACGTACCCTTCCGCAGGGCATATCCTCTGGCCCGAGCATCCGCATCAGATGCCCGGCGTGGGCGCATACCTCCAGCGTGGTGAGGAAAAATGCTTCGCCATCCGCTCCCTGTTTTGGACCCCCGCGCCAGACCCCAAGGCCACCGCGCGCCGTGGCGCCGTGCTTGAGTCGCTGACGGATATTCATCTCGATCCCGGCTCCTACGGCTTCTCCTGCGTGAAGGATGGCATCAGCCTCGCGTGGATTGTCATGTCCGACAAAGGCGCTGCCGGAATGCGCGAGGATAGCTGCGGCCCCCTCATCGAAGAAGCCGTCAGCAAAACTCTGCCCCTGTGCATGACCCAAGGCTTCCTTATCCCCGACGACGCCCGGCAACTCAAAGCCCTGCTTTCCGGCCTGTCGCTGCACCAAGGCTTTGACCTTATCCTGACCAGCGGCGGCACAGGCGTTGGACCACGCGACATCACGCCCGAAGCAACCCTCAAGGTGATTGAAAAACGCCTGCCCGGCTACGAACAGGCCATGATGCAAGCCAGCCTCGCCAAAACGCCGCACGGCGCCATCTCGCGCGCCGTGGCCGGGACCATCGGCTCCACGCTGGTCGTCAACCTGCCCGGCAGCCCAAAGGCCGTCAGCGAAAACCTCGAAGCGATTCTGCCGACGCTCCAGCACACCATAGATAAACTCCAAGGCGACACCACAGACTGCGCGGCTGTGCTGTAGCTGCCGCTGCGGGGCAGGCGTCACGCTTGTGTTTGTAGGGGGCTTCACCGGGAGGTGGGGCCTCCTTTTTTTGCCTTCGGCGACTCAAGGGTATGATACCCTTGAGAATCCCCAGGATTTTCGGGGCGGAAGCCGCCCCGAAAATAGGGGGTGGGGTGTGGGCAGAATGGGGAGCTTTTTTGGCCTTCATCTTTTTCCATTGCCTATGTTTTTTTCAAAACGCCGAACAGGGATTCTCACCGCCCATCCCCACGTGCCAAAGCCCCCCAAAAAAAATTCTTCCATCTACACGGACGGGAGCCGTCAGGGGTGACGACTGTGCCATACACAGGCACCCGGTCTGTGCGCACTTGGGATTCTCAAGGGCCCACGGCCCTTGAGCCTGCGGAGCAAAACTGCTTCTCACTCCCGGCGCCGATGACCTGCCCTTGGCGAAAAAAAGCGGCGCCCTCGTACGAGGGCGCCGCTTGTGGCGTAATGATGCTGGCGGTGACGCTATGACGCGTCGCCGTCTGTGGTGCGTCCGGCTTTGTCGGCGATCCATTTGACCTGCCTGCAGACGCCCATGATCATGTTGAATTCGCTTCTGCGGAAGGGGGCGCGTTGCAGGAAGCGGCGGACGGGGAGCATCCAGTAGTCGGTGTTCTCGTCTTTGAGGTAGTCGATGGCGGCGAGGGTGTCCTTGAGGTTGCCGAAGAGCAGTTCCATTTCCTCGTGTGTGGCGAGGTTTGTGGGCGCGGGCTGCGCCGGTTCTTCGCCGGGGTGTTCCATGACGTTCTTGAAGCACTCGTAGAGCACGACGAGGACGGCTTGGGCGAGGTTCAGGGAGCTGGCTTCCGGCGAGGTAGGAATCGTGAGGAGCTTGCCGCAGATTTCGGTTTCCTCGTTGGTGAGGCCGCGGTCTTCGGGGCCGAAGACGACGGCGACGGAGCTGCCCTGACCCATTTGCCCGGCGATGGTGGAGCCTGCCTTTGCGGGCGTCCAGAGGCCTTTGCGCCAGCCGCCGGTGCGCGCGGTGGTGCCGTAGACGAACTCAAAGCCCGCAAGGGCTGTGGGCAGGTCGTCCACGACGCGCATGGAGCTTAGAATGTCGACCCCCTTGGGGGTGGCGAGGGCGCTGGCGCGTCCAAGGTCCCAATTCCGGGGCTGCACCACGATGAGGTTGGGGCAGCCCATGTTGGCGCAGGCGCGCGCGGCGCTGCCCACGTTCTCGGGGAACTTGGGGTGAAAAAGGACGATGGTCAGGTTTTCGAGCATCCGATGTGTCTCCGCTTTGGGGCCTAGACGTTGAAGAGGAAGTGCATGACGTCGCCGTCGTTGACGACGTAGTCTTTGCCTTCCACACGCAGAACGCCCTTGGAGCGGCATGCGGACTCGGAGCCGTTGGCCACGTAGTCGTCATAGCCGATGACTTCGGCGCGGATGAAGCCGCGTTCGAAGTCGGTGTGGATGACGCCGGCTGCCTGCGGGGCGGTGTCGCCTTCGTGGATGGTCCACGCGCGCACTTCCTTTTCGCCGGCGGTGAAGTAGCTGATGAGGCCGAGGGTGGCGTAGCCGGTGCGGATGATGAGGTCGAGGCCGCTTTCGCTGACGCCGTAGGACTCCAGAAATTCCTGATACTCTTCGCCTTCCAGGCCGATGAGTTCTTCTTCCATCTTGGCGTTGATTTTGGCGACGCCTGCACCGGTGGTGGCGGCGCGCTCGCGCACTTTGGCGACGAACTCGTTGTCTTCGACGAGGGCGTCTTCATCCACGTTGCAGCAGTAGACGACCTTTTTGTCGGTGATGAGGTGGAGTTCCTTGCGCACTTCGCGGCAGGCGTCGGAGTCGCGGCCCTCGAAGGTGCTGACGGGGTTCAGGCCGCCGAGGTGCTCCAGCAGGGCGGCGCAGCAGTCCACCTTGGGCTGGAGCTTCTTGTCGCCTTTGACCTGCTTCTTCATGCGCTCCAAGCGGTTTTCCACGCTTTGGGCGTCGGCCATGATGAGTTCGGCCTCGATGACTTCAATATCGCGCAGGGGATCGACGGAGCCGTCGACGTGGACGACGTCGTCGTTGGCGAAGCAGCGCACCACGTGCAGGATGGCGTCGGCCTCGCGGATATTGGCGAGGAACTTGTTGCCAAGGCCTTCACCTTTGCTGGCGCCTTTGACGAGGCCGGCGATGTCGATGAAGTCCACGGTGGCGTTCAGCACGCGCTGGGGCTTGACCAGTTCGGACAGCTTATCAAGGCGCGGGTCGGGCACGGGCACGACGGCCTTGTTGGGTTCGATGGTGCAGAACGGGTAGTTCGCGCTTTCGGCGTTCTGCGCCTTGGTCAGCGCGTTGAAGAGTGTGGACTTGCCCACGTTGGGCAGTCCGACGATTCCTATGCTCAGTCCCATGGGATGATTCTCCGGAGTTGGATTTGCAGCGCGGGTGGCGGGGTGAGGTGCGGCATGTGGCGCAGGAGGCCTCCGCGCGCGTTGCACGGGCTTAGTAACAGGTGCCTGCGCACTCGGCAAGCCCTGCGTCACGAGGGGAAAGTGTCCGTACCACTGGTCTAGGCGTTGCGCTTTTGCAAAAGCAATAAATCCGCCAGCACAAGGCTCACCATAGCCTTGAGCACGGGATTGACGCGGGGGATGGCCGCAATGTCGTGCCGCCCGCCGATGGAGATGCTGGTGGACTCTCCGGAGCGGGTGATGGTGTGCTGCTCCTTGGCGATGGACGGAATGGGCTTGATGGCGGCGCGGGCGATGATGGGTTGACCGCTGGAGATGCCGCCAAGGGTGCCGCCGGCGTTGTTGGTGGCAAAGCCTTCCGTGGCGATGGGGTCGTTATTGACGCTGCCCACGGAGCGCGCGGCGGCGAAGCCTGCGCCGATTTCAACGCCCTTCACTGCGCCAACGCTCATGAGGGCGTAGGCAAGGCGCGCGTCCAGCTTGTCGAAGACGGGTTCGCCAAGGCCTGCGGGCACGCCGGTAGCCATGACTTCCACAACGCCGCCGAGGGTGTCGCCTTGGCTTTTGGTGTCGCGGATTTTGGCTTCCCACGCGTCGACGATGGCGTCGTCCGGCGCAAAGAAGGGGCGGTCCTGCGCGCCTTCGGGGTCGGTGATGGGCGCGGGGATGCCGCCAATTTCCACAGTGTAGGCCATGACGTGAATCCCCACGGTGGCAAGCAAAGCCTGCGCAATGGCGCCGCCGACAACGCGCGAGACGGTCTCGCGCCCGGAGGAGCGCCCGCCGCCGCGATAATCCCGCACGCCGAATTTGGCGTCGAATCCAAGGTCGGCATGACCGGGGCGGTAGACGTTTTGAATTGTGGAATAATCGCGCGAGCGCTGGTCCTCGTTGGCGATGTGAAAGCCGATGGGCGTGCCGGTGGTGGCGCCTTCGAACACGCCGGACAGCAGGCGCACGGTGTCGCTCTCCTTGCGCGCTGTGGAGGCAATGCCTTGGCCGGGCTTTCTGCGGTCCAGCTCGCGCTGGATGCTCTCCTCGCTCAGGGCGATGCCTGCGGGACAGCCGTCCACCACGCCACCAAGACCGGGCCCGTGTGATTCCCCATATGTCGTCAGACGAAAAACGGTTCCGAACGTATTTCCGCTCATGTTCCCTCCATTACTCGTGCGGTAGTAGCAGAAAAGCGCGCAGGGCACCACTGGCGTGGGCGCGGCGGCGCGCGCTGGAGGCGCTGGGCGGGGGATGGCCGGGTACGGATGATGCATGCCGCGTTGCAGACAGGAAAAGACTTCCGAGCAAGGAGAAGACATATGGCACTCCCCGGTATTGGACCCTGTGGCCTTGGCGGCGGCTTGCGCGGCGCGACGCTGACCCCGCCCGAACGTGTGCAGGGAAAAAGCGCCGGCGGCGCAACCAGTGACGAAGCCCTCGCCCGCGAGGAGGAAAAAGCCCGCAAAGAGCAGGAGGCCAAGGAGCAGGCCGCAAAGCTTGAACAAACCAAAATGGACTTCATCGCCAAGTATGTCCAGTCCTTTGGCGCGCCCGAGGAGCTGGACCGCGACAAGCAGGCCTTCAAGGACCGCTTGCATGAGAATGGCGAGGACCCGAACAAGTCGGACCACATGAATGCGCTGGCCTTTGAAACCCTGACCGAGGCCGTGCAGGACCCCAATGACGAGGGGAAAATTACCGTCTACGCCACCAAGGTGGATGGGAACGGCAAGGGCAAAATTTCCCGCGCCATGACGTTTGATTCCGGCGACGGCGAGGACCGCAGTCAGTTAACGCCGGAGCGCCGCCGCGCGGCCAAGATGTATGAGCAAAACGGCAAGAATGAGCAGGCCGTGGCTGGCGGGGAGAAGGACGACGAATCCCCGGAGACGGACAAGATGGTGTAGCTGGCGCCCGCCGGGAACGCGCTGATGCTGCGCGGGAAGGAAGGCGCACCGCGGCGCATGCCCGTTAGGATGATTGCCAGAGGCTGAGCTGGCGCGGTTGCTCCTGCGGCACCTTGGGCCAGCCCACAAGGGCCGGGCTGTGCGGGTCGTGTTCGCGCAAGGTCTCGACGACGTTGCGCTCGCGCGATGTCGCGTAGCAGTAGGCGCACTTGAAGCGGCAGGTGTCGTACACGCCAATATCCACGGACGAGACGCACCGGCAGCCCGCACGCTGGCCGGTATCCGGCGCGGCGTGGATGGGACGGCTTGCAAGACGCTCCACCAGGGCGCGGTCAAGGCAGGCGCCGGGGTGGACGCCGTGGGCGGCAAGGTCCGCGGACTCGGCGCAGGTCTGGATATGCATGCCATGGGCGTTTGCGGCGCAGGCAAGGGCGCGGACGGTGTCGTTGCGTCCGGCGTGGTCGGTGCGCGCGTCGTGGCAGTGGACGCCGTGGTCGCGCCTGAGGGCGTCCAGGCGGCGCTGCACCTTGGGGTACACGTCCAGAAAGCTGATGATAACGCGCTGGGTGGCTCCGGAGAGCGCCTCGGCAATGCGCCCGAATGTGTCGGCGTGAAACTGCGGCGGCGTTACGTTTGAGAGGATGATGGGGTCGTAGCGCCAGACAACGCGCTCCGGCCCGAGGCGCTCCGCAAGGCGCAAAAAGGCGTCTATGCGGCGCTCAAGGGACGGCAGGCGCGGCTCAAAGGCGCGCGGATAGCCGTTCAGGGTGTAGAAAAACAGGGACCGGAATCCACGGTCCGCCGCAAGGTCGAGGCTGCCGGAAAAGGGCGCGGGATTTTTGGACCAGAAGACGAGCAGGTCCACGGCGTCCGGCGTCAGGGGGACGCGGCGCACCTGCCGGGGATTCATGGGATTGATGGAAAGGGCGAGGCCCTCGCGCAGACGCAGGGAGAACCATGCGTTGTAAAAGGCGGGGATGTCCGTTCTTCTGCTGACACTGACGATCATGTCTGCTCCCGAAACGGCGCTGGCCGAAGAAAACACGTGGGGGACCGGGGCGATACGCGCCGGTCCCCCGTTTGTGTCGTGTGGTTGCGTTAGACGGCCTGCGTGGGGCCGCCAACTTCCTCAAAAAAGGTGTTGCGCTCCACCGGGGTGAAGCCCGCCTGCCGGATGGTTTCCTCCAGCTTGGCAACGGTCATGCCCGTGGGGGAGGATGCGCCGGCGGCGTGGCCGACCTTTTCCTCCACAAGGGTGCCGTCAAAGTCATCCGCGCCAGCGTGCAGGGCCATCTGCGCGGGCTTGATGCCCGAGAAGGCCCAGTAGGCCTTGAGGTGCGGCACGTTGTCCATGAACAGGCGCGAGATGGCAATCATGCGCAGATAGTCTACGCCGTCGGTGCCTTCGGCCTCCAGCGGGTTGTTGCCCGGCTGGTACTGCAAGGGGATGAAGACCTTGAATCCGCCGGTGCGGTCCTGCACGTCGCGCAGGGCGGCCATGTGCTCCAGCCTGTCGCGCCACGACTCAATGTGCCCAAAGAGCAGAGTGCAGTTGGTGGGCAGGCCGAGGCCGTGGGCGGTTTCGTGGATTTCCAGCCAGACGTCGCCGGAAACCTTCTCCGGACAGAGCTTCTGGCGCAGCTTGGGCGAAAAGACTTCCGCGCCGCCGCCGGGCAGGGCGTTCAGGCCGCTGCTTTTCATGTCCGTGAGGACATCGGCGTAGCTTTTGCCCGTCTGACCGGCAAGGTAGGCGACCTCGACAGCGGTGAAGGCCTTGATGGCGATGTCCGGGCGCTCCTCACGCACGGCGGCGATGAGGTCCATGTAGTAGGAGTAGGGCAGGTCCGGGTTCAGGCCGCCGACGATGTGGATTTCTGTGATCGGCTCATGGGCGCGCTCGCGGATGCGCTGGCGGATGTCGTCGATGGAGTAGGTATAGGCTCCCTCGTCGCCTGCGCGCTTGGAAAAGGCGCAGAACCGGCAGGCATTGGCGCACACGTTGGTAAAATTCAGGTGCTGGTTGTAGACCCAGAACGCCTTGTCGCCAAAGCGGCGCTCGCGCGCGGCTTTGCCCAGCTCGCCAAGGGTGTGGATGTCGCAGGATTCGGCGAGGGTCAGCGCCTCCTCAACGGAGATGCGGCCGCCGCCAAGCAGGGTGTCGAATATTTTCTGCATGGGTGGTGCCTCACATGCTGGTTTCCGCCGCCACGGTGAAGCCCGTGGCGCGTGGTGAACATACGGGCACAGGCCCGCTGAGTAAAGCCCCGGCCGGGAAGTGGAAAGCGGCCCGAAGCAAAGGCCCCGGGCCGCTGTGGCGGATTCTGTGAATGTCCGGCGGGTTAGAATCCCTCGTCCAGCGCGGGGCAGACGAGTGCTCCGGGCGTGCTGGCGGCGGGGATGGCTTCGGCGTCCTGCACGTGGACGTGGCGTCCGTCGATGCTGAGGCGGCCTTCGGCCAGCCACTGGATGGCCTGCGGGAAGATGCGGTGCTCGTAGCGCAGGATGCGTTTGGCAAGGTCTCCTGGGTCTTCACCGGGCAAGGCCGGAACGGCGGCCTGAATGATGACGGGACCGTTGTCCATGATTTCGTTGACGAAGTGGATGGTGCATCCGGAGATGCGCACGCCGTAGTCTACGGCATCGCGCGCGCCGTGCGCTCCGGCAAAGCTGGGCAGCAGTGCGGGGTGCGTGTTCAGGATATTGGGCGCAAACTCGCGGATAAAGCCGGGGGTGAGGATGCGCATGAATCCCGCAAGGATGATGACGTCCGCCCCGTGGTCGCGGATGGTGGATATCATGGCCGCGTCAAAGGCCTCGCGGCTGTCGTAGTCGCCGTGCTGGAGGACCGCCGTGGGCAGGCCGTGGTTTGCGGCGCGGGTCAGGCCGTAGGCGTCCACCTTGTTGGACAGCACCAGCTTGATGCTGGCGTCAAGGCGGCCATCCTCGATGGCGTCGATGATGGCTTGCAGGTTGGAACCGCCGCCGGAAACCAAAACCGCCAGAGACAGGGACATTCGGGTGCTCCTTGGGATGCTGCCAGCGCAGGCCGGCATGAAGCAGGCTGCACTCCGGCAGCCTGCCTTTGTATGACAGACCGTTAAGCCGAGGCCAGCGCGTCGGCAAGGGCCGGGATGGTGTAGTCCTCGGGCTGGATGTCCGGGGTGAAGCCGTAGCCCTCAAGGGTTTTGGCCGTCACGGGACCGATGCACGCCAGCTTCACCTTGGGCAGGTGCTTTTTCAGTTCCTCGGGCGGGAGCAACTGAAAGAAGTTGTCCACGGTGGAGGAGCTGGTGAAGGTGACGTAGTCCACGTCGCCTGCGTTCAGCTTGTCCTGCAGGGATTCGGGGCCCTGTTCGTTCAGGCCGGTCTCGTACACGGGCAGGATGCGCACCTCTGCGCCCGCCTTGCGCAGCTCCTCGGGCAGAACCTCACGCGCGACCTTGGCGCGGGGGATGAGGATGCGTGTGCCACTGGCAACGCCGCGCTCCAGCAGGCCGGAGACGACATGCTCCGCAACGTATTTTTCGGGGACGAAGTCTGGGCGGATGCCGCGGTTTTCCAGTTCCTTGGCCGTTGCGGGGCCGATGGCGGCGACCTTGCGTCCGCCAAAGGCGCGGGTGTCGAGGCCCATGTCCTCAAGCACGGTCCAGAAGCGCTTCACGCCGTTGACGGAGGTGAAGACCACCCAGTCGTAGGCGTCCATGCCGCTGATGGCGTCGCGGATTTCCGCGTCGTCGGGCATGGGATTGATGCTGATGGTGGGGAACTGCATCACGCAGGCGCCCTGCTCGCGCAGGATGTCGGCAAAGCCGCTGGCCTGCTCGCGGGCGCGGGTGACCACAACGCCTTTGCCCAGCAGGGGGCGCTGTTCGAACCAGTTCAGCTTGTCATGCAGGGAGCAGACGCTGCCCACAACAATGATGGACGGGGCCTTGAAGCCGCGCGCTTTGGCGTCCTCGGCCACATTCTCCAGCGTGGAGACCATGGACTCCTGCGTGCAGCGGGTGCCCCAGCGCACGAGCGCCACGGGGGTTTTGGGATCGCGGCCGCCCTGCATGAGGTTGTCCGCAATCATGGGCAGGTTTTTTACGCCCATGTAAAAGACGAGGGTGGATTCGCTTTTGGCGTAGACGTCCCAGTTGTGGCCGGATTTTTCCTTGGTGGGGTCCTCGTGCCCGGTGATGAAGCAGACCGAGGTGGTGTGGTCGCGGTGGGTGACGGGGATGCCCGCGTAGGCCGGCGCCGCCACGCCGGCGGTGATGCCGGGGACCACCTCAAAGGTGAGGCCTGCGGCCATGAGCTCTTCGGCCTCTTCGCCGCCGCGGCCAAAGACGTAGGGGTCGCCGCCCTTGAGGCGGGCGATGGTTTTGCCTTCCGCCGCGCGCTGGACGAGCATCTCGTTGATTTTGTCCTGCGGGAGGGTGTGGTCGCCGCCCTTTTTGCCCACGTAGATGATTTCCGCATCGGGGCGTGCGTACTGCAGGAACTCGTCGTTGGCGAGGTAGTCATAGACGAGGATGTCGGCGGTCTCCAAAATCTCTTTGGCCTTGATGGTCAGCAGTCCGGGATCGCCCGGACCTGCGCCGATGAGGTACACGTCTGCCATTGTGGCTCCTTTGCAATATGATTGCGGCAACCGGGGGTGCCCCCGTGCTCTGTGTTCGTGGTCCGTGGCCGCCGCGCGGGCGGCGGGTTGGCAAGGCGGCGTGTGCGCCTGCGCGCATGTGTGCACATACGCAACCGGGCACCCCGGCGCAAGGCCGAGATGCCCGGAATGGTATCTCTTGTCTCGTCAGGTGCGGCCAGCCGTGCGGCCACACTGCTCGCGTCCTTCCGGGCTAGGCAATGGCCTCCCGCAGGCGCTGCTGGAGCGAAACGAGCTTGTCTTTCTTTTCGGTGAGTTCCGCGGCCTTGGCGCGCTCGCCGTCAACGACGTCCTGCGGGGCGTTGTTGACGAAACCGGCGTTGGACAGCTTCTTCTCCACGATGGAAAGGGTTTTTTCCGCTTTGGCGATTTCTTTTTCAAGGCGCGCCAGTTCGTCGTCAAAGTCCACGGCGCCGGACAGGGGCACAAAGACTTCATGACCGGCCACCACGTTGGTAGCGGAGGCCTTGGGCGCGGTGACGTCCGCACCGAAGTGCATCTCGCCAAGGCGGGCAAGGCTGGCGATGAGGTCCTGATGTGCGTCAAGGAATTCGCGGGTGTCTTCATCCTTGGTGCGCACCAGCAGGGTCAGCGGCAGGGACGGCTTGATGTTCAGCTCGCCGCGGATGTTGCGGACGCTGACGATGATGTCCTGCAGCAGTTGCATGTGCTCCACCACGCCCTGAACGCGGCACTCGGGGCGGCGCTCGGGGTAGGGCAGGGTGGCCAGGTCTTTGCCGTCGTTGCCGGGCAGGGTGACGAAGATTTCCTGCGTGATGAAGGGCATGATGGGGTGCGCCAGCGTCAGGATTTCGGACAGCACGGTGTGCAGGACCTGCTGGGTCATCTGCTTGCGGTCTTCGTCCTCGCCGTTCAGGTCGCCCTTGATCATTTCAAGGTACCAGTCGCAGAACTCATGCCACGTGAAGCCGTAGATGATCTGCGCGGCGTCGTTGAAGCGGTAGCCTTCAATGGCCTGCTGCACGGCGTCCTTCACCTCTTCAATGCGGGTGAGGATCCACTTGTCGGCAACGCTGGTGGCTTTTCGCACGTCGTGGCCGGGCATTTCGTCGGGCAGGTTCATGAGGGCGAAGCGTGCGGCGTTCCACAGCTTGTTCATGAAGTGGCGGTAGCCCTCGATACGGTCTTCGGAGAGCTTGATGTCGCGGCCCATGGCGGCCAGCGCGGTCAGGGTCAGGCGCATGCTGTCCGTGCCGTACTTGTCGCACATGGTCAGGGGGTCGATGACGTTGCCCGTTGACTTGGACATCTTTTTGCCTTCGCCGTCGCGGACAAGGGCGTGGATGTACACGTCGTTAAAGGGCACCTCGTCCATAAAGTGCAGGCCCATCATCATCATTCTGGCAACCCAGAAGAAGAGGATGTCGAAGCCGGTGCTCAGGCAGGACGTGGGGTAGAAGGTCTTCAGCTCCTTGGTCTGGTCCGGCCAGCCCATGGTGGAGAAGGGCCACAGCGCGGAGGAGAACCACGTGTCCAGCACGTCCTCATCCTGCGTCAGGTTGGAGGAGCCGCACTTGCTGCAGGTGGTGGCGTCCTCGCGGGAGACGATAAGCTCGCCGCAGTCCTGACAGGTCCACGCGGGAATGCGGTGACCCCACCACAGCTGACGCGAGATGCACCAGTCGCGGATATTGTCGAGCCAGTGGAAGTAGGTCTTGTTCCAGGACTCGGGGTAAATCTTGGTGCGGCCATCCTTCACGGCCTTGGCGGCCTCGTCGGCAAGGCCCTTCACCGCCACGAACCACTGGGTGGAGACGTACGGCTCGATGGTGGTCTTGCAGCGGTAGCAGTGGCCCACGTTATGCTCGTGCTCTTCGATCTTCTGCAGGTGGCCTGCCTCGTCGAGCATGGTGATGATTTTGGCGCGGGCGTCGGGGCAGGAGAGGCCCTCGAACTCGGGACCGGCTGCTTCGTTTAGCGTGCCGTCGTCGTTCAGGATGGAGATGACCTCAAGGCCGTGCTTGCGGCCGAGTTCCCAGTCGTTCATGTCGTGGGCTGGGGTCACCTTCAGACAGCCGGTGCCGAACTCGCGGTCGACGTACTTGTCGCCGATGATGATGAGCTTGCGGCCAACCAGCGGCAGGATGGCGTGCTTGCCGATGAGATGGTTGTAGCGCTCGTCCTCGGGGTGCACGGCGATGGCGGTGTCCGCCAGCATGGTCTCCGGGCGGGTGGTGGCGATGGTCAGGTCGCCGCTGCCGTCCTCCAGCTTGTAGGTGACGTAGTGCAGCGCGCCCTTTTCGGCGGCGCGGTCCACTTCGTCATCAGCCAGGGCGGTGCTGCAGCGCGGGCACCAGTTGACGATGTAGTCGCCCTTGTAGATGAGGCCTTCCTCATACAGGCGCACAAAGACTTCGCGCACGGCGCGGGAGAGCCCTTCGTCAAGGGTGAAGCGCTCGCGGGTCCAGTCCACGGAGCAGCCAAGGCGGCGAATCTGGTTGAGAATCTTGCCGCCGTACTCTTCGCGCCATTCCCAGACGCGCTCCACGAATTTTTCGCGGCCAAGGTCTTCACGGCGGACGCCTTCGGTGGCAAGCTTGCGCTCAACGACGTTCTGGGTGGCGATGCCGGCGTGGTCGGTACCGGGTACCCACAGGACGTTTTTGCCCTGCTGGCGCTGGTAGCGACACAGGATGTCCTGCAGGGTCAGGTTGAGGGCGTGGCCGATATGCAACTGGCCGGTGACGTTGGGCGGGGGAATGACGATGGAATAGGATTCACCCTCTGCGTCAACGTCCGGTGTAAAAGTCTTATTGTCTTCCCAATGGGCGCGCCAGCGCGACTCGACGTCGGCCGGCTCATAGCCTTTGGGCAGGGTTTTCACAGCCATGTGTGTATCTCCTCGTCTTCACTTCTTGACGTATTTTCCGTAAATTCAACCCTGTCCAAGACGCGCGCCCGGCCATGGCCGCCACGTGACGGATGGGGGACGGCCATATGAATGCGGTGCCTCTGCACCGCCTTGAGCAGGGAAAGCTCCGCAGGGACAGGCTGCCTGCGGAGTGGCGCGGCAACACAGCCTAATGAGCATACGCACAATGTCAAGCATCTACATATACTGGGACGAATCGCACTTGTGGGGCCTTCTGGCCTGGAGAGCCATTAAATCCTGGGGTTTGCCTTACCGTCTTGTACGAGGCGACGAAATAGCCGACGGCATACTTTCCACCGACCCGCCGAAACTGCTGCTGGTCCCCGGCGGCTGGGCGCGGGCCAAGTACGACCTGCTGGGCGAGCAGGGCGTCAGCGAAGTGCGCCGCTATGTGCGCCACGGCGGCAATTATCTGGGCTTTTGCGGCGGCACCGGGCTGGCCCTGAGCGGGCCGTACGGCCTGGGGCTGTGCCCGTGGAAGCGCCGCGCCTTTACGGACCGCCTGCAGCACGCGTGCAGCGGGCATATGTTCACCAATGTGGAGGCGTCCAGCGACCTTGTACCCGGCAGGCTTCCCGAGCAGCCGTTGATTCCGGTGTGGTGGCCCGCCCGCTTTGAGTATCAGCCCCACGAGGACATCACGGTGCTGGCGTCCTACAGCACGCCGGGGCCGGATTTTTGGGTGGCGGACTTGCCGCTTGAGAACGTGCCCAAGCAGCCGCTGTCGGACCTTGAGTCGCAATACGGCATCCGCATCTGGCCGGAGTTCATGACCGACCAGCCCTGCATCATCGAGGGCAAGTTCGGGCAGGGGCGCTACATGCTGTCCTACGCGCACCTTGAAACGCCAGCCTCCGTGGACGCCAACCATTGGCTGTCGCACATTTTGTACACCATGACCGGCGAGGAACCTGCGGGCGGCGTGCTGTCCGTTTTGCCTGCGTGGAATCTGGAGCGTCTGCCCCGGCGCTGGCCCGACGAGGACGGCGGCGAGGCCCTTGCGGCGGTGAAGGCCGCCCTTGAGGACATCATCGCCCTTGGTATGGACCATCTGCTGCTCTTCCGCCGCAACTCGTGGCTGCTTGGCTGGCGGCGCGGCATCCCCGGCGGGTACATCAACTTCCTGTACTCCATGGCCTGTCAGGCCCAGAACCTGACGCCCACCAAGGAGGCCGCCGAGTACTGGAAGGCCTCGTGCGACAAGTTCCTTGAGGACATGGACCACTTCCGCCATGGCCTTGCCGGATACCTGTTGGCCGAGCGGCTGGCCATGTCCGTGCCCGAGTCGTCGGGGGATATTCCCAGCGATAGCCTGCGCGAGCAGCGCATTGCCTTGTTCGGCCAGCATATGAACTACGGCGGCATGTACGCCAAGCTGGTGCGCGTGCTGGACAAGGTGCTGTGGCTGACCCTGCGTTACGGACCGTCCTGATGCGCGCACGCCGCGCCCTGATTGCAGACTGCGCCCGTTCCGGGCCGCAAATGGGAGGCCCCAGTGCTCAGTAACGAACGTCCCTATACCTTTGACCGCGTGGTCCGGCTGGCGCTGTCGGCGGTGTTTCTGGCGGCCCTTATATGGCTGCTGAATTACCTGTCCGACGTGCTCATTCCCTTTGCCGTGGCCCTGCTGCTGGCCTACCTCATCAATCCGCTCACCGAGGCCGTGGAGCGCCGGGTGGGCAACCGTCTGGCGGCAGTGCTGGGCAGTTTGGTCCTTGTGGGGGCCACTTTGTGGCTGGCGGTGTGGCTGGTTGCGCCTATGATTGGCACCGAACTGCGTCATATGGCGACGCTGGCCTCGCGCATTGCCGACGGGTCGGAGTTTGACCGCAAGGCCCTGCAGAGTCTGCCCCCCGAAGTGTGGGGCATGATCAAGGACGCCCTTGGGCAAAAGGACATCCAGCAATTTTTGACCTCGCCGGACGTGTTGGCCTTTGCCAAGAACGCCATCGCGCGCATTGTTCCCGGCGTGTGGGGGCTGATGCAGGGGGCGGCCAGCGCGGTGCTGGCCGTGGCCGGTGCGTTTATCATTCTGCTGTACTTGGTGTTTTTGCTCCTCGACTACCGCCGCGTGCGCGATGGCTGGACCAGCATCATTCCGCCCGGACGGCGGGAGGCCGTGGTGGAGTTTGCCGCGGAGTTCAACGGCGCCATGAGCCGCTACTTCCGCGCGCAGGCCGCTGTGGCGTCCATTGTGGGCGTTCTCTTCGCCATTGGCTTTGCCCTTATCGGTCTGCCCCTTGGGGTGCTGCTGGGCCTGTTTATCGGCCTGCTGAACATGGTGCCCTATCTGCAAATTGTGGGCTTTATCCCCGCCTTTGCCCTGGGCGTTGTGCACGCGCTGGAGACGGGGACCAACGTTTGGCTGGTGCTGGCGCTGATTACGGCGGTATTTGCCGTGGTGCAGGTGCTGCAGGACGGGGTGCTCATCCCGCGCATTATGGGCAAGGTGACGGGACTGTCCCCGGCCATCATTCTGCTGGCGCTGTCCATATGGGGCAAGCTGCTTGGCATGCTGGGGCTGCTGATTGCGCTGCCCGCCACGTGCCTGCTGTGGGCTTATTGGCAGCGGTATGTGAACCATGTGAGCGTGGCGGCCACGCCGCCGGATGAGGCGGAGGGCTGACGCGCGGGCCAGAGGGAGCGGCTGACGCGCTTTCGACTGTCAGCGAGACGTTTTGCAAAAAAAAAACAGGCCGGTGCACCGTGGTGCACCGGCCTGTTTGCGTTGGGGCAAAAGGGGCGGGCTTACTGCTGCTCGCAGTAGAGCCTGTCGAGGATGGCTTTGCCGCCTGCGTCCAGAACTTCCTGCGCCAGGTCAAGGCCCAGCTCAAAGGCGTCCACGGCGTGGCCGCTGGCTTCGCGGCGGATGGGGGAGGTGCCGTCCACATCGCAGACAAGGCCTGTCAGATGGATGGTGTCGTCCTCCAACACGGCGTTGGAGGCGATGGGCACCTGACAGCCGCCATCAAGGCCGGTGAGGAAGCCGCGCTCGGCCTGCACGGTCACACGGGAGACGGGATCGTTCAGGAAGGCGAGCATTTCGCCCATGGGGCCATCCTCGGCGTATTCAATGCCAAGGGCGCCCTGCGCCACGGCCGGCAGGAATTCCGGCGGGCCAAGGCGGGTCATCTTGGGCGCGGAGAGGCCAAGGCGGATGATGCCGGCGGTGGCCATGATAATGGCGTCGTACTGGCCTTCTTCCATCTTGCGCAGGCGGGTGCCCACGTTGCCGCGCAGGTCCAGAACGTTCAGGTCCGGGCGCAGGGCCAGAATCTGGGACCGGCGGCGCAGGGAACTGGTGCCGACCTTGGCGCCCTGGGGCAGGGCGTCCAGTCCGTCGTAGTGGACGGAGAGGAGGGTGTCGGTGTTGTCCTCGCGCTCGGGATTCACGCCGACGATGAGGCCTTCGGGGAGCACGGTGGGGACGTCCTTCATGCTGTGGACGGCGATGTCCGCGCGTCCATCCAGCAGGGCTTCTTCGATTTCCTTCACGAAGAGGCCCTTGCCGCCGACCTTGGCCAGCGGAACGTCCAGAATTTTGTCGCCCTTGGTCTTGATGGAGAGCAGGTCTACCTCAAGCCCGGGGTACTGGTGCTGCAAACGGGATTTGATGTGCTCGGCCTGCCAGAGGGCAAGCTTGCTGCCGCGGGTGGCTATGGTGATGCGTTTCATACAGACTCGTGCGTGGGGTTGAAGGTACGACAAACCGGGAGGGTCCGTGTTGGGCGCTCCCGGTTAACGAGACGTGCTGGCCGGTGGTGCTCAGTGGCCGCAGGACGAACAGCTGCCGCCGGAGCATCCGGCGCAGCCGCTGGAGGACGAGCTGGACGCGGTGCCAAGGCTGTCCCCGCCGCCAGCGGATTTGAACTGGCAGCAGCTGAGGAGTTTTTCCGTCTTCTCGGAGCCGCAGGACGGGCATTTGACCTGCGTGGTGGAGCCGATGACAAGCTCCTCGAACTCGTTGCCGCATTTTTCGCAGCGGAATTCATGGATGGGCATGGGAACCTCCCGGGGTTTCGGACTCGAAGATGTTAGTCCTCATCCAGATAGGGCGTCAATTCCACCACCGCTTCAAAGAGGTAGTGGTCCACCAGCTGGCACAGCAGGTGCTCAATGGCAAGGTGAACTTCCTGAATGAGGGGAGTATGCGTGTGCTGGACGGCAAGCAGATGGTCGCAGTGGCGGGCCATTTCGCCGCCTTCTCCGGCGGTGAGGCCGATGGTGGTCAGGCCTTTGTCCCGCGCGGCCTTCAGCGCGCGTACGAGGTTGGCGCTGTTGCCGGAGGTGGAGATAGCCAGCAGCATGTCGCCGCTTGCCCCAAGGGCCTGCACCTGTTTTTCAAAAACTTGGTCAAAGCCATAGTCGTTGCCAATGGCCGTGATGGCGGAGGTATCCGTGGTTAGGGCAATGGCGGGCAGGGGCGGGCGTTCCATGAGGAAGCGGTTCACGAACTCGGCGGCAACGTGCTGGGCGTCGGCCGCGGAGCCGCCATTGCCGGCAAGAAGCAGCTTGCCGCCGCGCGCCATGCACACGGCGATGCGCCGGGCCACGTCCACAACATCGTCGGTGTGGTCGCGGAAGTATTCCTCACGGAGCGTCACGCCGGATGCGGCGTGTTCCTGTACTATGGATCGTGCGTCGTCGGCCATGTAATGTCCTTGTGTGGGCTTATCCGTTTTATCCGGACATGGAGAGTGTGAGCTATCCCATTTCCGGGCACCTGACAATAACCACCCTCGCGCCGATGGCAACCCCTGTGTCCATGGGCGCTGCGGATGGAGTGCGGCAGGCGCTGTGCATTTGTGCGGGGGTTTGCTACGGTAGAAGCATGTGAAGAAAGCCTTCCCGCGCGCAGCGGTGCGGGGTGAAGTCGTATCCGGGAGGCGCTCATGAGACGCTGGATTGCCGCCTTGGCTGTGGCGCTGTGCATTGCGCCGGGGCCAGCGCAGGCGAAGCAGACCATTACCATAGGGTTCAACCTGTCGATGTCCGGCGATATTGCGGGCGTTGGGCAGTCTTCGCGCAATGCGGCGGAGCTGGCCCGGCGCGAGGTGAACAGCCGGGGCGGGGTGGACATTGGCGGCGAAAAGTACGAGCTGAAATTTGCGTACCGCGACAACGGCTCCGTGGTGGAGCAGGGCGTTGCCGTGGCCCAGAAGCTGTGCAGCCGCAGCGATGTGCTGGCGATAATCGGGCCGAACTCCTCCAAGTTGGCGGTGCCCGTGGGCGGGACCTGTAATGCCCGGGCAACGCCCATGGTGTCTCCGTGGTCTTCTCATCCCAGCACAACACGAAACCGTCCGTGGGTTTTCCGGATATCGTTCGTGGACGACATGCAGGGCAAAGTGGCCGTGGACTTTGCCAGCCGGACCTTTGGCGCGCGGACTGTGGGGATCATTTTCGACTCCAGCAACGACCATTCCATAGGCATGGCCGAGATATTCCGCACGCGCTGGGAATCGGTGGTGCCGGATGGCGAGGTTGTCGCCTTTGAGCCGCATCCGCCCATGGTGCGGGACTACACGGCGCTGCTCCGGCGGGTTCTCGCCGCCGGGCCGGATATGTTGTACATTCCGAACAACTACAATCAGGCCGCGCGCATTATCCGGCAGGCGAAAGAAATGGGTCTTAAGAGCATAATCATGGGGTCCGATGCGTGGGATGCCGTGGACTTCGTGAAGCTGTGCGGCGAGCCGTGCTTGAATTTGTATTTTACCACCAACTATATTGGCACAGCGGGCAATGGCAGAACGCACGCCTTTGTGGACCGGTTTACGGTGGCGTACGGCTACGCACCGGACACGGTGGCGGCGCTGACGTGGGATGCGGTGCACCTTGTGGTGCGCGCTCTTGGCGAATTGGACGCGGTAGGCGGCGACCTTGCCTCCAATCGTCTTGCCGTGCGCGAGGCGCTGGCAGGCATACGCAACTTTCGCGGCGTGACCGGGACCATGCACTTCAATGCACAGGGCGATCCTATCAAGTGCATAAACGTGGCGCGTGTGAACGAGAATGGCGAGTTCGCCTTTGTGGAGGAGGCGTGCCCGGAAGATATAGTCCGCAAGGGCCACTAACGCCAAAGCGCCCCGGACCGGAGTGGTTCGGGGCGCTTTGGCGTGTGGTGACAGGCTGGGCTAGGTGAGCGAGCCGGAGGTGACGAAGTCGGGGCCGATGCTGGGTGCGGAGGCGCTGCCGCCGCCCTGATTCTTGATGGCTTCCTGAAGTTGAGCCTGCAGGGTGGCCAGCTCGGACTGCTTCATCGCCAGCAGGCGGCGCTTCATGGCCGGGTCCATTTCCTTTTCCTTCAGCTCTTCAATTTCCTTTTTGACCTGCTCTATCTGCTTTCTGATGGACCTGATGAGCCGTTCCGAGGCGGTTTCCTCTGTGTCTTCGGTTTCCGCTGTCTTGGCGAAGGCCCCGCCTGCGGGGATGGCGGCGGCGTTTCCGCCCTTGGCGAGGTCTTTGCCCTGCTGGGAAAGGCTCACGGAATCGCCGGACTGGGCAGCGCCCGGTGCGGCATTGGCGGCGTCAGAAGTGGCGTCGTCGGGATGGGGGAGTTTGGCTGCAAATACCGGGTTTCCGGCAAGTGCGTGGAGTGCTGTACTCATGATGTTCTCCAGAAGATGATACGCGTAATACTTCTTCAATCGACCATGGGCGCTCAATCTTTAGGAAGGGAGGCGGGGGGCATCGAAAATTTGGACATTTGTCCCCGGTATGTGGAATAGTACAAGACGGTGGAGCAGCCATAAGCTGGGGGTGCCATGTCCAAGATTGAGCGGATACAGGTCATCAAGGGGGTGTACTGGGTGGAGGTGCCAGACGCCAACCTCCGCCTGCTCTGCGGGTGCCCGGCGGATGTGGTGAAGCACCTGATGAAGCGTGGATTCATCCAGTCCCGCCACCGCGACGGCGTGGTGTTTGAGTCCGGTCCCAACGCCATTTTGCTGTCTGACGTGCTGGTGCAGAGCGGCGCGTTTTCCAACCTTGCGGAATTTCCTGTTCTGCAGATGCTGTACCGGCAGGGGATGCTGATTCCCGGCCACCCCGGCAACACCGGCGAGCGCCCGCTGCTTGTTGGTGCGGAGCCGCAGGTGCGCGCCCAGATGAATTATATCCACCGCGGCAACTATGGCCTGCTGAGCGCGCAGGAACTGCGCGCCGCCGGGGTGCCGCAAAAGCGCGCCGAAGAGCTTATGCGCATGAAGCTGCGCTTTGCCTTTGGACGCATCCGCCATCCCAGTGAATTGTTGGAAAGTCGCATCCTTGGCAATGCCCCGGCGGAGATTCGCGGCGGCGTCACCGTCCGCCGCCTGCGCCTCAATGTATTTGAAATCGAATACGATTCCAGCTCCGTCACCGTGGACCTGAATCTGCCTCAGGGCAGCTCCGGCTACGACGCGCCGTACCCGCTGGGCTTCAATGATGTGCGGCGGGAATACTTCGCCGTGGTGCACTCGGGGTGCGGCGACGGGTGGGATGTGAACCGCCCGGCCATGGCGTCCATTGTGATGTTTCAGGGGCGGGTGTACCTCATCGACGCGGGGCCGAATATCCTGCACAGCCTCACGGCCCTGGGCATTGGCGTCAATGAGGTGGAGGGCATCTTCCACACCCACGCCCATGACGACCACTTCTGCGGGCTGGCGACACTCATGCGCAGCGACCACCGCATCAAATATTACGCCGTGCCCCATGTGCGCGAGTCTGTGGCGCGGAAGCTGGCGGCGCTGGTGGACCGGGATTTGTCGGACTTTGACCGCTACTTCGACCCGCACGACCTTGCCGAGGGCGAGTGGAACGACATTGCGGGGCTGGAGGTGCGCCCCGTGTTTTCACCGCACCCGGTGGAGACCACGGTCCTGCTGCTGCGCGCGCTGGATGGCCGGGGCTACAAGAGCTACGCGCACTTTGCGGATATCGTCAGCCTGAAGGTCCTAGAGGATATGGTCACCGAAGATGACAGCGCTCCGGGCGTGTCCGCCAAGATGCTGCAATCCGTGCGTGAGGACTACCTGACCTTTGCCAACCTCAAGAAGCTGGACATCGGCGGCGGGCTTATCCATGGCAATGCCGAGGACTTTGCGGAGGATACTTCGCAGAAGCTGGTGTTGGCCCACGTTTCGCGTGATCTCACGGGGCGCGAGAAGGAAATTGGCTCCGGCGCGCCCTTTGGCATGGTGGATGTGCTCATCCATGGCGAGCAGGATTATGTGAAGATGTACGCCTTTTATTATTTGCAAACCTACTTCCCTACCATTCCCCGCCATCAAATCAAGATGCTGCTCAATAACGAGGTGGTCACCTTCAACCCGGAGACCATCCTCCTGCGCAAAGGTACGGTGCCTTCGGCCATCTACCTCGTGCTGACGGGCGCGGTGGAGATGATTGATACCGTGGGCGAGGTGCGCAACGTGTTGTCCGCGGGCGGCCTGGTGGGCGAGATTGCGGGCATGGTGCGCGCACCGGTGCAGGAGACCTTCCGGGCGATGAACTTTGTCTATGCCCTGCGGATTCCCAGCGCGCTGTATTTGGAATTCGTCCGGCGTGGCGGGCTGTATCATGACATTGAACGCCTACAGGACAGGCGGGACTTTTTGCAGAAGAGCTGGCTGTTTGGCGAGTCCCTGTCCTATCCCGTGCAGAATATCATAGCCAACAGCATGGCTACGGAGCGCTACGAGGCCGGGGCGGAGCTGCAGGTGGGGCTGGACGGCGACCGGTCGCTGTACGTGGTGAGTGAGGGCGAGGTGGAAGTGCTCATCGGCGACAGCGTCCTTGAGGTGCTGCGCAGTGGGGACTTTTTCGGCGAGGGGTGTGTTTTGTTCAGTACGCCTTGTGTCCATGGCCTGCGGGTCAAGACCACGGCGCAACTGTTCCGTATCCGGCATGATGAGATTTTGGACGTGCCCATCATCCGCTGGAAGCTCTTTGAAACCTACGAGCGGCGCATGCGGCTCATGGTCAGTCCGGAGCTTGTGGGCGTATCCATCTTCCGCTGGCGGGATGAGTACGAAACGGGCGTCGCCTCCATGGACGCCCAGCACAAGGAGATGCTCCTTGCCGCGGACCGCGTGTATCTGGCCCTGAACACCGGGGAAAAGCGTGAGCATCTTGAGGAGTTCATAGCTTTCCTGCTTGCGTATTCCCGCGCGCACTTTGAGGAGGAAGAAGTCCTGATGGAGCGCCACGGCTATCCGGATCTTGAGGAGCATCGCCGGAGACACAAGCGGCTTGTGGATGAAGTGGAATCGTCCCTTGAACGGTACCGGAGAGGTGAATTCGCGCTGGACGTCGAGTTCATGGAATTGGTGAAGGACTGGATTGTGAACCACATCCTGTTGGACGACCGCAAGTATGGCTCCTTCCTGCGCCGCCACGAGGAGGGCGAGGGCACAGGTGAGGGCGACTGAAGCCGCGAGGCGTGTGCCGGGCGCGCAGGGCGCGTTCTGCGGTGGTGGAAATGATTTTGTGGATGGGCCGCCGGGCCGAGTAGAGGCGTGATGCGGGCGTTCTAAGGTGCTGCGGGCATGATGAAGCCGCTCCGGATGGGGCGGCTTGTGTTTTGCCGTTAGCGTAAAACCACGTGGTACCCGGCAATGCGCAGGTCGTCGTCTGACACATGCTCGAACTGCGGGTGCAGGGCGCGCCGGGGCAGGGGCGGGCCGTCGTGGTGGCTGGTGCTGCGGACCGTGACGGCAAAGCCGCAGGCGTCAAAGAGCTTTAGCATTTCCGAGGGCGCGATGCGGTTGGTGTAAAATCCGGCCGTGGCGACTCCGGGACGCTCCCAGAAGGCGTCGCCAAAGCGCAGGTTGTTGCGGCCCCCGCCAAGGTGGTCGCGGAAGTCCACCTGATGCGAGCCCACGCCGCCGGGGCGCTGGATGCGCCGCAGTTCGCGCATGGTGTCCGTAAACTCATCACGGCGGATGTGCTCCAGCACGGCGTTGGAAAAGACAAAGTCTGCGCACTTGTCCGGGAGTTCGCGCAGGGAGGCGAGGCCCTCGGTCAGGTAGACGGCGGCGTTGGCGCGCAGGTAGTCGTCCCGGCTGGCAGGGGGCGTGTGGGCTTTCGCATCGCCAAGGGCGGCGGCGAGGGCGGCGTAGGTGTCCGCGTCCGTTGCGGCAAAGTCTCCGGCATCCACAAGGATGGTCCGCCCCGCTCCGGCGCGCCGGGCCAGCAGTGCGGTGGACAGGGCGTCGCCGCAGCCAAGCTCAAGGCAGGTGAAATCCGGGGCCGGGGACTCGTACGCCGCGAAATGGGTGGCAAACACCTGCTGGGCGTGGACGGGGTCGTCCATGGCGCCGTGGCGAAAAAGGCCCATGCGCCGCCAGAATCCGTAGGGGATGTTCAGCCGGGTCAGCAGGAGCTTTGCGCCCATTTTGGCCCACCAAGGCAGAGCCATGCATGCCTCCCATGCAAATGGTTTTCAGGAGTTATGCAAAGGATATAGCACGCCTTGGGCGTAAAGGGCTATGCCTTGGGCGCGCCGGGGTGCCGCTCCTGCGCAGAGGGCGCGTGGCGTTCGTGGCCGGGGCGCGCCTGCCGCAAAAGGGTGGTCCCTCTGCGGCGCGCCTGCCAAAAACCGCCCCGCGCCTGTCCGGCGGGCCGTGTTGGAGTGCAGGGCGCCGCTTCGGTTCGGGCTGGCTGTGTATGGTGTGGTTTCGGCGTGGTTCTAGGAGGCGAAGGGGTCTTCCACCTCGGTGACGCCGGCATCGTCAAAGGTTGCCATGGCGTTGTAGGCGTGGGCCGCGCCGCGCAGCAGGCTCATAGCCACTGCCGCGCCCGTGCCCTCGCCAAGGCGCATGCCAAGGTCCAGCAGCGGGCTGGCCTGCATGGCCTGCATTGCCTTGCTGTGCCCCGGTTCGGCTGAGGCGTGGCTGAACACGCAGTAGCCCGCAACGGCGGGGCACATTTTCCACGCCGCCACATACGCCGCCGAGGAGATAAAGCCGTCCACCACCAGTACCAGACGTTGCGCTGCGCCGCCGATGATAAGCCCGGCAAGGGCGGCGATTTCGTAGCCGCCAAGGGCCGCCAGAATATCCAGCGGCTGCCCTGCGGCAATGGTGGGCGCGTGCAGGGTCAGCGCCGTACGGATGACGGCAGCCTTGCGGGCTGCGGCGTCTTGGCAAAGCCCCGCGCCCGGTCCGGTCAGCTCCTCCGGGTCCATGCCGAAAAAGGCGCAGTACAGCGCGGTGGAGGGGGTGGTGTTGGCAACGCCCATCTCTCCGGTGCCAAGGGTGCGGTAGCCCTCGGCGCGCGCTTCGGCGGCAAGGTCCGCGCCCAGCAGAATGGCGCGGATGCAGTTCTCCCGGCTCATGGCCGGACCTGCGGCGAGGTTGTCCGTGCCTTCGGCAATTTTGCGTTGGATGAGGCGTGGGTGCTCGGGGAAGGGACCGCCAAGGCAGCCCGCGTCCACGGCCTTGAAGTCGATGCCGTACACGTCCGTCAGGGCATTGATGCCGCCGCCACCGGACAGGAAATTGGCCATCATCTGCCGCGTCACCGCCTGCACCGATGGGCTGACGCCCTCGGCATGCACGCCGTGGTCGCCGCCGATGGTGTAGATACGCGCCGGGTCCATCTGCGGCGCGCCGCCCTGAATGCAGTACATCTGCGCGGCAAGGTCCTCCAACCGGCCAAGGCTCCCCGGCGGTTTGGTCAGGGAGTCCAAATGACGGCGGGCGTGTGGCTCAAGCGCCCAGTCCACGGGGCGGACGCCGCGTATGAGGGCGTCAAGACGTGAAGGCATGCGTATCTCCTGAAAAAGGGCTGTTGCCGTGTGACGTGGCAATGTGGAACGGCGCGGGGCACTGCATACATGCGTCCGTTCGGTAATGCAAAAAACCGTCGGCTGGGCGGCATTGACAGCCCGGAGTGAATGTATAGTGTGACTGATACGCTGGCCGGGGGAACCCGGCGCGCTCCGCAGCGCAGTAGCGCGGGACGGCAGGGCCGTCCACGGGAGCGCGAGGGCGTCAGACACACCCGGTCCATTCCGGATTATCCCAAGGAGTATGAATCAGATGACCAGTCAGCTCAAGACGGCCCTTTTGCTGGGCCTGCTCACGGGCCTCATCCTGCTGCTGGGCGGCGCGATGGGTGGCCGTGGAGGCCTGTATGTCGCCTTTGTTCTGGCACTTCTCATGAACGTTGGCAGTTACTGGTACTCGGACCGCATCGTCCTGTCCATGTACGGCGCGCGGGAATTGTCGCCCGCAGACGCGCCGGGCCTGCATACCATGGTGGAGGACCTTGCCCGTAACGCCGGGCTGCCTAAGCCCCGCATCGCCATCATTCCGCAGGAGGCCCCCAACGCCTTTGCCACGGGCCGTGGCCCGGAACATGCGGTGGTCGCGGTGACCGAGGGCATTATGCGTCTGCTGTCGCCCGAGGAACTCAAAGGCGTTTTGGCCCATGAGATGGGCCACATTAAAAACCGCGACATTCTTATCCAGAGTGTGGCCGCCACCCTTGCCGGCGTTATTATGTATGTTGCCAGCATGATCAAGTGGGCGGCGCTCTTTGGCTTTGGCGGCAGTGACGAGGAAGACGGCGGCAACCCCATTGCGGCCATTGGGCTGGCCATTATCGCGCCCATCGCCGCCATGCTCATCCAGATGGCCATTTCCCGCTCGCGCGAGTACCTCGCCGACCAGACCGGGGCGCAGCTTTCCGGCACGCCGCAGCATCTGGCGTCCGCGCTGGAGAAGCTGACGGCATGGAGCCAGCGCGCGCCCATGCAGGATGGCAATCCCGCCACGGCGCATATGTTCATCGTCAATCCCTTCACGGGGCAGCAGGTGATGCAGTGGTTCAGCACCCATCCGCCCGTTGAGGAACGTGTCAGCCGCCTGCGGGCCATGGCGGGAGGACGCTAGGCATGGGCCGTGCGGCAATGACGCGATTTGCGGCCTGTGTGCTGTGTCTGGTGGCGCTGGCTGCGGCCCCTGCCGCCGCCGGCGCGAAGGACGACACCCTGCGCATGACGCCTGTGGTCCGCGCAGTGCAGGCCGTGTCTCCCGCCGTTGTGAACATCACCACCGCCAAGGTGGTGGAGCGCGACGTGAACCCCTTTGGCGGGCTGTTCAACGACCAGCTCATGAATCCCATGCTGCGGGAGTTTTTCGGCTCCCGCGGGAAGCAGCGGTTCACCCGGCAGAGTCTTGGGTCGGGCGTTATCATCGATGGCCACGCCGGGCTGGTGCTCACCAATGCCCATGTCATTATGGGAGCCACGGAAATCAAGGCCCGGCTGCTGGACGGCCGCGTCTTCGATGCCGAGCTGGTCGGCTCCGACCCGGACTTTGACCTTGCGGTGCTGCGTCTTGATGCCTCGGGCGATTTGCCGCAGGTGCACCTTGGCGATTCGGATAACCTGCTCATGGGCGAGACCGTTATTGCCATTGGCAACCCTTTTGGGTTTTCGCACACTGTGACCACGGGCGTCATTTCCGCCCTGAACCGCACCGTGCGCACGGAGCACGGCGCGTACACGGACTTTATCCAAACCGACGCGGCCATCAATCCCGGCAACTCCGGCGGCCCGCTCCTCAATATCTACGGCGAGCTTATCGGCGTGAACACCGCCATTCAGGCCAATGCCGAGGGTATTGGCTTTGCCATTCCCATCGACAAGGCCCGCCGCGTTGTGGACGAGCTGGTCAGCGTTGGTACGGTGCAGCCTGTATGGCTGGGCCTGAGCGGCCAGAGCGTGGACCAGCCCACGGCCAGCTACTTTGGTCTGGACGCCGTAAAGGGCCTGCTGGTGACGGAAATCTTTGACGATACCCCCGCCAAGGAGGCGGGTCTGCGTCCGGGCGACCTTGTCCTGAGCTTTGACGGCAACCCCGTGCAGGACAAAGAACGTTATCTCGAATACCTGCGCAACTACACGCGCGGCGAGGATGTGACCTTGACCATACTGCGTCAGGGCCGCACGGGCGAGGTGACGCTGAGTGTCCGCGCCTTCCCTGCCGAGCGTGCGCGGGCCATGGCGTGGGCGCGCTGGGGCGTGGAGGTGCGCGAAAGCGGCGGGGCGCTTGCCGTGGTGCGTGTGCGCGGCGGCAGTCCGGCGGAGAAGCTGGGCCTGCGCGCCGGCGACGGGCTGGTGAAGGTGGGCGGAATGCGCCTTGGCCGCATGTCGGACTTTGTACACGCCTTTATGCGGTACCGTATGCAGAACGCATTGCTGCTGCTTGTCCGCCGGGGTGAGCGGGGCTACTACGTCCGCCTCAGGATTTAGGAATACAGGGCACTGCGTGTGCATTTGACGCGGAAAATGCGCCCAGGAGCAAGGCTGGAACGCTTCTTGGTCTTGACACCCGGGTAGGCAGGAGATATTCGGTTGTCCCTGGATGCCGTGACCGCACTCGGTCAGGGCATTGCAGCGTCCCCCGGGACGCGCTGGGAGGAAGCATCTTTTTCCGGCAACGGGAAAGAAAATCAAATCGGAGGTATACGATGGGTTACAAAGTTATCGTGGACAATGACAAGTGTGTTGGTGATGGCGAATGCGTCGACGTGTGCCCTGTTGAGGTATACGAAATGCAGGACGGCAAGGCCGTGCCCGTGAACGAGGAAGAATGCCTCGGTTGCGAATCCTGTATCGAAGTCTGTGAGCAGGACGCCATCACGGTCGAGGAAGAGTAGTCCACTCTTTTCTCGATTCGAGACAGACGTTTTTGAAAGGGAGCGGTGCCGGATAGTGCCGCTCCCTTTGTTATACCAAAGGGGTAACGGACTCCGGCCCCCCGCTGGACACGCGCTTTTTTTCGCGCCCCCTCTCGACAATTCGTGTGAAGACATTAGCTTTCGGGGTATTGAACCAAACGAAAGCGTCCGGACCTGCCTGGGTCCGGGATCAGGGTGGAGTAGACCATGAATCTGGATTTCAGCGAAATTTTTGAGAAGTACGAGGCGATTGTCGCCGAAGTGGATGCGGTCTTTGAGAAAGTGAAGGCCGAACATGGCGACTGCGTAACCTGCAGCGTCGGGTGTAGTGACTGTTGCCACGCGCTCTTTGATCTGAGCCTTGTGGAGGCCGTGTACCTCAACACGAAGTTCAACGAGCGTTTCGAAGGCCAACAGCGCAGCGACATCCTCGACCGCGCCGACGAGGCCGACCGCCAGACCTACCGCGTGAAGCGCGAGGCGTTCAAGGCCTCCCGCGATGGCGCGCTGGCCTCCGAAATCATGGAGATGGTCTCCAAGTCCCGCGTGCGCTGCGCGCTGCTCAATGATGAGGACAAGTGCGACCTGTACGACTTCCGTCCCATCACCTGCCGCCTGTACGGCATCCCCACCGCCATTGGCGGCCGCGCGCATACCTGCGCCAAGACCGGGTTCGAGGGCGGCAAGCAGTACCCCACCGTGAAGGTGGAAAAAATTCAGGACCGCCTGATGGAGCTTTCCAGAGAACTGGCCGAGTCCATCAACACGTCCTATGCCCAGCTCTCCGACATGCTGGTGCCGCTGTCCATGGCCCTCATGAACACCTACGATGCCGAGTTCCTTGGCGCGCAGGATGAAAAGGCCAAGGCCGAGTGCGCCCCGTGTGCGGCCCCCGCATCTCCCGAGCAGCCGACTGAACAGCCTGCCGAACAGCCCGCCGCCCCCGGCTCTGCCGCTTCAGCAGCTTTTGAGGGGGCACCCTCCTGCGATAGCTGCGGCGAAGCCCCCGGCTCCAGCGCCTGCGATACCTGCGGCGGTGGCACCGTTTGGGAGATTGGCGGGGAGAAGAAGTAAATGGACAAGCTGACCCCCGATCAGGAAGAGCAGAAGCGCTTCATGTATGAGAAGATGTCGCCACGGCGGCGCAAGTTCATCGACCGTATGGGCTACGACAAATGGAACCCGTTCCAGAAGCCCTTCGACCCCATGGACATGCGCCGGGACGACACCAATCGCACCATCGAAGTTCTCGTCAAGCAGTTCCTGCGCGAGCAGGGCCAGTATCAGAAAGTTGGTGCGGGCTACAGCCGTGGTGCGCTGGAAGTGGCCATGGGCATCGTCAATAAGGACGAGCGCTATCGCGCTATGTATGACTTTTGTGTGTGGTATTCCGACCTCTTGCGCCGCGAGGGCAAGGGTGAGATGAATTGGGAACATGAATAATCCGGGCCTTTGGGCCTGGAAGACCAAGGACGCAACATGAGCACTCAAGCCAGAAACGTTGACGAGTATATTGCCGAGCTTTCCCAGCAGATCGCGACGAACCCGCAGTGTGCCAGCCACCATTACAATCTGGGTGTGGCCTACCTGCATAAGCGCATGTGGCAGGAAGCCGAAAAGTCCTTCCGCGAAGCAGTGGACAACTCCCCCCGCATGGCCGAAGCCTACGTCCAGCTTGGTGGCATCTACCTGCAGCGCGGCGACATCGACGGCTGCCTGAACATGAACAAGATTGCCAAGGGCTGCCGTCCGCAGTTTGCCGTGCCCTTTGCCAACATGGGCTTCTGCTACCTGCAGCAGGGCGACGTGGACGCCGCTATTCAGAATCTGACCAAGGCCATCAACCGCGACCCTGACTATGTGCAGGCCCTCGCGACGCTGGGCAGCGCCTACCTCACCGACAAGCAGTACGACGAAGCCCGCAAGGCGCTGAATAAAGCCCTTGAGCTGGCCCCGGCCTTCGGCCCGGCATGGAATAACCTGTGCCTGCTGGAGCTGGAGCTCGGCAATATCGAAAAAGCCCGCGAGTACGCCGCCAAGGCCGAAGAGACCGGGTATGAGTTGGCCGAAGAGGTCAAGAAGGAACTGGAGGCTGAACAGGCGTAAGGGAGGTTTCCCATGGCCGGTTTTCGTAGGACAAAGGAGCGCATCCGCACACTGCTGCGTGGTGACGATTGGCAGGATGGCATCAGGGAACTGGAGGACGAGGCAGGTACCCCCCTTGTGGGACCGCTGTTCTCCCTGCTGCTCGACCGGGACGAAATTGTGCGCTGGCGAGCCGTAACGGCCCTTGGGGCTGTTGTGGCCAGCATGGCTGACACGGATATGGAGTCCGCCCGCATCGTGATGCGCCGCTTTATGTGGCACATGAACGAGGAGTCGGGAAATATCGGATGGGGCATCCCCGAGTCCATGGCCGAGACCATGGCCCGGCACCCCCGTCTTGCCGAAGAGTTCCATACAAAACTGGCCTCGTATGTTCAGTGCCCGGACTGTCTGGGCGACGATAATTATATGGATCATCCGCCTCTGCGGCTGGCGGTCTATTGGGGATTGGGGCGGCTTGCGCAGGCTCGCCCCCAGCTTGTTCAAAACGCGCTGCCTGAGCTTGAGGCCGCCGTGCAGAATGAGGACAGTCCCGCAGCCCGCGCCGCCGCGTGCTGGGCCATAGGCCGCGTTGGAACGGCTGACAGCGTCAACGTGCTTCGTCCGCTTGTCGAAGACGCCACGCCCGTCACCCTGTTCCGCAATGGCAGGCTGGAGGATACCACCCTCGGGGCTGTTGCCCGCGAGGCGGTTGATGCACTGGCTTCCTGACCGCAGGGGGCAGACAAGGAGAGACCCGTGAAGGACGAAAGAGGCCTTTACTACTACCCCAGCATGCAGACCCACGACGTGCGCATGTATGTGCGCGCCACGGAAGCCGGGGATATTGAGTTCCGCATGTGGCACAAGTCTATGCCCGAGGTGTGGGAGAAGCACGAGTGGATTCCCATCGACGTGGTGAAAGCCGCGGCGGATATGTACGACCACCCGGACCGCAATCCCGTTGCTCTGTACGATTTGGACATCGCCAAGCGCCTCATTGCCGAAGGCAAATAGCCCGGTCCATATGACGCATTCCAGCGCCCCCGCAGCATCTGCTGCGGGGGCGCTTTTTTTCGTGGCCGGGCGCTTGCCGGGCGTATGGGAGCGGGCAAAACGGTGCTTCACCGCAGGCCCGGAAGGCGGCGGACGCAACAGCGCAGCCACAATGCGCCGTGGTCGGGGAGGGCGTGGGGGCGCACAGCGCAAAGGTGGCGGCGTAGCGGGGCCGGAGACGGCAGAACTCGCGCGGGGCAGGGGAGGAAGGCCGGGACAGGGTGGTGAATGGTGCGCGGGTGTAGGGCCTTAGGCGGCATATGCTGCGCGCCGTAGGATGGACCGCAAAGGGGCTTTCCATAACGCAGGAGGAGAGGCGCCTGCGTCTTGCCGTGGAGTGCAGGATGCTGGCGTCGGTGCAGTCCGGCGCGTGTGCATCTTTGAAAGGGGCAGCGCGCCTGTCTGAGGGCTGCTGGTTAGGCGCAGAAAAGGGTGGTTTGTGATTTCGTGGCCGAACGGCGCCCAGGAGGCTTGGGAAATCAGGCACAAGCGTGGGGCAGTTATTTTTCGTGTTGGGAGCTGGCAAAAATGGTTGACTTCTTATTGGTAACGATTACTATTAAAACCATGACGAGAACGCGAAAGCCGTCATCCCCATTCGGGGGGCCTCATAGGGAGGCGAAAGTATTCACACGACTGGAGATATCCGTCCGGGGCGGCCGCAAGGCCGCCTGACACCACAAGGCGAGAGAGGCCGTCCTCGCCTGGTCCGCCGCAGGGGCGCACCACAGGATGATGGCCAAAAGGAGGACACCATGGGAATGCTGAAGAGATTTCGTGATTTGGAAATAGATTGGGAAATGGAGCCCGCGGACGCCGTTGCGCTGTACCTTGAGTGGGGCAACACCGGCTACGGTGGCAGCTACGAAAACCGTGTGCGTTCCAAGAACGATTATTCCAACTATTTCGTGGTGTACAACTGGGAGGACAAGCCCAAGGTCTGTCTGGTCCGGCGCAACTCCGAAGGCGCAGAAGACCTCGCCTGTTTGATCGTTCCTGATGATATGGGGCGGCGCTTCCAGGACGAGGTGGGCGGCAACAAGGGCGTCTACCCCCTTAACGGCGAAATTCGCAACTGGCTGGAAACCGAGCTGTACTCGTAACCAGCAACACACTGCCAATCAGGCGGGGATGGAGTAAACTCCATCCCCGCTTTTTTTATGACAATATGCCAGCGTGCATTTATGAGCCGGTGGAATAATTGCGGTGGTGGCGACTTCGTCAGACTGCGGCACTACGATGTCGAGTAGCCTACTTGGGTTTGTGGGCGGCGTAAGAGCATGATTGCACATTCAAGTCGCACGGCGCGAAAAACTTTCGAAGTGCGGTGGAATTTCGGTGTGCTGTGACGCGTCTGTCACGAAACGGTTTGTGGTCCGCAATGGACGCGACAAGAAAAAGAATTGCGTTGTACAGGATTCGTTGTACAAGAGGTTTTGGACGAAATGCGTTGGGTGCATCGCCGGAATAAGTCCGCAACACCCTATGTTGCGGGTGCAAAAGACCGTAGAAAATTCGTGTTGATTGTCCAATCTGTACGGGCATTTTGGGTTGACAAAGGTTGGGAATCTTCCTAGCGTCGCTTAGGATTATTTATGAGAATGTGAATACGTTCACGACGTGTGAATGCCGCCGCCATGTTTCGGCGAAGCGCGAACGGCAGGGAAAAGGTGCTGTGATGCGCTTTTTTGGTTCGCGGGCGGCTCGTGTTGATGAGGCTGAACCACATTCAAAGACAATGGAGGTAAAAGAATGGCAAAACATGCAACCCCATTGTTGGACCAATTAGAATCTGGGCCCTGGCCTAGCTTTGTGTCCGACATCAAACAGGAGGCCGAGCGCCGCCACGCCAACCCCGACAACCTTGAGTACCAGATTCCGGTCGACGCATGCGACGACCTGCTTGGTATTCTCGAAATGTCCTACGAGGATGGCGAAACTCACTGGAAGCACGGCGGCATCGTCGGCGTGTTCGGCTACGGCGGTGGTGTCATCGGCCGTTATGCTGACCAGCCTGAGAAGTTCCCCGGCGTTGCTCACTTCCACACCGTTCGTGTGAACCAGCCCGCTGCAAAGTACTACAAGACCGACTACCTGCGCCAGCTCATGGATCTGTGGGACTTCCGCGGTTCCGGTCTGACCAACATGCACGGCTCCACCGGTGACATCGTGTTCTTGGGTACCACGACTCCTCAGCTCGAGGAGATCTTCTACACCCTGACGCACGAGCTGAACACCGACCTTGGTGGCTCCGGCTCCAACCTGCGTACCCCGGCTGCTTGTCTCGGTCAGTCCCGCTGTGAGTTTGCGTGTTACGACACGCAGGAGCTCAGCTACAACATGACCCTGGAATACCAGGACGAGCTGCACCGCCCGGCGTTCCCCTACAAGTTCAAGTTCAAGTTTGACGGTTGCCCGAACGGCTGCGTTGCGTCCATCGCTCGCTCCGACTTCTCCGTCATCGGTACTTGGAAGGACGACATCAAGATCGACCAGGAAGCCGTTAAGGGCTACGTTGCTGGTGAGATCATGCCTAACGCAGGCGCTCACTCCGGTCGCGACTGGGGCAAGTTCGACATCCAGAAGGAAGTCATTGACCTCTGTCCTACCGGCTGCATGAGCTGGGACGGTTCCAAGCTGTCTATCGACAACAAGGAATGCTACCGCTGCATGCACTGCATCAACACCATGCCCCGCGCACTGCACATCGGTGACGAGCGCGGCGCATCCATCTTCATCGGCGCTAAGGCTCCGATTCTCGATGGCGCACAGATGGGCTCCCTCCTGGTTCCCTTCGTCAAGGTCGAAGAGCCCTTTGACGAAGTTAAGGAAGTTGTCGAAAACCTGTGGGATTGGTGGATGGAAGAAGGCAAGAACCGTGAGCGCATTGGTGAAACCATCAAGCGCCAGGGCTTCCCCAAGCTGCTGGAAGTCGCCGGTATCAAGGCCGATCCTCGCCACGTGCAGGAACCCCGTTCCAACCCCTACATCTTCTGGAAAGAAGAGGACGTCGAAGGCGGTTGGGATCGCGACATCAACGAATACCGCAAGAGACACCAGAGATAGGGGGTTTACACAATGGCATTCATTTCCGCTGGTTACAATCCCGACAAACCGATGGAAGACCGTATCAGTGATATCGGTCCTCGCAAATACGAACAGTTCCTGCCGCCGGTCATCGCCAAGAACAAAGGCACCTGGCTGTACCATGAGATCATCGAGCCCGGTCTTCTCATGCACAAGGCCGAGAGTGGCGACGAAGTCTACACCGTGCGTGTCGGCTGCGCCCGCCTCTGCTCCGTGACCTACGTTCGCGAGATCTGCGACATCGCTGACAAGTACTGCGACGGTTACGTCCGTTGGACCACCCGTAGTAACGTTGAGTTCATGGTTGAAGACCTTGAGACCGCTAAGAAGCTCAAGGAAGACCTGAACAGCCGTAAGTTCGACGGTGGCTCTTACAAGTTCCCCGTTGGCGGCACCGGCGCCGGTATCACCAACATCGTCCACACGCAGGGTTGGGTGCACTGCCACACCCCCGCAACGGACGCTTCCGGTACCGTTAAGGTCGTCATGGACGAACTCTTCGAGGAGTTCGGTGCTCACAACATGCCCGCTCCCCTGCGCATTGCGATGGCTTGCTGCCTGAACATGTGCGGCGCGGTGCACTGCTCTGACATCGCCATCCTCGGCTACCACCGCAAGCCCCCGATCATCGACCACGAGTACCTCGACAACCTGTGCGAGATCCCGCTGGCCGTTGCCGCTTGCCCCACCGGCGCTATCCGTCCCTCCAAGCACGAGCTTGAAGACGGCCGCACCGTGAAGACCGTTGCCATCAAGCAGGAACGCTGCATGTTCTGCGGTAACTGCTACACCATGTGTCCTTCCCTGCCGCTTTCCGATAAGGAAGGCGACGGCCTGGTCATCATGGCTGGTGGTAAGATCTCCAACCGTATCAGCAACCCCAAGTTCTCCAAGGTTGTTGTTGCATTCATCCCCAATGAGCCTCCCCGCTGGCCTTCCCTGGCCAAGGTGATGCGTCAGATGGTGGAAGCCTACCGCAACGGTGCTCGTAAGTACGAGCGTCTGGGCGACTGGGCCGAGCGCATCGGTTGGGAACGCTTCTTTGAAGCTTGTGGCCTGGAGTTCTCCGAACACCTGATCGACGACTTCCGCGATCACGCCTACTACACTTGGCGCCAGACCTCGAACTTCAAGTGGTAAAACACGCTTGACAACAGGGGCGTGGACTTCGGTCCACGCCCCAATTACCTAGGAGAGGTGCTTTATGGCTCTCGACGTAGCTGAAGCCAAACAGCAGATTGTTGAATTCTGCGAATCCAAGAAGAAGACCAAGTTCTACTTCAATGACTTCCTGAAGATTTTCCCTGATGCCAAGGCCCGTGAGGTCAAGAAAATCCTCACCGCTTTGATCAAGGACGAGACCCTCGTGTACTGGTCTTCTGGTTCCACCACCATGTACGGCCTGAAAGGTGCTGGCAAGCAGGAAGAAGCCGAGCACGAAGAAGGCTAAGCCTTTCGGCCTCCTGCTCTGCAAGCCTATGCAGACCATGGTGCTTGTGCCTCCCAGAGGTGCAGTGACCGATTTTTAAGCCGATTCTCCGGGCCGCTCTTTTGCGCGGCTCCGAAGGATCGGCTTTGTTTTAGGAGTTCTCCCGTGACCACGCCCTCCCTTCCGCGTCTTATCGTCTCCGGGTTGTCCGGCGGCGCCGGCAAGACCATCAATTCCCTCGGCCTCGCCCGTGCGTGGGCAGAAGCCGGGCGCACCGTGGCCCCGTTCAAAAAAGGCCCGGACTATATCGATGCCGTGTGGCTGGGCCTTGCCGCACGCGGCATCTGCGCCAACATCGACCCGTTCTTCATGAGCGAGGACACCATGCGCTCGCTCTTTTGGGACCGCGCCGCCGGGGCCGATGTCGCCATCCTTGAGGGCAACCGCGGCCTATTCGACGGCATGGACACCGAAGGCTCATGCTCCACGGCCTCCGTGGCGCGCGCACTGGAAACGCCTGTTCTCCTTTCCCTCGACTGCACGAAGATGACCCGCACCGCCGCAGCCGTGGTGGCTGGCGTCTCCGGGTTTGAGCCCGGTGTCCGCCTTGGCGGCGTTATCCTCAACCGCACGGCAGGGCCGCGCCACCGCGCCATTTTGCGCTCTGCCATCGAGCATTACACGGACGTACCCGTCCTCGGCGCGCTTCCCAAAATTTCGCCGGATCCTATTCCGGAGCGCCACATGGGCCTTGTCTCCAACCGCGAGTACGCCGGGCAGGAGGACATCCTCGGCAACCTCGCCCGCATTATGCGCGAGAACACCGACATGGACCGCATCTGGGCCATGGCGCAGTCCGCCCCGGCCCCGTCGCAAGCCATTGCGCCGCTGTGGCCGGATGCCCCTGCCGCGCAGGACGTCACCATCGGCTACGTCCGCGATGCCGCCCTGTGGTTCTACTACGAGGAGAACCTCGAAGCCCTGCGCCGCGCCGGTGCGCACCTCGTCGAGCTGTCCCTTCTGTCCGATGCGCCGTGGCCGGAGATTGACGGCCTGTACCTTGGCGGGGGCTTCCCCGAGACGCTCGCCGCTGACCTGTCCGCTAATACGGCCATGCTCCAGTACGTGCGCGGACTTGCCGAGTCCGGTCTGCCCATTTACGCTGAGTGCGGAGGCTTTATGTATCTCACGCAAGGGGTGACCTATGAGGGCACGGACTACCCCATGGCGGGCGTGCTGGATGTGCATACGGAGTTCCGCCCGCATCCGCAGGGGCTGGGGTACATTGAGGCCCGTGTTGAGCGCGAGAATCCGTACCATCCCGTTGGCGCGGTTGTGCCCGGACATGAATTCCACTATTCCGCGTGCGTGACGAACGCCCCTTCGGCGCATCCCACGGTCCTCGCCATGGAGCGGGGCAAGGGGACCATTGACGGGCGGGACGGCATCGTCAAAAACAATGTTTTTGCCGGGTACGCCCACATCCACGCCTTTGGCGCGCCATGGTGGGCGCCCAATTTTGTGGCGGCTGCGCGGCGGTTCAAGGACGGTTCGCGGCCGTAGTGCTTTGGAAACGGATACAGGTATGAGAATAGCCATTTTTTCAGATATTCACGGCAATGTGGACGCCTTTCGCAAGGTGCTGGCGGATATTGACGCACAGCAGGTGGACGACGTCATCGGCCTTGGCGACAACGTGGGCTATGGCCCGGACCCCAACGAGTGCGTGGCGCTGTTGAAGGAGCGGGGTATCACCTCCGTCCTTGGCAACCACGAGCACGGCCTGCTGCGCGAGCGGCACCGCGTGTGGTTCAACCCCAAGCCGCGCATTGCCCTTGAGGTGACGGCGTCCCTCTTGTCCGACGAGACCTTTGACTACATCGCCTCCCTGCCGCGCGTGGTGCTCCGCCACGGGCTTCGGTTCGTGCACGGGTATCCGCCGGACAGCCCGTATTATTACCTCTACGCCGCGGACGACGCCAAGCTGCGCAAGACCTTCTCACGCATGCCCGAGGACGTGTGCTTCCTCGGCCACACGCATTTGCTGGAGCTTGTCACCAATGCGCCAAGCGGCCCCACGCGTCAGGACATCGGCGAGGGCGACCATCAGTTGGACGCCGGGGTGAAGTATCTGGTCAACGTTGGCAGCGTGGGCCAGCCGCGCGACGACTTCAACCGCAAGGCCAAGTACGTCATCTACGACACCGAGGCGCGCATCGTCACCGTCCGCTACGTGGCCTACGACGCCCGCCCCGTGGCTGAAAAGATGAAGGCGCAGGGCGTGCCGGATCAGTTCGCCGACATGCTTCTCGGGTAGCCTATGCGTAGCATCGGCGGGTACAGGATTCACGGACGCCTTGGGCGTGGCGGCATGGGCGCGGTCTACAAGGCCGCAAAGCCCGGCAGTCCCCTTGTGGCCCTCAAGGTGCTGGACCCCGCCGAGATGCTGGAGGCCATCACCGGCATGGAGGAGTTGGAGCGGCGTTTTCTCGCCGAGGCCGAGATTATGCAAGGTTTCCGGCATCCCAACATCGCCCCCGTGGAGAGCGTGGGGCGTGATGCCTCCGGGCGGCCGTTTTTCACCATGGAGTACTGCTGCGAGAACGTCGGCGCGCTCATCGGCGAGACCTACCGCGTCGAAGACCCGTCCCGCGTGCTGGCCGTGGACCGCGCCGCCGACATTGCGCTCCAGACTCTCAGCGGCCTTGGTGAGCTTCATGCCCGCAGCGTTGTTCACCGCGATGTGAAGCCCTTTAACCTGCTTCTCGCCCCCGGCCAGGCGGTGCGCATTATTGATTTTGGGCTGTCCAAGCTCCGCGGCGAGCGCATTCGTCTGCACGGAGCAGAGCAGGTTGGCTCGCCGTTTTACGCCGCTCCCGAGCAGGAGGCGGCCCCCGACGCTGTGGACGGGCGGGCGGACCTGTACGGCGTTGGCGTCATGCTTTACCGCATGCTCACCGGACGGCTTCCCGAGCTGTTCGAGCAGGAGCCAAGCGCTCTGAACACCGACCTCGACGGTCAGTGGGATGCGCTGCTGCACCGCGCCACGCATCCCGACCCCGACCAGCGGTTTGCCAGCGCGCAGGCCATGGCCGACGCCATCACCGAGGCCGTCCGCAGTTGGGCGGAGCGCACGCAAGCCAGTTGCCGTCTGCCCGGAGAAGCGCCAGACGAGGAGTTCCTTACGCTACCGTGGCAAGCGCCGCTGCGCCGCGACCCCGTGCACACTGGCCCCAAAGTGCGTCCTCAGGATTTGGGGCTCGATGCCCTGTGGCGGCCCGAGGCCTACTGCGCCAATGATTTCACTGCCCACGGCGCCGAGGTGCACGACGCCGCCACCGGTCGCGTCTGGCAGCAAGGCTGTTCGCCCGAGGCGATGGACTGGCCTACGGCCCACGGCTATGTTGACGCGCTTAATGCGCGTCGTCCCGCAGGTGCCTCCGCATGGCGGCTCCCCACCGCGGAGGAGCTTTTGTCCCTCGTCGAGCCGGTGCAAAAGGGGCGCGCCCAGTGTGCGCCGCCGCTTTTCAGCACCGTGTGCAGGCGTCTGTGGTCCGCGGACCGCAGGACCTACGCCGCCGCGTGGTACGCGGATATGGAGCTTGGCTTTCTCGGTGCTCATGACATGACCTGTATGAACTGGGTTCGCGCCGTACGCGACGCGTAACGCGCCCAAGGAGGCGGTATGTCCATCACATTTTCCGAGTTGGCTCCCGGTCACGTTGCCGCGCTTTCTGCGCATATCGACGCCGTGTTCGACGCTTGCGTTGCGCCCGAATTCACCCCCGCAGGGGCGCAGGAATTCAAGCGCTACAGCACGCCCCAGAGCCTTGGCGAACGTCTCGGCAGTATCAGCCGCATTTTCGTGGCCCACAGGGGGGACGAGCTTGTCGGGTCCCTTGAGGTGCGCGGCGGCTCGCACATTGCCATGTTTTTTGTGGCCGGGAACTGGCAGCGGCAGGGCATAGGCCGCAAGCTCCTGCGCTGGGGCGTCAGCCAACTGCGCGCGCAGGCCCCGGACCTCGGCGCCCTGACCGTTAACGCCTCGCCCAACGCCATGGGCGCCTACGAGGCCTACGGCTTTACTCCGGACTCCCCGGAGCAGGAAAAGAACGGAATTCGCTTCACCCCCATGACGCTTGCCTTCGAGGGCACCGGCGCATGGGTGGTGCAGCCGGAACAAGACGCATAACAAGGACGTGGACGAGACGATGGCACAAGAAGTACGTACGCATTGCGAACAGTGTGGGACCTGCTGCCGCAAGGGCGGCCCGTCCCTGCACAAGGATGATGTCAGGCTTTTCAATGAAGGCATCCTCGGCTTTGGCGACGCCGTCACCCTGCGGCGTGGCGAGTTCGTCAACAACCAGCTCACCGGTGCCTACGAGGCGCTGGAAGAGGAAATCGTCAAGCTGCACGGCTCCGGCCTCTCTTGGGTGTGCGCGCAGCTGAATATCGACGACAACACCTGCCTCATCTACGAGAACCGCCCCGTCGAGTGCGCCGCCCTCAAGTGTTGGGACGTTTCGGACCTTGAAGCCGTCTACGCCAAGGACCGCATCACCCGCGCCGACCTTATCCCCGAAGGGCATCCGCTGCTCGAACTCATCGACACCCACGAAAAGGAGTGTCCCTACTCGCGCCTCGAAGCCGCCTGTCTCGGCTTCGTCAACAACGACCTCGGCGCAGACAAGGCCATTCTCGACATGGTCGATTACGACCTCAGCTTCCGCTCCGCCTTCCGCGACAAGACCGGAGCCTCCGCAGAGGAATGCGACTTCCTCTTCGGACGCCCGCTCTATCGCACCATTCGGCAGTACAATATCGACATCGTCACCAAAGACGGCCGCTCCGAAGTGCGCCGTATGAAAGGCGCCGTCGCCTAGGTTTTCGCTTCCCACCCGCGCTGCGCATAAAGCCATACGGCGGGTGCGCAGGAGAACGACGCGCGGCACGCTCCACAACGGGGCGTGCCGCTTTTTTTTGTGGTGGTGGGGTGGCAGTTGGTGGCAGGTGGGAGGGGAGGCAGTGGGGAAGAGGTGTGCCTCCGGCGGCTCAAGGGCCGTGGGCCCTTGAGAATCCCGAGTGCGCACAGACCGGTTGCCTTTGGATGGGACAGTCGTCACCCCTGACGGCTCTCGTCCGTTGGGATGGGGAAGAGTTTTTTTGGGGGGGGCGTTGGCGCTGTGTAGGGGCGGTGAGAATCCCTGTTTGAAGTGTGTACGAAGAAAAGACACAAGAATCCGCCCGCCCACCCTTATTTTCGGGGCGGCTTCCGCCCCGAAAATCCTGGGGATTCTCAAGGGTATCATACCCTTGAGCCGCCGGAGGCTCTCTTTATTTCTTTGCCCCTTCGTCCTTTCAGGTCGAACGAGCTAAGAGCTAGAGCCGCCGGAGGCAAAAAAAGGGTGGCATCACCACCCCCTTGAGACCTCAAAAGACTTCGGCTTGGAACCAGAAGATATTGGCGTCTGGTTTGGTCCAGGCGTCTGGTGGCAGTCCGGCTTTGTTGCAGGTGTGTTGGAGAAAGGTCAGGCGGTCCCATCCCCATTCGACGGGCACTTGAGGCAGGAGCAGTCCGGAGCGGCCGGCGTGTTGGATGAGCAGGCCGTGTGTACCGACGCGGATGAGGTCGGGGTCTGGGCAGAGGGTGAGGGGGCTGAGGATGGAGATTTCTATGGTGACGGCGTTGAATTCTTCGGTGGTGAGTGGCGGAAAGCGCGGGTCATTAAAAGCGGCTTGCAGGGCCATGGCGTGAATGGTGTCCCACAGGGGCTTGTCGCCGATGACGTGGCCGATGCAGCCGCGCAGTTGGCCGTCGATGGTGAGGGTGACGAATGCGCCGAGGTGCTCGGTAAGGCGCTGTGTTGGGGCGTCGCCGGGGTCGGCGTCGGCGCCGCTGAGGTGGCTGGCGATGGTGTGATGGACGAGGTCCTTAAGGGCCCGCTTTTCGTCGTCTGTGAGGCTGAATTGGAATGTGTCTGGCATGTGGGTGCCTCCGGTGGTGTTTCGTGGCGGACAGGGCGCGCGAGGGCGCTGTGGAGGCGATGATAGCAGGGGCGGGGGAGGCTGGTCTAGGGGGGGCTGGTTTGGGGGGCACTGGGTTGGCGGGGGCGGCGCGTGCCCTGCACCACGCTGGGCGCAGGGCGCGGCCAACTAGCGGATAACGAGGCCGGGTTCGACGGCGTCGCTTGAGATCGTAATATTGATGTTGCTGAGAATTTCGCGCAGGTAGGAGGTTTTCTCCTTTGGCTGCTCGACGAGGGCGACGGGCTCGGTGATGCCGCAGATGGCTTTGAGTTCATCCACGGCGTCTTCCATGCCGCCGAGTTTGTCCACAAGGCCGAGCTGAAGGGCTTGGCGGCCTGTGAGGGCGCGTCCGTCGGCGATGGCCTGCACGTCTTTGATGTCCATGTTTCGGCCTTCGGCGACGGCGGCAACGAACTGCTGATGCATGTCGTTGACGATAGCCATGAGATAGTCGCGTTCGGCTTCGGTCATGGGCTTGAAGGGGGAGCCTGCGCCTTTGAGTTTGCCGCTGGCGAGGCTTTGGCGTTTGACCCCAATTTTTTCCATCAGGTCCTGCACGTTTGAGAGCTGCATGATGACGCCGATGGACCCGGTGAGGGTGGAGGGGTTGGCGACGATGAGGTCGGCGGGTGCGGCGGCGTAGTATCCGCCGGAGGCCGCGACCGAGCTCATGGAGACCACCACGGGTTTGTATGTGGCCAGACGGCCGACGGCCCGCGAGATTTCCTGCGATGGGGCGACAGCGCCGCCGGGTGAATTGATGCGCAGAAGGACGCCTTTGATGTTGTCGTCTTCGCGCAGGGTGCGGATCCAGGTATTGGTCCGCTCCGCGTCCGTAATCATGCCGTCAATGCGGACGAGGCCGAGGCTTTCGTCGGTTGCGGCGCCTCTCCCGTCACCCAGCCACATGCGAAAAGCGGCCGTGACCCCCGCAAAGAGGATCACGGCCGCCACTATCAGCGTGAAGCCGAAGATGAAGGGATGCTTCTGAGAGAAGTTACTTCTTGTCTGCATCCTCGAATTCAGCCCTCAGCAGGTCGCCCAGGTTGGTGCCTGCGGTTTCGCCGGTGTTGGAACGGAACTCCTTAGGAGCACTCTTCCGATCCTCTTCGGTCTTGAGCTGCTTGATGGACAGGCCGAGGCGGCGTTCGTCTGCGGAGACGTGGATGACCTTGGCCTGAATGGCGACGCCTTCCTTGAACATTTCAGAGGGAGACTTCACCTTCTTGCGGCTGATCTCGGAGACGTGGACCAGACCTTCGATGCCTTCCTCGACCTCAACAAAGAGACCGAAGTCGGTGATGTTGGTCACAGTGCCTTCGATGATGGTGCCTTCGGGGTAGCGATCCGGAACCATGAGCCACGGATCTTCAGCGAGCTGCTTCACACCGAGGGTGAACTTCTCAGCGTCCTTGTCGACGGTGAGAACCTTGGCCTGAACGGTGTCGCCCACCTTGTACAGCTCATTGGGGTGACGGATCTTCTTGGTCCAAGAGATGTCGGACACGTGAATGAGGCCGTCGATGCCGTCTTCGATGCCGATGAACATACCGAATTCGGTGATGTTCTTGATGGTGCCCTCAAGGATGGTTCCTTCGGGGTACTTTTCGGCAACGAGATCCCAAGGATTGGGATTGACCTGCTTCATACCCAGGGAGATGCGCTTCTTGTCGGGGTCGACACCCAGGATGACCACGTCGACTTCGTCGCCGGTGTGGACCATCTGGGAGGGATGACGGAGTTTGCGGGTCCAGGACATCTCGGAGATGTGCACCAGGCCTTCCACGCCTTCTTCCAGCTCGACGAATGCGCCGTAGTCCACCAGGTTGGTGATGCGGCCATTGAAGCGTTCGCCTTCGGGGTACTTGGTTTCGATGCTTTCCCACGGGTCGGGCACAAGCTGCTTCATACCCAGGGAAACCTTCTGGTTGTCCTTGTCGAAATTCAGGACCTTCAGCTCAAGCTCGTCGCCCAGGGAGACCATTTCCTTGGGGTGCTTGATGCGGCGCCAGGACATATCGGTGATATGCAGCAGACCGTCGAGGCCGCCGAGGTCGACGAACACGCCGTATTCGGTGATGTTCTTGACCTTGCCCTTGAGCACCTGTCCTTCTTCCAGAGTGCCGAGGAGTTCCTGGCGCTTGGTTTCGCGCTCTTCTTCGAGGAGCACGCGGCGGGACACGATGACGTTCGAGCGGCGGCGGTTGATCTTCAGAATGCGGAAATCGAATTCCTGATCCACCAGGGCGTCCATGTCGGGGACGGGACGCAGGTCAACGTGGGAGCCGGGCAAGAAGGCCTCGATGCCACCCAGGTCCACAGTGTAACCACCCTTGATGCGGCGGATAATGCGGCCCTTGATGGTGTCGTTCTTCTCCTGAATCTCTTCGATGGTATCGAAGAGCTGCATGCGCTTGGCCTTCTCACGGGAGAGGATGATGGTGCCTTCGGACTCGTTCTTACGAACGACGTAGACATCCACCTTTTCGCCCACGGAGACGGTGACGGTACCGTCAGCATCCAGGAACTCGGAAGTGGGGATTTGTCCTTCGGACTTGAAGTTGACGTCCACGAGGACGTTGTCCTCGTCAACCTTGACAACTTCGCCGGGGACGATGCTGCCCTCCCCAAGATCGCCGCAATCGGCGATGGGAAGGTACTGTTCCAGAGCATCCTCAAAGCTGACTTCGTCGGCAGACAGGATGTTTTCCATTTCTTCGGTCGTTGCTACCATGTGTTACCTCCAACAACAATAATCCGCGCTACGTATCAGACCCGTGCCCCGCATGCAAGCCAAATATTTTCTCCGCTCGTGCGGGAAAGGTGCGGGAGGCCCGGTGCGATGCATGCCGGGCTGGTCTGATTACTGGGCAGTCTTGAGTGTATAGTTGATTGGTCGCGCCGCGTCCATAACATGGAAGTGCATTTTGGTGAAATGCATTGCCCTTCGTGAGTCCGTGGCACTGTATACCGTTGCCCATTTCCGCTTTTGGCGGGGTGATGCGGGCGTTGATATGCAGTCTTCCCGGGCTGGTGCACGTTGGGGCATGTTTGGGGCGGGGCGAGACGCAGGCCGCGAGAAAAAATTTCCCCCGGCATAACAAAAACGCACCAGAAACGGCATGCGCGAGGACGCGCCGCCGTCTGGTGCGGTGTTCGATTGGTCTGAGGGGCGCAGGGGCGCCTGATGCAGTCCGGATGGTGAAATGTGTATCCTTCATTCTAGGCGAGGGCTACGAGGTCGTAGTCCTGCGCCTCCTCAATGCTGGCACGGATGAGCCGCCCGGAGGCGACGTCCGGCCCTGAAATATACGTGATGCCGTCCACTTCGGGCGCTTGGAACCACACGCGGCCCTCATACAGCCCTTCCCACTCGGGATGGGGGCGGTCCACCAGCACGTCCATGTCCAGCCCTTCGTGGCTGGCAAGAAGCTCTGCGCTGATGTCCTGCTGCACGGCCATGAGTTCATTGCGCCGCGCTTCAATAACGTCCGCCGGAACTTTGCCGGGCAGGTCGTGGGCGCGGGTTCCTTCTTCGTCACAGAAGCCAAACACGCCAAGATGCGTGAATTTGGCCTCGCGGACAAAGTCCACAAGCGCCGCAAAGTGCGCATCCGTTTCGCCGGGGTACCCTACAATGATGGATGTACGCAAGGCCGCAGAGGGGAAATACTTGCGAACGCGCTCCAAAACAATGCGCGGATCACGCGCGAAAGGGCGCCCCATGCTTTGCAAAATGTCCTGATGCGAGTGCTGAAGCGGAATATCAAAATATGGCAGCAACGGACGTCCCGCGTCCTTCATAAACGACAGCAGGCGGTCCGTGAGGCCACCGGGGTACAGATACATGGGACGCAGCCACTTGAGGCCGTCGATGGGAAGCAGGCGCTCCAGCAGGGGAATGAGCCCATCCTTGTGCCCAAGGTCCATGCCGTAGGCCGTCAGGTCCTGCGCCACAAGGACGAGTTCGGGAACGCCGGCGGCCACAAGCTCGCGCGCTTCGCGTTCCAAAACGTCCAGCGGGCGGCTGGCAAGGCGGCCGCGCAGGCTGGGAATGGTGCAGAACGAGCAGGCGTGGTTGCAGCCCTCGCTCACCTTTATATAGGCAAAGGACGGTCCCGTGGACAGCGCGCGCTCGTAGGGCGCGGGCTCATAAACCGGGCGGCCAAGGGCCTTGGCGATGGCTTCGGGCCAGTGGTCGGTCTCCAGTGTCTTGAGCCACAGGTCCACCTCGGGGATTTCCGGGATGAGTTCGTCGCGGTAGCGGCTGACAAGGCAACCCGCCACCGCAAGCACGGGACGCGGGTCCATGTCCGCGATGTCGTCGGCCAGTTCGAGGATGGTCTCGACGGATTCCTTCACTGCCGGGGCGATGAAACCGCAGGTGTTGATGAGCACCACGTCGGCCCCGCGCGGGGACTCCGCGGGCACAAAGGCTGGGTCGAAGCTGGCAAGCATGCGCTCGGTGTCCACACGGTTTTTGGGGCAGCCGAGGCTTATGGAATAGATGCGTACGGGGTTCATTAACGTCCTTCTTGGATGGGGTGCGGTCTGGCGCGGCGGTGCCGTGCGTTTCCGCTAGCAGCGTCGTACCCTACTTGAAGTTGCCTTACAAGCCGCGTACAACCAGAAATGAGTCAGAGCGTGCACTGTGGAGCGAGCAACTTGCCCGGAATCCTGTGGAATCGACGCCGGAGGCCCTATGCATCCCAATTTTCGCCCGAGCGGGGGGGAGGATTACAAAGTTGCCATTGTGGGAACGGGTGCGCCGTTCTCCTTCCTTATTGATGCGCTGGAGCGCAGCGGCAAGGGCGGACGGGCCGGGCGGTCCCTGTTTGCCGCCGTCATTGCCCCCGGACTTGCCGGGCCGGAGGCCAAACGTCTGAACGCGCTGGGGCTGGATGTGTTCCCGGATGCCACGGCCATGTTCCGAACGCATGGCGATGTGAACCTTGTCTTTGACCTGCGCACCGATGATGAAGCCGTGGACGACACCCTGCCCGGGGTGCCCATGGAGGTGCCTGTTATCGCCATGCCCACGGCGTCGCTGCTCATCGAAATTGTCACAGGCATGCCGCCGCCCGGCGGCAGTGGCGTGCGCCGCTCCCACTCGCGCGAACTTCTCAATACCATAATAAACGAAATGGAAGAGGACATCCTGCTGCTGGACCCCAGCGGCCGTGTGCAGGATATGAACCGCAACGTCTTCGAGCGCCACGGGCTGTCCAAGGCCGACTTTATCGGCCGCCATTGCCGCGAGATTGAGGCCGCGGGGTTTTGCCAGCGTGGAGAGGATTTGTGTCCGTTTCAGGAGACCCTGCGGACCGGGCAGAAGGCCGAGGCCGTGCACACCCGCGTGGATGAAACGGGCCGGGTGCTCTATTACCGCGTGTACACCTATCCCGTGCTGTCGCGCGATGGCGAACTGACCCACGTGGTGGAGGTGCGCCGCGACATTACGGACCGCACGCATACGGAGCAGCAGCTGCTGCAGGCCCAGAAGATGGCCGCCCTTGGCGAGTTGTCCACCTACGCGGCCCATGAAATCCGCAACCCGCTCTTTGCCATTGGCGGTTTTGCCAACTCTCTGCTGCGTTCCACCAATTTATCGGAGCGCGAGCGCGAGAAGGTGAACATTATCCTCAAGGAGTCGCGGCGGCTTGAGGAAATCCTCAAGAGCATGCTGAATTTTGCGCGCCCGACGGACGGGGCCAGTGCCGTGGTGGATGTCAACGATGTGGTCACCGACGCGGTGAATCTGATGCGCCATGGCTATGAACAGCACGGCATCACCTTGCAGACGGAGTTGGACTCCGGCATCGCCAACGCGCAGGGCACGCCGGAGCTTATTAAGCAGTGCCTCATCAACATGCTGAAAAATTCCATGGAGTCCATGCACGAGAGTGGGTGGGTGTCCGTGGTGACGCGCATGTCCGGACGCTGGGTGGAGCTGATAGTACGGGACAATGGTCCCGGTATCCCGGTGGAGATGCAAAACAAGGTCTTTAATCCGTTTTTTAGCACCAAGGACAAAGGCTCCGGCCTTGGGCTGGCCATGACGCGCAAGATTGTGGACGACCTTGGCGGCAAGCTTCTGCTTGAGAGTACGCCCGGCTCGGGCACCAGCATAACCATGCGCCTTGTGCCCGTGGCCGCCGTGGAGGACCCGCTGCTGGACGAGGAGCCACTGCCGGAGTAAGGGAGGGAAGTCCCGCCGCAGGTGGCGGGCCCAACCTCAAAAGACACCGGAAGTTCAGAAGGAGGGCGTCTTGAGCGCTGTTGTATTGGCGACCCGCAACACAGGAAAAATTGCTGAGCTGTCGCAGATGCTTGAGGGCTTTCAGCTTGAAGTGAAAGGATTGGACGATTTCCCGGAAATAGGTGAAATCGAAGAGACGGGCGTGACCTTTGAGGAAAACGCCCGCATAAAAGCCAAGACCGTGGCCGAGGCCACCGGCCTTGTTGCCGTGGCAGACGACTCCGGCCTTGAGGTGGACGCCCTTGACGGCGCCCCTGGAGTCTACTCCGCCCGCTACAGCGGCGAGGATGCCACAGACGAAAAGAATAATGCCAAACTGCTGGACGCCCTGTCCGGCGTACCCACCGAGCGCCGCACCGCGCGGTTTCGGTGCGTTATGCTGGCCTATGCCCCGGGCGGCGAAGAACTTGCCGCATCCGGCGCGTGGGAAGGGCACATCGGCGAAGCACCGCGCGGCACCAACGGATTCGGGTACGACCCGCTTTTCGTGGATGCGGACAGCGGCAAGCACTCCGCCGAGCTTTCGTCCCAGCAAAAGAACGCCCGAAGCCACAGGGGCAAGGCCCTGCGGCAGCTTCTGGCGGATTGGCCCGCATTCTGGGCCAAGGTGAGCGCCTAAGCCGCCACGCCGGAAGCGATTCGACAGAAACGAGCGCGCCGGGCCGCATGGTCCGGCGCTTCCTTCGGACGCCAACAACGGAATCGCGAATATGTGTGGAATCATCGGATATTCCGGTCACAGACCTGCTGTGCCCGTGCTTGTGGAAGGACTCCGCCGCCTTGAATACCGGGGGTACGACTCCGCCGGTGTGGCGTATATTGAAAATAACGAACTGACGCTCCTGCGCGCCGAGGGCAAGCTCTCCGCCTTGGAGAGCAAAGTTGCCGGGTGCAGCCACCATATGGCGACCTCGGGCATTGGGCATACCCGCTGGGCCACCCATGGCGTGCCCGTGGAACGCAACGCCCATCCCCACCGGGACAACTCCGGCGAGCTCGCCCTCATCCACAACGGCATCATTGAAAACTATCAGGAGCAGCGCCAGTGGCTGTCCGAGCGGGGGTACACCTTTGCCTCGGAGACGGACACCGAAGTGTTGGTGAACCTCATTGCCGAGGGCCGCAAGCACACGGAGACGCTCCAGAAGGCCCTGAGCTGGGCGCTGGAACGCGTGGAAGGCGCCTACGCCATTGCGCTGATGAGCATCCACGAGCCGGGCACCATCTATGCCGCGCGTCAGGCCAGCCCGCTGGTCTTTGGCAAGGGCATTGGCGAAAACTTTGTTGCGTCGGACATTCCGGCCTTTTTGCCCTACACGCGGGAAGTGGTTTTTCTTGAGGACGGCGAGATGGTCACCCTGACGCCGTCCAGCTGGGAAGTCTGCGACGCGCGCACCCTCGCCCCCATTGAAAAAGAGGTGCACACCATTACGTGGGATGTGCAGGCGGCCCAGAAGGGCGGCTACAAGCACTTTATGCTCAAGGAAATCTCCGAGCAGCCCAAGGTGGTGGCGGATTGCCTGACCGGGCGTGTGGACGCGGCGTCCAAGGCCGTGACCCTGTCCGAACTGGAGGGCACCACGCCGCCCAAGCGCCTGCATATTCTCGCCTGCGGCACCTCCTACCACGCGGGGCTGTGGGGCATGAATCTTATCGAGTCGTGGGCGCGCATTCCGGTGCGCGTGGAAATCGCCTCGGAGTTCCGCTACCGCGACCTGCTCCTTGACGAGGACGACGTGGTGCTGGCCATCAGCCAGTCCGGCGAAACCGCCGATACCCTTGCGGGCATGCGCCGCGCCAAGGAGATGGGCGCAACGGTCATCGGGTTGTGCAACGTGGTCGGCTCCTCGGTCTCCCGCGAGGCGGACCACGTCATCTACACGCAGGCCGGTCCGGAAATCAGCGTGGCGTCCACCAAGGCGCTGTGCAGCCAGATGACGCTGCTTCTGCTGTTGGCCCTGCACTGGGGCCGCCAGAAGGGTACCCTCTCCGCCGAGGTGGAGGAGCGCGCCGTAACTGGCGTGATGGGCATTCCGGGTATTCTGGAAGCCGAATTGCCGCGCATGCGTGAGCGCGCGCAGGAGCTGTCGCGCAAGTATTCCGCGTCGCGCAGCTTTATGTTCCTTGGCCGTGGACTCCAGTTCCCGCTGGCCCTTGAGGGGGCGCTCAAGCTCAAGGAAATCAGCTATATCCACGCCGAGGGCTACGCCAGCGGCGAGATGAAGCATGGTCCCATCGCCCTCATCGACAAGGAATTCCCCACCTTTGCTCTGGCCCTGCACGACGACCTGTTCCCCAAGGTGAAGTCCAACCTCGAAGAGGTCCAGGCGCGCGACGGCCGCATCATCGCCCTGACCCATCCGGGGCTGGACATTGCGGCCGAGGACGTATGGGTCATCCCCGAGGTGTGGGGCCCGCTCAACACCTTCCTCGTGCTGCCGTGCCTGCAGCTGTTCTCGTACGAGGTGGCGGACTATCTGGGCAAGGACGTGGACCAGCCGCGCAACCTCGCCAAGTCCGTGACTGTGGAGTAGCCGGGGCGGGAGCGTGGGCCGCCAGTCGGTCCGCGTGGAAACGTGGCCGCCATGCGCGGCGTAAAGAGCGTCTTATCCTGCGTATGCCGTCCGGTTGGGCGGCATATGCAGAACACGAGTGGGCGGCTGAACAGGGGCATTGCGCCGCTGTGAAAGCCGCCCATAGTGCATTCTGCGGCGCATTCGGTGCAAGGAGCCGCCCTTGCGTGCACTGGTGCCAGAGCGGGGGCCTACCGCCTTCGTCTTCGCGCGTTGCGCCCGAGGCGGCGCGGCAGAATCGCCGAGGACACCATCATTGAAGGAAGACCCCATGCACCAGCCCACAGACGCGATAGTTCGCGTGCTTCAGACCGATATCAACCTGCGGCTAGCGGAGCCGGAGGCGCTGGTGCTGTTGGCTCGTAGGGCCAGGCAGCTCCAGTTTGCCAAGGGGGAGTACGTCTTCCACGCGGGGGAGGCGGCGACGCATTTTTATTTGATGCAGCGCGGCAGGGTTATCATGTCCAAGGAGGCGCCGTCCGGCCGGTCGTTTACGTACTTGGTGGCGGGGCCGGGGATGTCCCTGAGCGGGATTGCCTGCTTTAAGGACGGCCCGCGTCTGTTCACCGCCCGCGTGGTGGAGGACGCCACGGTGCTCTCCATCCCCAGCGCCGAATTCCGGGCGTGGGTGCAGGACAATCCTGCCGTGGCCATTGGCATCCTCGGCACTATGGGGGACATGCTGAACGGCGCGTACACCCGTGTGCTGGACCTTATTGACGAGAGTGTGGAGACGCGCGTCGTCAACGTGCTGCGCATGCTCCATGCCCGCCTTGGCACCGACCTGCCCCTGACCAACAGCGACATTGCCGAAATGACCGGAACCTCGCGCGAGTCCGCGGCGCGTGTCGTCTCGCGTCTGCAGGCGGCTGGAATTTTGTCCAAATCCCGTGGCCGCATCACCATTTGTGATCCGGAATGCCTCAGCGCCCCGTCCGGGCCGTTTTTCATCATTTGACCTTTTTGCGCCATCAGTGACCGCCGTCACTGCCACAATGCGGCCGCTCGTCTACAACGGCCTGCATTGGCAGTGGCACGGAATGCAAGAATGCGAATGCGTAAAACAAGGCGGTGTGCATGATGGCACAAGGGTATCTTTTGACGTTTTTTACCCAGCAGAACCGTCAGTACGACGGCAAGCCCCTTGCCGAATGGATTCTGGAACAGGCCAAGGCGAGGGGCGTGCGCGGAGCCACGGTGGTGTATGGCAAGGAAGGCTTCGGCCACGACGGCCGGTTCCATTCCGAAGGGTATTTTGATTTGGAAGACGTGCCCCAGCTTGTGACCATGGCGCTGACCGCCGAGGAGTGCGACAGCCTCCTCGCTCATTTGGACGCCGCCGGGGTGCGTGTGTTTTACGCCAAGGCGGAAGCGACGTTTGCCTTTACCTCTGGCCCCGCACCAAGCGAGCGGCCCGCCTGACCCACCCCGCGCGGGATATTTCCCCTCCCCATCCCTTTGCGTTGCCATGCTCGTTCTTCCCGTTCCCCAAGGGACGCGCGGGCTGGCGGCGCATACTCAGAAAAAGGAAACAGAAATGATTGGTCCGTATGTGAATGCGGCGGCCTTGCTGCTGGGCAGTGTCGCCGGGGTTGTGATTGGTCCACGCTTTAGCGCGAATATACGCAGCAGAATGCCCATGGTCTTTGGCTGCGCCTCCATGGGGCTTGGCGTTGTGATGATTGGCAAGGTGAAGCTGTTGGCCCCTGTTGTGCTGGCGCTGGTGGTCGGCTCGTTTTGGGGTGAAATCATCCGGCTGGAAGGCGGCATCCAGAAGCTGGCGAACAGGGCGCGCACGTGGATTGAAAAGCTGGTCCGCCCCTCGGGGGACGTGAGTCAGGAGGAGTTTTTGGACAAGTACGTGGCGCTGTTGGTCCTGTTTTGCATGAGCGGAACGGGCGTGTATGGCTCCATGGCCGAGGGCATGACCGGCGACCCCACGCTGCTTATCGTGAAGGCCATTTTGGATGCGTTTACCGCGCCCATTTTCGCGTCCACGTTGGGGCTTTCCGTGGGGCTGCTTGTGGTGCCCCAGTTTGTGGTGCAGGGGGCGTTGTATCTGGCCGCGGCGCTTATCCTGCCGCTGACCACGCCGGATATGCTGGCCGACTTTTCCGCCTGCGGCGGGCTGATCATGCTGGCGACGGGCTTTCGCATCTGCGGCATACAGCAGTTTCCCGTGGCGAACATGATTCCTTCCCTTTTTCTTGTGATGCCCTTTTCGTGGGGGTGGGCGCAGCTGTTTGTGGCGCCATAGCGCCGCTGGAGCGCGCCAAAGGAAAAGGCCGTTTCCACCTGTTGTCTTAGCGGGCGGAAACGGCCTTTGTGGTGCGTGAATGCTGGCGCTACTGCGATTCCAGCTTGTTGATAAGGGCGATGAGCTGTTCTGAGAGCTGTTTGAGGGTGCCCAGGGCGTCTGCCGCGGAGGTCATGTCCGTGGAGATATCCGCCGCGATGGCGTTGATGTCCTCCATGGCGCGGTTGATTTCCTCGCTGGAAGCGGACTGCTCCTCGGATGCGGTGGCGATGGAGCGGATTTGGTCCGATGTCGCCTCGACAATACTCATGATTTCGTTGAGGGCGCTTCCCGCCTCCTTGGCAAGGTCCATGCTGTGGCCAACGGCGGTGGTGGTGCTCTCCATGCCCTGAATATTCTGGGCACTGCTGTTTTGGATGGCGCGGACGGCTTCTTCCACTTCCTGCGTGGCGTGGACGGTTTTTTCCGCCAGCTTGCGGACCTCGTCCGCCACAACGGCGAAGCCGCGCCCTGCATCGCCGGCACGGGCCGCTTCAATGGCGGCGTTGAGGGCCAGCAGGTTGGTTTGGTCCGCGATGTCCGTAATAACGTTCATGATATTGCCAATGCCTTTGGCGTGCTCGCCAAGCTCCTGCAGGTTGGCCTTCATGGTGTCGGAGAGGGTGTTGACCTCGTCAATGGAGGCCACCAGTTCGGAGACCTTGTCCACGCCAAGGGAGGCCTTCTGGTTGGAGGAATCCGCGCTTTCCGCCGCGAAGCCGGCATTTTGCGCCACTTCCAGCACGGTGGCGTTCATCTCTTCCATGGCGGTGGCGGTTTCGCCCACGCGGTCGCGCTGGCGGGTGGTGAAGTCCGTCACCCGCTCCACCTTGCCGTCCATCTGTTCCGCCGCGCTGACGATGTTTTCGGAGATGGACTTCAGGGTGTTGGCGGCCTCCTGCATGCCTTGCTGCCGCGCGCATTCGGCTTCTTCTCGGGCGGCTTCGGCGTCCTGCAGGGCGTCCTTGGCGCTTTGGGCGGACTCGGCGGCTTCCTTCTCCTTTACTTCCACTTCGCGGATGGTTTGCTTGAGGTTGGTCACCATCTGCAGCACCGCGTTTTTCAGCTCCTCCAGCTCGCCGGTGAAGGAGGCGGAGCCAAAGGAGGACTCAAGGTCCCCGGCGCTCACGCGCTCGGCAAAGCCCTGGATGACCTTGACGGGCGTGATGAGCTTAATGCGGATGACAAAGAAGAGAATGAGGATAATCAGCGTATCCGTCACGATGGTGTTCACGGTAATTTTGGTGATTTCCGCGGCGATGGCTTCCTTGAGCGAGGCCTTGCTGAGGTACACTGTGACCGCGCCGATGGGTTTTTCCTCACGGATGACTTCTGCGGTGCTGGTGACAAAGTCGCCTGTGGGCGGCTCCGTAATTTTCTCGGTTTCGTCCGGCCCTGTTTTGGACAGGGCGAGGAAGATGCTTTCGCCGCCAGTTTCATGCACCACCACGGCGGACAGGTCTTCATCCTGCATTTCGGACTGGATGAGCCGGACGCCGAGTTCTTCGTCGTAGTCCCACATGGGCGTGACCATGCCGATGGCGAGGCGTCCGGCCATATAGGTGGCGGCTTTGCTCAGTCTGGCGCTGAGCTGGCTGCGCGTTTCGTAATAGTCGCGGACGCCGAATCCAAGCAAAATGGCTGTGACAACGGCGACAAGGATGATGATGATTTGGAATTGAATACTTTGATTCAGAAGCCTTTTCATGGGTCACCGTTCCGTTTTGTCGTGATGATTGTGCTTGCGCCCCGAATGTGCCGGGGCCGCACCGCGGGGGCGCTGTGCGGTGCGGCCGCTGTGGCAGTGTGGGTTATTGGTTCAGGAAGCTGGCGACGATGCGGTCAATCTCGCCACTATCCTGCATGGCCTTGATGGCCGCGTTGAACTTGGCCACGAAGTCCTGCTTGTAGGGCGCGTCAAAGTCGCGGGAGAATGCCAGATAACCGTTCTCGGTATTGATCTGGGTACCTTTTTTGATGATGTCGGAGCTGATGCCCATCTGGCTCATGGTGTACCGGATGGAGGCGTCGTCGTTGACGTAGGCGTCAATGCGTCCGGCCTTCAGCTTTTTGAGGTTGGCCTCGTTGTCTGCGGCTTCCTCAATCTTGAGCCCTTCGGTATCCGGCACGGAGAACCCGGCGTTGATGCCGATGGTGAGGTCTTTATAGTCGTCGGGCCAGTTGGGGCGGGGGGAGGTCAGCACTTCGGCGCGGCAGTAGACGGCAAAGCCTTCTTCCAGAATGGGGTCGGACCATGGCTGAATCCACGGGCGCAGTTTTGGGCGGTAGTAGGGCGGGAAGGCCGCAAAGCCTTGGCCCTTTTCAATCAGTTTCATGGCGCGTTTCCACGGCACCAGCTCGATGGTGACATTGTAGCCGTCCATGCGTTTGAAGGCGGCTTGGAAGATTTTGACGTAGATGCCGTCGGGTTGGCCCCGGTTTGAGAAGGAATAGGGCGTATAGGAGTCGTCACCATAGACCGTGACGCTCTGTGCCGCCTGCGCCGCATGGCTGGCCAGCAGGAGGACGGCACAGGTGATGGCAAGAAGAACAACCTTTTTCATTACAGCCTCCAAATTTTGGTAGTTGGGGGATACATAGCTTCCAATATGCCTTGGGGAGCAGGTTGTGTAAACTGGGGCGCGGTGAATTTTGGCGTCCAATCAGCGTTTTGCTGGCTATGTGTTTGGTTTTGCATGGGCTTTGCGGGGGAGGATATTGCGACGCAGGGAGGGGGGCGTTGCGGCAGGCTGGGGCGAGGATTTTTTGGTGTTATGCAAGGGGGTTAGGCGGTGATGTGGCGCGCACGGCGTGCGGGGGCTTTTCATCGCCGGGCAATGCCAGTATGTTCCGCGCCATGCCGACAGTATCCCTTTGTGACGTCACGCCGGACATGGTGCAGTGCGCCGGGCCATGCGCCCGGTGCGGTGTGGAGCATGGCCTGCCCGTAGGAGGGGCCCTTGCCCCGGCCCACGCCCTGTTTGAGCGCCTTGAGGCCCTTGGGCGGGTGGATATTGATGCGCCCAGGGCGGGCGCCGACCCACGCTTTGCGTTGGACTATCTGTGGGGCGAGGCGCGGGGGCAGATGTTTGGCGTGCTCAGCTATGTGGATGCCAGCGGCGCGTCCGGCACGCTCAGGGCGTTTTCCGGCCAGTACAATGGCGCGTGGGAGGTGCCGGGGTGGACGCCGCCGGTCCTTGACGTGGCGGCCTTTCATGCGGTGAGTGATCCGGTGGAGCCGCAGATTAAGGCCATTGGCCGCGAGATGGCGGCATGCACCGACCCGGAGCGCCGCGCCGCGCTGAAGCGTCGGCGCCGGGCCATGTCGCAGGGTCTGATGCGCGACATCCACGCCCTGTACCGCCTGCGCAATGGCGCAGGCGAGGTGCGGCCCATGACGGAGATTTTTCTCGCGCCCGGCGTGCCTACCGGGGCCGGGGATTGCTGCGCGCCCAAGCTGTTGCAGCATGCCGCGCGTCTTGGCGTGCGGCCGACGGGTATTGTGGAATTTTATGTGGGGCGGGAGAACCGCTCCGGAACGCGCCGGCACGGGATGAGCTATGCGGCCTGCGAGGGCAAGTGCCGTCCCCTGCTGGGCTTTATGTTGTGCGGCCACGCCGCCGTAACGAATGGATGATCACGCCATGACCGATGCGCTTTCCCTTGATATCTTGCACGCCGACCCCAAGGTCGTGGTGGTGAACAAACCAAGTGGCCTCCTGTCCGTGCCCGGTCGCGGGCCGGAGAATCAGGACTGCGTGGTCACGCGCGTGCAGGCGATGTTTCCCGAGTGCCGCAAGTTTCCGGCGGTGCACCGGCTGGATATGGATACCTCGGGCATTTTGGTGCTTGGGCTGACGGCGCGCTCCAACCGCGAGTTGTTTCAGCAGTTTCAGCAGCGGCAGGTCGCCAAGCGCTATGTGGCCGTGCTTGACGGCGTGCTGGAGGCGGAAGCCGGCGAGGTGGACCTGCCCCTGCGCCTTGATATCTACAACCGGCCCTATCAGGTGTACGACCCGCTGCATGGCAAGGCCTCGCGCACTGTGTGGCGGCGCCTTGGCGTGCAGGATGGTTTGACGCTGGTGGAGTTTACCCCCAAGACCGGGCGCACGCACCAGCTTCGCGTGCACGCCGCGCATCCCCTTGGCCTTGGCCTGCCCATCGTGGGCGACAGGCTGTACGGCAGTGGCACGGGGCCGGGACAGCTGAAGCTGCACGCGGAGTACCTGCGCTTTACGCATCCAAAGACCAAGGAGGTCATGGCCTTTACCACGCCGCCAGCGGCGGATTGGCCATCCTTTGCGCGGGAGCTGTGCGCCGCGCGTGATGATGTGGAGGCGTAATGGCGCGTCCATGTGCAGAAGGCCCGCCGGAGGTATCCGGCGGGCCTTCTGCGTTGTGGGGGGAAAAGAGCGCCCCGGGGATTGGGGCCGGGGCGCGTCTGGTTCCGGGAGGGGAGAAGCGGATGCCCGGTGTGCGGCGCACAGCGCGCCGCGTCAGGGAGTATGCACCGGGCATGGGTGTTTCCGCATTGGAGGGCTTGGTGTTCTTCCCGGAAATCAGTCCGTGGACTGGGTCGCCACCTGAACGCCGGAAGAGGTCGCCCCGGCGTAGGTGGAAAGGTCTACTTCATTTTCGCTGCGCGCCACGATGAGGGACGTCATGGCGTCGCCGCTGATGTTTACGGTGGTGCGGGCCATGTCCAAAATGCGGTCAATCCCGGCGATGAGGGCGAGGCCTTCCATGGGCAGCCCAAGGGCGGAGAGGATAAGGGATAGCATGATAAGCCCGGCGCCCGGAATGCCCGCCGTGCCAATGGAGGCCAGCGTGGCCGTCAGCACAATGGTGGCGTAGTTGGCGGCGGTGAGGTCCACCCCGTAGGCCTGCGCCACAAACACGGCGCAGATGCCCTGATAGATGGCGGTGCCATCCATATTAATGGTGGCCCCCAGCGGCAGGATAAAGCTGGCAATGGGCTTGGACACGCCAAGGTTCTGCTCCGTACACCGGATGGTGGCGGGCAGGGTGCCGGAGCTGCTGCTGGTGGAAAAGCCCACCAACTGGGCGTCCAGAATGCCGCGGAAGAAGCGCAGGGGATTCAGGCGCGCCACCAGCGCCACGCCCCCGCCGTACACCACGAGGATGTGCACAAGACTCCCGGCGAACATCAGCAGGATGATTTTCGCCAGCGGGAGCAGAGTGTCCACGCCGTATTGCGCCACCACCTTGGCCATGAGGGCAAAAACGCCAACCGGGGCAAAGGCGATGACGATGGAGGTCATGGTGTACATGATGTCCGCAAGAGAATGGCAGAACCTGCGGACCGGCGCGGCCTTGTCCCCGGCAATGTTCATGGACACGCCAAGCAGCACCGCAAAGGCGATAATCTGCAAAATGTTGCCCTGCACCATGGCTTCCAGCGGATTGGTGGGCACCACGTCCAGCAGAGTGTCCACAATGGAGGGCGCGTCCTTGGCGGCGGCTGTCTCGGCGGCGTGCAGGTGCAGTCCTGCGCCAGGGGCGGCCAGATTGGCAATGGTCAGGCCGATGGACACGGCAAAGGCCGTGGTCACAAAATAGGTGAGAAAGGTCTTGGCGCTGATGCGCCACAGCTTTTTCAGGTCGCTCATGCTGGTCATGCCCGAGACCAGCGAGGCAAAGACAAGGGGCACGATGAGCAGTTTGATGCCTTTGAGGAACAGGGTGCCAAGTGGCTCGACATACGGGGTCAGGGTGGGGAAGACGAGTCCGAAGAGCACGCCGATGACCATGCCGATAAGGATTTTCATCCACAGTTTCATATCGTCCTCCGCATGGAGTCTCCCGCTGCATGGCGCTGTGTACGGCGCCGGCGTGCCTGTGCGGGGCTGTGGTTGTGGTGGAGCGCGGTCCGTCTCATCCGGGGACGGACCGCGCTCGCCCTAAGGGATACGAGGTGCTTATTTCCTACCAGAGAACAGCCGTTTGAAGGCATGCAGGCCCATCTTGCGGCGCAGGAAGCCCAGCTGGTCCTGCAGGGGCAGGCCCTTGGGGCATACGTCCTCGCACGCAAGCAGACCCATGCATCCAAAGATGCCCTGGTCGGTGCCGATGATGTCGAAGTAGTCCTTGTCCGTGCGCTTATCGCGCGGGTCGATGACAAAGCGGCCGATGCGGTTCAGGGCCACTGCGCCAAGGAAGTCCTCGCGCATGCGCGCCGTGCCGCAGGCCGCAACGCAGCAGCCGCATTCAATGCAGCGGTCCAGCTCGTACACGGCTTCGGCGGTGTCGTTGTCCATGCGCTCTTCGGGCGCGGCGGGGTCGAATTCCTTGTCGGTGTGGACCCACGATTCGATTTTGCGGTTCATGTCCTGGAACCACACGCCCGTGTCTACGGCAAGGTCGCCGATGCACTTGAAGAAGGGCAGGGGCAGCAGGGTGATTTCGTCCGGCAGGTCCATGGTCTTGGTGTGGCAGGCTAAACAGGGACGGCCGTTAATGACCATGGCGCAGGCGCCGCAGATGCCAGCGCGGCAGCAGAAGTCGAACTTGAGGGATGGGTCCTGCTCCTCGCGCAGACGGTTCAGGGCGATGAACACCGTCATGCTGGCGGTTTCGTCTATGGTGTAGGTCTGCATGCGGGGCATGGTTTCGCCCGCCTGCGGATTGTACCGGAATACGTTGAAAGTCAGTGTGCGCGCCATGGCTTAGGCCTCCTTGTCGTCTGCGCTGATAATCTTGCCGCCGCCATAGCCACGGTCTCCCGGAGGGATATTGAAGACGGTGGAAGCCGGTTCATAGTTTAGGGTGGGCAGGTCGCTGCCGTCCTGCCATGTGGCAAGGGTGCGGACCAGCCAGTCGCGGTCGTTGCGTGCGGGGTAGTCCTCGCGGGCGTGGGAGCCGCGGCTTTCGCGGCGCTCCAGCGCGCCGTAGGCCACGCACAGGGCCAGCTTGACCATGCCGGGCAGGTTGAGGGCCAGACGCAGCTCGTCGTTGGCGCCGATGCCGTCGGACGTAAGGCCGATATTGCGGGTGCGCTGGTGGATGGCCTGCAGGTCGCTGACGGCCTTGGAGAGGCCCGTCTCGTCACGGAAGATGCCAACGCCTTCCATCATGGTGTCCTGCATCAGGCGGCGCAGTTCATAGACGTTCTCGGTGCCGCCGCCGGAGATGAGGGTCTGGATGCGCTGCTCTTCCTTCTTGCGGAAGCTGTCCGCCTCGCTGGTGCTGAAGCGCACGTCGCAGCCTTCCAGAAACTCCACGACCTTTTTGCCGACAATGCGTCCGGCTACAACGGTTTCGGACAGGGAGTTGCCGCCAAGGCGGTTAAAGCCGTGCATGTCCCAGCAGGCGGCCTCGCCCGCGGAGAACAGGCCGGACAGACCGTAGGCTGCGCCGTCCTTGTTGGTGCGGATGCCGCCCATGGAGTAGTGCTGGGTGGGGCGCACGGGGATGGGCTGGGTGATGGGGTCCACCCCAAGGAAATTGTTACAGATCTCTTCCACTTCGCGCAGCTTGTGCGTGATGTGGTGCTCGCCAAGGTGGCGGATATCCAGCCACAGGTGGTCGCCGTAGTCGCTGGGCACGCCAAGGCCCTTGCGCATATGCTCCGTCATGCGGCGCGAGACCACGTCGCGCGAGGCCAGCTCGGCCTTTTCCGGCTCGTAGCTGGGCATGAAGCGCTCCATGTTTTTGTCCAGCAGGGTGCCGCCGTCGCCGCGGCAGCCCTCGGTGACGAGGATGTTGGACGGCACAACGCCGGTGGGGTGGAACTGCACGGCCTCCATATTGCCCATGGGCACGATGCCGGTGTTTAGGGCAATGGACTGGCCGCCGCCCTCGCAGATGACGGCGTTGGTGGACTCGCGGTAAATGCGGCCGAAACCGCCCGCCGCGATGACCGTGGCCTTGGCGAGGTAGGTGCGCAGCTCGCCTGTGCGCAGGCAGCGGACGATGGCGCCCTTGCACTGCTCGCCGTCGTGGATGAGGGCGATGGCTTCGGTGCGGTCGTGCACTTGAACACCCTTGTGCATGGCGCGGTTGTCCATGGTGTACAGCACGGCGTGGCCGGTGCCGTCGGAGGTGTAGCAGGTGCGCCACTTGGCCGTGCCGCCAAAGTTGCGTGCGGTGATGAGGCCTTCGTTCTCCTTCTTTTCCGTCTTGGAGAACTTCTTGCCGCCTTGGAAGTAGTCGTCGGTTCCGGCGACCACGCGGTTCCACGGCACGCCCCAGTAGGCCAGCTCGCGCATGACGATGGGCGCGGTGTCGCAGAACAGGCGGGCCACTTCCTGATCGCAGCCCCAGTCGGAGCCTTTGACCGTGTCCGCAAAGTGGACGTCCGGGCCGTCGCCCTCGCCCATGGCGCAGTTGCCAAGGGCGGCCTGCATGCCGCCCTGCGCGGCGGACGAGTGGGAGCGCCGTGCAGGGACGATGCTCAGACAGATGGTGCTGTAGCCGGCCTCGGCGGCCTCGATGGCCACGCGCTCACCGGCAAGGCCTGCGCCAATGCACAGGACGTCGGTATATATGATGTCACTCATGTCGTGTTGTCTCCTAGATGCTGATGCCCGCGAAGGTCAGAAGCGTGATGAGGCCGATGAGGATAAAACCGCCGGTGATGGCGTATTCCAGCTTCTGGAAGTTTTTGCGGCCGCTGCGGCCCACAAAGCCCCACTTCACGCCGATGCGGTAAAAGCCGATGCCCACGTGCAGTTCGGCCATGGGCAGCAGGATGAGGTAAAACCACATCCATCCGCCTTCCTGAATGCGGGTGGCGCTTTTCACGGACGTGATGGGCAGGTCCGTGAGCACGGTCCACAGGTGCACCCCGGCCATGATGAGGATGACCATGGCGCTGACGGCCTGCACAATCCACAGCCACGTATCCTTGTGGCGCAGCATGCGGGCCTGATTCCACATGCCCTTCTGCTGCGTGGAGGTGACGGGAATTTTGCGGATGGCCAGCACAAAGTGGACGAGGAAGACGACGCCGATGAGCGGACCGCCAATCTGGGCCATGTAGGTATATTCCAAAAATGCCGCCAATGCGTCGAAGACGCCCGCGCCAAGGTTGACGCTGGCGACCAGCAGCATATGGCACCACATGAAGACGATCAGGGCGGCGCCGCTGAGCATTTGCAGCCAGTCCATATAAGCGGAGGTGTTGCCCTGGATCGACGCGGGCATGGAGATGTCGGTCTGCATGGTTTCTTCCTGATTGAACGTTTAACGGGTTGCTGGGTGTGAAAAACGAGTCATCGCGGCGCTTGGATGGAATTTGCCAAGCGCCGCGATGCGCCGAAATACAGTTAGAACATCACGCCCGCAAGCATGAATCCAATGCCGATGGCGCCGACGGTGGCCACCAGCCCCGGCAGCATAAAGCTGTGGTTCAGCACAAACTTGCCGATATGCGTGGTGCCGGTGCGGTCAAAGTTGATGGCCGCGACCACGGTGGGGTAGTTCGGGATAAAGAAGTAGCCGTTCACGGCCGGGAACATGGCGATGAGCGCCGGGGCCGGGATGCCAAGGGCGATGCCCAGCGGCATCAGCGCGCGCACGGTGGCCGCCTGCGAAAAGAGCAGGATGGACAGCACAAACAGCGCTATGGCGAAGGTCCACGGCGCGGCGGTGACCATGTCCTGAATATTGCCGCTGAGGAACTCCATGTTGCTGCTAAAGAAGCTGTCGCCCAGCCACGCAATGCCGAAGATGGCGATAACCGCCTGAACGCCCGCGCCAAAGACGCTGCCCTCGGCCAGCTTCTTCACATCCACACGGCTGATGAGCAGGATGAGCGCGGCCACGGTGAGCATGATGATTTCAATGGCGCTGGCCATGCTCATGCGTTCCATTTCGCCGCTCACGTTCCACGAGGGGCGCAGTTCGGGGCAGGAGCCAAAGAGCACGATGGACAGGGTGCCCAGCAGGAACAAGCCCACGGAAATCTTGGCATAGCCGGGGACCTCGGTCTCCTCAACGGTTTCGCCGGCGTTGGCCTTTTCAATGGCGGCGCGCAGGCTGGGGTCGTTCAGGCGGCGCAGGTATTCGGGGTCCTTCATGAGGTCCTTGCCGGTCCTGTTGGCGATGAATGCGCCAATCATGCAGGCCGCAAAGGTGGAAGGCACACAGACCATCATAATGTCCGACAACTGCACGCCCATGCTGGCCGTCATGCCCAGCAGGGCCACGGTGGCGGCGGAGATGGGGCTGGCGGTGATGGCCTGCTGCGAGGCGATAACCGCGATGGACAGCGGCCGCTCGGGGCGGACCTTGGTGTTGCGGGCCACCTCGGAGATGACGGGCAGCACGGAGTAGGCCACGTGGCCCGTGCCGGCGAAGAAGGTGAAAATATATGTGACGATGGGGCCGAGGAACGTAATCTGGTTTGGGTTGCGGCGCAGGATGCGCGCGGCGATGTTGACCAGATAGTCCAGCCCGCCGGCGGCCTGCAGCGCGCCGGCGGCGGTGACCACAGCGGCAATCATCAGCATGACGTTGATGGGCGGGGCTGTGGGCTGCACGCCGAAGAAGAAACTCAGAACGGCCAGACCAAGGCCGCCCATGACGCCAAGACCCACGCCGCCAAGGCGCGCGCCGATGAAGATGGCGGCCAAAACGATAAGCAGTTGTATCCAGAACATACCTTAACTCCCTTGGGTGGTGTGGTGGTGAAGCCTCTCGGGTGGCGACGCGGGGCGGACGGACCTCTCGCCAAGTCTGTCCGTCCCCTGCTGCGGGCTGATGCTCGGTCAGCCCCGTGGTCCGAGGGAGGCTAATTTCTGATGAATCGGGGGTGCATCATGTTCTCGGGGGAGAGAATCTCGTCCAGCTTCTCCTTGGTGAGCACCTTGTGCTCCAGAACAAGGTCGTAGACGGACTTGCCGGTTTCGAGGGCTTCCTTGGCGATGGCGGCGGACTTTTCGTAGCCGATGATGGGGTTCAGCGGCGTGACGATGCCAATGCTCTGCTCCACCATTTCGCGGCAGCGCTCGCGGTTGGCGGTAATGCCGCTGACGCAGCGGTCCTGCAGAATGCGGCAGCCACGGCGGAGCATATCCACGGCCTGGAACAAGGCGTTGGCGATGACCGGCTCCATGACGTTCAGCTCCAACTGGCCGTTTTCGGCGGCCATGGTCACGGTAACGTCCTTGCCGATGACGTCGTAGGCAATCTGGTTGACCACCTCGGGGATAACCGGGTTCACCTTGCCGGGCATGATGGAGGAACCGGGCTGCATCTTGGGCAGGTTGATTTCATTGAGGCCAGTGCGCGGACCGGAGGAGAGCAGGCGCAGGTCACTGCAAATCTTGGAGAGCTTGACGGCAACGCGCTTGAGCACGCCGGAAATCTGCACGTATGCGCCGGTGTCCCACGTGGCTTCCACAAGGTTGGCCGAGGTCTCGAACTCAATGCCCGTCATATTGGCAAGGGCGTCGGTGGCAAGGCGGGCGTAGTCCTCGGGGGCGTTGATGCCGGTGCCGATGGCCGTGGCGCCGAGGTTGATCTCCTTCAGCAGTTCGCGGGCCTCTCGCACGCGGGAGATGTCCTCGCCAAGGGTGGTGGCGTAGGCGGAGAATTCCTGTCCAAGGGTCATGGGCACGGCGTCCTGGAGCTGGGTGCGGCCCATCTTGAGCACGTCGGAGAACTCCGCGCCCTTGTCGGCAAAGCCCTTCTGCAGGTAGGCCATGGCCTCCATCAGCGTGGACAGCTTGTTGTACAGCGCAAGGCGGAACGCCGTGGGGTAGGCGTCGTTGGTGGACTGGGAGCAGTTGACGTGGTTGTTGGGGTGGCAGTGCTCGTATTCGCCCTTCTTGTAGCCCATCAGCTCCAGCGCGCGGTTGGCGATGACTTCGTTGGCGTTCATGTTGGTGGAGGTGCCTGCGCCGCCCTGAATGGTGTCCACGGGGAACTGGTCGCGCAGCTTGCCGCCGATGATTTCGTCACATGCGGCGCAGATGGCCTTGCCCACGTCCGCGGGGATGACGCCCAGCTCCATATTGGCCTTGGCCGCGGCCTTCTTCACATAGGCCAGCCCTTCGATAAGTTCGGGCACGTCGCCGATGTGGCGGCCGGTGATGAAGAAGTTCTCCACGGCGCGCAGGGTCTGGACGCCATAATAGGTGTTCGCGGGGATTTCCTTTTCACCGAGAAAATCATGCTCAATGCGGGACTTCATGTGTACAACCTCATGTTTTGTATGCTGAAAAAATGTGCAGCGGGCGGGACGTATCGGCCTTCGCATCCGCTTGCTCTTTTAAGAACAAATACGGTGCCAAAAGGTGTAAATTGCTTTACTCCTCTGAAATAGCAGGAGAATTTAAGCGGATCGGGAGGCGGCCGACCGGCCCGAAGCCCCATGCAAAAAGTTATGGCGCGGGCTGGGGCGTGCTGGACTGGCCCAAGGCAGGGCGCGGCGTGCGCGGGGGTATATGCCCTTGGTTATGGCATAACCAAAGTTATTCCCCTTTCTATGCTAGGAATTGTCACATGTTGCCGGGGGCTTGGCGTAGCAGAAAAAACGGCCCGGAGCGCAGAGCGCTCCGGGCCGTTTGGCGTGTGGAGGGGGGGGCGGCCGCTAGGAGCGGAGCTGCTTGAGGCGCTTACTCAGCGCGGGCTGGGAGATGCCAAGCATGCGCGCGGCCAGCGTCTGGTTGCCATCGGCGCGTTCCACCGCTTCCTCTATGAGCATGGCGGTGCACTCCGTGATGGTGGGCAGATGCTCCAGCGCCGCAAAGGGGCGCGAGGAACCCGCCACGGTCTGCGCATCCGGCGCGGGGGTATTTTCCCGCTCCATGGCCCTCAGAAAGCTGTGCATGGACAGTACCTTGGCCTTGTGGGTGCTGACGGCGTCGTACACCATGCCGCGCAGCTCGCGGATATTGCCGGGGAAGGAATAGTTGGCCAGATGCAGGGGCAGTTCCTTGGGGATGGCGGGCTTTTTCTTGCCGAATTCCTCGGCGGCCTCCTCCAGAAAACGGTCCAGCAGGGCGGGGATGTCCTTGGGGCGCTTGCGCAGGGGCGGCACGTCCACGTGGTGGGTGCACAGGCGGTAGTAGAGGTCCTTGCGGAAGGTGCCGTCCTGCACCTTCTGTTGCAGGTCCTGATGCGTGGCCACGATGACGCGGGCCTGCATGAGCTTGGGCCTGTCGCTGCCAAGGGGGTAGAACTCGTTTTCCTGCAACACGCGCAGCAGCTTTACCTGCGACTGCAGGCTCAGGTCGCCGATTTCGTCAAGGAAGAGGCTGCCGCCGCGCGCCTGCTCAATCATGCCCGGTCGGGTTGTCCCCGCGCCGGTAAAGGCGCCGCGGGTGTGCCCAAAGAGCGTATCCGCAAAGCTGGTGTCGTCCAGCCCTGCGACATTCACGCTCACCAGCGGGCCTTTGCGCTCGCTCAGGGTGTGGATGGCCTGTGCCACCAGCTCCTTGCCCGAGCCGGATTCGCCCGTCACCAACACGGGCTGGGTGCTGGGGGCTACGGATTCAATGTACTTGAACACGGCCAGCATGCAGGGCGACACGGTAACGATGTGCGCAAAGGCCTCGGGGTTTTGCAGCTCGCCGGTGAGGATGCGTTTTCGCATGCCGCTGTTGACGGTGTAGAGCTCCTGCGTGCGGATGGCGCGCAGCACGCCCTTGGTCATGTGCTCCTGCGCGTCGGTTTTGACGAAGTAGTCAAAGGCCCCTTGCTTGATGCAGCGCACGGCGGTTTCAAGCTGGTTCATGCCGCTGATGATGATGACCTGAATGTGCGGGTACTGCTCGGTAATGGCGTCCAGGAGCTGCTCGCCACTGATGCCGGGCATGGTGAGGTCGAGGAGTACAAGGCCCACCTGCTCGCGCGAGAGGATGTCCATCACCTGCGTGCTGTCGTCGCAGGCGAGGACGTTGTTGATGCCCGCCGTGCGCTCAAGGGTGAGGCTGAGGCTCCTGAGCCACGCGGGTTCGTCGTCCACGAGCAGAACCTTGAAGGACGGATAGATGGTTTCCGTGGCGGGAATCATGAGGTGTATCTCCTTGCGAGTTGGGCTTCGTTTTCCGCTGCGGCGGGGATGGAGAGGGTGACCGTGGTGCCCTGACCGGGCGTGGACTCAAAGTCCAGCGCGCCGAAGTGCTCCTTAACGATGCCTGCGGAGACGGACAGGCCAAGGCCTGTGCCGCCGGACTCGCGCTTGGTGGTGAAGAAGGGATCGGTGATGTTGTCCAGATGCTCCTGCGGGATGCCGACGCCCTCGTCCTGCACGCGCAGGATGACGGCGTTGGCGGTGGAGTCGTATCCGGTGGTGATGGTGATGCCGTGGTCCTTGCCGGGCAGCGCCTGACAGGCGTTGAGCACAAGGTTGATGATGACTTGCTGAATGCGCCGCGAACTGCCGGTAATGGTGGGCAGGTCCGGCGCAAGGCTCACGGTGACGGCGTTGGACGACTTTTTCATGGCATTGCGCACCAGCCGCAGGGACGCCTTGACCAGATGGTTGAAGTCCAGCGGCTCCATCTCGTACCGCTCGCCCTTGCGGGAGTAGTCCTTAAGGTCACGCACAATGTTTTTGATGCGGTTTGCGCCGTCGAGCATATCACTGATCATTTGCGGCACTTCGTCGCGCATGCGGGAGTAGGGCAGGCCGCCCATGAGAAAGTCGCCGTGCTCGTCGTAGTAGTGGTCCAGCACCTCGGCGGCGTCCTCGTAGGTGTCGGCAAGGACGGGCAGGTTCATGAGCATCATGCCGTTGGGGTTGTTGATTTCGTGCGCCACGCCCGAGGCCATAACGCCAAGGGTGGCCATGCGGTCCGAGTGGATGATGACTTTTTGCTTGCGCTCCAGCTCGCGCTTGGCCTCAAGGTTTTTGCGGGCTTCCTCGCGCAGTTCGTTGGTGCGCTCCTCCACCTTGTGGCGGAGCATATGCGTCCAGAGCAGGCTCCCCATAAGGATGAGCAGCAGCGGCCCCAAAATCCACGCGCCGTAGCACATCACCGTGCGCCACGACAGCGCGTCCGGGCTGGGGACGGAAAGCCATTTGTTGCACAGCTCGCGGTAGGTGCCGTCCTTTTTGAGGGTTGCCAGCCCGGCGTTGATGGTTGCCAGCAGGTGCGCCTTGTCCGGGCGCGTGGCGTAGCAGTAGTGCTGCAGGGAAAAGGGCGTGCCGATGGGGAAGATATTGTCCAGATCGTTGCTATGCACCATGTAGCGCCCCGCCGTTTGGGAGACGAGGGCAAAGTCCCCGTGCCCGGCCGCCAGCTTTCGCAGGGCGTTTTCGTGGTTGTAGGCGGGGATGATGCGGATGCGCGGATAGTTTTGGGTGAGGGTGTCGTACATGGCGCCGCCTTCTTCCACGATGACTTCGGCGTCCTCCATATCGTCCAACGAGGTGGCAACGGGCGAGTCGTCCCGCGCGAAAATGGAGTACTCCACCGTGGTGTACGGCTCGGAGAACGACAGCGTGCTCTCGCGCGCGGAGGAGTGCGAGATGCCCTGCAGAACGTCGATGTCGCCTTCGGCAAGGGCTTCGCGCATGTTCTTCCACAGCCCGAGGCGGATGGTGATGTTCAGGCCCGTGACCTTGGCGAGGGCGCGGGTGAGGTCCACGTTAAAGCCCGCGGGGTCGCCGGAGTCGTTGAGGAATTCATAGGGCGGGTAGTGCAGGTCGCCGCCAACCACGATGGACTGTGGCGTTTCCCCGGCCTGTGCGGGCGGGGGAACAAGGGCGGAAAAAACAAGCGCCGTCAGGCAGATAAAGGCCGTGACCTTTACGGGAAAATACATAATGTTGCGTATGCGCATGGTGTGTATCGGGTGGCCAAAGGGCCGGTTGTCGTCATGAAAAGTGGTGCGCAGCCGGGCGAACAGCGTGGCGAGAGAGGGGAAGGGGCTGAAGGGCGCGCACCCCGGGGCGCTCCCGGAGGGCACAAAGGTGTCCGACAGGCGACCTCTACAGCGAAGGCGCGGTGTTGACAAGGGGGGGCATGCCGCAGGGCTGGTCCGGGAGTTGACTATTTATTTGAGGCGGCCTAGGGGGACTCTGCCGGCAGTGCGGGCAAGAGTGGCTTGCCCGCTAGACCGGAAAATGGAGATACAAATGTCTATCGATCGGTGGAGTGCGCCCAACGGCTACCGCGACGTGCTTCGCGTTGGTATGCCGCTGGTCGCGAGCATGGCTTCGGCCACCATTACCATGTTCACGGACCGCGTGTTCCTCGGGCACTATTCCCTTGAGGCCCTTGCGGCGTCGATGACCGCAAGCACCATGAATTTTCAGTTCATCGCGTTCTTTTCCGGGCTTGCCACCTATGTGAACGTGTTCATTGCGCAGTACACCGGCGCGCGCCAGCCGCATCAGGTTGGCCCGGCGCTGTGGCAGGGCGTGTGGTTCAGCCTTTTGGCGGCGGTGTGCATGGTGCTCTTGGCCCTGCCAGCGGAGGCGATATTCGCCTTTGGCGGGCACGACCCGGCCGTGCAGGTGCTGGAGGTCGAGTACTACCGCATCCTGTGCTACGCCTCGGGATTCAATATCCTCACCGTCACCCTTGGCGAGTTCTACACCGGACGCGGCCTGACCCGCCCGGTGATGGTTGTGAATATGATTGGTGCGGCGGTGAACATACCGCTGGACTATATGCTCATCAACGGCGTTGGCCCGTTCCCGGAGCTGGGCATCCGCGGCGCGGGCATTGCCACGGGCGTGGCGTGGGCGCTGACGGCGGTCATCTTTGCGCTGATGGTGTTCCGCCGCCGCAACGAGGAGCAGTACGGCGTGCTCTCCGGCTGGCATTGGAATCCGGCCAAGTTCAAGCGCCTGTTGGTCTATGGCCTGCCAAGCGGCTGTGAGTTCTTCTTTGACGTGTTCGCGTTCGCCTTTTTCATCCTGCTGGTGGGCCGCCTTGGCAACGTGCAACTGGCGGCGACGAATATGGTCCTGAGTGTGAACCACTTTAGCTTTATGCCCATGGTGGGCCTGCACATTGCCGCGCAGACGCTGGTGGGGCAGGCCATTGGCGCAGGGCGGCCTGACGACGCCGCCGAGGCCACGCGCAGCGTCCTGCACCTGAACGTTGGCTGGGCGCTGGTGATGATGTCCATCTACCTGCTGTTCCCGGACGCCTTGTCCGCCATGTTCCGCCCAACCAGCTTTACGCCCGAACAGTACGCCCCCGTGCGTGAGGCCGGGCGCATTTTGCTCGTTATCGTGGCGGTGTACACGCTGTTTGACGCGGTGGTGTTCTCGTACTTTGGCGCGCTCAAGGGCGCGGGCGACATCCGCTACACCCTGAAGGTGATGTCGCTGTCGTCGGTGTTCATCATGGCCCTTGGCACGTATCTCATCCTGGAGGTGTTCCATCTGGGGCTGTACGCCGCGTGGGGCGCGATGCTGGCGCATATCGGCACGCTGATGTTCTTCTCGTGGCGGCGCTTCCGTCAGGGGCAATGGCGCAGTATGAGCGTTATCCGCTAGGCGGGCGCTTAAAGAGGTTGTAGAAACGCGCGGGGCGGCTTTGGCTGCTCCGCGTTTTTTATGGGCGCTGGCTGGGCGAAGCGCGCTCCGGCGGGGCCGCAGAGGGGGCTTCTCCTGCAATATCCGGTGGCTGCGCTGTTTCCCACTGTTCCACTTGCCATACGCGCCATGATGGTTAGACTCTCGGTTTCGGGCTGAGGCCTCGGCCAGCCGCTTTGGTGCGGAGAATTCACTACACCGGGAAGAAAGCAAGGTGTTTGATGCAGAACAACAACTGCGTACATATAGAAGGCGCACGCCAACATAACCTCAAGGACCTGACGCTGGATATTCCGCGCAACGAACTTGTGGTGGTGTGCGGCCCCAGTGGTTCGGGCAAGTCCACCCTGTCCTTTGACATTGTCTATGCCGAAGGGCAGCGGCGGTATGTGGAGTCCCTGTCCGCCTACGCGCGGCAGTTTCTGCCGCAGATGGACAAACCCGACGTGGACAAGATTGAGGGGCTGACCCCCGCCATTTCGCTGGAACAGCAGACCACCTCGCGCAATCCGCGCTCCACCGTGGGCACGGTGACCGAGGTGTATGACTTTTTGCGTGTGTTCTTTGCGCGCCTTGGCACCATGTACTGCCCCAAGTGCGGGCGGCCCATTCAGGCCCAGACCACGGACGAAATCGTGGAGAACATCGCGGGCCTGCCGGAGCGGACGAAGTTCCTCCTCCTGGCCCCCCTTGCCGAGCAGAAAAAGGGCACGCATCAGGACCTGTTCAAAAAACTGCGCAGCGAGGGCTTTGTGCGCGTGCGCGTCAACGGCGAGGTGACCGGCCTCGACCCCATGCCCGAGCTGGACAAGAAGAAAAAGCACACCATCGAACTGGTGGTGGACCGCCTTGTGGCCAAGCCGGACATGCGCAAGCGTTTGGCGGACTCCGTGGAACTGGCCCTCAAGTACGGCGAGGGACGGCTGACCGTGGGCATTGTCGGCGGCGAGCGTGATGGCGAGGACGTGCTGTATTCCTCCGAGGCCGTGTGCCCGGAGTGCCGCATCAGTCTGCCGCCGCTGTCGCCACAACTGTTCTCCTTCAACAGCCCGCAGGGCGCGTGCCCCAAGTGTTCCGGCATTGGCAGTGTGGACTACTTTGAGCCGAACCTTTTGGCCCCGAACAAGGGCCTGTCCCTCTCCACAGGGGCGGTTATTCCATGGAAGAACCCCCGTGTGTTCTCCCGCTATAGCGACGCACTGAAAACGCTGGGCAAGGCCTATGGCTTTACGCTGGATACGCCGCTGGCCGAATTTTCGCAGGAGGCCATGGACGCGCTGTTCCACGGCGCGCCGGAGACCGACTGGCCCGGCGTGCTGACGCATATGGAAACAGGCATGCAGTTCGGGCACATTTGGCGCGACGAGCTGTCCCGCTTCCGCCAGAGTCGCCCTTGCCCTGCCTGCAACGGCGCCCGTCTGCGTCCGGAATCCCTTGCGGCGCGGGTGGCTGACCTGAACATTTTTCAGTTCACCAGCCTCTCCATCCGCAAGGCCCTCGCGTGGCTGGAAGGCCTGCGCTTTGACGGGCATTTGGACATGATTGCCGGGCCGCTCCTTAAGGAGCTGACCCACAGGCTGTCCTTTCTCGTCAACGTGGGCTTGGACTACCTGAGCCTTGGCCGCAACATGGCGACATTGTCCGGCGGCGAGGCCCAGCGCATCCGTCTTGCGGGTCAGCTTGGGTCCGGTCTTGTGGGCGTGACCTATGTGCTGGACGAGCCGAGCATCGGCCTGCATCCGCGCGACAACGACCGCCTGCTGGAGACCCTGCGCAGCCTGCAGGGGCGCGGGAATACTGTGCTGGTTGTGGAGCACGATGAAGCCACCATCCGCAACGCCGACCACATTGTGGAGCTTGGCCCCGGTTCGGGCTGGCTTGGCGGCGAGATTGTCTATCAGGGCAATGTGGCGGGCCTGATGAAGTGCAAGAAAAGCCTGACGGGCCAGTATCTGCGCGGCGACCTGATTATCGAACAGCCGGAGCACCGGCGCGAGCCGCGTGGCCACGTGACCATGAAGGGCGTGACCACCAACAACCTGCAGGGCCTTGATGTGGCTATCCCCATGGGCTGCCTGAGTGTGGTCACGGGCGTGTCCGGTTCCGGCAAAAGCTCGCTGGTGGTGGACTCGCTGTACAAGCATCTGGCCTTGGCGCGTGGCATCAAGGTGGACGAACCCGGCCAGTTGGCGGGCATTGAGGGCATGGAGGACATTGAGCGCATCATCTCCATTGACCAGACGCCCATCGGCCGCACGCCGCGGTCCAACCCGGCGACATACACCAAGATATTCGACGAGATCCGCAAAATCTTCGCCCAGACGCAGGAGGCGCGCGCCAGAGGCTACCAGCCCGGCCGCTTCAGCTTCAACGTGAAGGGCGGACGCTGCGAAGCCTGCCGCGGCGATGGTTTCCTGCGCGTGGAGATGCACTTTTTGCCCGACGTGTTCGTGAAGTGCGACGTCTGCGGCGGCAAGCGCTACAACCGCGAGACGCTGGACGTGACCTACAAGGGCAAGAACATCCACGAAGTGCTGGATATGACCGTGCGGCAGGCCGCCAAGTTCTTTGAGAACTATCCGACCCTCAAGCGGCGTCTTGCCATCCTTGAGGACGTTGGGCTGGAGTACTTGCGCCTTGGGCAGCCCGCCACCACGCTGTCCGGCGGCGAGGCCCAGCGCATCAAAATATCGCGCGAGCTTGGCAAGCGCAGCCTGCCGGGGACGCTGTATATCCTTGACGAGCCGACCACCGGCCTGCATATGCACGAGGTGGGCAAGCTCATCAAGGTGCTGCATCGGTTGGTGGATAAGGGCGCGTCCGTTGTGGTCATTGAGCACAATACCGACGTGGTGCGCGCGGCGGACTGGGTTATTGACCTTGGCCCCGGCGGCGGCGAAAACGGCGGCCGCATCGTGGCGCAGGGCACCCCGGAGGACATCATCGCCAATCCGAACTCCGTCACGGGCAAGTTCATCGCCCGCTAGGTGGCATTGTTTCCGTGAAGGCCCCTGTCCGGCACTGCCGGGCGGGGGCCTTTTCGTTGTGCGGCGGGCAGACGTGCGCTTGTCGCCTTGCATCTTTGACGATTTTGTATCACACAGCTTACGCAACGTTTCGATGAATCTCATACCGCCCTGCACAGGCCGCACTTTGATGCGCGGTGGGGGCGTGCTAGGGTTGGCTCCATCATGCAGCAGAACAGACACGGCGGAAATATATGGGAACTGGCCCGCAGGGCCGGATGCGCCCCGGAGGACATCACGGACTTTTCGGCCAATATCAATCCCCTTGGCCCGCCGTGGTGGTTCCGTGCGGAGGTGAGTGCGCGCCTGTCCGGACTGGCGCATTACCCCGAGCCACATTGCGACAGCCTGTGCGCCGCCGCGGCGCAGCGCTTTGGCATCACGCCGGATGAGGTGCTGGCCGGCAACGGTTCCACCGAGGTGCTCCACGCCGTGCTGGCTGCCCTGCGTCCGCCCCGCGCCATTATACCGGTCCCGGCCTACAGCGACTACCGCCACGCCTGCGAGGTGGCGGACATTCCGGTGACCACCATCGCACTGAAGCAGGGGGCGGGCTTTATGCCGGATGTGCAGGCCATCGCCGCCGCGCTGGTTGATGCCCCGGAGGGCACGGCCGTCTTCATCGGCCAGCCCAACAATCCCACCGGCCGCACCATGGCCCCGCAGGCCCTGCGCGATATGGCGGGGGAGCATCCCTCGGCGCTGTTTATCGTGGATGAAGCCTTTGCGGATTTTGTGCCCGAGCTGGACAGGCTGGCCGCATCGCGCCCGCAGAATGTGGTGGTTCTGCATTCGCTTACCAAATTTTACGCCATCCCCGGCTTGCGGCTGGGGCTTGGCTACGCCGCGCCGGATGTGGCGGCGCGCATCCGGCGGCGCATTCCCAACTGGTCGGTGAATGGTCTTGCGCAGGCTGTGGGCCTGCGCGCCCTTGCCGATGAGGACTACGCCCGGCGCACCGTGGAGCAGACCGCCGCCCTGCGCACGGAGCTTTTTGAGGCGTTGTGCGAGCTGGACGGCCTGAGCGTGCTGTCCGGCGAGGCGAACTTTTTGCTCTGCCGGGTGGACGCGCCCGGATGCGACGCGCAGGCCGTTGCGGAGCGCTGCATTGCCGAGCGTGTGGCCATCCGCGTGTGCCACAATTTTGAGGCACTGGACGAGTGCTGGCTGCGTGTGGCGGTGCGGACCCGCAAGGAGAATGCGCAACTGGTGGCGGCCCTGACCCGCGCGCTGCCCCGTGCGGTTGACGCGGCCACGGCCCCGCGCATCATTCTGCCGCGCAAGACGCCCGCCATCATGATGCAGGGCACCTCGTCCAATGCGGGCAAAAGCGTCTTGGCCGCAGCACTGTGCCGCGTGCTGCTGCAGGACGGCTACGACGTTGCGCCCTACAAGGCGCAGAACATGTCGCTGAATTCCTATGTCACCCGCGAAGGCGGCGAGATGGGCCGCGCGCAGGTGACGCAGGCGCAGGCCTGCCGTCTGGACCCGGACGTGCGCATGAATCCGGTGCTGCTCAAACCGTCCAGCGATACCGGCTCGCAGGTTATTGTGTGCGGCTCTCCAGTGGGCAACATGGACATCACCAAGTACATGCACTATAAGCGCGAGGCCGCGGCCCGCGCCCGTGATGCGTACGATTCCCTCTCCAGTGAGCATGAGGTCATGGTGCTGGAAGGTGCGGGAAGCCCTGCGGAGATCAACCTCAAGCGGCACGACATGGTCAACATGGCCATGGCCCGGTACGCCGAAGCGCGCGTGCTGCTGGTGGGCGACATCGACCGTGGCGGCGTGTTCGCCTCCTTTGTCGGCACCATGGAGCTGCTGGAGGAGTGGGAACGCGATCTTGTGGCGGGCTACGTCATCAATATGTTCCGGGGCGACGCCTCGCTTTTGCGTGACGCCCTCGACTACACCACGGCGCGCACGGGCAAGCCGTTTTATGGCGTGGTGCCGTATCTGGCCGGGCACGGCCTGCCGGAGGAGGATTCCGTCTCCTTCAAGAGCGGCGTGCTCCACGGCGCGCGCACGCAGGAGCAGGTGGTGGACATCGCCTGCATTGACCTGCCGCATATTTCAAACTTTACGGATATGGACGCCCTTGGCGTGGAGCCGGACGTGCACATGCGCGTGGTGCGCCGCCCTGCGGACCTTGGCCGCCCGGACGCGGTGATTCTGCCCGGCAGCAAGAACGTGGTTGCGGACAGCCACTGGCTGGACCAGAGCGGCCTTGCCGAAGCCATCACCGCCTTGGCCCGTGAGGGGAAAACGGAAATTATAGGCATTTGCGGCGGCTTCCAGATGCTGGGCGCGGGCATCAGCGACCCCCACGGCATCGAGTCCGCCGGGGAGACGTTGCAGGGCCTTGGCCTGCTTCCCATCCGCACCGAACTGGCGGCGGAGAAGACGCTGACCGCCACGGGCGCGCAGCATTTGCCGACGGGCGAGGCGTTGACGGGCTATGAAATTCACCATGGCAGAACCGTCCTTGAGGGCGACGCCGCCAGCGCCTGCGTAACGCGTGATGATGGCGAGGCCATTGGCTTTGCCGCGCGCAGTGGGCGCGTGTGGGGCAGCTATCTGCACGGCGTGTTTGACGCGGACGCCTTCCGCCGCCGCTTTGTGGATGACCTGCGCCAGCGCGGCGGGCATGCGCCACTGGGCAAAGTGGTGGCCGCGTACGACATAGAGCCTGCCCTGGACCGGCTGGCCGACGCAGTGCGGGCCAGTGTGGACATGAAGGCGCTTTACAAAAACGCAGGCCTCACGTAGCGCACCCGGACCTGTGCGCAGACGGTGGTAGACATGCCCCAACGCACCTTGTAGTGTCCCCTTCAGCATGCATCGAGAAGATTCCAACGGCGGACCTGTCGGCACACACGGCATGTCCGCCGATTCCGTATGACTATGAGGGACTTGGCAGGGGCTTTTGTGCCCGCAACGCGTTGTGGACGCCTGCCGTTTTCCGTATGTAAAAATTTTCACGTTCTGCAAATTGGACCGTGTGATGCAATTTACTACGCGCCGCAGTTGCGCTGTAGTGACGTTTGGAAAAAAGCATTGATTTCGCAAACGCGATGTACTAGAGAGTCCACCAGCTTCATATTGGAGGAAAAAATGGACGAATACTTGAAAGAAGCCCTTGAGATAGTGAAGGCGCAGGCTAGCGTCAGGAATATGACTGAGGAAGAGATTCTCTCTATGGTAGACAAGCTCGCCAAGGGAATCGCCAACATCCATCACGCAGCCGAAGAAGGCGAAGCTGACAAGCCCGCCATCGACCCCAAAAAGGCTATCCGTGAGAAGTCTATTGTCTGCTTGGAATGCGGCAAGAGCTTCAAGGTGCTGACCAAGCGCCACCTTGCCACCCACGGCCTGACTCCTGTGGAATACAAGGAGAAGTACGGCTACACCAAGAAGACGTCTCTCGTCTGCAAGAGCCTCGCCCGCGAGCGCCGCAAGAAGATGGCCGACATGCGCCTTTGGGAGCGCCGCGGTCAGAGCAAGACTCAGGAATAGTCGCCTTTTCGCTTCACGCGACTGTTTTTTGACGATTAAAGCCCGGCTTTTGCCGGGCTTTTCTTGTGTGTGCCGCCGCGGTCTTTTCTCCATCCGGAATACGGAGTAGAGCTTTCCTTATGCCAGAGCATCCTGTCTTCTCTTTTGAATCCGTGACTTTTACGCACCCCGGCAACGGGCCGTGTCTGTCCGGTGCGTCGCTGGATATTCCGCGCGGCGCATTTGTGCTGGTGGGCGGGCCGTCGGGGTCGGGCAAGTCCACCATGCTGCGGCTGATGAACCGCCTGCTGGAGCCGGAAGCCGGGCGCATCCTCTACCGCGGCAAGCCGCTGGACAGCTACGCGCCCCCGCGCCTTCGGCGCGAGGTGGCAACCGTTGGGCAGGTGCCCGCCCTTGTGCCCGGCACCGTGCGCGAGAATCTGCTGCTGCCGTTTTCCTTCAAGGTAAACACCGAGCTGTATCCCCCGCGAGACGAGGAGCTTGAGGGCTGGCTGTCGCGCATGCTCCTTGACGGGGTGCGGCTTGAGGCCAAGGTCTCGGGCCTGTCCGTCGGGCAGCGCCAGCGCTTGTGCCTTATCCGCACCATGCTCCTTGGCCCACGCGTTATCCTTATGGATGAACCCACAAGCGCCCTCGACCCCGAAAGCCGCGAGGTGGTGGAGCGCACTGCTGAGGACCTGTGCGCCGACGGGCGGGTGACGGTCATTATGGTCACGCACCTTGATGTGGCCCCCACGCGGATTTCGCCCATGCGGCTGTATTTGAAGGACGGCCAACTGGAGGTGCGGCCATGACGCTGGAACATTTGCTTGGCATTGGTGAAACAGCCGTGTCCGGCGGCAACAATCCCATTGTTATCGGGCCGGAGCAGTTGGTGCTGGCGCTGGGTTTTGTGCTGGTGGCGGGGGTGATTTCCCTTGTGTTTCAGCTAGGGCTGACGCGGAGCCTTCTGCTTGGCACGCTGCGCACCTGCGTACAGTTGTTTGCCATGGGCTACGCCCTGCAATTTATCTTTGCCATCAAGATGAGCCTGCCCATTTTGGCGGTGTTTTGCGTGATGGTTGCGGCGGCGGCGCATATTGTGCGCGGGCGGGTGCCCGAGCGCGACGTGTCCTTTGGTCTGCCCGTCTTTGTGACCATGATCCTCAGCTACATGCTGGTGGGCATTACTGTGACGGGCGTGGTTATCGGCGCGAAACCGTGGTGGGAGCCGCAGTATTTCCTGCCCATTGGCGGCATGATTGCGGGCAACTCCATGAACGCGCTGGCCATTGCGCTGGAGCGGCTGTTCACCGGCCTGCGCAAAAGCCGCACGGAAATTGAGATGAAGCTGTCCCTTGGCGCGGACTACCGCGAGGCCAGCGACGCCATTACCAAGGAGGCCATCCGCGCGGGCATGATTCCGTCCATCAACTCCATGATGGCTGTGGGGCTGGTGTCCATTCCCGGCATGATGACCGGTCAGGTGCTGGCGGGTGCGGACCCGGCGTTGGCCTGCCGCTATCAGATTGTGGTGATGCTGATGCTGGTGGCGTCCACGGCGCTGTCATCCTTTGCGGTGGTGTCCATTGTGCGGCGCATGTGCTTTGGCCGCGCGCATCAGCTCCTTTTGCGTCCGGAAAACGACTAGGCCCCAAGCGGGGCGCAGAGCACGCAATGAAGCGGAGTCTGGCCATGTGGCCAGGCTCCGTTTTTTGTTTGCGCTAGCGGCACTGCTTGGCGTTTTTGTCGTCGTAGAGGCGGCTGTCCGCGCGCTTGAGCAGGCTGTTTGGGCCAGTGACGCCGCGCTCGTGCGCCTCGGCAATGCCGAAGCTGAAGCGGACCTGCAAATCGTACTGCGGGGTGGTTGTGCGCTCAAAAAAGGCCGTAGCGCGCTGCATAAGGCGCAGGGCCTGTGCGGCGGTGGTCTCGGGCAGGATGACCACAAACTCGTCCCCCGCGTAGCGGGAGCAGATGTCCGTGGCGCGGGTAAGGGTTTTGAGGGAGGTGGCAAAGAAGTGCAGCAGGCAGTCTCCGGCGTCGTGCCCCAGCGTGTCGTTGACGGTCTTAAAGTCGTCAAGGTCGATGAAGGCGAGGGACAGGGGGCTGTCGTAGCGCGTGGCGCGGGCGAATTCCTGCCGCAGTTTGTCTTCCATGGCGCGGCGGTTGAGGAGGGTGGTCAGCGGGTCGCTGGTGGCCAGCAGGCGCAGGCGCTCATGCGCGGTCACGTTGGAGAGGCACAGCGACACTTTGATGGCCAACTGGGAGAGCAGTCCCGTGTCCTTGTGCGGGGTAAAGCGCGTGGGGCTGACGTCGGCCTGATTCAGGCTGCCGATGACGCAGCCGTCCAGCGTGATGGGCGCCACGGCAACGGAGCCGATGCCCTCGGGGCGCGGCTCGGGATACAGGGCGGTAAAGGGCGCAAGGCCTTGATTGACAAGCACCGGGCGCATGCCCCCGCGGGTGATGTTCAGGAAGCTGTCGCGGTCGATGGTGTTCAGGTGCCCGGCAAGGTCCTCGGCGCTGGTCAGGTCCTGCACAAGGGCTGCGGCGTCGCTGTCCTCGATGAGGGAAATCCAGACATAGGGCACGTTGCACCTGTCGCGCATGAGGGTGACAAGGCGCGCGAAAAGCGATGAGTAGTCGAGGATGGTGAGGATTTCGCTCTCAATCTCAAAGAACCGGCGTTGGATTTCTTGGTTCTTTTCAAGGATGGCGTACAGTTGGCTGTTTTTCATGGGTGCTTGGGGCTGTGGTGTCTGGCGCGACCATACTGAAAAGGCCGGGAAAGGAAAAGCGGCACCGACTGTGTCGGTGCCGCCGCGTATGGTTTTGGCCTTGGGGTGGGCTGAATTAGCAGCTACACTCCATGTCGCGCTGGCGGATTTCCGCGCGCTTGATTTTGCCGGAGATGGTCTTGGGCAGCTCGTCCACGAACTCGATGACGCGGGGGTACTTGTATGGGGCGGTGACTCGCTTGACGTGCTGCTGTAGCTCGCGCACCAGCTCCTGCGTGCCTTCAGTATCGTTTGCCAGAACGATGGTGGCTTTTACGGCCTGCCCGCGTACGGGGTCGGGCACGCCGGTGACGGCGGCCTCCACCACGGCGGGGTGGGATACAAGGGCGCTTTCCACCTCAAACGGCCCGATGCGGTAGCCCGAGCTTTTGATGAGGTCGTCCACGCGGCCGAGGAACCAGAAGTAGCCGTCCTCGTCCATCCATGCCTTGTCGCCGGTGTGGTAGTAGCCGTCGCATTTGACGGCGGCGGTCTTGTCCGGCTCGTTCACGTATTCATTGAACAGGCCTACTACGGGATTGTCCGGGTCCAGTCGCACGCAGATTTCGCCTTCCTCACCCGGAGAGCACAGGGCGCCGTCCACGCCCTTGAGCACGATGTCCCAGCCCGGGACGGGCTTGCCGATGGAGCCGGGCTTGGGCGTCATGAACGAGAAGGTGGCGATTTGCAAGGTGGTTTCGGTTTGGCCGTAGCCCTCGCGGATTTCGAGGCCGGTTTGCGTTTTCCAGTCTTCAAAGACGCTGGTGTTCAGCAGTTCACCCGCTGTGGTGCAGTAGCGGAGCTTTGAAAGGTCGTAGCGCTCAAGGTCCTGCCGGATGAGGAAGCGGTACACCGTGGGTGGCGCGCAAAAGGACGTCACGCCGCCGCGCGCCATAACGTCCAAAAGGGCGGCGGGGTCGAAGCGGCCACGGAAGTCGTAGACAAACACCGTCGCGCCGGCCATCCACTGGCCGTACATTTTCCCCCACACGGCCTTGCCCCAGCCCGTGTCCGCCACGGTCAGGTGCACGTCGCCAGGCTCAAGGTTGTGCCAGTATGTGCCGGTGACGTAGTGCCCCAGCGCGTAGGTGTGGCGGTGCTCCACCATCTTCGGATTGCCGGTGGTACCGGAGGAGAAGAAGATGAGCAGCGCGTCCTCGCCGCCGGCGGCGTCCGCCGGACGGGGGAAGGTGTCCGCTGCGGTGGCGCAGATGTGGTCGTAGTGCTCCCAGCCGGGTAGGAGCTGGCCGGGGCCGCACTGCACAAGGGTGGTCATGCTGGGGGACTTTGCCGCGGCGGCCTGCACGACCTCGGCTACGGAGTCCTCACAGATGCAGGTGGTGATGCTTGCGGCTTTGGCGCGGTAGACGATGTCCTTTTCCGTCAGCAGGTGCGGGGAGGGGATGGCCACAGCGCCAAGGCGGTGCAGCGCCATCATGCTCACCCAGAATTCAATGCGGCGGTACAGGAGCAGCATCACGCGGTCGCCTTTGCCAACGCCGCGCTGGGCGAGGGCGTCGGCAAGACGCGCGGAGGCCTGCGCCAGCCAGCGGAAGTCATATTCGCGGCGCACGCCGTCGGGGCCAACGTGGATGATGGCCTTGCGGGTGGGGGCCTTGGCGGCGATGTCGTCAAGGACGTCGTAGGCAAAGTTGAATTTTTCGGGAACGCGCAGCGCGAAGGAGGCGCAAAACTCCTTATAGGATTTGGGGGTCAGCTTATCCATGGGTAACTACCTCGGTGGTGAAAAGGGTTGCGGAAGGTTCCGTCTGACGTCGTCTGTGGGGGCGGCGGTTCACCGTGCGCGGTGAAACGCCTAGATAATGACGTCGAGGAACTCCGCATCCGCACCATCGAGGCCGCGCAGGGCGTGGGGTGTCTGGGAATCGAAGTAGAAGCTGTCGCCGGGTTCAAGCACCACGGCGTTCTCCCCCAGGCGGATTTCCAGCCGTCCGGAGAGCATGTAGATGAATTCCTGTCCGGGGTGCTGGGCGCTGTGCATGCTGGCCTCGTCCTTGGCGGGCACGCGCACGCGGAAAGGCTCCATCTTGCGCCCCGTGAACTTGTAGGCAAGGCTTTTGTAGTCGTAGTCCTTGCGCCGTTCTACGGCCAGCCCTTCGTCCTTTTTGACGAGGGAATAGTTGGTGAGGTGGGCGTCGCCGCCCGAGAGCAGAACCGTCAGGTCCACGCCGCAGACCTGAGCCACGTTGAAGAGGAAGCTCACCGGAATCTCAATGGTGCCGGATTCGTACCCGGCCACGGTGGCTTCATCCACGCCGACCTTTGCGGCCAGTTCGCCGACGCTCAGGTCCAGAGCGTCACGCAGGCCGCGCAGGCGAGGCGCGATGTCTTTGTACGCCTCATTGTGCATTTCCATCCCTGTCTTCTCCTGTAGAGGACCGGTCCGGGAAGGACCGTCGATCATGAAACGGGCGCTGCCCCCACGGCATGCGCCCGGTACCATCTGCCCCGGTGGCGGCTACGCCTTGGGCCACATTTCTGCGGCGATGTCGCGCAGCTTGTACTTTTGTATCTTGCCGCTTGCCGTCATGGGGTATTCGTCGAGGAAGGCGATGTAGCGGGGAATCTTGTGCCACGCGATTTTGCCGCGGCAGTGGTCCTGTACATCTTCGGGCTCCATGCTGACGCCATCCTGCAGGATGATGAAGGCACCGACAGCCTCGCCGTATTTCTTGCTGGGAACTCCCGCCACCTGCACGTCCTTAATGCCGTCCATGGTGTAGAGGAATTCCTCAATTTCTCGGGGATAGATGTTTTCGCCGCCGCGGATGATCATGTCCTTCAGGCGGCCGGTGATGGTGACGTAGCCCTCGTCGTCCATGACGCCAAGGTCGCCGGAGTGCAGCCAGCCGTCAAGGTCGATGGTCTTGGCCGTGGCTTCGGGCATGTTGTAATAGCCCTTCATGGTCAGGTAGCCGCGGCAGCAGACCTCGCCCTGTTCGCCGTTGGCGCAAGGCTCGCCGGTTTCGGGGTCCACAATGCGGACCTCCACGCCGGGCATGGCCTTGCCCACCGTTTCGGTGCGGCGCTCAATGGTGTCGTCCATGCGGGTTTGGGTCATCACGGGGCTGGACTCGGTGAGTCCGTAGCAGATGGTGATGTCGCGCATGTACATCTTTTCCATGACCTGCTTCATGATGTGCACCGGGCAGGGCGAACCCGCCATGATGCCCGTGCGCAGGCTGGAAAAGTCGAACTTGCTGAACAGGTCGTGCTGGAGCACGGCAATGAACATGGTGGGCACGCCGTACAGGGCGGTGCACCGCTCCTGCTCAACGCTCTTCATCACCAAGATGGGATCGAATTTTTCAAGGATGACCATGGTCGTGCCATGGGACACCGCCGCCAACACACCCAGCACGCAGCCAAAGCAGTGGAACAGCGGCACGGGCAGACACAGGGTGTCCTTTTCCGTAAAGCCCTGATTCTCGCCAATCCAGAAGCCGTTGGTGGCGATGCTCTGGTGGGTGAGCATGACGCCCTTGGGGAAACCCGTTGTGCCCGAGGTGTACTGCATGTTCACCACGTCTTCGGGGTCCAGGGAGTCTTGCCGCGCGCGGTAGTCCTCGTCGGTGACGGTTTTGCCGACGCCCACGATTTCCGGCACGGAGTACATGCCCCGGTGTTTTTGCGGGCCAAGGTATCCCACGCGCTTCAGAGCCGGGAACTTGGGGCTGTTCAGGCGTCCACGTTCCTGCTCGCGCAGCTCGGGGATGAGGTCGTACATGGTCAGCACGTAGTCGGTGTCATAGTAGCCGTCCATGACGAAGATGTTTTCCGCCTCGGACTGCTGGAGCAGGTACTCCAGCTCGCTGACCTTGTAGCTGGTGTTGACGGTGAGCAGTATGGCCCCGATTTTGGCGGTGGCGAATTGCATGGCCACCCAGTAGGGCACATTGGTGGACCAGATGGCCACCTTTTCCCCGCGCTCAACGCCAAGGGCCATGAGGCCTTTGGCAAGGTCGTCCACCAGTTGGCCGAACTGCCGCCACGTCAGGCGGAAGTCGCGGTCAACGTAGACGACGGCTTCGTTGTCGGGATATTTGGCAATGGTCTCGTCCAGAAGCTGGCCGAGGGTGATGTGGTGCACGATGTCTCGTCCCACGGGAACCTCCTTACACTCTTAGGCTGGAACGTAGACGACGGCGTAAATCTGCGCCGGAGCGTCGCCATGGGCGCCCACATAGTGGGGCACGACAGAATTGTAGTACATGCTGTCTCCGGGGCCGAGGATGCTCTCCTCGTTACCGTAGACGAGGGTCACCTCGCCGGAGACGACCACGATGAACTCTTCCCCCTCGTGGGAGGAGAGTTCCTGCGGCTCTGTCGTTGGTTCCAGTGTAATGAAGAAGGGCTCCATGGAGCGGTCCGCCTTGCCACGGCCCAAATGGTAGTAGGTCATATCCGGGCTGGCCGCGCCGCTGGCGTGGGCAACGGTCTCTTCTTTTCTTTCGGCAAGTCGCACGATGAGCGGGTCGCTGGTGATTTCGTCATCCATGAAGGTGCCAAGCCTTGTGCCCAGTGCGCGGGCAATCTTGACCATAATGCCAAGCGCGGGGTTCACCTCGCCCTCCTCCACGGAGGTGATGAACGCCGCATCCAGCGTGGTCTTTTCGGCCAGTTCCTCTCTGGTCCATCCTTTGCGCTCCCTAAAATTCTTGATGCGCGAACCGATTTTGCCGTTGTCCATGTTCTTCTCCTATGCGCTGTTACTCTGGAAAGACCGTCCCGGTGGGTTCAAACCCCTTCTCACCCGCCCCGGGCGCAGCGGCGCTCTTTGTCCATGCCGCGCGCAGGTCTCCCTCAGGACCGAACACTCTACGGAAAGATGTTTGCGCTGGCAACTGATGAGTTTGAAGGGTTTCAGGGTGATGGAGCCGCCGTGGCGGCGGGCGCGTGGTGCCTCCGGCTGCGGTGGGCATATGTGTGGTGCGGCCCGTGCGTGCCCAAAGTGCGGGCGCAAAGTGAGCGAATGACACGCGCTGGGGGGCGATGCCGGGCCGCAGGTTTCCAGTGCGGCGGGTGGGTGCTAGGATGGTAGCAGCCCCGCGCGGCGAGGCCGCGCCCTGTCCCATGAGCCTGCATGAGGCCGATATGCATGATGAATACGAGTCTATAGCACCCTTGTACGATCCGGTCACCGCTCCGGCCCTGTGGGCCGTGCGCCGCCGCATTGCCGCACTGTTGGCGGGTTTTGGCGCGGCGCGGGTGCTGGACCTGTGCTGCGGGACCGGGCGGCAGTTTTTGACGCTGCCGCCGTGCGTGGCGCGCGCGGTGGGCGTTGATGCCTCGGCGGCCATGCTGGCGGTGGCGCGGCGCGCGTGCCCGCCGTGGGTGCGCCTTCTGCGCGCCGACGCCGCGCACTTGCCGCTGGCGGAGGCCAGTTTTGACGCGGTGCTCATCTCCTTTGCCCTACACGAAAAGCCGCACGAGACGCGCCTTGCCATGCTGGCGGAAGCCCTGCGCGTGGCAGGGTCGCGCGGGCGCGTGCTCATCACGGACTACGCCCTGCCGCAGAGCGTCTCCGCGCGCATGGCCGGGGCTGTGGCCCACGGCGTGGAGCGCCTTGCCGGGGGCGAGCACTACCGCCTGTACAGGGACTACATGGTCCGTGGCGGGACCACGGGCGTCCTGCTTACGGCGGGGCATATGGCGCGGCGGCTGGCGTGGCCGGGGTGGGGCGCCATAGGCGTCTACGAGGTCCGCGCCGGGGCCTGCCCCCAGTTGCGCGCCCAGCGTCTGTAGCCGTAAAGCGCCGCGCTATTCGTGGTGATTGAGGATGCGGAAGCCTTCCTTGCGGCACAGGTCGTCGCGCCGCGCGTCGGCAAGGTCCGCCGCCACCATCTCGTGGATCATATTCTCCAGCGTAATTTTTGGTTCCCAGCCGAGCTGGGTCTTGGCCTTGGTGGCGTCGCCCAGCAGGGTGTCCACCTCGGTGGGGCGGAAGTAGCGCGGGTCCACCGCCACGATGGTCTTGCCCGTCGCCGTATCCACGCCGTGCTCCTTTTCCCCCTCTCCCTTCCAGTCAATATCAATGCCAGCGCTTTTGGCGGCAAGGTCCACCACATGGCGCACCGTGTGCTGGACGCCCGTGGCGACCACGTAGTCATCCGGTGTGTCCTGCTGGAGCATCATCCACATCATGCGCACGTAGTCCTTGGCGTGCCCCCAGTCGCGCAGGGCCGAGAGATTGCCCAGATACAGGCAATCCTGCAGGCCAAGGCTGATGCGCGCCATGGCGCGGGTGATTTTGCGCGTCACAAAGGTTTCGCCGCGGATTGGGGACTCGTGGTTGAAGAGAATGCCGTTGCAGGCGTGCATGCCGTAGGCTTCGCGGTAGTTGATGGTAATCCAGTAGGCGTACAGCTTGGCCGCGCCGTAGGGGGAGCGCGGATAGAAGGGGGTGTCCTCGGTCTGCGGAATGTCCGCCACCTTGCCGAACATCTCCGACGTGGACGCCTGATAGAAGCGCGTCACGTCCGTAAGGCCGAGGATGCGGATGGCCTCCAAAAGGCGCAGTGCGCCAAGGCCAACGGAATCCGCGGTGTACTCCGGCGTTTCAAAGGATACGGCAACGTGGCTTTGCGCCGCAAGATTGTAGATTTCGTCCGGGCGTACGGCCTGAACAATGCGGATGAGGTTGGTGGAATCCGTCATGTCCCCGTAGTGCAGGACAAAGCGGCGGCCCGTTTCGTGCGGGTCCTGATACAGGTGGTCCACTCTGTCGGTATTGAACAGCGACGCGCGGCGCTTGATGCCGTGGACCTCGTACCCTTTCTTGAGCAGAAATTCGGCCAGATATGCGCCGTCCTGACCGGTGATGCCGGTGATGAGCGCCTTTTTCGTCATAACGGCTCCGTTGCTGCGGAAGTGGAAGCGCCTCTCCAGACGCTGGAGATGGTTCACGATTCTTCTTGTATACCGCAACTTGGGGGCTGTGTCTTCCCCTGTGGACAAGGAAGGGGGCGCGTCGGCCATGGGGCGGGGAATGAGCGCGGTACGGGGGCACGGGAGAGGGCTGCGTCTGGCGACGCCGCTCACAATGTGGCCAAACGGGGTTTAGTTGGGGACGAGGGGCGGGGCGGGAACAAGGCGGCCCTCGGCGCGCAGGGCGCGGACCAGGGTGTCCGCATCGTCGGCGATGTGGTGCGCGCCGCAGGCCAGGAAGCGGGCGCGGTCCGCCTGTCCGGTTAGCACGCCGGCGGTGGCGGTGCCGCTGTGGCGGCCGGTTTCAATGTCCAGCGGATGGTCGCCCACCATCAGGGCGTGCTGCGGGGCAATGCCAATGGCGCGCAGGGCCGCGCCCACGTGGTCCGGGTGCGGCTTCACATTGGCGATGTCGTCGCGGGAGAGGAAGACGTCCGCCGCGGCGTGGATATCCGGAAACAGCGTCAGCACGGCGTCGGTGCAGTTGCGGGTGATGACGGCGGTGGCGATGCCGTCCGCGCGCAGGGCCGCCAGCAGGGGGCGGGTGAAGGGAAACAGCGCCCCGCATTCTGCGGCGTGGATTTCCGCCGCACGGATGATGTCCGCCGCGCGCCTCTCAATGGCCGGGATGTGCCTGCGCGCATCGCCGGGGAGGGCGTCCTTCATGGCGCGCAGCCACTCCAGCGCCGGGGTGTCACCGGGCAGGGGCGCGTGCGGCAGATATTCGCGCACAAGGCCGTAGAGGGCCAGCTTCATCCCTGCGAAATCTATGGCCGTGTCCGCAAGGGTGCCGTCAAAGTCAAAAACAAGGGCGTGGAAGGGATGTGCGCGCATCTGGCGAGTATACGTGATGTGATTCTGAAAAGCGACTTGAGACGGAGCTGTGGATGTTTTATAAACAATACCAGTCAGATGGCGGAAAACAGGGAGAATGCGCCATGTCTTCTGTGTATGACGGCATTGTGTGCGGGGCTGGTCCGGCCGGGGCCGTTGCCGCACTGGAACTTGCCCGCGCCGGCGCGCGCGTGCTGCTGGTGGAGAAGCGCCGCCTGCCACGGCCCAAGCTGTGCGGCGGCCTGCTGACGTGGAAGGCCGTTCGCTTTTTGGCGGAGCACCTGGGCGTTGACGCCGAAACGCTGTGGCAGTGGGGCGCCTTTCGCGGCGAGGCGCGGCAGTACCGCGTGTATATGGGCGAGACGCTTCTCTCCGGCGGCGATATGCCCTTTGCCTTCAATTTTGTGCGGCGGGACGCCTTTGATGCGGGCCTTGCCGCCATGGCCCGCGATGCCGGGGCCGAGGTGCGCACCGGCGTACGCGTCACCGGATGCGATGCGCGTGGCGGCGAGGTGTACCTTGCCGGCGGCGAAACCCTCTCTGCCGCGTGCATCATCGGCGCGGACGGCGTCTCCAGTGTGGTGCGCCGCTCCCTCAATTGCGACCGCGCGGCGTGGCGACACAACCTTGGCGCCGGGCTGGAGCAGCTACTGCCCTACGGCCGTTTTGACCGTGCGGTGGACGCGCCGGAAGTGCACTTTGGGGCTGTGCATGCTGGGTATGGCTGGCTGTTCCCTGTTGCGGACGGGGTGCTGGCCGGGGTGTGCGGGCTGCGGCGGGCCAACAGCGGCGGGGAGTTCCGGCAGGGCTTTACGGATTACCTTACGCGGTGCGGGGTGCGCGGCGCGCAGGATGTGACGCCACGGGCGCATCCTTTGCCCTACGGCAATTTTCTCATGGAGCCTGCGCAGGGGCGCGCTGTGCTGGCAGGGGACGCCGCCGGGTTTGTGGAGACCATCTTTGGCGAGGGCATCTACTACGCCCTGTGCAGTGGGCGCTTTGCCGCGCGCGCCGTCCTTGAGGGCGCGGGGGAGCCGCAGGTGGTGGCCGCGGCCTACCAGCGCCGCTTGGAGCAGACCCTGTTTCCGGAGCTGCGCTACTCCCGGCGGCTGAGGCGGCTGGTGCATGCGGCCAGCTCCCTTGGCCGCACCATGGGCGGGGCGCTCATTGTCCACGCCCTTGGGGAGCAGCGGCTGGTGGAGACGGTGCACGGCTACCGCTCCTTCAAGTGGCTGCGGCGGCGCGAACCGGTGTAGAACGCAGAGATTGTGCGGGCATGAAAAAGCGCCCCTGCCGCGAGTGCGGCAGGGGCGCTGACATTGTGCGGGGGAGGCGGCGCTAGCGCTTCGCCAGTTCCTCGGCGGCGCGCTCCACGGAGGCCTTGAAGGCGTCGCGTTTGTCGCGCAGTTTTGCGGCAAGGTCTTCGTCGGTAAGGGCCAGAATCTGCGCCGCCATCCATGCGGCGTTGCGCGCTCCGGCCTTGTCGAGGGCCACGGTGCCCACCGGGAAGCCCGGAGGCATCTGCACGGTGGCCAGGAGGGCGTCCATGCCGCCGAGGGCGGATGCGGACACCGGAATGCCAAGAACCGGGCGGATGGTTTTGGCCGCAACGGCGCCGGCAAGATGCGCGGCCATGCCTGCGGCGCAGATAAAGACCTGACAGCCGCTGGCTTCCTCTTCTTCCACCAGCTTGGCGGTGCGTTCCGGTGTGCGGTGGGCCGAGGACACGGTAAAGGTGTAGTCAATGCCCAGCTCGTCCAGAATATCCGCGCAGGGGCGGACTTTTTCCTCGTCGGAGATGCTTCCCATAAAGATTGCTACGCGACTCATCTAGTCCCTCCTGAGTCCCTTGTCGCCGATGTCGCGGCGGAAATAACAGTTGTCAAAGTGGATGGCGTCCACGGCCTTGTAAGCGCGCTCCTTGGCGTCGGCGAGGTCGCTGCCAAGGGCGGTGACGCCCAGCACGCGGCCGCCAGCGGTGCGCACGGTGTCGCCGTCAAGGGTTGTCCCGGCCTGAAAGACCTTCACGCCGCTGATGGCGTCGGCCTCGTCAAGGCCGGTGATGGCCATGCCCTTGGGGTAGCTGGCAGGGTAGCCTTCGGCGGCCAGCACCACGCAGATGGCGGTTTCGGGCTTCCAGCGGATGTCCACGTCGGCAAGAGTGCCGTCAATGCAGGCCTGCATGATTTCGGCAAGGTCGCCATCAAGGCGCGAGAGCAGGGGTTGGCACTCTGGGTCGCCGAAGCGGACGTTGTATTCCAGCACCTTGGGGCCGTCCTCGGTGTACATGATGCCCGCGTACAGGATGCCCACAAAGGGCTGGTCCACGGTGCCCATGTGCCGGACAATGGGACGGATGACGAGGTCCGCCATCATCTCGTAGTCCTCGTGCGGGAGGATGGGGGCGGGGGAATAGGCGCCCATGCCGCCAGTGTTGGGGCCGGTGTCGCCTTCGCCAATGGCCTTGTGGTCCTGCGAGGAGGGCATGCAGACAACGGTGGTGCCGTCGCAGAAGGCGAGGAAGGAAGCTTCCTCACCCTTGAGGGCGTCCTCTATGACGATGCGCTCCCCGGCTTTGCCGAAGATTTGCTTGGCCATCATGTCGTTGACGGCTTCAAGGGCTTCGTCGCGCGTGGAGCACACCACCACGCCTTTGCCTGCGGCGAGGCCGTCGGCCTTGACCACGCAGGGCATGTCGCGCTCGGCCACGTGCACGCGCGCGGCTTCCACATCGTCAAAAACGCGGAAGTTTGCGGTGGGCACGCCTGTGTCGCGCATAACGCTTTTGGCGAAGGCTTTGGAGCCTTCCAACTGGGCGGCAAAGGCGCTGGGGCCAAAGCAGGGGATGCCGGACTGGGCCAGCGCTTCCTTAAGACCGAGGACGAGGGGGAGTTCGGGACCGATGACCACGAGGTCGATGGCGTTGTCCTTGGCAAAGGACGTCAGCCCAGGCAGGTCGTCATCCGAAATGGGGACGTTCTGGCCGAGGGCCGCAGTGCCGCCGTTGCCGGGGGCGATGTACAGCTGCGTGACCTTCGGGCTTTGCGAGAGCTTCCAGGCAAGCGCATGTTCACGCCCCCCGGAACCGACGATGAGTATCCGCACAATGTTCTCCTTTTGCTCGCTGCGGGTCAGATGCGACCGGCAGGCCAACCATTCGGGTGCAACAATATCCTCGGGGTGGGGCACGTGCCCTGCCGCATAAGGCGCACGCGGCGCATGCGGCATAACCACTGCCGTGCAGTGTCGCGCGTTACGTAGCCTACCTTGCCGCTGTTGGCAAATGCAGAATGCGCCGTCTGCGCGGGCATTGTGCATGGTCTGCGGCGTGTTGCCGCCGGTGCATCATGCCTTGCGCGCGCCAAACGCAGCGTAATACGCCACCGGAACCACCAGCAGTGTAAACGCCGTGGAGGCAAACAGCCCCGTGATAAGCGCCCACGCCAGCCCGGAGAAGATGGGGTCCAGCGTGATGGGCCACGCGCCAAGGGCCGTGGTGGCCGCTGTGAGCACAATGGGCCGCAGGCGCACCGCGCCGCTGGCGAGGATGGCGTCGCGCATGGCCAGCCCCTGCCGCCGCGCGTCCTCAATGAACTCAATGAGCACAAGGGAGTTGCGGATAACAATGCCGCCAAGGGCAATCATCCCAATCATGGACGTGGCCGTGAAGAAGATGGGATTGGGCAGCGCCCCCACATCCGGGGCAAAGAACACGTTCAGCAGCCAAAAGCCGGGCATGATGCCGATAATGGTCAGCGGCACGGCGGTCATGATGAGGCCGGGCATGGCAAAGGAGCGCGTCTGAATCACCAACAGGACGAAAATGCCAAGGAGCGCCGCGCCAAAGGCGATGCCAAGGTCGCGGAAGACGCTGAGGGTGATTTCCCATTCGCCCTCGCCCGCCCAGTTGGCGCTGATGCCCGGAGGCAGGGGCGAGGATTCCTGCGCGCTCATAAGGTCCAGCACCGCCGTGCCCGGTGGGCGTCCGGCCATTTCGCCGTACACGTACACCACGCGCTGGAGGTCCTTGTGGTGGATGGGCTGGTCCGCGGGCAGGGTGAGAAACTCACCAAGCTCGCCCAGCTCGACGGTTTTGCCCGGCGCATCGCTGGCGGCCACGGGCACCTGCGCCAGCGCGGCCAGCGACGAACGCTGGGGGCGCGGTAGGCGCAGGACCACAGGCAGGGGCTGGCGCTCGCCGGACAGGTGCAAGGTGGCCGGGGATTCACCGGATAGAGCCATGCGCAGGGCGCAGGCGACATCCTCGGCGCTGACGCCGTGCAGGGCGGCCTTTTCGCGGTCCAGACGGAAGTCCAGCACGTCGCGTTCGGCCTCGGCGGAGGTGTCGATGTCCGTCACCAGCGGTTCGTCCCGCATCAGGTCCGTGATGTGCTGTGCGCCGCGGATGAGCTGCCCGTAGGATTTTTGCGGGGTGCCGGTGATTTCCGCCACCAGCGTAGACAACACGGGCGGTCCGGGCGGCACTTCCACAATTTTCAGGTCCGCGCCCACCTTGCGGGCGATGCGTTCAAGGTCCGGGCGCAGGCGCAGGACAATGGCGTGGCTTTGGGCCTGCCGCCGGGATTTGTCCGCCAATTGCACGCGTATGTCCGCAAGGTTTGGGGCCTGCCGCACAAAGTAGTGGCGCACCATGCCGTTGAAGTCCATGGGCGAGGCCGTGCCGGAATAGGTGGTAAAGCTCTCCACCTCGTTCACGGTGCGCAAGTAGTCGGTAAAGGACAACAGCGCGCGGTCCGTGGCCTCCATGGGCGTGCCTTCGGGCATGTCGATAACGAGTTGGAACTCGTTTTTGTTGTCAAAGGGCAGCATTTTGAGGGGCACCAGCCGGAAGGCCGCCAGCGCGCAGGATAGAACAAGCAGTGCGCCAATGCCCAGCCACAGCGCGCCGCGCTTGCCGCGCGAGTCCAAAAACGGCGACACCACGGCGGTGTAGCCGCGCCTGAGCCACGGCGGCACGCCTGCGTCCGGCGCGGCGTTTTCCGGGTCGTCGCCTTTGTCCGCACCGGCCTTGTGGCGCAGCAGCAGGTAGGACAGCCACGGCACCACCGTCAGCGCCGCAAGGGTGGAGAAGATGACCGTCAGCGGCACGTTGGCGGCCATGGGCGCCATATACGGTCCCATCATGCCCGTGATGAAGAACATGGGCGTAAAGGACACGATGATGGCAAGGGTGGACATGAGCACCGGCGGCAGCACTTCGCCCACGGCAAAGAGCGTGGCGCGGCGCGGGTCCAGCCGCCCAAGGCGGATATGGCGCTGGATGTTGTCCACGTTGGTGATGGGGTCGTCCACCACAAGGCCCAGCGACAGGATGAGGGCAAACAGGGTCACGCGGTTGATGGTGTAGCCCAGCAGGTGGTTTACGAACAGCGCCAGCGCGAAGCTGACGGGCACGGCAAGGGCGACCACCGCGGCCTCGCGCCGCCCGAGGGTGAAGGTCAACAGAGCCACCACCGTGACAATGGCCAGCCCCAGCGAGGTCAGCAGGTTGTTGACCTTGTCCTGCGCGGTGCGCCCATAGTCGCGGGTGACCTCCCACGAGACGCCAGCGGGCAGCACGTCCCGCGCCAGGTCCGCCATGCGGCGGTGGACGTCGCGCGCCACGGTGACGGCGTTGGTGCCCTGCTTTTTGGCGACGGCAAGGGTGACGCTGGGGGAGCGTTGTCCGCGCTGGGCATCCGGGATGGCGCGTTCTTGTTCCGCGCGCACGGAAAAGCCGATGTGCGTAGCGGTTTCGGCCTCAGCCGGGCCGTCGATGACGGTGGCGACGTCGTGCAGGGCCACGGGAATGTCGTTAAAGACGCCGACCACAACGTCGCCGACCTCGCGCGCGGAGGTGAGGAAGGCGTCGGTGCGGACGGTCAGGCTGGTATTGGCGCGGTTGATGGTCCCTGCGGTGGCGGCGGTGTCCGCCCCGCCAAGGGCCGTGCGGACTGCGCCGGGAGAAATGCCAAAGCCCGCCATGCGCTGCGGGTCCAGCTCCACGCGCACCTCGCGCGGGCGTCCGCCCGTGATGGTCACGCGGGACACATCGTCAATTTCCGCCAGCCGGGCGTGGAGTTCCTCGGCCATGCGGCGGAGTTGGTGGTCGGAGTAGCGGTCTGAGTACAGGGCGATGGTGACGATGGGAACGTCGTCAATCTCCACGGGTTTCACCAGCCAGCCCGTGACGATGGCCGGGACAAGGTCGCGGTTCATCAGGATGGCGTTGTGCAGCTTGATGAGAGACTTTTCGCGGTCCTCCCCTACGTGGAAGCGGACGGTGGCCATGGCGGAGTCCCGCCGGGATGTGGAGTAGACATGCTCCACGCCGTCTATCTGCCACAGCAGGCGCTCCAGGGGCGTGGTGACCAGTTTTTCCACCTCTTCGGCGCTGGCTCCGGGGGCCTGTACGTGCACGTCGGCCATGGGGACGACGATTTGCGGCTCCTCTTCACGCGGGGTGATGAGCACGGCGGCGGTGCCAAGGGCAAAGGCCGCAATGACAAGCAGGATGGAGAGCCGTGTCTCCAGAAACGTGTCCACAATGGCGGCGATAATACCGCGCGGTGCGTCCTGCGGCTTGGGAACGGGTGACTCAGGAGCCATTGCCGCCTCCGGGCAGGGCCACTTCGTCGCCGTCGCGTAGGCCGGAGAGAATCTCGACCTTGTCGCCGTGGTCGCCACCGGTCTTCACATAGATGGAATGCCACGCCTCGCCGTCGCGGATGGTGAGGGCCTCCAGCTGGCCCACGCGCGTTATGGCCGCGCGGGGCACAAGGATGACCGTGCGCGAGCCGGACGGCACCAGCAGGCGGCCAAACATGCCGGGATACAGCCCCGTAACGGGCGGCAGGCTCACCTTGACGAGAAAGGTGCGCGTGGTGGGGTCGGCGGCGGGGACGACTTCCTCCACAATGCCGTCCACTTCGGCATCAAGGGGGGCGAGGGCCACGCGCATGGTGCGGCCAACGCGCACCGCGCCGATGAGGCTTTCGCGGACGTGGGCTTCCAGCCGCAGGGCGCCGGCGGTGTTGCCCGCGCTTTGCAGGATGAACAGCGGCTTGCCCGGCACGGCAAGGTCGCCGGGTTCGGCCATGCGCCGCGCCACTTCGGCGGCCTCGGGCGCGCGGACCACGGTGTATTCCAGAGCGATTTCCACTTCCTCAAGGCGCTGCTGCGCGCTTTTGACCTTGGCGCGGGCGGCGGCAAGGCCGTCGCGGGCCTGCGCAAGGCGGGCCTCGGTCTGCAAAAAGTCGGCTTCGGCGGCCTCCAGCTCGTGCGAGGAGATGGCCTTTTCCGCATAAAGTTGCTTGGAGCGGCGGTACTGCGATTGTGCGCGGGAGAATGCGGCCTGGCTTTCATTGATGGCTTGGCGCGACTGCTCGCGCGCGGACATGGCGGACGCCAGCGCCTGCTTGGCCTGCTCCATGCGGGCGACGTATTCCCTGTCATCAAGCTCCGCCAGCACGGTGCCGCGCTCCACCAAATCGCCCGCCGTGGCCTTCATGGACCGGATGCGGCCTGTGACCTGCGCTTCGATGCGTGTTTCCGTGCGGGGGCGGACAGTCCCCACGGCTTCGTAGGTTTCGTCTATGGTGCGTTGCTCGGCGGTGGCTGTGTGCTTCGGCGGGGTGACCGTGACGGGAGAGGTCCCGTGCCCCGGTGAGATGTCATCCGAGCAGGCAGAAAGAAGGCACAGCCCCAAAAGGACGGTGACTAGGGACAGAAGGTGTGATGAAGGCCGCATGACGTCTCCTCGTGATGCTTGGGCGTGCCCGCTTTGGGGCGGCGGATTCGTCTTAGCATGTTGCCCGAATGAGGGAAAAGGTCAAGAATTCCGGCGCGTGGGCTGGCTGCGCCGGGGCCGGATGCGCAGAGGTGCGGCAGCCGGGCGTTTTCGCACGGTGGCGTCCATAAGGGCAAGGCTGGCCGCCGTGGTGACGGCAAGCCACCAACTGGAGTGCAGGGCGGCGAGGATAAGGCTGCCCAGCAGTGCGCCCACAAAGGCGCACAGCGCCCCGCGCTGATGTGTGATGCGGTGGTGCTTGGGGGCATTGCTCATTGTTGCGCCTTCTTGCTGCGGCGCAGGATGGCCATAAGCGGGCAGGTGTCCGTAAAGGCCGACTGGAGCAGATTCACCCCCACAAAGGCGGTGAGCAGGAGCCACCACCGGCTGTGGGCAAGGCTGAGGGCCAGTGTGGCAAGAATCATGAATCCGGCTGCGCCGCGTGTTGTGCGTTCGATGTGCATCGGTTCCTCCTGTGTCGTGTATTCCAAAGCGGCATTGCGCCGCGTTGGATAAAAGGCTCCCTCGTGTGGGGGCGCGCTGTGAGGTGGGCGGGCGTTTTGCCGCCTCTGCCGCGTCATTCTTGGGTGCATGACGTCGAGCGTGCAGGCTGGGCACCGCACTGCGCAGGCCCTCCTAACGCGAGGGCGCGCAGACAACCGTCCACCTCGGGACAGACTTCGGCGGTGAGTTTACACCATCGGCGCGGCGAGTGGAAGGCGTTAGAAGGTTTCTGCCGCAAACCCTTCGCGCAGCAGGCGTACGCCAAGGAAAGCGGCCAGCTTTTCGCCGATGGGCGGCGCTTCGCGCACGGAGGTGTGAAAGTGCAGGATGGTACGCCTCTCTCCGGCTATTTCAATAAAGATGAGGTGCCATGTGATGTGGTCCTCGTGCACCACGGCGCGGATGGCGGACAGGGGGCAGGTGGCTTGGCGGCCGGTATGCAAGGGGATAAAGCGCCGGATGATGTGGAAGGTGTCGGCGCGCTTGTCGCAAATGATGATGGTTTGGGTGAAGCCCTTGTACAGGCAGAACAAACTGGCGATGCAGGTCATGAAGAGGCCGATTTGCAGGCGCCCGTCCGTTGCGGCCTCGCCCAGCTGGGTTGCGCCGAACACGGTCACCAGACCAAAGAAGACGCCACACAGCAGCAGCCACATGGGCCGCTCGACGATGGTCAGCACATCGCCGTCACGGGTGATGGTGACGGGCGGTAGGGGCGGCATGGGGGGCTGGTACATGGGACCTCCTCGGTTGCGGTTGGGCCGCGGGGGCGCGCAGGGAATGCGGGCGCGCCACCACGCTCCGGAAGGCGGCAGGAGCGCAGCGGGAGGACGTGCGGCAAAGGGCGGCAGGAGGCGCGGCGCAGCGCCGCAGCACTCGGCTAAGGCGATGCGTGGCGGAAGGCGGGACGAACAGGGCGTCGGCGACACGGTGTGATGTAGGAGAAGAGCAGGACGCAGTGCGTCCGGGCGCAAGGAGTCTGCGCGGGAGGACGCAGCGCCGCCGGGGTGCGGTCCCCCAGCTTCGCGTGGCGGTGGGCAGATGGCGCGGGCATACGCCGCAGGTCTGCCGGGGCAGGGCGCGCTGGCGGGGCGACGGGGTGGACTGCATGCGCTTCTCCGGGTTGAGGGACATGGCGCGGACCGCGTGAAGGCGGTTCTTCGTCATTTCCCTTGTACTACTCCCGCGCGGGGCGTGCAACCCGGTGCGTCAGCGCTGCGTGCTCCTCTGGGGCGGAATTATTGACGAAGGCGCGGATCAAAGATGTCGCGCAGGGATTCGCCAAGCAGGTTGTAGCCCAGCACGGTGATGAGAATCGCCACCCCTGGGAAGAAGGACAGCCACGGTGCAACGGTGAGCAGCACCTTGCCATCCATGAGAATATTGCCCCAGCTCGGCATGGGCGGCTGCACGCCAAGGCCAAGGAACGACAGCGACGATTCCACAAGGATGGCCCCGGCCACGCCAAGGGTGGCGGAGACCAGTACCGGCGCGATGGCGTTGGGCAGAATGTGGCTGAAGATGATGCGGGTGGGTCCAGCCCCGGCGATTTGTGCGGCAAGGACAAAGTCCCGCCGCCGCAGGGCAAGGGTTTCCGCGCGCACCAGACGCGCCACGCCCATCCACGACGTCAGGCCAATAACCACCATAATGTTCACCAGACTCGGTTCCAAAAAGGCGATAACCGCAAGGATGAGAAAGAAGGACGGAAAGCACAGCATCACGTCTACGCCGCGCATGATGATTTCGTCGGTGATGCCGCCAAAATATCCGGCCACCAGCCCGAGGACGAGGCCGATGGCAACGGACAGCCCGACGGCCACAAAGCCCACCCACAGCGACACACGCGCGCCGTACAGCATGCGCGAGAGCACGTCGCGGCCAAGGGAATCCGTGCCCAGCGGGTGCAGCAGGCTTGGCGGCTCAAGGATATGGGCAAGGTCCAGCGAGGTGGGGTCGTACGGCGCAATCCACGGCGCGAAAATGGCCACAAGGGACATGCCCCCCACGATGAGAAGGCCCGTCACCAGCATGCCGTAGCGGCCCCAGAAGCGGCGGGAGAACAGGATGGAACGTATCATCGTCCGGACCTCCCGGCGCGGATGCGCGGGTCCGCCAGCCCGTAGGCCATGTCCGCAATAAGGTTGCCCGCCAGCGTCAGCATAGCGCCAAGAACGAGGTTGCCCATGATGAGCGGATAGTCGCGGGCCATGACGCCTTGGTAGAACAGTTGGCCAAGTCCGGGCAGGGCAAAGATGGATTCAATGATGACGCTGCCGCCGATAAGAGCCGGGACGGACAGGCCAAGGATGGTGATAACGGGCAGCAGGGCGTTGCGCAGGGCGTGCTTGAAGATGACGGTCCGAAGCGGCACGCCCTTGGCGCGGGCGGTGAGGATATAGTCCTGCCGCAGGACCTCCAGCATGCTGGAGCGCATAAACCGCGACATTCCGGCAAGGCTGCCAAAGGTGTAGATGAAGATGGGCAGGGCCAGATGCCGCGCGATGTCCCACAGCTTTCCGAAGAAGGACAGCTGATTGTACTCCATGGATGTCAGGCCCGATATGGGCAGGATGGCCCAGTGGATGCCCAGCAGATACATCAGCAAAAGCGCCAGCCAAAAGCCCGGAATGGCAAAGCCGATGAAGACGAACACCGTACTGGCCTTGTCGAACCAGCCGCCCTGCCACCACGCCGAGGCCACGCCGATGGGCACGGTGATGCACAGCGTGAGGATGAGGGACGCGACGTTCATGCCGAAGGTCAGCGGCAGGCGCTCTTTGATTTTATCCCACACGGGGCGGTGGTCGCCGCTCATGGATTGGCCGAAGTCCAGCCGCACAAGGCGCGAGAGCCAGCTCACGTATTGCACGTGCAGGGGCTTGTCCAGCCCGTAGAGGGCCTCCAGCCGGGCGCGGGCTTCGGCGGATGCCTCGGGGTTGAGGGTGGTTTGCAGGTCCGTCGGCGAACCGGGCGCCAGATGGATGACGGAAAAGCTGATGACCGTGATGCCAAGGAACACCACGAGCACCCACAGGCCCTTGATGAGGAGTTTTTGTAAAAGTGGCGGCATATCACCTTTCTAGGGCAAGACGGTTTGTGAATCAACGGGGTAAGTCGTCGCTGTCTTCATCCTGAGGTGGCGCGGCGGCGGTTTCGCCGCGTGTGGTGGCCTTTTTGCTCCGGCGGGCATCAAGGGCAAGGCGCAGGCGCGCCGCGGGCAGGTTGCAGCGCAGGGCGGCGGCGATGTCCTGCGCGCTGTCTCCTTGTGCCGCGCGCTCACGCATGGTCTGCATGACGTCGTCCGGCCATGGGGCGGGCGCGCCGGTTTGGGAGCAATCCAGCAGGCGCACGCGCGCCGCCAGTTGCGAGGGCGGACGGCGGTGCAGGGCGGCGAGCTTTTGCATGGGCATGCCGCCGTGGAGCTTGGCGATGAGGTGCAGGTCCTCGCGGATGGTCCATGGCGCTTTGGAGCGGTCCGACTGGTGTTGCGGGGTGACCGGCGCCATGCGCTCAAGGGGCGTAATGTGCAGGAAGTTCTTGGACGCGATGCGCGAGTCCAGCACCACCACGCGCCCGGCGTCGTCCTCGCGCCGGACAAGGCGGCCAACGCCCTGACGGAATTTGATATACGCGTCGTAGTTGCAGCGCGCCCAGTACGCGCCATCCGGCATGGAGCGCCGCCGCGCCAGTTGCAGGGGCGCGGATACGCTGGGGAAGGGCAGGCGCGTGATGATGACCTGCGTCAGCGTGTCGCCGGGAAAGTCCACCCCGTGCCAGAAGGTCTCCACGCCAAAGAGGACGGATTCCTTCACGGCGCGGAATTCATCGCACAGGGCCGAGGCAGGCTCGCCGCGCTGCTGAAAGAGCAGGGGAAATTCGCTGTCCCACGAGGCTTCAAGGCGCTCGCGCACCCAGTCGAGATCCTCATAGCTGGCAAAGAGCACAAGGGTTGCGCCTTTGTTTTCCTCGATGAGGCGGGGAATCTGGCGCAGGACGGCGTCGCGCCACTGCTCCTTGTTGCGGTAGCCGCCGTCTGCGGCGTCCGCGGGCATGGCGAGGGTGGAGTCCGGCGTAAAGGGCGGGTCGAGAATGGTGGACAGGGTAGGCTTTTCATTCTCCCCGTCGGGGATGAGCGGCTTTGTGATGCCCATGGCCGCGTTGAAGGGCGCAAAGTCCTGCCCCAGTGTGATGGTGGCGGAGGTGAAGACCACGGCGTCCTTGGGCGCGAGGATGGCCTTGCGGACAAGCCCGCCCACGTTGACGCTGCCTGTGGTGAGCACCCAGTTGCGGGCGTAGACCTGCACGGAGGCAAAGGAGCCTTCCTCGCGCACCACGTCGCGCTCCATCTGCTCCAGACTGGTGACGCAGTCCATGAGCAGGAGCCGTACCGAGCGCAGGCGCGAGCGCGTGCCGGCGCGCATGGGGAGCACCGTCTTTTCCGTGATGTTAAAGAGCGCCATGCCGTCCATCAGGTGCTCAAGGGCCTTGCGCAGGCCGATGAGGTCGTTCACCAGCTCGCCGCCGGTAAAGGCTGGTGAGGCGTTGACCACTTCCACCGCGCCGTTGGCGCTTTTGGGCTCCATTTTCAGGAAGCGCTCGCGCAGGTCGTCGATGCGCAGGGTGGCGTCTGTGGCGGCGTCCATCATTTCGGCGGCGCGCTCTTTGGGACGCTGGCTCAGGCCGGGGATGCGCAAAAGCCCCGCGCAGCGCTGGTGCACAAAGCGCAGGTAGCCGAAGAGTTCCGATGAGGAGAGTTCCGGGCTGAACGCCGTGCGGACGGCGTTTTCAAAGTGGTTCGCCTCGTCAATGATGCAGTTGGTGAAGCGTCCGCCAAGGGTGCCGTCGTGGTCCATCACCGAGAGCTTGTTGTGGTTGGTGATTACCAGCTGGGCGTGGCGCGCCTCGGCAGTGACCACCTGCGCGGGGCAGCGCGTGTGCTTGGCCGAACAGCCGGACTTGGCCGAAACCTCGCTCATGAGCAGCGAGAGCATGCGGTCCTCGTCCAGATGCTGGCGCACGGTGCGGCTGACGTCGTCGCAGTCCGCCTCGCGGTGGCGGTAGCAGATGTTGGCAAGGTACAGCCACGCCAGCAGTTCCGTCCCGGTCATCTGCGGGTGGAGCACATCGTCCAGCTTTTGGGCGCAGACGTAATTGCTCTTGCCCTTCACCAGCGCCACCGGGATGTCCTCATAGTGCCCGAAGAGTTCCACGCAGGATTCCACCTCGCGGGCGTAGACTTGGTCCTGCAGGCTTTTGGTGTAGGTGGCGATGGCGATGCGGCGGGCGGGGTTGCGGCGCAGAAATTCCATGCTGGGCAGCAGGTAGCCAAGGGTCTTGCCTGTGCCGGTTCCGGCCTCCACCGTGGCGACGGTGCCGGTGTTCAGCGCGTGCGCCACGCACTGGGCAAACTCTACCTGCGGCTCACGCACCCGGTAGCCGGGACGGCGCGCGGCGAGTTCTTCAAACAGTTCGCGGATGTCGTCCTCGGGGACGGGCTCAAGGGGCGGGGTCTGTTCGTCCTCGTCGCCGGGGATGGCGCGGGCCTGCTCCAAAAAGCGCATCCAGTCGCCCGTATCCTCGCCTGCCGCCGGGGTGATGAGGGTGGTGAAGCGCTGGGGATAGGTGCGCAGCAGGTCGGTCACGCAGCGCCCGAACAGCGTGCCGGATTTGTCCAGATAATAGCGCAGGGCGCGGGCGGCGGGAAAAGCTGAGTCCGCAAGCATGGTCCCCAGCAGGTGCTTTGTGAAGGCGAGGGCGGTCTGCGCGCCCTCGGTGGCCGTGTGGCTGACCTTGGTGCGCGGCGTGTCCTCCACGGCATCCCACATCTGCTTAAAGCTGGCGATGTGCAGCCACGGCGCAAAGAAATCCGCCAGAAACCCAATGTCCACCACGCGCAGGTCGGGCAGCAGGTCCGCCACGTCATAGGTCGCCCCCTGTGGGGCAAAGACCATGGCAAGGGTGCAGCCATCAAGGAATGCGGCCAGCTGCTCACAGACCACGGCCGCTTCCGGCGCGCCGTCCAGCATGCCCTGCGACAGGCGCGAGGCCACCCAATCCCGGGCGCGGTTGCCCGAAACGCGGATGTGCGAGGCATAGGTAGATTGCCGCCCGTCCTCGGACAGCCGAATGGCCGCCACACTGTAGGGATGCATGGAACCGTCCGGACGGCGGCTGGTGTGGGCGTAGACAAAGGCGATGTCGTGGATGTCGCCGTCAAAGGGTGCGAGCATGGCGTTTGGTGGCTTGAGGTTCACAGGCGAGTGGCGACGTGCGCGCCAGTGTGGAGATAGCAGACTCCGGCCCCGGGGGAAACCTTTAGCGCCCCACCGCCCCCATCCGCCGCGCGGCTGAAAAATTTCAAAAAAGCTGCATTTTCCCTTTGACAAGCGCGGTGAGATGAGGCAAATCACAAATCGCCGTGGGGCTGTAGCTCAGTTGGGAGAGCGCTTGAATGGCATTCAAGAGGTCAGGAGTTCAATTCTCCTCAGCTCCACCAGATACGATACCACAGGGTTCCAAGTGAAAACTTGGGACCCTTTTTTTGTGGTTTTTTGGGGGTGACGGTGGAGATGTTTGCAAGCTGGCCCTAAGAAAGGGGACTTTACACATGGGCGGCTACTTTGAAGGCAGTTTAGTCGATGCTAGCTGTAGCAAATGCAAGGATGCAGTCAATGCTGCGGGAACGCTGTGTAAGGAAAAAGTATTTAAACACCATCGGAAAATCGAACTTGAGATTGGTGCCTACAACGCAATCGGCCAAATGATGGATGCCTTTTGGGGGCTGCCGAGGAACTCCACAAATCTTCCGGTGAGCTTCGCTCCTTCAAATCGGAACGGGTGTTGGATCTTCTTGGGGTCAAGCAGCCCCAGACATTAGCCGATAGTAGCTTACGGGTGGAGGTCTTTCCAATTGCGACATCTCCATCTCAACTTGGCTCAGGACCCTAGGTCCCACTTTTCCCTATTGAACCGGCGCTGTTTGCTCAAGGATTCGTGCGACATGCAGCAGTTCTTGCTTGGAAACAGAGCGTCTGCCGTTCTGCCCACGTCGGTTGTTGATGGCGGTGAACTCCGGCGGATTGTCAATCAAAGATTCGACCAGTTCCAGAGGTGTCATTTCTTGGCCGTCGCGCTGCCAAACAAGTTCGGGGGCCAGTTGCAGCAAGCGTTCGACAGCATGTGTGTTGCCAGACCAGCTCGCGGTGTGCAGGGGGGATCGTCCATCACTGGTGCAAATCGTGAGGGAACATGGATGATCCAACAAAACATCCACACAGCTATTCACCTGCGACTTGACCGCTGAGTGCAGGGCAGTCATGCCATGCCAGTCTTGGATATCTGGATCGGCACCGGCCTTTAGCATAGTCAGAACCAATTCGGTATCCCCATCCTCCGCCGCCAACATCAAGGGGGTTTGCCCTTTGAGATCGCGGATATTCAGCTGCTTCGGAACCATCTCGGCCAGTTGCTTGATAAACTGTCGCCAATGCTCCAACATGGTTTCAATCCGCTGCAGGTCAGCCGACAATTCGGGAGGAGTTATTTGTTGCAACCACGGCAGCCTTTCTTGGAAACCTGTACGCATTTTCATCAACAACATTAACACCGAGTTCTCTTCGACGTCAGGAAGATTTGATTTCAAATATTGCCGATTAGCCTTGATCCACTCTTTCCCGCCGACTTGGTCACCGTCTGAAAACAACTCAATCAGACTATCAATCATTTTTTGGAAAATTATCAAAGACCGAGGTCTTTCTGCCGGAACACCAGGATATGTTTTATAGAGGGAGCCCCAGAAGTAATTAAAAACCCTGCGCGCTACTTCCTCGATGGGAGGAGTCTGCTCGTTGTCTTCCAGAACTCCACCAGCAATCATCTCTTTGTAATATTTTTCATGGTTGTTGACGATCAGCTTCTGATTCGCCAATTCTACCGCAAAACAATCCTGGGCCACTTCTCCGTGCAATGGCCCGTAATTACGCTCCTGCGCCGCCTCTAGAGCCTCCTTGAACAACTTTCCGGCACCGATGAAGTCGTTGCAGGCCAGCAGGTGCTTGGCCTTGTACTGCAAGAGGGCTGCCCGCCAAAGGTCATACCCTTCATTGGACTCGGCTTCATCGAGTAAAGCCTGAACCTTGGTCCGAGTGTCTTTCGACCAATTTTTGCGTTCACCGTTTAGGTAGCTACTCAGTTCAATAAGGATGGCCGGGATTGTTTCTGCAGGCGTTTCGGCCAGCTCGCGCAACCGCTGAATGGCAGCGGCTTTTGCACGAGAACTGAGGCTCGGATTACGAGCTACTTGGCTGATTACCCAGTAGCGGTCCTCGTCTTGCAAAGCCCGCCAGGGAGAAGACTTCCTCATACGTTCGATCAGGCGCAAAAGGCTTTCGTTTTCATCGAGAGCCGCTTTAACTTGATCAATATTTCTCATTACGACCGACGCCATCGACAATTCATCATATTCAAAGAGATCCTCAAGCTCGTCCCCATCCTGTGTTTCGTAGAAACGGCGAGTAAGGAGTTGCGCGACCTCCAGATTTGCAGTGTCGTGGCATGAAGGCAGGATGGAAAGAAACAGACCGAGCTTGTGCCAATCAGGGAGTTGCGCTTCGAACCAAGCATTCTCGGCGTCTAAGCCCTGATCTCGGCGATTGCGCCACGCGTCTACGGTCAGATTGTAAATCAGCTTATACATGTTGAACAACTGCAGCAGCTTGTTTTCCCGAGGGTCCGCACACTGTCGACCCACGCCGGGGCAAAGGAATTTGAGCATGCGCACGTAGCCGTCCTGCACCATGCGTGCAAGCAGCAGGCGTTGACGTATGGTATGATTGGAAGGGGCCGCATATCTTTCGGTCAGACATTCGACAAACTTCATCTGTACATCTTCATCGACATTGCCGTCGAGAATGGCCTCAAGGCAGCCAGGCTGGGTTATCGGGATTTCCATACGCAACATGTCGGCAGTCAGCCCTTTGCGCTTCACAAAAGCTAAAGCACTGGAAAACTGCTCGGCAGGGGTACTATTCTCGTTGGGCAAGAAAACGCCCTTGAAATCTAGAACTGCGTCGTCGGAAAAATATTTGTTAATGGTTCCCAGTTGGAGCGTGGTCGACTTACGCCAGTTGTACAGAGAACGGCGCAGCCCATCCTCTTCTCCATAAGTCGAATCACTGTATTTATCAGCTAATTTTTCCAGCGGTATTCCCAGTAAATCCAAAAGCCAATCCACCACCTGAGCGACGGGTAAATGCAAGCTCGGTTGGGCATCCAATTCACACGGCTCGGGGAGATACCAGAACCGTCCCCCCGGCATGCCTTTGTCCAGAACCTCTTCAAGGCTCCAAAAGGCCACGTGGCGTGCCAACCCAGGCACAAAAAAGTAGCCCAATATCATCCAGAGCACCTGGCGCTGGTCGGCATTGAAGGTCCATGTGTTCAACCTGACGATTTTATAGGCATTGGCAAACTCCACAAAATTTCCAAAGGCGCTTTCCCTCGCCTGCTCATCCATATCTAGCGCATCGAAAATGCTACGCATTATTTCAAAGGTCATGGCCTTATGTGCCGCCAGGCTGTCTTGTGCGGCAGCAAACTTAAGCTTCCTTTTTGTATGATACGGCTTACCACCGAGACTTTGATGTATTTTCAGCATAATAGCTTCAGGTAAAGGCAGGGTGCTCATTGTTTTCCTCCAATGTTGTTAACGATGAGTCTGTTCTGACAAAAAGTATTGAACCGAGCACTGAAATACTTCGTCCCCTCCCCCTCGCTCTTGTGGACTGAGAGAAATGGGGAGGGGAGGACGCCATTCTTCATAGTCAAGAAATCGAACTCATGACAGGAGATGCGGACCAAACCAAAAGGAGTCCGCATCATGCATAACCTCACCTCTCTGGTGCTCAACTGGCACCTCACCGAAACATGCAACTACCGTTGTCGATATTGTTACGCCACATGGGAAGCATCGACCCGCCATCGTGAGCTGATTCGCGATCCTGAGCACACGGCCGCATTGTTGCGAGAACTATATCGATTCTTTGGCCCGGACAACAGGCTTAATCCATTGACAAAGCGCCTTAGCTGGAACGCTGTTCGCCTGAATCTGGCCGGAGGTGAGCCCACGCTACACCCTGGAATACTCCTGTCCGTTGCCAACCAAGCCCGCGGTCAAGGCTTCGAGGTCTCGCTTATAAGCAACGGTAGCCTTCTGAATGCTGCACTGATGAAGCATATTGCGCCACTGCTAAACTGGCTGGGGATCAGCATTGATTCGGCCATCGTTGCAACCAATGTCGAGATTGGCCGGGTGGATCGCTGCGGACGATTGATTGACCTTGACGAATTGGGTCGCAGCCTGGAAATGGCTCGACAGTCCAATCCCGGATTGCGCATTAAACTCAATACAGTGGTCAACCGACTCAACCACGCCGAAGACCTTAGTTCACTAATCCGATACCTGTCCCCGGAAAAATGGAAAGCTCTTCGAATGCTACCGGTGGTGAACGAACACCTAACCGTCACAGACGAGCAGTTCGCTACTTTCATTGCGCGCCATAAATCCTTTGCCGGCATTCTCCGCGCCGAGAATCATCAGGATATGCAGGAGTCTTACATAATGATCGATCCTAGCGGGCGATTCTTTCAAAACAGTCCAATAGCGGGACAGGGGTACGCATACAGTCAGCCGATTCTTGAAGTGGGTGCTGATGCTGCTTTTGCTCAAGTACATTTTGCCTATGAACGTTTTTCCTCGCGCTATGCTCTTGATGTAGGGGGGGAGGCGGTATGAAATATTGCTCCAACAAAGATCTTAACCAATTGATCCGTCGCCTCGTTTGTCAAGGCTGGCATTTTAGTCACGGGAGCAGGCACGGTCGCCTGAGCCACCCTTGCGGCCGACCGACGTTGACCGTCCCGAAAACACCTGGAGACCATCGTAGCTTTTACAATTTTCGTCGAGATTTGCGGAAGGCCCTTCATAGACGTCAAGCAAACTATACCGATGACCATGAGTGCACTCAGCTTGCGAAATGAGGGGCTCTCTTAAAATGAGATAATACAGCCTGTGACCTATGGTTGGCACGTCTTCCCATAATGTCAGACGTGTTTTTGTGTCTGCTATGTGTCCGCTTTTTCCATATGGTCCTACAAGTTGAACGTCTTCAAAATGGCATTCAAGAGGTCAGGAGTTCAATTCTCCTCAGCTCCACCAGATACGATACCACAGGGTTCCAAGTGAAAACTTGGGACCCTTTTTTTGTGGTTTTTTGGGGAGGGGATGTTTGCAACAGGGGTAATTTCACTATATTTGCAAGCCTGTATTGACGGGTGGTTGAAGCACTATTTTAACTGTAGCCGAGGATGATGTTGAGTTCGGAGGAGCGAGATGAAGATGTTGCGACGGATGGAAGATACTTTTAGGTTGAGTGACAAGGATGAAGAAGAGCTTCGTGAAGATTTAGAAAAACTTCGAGAGGAATATAGAGTAAAGGCGGAAGATTTTGTGGCGTCATTCGCAACGCTCTCTATTATGTACGTCGTTGTGAAAGAATTTTTGATTACAAAGTTTATGAAAGATTTTGGATTGAATGATGCCACATTGAAGTTTTTAGATTCCTCAGAAGTTCAAATTGATGCATTAAGTATGATGCCTATGATCGTGCTCATTTCTCTTGTAGGCGGTGTTGTCGCTGTTATATTTTATGAAGGACTGCGGTGCGCTGTTAAAAAACGAAGGCTTTCTATATGTATGAGATCTATTCTATGTGTTTTATTATCTGTTTTGTTAGTTAAGACGATTTGTAAGTGGTTAGAAGCAGATAGTATGGATGGCATATTTTCCAGTTGCCTTTGTGCTTTCCTTGTTACATTTCTTTTGTCAGTAAAAGGGAGTATTCTTATACGATATACCTTAGCATCATCATGCATAATGTTCTGTTTTGCAGTATTTCTAGTCAGTGGGGGAGACGGAAACCGCGAATGGTCTGAGCAAAAACGCATTGATCGACAGAGTGGGATGGTTGAAATTCATCAAGGTGAAAATGTTTTTGAAGCTAGAATATTAGCCTATCAAAAGGATGTAATTTATCTTGAGCAAAATGGACGAGAGATTGTTGTCCCTCTTGGATCTATACAGAAAATAGACTGTGGAATTCGGGAGTGAGTCCCGCCCCCTCTCACCCCCTCCTTTACTGCGATAACGTCTCAATCACCGCATCAGTCACGCTTTGAAGCAGCGGGGATGGGGGTTGGTTGCGGTGGAGGACTTGCATGAAGCGTCGGGAGAAGGTGACGTCTTTGAGGGGGACGGTGAAGAACTCCCCATGGCGCAGCTCCGTATCCACAACAAGTGGCGAGATGCAGACGAGGGTGTCTGGGTTGTGGAGGACGGTTTTGATGGCTTCGTTGTTGCTCAGTTCCAAAAAGATATTGGGCGAAAGGCCCCGTTGCATCACCTGCTGAAGGAACGTTTCCCGCGTTCCTGACCCTTCTTGGCGAATCAGCCAGTTTTTCTGCATCAGTTCTTCAATGGCGTAGGGGCCTGCGGCGGCGAGGGGTTCGTCTGCCGTCACCACCACAAGGTTCTCCTCGCGCAGGACCGTTGTGCGCACGCGGGGCGTGTGGACGGCGCCCTCCACAAAGCCCATGTCCACTTCGCCGCTTTCCACGCGTCGCAGCACCTCCTGTGTGCTGGCGGACTCGAACGAGATGTTCACCAGCTCGTGGCGCTTTTTGAAGTCGTAGAGAATCTGCGGCAGGGCGTAGTCCGCGAGGGTGGTGGACGCCCCGAGGCGGAGATCGCCCACCATGGCGTCCGACATGACAAGGTGGATGCTGTCGTCAAGGCGGCGGTAGAGCGGCGCAAGGCGCGAGGCAAGCAGGCGGCCCTTTTCATTGAGGCGCAGGCCGCGCCCCACGCGGTCGAAGAGCGGCGTGCCCAGTTCGGATTCCAGCCCGCGCAGGGAGCTGGAGACTCCCGCCTGCGAGATGAATAGGCGCGAGGCCACGTCGCGCATGTTGGGCGTGCGGGCAAGGGCGAGGAAAATTTCAATGTAGCGGAGTTTCATGCTGGATTGATAACTTTTGGTTATCAAAAGCTCAAGTGTTTCCCGTTTGTGATGCCGGGCGATGATGGGTAATACCCCGTCAGCACGAAATCACTGAGGGAGAACACAGCATGACTCAGACCATCGCACGAGCGATTCCTTCAACAAAAGTTATCAACGGCGTCCTGTTTGTGGCGCTTTTTGCCTCCGCGGCGTCGCAGATATCCTCCTTGCCCGTGGTGCGCGGCATCGGCATCAGCCCGCTGATTATCGGCATCGTTATGGGCATGATGTACGGCAGCACCCTGCGCCATCACCTGCCCGAGCAGTGGGTGCCCGGCATTCTCTTTTCCTCCGGCAACCTGCTGCGTACCGCCGTGGTGTTGTACGGCTTCCGCCTGACGGTGCAGGATTTGGCCTCCGTCGGCATGTCCGGCATCCTTGCGGACGTCATCATCGTGGGGTGTACGTTTGTGGGCGGCACGCTGCTAGGGACCAAGGTCTTTGGCCTGCCGCGACGCCTTGCCATGCTGACGGCGGCGGGAAGCTCCGTGTGTGGCGCGGCGGCTGTGCTGGGGACGGAACCTGTGGTCCGCGCCAAGCCGTACGAAAGCAGCATCGCCGTGGGAACCGTTGTGGTCTTTGGCACTGTGGCGATGCTCCTCTATCCCCTGCTGCACAAGAGCGGCCTGCTGGGCCTGACCGATCCGCAATACGGCGTCTGGGTCGGCTCCACCATGCACGAGGTGGCGCATGCCGTGGCCGCAGGCAATGCCATTTCGCCGGAAGCGGGCAACGTTGCCGTCATCGTGAAGATGCTGCGTGTGGTGCTGCTGGCTCCGCTGCTGCTGGGCCTTGGCCTGTTCCTGTCGCGCTTCCCCGACCGCGACGCAGACGACGATGCGGGCGAGGCGCGCAAGAAGTCCTTCCCGTGGTTTGCTCTCTTGTTCATCGTGTGCATCTGCATCAATTCCCTTGGCATTATTCCCCCCGCGGCGGTGAAGTTTATCAACGCGCTGGATATCTTCTTCCTGACCATGGCCATGTGCGCCCTTGGCATGGAAACAAGCCTCGACAAGGTGCGGGTGGTCGGCCCGAAGCCCTTTATGCTGGCGGGCATCCTTGCCGTGTGGCTGATGGTTGGCGGGTACTGGGTCACGCGGTTGGTGTCCGGGTTGGCGTAGCCTGCCCCCTGTCGCGCAATGTGCGCCGCGTGGCGCTCGAAAAGGCCTCAAGCCACTGGCTTGGGGCCTTTTCGTTTAGGAAAGCTCCTCCCGTTCCCTCGCAAGGGCTGTGAGCTGGGTGAGCAGGACCGGGATGGGCAAAATGCCAAGGAGCTTGCCGTCCTGAAGGATAATGGCGGCCTCGCACAGGGATGCTCCGGTGCGGTCGGTCATGCGCTGGGCGGCTTGGGTGAGGGGCGCGCCCGCGTCAAGGATGACCGGGGCGCTGGGCGCCAGGGTGGAGACCGGGCGATCCAGAAGCAGCGCCTTGTCCTGCTCCGCGCACAGGGCGGCGTCCAGTCCCGCGCGGGACAAAACGCCTACGGGGCCGGTGTCTGCGGCGAGCACCACCGTGCCATAGGGCGGTGCGTCGGCCAGCAGTTCCAGCGCGTCGCGCACGGGGGCGTCCGGCGGCAGTGTTGTGGCGGGCTGGACATAGCCGCGCACTGCGTGGGCGGAGTCCTCCACGGCGTCAGCAGGTCCGACGACCTGATAGGTCTGGATGGGGTGGGGGATGCCCTTCACGGTGATGGGCGGCTTGGGAATGCAGTGGATGTCGTCCTTCACCAGCGACCATGTTTCGTGGGAAATGAGAATCTGGTCCGGCAGGGCGTTTTGCTCAAGGCGCGCGGCCACATTCACCTGCCCGCCAATGATGGTGTAGTCCATGCGCTCGCGCGAGCCAAAGTTGCCCACCGTGCAAAAGCCCGTATTGATGCCCATGCGCACCTGAAAGGGGGTCTCCACGCCGTGTTCAAACCACTCCCGTTGCAGCTCCTCCAGCGCGCCGCGCATCTCAAGGGCCATGTTCAGGCAGGCTCGGGCGTCCTCGGCCACGCCCTTGGACACGGGGTCGCCAAAGAAGATGAGAATGGCGTCGCCGATGAATTTGTCGATGGTGCCGCCGTGGGCCATGGCGATGGCGGACATGCGGTCAAGGTAGCTGTTGAGAAGGACGGTCATGTCCTCCGGTTCCAGCCGCTCCGTGGTGGCGGTAAAGTCCACGATGTCCGAAAGGAAAATGGTCAGCTTTTTACGCCCGCCGCCGATCTGCACGTCCTGCTTGCCGGAGAAGATGGACTCGTACACCTGCGGGGAAAGGTATTTGCCCAGCTTGGCCGACAGCATTGTCAGGCGGTCCGTCTGCTCCTTGAGGGCCAGCGTGGACGCCACACGCCGCAGCACCACGGGCGGGCTGATGGGTTTGGTGATGAAGTCCACCGCCCCCAGCTCAAAGCCGCGGATTTCGTCCTCCATCTGCGTTTTGGCGGTGATGAAGATGACCGGGATGCCCTCGGTCTTGGGGTCGGCCTTCAGGCGTTGGCACACCTCCCAGCCGTCCATGTCCGGCATCATGACGTCAAGGAGCACAAGGTCGGGGACCTCGGCCTCGGCCACCTCCAGCGCGGAGGCGCCATCAAGAGCGACAAGGACCTCGTACCGCTCGCCCAATATCTCCATCAGGATGTCGATGTTGGTGTCGGTGTCGTCCACGACGAGGATGTTGGCGCGGGCGTCGTCGGTCATCATGGTTCTACCCCTCAAGCTTGGCGATGATGTCGTCCACGGTCGTCAGTGCGTCTGCGAATTTGTAGCGTGATATCAGGGCGCCCAGCTGCGCAATGTCATCGCGCAGGGACTGCGGCCAGACCAGTTGTTCAAGGTCGGCCAGCTTTTCCTTGCTGGGGCGCGGTTTGCGCGAAGACAGCGGCGCCTTGATGTCATGAAGCGCCTCCAGAAGCGACTCCACTGCGGTGGGCGGGCCTTCCGCCGTTGTGGGCTGCGCCGGGGCCTCGGTATGGAGGCCAGCCAGCGTTGCCACAGTGGCCGCAAGGGCATCGGCAAAGGCGTTGACCTGCGCGGCTTGCGGCGTTGTTGCGCCGTCCTTGATGGCGAATTCCACGGCTTTGGCCGCGGAGGAGAGCGCGTCAGCCCCAAGGTTGCCTGCCGCGCCCTTTACGGTGTGGGCGAGGCGCTCGGCGTCTGCGGTGTTGCCGTCGGCCAGCATGTCGCGGATGCGCTGGGCCGCGTCAGCGTGGTCCGTACGCAGCTTGATGAGCAGGGAGTGGTAGAGCGCGGCGTTGCCGCCAACGCGGGTGAGCCCTGCGTCCATGTCAAAGCCGGGGAGGGCGTCCGGCAAAAGGGTGTCGGCGTCCTGCGCAGGCGGCGTGGCTGACGGCGGAGCGGAAGCCTCGTCCATGCCGTGGCCTTCGTGGGGAATCCATTGGATGAGGGTGGTGTACAGCGCGTCCGGGTCAATGGGTTTGGTGACGTGGTCGTTCATGCCGCGTTCAAGGCTCTTGTCGCGGTCCCCGGCCATGGCGTGGGCGGTCATGGCAATGATGGGCAGGTGCGCAAAGCGCGCCTCGGCGCGCAGGGCCGCTGTGGCCTCAAAGCCGTCCATCTCCGGCATTTGGATGTCCATGAGGATGGCGTCAAAGTCGCCGCTGCGCGCCTTGGCTACGGCGTCGCGCCCGTTGCTGGCAACGGTAACGGCAAGCCCTGCCTGCTCCAGGAGTTCCGTCGCCACCTGTTGGTTGATGTCGTTATCCTCGGCCAGCAGCACGCGCGCTCCGGCGATGGTGCGGCGCGCCTCGTCTAACATGCCGACGCTTTCGCTTAGTCGCGAGGTGGCCTCCGCACGCTCGCCGAAGACTTCCATAATGGTATTGAACAGCACGCTCTGCCCCACGGGCTTGATGAGGAAGCCCTCCAGCCCAATGTCTTCGGCCTGCTGCATCACTTCCTCCCGCCCGTAGGCCGTGACCATGATGATGGTGGGGATGTTTGGCAGGTTGCGGTGCGACTTGATGCGGCGGGAGGTCTCTATGCCGTCCATTCCGGGCATGTTCCAGTCCATGAGCACCAGCTTGTAAGGCTCTGCGGCGGTCTCCAGCTTGTCCAGCGCTTCCGCCCCGGAGGAGGCGATGTCCACGGCAAAGGAGAAGCTCTCCAGCATGCTGCGCAGAATTTCCTGCGAGGTGGTGTTGTCGTCCACCACAAGGATGTGCAGGTCCTTGAAGTCGTCCTTGACCACAAAGCGGCGCTGGCGCGGCACCTCGTGCAGGCCAAAGCGGGCCGTGAACCAGAAGGTGGAGCCTTCGCCGGGCTGGGAGTCCACGCCTATTTCGCCGTCCATCATATTCACGAGGCGTTTGGAGATGGTCAGCCCAAGTCCGGTGCCGCCGAATTTGCGCGTGGTGGAGGTGTCCGCCTGCGTAAAGGCGGTGAAGAGCTTGGCGCGCTGGGCCTCGGTGAGACCGATGCCCGTATCCGCAACGGCAAAGCGTAGCGTGATGGCGTCGTCCGTGCGCTCCACCACGCTGGTGGTGATGACAATTTCCCCGTGGTCCGTGAATTTGACGGCGTTTCCGGCAAGGTTGATGAGAATTTGCCCAAGGCGCAGCGGGTCGCCCACAAGGCCGAAGGGGACGTCTGCTTCGGTGCGAAAGAGCAGCTCCAGCCCCTTTTCCTGCGCGCGCACGCTGACAAGATTGGCAAGGTTGTCCAGCACGTCCTCAAGGTGGAAGGGGATATGCTCGATATCCAGCTTGCCCGCCTCGATTTTTGAAAAGTCCAGAATGTCGTTGATGATGCGCAGCAGCGCTTTGGCGGACATGTCGATTTTGTTCACGTAGTCGCGCTGCTTGCGCGACATGTCCGTCTGCAGGGCCAGATGGCTCATGCCGAGGATGGCGTTCATGGGGGTGCGGATTTCGTGGCTCATGTTGGCGAGGAAGTCCGACTTGGCCTTGTTGGCATCATCCGCGGCCTGTCTGGCGGCGGTGAGCTCGCGTTCCATTTCCTTGAGGGTGGTGACGTCCACGGCCAGCCCGCAGATGCCGTACACCTCGTCCCGGTCGTCCACGAGGGGGACTTTGGTGGTCAGGTAGGCGTGCACCGTGCCGTCCGGGTGGGGGACTTCTTCCTCAAATTCCGTAATCTGGCGCGTGCGCATGACGTCTTGGTCTACGGCGACGATGGCGTCGGCGACCTCGGGCGGAAACACCTCATGGTCCGTCTTGCCGGTGACGTCCTCCTTGGAGAGGCCGGTGGCGCGGGTGTAGTAGTCGTTGACCAGCAAGTGGCGGCCATGAAGGTCCTTCATGAGCACCACGGCCTGCATGGTGTCGATGACGGTTTGCAGCAGGTCCGTGGACTCGCGCAGGCTGCGCTCCATCTCAAGGCGCTGGGTGATGTCGTGGAAGACGATAACCGCGCCGATGGGAGCGCCGTCGCGCTCGATGGGTGCGGCGGTGTACTCCACGGGGAAGTTGGTGCCGTCCTTGCGCCATAGCACCTCGTCCACGATGCGCTGGGGCGTGCCCGTGGTGAAGGCGTGGTGCATGGGGCACTCGTGCACGTTGTAGGCGGTGCCGTCGGGGTGGGAGTGATGGATAAGGGCGTGGATGTTTTGGCCGTAGATGTCCTGCGCGGCGTAGCCCAGCATGTTCAGCGCGGCCTGATTGATGAACAGCGTGGTGCCGGTGTTGTCTACGCCAAAGATGCCCTCGCCCACGGATTCCAAAATATTTCTGGTGCGTTCCTCGGCCTCGGCAAGTGCTGTTTCCTGCGCTTTGCGGTCCGTAATGTCGCGCACGGTGCCCACGGCGAACCATTCTCCGGCAATCTGGAACGAGGCAATGGCGATTTCCACGGGGAAGAGCGCGCCGCTGCGGCGCTGGGCCATTTCTTCCCGGATGCCGCCTACGACCTCGCCGCGTCCTGTTTGGGCGAAATCCTTGAGGCCCGCGTAGGCGGCCTCGCGGTGTTCCTGCGGCACGAACAGGCCGTGCATGTCCTGCCCGAGGGTTTCCTCGGCGGCAAAGCCAAACATCTGCTCCGCCGCGCTGTTCCAAAAGCGCACGTGTCCTGCGGAGTCGAGCATGATGACCGCGTCGAGGGAGGCATCGGACATGGCGCGGATTTGTTCCTCACTGCGTTCTAAGTCCATGGTGCGCTCGCGCACGCGGTCTTCCAGTTCGTCGCGGGCCGCGATGAGGGCCATGCTGCTGCGCTCGCCAAGGAGCAGGGTAAACAGCGTGGCGCCGGAGGCGAGAAAGAGCGTGGCCCCAACGGTGAGCACAATGCCCCAGCGCATGCTGGTAAAGGTGGCGTAGGCTTCCGCGTAGTCCTGCTCTGTGGCGATGCCTATGCCAAGCTGCGCGTCCCAGGACCACACACCCACCACCTGCGAGCCGCGGTAGTCGGTGTAGCCCTTGAGGTCCATGCCGCTGCTGCCCTGCGTGGCGCTGGCCGCCATGCGCGTGAGGGGCGCGGGGGTGACGCCTGCGCCGGGCGCGCGCAGGGTGATGTTCAAAATGCTGGTGGCGTTCTCCGCCAGCAGGCCGATGTCTTCCAGCTCGCGCTGGAAGCGGCTTTGCGAGAGCATGACCCCTTTGCGGTTAAAGGCGTAGCTCTCGCCCGTGCGGCCCATCCTGCCGGATTGCATAATCTGCGAGAATTCACTCATGGCGTCGATGCGCAGTACAAGCACGGCAATGCCGGAGCCGTCCGGCCCGCGGACCGGCGCGGCGTAGCCCATGGGCACGGGCTGGGAGTCTGTGAGGGCCGTGCTGGCGCTGATGGGCGGCAGGAAGACGGTTTCGCCGGATAGAGCGCGCGCCAGCAGGCTGGCCTGCGCGTTGGCGATGGGGCTTGTGGTGCCGAGAGGCGCGTTGGCCTGCGCGGCAATGATGGTGCCGTGTGGGCTGATGAGGTGGAAGCCAAGGGTCTGGTGCAGGGCTGTGGTGTCGGCAAACAGCGTGCGGATGGCCTGCTGCGACTTGGACGCGGCAAGGGTGCCCGGCAGATGGGGCATGGCCAGGAGCGCTCTGGCTCCGCTGCGGACGGTTTCCGCGCCGGCAAGGGTTTCGGTGATGCCCCGGTGGCGCTGCGCCAAGGCGTTGAGGCGGTCCACAACGCTGGAGTGCACGGCGGTAAGGTTGTCCGCGATGGCGTCGGCCACGCGGTTGCGGTTGTATTCAAGGATGAACCACGCCAGCGCCGTGACCATGACCACAAGGAGCAGCACGCCCGCAATCATCATGCCTCTGATGCGCCGAGAGCCAAGCCCCGAGGCGAGGGCGTCCTCGGAGACGGCGCGCAGGCTGATGCGGATGAGGTAGAACATCCCCGCAAACAGCACCACAATGCCAAGGCCAAGCATCCAGATGCGCAGGGTTTGGTCCTCCGTGCGGATGTCGAAGACTGTGCGGTTGCCGCTGGAGTCCAGCAGGCCAAGGTCGCCAATCCATTGGTCGTGGATTCTGGCGTTCTCCGTGGGGGTGATGGCGTCCATGCCCTTTTGGATAATGTCGCGCAGGATGGCGTTGTCCCGTGGCACGGCAATGTGCAGGGCCACCTCGAAGGTTTCGGGCGGCAGCCCCCCTGTGAGGGTGAGGTTCATCAGCGAGTTGCGCCGGATGAGGTAGGCCGCCTCGTTGGCGCCGCCAAGGGTGGCGTCGGCCTTGCCGTCGGCCACGGCCTTCAGGCAGGCCAGCAGGCTGTTGTAGAACTCCATGCGGATGTCCGGATAATCTCGGGCCAGCACTTCCTGCTCGTAAAAGCCCTTGATGACGGCCATGGTTTTGCCGCGCATGGCGTCGAGAGAGGTGACGGCGGTGTTGTCCCGGCGGTGGATGAGCACGGAGGGGTATTTGATATAGGGGCGGGTGAAGGCGAAGTCTTCGCGCCGGGCGTCGGTCTCCACGATATTGAGCAGCACGTCCAGTTCGCCGCGCCGCGCCATCTCCATAAATTCGTCCCAACGGGGGCCGGAGACGTATTCAATGGTCATCCCCAGCTTTTTGGCCACGAGGTTCATGTAGGCGACGGAGTAGCCCTTGGGCTTGCCGCCTTCGTTGTAGTTTTGGGGCGGCCAGTTCATTTCATTGTGCACGCGGATGACGGGGTTGCGGGACAGGTAGTCCTGCTCGGCGGGCGTGAGCTGGATGGGCGCGCCCTGCGCTGTGGTGGAGACGGTGCCGAACCAGCGCCGTTCCAGCCGCGCCATATCTTCATCGGTAATAGAACTGAGGCCTTTTTGGAGGATGGAGTGCAGTTGTGGCCAGTCCTTGCGCACGGCAAAGCGGTAGCGCGGGTCGCGGTCTCCGGTAGGGATGTCGGCTTCGGCCACGGGGATGATATTGGTGAGGGTAAAGCGGCGGATGAGGTAATGCGCCACGGCGCTGTCAAGGACGGTGGCGTCGCCGCGCCCGATGGCCAGCCCCTTGAGGATGGCCTCGTAGGTGGGCAGGTACTGGACGTTCGCATCCGGGACGGCCCGTGAGATGTATTCGCCTACGGTGTCCCCCCGCGAGAGGAGCACGCGCTTGCCCGCAAGGTCCTTGAGGGAGGTGACGCCCTTGACGTCGCTGCGCACAAAGATGGCGTTCACCACTGACTTGTATGGCGAGGTGAACAGAAAATGCCGCGTGCGCTGCGGCGTGTAAAAGATGGTGTGCACGATGTCCAGCTTGCCGGTTTTGCCCATCTGCACGAGATTTTCCCACGTATCCTTCACAAAGCGGAGTTGCAACCCCGTGCGCGCGGCGATGATGCGCAGCAGGTCCACGGAAAAGCCCGTGGGGTGGCCGCTTTCGCGGAAGTCAAAGGGGGCGTAGTCCGGCTCGCTGGAGACGGTAATCTCCGGGTGGGTGCTCAGCCACATGCGTTCCTCATAGTTGAGGCGCACTGTCTCCGCGGCGGTGCGTTTTTGTCCCGTCCATTTGGCGAGGATGGCAAGCTCCTCGCCAAGGCTGATGCTGGCAAGGGCCTTATTGAGCAGGGGGGCGAGGCCGGGCAGGTCCTTGCGCACGCCTATGGCGAGGATGGAGGCCTGCCCCGGCACGGTGGAGTGGACCGCAAGGTTGGTCAGGAGCTGCTGGGCGATAAGGTACATGGCCACCGCGCGGTTGCCGATATAGGCCTCGGCCTGCCCCTGCGACACGGCCAGCAGGCAGGCCGCTGTATTGGGGAATTCCTTGATGGTGATGTCCGGATGCGTGCGCCGGAAGTGCGTGACGCTGAAGAACCCCTGTTCAAGGGCAAGGGTTTTGCCGCCAAGGGCGTCCGGCGAGGAATAGCGCGGTCCGTCGGTGCGGGCGATGAGCACATGCGGCACCGTCAGGTAGGGCGCGGTAAAGTCGAGAAATTCCGCCCGCTCGGGCTTGGGCGTCACGTCCATGATGGCATCCAGCGCGCCTGACCGTACGGCGGCCATGTTGTCCTCAAAGGGCGCGGGAGTGATGTCAAAGGCGATGCCGAGGCGCTTTTCGATAAGGCGCAGATAGTCCACGCCGATGCCCTCTGGTGCGCCGGAGGGGGACACGGCGTCCATGGGCGGCCAAGCGTCCATAATGCCTATGGAGATGCGCGGATGCTTGGCAATCCACGCAAGGTCGGCCTCGGAGAGGGAGAGGGCCTTCGCCTGCCACGGCTGGGCATGCGCGTTTTGGCTGGCCCCGCACAGGGCCGCCAAAACCATAATAGCGCAGAGGATGAGACGCACGCGGCGTAGCCACAAGGCGAAAAGAGAATGCATCTTCAAATTCATACAGTATTTTGAGGCGTGTTGGAATGGATTTGCGCGAAGAGTTGCGTACGGAAGAAGATGTAGGTCGGGACAAAAGAAGATGAAATATCGTGGTATTACGGAAAATATTCGGAAAATCTATTGCGGCGCATAAAGTTTGCCCGATTGTTGCCGATACAATGCATAGTGCGGAGAAATACGTGCACTTTTACAAGGTAGGGCACAATGAATATTGCAGGCATCGGATCATCCCCCACCCATTTGTATATGGGACAGGCTCCGGCCACCACGCAGGCCGGAGAGGGCGGAGTGCAGTCTCTGGCCGGCATGCTTGCGTCGCCTACGGAGAACGTGGGGACGCCCGGAAGCATGCTTGCCGGAAACTTTGTGCAGAGCGGTGAGCAGACCTCCCGCTACCTGAAGGGCATGATGATGGGGTTCGAGGTACAGAATCAGTACAAGAACACCATGAGCAGCATGATCGAAACCTATCAGATTCAGGCCAGTGTTGACCCGGGCAGCTACGCCTCGCGTACCCTCGCCGGTCAGAAGGCCGCGCGCGCTGTGGAGCAGATGGGCGACCGCGAAGTTGCGAAGTCCGCCACCGAGCGTATGGAAGGGGAGCGCAAGGACGACGCCGAGCGCGCCGCGCGGCGGCGCGAGGCCCCGGCGCAGCCTGAGGGCGCACCAAACGCCAATGCCAAGAAGGCGGGTGACGCTCCTAAGGCCGAAACCCCTTCACTGGATGTTGTTGTGTAGCGCCCCATGTGGCGCAACAGCCCAAAGGGACGCTGACTAGCGTCCCTTTTTTGTGGCCGCCTGACGCGTTGACAGGCCGCGGGTGACCCTTTATTCGAGAGTGAACATTCATTCACCGAAAAGGAGCGCCCATGGCACGACCGGCAGTAAAAAAGCGCGACATAGAGCAGGCGGCAATTGCGCTGTTTGCCACCAAGGGACTGGCCCGCACCACCATTAAGGACATCGCGGGCGAGGCTGGCGTGACAGAGGGCGCGCTCTACCGGCACTACAGCGGCAAGAACGAAATGGCGTGGGAGCTGTTCCGGCAGGAGATTGAGCGCTTTGCCGACGGCCTTGGCCCCCGTCTGTTTGAGGCGGGCGCAGGCGCTGCGGCCCGGCTGGAGCGCAGCGTGCGGTTCATCTTTTCCTATTATCATGAGCATCCGGTGGAGTTTGCCTTTATCATGCTCACCCAGCACGGATTCCCCGAGGAGCAGGCCATGCCCGCAGAGGTGAACCCCAATGACATGACCGTGCGGTTCGTGCGTGAGGCCATGGACGACGGGGCCGTGCCCGACGGCGACGCCGCCCTGTACGCCGGGCTGGTCATGGGCGTAGTGCTCCAGCCGCTGGTGATGCACCGCTACGACCGCCTGCGCCTGACCCCGGCGGTGGTGGACGCCGTTGTTGCCGCAACCGCGCGGGTTTTGCAGCTCTCCGCCGAGTAACGCCCCCACATATCGCGCCAAATGCGGCGCCACTGAGGAAAAGCCCTTGACCGCGTGGCGGTCTGTCCGTATTAGTAAGTTAACGTTTACTTACAAACAAGGCGAGAGGATGTCCGGCGCGGGTGCGCCGGGCGTGGGCGAAGGGGCGGTAAAGCCCGCCGCTAGCCCCGATTGGGCGCGCCGCTGCGCGCCAGAGCCTTGGCAACGTGGTATCATGCCCATGCGTCTGCCCCCAGTGGCGGCGCGGCAAAGCCCCGTGTTGCAGGAATTCGCAGTTTCCTCTACCAGAGGGGATTTCCGCACGTATTCCCATCCCGGGCAGGCACAAGAAAGGAACGAGAGCATGCAGAGTATTTGGAAGATTGGTGGTTTCCTGCCATATATACTGGTTGTCCTGCTGAACGCGGTGACGGATCTGGGGCACAAGATTGTCATCCAGAACACCGTGTTCAAGACATTTTCCGGAACGGAGCAGATTGCGCTGACGGCTCTTGTCAACGCGCTTATTCTGCTGCCGTTTATTCTGCTTTTTACGCCGTCGGCCTTTTTGTCCGACCGCTACCCCAAGGACAAGGTCATCAAGGTGTGCGCCGGGTTGTCCATCCCCATCACGGTGGGCATTACGGTGTGCTACTACATGGGCCTGTTCTGGCCCGCCTTTGCCCTGACCTTTTTGCTGGCGGTGCAGAGCGCCTTCTATTCGCCAGCCAAGTATGGCTACATTAAGGAAATGACGGGCAAGGAAGGCCTCGCTCCGGCTAACGCCGCCGTGCAGGCGGTGACCATTGTGGCCATCCTTGCCGGCGCGGTCATCTTTTCCGGCTTTTTTGAGGCCTTTTTGATAACAGACGCCGCCACCCCGGCCGAGATTCTGCGCCAGATTGCCCCGTGCGGCTATTTTCTCATCGTTGGCGCGGTGATGGAAACGGCTATCGCCTTTAGCCTGCCCGAAAAGCAGGCGGGCGACCCGTCCTCCAAGCTGGACCTGTCCACGTATCTGCATGGCGGCTACCTGCGCGCCAACCTGAACCTGCTGCGCGGCAAGGAAGTCATTTGGCTGTCCATCATTGGCCTGATGGTGTTCTGGTCCGTGAATCAGGTGGTGCTTGCGGCCTTTGGCGCCTACCTCAAGGACGTCACGGGCGAGATGAACACCGTTGTGGCGCAGGGGATGCTGGCCATCGGCGGGCTTGGCATCATCCTTGGCTCCGCCATTGCGGGGCGCTGTTCGCGCAACTACATCGAGACCGGAACCATTCCCCTTGGCGCCATCGGTATGGCCGTCAGCCTGCTGTTGCTGCCGTCCATTGAGAGCAAGTTCGTCCTTGGCACGCTGCTGTTTGTCTACGGCGTGTGCGGCGGCCTGCTTATTGTGCCGCTCAACTCCCTGCTGCAGTTTGCGGCCAGCAAGGAGAACATGGGCAAGGTGCTGGCGGGCAACAACTTCCTGCAGAACATCGGCATGCTCACCTTTCTGGGGCTGACCTTTGGCCTGTCCCATGTGGGCGTTGGCAGTGTGCCGCTCTTTTACATGCTCTCCGCCGTGGTGCTGTGCGGCACTCTGTATACGCTGTACAAGCTCCCGCAGTCCCTGTTCCGCTACCTGCTCCGCCTGATTTTCTCCCAGCGCTACAAGGTGTCCGTCTCCGGCATCAATAATTTGCCCTCCGAGGGCGGCGTGCTGCTGCTTGGCAACCATGTGAGCTGGATTGACTGGGCCATCCTGTCCCTTGGCGTGCCGCGCCGCATGCGCTTTGTCATGGACAAGGAAATCTACGAGCGGTGGTACCTGAAGTGGTTCCTGCGCTGGCTGGGCGTTATTCCCATCTCCGCCCGCGCCAACAAGGCCGCGCTGAAGGCCATCAGCGCCGCGCTGGAAAACGGCGAGTGCGTCGTCATCTTCCCCGAGGGCGCCATCAGCCGCAACGGCCAGCTTGGCGAGTTTAAGCGCGGCTTTCAGGGGCCAGCCCGTCAGTCCAACTGCGTTATCGTGCCCTTTTACCTGCGCGGGCTGTGGGGCAGCGCCTTCTCCTTCGCCACCACGCGTTTTCGCGAGATGTCCCGCATCCGCCGCACCCGCGACGTGACTATTTGCTTTGGCGAGCCGCTGTCCTCCGAAGCCTCGGCCCTTGATGTGAAAAATTCCGTGGCGCGTCTGTCCATTGACGCGTGGAAGGAATACGCCGAAACATTCGACACCCTGCCCGTGGCATGGCTCAAGACCGCCAAGACCTACATGGGCCGCCATGCGCTGGCGGATTCCACGGGCGCGGACCTGACCTACCGCAGGCTGCTGACCACCACGGTGCTGGCCTCGCGCATGCTGCGAAACCGCGTCCGCGGCCAGCAGAATGTGGGCCTGCTGCTGCCGGCCAGTGCGGGCGGCGCCATCGCCAACCTTGCCCTGCTCATGCGCGGCAAGACCGTGGTGAACCTCAACTACACCTCCGGCACCGACGCCATCCGCAGCGCTGTGGAGCGCGCGGAGATCCGCACGGTTGTCACCTCGCGCACCTTCCTGACCAAGCTGAAGGCCAAGGGCTTTGACCTGCGCGCCGTGCTTGAGGGCATGGATGTCTTCCTCATGGAGGATATGCGCGAGAACATCAGCAAGCGGAAGTTCATCGTCACCATGCTGGCCATGGAGGCCCTGCCGGTATGGGTGCTGCGTCTGATGTTTGTGCGGCGGGTGAACCTTGGCGATACGGCGGCGATTCTGTTCAGCAGTGGTTCCGAAGGCACACCCAAGGGCGTTATGCTCTCGCACGAGAATATCATGGGCAACGTGAAGCAGGTGTCCAACCTGCTCAACGCGCAGGACCATGACGTCATCCTCGGAACGCTGCCGCTGTTCCATGCCTTTGGCCTTACGGTGACCACCTTCCTGCCGCTTCTGGAGGGCATCCCCGTGGTGTGTCACCCGGACCCGACGGATGCGCGCAATATCGGGCGCATTGTGGCGCGGCATCAGGTGACCTTCCTGTGCGCAACGCCGACCTTCCTTGGTCTGTACACGCGCAACAGGCGCTTGCATCCGCTGATGTTCGCCTCTCTGCGCCTTGTGGTGGCCGGGGCCGAGCGCCTGAGCAAGGAGACCCGCGTGGCCTTCCGGGACAAGTTCGGTCTGGAAATCTACGAGGGCTACGGCACCACGGAGACTACGCCGGTAGCCAGCGTCAATACCACAGACGTCCTGAATACCAAGGACTTCTCCGTGCAGATTGGCTCCAAGCCCGGCACCGTTGGCCTGCCCCTGCCCGGTAGCGCCCTGCGCATTGTGGACCCCGACACGCTGGAGGACCTGCCCGAGGGCGAGGCCGGACTCATCCTCATCGGCGGCACGCAGATTATGAAGGGCTACCTTGGCGACGAGGAGCGCACCAAGAGTGTCATTGTGGAGAAGGACGGCATCCGCTGGTATAAGACCGGCGACAAGGGCCGCCTTGATGAGGACGGTTTCCTGATCATTTTGGACCGGTATTCGCGCTTTGCGAAGATTGGCGGCGAGATGGTCAGCCTGACCGCCGTGGAGGACGCCATGAACCGCGTCGCGCCCGACGAGGTGGATGTGGTGGCCGTGGCCGTGCCGGACGCCCGCAAGGGTGAGCGCGTCGTGGCCCTTGTGAGCGGTATGGACAAGCCCGCCGCCCTCAAGGCCGCCATGCTGGAGGACGGGACCGACGCGCTGAACGTGCCGTCCACCTTCCTGAGCGTGGAGGAGATTCCCCGCCTTGGCACGGGCAAGACCGACCTTGGCGGCGCGCGCAAGATGGCGCAGGAGATGCTGGCCCGCTAGCGGCGCATCCAGCGCCGGTGAAGCAGATATGACAGCGCCCGCGCGAACACCGTTCGCGCGGGCGCTTTTGCGTGCTAGCCCAGCTTTTCCATGCGCGACTTATGGTAGAAGAGTTCCGCCAGCATGGGGTTGCGCTCCAGAATTTTGGACATCTGTTTGTCGTGGAAGAGGATGCGCACCCAGCCCCGGCGCATAAGGTACAGCCCCAGGCCAATGAGGCCTGTGCACATGACGCCGATAAGGCTGAGCAGGATGACGTTGGAGGCCACGTCGTAGTAGGGCGATGTTGCCACCAGAAAGGACAGGATAGCGAGCTGAAAGGCGCACAGGGAGACCCCTGAGCGCAGGGTGGTATGTGCGGTGCGCTTTTCCGCCAGAATGAGCATCAGCATTTGAAATTCCAGGTTGGGCAGGCCGGAGTCGTTTCTGTTTGGCATAGCTGTGTCGTGTGGGTTGAAGGTGCGGGGCGCGGCGGCCCGGAGTGGCGCCACACGCGGCGTGCAGGCGGCGCAGGTTGCCATGGTAGCAGGTTGTGGCTGCGGTGTGGAGTGCCCGTCTGCATGGCGGCCAAGGGTGGCGTATTGCCCCCGAAATGCGTATGCTACTGCGGCGAATTTGCAAAAATCCAAAGCTGACGGGCCATTAGCGCCGGACTTGCGCTTTGGTGAAAAACGACTAAGTAGGTGCGTATGCAAGTATCAAAGACACCCATAGCGATAGATGCCGAGAAGTGTGTGGCCTGTGGCCTGTGCGCCGCGGACTGTCCCCTTGGCGTGATTGTCCATAAGAAGACGACGGGAGAGGTTGGGCCGCATCCGCGCCGCGCGGAGCGGTGCTTTCACTGTGGCCACTGTATGGCTATTTGCCCCACGGGCGCGGTAACGCTGACGGCCTTTGAAGGCCGCGAGGCAACGCGCTTTCGCCGCAAGGACCTGCCCGGCCTTGACGCGGCCGAGGCGCTGATGCAGTCGCGCCGTTCGGTGCGCGCCTTTACGGAGCAGGCCGTGGAGCGGGATATGCTGGAGCGCCTTGTGGACCTGACGGCCTATGCGCCCTCCGGCCATAATGAACGCCGCGTCAAATGGTCCATGGTGGCGACGCCGGAGGCCGTGCAGCGCGTGGTGGCCCACGCCGCCGACTGGATGCAGGAAAAGGTGGACGAAAAGCACCCTCTGGTGCAACAGCTTCATCTGCGCGGTGTGGTCCGCGCCTGCCGTGCGGGCAGCGACCTTATTTGCCGCAACGCTCCGGCGCTGGCCATTGCCTACGCCCCGCGCGAGGGCGCAACCCCCGGCGAGGACGCCGTCGTGGCCGCCGCGCACATGGAGCTTGCCGCCCATGCCGCAGGCCTTGGCGCATGCTGGGCCGGGTATGTCACCCACGCCATCAACGGCCATGCGCCCCTGCGGCAGTATTTGGGCGTTCCTGAGGAGTGTGTGGTCCACGCCGTCCTCATGCTGGGGCACCCGGAGCGCCGCTTTGGCGCCATTCCGCCGCGTATGGCGCCGGATGTGCAGTGGATTGACGGCGAGTAGGATATTCTACGACTGAGAAGGAACCGGGGAGTGCGAATGCGCTTCCCGGTTTTTTTGCGCTGTAGGGTTGGGGGCGGCTACGGCGCGGGAGGCGTGATGGGCGTGCGGGGGCCGTTTTCGCGCCACGTGTTGATGCACAGCAGGCAGTCCGCAGCCCCAAGGCGGCCAATGTCGCCCGTGGAGTAGGCCGCAAGGGCCACCTCGCCGCGTGGGGTAAGGATGAAGCCCGCCGGATGCAGCGAGCCGCTGTGCGCGTCGAAAAAACACCCGGTGGCGCGGGCGACGGAGCGGGCACTGAGCCCATAGCCCACGGGAAAGCTGAAGCCTGTTTCCTGCGCAAAGGCTATGGCGTCCTCGCGGGTATCCGTAGAGGCGGCAAGGACGGCGACGCCGCGCCCACGCAGGGCCTCGGCGTGTTGCTGAAAGTCCACCAATTGGCGGCGGCAGTGCGGGCACCAGCGCCCCCGGTACAGCAACAGGATGCCATATCCCGGACCAAGGTCCGTGGGGATGGAGCGTAACCGCTCGTCCGTCAGGGAAATGGTGAGGGGCGGGAAGGGCTCGTGCTCGTCGAGTATGCTGGTGCAGTAGTGGGCCATGTGTCCTCCCATGCGGTGGTGATGCCGCACAATAGCCTGTCCGCGTGGCGGAGAAAAGAGGCCCGCGCCCAAAACAGCGCGGCGCGTCATCCGGGGGGAGAGCGCGCCGCAAAAAAGCTGACTGGGCAGAGGGCTATACGCGGTGGCCGTGCTCGGTGCGGTAGCGCAGCAGGCTGTCCACGGTGTAGACGATAACGCCCGTCCAGATAAAGGCAAAGGTCCACAGGCGCGACATGCTGAAGGGCTCGCCGTACAGAAAGACGCCAAGCAGGAACATGCCCGTGGGGCCGATATATTGCAAAATGCCGATGGTCGTCAGGCGCAGGCGGCGCGCTCCAAAGGCAAAAGCCGCCAGCGGCAGCGAGGTAATGGCGCCCGCGCCCACCAGCAGGGCGTCCGTAGATAGCGTCACGTGCCCAAGGGCGGCATTGCCCTGCATTTCCAGCATGGCAAGGTAGGCCACGGCGGGGACGCTGAGAGCAAGGGTCTCCACGAACAGGCCGGGCAGGGCCTCCACCACCGCCACCTTGCGCACGAGGCCATACAGGCCAAAGCTCAACGCAAGGACAAGGGCAATCCACGGCACGCGGCCAAATTCCCACAGTTCCATGAGCACGCCCGCCACGCCGAGGCAAATGGCAAAGGTCTGCATGCGCGAGAGTCTGTCGCGGAAGAAGATGAACCCAAGGAGCATGCTGACCAGCGGGTTGATATAGTAGCCAAGGCTAGCCTCAATGACATGGGCGGAATTGACGGCCCAGATGTAGGTAAACCAGTTGGCGCCAATGAGTAGGCTGGAGATGGTGAGCAGCCACGCCGTGCGCCGCGAGCGCAGTGCGGTGAGCACTTCGTTCCAGCGGCGCGAGGCCGTGAGCAGTATGGCGACAAAGGGGGCGGACCACACAATGCGGTGGCACAGAATTTCAGAAGCGGGAACGGCGTCGAGAGCTTTCCAGTAGATGGGGAGCAGGCCCCACGCGATAAAGGCGGAGGCCGCCGCGGCGAGGCCGAGGTGCGATGTCGTTTCAGGTTTCATTGACGGGGGAGTCCTTTGTGGTTGAAATGCGAACCGGCGTCCAACGGTACCGTTTGTTCGCCGCAAGTAAAGGAGAAATGCGCCGCAGGGCGGATGCAGGGCCACAACATGCTGAAAAGGCGGAGAAATGAGCGACATTATGCGCTGCGCGTGGGCGCGTGGCACCGACGGGATGGTGCGCTATCACGACGAGGAATGGGGCGTGCCCGAGCACGACGACGCCCGCCTGTTTGAATTCCTCATTCTGGAGGGCGCGCAGGCGGGGCTGAGTTGGCGGACCATTCTGGAGCGCCGCGAGGGCTACAGCGCCGCATTTGACGGGTTTGACATGGCGGCGGTGGCGGCCTTTGACGATGCGCGCAAAGCCGCCCTTGCCGAGAATACGGCCATCATCCGCAACAAGGCGAAAATCCGCAGCGCCGTGAACAACGCCCGCGCCGCGCTGGCCGTGCGTGAGGAATTCGGCTCGCTGGACGCCTATCTGTGGGGCTTTGTGGACGGACGCCCCATCCAGAACGCGTGGCGCACCATGGAGGACGTTCCAGCGCAGACGGACATCTCCGTGGCGATGTCCAAGGACATGAAGCGCCGGGGCTTCAGCTTTGTGGGACCGACGGTGATGTACGCCTTTATGCAGTCCATGGGCATGGTGAATGATCATTTGATAGACTGCTGGCGGTACGAGGCCGTGCGCGCGCTGGGCGAGGGCGCTTAGGCGCTGGTACGCGGGGCTTTTTGAATGATTTATGCTTGGCGCTCGCATGTATTGCTGGCGCAGTAGGCGCGCCGCGCAATGATGCGCTTTTCTTGACAAAACCGCGCAGACTTTACATGCCTTGGCTGAACATTCCGCGACCAGCGGACAAAATGGGAGACACCAATGCGCAAGATCGTCGTATCGTTTCTGGGGCGCGACTGCCCCGGCGTCCTGCATAGCCTTGCGGACCTGCTCTGCAAGCTGGACTCGAATATTGAGGAAATCACCCAGACCATCCTGCAGACGGAGTTCGCGATGATTGTCATCGCCAGCTTTCCGCAGGAGATGGGGCTGGATGAGGTGCGCGGCAAGCTGGAAAGCGGCCTTGCCTCGTATGACATGAGCTTTACCCTGCGCGAGTTTGGCGCGGACGCCGCCAGCCCCGCGCCGGAGGCCGAACCCTTTGTGGTGACCCTCATCGGCATGGACCGAAAGGGCATTATCGCGGGCGTCAGCGGTGTGCTGGCCCAGTACGGCGTCAACATCGAGAACCTGAAGGCCCTGCCGCGCACGGCGGACTCGGAGCGCATGATCATTGGCTTTGAGATTGCCCTGCCCGTGGCTGTGGATGTGGCGGAAATCCGCGCCGCGCTGGCTGCCGAGGCCGAGCGCCTTGGCCTGAGCGTGACCCTGCAGCACAGGGACATCTTCGAGGCCATGCACCGTGTTGAGCCGCTGTAGGCCCCGCACCCGAATCTTTACACAAGGATAGAATCAATGCTGACAGACCGCGAAGTGCTCAGCACTCTCAATATGCTGCGCAACGAGCATCTCGATGTGCGCACCGTGACCCTTGGCATCAGTCTCTTTGACTGCGCGTGCGACGACTTTGACCGCTTTGCCGCCAAGGTGCGCGACAAAATCAGCCGCCACGCCGAAAAGCTGGTCGCCTACTGCGACGAGGTGGGCGACAAGTACGGCATCCCCGTGGTGAATAAGCGCATCAGCGTGTCGCCCATGGGCGTTGTGGGCGCGGCCTTCGGCCCCGACGAGATGGTCCGCGCCGCCTGCGTGCTGGACGAAGCCGCGCGCGACGCCGGGGTGGACTTTCTCGGCGGCTTTGGCGCGCTGGTGGACAAGGGCATGACCTCGGGCGACCGCGCCCTTATCGAGGCCCTGCCCGAAGCCCTTGCCGTGACCGAGCGCGTGTGCTCCTCCATCAACGTTGCCACCTCAAAGACCGGCATCAACATGGACGCCGTGGCCCTTATGGGCGAGACCATCCGCAAGGCTGCCGACCGCACCGCCGACCGTGGCGGCATTGGCTGCGCCAAGCTGGTCGTCTTTGCCAATATTCCGCAGGACGTGCCGTTTATGGCGGGCGCCTACCTTGGCGTTGGCGAACCCGACGCCGTGGTGAGCGTTGGCGTCTCCGGTCCCGGCGTGGTGCGCAAGGCCATTGACCGCGCCCGCGAGGCCAACCCGGAGTTCAACCTTGGTGAACTGTCCGAGGTCATCAAGCGTACGGCCTACAAGGTCACCCGCGTTGGCGAAATCATTGGCCGCGAGGTGGCGGGCAAGCTAAACCTGCCCTTTGGCGTGGTGGACCTGTCGCTGGCCCCGGCCCCGCAGGTGGGCGACAGCGTGGGCGAAATATTCCAGAGCCTCGGCCTGTCCTCCATTGGCGCGCCCGGCTCCACCGCCGTGCTGGCCATGCTGAACGACGCTGTGAAAAAGGGCGGAGCGTTTGCGTCCTCCCACGTGGGCGGCCTGTCCGGCGCGTTTATTCCGGTGTCCGAGGACCTCAACATTGCCGAGGCCGCGGCCACGGGCAAGCTGAGCCTTGAAAAGCTGGAAGCCATGACCTGCGTGTGCTCTGTGGGCCTCGACATGGTGCCCATCCCCGGCGATACCCCGGCCTCCACCATCTCCGCCATCATCGCGGACGAGATGGCCATCGGCATGATCAACTCCAAAACCACCGCCGCGCGCATTATCCCGGTTCCGGGCAAGGGCGTTGGCGACAGCGTGTCGTGGGGCGGCCTGCTTGGCGAGGCCAAGATTATGGCCGTGCCGCAGATGCAGGGCTCCGAGGACTTCATTGCCCTTGGCGGACGCATCCCGGCCCCAATCCACCAGATGAAGAACTAACGGCGCATGCGGCGGCGCTGGCCCCGCACAGGAGAAGACGATGCAGGACACCGCGACCAGAGAACTCTCATGGACTGATTTTGAAAAGGTTGAAATCCGCGTCGGCACTGTGGTGCGGGCGGAAGCCTTCCCCGAAGCGCGGGTGCCCGCGCATAAGGTGTGGGCGGATTTTGGCGGCGACATCGGCGTGCTGAAGACCAGCGCCCGCGTGACGGACATCTACGAGCCGGAAGAGCTGGTAGGGCGTCAGGTGGTGGGCGTGGTCAATTTCCCGGTGAAACAGATTGGCCCTATGAAGTCGGAATTCCTGCTGACGGGCTTCCATCGTGAGGACGGCGCCGTTGTGCTGGCCGTGCCAGAACGCGACGTTCCAAACGGCAGCCGCCTTGCCTAAGGCGTATGGCGGCGCCGCAAGGCTGTGCAGCGCGCTGGCTGGTGCTGGCGCGCTGCTGCGCCGCGGCGGAGTCCTGCCGCCTCTGCCTGCGTGAGCGCTGGCGGGGGGAGGTGGACAGCAAGGGCGTGCCACTGTCGTCCACGGCCGCTGGAGGGTGCCCACGTCAGCGTGCCGCGCCCTGAACGCCCGCGCAGTGGGGGCGTCTGTCCCGGCCGCGGGCTGGTTGCCTCGGGGCTGGATGAGGGCGGCAAAGGGCCGTCCCGGGCCGACTTTGTAACCAATCGCAATCAGGTGACTTTTGCAAAAAATTCGCGGAGAGGAAAATTTCCTGTTGACAAGGAGCCGCCATTTCGGCATTTTCCATTTCCGCCGAGTGGGGCTGTAGCTCAGTTGGGAGAGCGCTTGAATGGCATTCAAGAGGTCAGGAGTTCAATTCTCCTCAGCTCCACCACTCATAAAAATATCCACGCGCCAAGCACGTTCAGCTTGGCGCGTATTTTTTCCCCCGGGCTCCTCCCTGTCGCCTTCGTGACGAATTTCTCAAAGGGAGCCGACCCAAAAATCCAGTGTTTCCCGCGCAGGTGGAGCGAGAATGGCATCCGGGCTTCCGGTGGCCGTTTTATTTGCGACCGCCATTATTGTGGAGCTTGTGCATTTAGGAACAAACCCTTTACACAAGGCAGGTAGGAAAAAGGTGCACGAAGCAGTTCTCATACTTGGTGCTGCGGTTGTGGTGTTTATGGTTCTCTTCCCCCCGTACGTCATGCGGCGTAAGGGACAGGTCGCATCCCATAATTATTCCTTTATCTGCACTCCGCCCCGGCGCTTTGGCCGCCGCTGCGTGGTGAACGTACCCGCCCTGATGAGCCAGCTTTTTGCTTGCGGCGTCGTGTTCAGCCTGCTTGAGGTCTTCTGCGAGTAGTTTGTGTTCACGATTTTTCTTTGGGCGAGATAAAAAGGGGCCTGCGCTTTTGCGCAGGCCCCTTTTTGTTTGGCGTGTGGTTTGGGGGCTGTGCTCCCGGTACATGGTGAGCATGTGGAGCAGGTGCGAGGCTGGGCGGGAGAAGGGACGCCGACGAAGCGCGGCGCCGCGTCGGGGCGCGCGGACGAATTGGCCGGGGCAGGGCGTCTGCGAGTTTGTGAAAACGCCTGACCTTGAGGACGAGGACGAGGCCGGTGGCGGATGCGCGCCGCCGCTGGTCTGCGAGGCGCCGCGGACTGCACCAGATGCCGGGCCTTGCGGGCGGCCCCGCGCGGACGGCCTACTCGGGCATCCACTCTTCAATGCCGCGGGGCGGGTTGGCCGCGAGCCACTGGCGGAAGGCGTCTTCCGTGCGGACGCCGTGTTCCAGCACCGCCCGGTACACGCTGATACTTGGGACCTTCTCCTCAAGAGGCAGGGCGTGCTTGATGGCGAGGATGGCGGCCTTGGTCTCCGGCGTCAGCCGCGCGCTGATGCGGTCCGCCACCTTTTCGAAATATCCCGCAAAGGGCGACTCCTCAAGGATGTGGATCATGTCGATTTGCCAGTCGTCGCCGCTGTCGTCCCGGTACCACGCGTGCCATTCCACGCACTGCTCCTCGGTGCGGAGCAGGTTGTCGTAGGTGATGCGCGTAATGCGCGGATTCTCCGCCAGCTCCGCAATGGCGGCAAAGCTGTCAGCAAGGCGGAACTGCGTGGAGTAGATATGAAAGTCAATGTCCCGGTGGTCCATGATGAGACCGGTGCGTACGGAGCCGACGGTATTGATGCGGCAGCCGTGGCTGGGCCAGATGTCCAGAATGCGCGTGTCGGCGATGATGCGTTTGGCGCGTTCAAGGGCGCGCTCGGCGCGGGTGGTGATGTCGCACATGGTGTCCTCGTGCTGGGTCAAATGGGTGTTGCGGGGTGCGGTGACGATGCGTGGTGTCCTCTCATCTCCATGGCGTCTCTATGGCGTCGCCTTGCGGCGCGCCATGGCCGCGCTGTTAGCCGTGCTCGCGGCAGATGCCCAGCTTCTTCATGCGGCTGCGCAGGGTGCTGGGATTGAGGCCCAGAAGCTCCGCCGCGCCGCCGGGACCATGGATTTTCCCCTTGGTCTGCTCCAGCGTTGCGGCGATGTGGTTGGCCATGACGGTGTCCAGCGTACGCGGGGTAAAGGGCGCGTCCTGCGGGTCCGGGCAGGGCTGGGGGCGCGGGGGCGTCTGCGCCAGCCAGTCGAAGTGCAGGGTGGCGCCGCCGGAGAGGATAATGGCGCGTTCCACGCAGTTTTCCAGCTCGCGCACGTTGCCGGGCCAGTTGTAGGCCATAAGGCGCTGCATTTCCTCGGGCGGGACGTCGGGCACGCGGCTGAGGCTCAGGCGCCGCGCGGCGCGCGCCGAGAACCACGTCACCAAATCCGGGATGTCCTGCGGGCGTTCGCGCAGGGGCGGAATGGTGATGGGAAAGACGTTGAGGCGGAACCACAAATCCTCGCGGAAGGAGCCGACTTCGACCATCTTTTGCAGGTTGCGGTGGGTGGCGGTGACGATGCGGATGTCCACGTCGCGCGGCATGCTGCCGCCAACGCGCGTCACCTGATGGTTTTGCAAAACGCGCAGCAGGCGCACCTGCACACTCTGCGGCAGTTCGCCGATTTCATCCAAAAACAGGGTGCCGCCGTGGGCCTGCTCAAAGACGCCCTTCTTGGCGTGGGTCGCCCCGGTAAACGCGCCGCGCTCATGCCCGAAAAGCTCGGAGTCCATAAGGGATTCGGGTATTGCGCCGCAGTTGACCTTAATAAAGGGGCCGTCATGACGCGGCGAACGCGCGTGGATGACGCTGGCAATGACCTCCTTGCCAACGCCGGTTTCGCCCAGCAGCAGCACCGTATTGGACAGCGGCGCCACCTGCGCCACGCGTTTCATCACGGTTTGCAGGCCGCCCTCGTCACCGATGACCGCGCCGCTGCGGCTTTCGGACAGCTGCTCGCGCAGGAACTGGTTCTCCCGCGTCAGGCGGGAGTTGGTGCGCAGGAGCTTGCGGTGGCGCAGGGCGTTTGCCGTGGCAATGGCAAAAGGCTCGTGCAGCAGGCTGAGCAGGGTGCCGTGCCCGGAGTGGAACCGCCCGCGTCCGTGGGCGTGCAGGCCCACAACACCAAGGTGGCGGTCCTCAATCATCATCCGCATGAGCAAAATTGATGTGTCCACCGGATAGATGGTTCCGGCTACGCGCCCGGTGACGGGATCGTCGTCCAGGTCGGCAAGGATGCGGATTCGTGGCCGATCCGGTTCCAGCAGGGTGCGGCACATGTCGTCGGTGATGGCGACCTGCTCGTTCATGGGGTTGCCGCCGCCCGCATCGGCCCGCGCGATGAAGCGAATTGCCTTTACGTCTGGGCGGAACATGTTAATGTACATACCATCTGCCGGAATATGCTGGCGCAAGTATTTCCAGCAGTCATAGAGGGCTTTTTCGATGTCGAGGCTGCCGCAGATGCGCACTGTGGCGTGGTGGAAAAAATCATTTGTGTTCATGGAGACTCCGTGACGAATGAAACGCGAAATATCGCGATTAGTGCGAAATGTCGCACATGTCAATCGCTATATTTCGCGTTTTTGTGTGCTGCCGTTTGTAACGCATTGAATTTATTCATTGTGAACGTTGGCACGCTTTCTGCCTCTATGGCGTGGTCGTTCGCCATAAGGCGGGCGTGAACGAGTCGACACGACGCAAGTTTTCGCAAGCAAGGAGCTTTCACTCGATATGAAAGAAACCGAAACGAAGCGCTCCGCACCCCAGAGTGCGCGCAAGTCTCGCCGGGACGTGCTGCGCGCCGGGGCGGTCCTGGCTGGTGGCCTCGCCGCCGGAATGCTCCAGGGCTGCGTGACCGGAGAGGAAAAAAAGGACGTCCCCGTGGAGAAATCCCGCACGCCCGTAAGTGCGTGGGACAAGGAGTACGACGTTATCGTCGTCGGCAGCGGATTCGCCGGAATGGCCGCCGCCCTTGAGGCACGTAAGGCCGGAGCGGATGTGCTTGTCGTGGATAAGATGCCCGTCTTTGGCGGCAACTCCGCCATCAACGGCGGCGCGTTTGCCGTTGCCGGTTCTCCCCTGCAGGAGAAGGAAGGCATCAAGGACTCCGTGGACCTTATGGTCCAGGACATGCTCAAGGCTGGCCGCGGCCTGAACCACATGGGCCTTCTGAAAATTGTCGCCGCCGGTACGCGCCCCGCCTACGAGTTCACCCTTGAGCACGGCGTGGAGTACAAGCCGTTCCTGCAGCACTTCGGCGGCCACAGCGTGCCGCGTACTCTGCAGACCACCATCAGCTCCGGCGCGGGCATCATCCGCCCCCTGAAGAAGAGCGCCGAAAAGATGGGCGTGGCCTTCCGCAGCCGCTGTAAGCTGGAAGATTTTGTCATGGACGAAAACGGTGGCGTGATGGGCCTCGTTGTGCGTGACCGCTACGAGTTCCCGGACGAGAGCACAGGCGAACTGCGCCGCTTCCGCGCCCGCAAGGCCGTTATCATGTGCTCCGGCGGCTTCTCGCAGGACCGCCGCTTCCGCATGATGCAGAACCCCAATCTGGACGGACGCATCGACTCCACCAACCACCCGGGCGCAACATCCGAGGGCATGCAGGCCATGTTCGGCGTTGGCGCGGCTCCCGTGCAGATTAACCTGATCCAGCTCGGCCCGTGGACCTCCCCGGACGAGAAGGGCTTTGGCATGGTGTCGCAGTTCAACACCATCGCCGGGTTCCCCAATGGCATCATGGTGGACGTGCGCACCGGCAAGCGCTTCGTCAACGAACTGGCCGACCGTAAGGCCAGAGCCGAAGCCGTTATGACCCGCCTCGACGACGAGGGGCACCCCGTCTACCCCGTGGTGTTCTGTAACGCCAAGGGCGCAGAGCGCGCGCAGACCCTCAAGGCCTGCCTCAAGTACGGCGTGGCGTGGGAGTTTGGCACCGTTGAGGAGCTGGCCAAGCACTTCGGCATGCCCGTTGAGGGCTTGAAGCAGCAGGTCGCCACCTACAACGAGGCCGTGCGCACCGGCGAGGACAAGGAATTCGGCAAGCCCATGGGCCGCGCCGTCCTGCTCGACGAAGGGCCGTTCTACGCCGTTCGCTGCTGGCCCAAGGTGCACTACACCATGGGTGGTGTGGAGATTAACACCGAGGGGCAGGTCATGCACATGCGCTCCGGCCAGCCCATCCCGGGCCTGTACGCCGCCGGCGAGGTGACGGGCGGTCCCCACGGCGCAAGCCGTCTGGGCAGTTGCGCCGTTGCCGAGACCTTGGTCATTGGCCGTTTGGCCGGACGCAAGGCCGCCCTGAGCAAGGCATAGATATTTCGTCTTCCTGGGAACGACCGGGGCGCGTTGACGGCGGAGGGTCGTCAGCTAGGGAGCGCCCCGGCCTGACTTTTTCCGTCACCCGGAAGCCGATGGTTTGGACATACATCAGAAGAGCTCAACTGGAGGAAACAATGCATTTTTCCGCTACCCGCAGGCTTGTGGCAGCCGTCATCTGCCTCGCCGCTATGCAGGTTATGGCCTGCACCGCATGGGCCGGCCACAAGATTGTGACCCTGAACGGTCACGATATGGACCTCGCTCAGCTTGTGGACATCGCTGAAGGCCGCGCTCAGGTCTCCATCGACACCACCGCCATGAAGCGCGTCAAGGACAGCCGCGAGCTGCTCATGGCGTTCGCCGCCGAAGGCCGCCCCGTGTACGGCCTCACCGTTGGCGTTGGTCTGAACAAAGACAAGTCCATCTTCCATGTGGATGAAAGCGGCAAGCGCGTGCTCACCCCCGAGGTGTTGCGCCTGTCCGAGCAGTTCAATGTGAATGCCCTGCGCGCTCACAGCGCTGGCGTCGGCCCCGACATGGAGCCCCGCATGGTGCGCGCCACCATGGCCATCCGTCTGAACACCATGCTCTGCGGCCGTACCGGCGCCCAGCCCTACGTTGCCGAGCTTTACAAGGAATTTCTGAACAAGAACCTGCTGCCCGTCGTGCCCTCCCGTGGCACCGTTGGCGAATGCGACATCACCCTTGCTCCCCACATCGGCCTCGTGATGATGGGCGAGTGGAAGGCCGACTTCCAGGGTGAGCGTATGTCCGGCGCCGAGGCGCTCGCCAAGGCTGGCATCAAGGCCCTGAAGCCCTCCGGCAAGGACGCCCTCGCCATCCTGAGCACCAACGCTCCGGCCATGGCCAAGTCCGCCTTCGCCCTCAGCGAAGCCGAGCAGTTCCTCAAGGTGGCTCCCGTTGTCTTTGGCCTGTCCCTCGAAGGCCTCAACGGCAACGTTGCTCCCTTCCTGAAGCAGGTCAACGACGTGCGCCCCTTCACCTGCTTTGCCAAGGCCTCCAAGGTCATGCGCGATGAGCTGGAAGGCAGCTACCTGTGGCAGCCCATGAAGGGCCGCGCCCTGCAGGACCCCCTGAGCTACCGGACCACCGCCTTCACCTTTGGCGCCGCCATGGAAGCCCTTGACGACGCCGTGGCCAAGTGGAACGTGCAGGTCAACTCCTCCGACGACAACCCCGCCGTTGTCGTGGGCATTGAGCCCAGCGCCGACACCCCCGAGCAGGTCGCCAAGTACTACCTTGACGCCGGCCACATCAAGGGCGCCATCTTCCCCACCTCCAACTTCGAGCCGCTGCCTGTGGTGCTGAAGCTGCAGAACCTGGGCATTGCCCTGTCCCACGTGTCCCGCAACGCCGCCATGCGCTGCCTGCGCCTCGTGGACCCGCACTTCACGCATCTGTCCCGCTTCCTGGCCGCCGACGACGTTGCCATCAACTTTGGCGCCATCGGCAAGCCCTTTGTGTCTCTGGACGCCGACGTGCGCTCCCTGGCCAACCCCGTGTCTCAGGACACCATTCCGCTGGCCGGCAACATCGAGGACACCGCCACCAACTCCATGCGTGTGGCTGACCGCCTCTCCCGCATTGTGGACAACATGTACTACATCTACGGCCTTGAGCTGTACCACGCCGCTCAGGCTATCGACCTGCGCGAGCGCGAGAGCGATATTGAACTGGGTCGTGGCACTGGCGCCATGTTCCGCGCCTACCGTAAGGATGTGGCCTTCATCGACAAGGACCGCCCCTTCACGCCCGACATCCAGACGTCCCACGACTTCCTGAAGGAATACGACAGGTAGTCTGAATCACGAAACGGTTGACCGTGGCGCCCTGTGCCCCATCCCCCCCGGGAAGCGGGGCGCCACGGTCAATTTCTACACCAGCCACAGGATACGACCATGAAGAAGCACACAGCCGTGATGTGCGCCCTTGTGCTTTCCGCCTCGATGTGCGGTTGGTTCGCCCCGTCCTTTGCCGCCGGGGAAAAGGTCGCCGAGACCAAGGTCGCCCACGAGCCCGGTGCGGCGGAGCGTATGCAGCTCTGGATTGACACCAAGCTGGGCCGCAAGACCGTCAAGGACTACCACCGCAAGGTCCACCAGAACGGGACCAACTGCGAACTGTGCCACGGGGCCAACAACCCCTCCACCGCGCCCGACGACAGAAACTGTCTGAAGTGCCATGGCACGCGCGAGCAGGTGGCGCAGTTGACGGCGAAGCTGGATCACAATCCGCACAATTCGCCCCACTATGGAACGGATGCACCCTGCACCACGTGCCACAAGGAGCACGAGGAATCCAAGGTGTACTGCAACACCTGCCATCCCTTCCACTACGAGAACTTCAAGAAATAGGGCTGCGGCAGAGACCTGTCGCCCAATAAACCATAGAGGATAGAACCAATGCGCAGAATAGCCGCAGGGGTCCTTTTACCCCTTCTCTTCTGCCTCCTCGCCGCCGCCCCGCTGTCGGCCAGGCAGATGCCGGCCAAAGAGGCCAATGCCGAGTGCCTGAAGTGCCACGGTGACATTGACCTCGCTCCGCGCACGGAGCGGGGAGCCTCGGTGGATTTGTACGTCCCCGCCGAGCGGTTCGCCAAGAGCACCCACCGTGGACTGGCGTGCACCGAATGCCACGAAGGCGCCGGAACGAAGGAGGACTTCAAGGTTGTTCCCCACAAGCTCTCCGGCAAGGGCGCAAAGGACTGTGCGGACTGCCACGGCAAGTATTTCAACGAGATAAAGACGTCCTTTACCGAAAGCCATCACGTGAAGAAGCTGGGCGACAAGTTCACCTGCGCCTCCTGTCACGATGCCCACACGGTGGAGAACGATCCGGCAACCAAGCCGTCGCAGGCGCAGATTCGTTTCGACAACTACACCTGCCTCGCCTGCCACACCGACCTGACCGGCTACAAGAAGCTGTCCGGGAAGGACGTCTGGGAACAGGACCTGTCGCATGACTTCCTGCCCAACAAGGACGCGCACTTTAAGGCCGTGCGCTGCGTGGAGTGCCACACCCCCGCGCAGACCACGGACATGCACCGCATCCTGCCCAAGGATGAGTCCGTCAAGGACTGCACCGTCTGCCATAGCGCAAGCTCCGCATTGGTGGAGCGTATGCACGAGGCCCCGACGGACAGCGATGTGGCCGGGAAGTTCCTCGGCAAGGGCCTGTTCGATGATACCGAGCTGATGACCAAGCTCCTGAAGCTGGACACCACCGGCGCAGACGCCTCGGCCTCGGTTATGCCCGAGGTGGATAAGCTCGGCTTTATCAATGATGGCCTATTCAAGGATTCCTACGTCATTGGCGCAACGCGCAATGTCATCCTTGACGCATGGGCGTTTAAGCTGGCGCTGGCCGCGCTGTTTGGCGTGCTGCTGCATGGCGGCCTGCGTATTGTTGCCGGCCTGAAGCGCCGCAACATGCCTGGCCCCAAGCACAGCGAATACGTGTACGACCTGCACGTGCGCCTGTGGCACTGGCTGAACGCGGTGCTGTTTATCGTACTCATCGTTACCGGCTTCAGCCTGCACTTTGCCGGACTGCCGGGAACGCTGGACTTTGCGGCGAGCGTGCGCGTGCACGACATCGCTGGCTGGATGCTGGTTGCCAACTACGGCGTGTTCGTCGTGATGGCCATCATCACCGGCAACATTAAGCAATATATCCCCAATCCGCGCGGCCTTATCGTGCGGTGGTGGTTGCAGGGCCGGTTCTACCTGTGGGGCATCTTCCGCGGCGAGGCGCATCCCTTCCGCGTGACCCGCTCCCAGCGCTTTAACCCCTTGCAGCAGGCGGCGTACCTGCCGCTGATGTACATCATGATGCCGCTGCTCATCCTCTCCGGCGTGTGGATGTTCTTCCCTGAACTCACGCCCGAGACGATACTGGGCTACCCGGGACGCTGGCTGACGGCCACAGTCCACTACGTGCTGGCCTTTGGATTCGCGGTTTTCCTCGTGGTCCATATCTACCTCAGCACCACGGGCGACCATGTTCTCTCCCTCGTGAAGGGCATGTTCACCGGTTATCATGAATCCCATGAGCATCATGACGAGGATGGACGGTAGTACGGACCATCCACACGGTGCGGGAACAGCCTCCTCCGTTCCCCGCACGCCTCGTCTTCCAAAAAGCCCCGCCGATTTCGGCGGGGCTTTTTTATGTGTGGTGGGAAGGGAAGAAGGGAGGTGCGTTGGCGCGCTTTCGCTGAACAGGGCAGGGCGACGCAGGGCGAGAGGTGCTGGCGTGTCGCCGTTGGCGGCTTTGCGGGGACGGTGTAGCGTGGAGAGCAGGCGTGACTTTCAGGCAGAAGCTCGGCCCGCTCGTGGGGGTCGTGTCGAGGCGCGTCCTGAAACTGCGGCGGGGGGCAGTGGAGGGGACAGTGAGAAAAGGGGTGATGGTCTTCGCCCAACGGGCATTGGGACGCGGCGAGCGCGCGAGGGAACTCTTTTTCCTCTCAATAAAGAGAAGCGTGCCGCCCGCAGTCGCTTCATCTGCAGGCGGCACGCATCCGGTGCCTACTTCGTGTGGGGGTGTTGCGTGGAGGGGTGTGGCTACGAGATTCCAGGCACCGGGAAGTCCCTGCACAGGGTTTCCACCTCGCTCTTGATGGAGGCGTGCAGGGCTGTGTTGGAGGGGGCCTTGAGGGTCTGGATCATCCAATGGACAAGGTGCTTCATATGGTCCTCGGTCATGCCGCGTGTGGTTGCGGCAGGTGTACCGATACGGATCCCGCTGGGCTTCAATGGAGGATTGGGGTCGTCGGGGATGATCTGCTTGTTGACGGTCAGCGAGATGGTGTCGAGGAGTTCCTCGGCCACCTTGCCGTCAAGGCCAAAACTTTCTTCTGTATTCACCACCAGCATGTGGTTGTCCGTACCGCCGGTGACAAGGCTCACGCCCTCGGCGAGGAAGGCGTCCGCCATGGTGCGGGCGTTGACCAGCACCTGCTTGGCGTAGTCCTTAAATTCCGGCTCCATGGCCTTGCCGAGGGTGACGGCAATGCCGGCCACGGTGTTCATGTGCGGGCCGCCCTGCAAGCCCGGAAAGACGGACTTGTCGATGGCTTTGGCGAACTGTTCCTTGCACAGCACCAGTCCGGCGCGCGGGCCGCGCAGGGACTTGTGGGCCGTGGTCGTCATAATGTCGAAGCCGTGGTCAAAGGGATTTTCCAGCACGCCGCCCGCAACCAGACCGGCAAAGTGCGAGGCGTCTACCATGGTGATGGCGCCAACGGCGTCGGCAATGGCCTTGAAGGCATCGTAGTCGATATCGCGCGGGTAGGACGTGTAGCCGCACAGCACCAGCTTGGGCTGGGTCTCTTTGGCAAGGCGCATGACTTCGTCGTAGTCGATGGAGCCGTCGGTGGGGTCCGTGGTGTAGCGGACGAAGTTGAACAGCTTGCCCATGTGCGACACGGGCGCGCCGTGGGTCAGGTGCCCACCGTGGGACAGGTCCATGGCAAGGATGGTGTCGCCGGGTTCCAGCAGGCCAAGGTAGACAGCCTGATTCATGGGCGAACCGGACAGGGGCTGTACGTTGGCGTGCTCGCAGCGGAAGACGGCCTTGGCGCGCTCACGCGCAAGGTCTTCGATGCGGTCGGTATAGGTCTGGCCGCCGTAGTAGCGGCGTCCGGGGTAGCCTTCTGCGTACTTATTGGTGAAGATGCTGCCAAGGGTGCACAGCACTTCGGGGTAGGTGTAGTTCTCGGACGGAATCAGCTCAATGCCAAGGCGCTGGCGGCGGCTTTCGCCTTCCAGTGCGGCATGGATTTCCGGGTCGTTTGCTTTGAGAAGATCAAGATGGGACTGCTGCATGGGCGCGTTTCCCCCTTACACGTCTCTCCGCAGAGAGAACAGGTGTTTGGCATCGGGAGATGCAGCCCAGGCGAGCGGCTGGAATGGCTTACCGCGCTTCCCTGTGGTTGGTTCCACAATTCTCGCCAGTCACGCGGTGCCGAAGTATCCAAAGATGTTGGGAAGGGAGCTATCCCAAGCCCGGCATGCTTGTCAAGCGGTCAGTGTTTCCTGTAGCGTGCCTGCTCCCCATCGATGATAGGTAGCTGGAAAGCCGCACAGTGCGCGGCTTTTGTAAGAACAATTGCGAACACCTCCCCCCGGCCTTCGCGGCGTGGAAAAGGGGAAAGGATCAAATAATGCCGACAGGTTGCAAGAGAAGACAAATTTTTGTGTACGCCATTGTGGTGTTTGCCGTTGCCGCGGCGTGCACCGCATGGTTCGGGGTGCGGCATCGCGATGCCATACAGGAGCAGCGCCTTGCGCAGGCGGAGGCCATCGCGCAGCGCAGCGCCCTTGGCGCGGCCACGGGCATTCGCACGTGGATGAAAGAAAAGCGCAAACAGGTGGTTGCACTGGCGACGACGTACTCGGTGCTCGGCCTTGTCAATCACCCGTATGATATGCGCTATGTGTACCAGTTGGACGACCAGCTTGGGTGGATGGCTCAAGCGTCCCGGCCTGTGCTGGATATTCTTGTGACGACCGTGGGCGATCGAACGCTCAATGGGGAGAAGCTCCCCGACGGACAGCTTCTTGGTTCGCTGTCCAAGAGGGACTTTCTGGGCAAGGTGATGCCGGAGACGTCCTACAAGGTGGCCATCGAGAACGGCGCAAAGACCTTTGTGAGCGAGGCCTACACGGACTTCACCGTTGAGAGCCCCCGTTTTTACATCGCCGCGCCTGTGATGTGGGACGGGGAGCTGGTGGCGACGGTGGCCTTGGAGTGCGGCGCGCGTGCCGTCGGCATCGATTTTCTGTGGCCCTTGAGCTTTGGCGAGACCGGTGGGGTGTATTTATGCGACTCTCGCGGGGAAATGCTCGCTGGGCCGAACTTGGAGCGTTATCCGCATAACTATGGTGTCGATTTCCGTGAGGTGATGCAGCGCATTGCCAAGGGCGAGAGCGGCTTTGTGGGCACCATTGATGACACGCCGCGGATTATCCACACCTTCCCCTTGGAGAAGACGGGAAAAGCGGCCAGCACGTGGTTTATCTGTACCATGCAGGATGAAGCCGAGGTGCAGGCCGTCATAACCGCCGCGCAGGGCGCGTTTACGATGCAGTGCGGCATATTCCTTGGCGCGCTGGGCGTTGTCCTTTTTGGCGGGGCCTTTTGGGTTTCCATACGGCGCTAGCCGGGTGCGGGCGCTGCTTCGCCTGCCTCAGCCAACCAACAGTTTCGGGCCGGAGGGAATTCCCTTCGGCCCGTTTTTTTTGCGAAAGGTGCGAAGACGTCGCCGTCTGCGCGTGAGCCGATAGAGGCAGGGCGATGCGGGCGTCCCTCGCAGCGCATCATGCTTTGGCTGAGGAACAAGTGGTTGGGCCAGAAAAAACCGTGATTCCTCGATATTTCCTTTCAGTGTATGAGGTGCAGAAGTGCAATATTCACTACGCGATTATACATCGCACAGAGAGGGAAAAATATGTTGAGGAGACTCGGACGCAGGGTGGCCCTGCGCTACATCGGAGCGGTTGGAATTGTCCTGTCCGTGCTCGGCGTGGTTCTGGGAACCATACAATACGAGCGGCAGCACAATGAAGAACGCGAAATGGCCCGGGCCAACGCCCATATGGCGCTGCAAGGCGCGGCAACCGCGCTGGAAAGCTGGATTGACGGGCAAAAACGCCTTGCCCAGTCGCTGGCCCGCCGCAGGGAAATTGTCGCGGCCTGCGCCGACCCTGCGGACGCCGCCAAGGCCGTACGCGCGCATGAGGTGCTCCAGTGGGTGCACGACACCTACGGCATCTATGAGAATATTCCCCTTGCCGCGCGCCTTGCTCCGGGCGAGCGTGTGAGCGTCACCGGGCCTAAGGGCGAGGTTGGCATCACGGACGGCACGTTCTTTGTGGACACCGTGCAGGGCCGCACCCTTGGCAAGGGCGGCACGCAGCTCAGCTATAACGTGGCCCTTGCGCAGGGCGCGCCGTTCTCCATCAGCGAGGTGTACCCCAGCCTGCTGCGCGGGAACCCCATCTTTGTGCTGGCCGCGCCCGTACGGGAGCAGGGGCAGTTGGTGGGTTCGCTTATCCTCGCCCTCAAGATGACCGCCTTTACGGACACCTTTGTGCGCCCCGTGACCTTTGGCGAGACCGGGCATCTGTTCTTTAGCGATTCACGCGGAAGCGTCATCGCCCATCCCAAGGCGGAGGCCATTCTCAGCGATGCCTATTCCCGCAAGAATAGCGATGCGCTTTCGCGCATCAGTTCCGGCGACAGCGGGTTTGAGGCCGCCATTGATGGCGTGAGCCGCATTGTCAACGTGCGCCCTGTGGTCCTCAGCGGCGGCAACACCCAGACAGACTGGTTTATTTGTTCTTCGCAGGATAAGGCCGAACTGGACGCGACGCTCGCCGCCAAGCGCGCGACCTTTGCCACGGAGCTTGCGCTACTTATCGTGGTTATGGCCCTTGTGCTCTACGCACTGACCCATGGCATTGTGGTGCGTCCTTTGCGCCGGGTGACGCAGTATGTCCGCGCCGTGGCCGGAGGTGATTTCCGCGCCGAGCCCGGACGTCTGCCAATGGATGAGATTGGCGACGTGGGCCGCACCGTGCAGGAGATGACCGAAGGCATCATTGAGCAGTTGCAGGAGGAGAAGGGCTTCATGACCGCCGTTCTCGACGGCATTGCCAATCCCTTTGCCGTGACGGACCTGAATCTGTCCATCACCGCGTGCAGCCGCAGTATGCTGCGCAATGTGGGGCGCGGCGGCGAGCCTAAGGACTACATCGGCATGAATCTCAGCCAGTTCCTGTTTAACGATACCTCAAAGCCCACCATCCTCACCACCGTGCTGAAGGACGAAAAGCCCCGCACGGGCGTGAACTTCTCCTACACCAGCCTTGATGGCCGCGACGGTGAATTCATCATCGACGTGCAGCCCCTTTATGACGTGGACGGCAAGTTGGTGGGCGGCATCACCTTCTGGAACGACGTCACAGCCCTGCGTCATGAGCAGGCCGCAGTGGCCGAGCAGAATGCGCGCATTGAAGCCGCCGCCAAGGACGCGGCCGCCGCGTCCGTTGTCGTGGGCGAGGCCGTTTCCGCCCTGACCACGGCAACACGCGACTCCATGCAGCGTACCGACGCTCAGAAGGCCCGCGTGACCGAGACTGTCACCGCCATTGAGGAGATGAACGCCACCGTGCTGGAAGTGGCGCAGAACGCCGCAGACGCCGCCCGCAGCGCCGAGACAACGCGCGAGGAAGCGGAGTCCGGCGAGGCCGTGGTGCGCGAGTCCGTGGAGTCTATCGTTGCCGTGCGTGAGAGCATTGCCAAGCTGCGCGGCGAGATGGACCGCCTTGGCACCCGCGTGGATGGCATTGGTTCGGTGATGACGGTTATTAACGACATTGCGGACCAGACGAACCTGCTGGCCCTCAACGCCGCCATCGAGGCCGCGCGCGCTGGTGACGCCGGGCGCGGCTTTGCCGTCGTCGCGGACGAAGTGCGCAAGCTGGCGGAGAAGACCATGGCCGCCACGCGTGAAGTGGGCGAAGCCATCACCGCCATCCAGAGCGAGGCGCACATTAGTGTGGAGGCCATGGGCAAGGCGGACACCGAAGTCAGCCAAAGCGCCGAGCTTGCCCAAAAGACGCGGACCATGCTGGAAGGCATTCTCGCCCTCACTGGCGAGACCAGCGATAAGGTGCGCAATATCGCCACCGCCGCCGAGCAGCAGTCCGCCGCCAGCGAGCAGATTGCCCACTCCGCGACCGAGATTGACGAGATTGCCGGAGAAACGGCGCAGGCCATGCAACAGTCCTCAATGGATGTGGCGTCTCTGTCCGGCGAGGTGGAGCGCATCCGCAGCATCATTGGCGGTATGCGGCAGACCGTGTAGGCGCAGCGCGCCAAGGATGAGCGGCAGTTCATCCTGAAAATTGAACGAAAAGGAGGGCCGGTGGTTGCGAATCACCGGCCCTCATCCCTATTGAGCGAAGCCGTCCCGAAGGAGTCTGGCCCACAGGCGCGGTAATACCCCTATTCCCGCGCCCGGCGTGTATCAGGCGGTCATCTGAATGATGCTTCCAACCCGGAAAACACGTGGTGGCCGTCGTCATGCCGGGTGACGTCTACGACGTCCTCCAGCTTTCGGGCCTGCTTGATCATCTGGTCGAGTCGATCATCCCGCGTGACCAAAAGCCAAATGCGGCTTCTGGAACCGTCGCGCACGGGCATGCACAGGATGCCCTCCACGTTGAAGGCGCGGCGGGCAAACAGCCCGCACACGTGCGACATGACGCCGGGATGGTTGTTGACACACAGTTCCAGCACCGTGGTGCGTGCCGCGTCGAGAAGGCTGTCGTGGATATCAGGCTGTGACATGGGAGCCTCCTTCAATCATCACTGTGTTTGCGGCGCCCGGAGGCACCATGGGATACACGTTCTCCTTTTCCAAAATAGGAACGTGGACAAGGCATGGGCCGGGTGTTGCGAAGGCCCGGGCCAGCGTGTCGTGCGGGTCGCCATCGGCAAGGTCGAATGCCTTCATGCCGAACCCCTCGGCGATGCGCACAAAGTCCACGGGAGCGCGGTATCCCGATGCGAAAAGATTGCCCTTGTAGAACAGTTCCTGCTGCTGTTGCACCAGCCCAAGGCCGTTGTTGTTCATCAGCAAAATTTTGATATTGGCGTTTTCCTCAACCGCCGTCGCCAGCTCCTGCATGTTCATCATGAAGCTGCCGTCGCCGCTGACGCACAGCACCATGCGTCCCGGACAGGCCAAGGCCGCGCCTATGGCCGCAGGAATGCCAAAGCCCATGGTCCCCAGCCCGCCGGAGGTCAGCCATTGGCGCGGGCGGCGGAATGGATAGGCCTGCGCCGTGCGCATCTGGTGTTGGCCAACGTCGGTGGTGATGATGGTGTCGTCGCCGGTCAGGCGCGCGGCAAGGCGGATGATGCCATACGGCGTTTCCGCATTGTCCGAACCCGGCAGGCACACAGGGTGCGCCGTCTTCAGGTCCGCAATGCGCGAGGTCCACTCCCGGCGGCCGTCCTGCTCCGTCATGGGGATGAGCGATTCCAGCACCTCGCGGATGTCGCCCGTAATGCCAAGGCAGGAGCTTTTAATTTTGTCCAGTTCGCTGGCATCAATGTCGATGTGCACAATCGCCGCGTCCGGGCAGAACGTTTTGGCAAGGCCCGTGGCCCTGTCGTCAAAGCGCACCCCCGCCGCGATGAGCAGGTCGCACTCCGCAAGCGCCATGTTGGTGTAGCGCGCCGCGTGCATGCCCAGCATGCCGATGGACTGCGGATGGTCCGACGGCACCGCGCCAAGGCCCATCAGGGTCATGGTCACCGGCAGGCCCGCCTTTTCCGCCAGCCGCGTGGCAAGGCCGCCCGCCCCGGCAGCAATAACGCCGCCGCCAAGGTACAGGATGGGGCGCTTTGCGCCGTTGATGAGGTCTGCCGCCCGGCGGACCGAGGCTGCGGAGAATTCCGGGGCAGGGTCCGGCTGGCCCGGTTCGGGCCACGTTGCAACGTCCACAGTCTCGGTCTGCACGTCCTTGGGGATGTCGATGAGGACAGGGCCGGGACGGCCAGAGGAGGCGATCCGGAAGGCTTCCGGGATAACGGTCAGCAGCTCCTCAGCGGAGCGGACCAAAAAGTTGTGCTTGGTGATGGGAACGGACAAGCCATAGGTGTCCACTTCCTGAAAGGCGTCGGTGCCCATTTGGCAGCGCGGAACCTGACCGGTGATGCAGACAAGGGGGATGGAGTCCAGCTTGGCGTCGGCAATGGCGGTCAAGGTGTTGGTGGCACCCGGGCCTGATGTGGCGAAGAGGACGGCAGGTTTGCCGCTGACACGAGCCATGCCCTGAGCGATGAAACCTGCCCCCTGTTCATGGCGGGCAAGCACATGGCTTATGCATGGGCTCTGGGAGAGAGCGTCGTATAAAGGCAGATTCGTTCCACCGGGAATACCGGTGATGGAACGGATGCCCTGACGCTCCAGAAGACGGATGACAATTTCCGCGCCGCTTTTGTGCATCTTTCCCTTCCTCCTCGTGGAGTCCCCGAGTGGGGCAGGGCCGGCGCTGTGTCTGTTTTAGGAAAACAAAATCCCCCGCCGGCTCCTGCGCCGGCGGGGGATGAGTGTGCTGTATGTATGTACCTGACCCGCTACGACGCTATAGCTACTACTACGCGTACGATAATAATGGCTACTACGCCTACGAGTACCAGGCCGTTGCCGGCGGAGGTGTGTATGTGCGTAGAGTTGCGTAGCATGTGCGGGTTCCTTGGTGCGAATCGTTACAGTGTTGACGTCAAAGGTACGGAGAGCGCTTTCGCAAGTCAAGCGCCAATGTGGAAAAAATCCGCAACACTGGAGCGCGGTGCTGCGTTCCAGCCATGTTGGACTCGTGCGTAACGCACGCGTTGAACAGCGCGGAGGTGGGGTGGTGGGGCATGTGTTTTTTTTTGCCTTCGGCGACTCAAGGGTGTGACACCCTTGAGAATCCCCAGGATTTTTTGGACGGAAGCCGTCCAAAAAATAGGGGGGCGGGCAGGGCCTTCTGCTTTTGTCTTCGTAAACACGCCCAACAGGGATTCTCACCGCCATTCCCACAGCGCTAACACCACCCAAAAAAATCTCCCATCCACGCGGACGAGAGCGCGTCAGGGGTGACGACAGTACCAGACACAGGCACCCGGCCTGTGCGCACATGGGATTTTTAAGGGCCCTCGGCCCTTAAACCTGCGGAGCACCAAAAGCCCGGTGTCGTCACCGCCACACGACCATGCCTCCGCTCCCGTTGTGACCGCACAGGGGGAGTACAATCTGCCCCCCACTTGAGCCGCAGAGCACAAAGAGCCTCGGCCTAACGCTCCAACGCCATTCTGTTAGGCCCACCTTCCCCACCTACGCCGGAGGCAGGGCATGCGGAATATCCCGCCATGTCGGGTGTTTTTCCTCCATCCAGCCGTATGTGAACAGCCTCACAACCCGCCCGGAAGGGGTGTAACCTTGTGGCTACACTCACGGGAATACGTCGTGCCAATCCCTAGTGCCCAGCTTGGTTTTCTGCCGGCGCTGCGGTGAAGACGGAGCAGGGGGCATATGCGGGGCCTCGATTGGGTGCGAGAGTTGGGCGTCTTTCTCTGCTGTGGACATGTAATTGACTGTTATAAATGAATATAACATGCCTTGCGCAGGGCGGAGTGTGGTGGTTTCTCTGCGTGATGCAGATGGTGATTGGGATGCAAAGTGTCGGCTGTGCGACGCGCAGTGGGGCGAATTTCCGAGGGCTGAGGTTTACAGGGTGTAGCTTGGAGTTAGCAGTTTGGGGAAGGGATGGAAATGACGATGCAGGGAATAAAGCGAGTGAATTCGGGCTGTTGTCCTCGATTGTTCTTTTTGGAACGATGGTTGCTCTAAGGGGAGTGCTGCGCTCAGGGCAGACAGCGGGTCCGGGACAACCGTTCTCCCTGCCTACGGTAACGTGCTGACCCCACGGTCTTGCCTTGAGCGACATATCTTAAGGAGGATTCATGGCTTATGTCTGAAGCAAGTAGCAACGTCGTAGTGGATCAGGCGCAATCGTCCTGGTCGGACCTGTGGAAGAAAGAGGACTACCTTGCCATTTGGCTTGGTTTCTTCCTGCTCGTTATCGGTGGGCTGATTTACTTTAATAATACCCCTGAGGGTATGGACGAAACCTTTGCCGAGTGCAACGCCATCATGGCTGCCGAGGCGGAGCGCGCTCCGTTCAAGACTGTGGCGTACCTGACGGCGCAGGACAAGAAGGAAGGCGTTCAGGGCAAAAAGACGTCCATTGGCAAAACCATTAAGTCGTGGACCAGCAAGCCCGGCACGTGGTCCAGCAACCCGCTGGACAGCTTCTACATGAGCGCCGAGCGTGCCAAGGAAATGAACGCCAAGTACGCGCCCAAGTACGAGGCCGCCAAGCTGGCCGCCAAAGAGGCGCGCACCGAGGCGCAGATTGCTGAAGCCGCTGCCGCCGCTGTGGGCTTTAAGAGCGCGGAGCTGAATCAGGTTGCGCAGGACAAGATTGAAAAGTGGCGCGCCGCCAAGGGCTCCATGAAGTCCGCCAAGAAGAAGGTGAAGCATAAGGCCTTTAACCGCTTCCCCACCCTGATTGGCCTGATGGTCGTTATTGGCCTGCTGTTCTCCGTGGGCATGCGCTGCATGGGCGAGAGCGCTGGCAAGTTCTTCAAGGGCTTCTGCTTTGTCTTTACCCTTGGCGTTATTGCGTACTTTATGTCGTACCAGTCCACGATGAAGCACTACGGCATTGGTTATGCCGCGTGGGCCATTTTCCTTGGTATGCTTATCTCCAACACCATCGGCACCCCGAAGTGGGTCAAGCCCGCCTTGCAGGTTGAGTTCTACATCAAGGCCGGTCTGGTTCTGCTTGGCGCCGAGGTGCTGTTCAACAAAATTATCGCCATTGGCGTGCCCGGCATCTTCGTGGCGTGGATTGTGACGCCTGTCGTCCTCATCTCGACCTACATCTTCGGTCAGAAGGTGCTGAAGATTCCTTCCAAGACGCTGAACATGGTTGTCTCCGCGGATATGTCCGTGTGCGGTACCTCTGCGGCCATCGCCACCGCCGCGGCCTGCCGCGCCAAGAAGGAAGAGCTCACCCTCTCCATCGGTCTGTCCCTGGTGTTCACCTCCATCATGATGATTGTCATGCCTGCCATCATTAAGGCTACTGGCATGCCCTACATCCTTGGTGGCGCGTGGATGGGTGGTACCATCGACGCCACGGGCGCCGTTGCCGCCGCCGGTGCGTTCCTGTCCGAGAAGGCCCTCTACGTGGCCGCTACCATTAAGATGATCCAGAACGTGCTCATCGGTGTGACCGCCTTTGGTGTGGCTGTGTACTGGTGCACCAAGGTTGAGTGCGAAGCTGGTGGCAAGTCCATCGGCTGGATTGAAATCTGGCACCGCTTCCCCAAGTTCGTGCTGGGCTTTTTGTCCGCGTCCATCGTGTTCTCCATCATGTACACCAGCCTCGGCACCGATGCAGGCTTCTCCCTCATCGACCAGGGCGTTATCCGCGGCTTTAGTAAGATCTTCCGCGGTTGGTTCTTCTGCCTGAGCTTCGCGGCCATTGGTCTCGCCACCAACTTCCGCGAGCTGAAGGGCTACTTCCGAGGCGGCAAGCCGCTCATCCTGTACTTCTGCGGCCAGTCCCTCAACCTCATCCTTACCCTGACCATGGCGTACATCATGTTCTACCTCGTCTTCCCCGAAATCACGGCGAAGATCTAAAGCTGAACTGATTGTGCCACCCCTCCGGACGGGGGACAGTGTCCCCCGTCCATCCCTCTTTACGAGGAGGTAGAGAAAAAAATGGAACAGCAAAACAAGAGCCTTGCCCAGCGGTGGACGTCCTTCGTCGTAGCCCTTGGCGTGACGTGGTTGGTCGTCTTTGTGGCGTGCCCGGCGCTGGTCAACGCCATCCCCGAAATGCGCCAGATGGCAGACTTCGTGGATGAAACGAACATCGAAACCGGCGAGTTTTACTACACGGATATCGAGTGCGTGGGCCACGCCAATATCGGCGCCCGCAGCACCTTTGACTATATGCCGAGCGGTCCCCAGCCCGACTAGGCGGTGCGCCGCCCTGTGCCGCGCCTGTTTCGTGAGCGCGCAAGGACGCCACGCCTCCCCCGGAATACGGGACGAGGCGGGGGCGTCTTTGCGCGTTCTCGCGTTTGTGGGCGGGAGTTAGTGCTGGTCCGGGCCGCCGGGGCGGAGCATGCGGTCTACGCGGTGGCTGACGTCCTTCAGGAACACCACCATGCGCACCGTGGCCGCCAGCAAGTAGGCGAGGCATTCACCGGGCGATGTGCCCAGCCCATACACATTGCTGTACAGGTGGAAGACGACGGCAAGCAGGCCGCCGCAAAAGAGGAGCGACAGGACACCCCGGTGCATGCGGGCCAGCGCTTCCTGCCGCGCAATCTCGTCGCGGTGGCGCAGTACCGCGGTGGCGATAAGGGTCATCAGCCCCATCCACGCACGGCAAAAGAGGTCCACGCTCACAATGCCCATCAAGATGGCGGAAAGGATGCTGGACTGTCCGGTCATGCGTCCTCCTCGCGGCCAGAGACCCACATGATGCGCGTCTCCATCATATGGTGAGAATAGAGCGGGATGAAGCGCCCCGTCAAATCCTTCCGTCAGCAGGGAACGTGCGGCACGCAGGCCGTTGTGGCGCGAATTTTCCCCCTTTTTGCGCCCCGCAGCGCGGCGTGCGGATTGTTTACTTTGCGCCAATTCCCGTGGTACCGTGCAACGATGGGCCACCAGTGAGTCCAGAGGGATGACACCACGTCGAATGACCAGATGAAAGAAGGTGGGGCATGCTCAACACGCAGCGGCGGCAACGGGTACTTATCGTAGACGACTCCTCATTCAACATCAGTATGTTGGGTGAGGCGCTCTCGGACGATTATGACGTCAGCGTTGCGACCAATGGGACGGACGCGCTCTCAATCGCCGAATCCGACCCGCGCCCGGATCTTATCCTGCTGGACATCATCATGCCCGGAATGGACGGCCATCAGGTTTGCCGCGAACTCAAGGCCCGCCCCACAACGCAAAGCATCCCCATCATTTTCATCACCGCCATGAACCAAGAGGGCGACGAGACCCGCGGGCTGGAACTTGGCGCTGTGGACTACATCACCAAGCCCTTCAGCATCCCCATCGTCAAAGCGCGCGTGCGCACGCATCTGGACCTCAAGCGCAAGACCGACATTCTGGAGAACCTCTCCTCCTTTGACGGCCTCACCAGCATCCCCAACAGGCGGCGCTTTGATGAAGTGCTCGACCTCGAATGGCGCCGCGCGCTGCGAAGTGCGCTGCCTCTGTCCATCATCATGCTCGACATCGACTTTTTTAAGCGGTTCAACGACAACTACGGCCACACCGCAGGCGACGACTGTCTGCGCAAGGTCGCCAAGCTTCTCGCAGGTCAACTCAAGCGCCCCCATGACCTCGTCGCCCGCTACGGCGGCGAAGAGTTTGTCGTCGTGCTGCCGGAAACCGACTACGACGGGGCCTCCATCATTGGCGAAAGCATGCGCCTTGCCATCGAATCCAAATCCATCATGCACGAATATTCCGAGATCGGCAGCGTCGTCACCATCAGCGTTGGCGTCGCCGCGACCATCCCCAGCCAAGAGAAAAACGCCGACGAGCTTGTTCATACCGCCGATAAAATGCTCTACCGCGCCAAAGAAGGCGGCAGAAACCGTGTCGAAGGCATGGTGCTGCCGTAGGTCGCGTTGTGTGGGTCTTTGGCGGGGGATGGGAGGTGTGCCCGGGGTTTTTGTGCTCCGCAGGTTTAAGGGCCGTGGGCCCTTAAAAATCCCATGTGCGCACATGCCGGGTGCCTGTAGAGGTGGCGGTCGTCCCCCCTGACGGCTCCCGTCCGTGTGGATGGGGAGATTTTTTGGGGGGGCTTTGGCGCCGTGTGAAAGGCGGTGAGAATCCCTGTTGGCTGTTTGCATGAGGCAAGGCAAAAGGCAGAAGACCCCGCCCGCCCACCCCTGTTTTCGGGGCGGCTTCCGCCCCGAAAACTCTAAGGATCCTTAAGGAAATTATTTCCTTAAGTCGCCGAAGGCCCTCTTCCCTTCTTTCTCTCTTCCTCTCCAACACAAAAGGCCGCCCGGAGCGTACGCTCGGGCGGCCTTTATCTTCGTGTGGGTGCTGGGTTATTTTTGCATTTTTTTCTGCATTTTGGCCCAGGAGTCTCGCAGGGACGCGGTTCTGTTGAACACGGGGTTTTCCGGTGTGTGTTCTTTGCTGTCGGCGCAGAAGTAGCCTTTGCGCTCGAACTGGCAGATGAACCCAGGCTTGGCGTCTGCGAGGGAGGGTTCCACCACGCAGTTTGTGAGCGTGGTGAGGGAGTCGGGGTTCAGGTTGTCGGTGAAGGCGCCGCCTTCTTCGACGTCCATGGGGTTTTCCTTGGCGAAGAGGTGGTCATAGAGGCGCACCTGTGCGGGCAGGCCGTGCTGGGCGCTGACCCAGTGCAGGGTGCCTTTGACCTTGCGGCCGTCCTTGGACCATCCGCCCTTGGTTTCGGGGTCGTAGGTGCAGTGGATTTCGGTAATGGTGCCGTTTTCGTCCTTCACCACGTCCTGACAGGTGATGTAGTAGGCGAAGCGCAGGCGCACTTCGCGTCCGGGGGCGAGGCGGAAGAATTTTTTGGGCGGTTCTTCCATAAAATCGTCGCGCTCGATGTAGATTTCGCGTGCGAAGGGCACCTTGCGTTTGCCCATGGACTCGTCTTCGGGGTGGTAGGGCATTTCGAACTCTTCCACCTGATCCTCGGGGTAGTTGGTGATGACGACCTTCACGGGGTCGAGCACACCGAGAACGCGGGGGGCGGTGGCGTTGAGTTCTTCACGCACGCTATGTTCCAGCATGGCGATTTCCACGGTGCTGTTGGCCTTGGCCACGCCGATGCGTTCGCAGAAGGTGCGGATGGCGGCGGCGGGATAGCCACGGCGGCGGATGCCGCTGAGTGTGGGCATACGCGGGTCATTCCACCCGGAGACGTGGCCTTCCTCCACCAGCTGGATGAGCTTGCGCTTGGAGAGGATGGTGTGGGTGAGGTTCAGGCGCGCGGCTTCGTACTGGTGCGGGCGCGGGGCGATGCCGAGGGTATCGAGCACCCAGTCGTAGAGTGCGCGGTTGTTTTCGAACTCCAGCGTGCAGATGGAGTGGGTGATATTTTCGATGGCATCGGAGAGGCAGTGCGCGAAGTCGTACATGGGGTAGATGCACCATGCGTCGCCTGTGCGGTGATGGTCCACCTTGCGGATGCGGTAGATGGTGGGGTCGCGCAGGACGATGTTGGGGTGCGCCATGTCGATTTTGGCGCGCAGCACGTGGGTGCCTTCCTCGAATTCACCGGCCTTCATGCGGCGGAAGAGGTCGAGGTTTTCTTCGACGGAGCGGTTCCGGTAGGGGCTATCCTTGCCGGGTTCCTTGAGGGTGCCTCGGTACTGGCGGATTTCCTCTGCGGAGAGGTCATCCACGTAGGCCTTGCCGAGCTCGATGAGCTGTTCGGCGTAGGCGTAGAGCTTATCGAAGTAGTCGGATGCGAAGAATTGGCGGTCTTCCCAGTCGAACCCGAGCCAGCGCACGTCTTCCTTGATGGATTCGACGTATTCGACGTCTTCCTTCACGGGGTTGGTGTCGTCAAAGCGCAGGTTGCACTTGCCGCCGTACTCTTCGGCGAGGCCGAAGTTCAGGCAGATGGCCTTGGCGTGGCCGATGTGCAGGTAGCCGTTGGGTTCCGGGGGAAAGCGGGTGTGGACGGAGCTGACGGCCTTGGATGCAAGGTCTTCGTCGATGATGGCCCGGATGAAATGCTTGACGCGACCGGTTTCGTTCGTCTCTGGCGCTGCCATGTTGTGGTACCTCTGTATGAATTCGTTCAGGGGCGCGGAGTACCCCTTAGTATCGCATGAATTGACAAGCCGGGCCAGCACGGTGCGCGTGGCACGCAGCTCGGCTGCCCGTGAATACGGAAAAAGCACAGTTCGGTCAAACGGCTGGCGCGGATTCTGTGGCCGTACGGCGCCGCGCAGGCCGCGTTATTTGTCCGGTTCGGCGACCATTTCCGAAGCTATGGCGCCGAGGGTGGACAGGCCGTTTTCAATTTCCGGCGTCCACGCGCCGCCGCAGCTGAGACGGATGAAGTTCTTGAACTTGTCCTGTGTGGAAAAAATGCTGCCTGGGGCGATGCCCACGCCTGCGGCTTTGGCCTTGTAGAAGTATTTGACGGAGTCCACGCACTCGGGGAGTTCCACCCACAGCACCATGCCGCCTTGGGGGCGGGTGACGCGGGTACCGGGCGGAAAGTGGCGGCCCATGTGTAGGTGCATGGTGTCGGCCTGCTTGGCAAAGGCGGAGCGCAGGCGCTTGCTGTGCCGCTCGTAGAGGCCTTGGCGCAGAAATTCGGCAATGGCCATCTGGCTGGGGCTGGCGACGCAGACGTTGGTTGTGGCCTTGATTTCCATGGCCTTGTCGCGGAAGCGGCCGGGCACCATCCAGCCCACGCGGTAGCCGGGGGCGATGGTTTTGGAAAAGGACGAGCACAGAACAACAAGGCCCTTTTCGTCGTGGCGCTTGAAGGTGCCGGGACGCTCGGGGCCAAAGTGCAGGTCGCCCGCCACGTCGTCTTCCACAAGGGGAATCTCCCGCTCGGCGAGCATATCCACAATTTCTTTTTTGGCATCGTCCGGGGTCAGACTGCCGTCGGGATTATTGAAATTGGGCGAGAAGATGCAGGCGCTGATGTCGTACTTGTCCAGCACCTCGGCAAGCTCTGCCGGGGCGATGCCGCAGTTGGGGCAGGAGGACACCTCCACCACACGCAGGCCAAGGGTCTCCAGCAGTTGGAGAAAGCAGTAGTACGTGGGCGATTGAATACAGACGATGTCGCCGGGCCGCGTGAGCGAGCGCAGGGTGATGTAGACGGCCTCGATGGCGCCGTTGGTGACCATGATGTCGTCGGGGCGGAATCGCTCGCCGCGTTCAAGACCCTGATAGGCCAGTTGCTTGCGTAGTTCCGGGTTGCCGGAGACGGTCTCGTAGGCCAGCGGCGCGCCGGGGTCTTCGCGCAGCACTTGGTTCATGATGCGGTTCATGGACTTGCCGGGCAGCAGTTCGGTGCCGGGGCAGATGACGCCGAGGGGAACAATTTCCTTATTTCCCACCGTCTCCAGCACGGTGAGGATGAGCTTGTTGCGGCTGACACGCTTTGGCTCTGCCGGGGTCTGCTCGCTGCGTGTGGGCGCGGGCAGACGGTGCGAGGCCGCGCGGACATAAAAGCCGGAGCGCGGGCGCGATTCCACCACGCCCTTCTTTTCCAGTTCCAAATAGGCCTGACTGATGGTGGAGATGGACAGGTTCATGGTGCGCGAGAGCGACCGCAGCGAGGGTAGCTTGTCGCCCCGGCTGAGGGTGCCGGACTCGATGAGCCCCATGATGTGCTGCTCCACGGATTGGTAGCGGAACTGCTCTTTCCAGCTTTCTGTCTGCACGGTCATATATCCTCTCCGGCAATCTGTTATGCACAGATTTTGGGCAATCTGTATCTGTATTGGGTGCAGTTTGCGGGAATCTGGCAGAAAGTCAAGCGCGGATTTCAAGGGCGTATTGCCGCTGGAAATGAGGCTGTGACAGGGTTGTGTCCGCTTTTTCCCAAGCGGGGATGAAAAAAACTGTCCCGGGTGATTTTTTTTGTATCTGTATCTGTCGCCGTAACAGTTGGTGTGATTAATTAGGCCTCGTCAAGACGAAATCAGTGGGCCTAGGGCACCCCTCCCAAACCCCACTGAACGGTATCCCTTCCCTATGCGAAGCCGTCAGGTCGGGAGTGTTGCGAATCGAATCCGAACCGGCGGTAACAGGGCCGTAGCGAAAGCTGCGGCCCTGTCTTTTTTTTTAGCGCCCCCAGCCATGCGGCTGGGGGCGCTTTTTCTGTTTTGGCCCGGCATGGGCGGATATTGCACGCCAGTGCCACGCTGTGTTGCCCACCTCCATACCGTGGAGCACCGGCAGTAACTGTCCGTGACGTTTGGCGCGTCGTTGCTTCGCGCCGGAGATTATGGCTATACTTCATGTGTGGTGTGCCCGGCTGCGGCCGGGAGAGGTGGCAATAATGCTCCTTTTCGACAGCCGGAGGTGCCGGATGGCGTGGAAGGATTGTGGATTACGGGTCAAGTTTGGTGTTGCCTTTGGGGCGACGCTTGGATTGCTGGCGTTGGTGGGCGGTTGGGGCATCCTTGGGGTGAACCAGATTGTCGGCAACGCACATCAGGTTATTGTGGGCAATGCCCTGCGCGGCGAGTTGAACCAGCGCATCGTGGACCACATGCAATGGGCCGAGAAGGTGACGGCCTTCCTGACTGACGAGTCCGTGCGCAATCTTGATGTGCAGACTAATCATACACTGTGCGGATTCGGCAAATGGTATTATGGTGAAGGTCGGGCCAAGGCCGAGGCGCTCATCCCCGGTCTTGCTGGGCCGCTGGCCGAGGTGGAGGCCCCGCACCGCGCCCTGCATGAATCCGCCGTGACCATCGCCAAGCGGTTTAGCCACGTGGACCCGCAGCTAGCGGCGTTTTTGAACGCGCGCAAGGCGGAGCACCTGCAATGGGTGAACGCCGTACAGGCGGCGCTGCTGGCCGGAGCGCGGCAGGTGGATGTGGAGATGGACCCCTCGCATTGCGCCCTTGGCGTGTGGATGGCGTCGCCGGAATGCGCGGCGCTTGAGGGCGAATATCCGGGCTTTGCGCAGGCTCTGGAAGCGGTGCGTGCTCCGCATGCGGCGCTGCATGCCTCGGCGGGGCGGATAAACGCCTTGCTGGGCGCGGGCCTTGTGGCGCAGGCGCAGCAGTACATGGCGGACGAGGTTATGCCCCACGCGCGGGCGACCCTTGCGGCGCTGGATGGCGTCATTGCGTGGCATGGGCAAAAGATGCAGGCCCGCCGGGCCGCGTTGGAGGAGTACAACACGGTAACGCGTCCGAACCTGGAACGGGTGCAGACCCTGCTGGGCACAGCGCAGAAAACCATTACCAGCAGCATTATGACGGACCAGCAGATGCTGGACGCCGCGCAGACCACACAGATTGGCATAACAGCGCTGAGCGCTGTGGCGTTGCCCCTTGGCCTTGTGCTGGCGATCATCATTTCCAACGGCATCATGAATCCGCTGCGCGAGGGCGCGCGGTTTGCCGAGTCCTTTGCGCAGGGCGATTTGACGGCCACAGTGGCCGTGGACCAGCGCGACGAGGTGGGCCGCCTTGCGGCGTCCATGCGGACCATGGGCGACAAGCTGCGCACCGTGGTGCAGGACGTGCAAAACGCCACGGAGCATGTGGCCTCGGGCAGTGAAGAGCTGTCCGCTTCGTCCCAGAATATGTCGCAGGGGGCGACGGAGCAGGCGGCATCCGTGCAGGAAGTGTCCTCTTCCATGGAGCAGATGACGTCCAACATTGCCCAGAATGCCGACCACGCGCGCCGCACTGAGGAGCTGGTGGTCAAGGCCGCGGCGGAGACGGAGCAGGGCGGCAAGGCGGTGCGCCAGACGGTGCGGGCCATGCGTGAGATTGCGGAGAAAATAGGCATTGTGGAGGAAATAGCGCGCCAGACGAACCTGCTGGCCCTGAATGCGGCCATTGAGGCGGCGCGGGCCGGGGAGCACGGCAAGGGCTTTGCCGTGGTGGCGGCGGAAGTGCGCAAGCTGGCGGAGCGCAGCGGCGAGGCGGCCAAGGAAATCAGCGAGCTGTCCGGCTCCAGCGTGGATGTGGCGGAGGAAGCGGGTGAGAAGCTGGCGTCCATTGTGCCGGACATCCAGCGCACCGCAGAACTGGTGCAGGACATTGCAGCGGCCTGCGCGGAGCAGCGGCAGGGCGCGGAGCAGATTAGTTCGGCCATAAGCCAGCTTGATCAGGTTATCCAGCAGAACGCGGCGGCGTCAGAGCAGATGGCCGCCACGTCCGAGGAGCTGTCCGCGCAGGCGGAACAGTTGCAGAGCGCCATGGGATTCTTTGTTGTGGATGGTGGCGGCGCACATGCCCCGCGGCTCGCGCCACCCGAAAGGCACGGCGGCAGGGCGCAGACGACGGCGGGCGCACAGCGCGCAGCGGTGGCCAGCGGCGCGGCGCAAAAGCGGGAGCAGTCGTCCCGCTCAGGGCCGGACGCCGCCACGGGCAAAACAGCGGACGGCGCGCCTGAGAAGGGCGCGGGCCAAACGGCGGGCCAGCACTCCGGCGCGCCTACGGGTGGTGTCACGTTGGATATGGAGGGCGAGAGTGAGGACGACGACTTCCAGCGGCTGTAAATTGTGGCCCTGCGCCTGTGGAGGCGTGGGGTGATCGTCGCGCGGCTTCAGGGCGGGCTGGGCAATCAGATGTTCCAGTACGCTGCGGGTCGCGCCCTTGCGGCGCGGTGGGGTGTCCCACTGCGCCTTGATGTGTCGGGGTTTCCTGATATGCGGGGGCGGGAATGCCATATCTTTCGTTACCCCGTTGCGGCGCGGCAGGCCGAACCTGCCGATGTGGCGGCTTTTCCGCCTGCGCCGCCGCCACGAGGGCGCGTGGCGCGCTGGGCAGGGGCGCTTGCCGCGCGCGTGTTCGCGCCGCGTCCGGCCATGGGCGTTCCGGTCACGTTTTGCGAGGGACCGGGCAGGGGGCTGTCCCAGTTTCGGGCCCTTGGCGATAGCGTGTACCTGCAGGGCTATTGGCAGAGTGAAGCGTATTTTTCCGGCATTGCCGAGGAGGTGGCGCGGGAATTGACCTTCCTCGCGCCGTATGCGGGCGCGAATGCGGCGCTGGCCGCGCACATGCAGGCCACCCGCAGCATCAGCGTGCATGTGCGGCGCGGGGATTATGTGACGGACCCGGAGCTTGCGGGGCTGTATGCGGAGCTGACTCCCGCATGGTATGCGCGGGCCGTGGCCGCGGCCTGCGAGGGGCTGGACGACGCGCATGTGTTTCTCTTTTCCGACGACCCGGATTGGGCGCGTGACAATCTGGACCTGCCGCATCCTGTCACCTGTGTAGAGGGCAATGCAGGCGCGCCGTGGGAGGATATTCGCCTCATGAGCCTGTGCAAGCGCCATGTCATCGCCAATTCCAGCTTCAGTTGGTGGGGGGCGTGGCTGGACCGCCGTCCGGACAGCGTAGTGGTGGCCCCGCGCCAGTGGTTTGGTCCCCGCCGGGCCGCGCGGAGGAGTCGCGACATCTGCCCCGCGCGCTGGAGGCTGGTATGAACGCGCCGCCCGTGGTGAGCATCCTGCTGCCGGTGCGAAATGGCGGCGCATGGCTGGGCGCGTCCCTTGAGAGTGTGTTGGCGCAGACGCTGACGCGCTGGGAGTGCCTTGTGGTGGACGACGCCTCAACGGACGCCACTCCGGATATTTTGGCCCAGTACGCCGACAGCCGCATCCGGGTGCTGCGCAACAGCCGCCCCCGAGGTGTGGCATGGAGCCTGAACCGGGCCCTTGGCGCCGCCCGCGCCCCGCTTATCGCGCGGCAGGACGCCGATGATGAATCCCTGCCCACGCGCCTTGAGCGGCAGGTGGAATTTCTGCGCCAGTATCCCAGCATTGGTGTTGTGGGTACGGGGGTCCGCATGGTGGACGAGGCGGGACGCCCCGCCGGAGCGTACCGTCTGCATGAATACCACGCGCGTATCTCATGGGCGCTGTGCTTTGGGCATCCCTTCGCCCATCCCACCGTGTGCATGCGGCGGCGGGTCATTGAACAGGTGGGCGGCTATGACGTGACCTTTCTTGCCGCGCAGGACCATGACCTGTGGACCCGCCTTGCCGGACGCACCCGTTTTGCCAATATTCCCGATCAACTTGTGATTTACCGCAGACACGCGGGCGCGGTGAGCGCCGCGCGCCAGCGCCAGCTTGCGGCGGATGCCCGCGCCCGTGCGCGGCACCTGTCGTGGCTCATTGGCCGCGCGGTGGGCGAGGAGGAACTCTTTTGGAACCCTCTGCCGCATCCTGTCCCCGGTGAGGACGGCCTCTCCCGCGCCGAGGTGGCGCGTGGGGTGGCGGCATATGGAGCGCTGGTGAGCGAGGCGCGGCGGGCCTTTGTGCGCCGCATGCGCCTTGAGGATGCCGAGCGGCGCGCCGTCAGCGCCCTTGCGGGGCGCAGGCTGTGGAGTGTGGCGGCGCGGCTGTGGCGGGTGTCGCCCGTTCGGGCGCTGCCCTTGATGGTCCGCGCTGCGGCGCTGTGTCCCCAGCGGGCTATGCGCAGCGTTGGGGAGCGCCTGACGTGGGGGCGCGGCGTATGAAAATACTGCACGTTTCCGAAAATCTTGTTGAGGGCGGGCTGGAGCGGATGCTGCACCTGCTGTGCATCGGCCTTGGCCGCCGCGGGCATGCAAACGTCATCCTGCATGGCCGCCTGGAGGACAAAGACATCCCGCCCGAGGGCGTGGACGCCGTGTGTGTGGATGGCGTCACCGCGCCGCAGTGTTCGAACCTCGCCGCCCGCCTTGCCGGAGTGGAGGAGGTGGTGCGGCAGCACGCCCCGGATGTTGTGGTCATGCACCACGTCCGCCAGCCCGCGTTGGTGGAGGTTCTGCGCCGCGCCGCGCCTTGCGTGCGTATGGTGCATGATGTCGGCTTTGTCTGCCCGGAGGGGCGCAAGACCCTGCGCCGCGGCACCCGCAGCGGCGCGCCGGAACTCTGTCCGCATCCTGTGGGCTACGCCTGTCAGATGCGGGCCTATGTCCACCGGTGCATGCCGCGGCATCCCGCCAAAGGTTTGCCCATCATCGCGCGGCTTCGCCGCATGCTGGCCCTGCACCGGGGCGGCGTGCATATGGCCGTGCCCAGCCGCTTTATGCGGGCCATGCTGGTGCACAATGGTTTTGATCCAACGGCGGTGACGGTGCTCCCCCATTTTCTGTCCGCCACGCAGACGCCTGATGGACCGCAGGGTGGTCAGCATATTGTGTTTGTCGGCCGCGTGAACAAGGGCAAGGGCGTGGACGTGCTTTTGGACGCTGCGGCCCGTATGACGCTTCCGGCGCGTGTGAGCATTGTTGGTGATGGGCCGGACCTTGCGCCCATGCGTGAGCGCGCGCAGGCCCTTGGCCTTGGGGAGCGGGTGGTCTTTCATGGCTGGCTGGAGCGCGACAGGGTGCGGCGGGTGATGCGCGGGGCGGATGTGGTGGCGGCGCCCTCCCTGTGTCCGGAGGCGTTTTGCCTTATGGGGCTGGAGGCCATGGCCCTTGCGCTGCCTGTGGTGGCGGCGCGGAGCGGGGCTATTCCCGAGTGGCTGGACCATGGCCGCACAGGGCTGTTTGTGCCGCCGGGGGATGCGGACGCCCTTGCCCACGCCCTTGATGATATCCTGTCCGACCCGCACCGTGCGCGGGACATGGGCTGGGCGGGCTACCATGACCTTGTGGACCATTTTGACGAGGGGGCGGGCATTGCGCGCTGGGAGCGCTTCCTGCGCCATGTGAGTGAAGGGACTGACGGGCAGGAGGGCGGATGATGCGCATTCTTGCCATGTCGCCCACATTCCTGCCTGCGGTTGGCGGGGCGGAGCTTCTGCTGCTGCACGTCCTGCGCCGCCTTGCCCAGAGGCACGAAGTGCGCCTTGTCACCCCGCAGCTTCCGTGCCGTGTGGTGAAGCGCATTGGGCACAGCGAGTACGACGGGCTGGTGAATTTTGACGTGGTGCGCTTTGATGATGCGTGGAGCCTGATGCGCCTTCGCGGCCACCGCATCATGCGCGGGGCCATTGCGCCCTTTTCCCTGTCCGCCGTGACGGCCATGCACCGCGCGGTGCGGGATTTTGGGCCGGATGTGGTGAACGTCCACTACTGTATGCCGACGGGCCTTGCCGCGGTGTGGGCGCAGCGCGCTTTGGACGTGCCAACCGTTCTCTCCCTGACCGGGCGCGACGTTCCTGGGCCGGGCGTGCCGCCGCTGTGGCGGTGGTGGCACCGGATGGTGGGGCGGCGCGTGGCCCAAACAACGGTCATCACAGATTGGTGCCGCCGTGCGGTGTGGGGGACGAATTCCCCGCCGCTGCCGATTTTGCCCGGGGGCGTGGATTTGCCGTCCGTGGAGGACCCTGCGCGCACTGCGGCTATCCGGCGGCAGTGGGGCGTGCCGGAAGGGGGCGCGCTGCTCTTTGCGCTGCAGCGGTTTGACGCAGTGAAGCGGGTGGACGTTCTGGTCCGGGCCATGGCGCATGTTCGCTGCGCCGTGCCGGGTGCGGTGCTGGTCATTGGCGGCAAGGGCGCGGAGCGCGGCGCATGCGAGGCCCTTGCGCGTGAGCTTGGGCTTGAGGACGCCGTGCGCTTTGCCGGATTTGTCCCGGATGCGGATGTGGCTGCGCTGATGCAGGCCAGCGAGGCGTTTGTGTTCCATTCCACCTACGAGACCTTTGGCATTGTGGCCGCGCAGGCCATGGCGTGCGCCCGTCCGGTGGTGGCTGCCGCCGACCCGGCCGTGGCCGAGGTGGTGGAGCATGGCCGTACTGGGCTGCTGACGCCGATGCTGGACCACGAGGCCATGGGGCGCGCGGTGGTGGAAATCCTCACCCAGCCGGACCTGCGGCGGACCATGGGGCAGGCTGGACGCCGCAAGGCCAAAGCGTGCTATACTTGGGACGCTGTAGCGGCGGGATACGAGGCGGTCTTTCACGATGTGACCGGAGCGTGAGTCATGACGCGGCGTGCAGAGGTTGGCGACAGAGCTGTTCGGGCTGCATACATCATGGGCCGCAGTACATTCCTTGGCGGCGGTGAATGGAGCGCGCTTGCGCTGCTGCGCGCTTTGGCGCGCGCTCGCCAGGTGGAACCCCTTGGCGTGGTCAGCGCGGATGGGCCTGTGCGCCTGCGGCTCAGCGCTGCGGGCGTTGCCTCAGAGGTGTTGCCCATTCCGTCGCCGTTACGCCATCCCGTTGGCGCGGTGCGCACGCTGTACCGCATGTGGCGGCTGCTACGGCGGCGGGGCGTTGATGTGGTGCATGCGGGGCGCTCGCGGGCGGCGCTCTATGCCGGGATTGCCGGCCGGCTGGCAGGGGTGCCCATGGTGTGGCATGTGCGCGAGTCCGCGCGGGATGTGGCGGTGTATGACGTGGTGCTGGCGCTGCTGGCGCGGCGGGTGGTGTTTGTGTCCGGCGCGGCGCGGCGGATGCGGTTCCCGCGTTTGGAGCGGTATGTGCCGGGGCGGTTTGTCACCATTATCAATGGCGTGGATACGCAGGATTTTCGCCCGGATGACGGACGCGGCGCGGCCGTGCGCCAGCGCCTAGGTGTTGCAGACGATGCTGTGCTCTTTGGGCTGGTTGGCAACTATATTCCGCGCAAGGGACATCGTTTTTTGTTGCGGGCGCTCACCCGCGCCATGGAGCTGGGTCTGCCTGAAAATGCGCATGTGCTGTGCGCTGGGAACATGCTGGACGCCAATTTTGTGGCGACGCTGCGGCGCGAGGCGGACGCCCCCCAGCTTCGTGGCCGGGTGACCCTGCATGACGCCGTGGACGACCCGGCGGCGCTGTTTTCGGCGCTGAACGTGTTTGTACTGCCGTCCACGGCGGAGGGGCTGAGCCGCGCGCTGATGGAGGCCATGAGCGCGGGCCTTGCCGTTATTGCCACGGATATTCCCGAAAACCGCGAGGCCGTGCCCGCCGGCGGCATGCGCGCTGTCCCACCGGGGGACGAGGAGGCCTTTGCCCGGGCCTTGGTGCGTTTTGCTGAGGACGCCGGACTGCGGCGCGCCGCAGGCGTAGTGAACCGCCGCCATGCGGAGCGGGCCTTTAGTGTGGAGCGCCATGCCCGGCGCATGGCGGTGCTGTATGCCGGACTGCGCCGCCACGCTGAGGGCGGCGGCCCGCCCACGTCCTCCCTTATGCGTATGGTGCGGCGGCTGATGGCGCGCGCCGGACGCGGCGTCCTTGTACACTTGGCGTGGTTGTGGCGTCCGCGAGCGCGGGAAGCCGCGGCAGGGCCGGTTCTGATTCTTCCCGCGCGTGACGCGGAGGCCGGGGTGGAGATGCTGCCTGCCATTGCCGCTGCGGCGCGTGATGTTCCGGGCGGAGTGGATGTGCTGGCTTGCGGCGCGGTGGCGGAATGCGCGGTGCGCATTCCGGGCGTGCATGTCACGCTGTGCGATGTCCACTCGTCTTTGGGCCTGCTGATGGCCCTGCGTCTGGCGCGGCGCGGCGGGTATGGGCGCGTGCTGGTGGGCGAGGTTGGTCCCGCGCTTGGCACCGCCCTTGCCGGGCTGGTGTCCGGGGCGGTGAGCGCTGGCCTTGCCGGATGCGGGCGCGCGGCGCTGTTGTCTCGCGCTGTTTTGCCCGGCGGGGAATGCACGCCGTTATGGCGGCGTTTGGTGCGTGTGGAGCAGGTGAGCCGGGACGGTGCGCCGCGGCCATGCCGCGCTGTGCACAAGGCCGAAGAAGCCCTTGAACTGCTGTCCGGTCTGTGCCGGCCCCGCAGCGCGCGGACCCCGGATGCGCCGTTGCGGGTGGCGCTGCATCCGCTTGCCTCCATTGCCACCGAGCAGTGGCCCATGACGGCCTTTTGCCAGCTTGCGACCAAACTGGAACAGCGCGGCGTGCAGGTGGAGGTGCTGGGGACCGTGTGGGACCCTGTGCCCGATGTGCCGCCCTGCTGGCACCGGGGGACGGAGCGGGTGCGCGCGGGGTGCGATGTGCCCGCCGTGCTGGACGCTATTGCCGCCGCCGATGTTGTGGTGGGGCCGCCCACGTGGGTGGTTCGCCTTGCTGCCCTGTGCGGGGCGCGCACGGTGCGCATTGCCGGGCCTTCGGCCGGGCACGAACCATGCCCGGATGGTGTGCATATGGAAGTAGCCGCTCACGATGTGGAATGCCTTGGCTGTGGTGAGAGCTTTTGCCGGACACGCGCGCATGAATGCATGCTGGCCGTGGAGCCGGAGGATGTGGTGGACGCGGTGCTGACCTGCGCGGCGCAGCAGGGCGGAGGGAGCGCGCATGGCGCGTAGCCGGACGCTCCTTGTGGATGGGCGGGAGTACCCGCCGCAAGGGGGAACGGGCATCAGCCGCGTTCTGGATGGGCTGGTTCGCGCCCTTGTGGCGTCGGGCTGTGCAGACGAGGTACGCCTTGCCGTACGCCCGGCGTGCGCCGCGCACATTGCTAAGGAATGTCCAGGTCTTGTGCGGCGCGAACTCCCGGCCAGCCGCCTCGCCGCCGAGGTGGCGCTGTCGCGCCTTGCGCGGGGCAGCGCGGTAACGCTGTCCCCATACCCCAAGGTTCCGGTGTGGGCCGGGCCGGCGCGCGTTGTGAATATTGTCCATGACGTCCTGAACATCACCCACGAGCGCTACCGCACGTCGTGGCGGGCGCGCTATGCACGGGTGCGTCTTGCCCACGGCCTGCGCCGCGCCGCGCTGACGTGGTACGTTTCGCGCTGGAGTCGTGATGCCACGGCGGCGCTGATGGGCTGGACAGGGCGCGATGCGCGGGTTCGGCACTCCGGCATCGCGGCGGAGTTTTCGCCCACGCCGCAGGTGGATGACGCCGCGCATCGCGGCGCGCTTGGCCTTGCGCCGGGGTACGTCTTGGTCCTTGGCAATGGCCGCCCGCATAAGAATATTGGCGTGGCGCTGTCCCTGAGCGAGACGCTGGGCCGCCCTCTTGTTATTGCCGGATGTTCGGACCGGTGGCGGCTATGGTGGCAGGCTCGCTATCCCACGGCGCAGGCGGTGTGGCTGCCCCTTGTGCCGGAGGCGGCGCTTCCGGCGCTGTATAGGGGGGCGTTTTGCCTGCTGCATCCGGCGCTTATTGAGGGCTACGGCTTTCCGCCCCTTGAGGCCATGGCCTGCGGCGTTCCCGCTATTGTCAGCGACATCCCTGTCCTGCGCGAGACGGCAGGCGGTGCAGCCCTGTTCGCCCCGCCGCAGGACCATGACGCATGGCGCGTGGCCCTTGCCCGCCTTGAGGACGGCGACGAGCGGCGGCGCGTGTGCGAAAAGGCCCTTGCGGCAGTGGCTGCGCGCGTTGGCCCGCGTGCGTGGGACGCCCATGTGGCCGATATTCGGGAACTCTTTGACAGCATTTGAGAACACCATGCCTCGACATGGACGCTAACCTCCCGTATGTTCGTGACAATGGGAGGTGTATCGTCGTGAAGAAAGCGTTCATTACGGGCATCACTGGGCAGGATGGCAGCTATCTTGCGGAGCTTCTGCTTGAAAAAGGCTACGAGGTGCATGGCGTTGTGCGCCGCGTGGCCCTTGAATATCCACAAAGCAGGCTCCGGCGCATTTTGCACATTCAGGACCGGCTTGTGCTGCATAGCGCGTCCATGGAGAGCTACGCCAGTCTCTTCAACATCATCGCGGACGTGCAGCCCGATGAATGCTACCACCTCGCGGCGCAAAGCTTTGTGTCCTATTCCTTCGAGGATGAGTTCTCCACCATCCAGACCAACCTGAACGGCACGCATTATATGCTGTCGTCCCTTAAGCGGCAGGCACCGGACTGCCGTTTCTATTTTGCCGGGTCCAGCGAGGTGTTCGGCAATGCGTCGTTGTCTCCGCAGGATGAATCTACCCCGTACAAGCCGCGCTCGCCCTATGGCATATCCAAGATGGCTGGCATGGAGCTGACGCGCAATTACCGCGAGGCGTACGGTATGTTCGCCGTCTCCGGCATACTGTTCAACCACGAGTCCCCCCGGCGCGGGGCGGAATTCGTCACCCGCAAGATTTCCATGGCCGCCGCGCGCATCCGGCTGGGGCTGGAGAGCACCATCCGTCTTGGAAACATTGAGGCCCGGCGCGACTGGGGGCACGCGCGTGATTCTGTGAGCGCCATGTGGGCCATGCTGCAGCAGGACGCCCCGCACGACTATGTCATCGCCACCGGAGCAACCCACAGCGTGCGCGATTTTCTGGACCTGGCCTTCCGGCATGTCGGGCTGGATTACCGCGAGCACCTTGTGGTGGATAAGACCTTTTATCGTCCGGCGGAGGTGCATGTGCTGTGCGGCAATGCCTCGCGGGCGCGGCGTGAGCTGGGCTGGGAGCCGAAGGTGGACTTTGAAACGCTGGTCCGTGAAATGGTGGACCATGACATGGCGCTCTTCGCCGCTGGCGGACCGCCGGAGATGCGGGAGGTGGCGCTGTGAGAATAGCCGTCTTTGCCGATGTGTGGTTCCCCGATACCACGGGCGGGGCGGGCCGTATGGCGACGCAGTCGTCCGTGGAGCTGGCGCGGCGCGGACACGAGGTGCACGTCGTCACCCGCAATACGCACAGCGCCTTCCCTCAGCGCGAGCAGGTGGCGGACGGCGTTACCGTGCACCGTTTCCCCTTCCCCGGTGTGGAAGTGGGCGTTGTGCCGGCGCTGCGCCGAGAACTACGCGGCAGTGTGCAGTGCTTCGACGCCATTGGCGGTCCGCGCTTTGACGTGGCGGTCATCCATCAGTGTCTGCCCGCGTTTGGCCCGCACATCTCCGGGCGGCTGCGCGGCGTGCCGTCGGTGTATTATTTCCATTCCCCATGGCATGAGGAATTCCTCATCCGCCGGCTCAACGGCGTTGGGCGCGTGAGCGCGTTGACCTCCATGGCCGCGTGGATGATGCGCCGTATGGAGCGACGCATTCTCCGCCGCTCTGGCGCTGTGGTTGTGCTGTCGCGCTACATGGCGGGCAAGGTGACGGAGTATCACCAGCCGCCGCCGGAGAAGGTGGTACGCATTCCCGGCGGGGTGGACCTTGCGCGCTTTCGGCTGCCCGAAGGGGGCAGGCGCGCCGCGCGTGAGCGGCTGGGCCTGCCGCAGGACAAGACCATCTTCCTCACCGTGCGCAACTTGGCCCCGCGTATGGGGCTGGAGAACTTTATTGAGGCCTTTGCCGGGAGCGAAGCGCTGCGGTCCACGGGCTATGGGGTAATAGGCGGGCGCGGCCTGCTGGAGGAGCGCCTGCGCATGCAGGTGCGCGAGGCCGAGGTGGACGAGTGCATGCGGCTGTGGGGGCACGTGGATGAAGAGCACCTGCCGGACCTGTATGGCGCGGCGGATTGGTTCGTCCTGCCAACTCGGGTGCTGGAGGGGTTTGGCCTTGTCATCCCCGAGGCATGGGCCTGCGGGACCCCGGTCATAGGTACGCCGCAGGGCGGCATCCCGGACGTCCTCGGCACGCTGGATGGCGACTATGTGGTGGATGGCAGCGACGCGGCGGCCCTGCGCCGCAAGATGGAGGAAATGCTGTCGCCCCCGGCGCACCTTGCGCTGTCTGCCCGGCAGCTTCGTGACCACGCGGCGGAGCATTTTTCCTGGTCGCTTGTGGCGGATGCCTTTGAGTCCCTCGTGCGGCGGGTGGCGGATGAAGGCTGAGCGGCAGGGGAAGGTCCGCGTTCTGCATGTGCATACCCTGCCCGTGGTCAGCGGCTCGGGCATCAACACCTTTCTGTCCATGCGGGGCCTACCCCGAGAGCGATACGATGTCGAACTCGCCTGCGCTCCGGGCGGGCGGCTCCTTGATGTGGTGCGCGGCGCGGGGATGCGCGTTCACGAGGTGCCGCATTTTGTACAGCCCGTGGCCCCGCTGCGCGACCTGCTTGCCCTGTATGAGGTCTCGCGCATCCTGCGGGCGGGGGGCTATCACGTCGTCCATACCCACAATTCCAAGGCCGGGTTCATCGGCCGCCTTGCCGCGCATCTGGCGCGGGTCCCCGTTATTGTCCACACCGTGCACGGCTTCGCCTTTCATGACCGGGAACCGGCGTGGCGGCGTTGGCTGTTCCGCCTGCTGGAGCGCCGCGCCGCGCGGTGGTGCCATGACATGATTTTCATCTCGCGTCCCCTTGAGGCATGGGCGCGGCGCGAAGGGGTGCTCCGGCCGGGGGCATCGCACCACATCATCTACAGCGGCATTGAACTGGAGCGCTTCCGCCCGGTAAGCCCACGGCGAAAGCGCCGCCTGCGGCGTGAGTGTGGTGTGCCGCCGGACGCCCTTGTGGTGGGCATGATTTCCAAGCTGTGGCCGGGCAAGGGGCATGAGGTGCTCTTGGAGGCCTTTGCGGCCCTGCGCACGCGCCTGCCCGGCGCGCGGCTGCTGCTGGTGGGCGAGGGCGAAACCCGCGAGCAGTTGGAGCATTTGGCGCACCTGCTGGGGCTGGGCCACAGCGTGGTGTTTGCGGGGTTTATGCAGGACGTGCGGGCGGGCATTGGCGCGTGCGATGTTACGGTGCTGCCGTCATTTTTCGAGGGGATGGGGCGGGTGCTGCTGGAATCCATGGCTATGGGCGTGCCTGTTGTGGCGTCGGACGTTGGGGGCATACCGGATATTGTGGACCACCGCGTCACCGGCCTGCTGGTGCCGCCCGGAGACGCCGGGGAGCTGGCCCAGGCTCTGCACTTCGTCCTGCGCGACGGCGAGCGCCGCGCCGCCCTTGGCCGTGCCGGACGCCTGAGTGTGCAGGCGCGCCACGGGGCGGATGCCATGGCGCAGCAGATTGAACAGGTGTATGCGCAATCACTGCGAAGGCTAAACATTTTTCCGGAGGGCGGCCGATAAGAGGGAGAGGAGTGGATAGCCGCGTGTGGCGGGAGTTTTTTCCGTTTTTGCGGCTGCGCAGGTTGCGCTCAAGGAGCGCAGGCCCCTGTTTTTCCGGTTGAAATATGCTAGTCTGCAAGAGCGTGCGTCCCCTGTGGCGCGCGGCATATGGTAAAGCAAGGCGTGGAGCAGTGTCCGATGCTAACGATGCTGTGGCGGATCATAATCTGGAGCATGCTTGTCGTCCTCACCTTTCCTACGGTGCAGGCGTTCTACTTTCGTGCGGGCATGCGTTGGCAGTATATTTTGCTGTACGGATTTGTTGCCGCCTACGCCTTTACGCCGCTGTGCCGCTGGCTGGCCCTGCGGCTGAATATTCTGGACCGCCCCGGCTGGCGCAAGGTGCACGATAGAGCCACGCCGCTGCTGGGCGGCGTGGCTGTGTACTGCGCTTTTCTTTTGTCCCTGACGCTGAATGGGGTGTTTTTGCCCGGCATGGGCACCCTGGTGGCGGCGGGGACGCTTATTTTTATGGTGGGGTTGTGGGACGATGTGCGTTCGCTGTCGCCGGTGTTTCGCCTTGGTGTGCAGCTTGCGGCGGCGCTGTATGTGGTGTTCATCGGGCATATTCAGCTCAAGATACTGCCGCCCAGCATCTTTGGGGCGTGGGTGAATGTGCCGCTGACGGTGCTGTGGCTGGTGGGACTGACCAATGCCATGAACTTTTTTGACGGCATCGACGGCCTTGCCGCCGGGCAATCCATTATCATTTCGGTCTTTTTCGGGGCCATTGCCTTCAAGAGCGGGCAGGCGGCGCTGGGGTGGATGGCTGTGGCCATTACCGGCGCGTGCGCGGGGTTCATGCCCTTTAACTTCATCCCCGGGCGCTCTGCGCGGCTGTTCCTTGGTGACGCGGGGAGTACGTTTTTGGGCTTTACTCTTGCGGGGGTGGCCGTGTTTGGCGAGTGGTCGTCCACCAGCCACTTTGTGTCCCTGACTGCGCCGGTGCTCATCTTTGGCGTCCTCATCTTCGACATGCTCTATGTGACCCTCTCGCGTATTAAAAACCGCAAGGTCGCCAAGATATTTGAGCCGCTGGCGACGGCCAGTCAGGATCATTTGCACCACCGCCTGCTGGGCATGGGCTTTGCGCGCAAGGAGGCGGCGTTCGCCATCTTTACGCTGTCCGTGTGTTTGGGGGTGAGTGCGCTCATCATCATGGACGGCGTGCCCCTTGATGCCCTGCTGGGGCTGTTTCAGGCGGTTTTGCTCTTTACGATTATTGTGTCGCTGATGTTCAAGGGCCGCAAAAGGCGCGTCGGGTCGGCGCGGCGGGATGATGATGAGGGCAGTGGTGGCGGCGATGAATATTCAGAATGACGGAGTGTGGAAGAAAATGCCGCCACGTTGCGGTAGCACGGTTGCCGCGCAGCGCAAAATGCGCCGCCAAGGTGTGAGTGATGCATGGGTGTTGGGTGGTGGTGTTGATGAAATGCGCGCGCCCTGTCTGGGGCGTGGTCTGCTCCTTGCACGACAAACCGTGGCGGCATGCATGCGCTGCGGCGTATAAGACAAGGAAGCGAAGATGTCTGCACTTGCCTATTTCGGCCTGCGGGAGCGCCCCTTTGAGGGGAATACCAATGTGAGGTTTTTCTACGTCAGTCAGGGGCATGGCGAGGCCTTGGCGCGGCTGCGCTATCTGGTGCGCGATAGGAACATGGGTATCGGCGTGCTGACGGGCGAGATTGGCAGCGGCAAGACCATCACCCGCAGCGTTTTGGAACGCATGCTGCGGACCACGGCCTTTCGGGTGGTGAGTCTGGAAAGCTCCAACCTGCCGTTTGTTCACCTGCTTGCGGAGTTTTTGAACCAGTTGGAGGGCCGCCCGCCGGACCTGACGGGGCTGACCAAGTATGAGCTCCTGTTTCGCTTTAAGAAGACTGTCATGGAGAATGTGCACCTGAAGGGGCGGCATTTGGCCGTCTTTTTGGACGAGGTGCAGCAGATGCATCCCGGCACGTTGGATGAGCTGAAGAACCTGACCAACCTTTCCGTAGGCGGCGACAACCTGCTGACCATGATTCTGGTGGGCCAGCCGGAGTTTCGCGACACCCTGCGCCGCATGCCTCAGTTGGACCAGCGCGTAAGCCTGCGCTTTCATCTGAACTTTCTGGGCGATGACGAGGTGGGGCGCTACATCCAGCACCGGCTGGAGATGGCCGGGCGCGAAGAGGCGGACCCGCTGTTTTCGGACGACGCGGTGCGCCTTGTGTACCGGGAGTCGCAGGGGATTCCGCGTTTGGTCAACCGGCTGTGCAAGCTGTCCCTTGATCAAGGGTATTCCCTGCAGCGCAGGCAGATTGACGAGGACATCGTCTCCGGCATCATCAGCGACCTGCACTTGCAAAAGGGCGACAGGGACGAGACGCCGCGCCGGAAGTGGCATTCTGCCAAAATGTGACGCATTCCCCCGCGCAAAACGGGCGCGGATGTGGTATGAGCGGGCAAGGTCCAGCGCCGCCAGCGGGCCGGCGCACTGCGTCCGCAATGCCAAAACCGCCCCAATGTGGCGCAGGGGAAGCGCATATGGGCAGGACACCCGCAACGTGGCGGTGTGAGGAGAACAATGGCCAGCAGCTTTAGTGTGTTTGAGCTGGAAAAGCGCAAGTGGGAGCTTGCCCGCAATCAGCGCGAGGGCCGCAGCGCGGCTGACGGCGCGCAGGAGACTGGCGGCTCATCGCCGGAGGAGCGCACGGAGCAGGTGACACGCCTGCACGCCGCGCTGCTGGAGGAGGCGGGCCGGGTGCGTTCTGCCGTGCGCGCCGGGGACCCGCCCCCTGTGCGCGACGTCTTGCGGCGTCTGCGTGACGTGGTGAGCGCCCAAGCGGTGCGCGATGTGTTCGAGCATGCCTCGCTGGATGAGGAGCACATCGGCGCGGAGGCGGCGATGACCTTTGTGGCCCTTGCCGCCATGAAGGTGGGCATGGGCCTTGGCTATGAGGACAAGCGCCTGCTGTGGCTGGGCCTTGGCGGAATGTGCGCCAATATTGGCCTGTACCGCATTCCCCGGCGGCTGGAGGGCGTGCATCCGTCGGACCTTTCCCCGCAGGACAGAGCCAAAAAGCGCACGCATCCGCACCTTGGCGGGCAGGTGCTGGAGCGCCTTGGCGAGGAGTACCGGCCGCTGGCGGAGATTGTGTTGCAGGTGCATGAACGGGTGGATGGCTCAGGCTATCCCCACGGCCTCAAGGGGAAGGAAATCCACGAAATGGCGCTTATTATCGGTCTTGTGGAGCATGTGGTGTCCATGCGGCGCCCGCGCCGGTCCGGCAACCGGTTTTTGCAGACCCCGGCCATCAAAGAGGTGGTGGACGCGGAGCGGTTGCGCTTCCCCCACCGGGTGCTCAAAGAATTTTTGGACCAGGTCTCGCTGTTTCCGGTGAATACCTACGTCCGCCTCAATAACGACTCCGTGGCCCGCGTGCTGGCCACCTACAAGGACAAGCCCATGCGCCCCACGCTGGAACTGCTCTACGATGGGCGCGGCAAAAAGAAGGATGCGCCTCGGCTGGTGCATCTGGAGCATTTTCCGCTGCTGCACATTGTGGACGCCCTTGAAAGCGGCGTCATGGAGGAGATGGCCGCGGAGCAAACGGAAGAAGGGGACGCCGGATGATGCGGCGCCCCGGACAGGAGAAGGATGCGATGCCCCGGATGAGGACACTTCCCGCGCTGTGCGTGCTGTGCGCGCTGTGGTGCGCGGCCCTGACGGCCTGCACGGGAACATCGGCCATCAAGGGGACACCCGTGAATGACGCGCCCGAGGTCCAGCGCCAGCGCCTTGCCATGCACCAGCGCGGCGAGGAGGAGCGCGAGGAACTCGCCGCCATGAGCGACGTTTCCGCCAATGATGTGTTCAAGACCGTGGACGGCGCGCCGGAGTACCGCGTGGGGCCGAAGGATGTTTTGGAAATCGCCTCGCGCTCGGGCAGCGCCGTAACGACCACCACGGTGCAGATCAATAACCGTGGCCGCATTTCCTATTCCTTTGTGGATGACCTTGAGGTGGACGGGCTGACGGCCAGTGAAATTGACGACCTGCTCACCCAGCGCCTGCGCGACTTTTTGAAGCGTCCGCGCATAGATGTGCGCGTGGCGGAATTTCGCAGCAAGTATGTGTCCCTCATGGGCGAGATTGCCTCCCTGCGCACCACGGGCGAGGGCGCGCGCCTGCCCAGCGGGCGGCAGACCCTGACCGGACGGACAACGCTCCTTGAAATCATCTCGCAGGCCTCGGGCTATACCGAGGACGCCGACCTGCGCCGCGTGCGCCTGATTCGCGGTGGCAAAGCCTATGAAATCAACATGTTCGACATTGTGGAGGGCGGCAAGGGCTGGCTGAATGTGGTGCTGAACCACGGCGACGTTGTGGACATACCGGAGCTGCCCAACGTGGCGAGGCGGGTGTACGTGATGGGGCAGGTGGCGCGCCAAGGCATCTATGACCTCGACAGCGCGGACAACCTGCTGGCGGCCCTGTCTGCGGCGGGCATGTTTACCGCCGTGGCTAAGGAGGAAAACACGCTCATCATCCGGCCCGACGGGCACGAGGGCAAGGCGCTCATCCTGATGGCGGATGTGGAGCGCATGCTGGAGCGCGGCGACCTGACCCAGAACGTGCCCCTCAAGGAAGGGGATCTTGTGTACGTGCCGCGCCAAATCATCGGCGACATTACCGAGTGGATTACCACGCACGATACGTTCCTCGACTGGATATTCTACCCCAGACGTGTGCAGGATAATTACTTCTACGGCGAGTATTTGAAGTTCGACAGCAAATCCGCAGCAGACTAGGGCCGGAGGCCGAGTGGAGCAGTACGACGTCAACATCCGCGAGTATTGGCGGATATTCAAGAAGCGCAAGTGGGTCGTCCTTGCCGCGACGGTGCTGCTTGGCCTGTCCAGCGCGGCCTTTGCCGTGTTTATGGGGCCGCCGCCGCTGTACGAGTCCATATGCAGTGTGCAGTTTAACCGCGAGAGTCCGGTGCGCGGCGTGTACCAGCAGACCATTACCTGGTCGCCCGAGACGGACCTGCAGTCGCAAATCTCCCTCATGCGCAGCTACAAGGTCATGCAGATGGTGGCCGAGCGGCTGGGGCGCATCCCTTCCGGCCTGTCGGACGAGGAGCTGCGCCAGCATCCCACCGCGGCCAAAACCGTGGATGGCCTGCGCTCGCGCGTGTCCATCACCCGCGACGCCCAGACCAATATCATCGACATCGCCGTCACCCATTCCGACCCCGTCTTTGCCCAGCGTATGGCCGACACCGTGGCCCTGACCTACCGCGAGATGTACCGCGAGGAGCAGCAGCGCCGCGCCAAGGCCGCCATCAGCTATCTGGAGGAGGAACTTTCCCGCACGCGTGTGGCCCTGCGCGACGCCGAGGAGGAGTTCAACGCCTTTACCCGCGCCAACCAGCTTGTTTCCGTGGACTTGCAGGGCGAGAATCTGCTGACGCGCAGCAAGGAGATTGAAGAGGCCCTGCGCAACAACGTGGCGGCGGATGATGAACTGGCGGCCCTGCTTGTGCGGCTGGAGCGCTTTGCGGAAAATCCCTCGGGCTTTGGCAGCGACCTGTATTCCACCTACGCGGACAGCCAGTACGAAACCGCGCGGGGGAAACTGGTGGAGCTGCTGGTCACGCGCGAATCTTTGCTGGAGGAGTTCACCTACAACCACCCGCAGGTCATTGGCGTCAACCGGCACATTGTGGAGGCCGCGCGTAAGATGACGGTCATCGTGCGTTCCCAGCGCGAAAAGCTGGCGCGCCAGCGGGAGAATCTGCAGGACGAGCAAAGCACCGTTGAGGCCAAGATTAATGAATTGATGGAAAAGAAACTGGCCTACAACCGCCTGCGGCGGCAGGTGGATTCCTACAGCGCCAAGGTCGCCATGCTGGAGGAGAAAAACCGCGAGGCCGCACTCCGGCAGGCCGAACGGCCCGAGGAGGTCACCATCGTCAAGCCCGCGTTTTTGCCCAGTTCGCCCGTGAATCCGCCGCGCATTGCGCCCATTACGTCCGTTGGCGTGTTCATCGGGCTGGTGGTGGGCATGATTGGCGCGCTGGTTATGGAGGCGTTTGATACGTCCATCGGGGCCATTGATGACGTGGAGGAAACCCTTGGGGCCAAGGTACTTGGCGTCATCCCCGACGAAAGCAGCCGCGAGGTGCGCGAGCTTATGCGCGAGGCCAGCGACGGCAAGCGTTCCGGGGTGCGGGCGCGCATTCACCTTGTGTCGCACTTTGTGCCCAAGTCCATGATTGCGGAGAGCTTCCGCTCCCTTCGCATCAATGTGCAGCTGTTTTGCAAGGAGCGCGGGCTCAAGACCCTCGCCATAACCAGCGCCACGCCGCAGGAGGGCAAAACCGTGGTCTCCGCCAACCTTGCCGTGAGCATGGCGCAGGCGGGCAAGCGGGTGCTCATGGTGGGGGCTGACCTTCGAAAGCCTATGGTCTCCGAGGCCTTTGGCGTGGACAACAACCCCGGCCTGACGGACATCCTGCTGGGCAACTACGCTTGGCGCGACGCCATCAAAACCGTGACGGACGTCATGATTGGCGAGATGAGCATAGATGACGTCATGGCGACGCCCGGTCTGGACAACCTGCACCTGATGACCGCGGGCACCATGTACTCCAACCCCTCGGAGCTTATTGAATCCAAGCTACTTGGGGAGTTTGTGGAGGAAGTGCGCGACAACTACGACATCATCATCTTTGACACCGCGCCCATTCTGTCCACGGCGGACCTGTCCGTGCTGGGGCCGCTGGTGGACGGGGTGCTCCTTGTCTACCGCGTTGGCTCCATTTCCAAGGAACTGCTCAAGCGTTCCACGGTGGAACTCTCGCGCGTGAAGTCCAATCTTATCGGCGTGGTCTTAAACGGTATGCGCGAGGGCGAAACGCCCGATTATCAGGACTTTAGAGCCTTTAAGTACTACTAGGCGGCAAGTATGGCACAGCGGGGCACCAAGGGACCAGGGCCGACCCCTTTGCAGTTGGCGCTGCCGCTGGTGATTGTGCTGCCCATGTGCGTGGCCTTCGGTTGGTTGTTGCCACACCTCTCGCCCACCAAGGCGCTGGCCTTCTTCAGCGCCATCATCATGTTCCTCATCTGCTTGTTCAGCACGCAGACCGCCCTGTACATCATCATCTTTTCCATGCTGCTTGGCCCGGAGTTTGTTGTCGGGTCCACGTCCGGCGCGTCCCTTGGGCGCGGGGTGACGCTACGCGTGAACGACTTTGTGCTGGTGGTTATGGGCTTTTCGTGGCTGGCAAAGATGGCCATCAACAAGCAGCTTGGGCTGTTTCGGCATACGCCGCTCAATGGTCCCATTGCGGCCTACACCATGGTCTGTGTGGCGGCGTCCGGCCTTGGGGCCATGATGGGGCGCGTGGACCTGAAGACGTCCTTTTTCTATGTGCTCAAGTACTTTGAGTACATGTTCGTCTATTTTATGGTGGTGAACCATCTGCGTACGCCCAAGCAGTTCAAGGGCTTTGTGGTGGCGTTTATCGTCACGTGCGTAATCGCGTCCTTGGTGGGCGTGGCGCAGATTCCGGGCGGCGGGCGCATCACCGCCCCCTTCGAGGGGGCCAAAGGCGAGCCGAACACCTTCGGCGGGTACCTTGTGTTTATGATTGCCATCTTCATGGGGCTGGTGTGGCACCTGCGCCAGACTCAGGTGCGCGCGGGGCTGGTGGGGTGCGCCCTGTTTGCCTTGGTGCCGCTTCTCTACACCGGGTCGCGCGGGTCGTACTTGGGGCTGGCGGTGAGCATGCTGGCGTTTTTGGCGCTGACGCCGCGCAAGGCCGCAAGTGCGCTGGTGGTGGCGGGATTCATTGCGGTGCTGCTCCTTGGCGCGCCGGAAATCGCCAAACGGCGCATTGAACACACCTTCACGCAGGGGGCGCAGCGTACGGACGTGGAGGAAGTGATGGGCGTGAAGCTTGATACGTCCTCATCCGCGCGGCTGCGTAGCTGGCGCTATGTGGCGCGTGATTGGCTGAAAAAGCCGCTGCTCGGCTACGGCGTTACGGGCTATCGCTTTTTGGACGGGCAGTATTTCCGCATACTTGTGGAGACGGGGCTGGTGGGGCTGGTGGTGTTCATATTCCTTATGACGCGGGTGTGGCGGGTGCTGCACGGCGTGTACAACCGCTGCCGCTATGGCGTGCACAAGGGGTGGACCATGGGCGTGATGATTGGCTTTGTGGGCCTGCTGGCGCATGGAATCAGCGCCAACACGTTCATCATTGGCCGCATTATGGAGCCGTTTTGGTTTGCGGTGGGGATGGTGGTGATGATTCCCGCCATTATGGAGACGGCGGTGGAGGAGCGCCGCGCTGCGCAGGCCGCAGAGGCGGCGCATCCGCAGGATGCGGAGCGTGGGTGATGGCGGCGCGGCAGGGCGCGGCCAAGGCCGCGTCCTGCGCGAAGGCACATCAGCGCCGATTAGTCGTGGTGATGGTGATGATGGTGGCCGTGTTCATGCGCATGGTCGTGCTCATGGGTGTGGTCATGACCATGCTCATGGGAGTGCTCGTGCGTGTGCGCATGGCAATGGGTCTCTCCGTCATGATCGTGCTCATGCGTATGCTCGTGCGTGTGTTCATGATCCTTGAGGAACTGCTGATACTTGCTTGTCTGCTGGGGGCCGCAGCCACAACCTTTACACATATCGGACTCCTTGATGCGGTATGAACGTTGTGCTCCCGGTGGTCTGGGGAGTGAAATCAAGCGTACATGGAATTGCGTATCGTGTCACGGAGATGTCGGTTAGCCTCTTTGGATTTACGGAAAACTGGTTCTGGCGGTGCTTTTGTGACATTATGGAGCGGGCTTTTGGGTGTTGCCGTGTACGAGTGAGACAAAGGAGGCGGTATGGCCATGGTGACGACGGCGGAGCGCGTGGCGCCGGAGGACCTGCAAAGGTGGCTGGAAAACGGCGAGGACGTGGTGTGCCTTGACGTCTTGCTGCCGGACGTCTTTGACGCGCGGCGTATTGCCGGGGCGCGCTCCGCATGTGTGTACGAGGTGGAGTTTCCGGAGCATGTGCAGGTGGCGACAACTGGGTTTGACCAGCGCATCGTGCTCTATGGCGAGGATGAGCACACCCTTGGCGCGGACGTGGCCGCCGAAAAGCTGGGGCGCATGGGCTACAGTGATGTCCGGGTGCTGGCTGGCGGCATTGCCGGGTGGTTGAAGCGCGGCTTTCCCGTTGAGGGGACGGGTCTGCTGCCGCCGGAGGACGGCTTGCGCTTTGTGGAGGGCGTGTTTGCCGTGGACGCGGAGCAAAGCCGCATCGAATGGGTGGGGCGCAACGCCGGAAAGCGGCATACGGGAACGCTCCAGGTCTCGCGCGGGCGGCTGGACGTGCGCGATGGCGGTATGCATGGCGAGTTTGTCGTGCCGCTGTCCACCCTGCGCAATACGGACCTTGAGGACGATTCCCTGCGCCGCCTGCTGGTGGCGCATTTGTTGTCCGACGATTTCTTTTTTGCCGAGGCCTACTCCGAGGTGCGCTACAGCCTTGACGCCGCGGTGCCGTTGCACGGGGCTATGCCCGGAACGGCCACGCATGATGTGCGCGGGCATTTGGAGGTGCGCGGCCAGCGTCATCCGCTTGCTTTGCGCGCCACCTTTGCCAATTTGCCGGATGGCGCTTACGCCGTGGAGGCGCACTGCGATTTTGACCGAACGGCGTGGGGTGTGCTGTATGGGTCTGGACGCTTTTTTAAGTATTTGGGATACCACTTGGTGTATGACATTGTGAGTGTGCAGCTTCGGATGGTGCTGCGTCCGGCCACGGCTTAGTGCCGCGTCTTTGGTCCCGCTGGGGCGGGCATGGGGGCCGGGTGCAAGGGGGGGCGCTCCTCCCTGAACTGACGGTTCCGTGTGTATGGTGCGCCGCGCAGCGGTGTGGCTGAGGAGAAACGCGATATGACATGCTCCACCCAGCGGCCAGAGGTGACGGCCCTCATCTCGACCTATAATGCGCGGCAGTTTTTTGCCGGATGCATGGAGCATGTGCTGGGGCAGACCCTGTATGCGCAGGGGCGGCTCGAGGTCATCGTCATCGATAGCGGTTCCCAGCAGGGTGAGGCCGAGCTTGCGCGGGAGTACGCCGCCCGCTGCAGCGGCATCACCGTCATAGAGACCCCGCGTGAAACGCTCTATGCCGCCTGGAACAGGGGTGTTGAGCGCGCCCGTGGGCGCTTCATCGTCAACGCCAACACCGACGACCGCCACCACCCGCAGGCCTTTGAGCGTATGGCGCAAAAGCTCGGCGAAACCGGGGCGGCGCTGTGCTACGCCGATACCTACCTGACGCGCGAACCCGGCGCGGATTTTTCCGGCGCATTGCCCGAAACCGTACTGGCCCTGCCGCCATACAGTCTGCGGCAAGCCCTGCTGGATTGCCCCTTTGGCCCTGTGACCATGTGGCGGGCAGACGCCCACGAGGTGGCAGGTCCCTTTCCCGAGGACCTTGGCATCGCCGGGGACTACGTCTTTTTCCTCAAAGCGGCGTGGCGGCGCGGCGCGGTGCATCTGCCGCAGGCGCTGGCCGTGTGTTACGAATCGCCGCAGACGCTGTCCGGCAACACTCCCGCCGCCGTGGGCGAGGGGTACGCCTTTTTGCCTGCGCTCAGGCGGCGCATTCCCCTTGACGATATCTATCCCTTCCTTGCGCAGGCGCCGCAGGCGCGCCATGTGGCCCTTGCGGATTGGGCGGACCTGCTCCTTTTTGCCGGGGGCGGATTTTCGGACCCGGACCACGCCGTGGAGCTTTACGCCGCTGCGCGCGATGCCGGGGCCAGCGCCTTTGTCACCACGCTCAATACCGCCGTGGCTCACGCCAAGGCAGGCCGCATGGACGCCGCCTTGCAGGGCTTTGCGGCCCTGACGCCGCAATCGCGCGATGAGCAGCGCCTTGTTGTGCACAATCTGCAATGCATCCGTCAGGGCGCGCCCGTGTGGCGGATGGCTACTGTGCGAACGGAGCACCCGTGGCTGGAGACCCTGCCGCCCATCGTGCCGCTGTCTGCGCGGCGGGTGACGCGCGATGTGTACGCCGCGCGTCAGCAGGTGCCTGCCGCTGCCCCGCACGGGGGCCTGCATGATTAAAAAGATTGCGGCAGAGGAGTTGCGGCCCGGCATGTACGTTGTGGACACCGGGCTGTCGTGGATGGATTACCCGTTTCTCTACGCCGAGGAGGGGGAAATCGCCTCTGCGGAGCAGGTAGAGCGCATTGCGACGGAGTACACCGAAGCGTTTGTGGACACCGAGCGCGGCGCTGCGGCCCTGCGCGAGGGCGGCGACGACGGCTTTGCCGAGGCCGCGTCCGAAGGGCGTGAGCGGCGCGGGGAGCGCGTGCCCATCGCGCAGGAGGTGGAGCACGTCCGCGCCTTTTATGCGGATTCCGTGACCTTTGCGCGGGAATTCATGACGGAGGTGAGCACCGGGGGCAAGGTCGATTACGAGCGCTCCGGCGTGTTCGTGGAGGAGGTCATTGATTCCGTCACCCGCAACCGCGACGCACTCGTTAGCATGACCAAGCTGCGGTCCTCGGATGAATACACCTACACCCATTGCATCAATGTGTCCGTTTTGGCCACAGCCTTTGGCGACGAAATGGGCCTGCCGCACGAGGACCTGGTGGACCTTGGCCTTGCCGGACTCATGCACGACCTTGGCAAGGCGCTTATTCCGCCCATGGTGCTGAACAAGCCCGGCAAGCTGACGGACGCGGAGTTTGACCTGATCCGCAAGCACCCCCAGCGCAGCATCACCGTGCTGGGGCGGCTGGACGCCGTGCCGCGCCGCGTACTGCGCGGGGTGCTGGAGCATCATGAAAAGTTTAATGGCGGCGGGTATCCGGCCGGGCTGGTAGGGGACGATATTCACCTCTTTGCCCGGTATATCTCCCTTGCCGATGTGTACGACGCGCTGACCAGCGCACGCGCCTACAAGCCCGGTATGCCGCCGCACAAGGCCCTGCGCATTCTCTACAGCATGCGCGGGCAGGATTTTCATCCCGGCTATGCCGAGCGGTTTATTAAGTTCATCGGCATCTATCCTGTTGGGTCCCTCGTGCAGCTGGAGGACGGGCGCTACGCCGTGGTCAGCGGGTCCAACCCGCAGGAGCCGCTGCGCCCGCGTGTAACCCTTGCCCTTGGCCCGGATGGGCGCCCCATCCACCCCCGCCCCGTGGACCTCGCCCAGCCCGAAGGTGACGGCGTTGCCATTGCCTCGTGCATGGACGCCGCAGCCTTTGGCCTGAGGGCTGAGGACTATTTGCTCTAACGGCCGCCATGTGGCTTTGCAAATGGACCAGCCTCGCATATAACCCGCTCATGCAGAACAGCGCATCCATAAAGGACACCATAGCCGCCATCGCCACCCCGCTGGGGCAGGGCGGCGTCGGTATTGTCAGAGTCAGCGGCCCCCGCAGTAAAGACGTGGGGCGGACGCTCTTTCGTTCCTCACGCGAGGATTTCGCGGACTTCAAGCCCTACCGCATGCATCATGGCTGGGCGCTCGACGAGCGGGGCGAGGCCCTGGACGAGTGCCTTGCGGTCTTCATGCCCGGTCCGGGATCGTACACGGGTGAGGACGTTGTGGAATTTCAATGCCATGGCGGCCCCATGGTGGTTCGCGCCATTCTTGAGGCCGTGCTGGCGCAGGGTATCCGCGCCGCCAGCGCAGGGGAGTTCACCTACCGCGCCTTTGTCAGCGGCCGCATGGACCTGACGCAGGCCGAGGCCGTGGCCGAGATGATTGCCGCGCCCACGCGTGCGGGCATGACTTTGGCGCAGGCCAAGCTGTCCGGCGCCCTTGGGCAGAAGGTTGCGGCCCTGCGCGCCCAGTTGGAGGAGCTTCGCGCCCAGTTGTGCGTTGCCGTGGACTTTCCCGACGAGGATATCGAATGCCTCAGCCCGGAGGAGTTCCTGACCGGAGTGAACGCCGTCTCTGAGGCCGTGCGCGACATGCTGGAAAATTTCGAGCGCGACAGGTGCTGGCGCGAGGGCGCATTCACTGTGCTGGCCGGGCAGGTCAACGCGGGCAAGTCCAGCCTCATGAACGCCTTGCTTGGGCGCGAGCGCGCCATCGTGACGGACATCCCCGGCACCACGCGCGACTACCTTGAGGAAGCCGTCAATCTGGACGGCCTGCCCGTGCGCCTGGTGGATACCGCAGGCATTCGCGAAACCGAGGACGCCGTGGAGCGTGCCGGACTGGAGCGCAGCCGCGACCTTGCCGCGCAGGCGGACCTTGTCCTCCTCGTGGTGGACCAGACCCGCGACGTGGCCGCCGAGGACGTGGACCTTGCCCAGCGCATCGGCATAGACCGGGTGCTGGTGGTGCTCAATAAGGTCGATATCGACACCGCCGCGCAGGACGATGGCCTGCAGGCCACGTGGTTCGCCGATGCCGGGTTTGAGGTGGTGCCCATCTCCGCCAAGACGGGCAAGGGCCTGAACAGGCTGTGCGACCGCGTGCGCGAGCGCATCGTCGGACGCAGCGGCGAGCCGGACGCCGGAGAAATTGTGCCCAACCTGCGCCAGTCGCAGGCCCTTGAGCAGGCCGAGGCCGAGCTCACGGCCCTTGCCGCCGACATCAGCGCGGGCATTCCCTACGACCTGCTTGGCGTTCGCCTTGAGGCCGCGTGCACCATCCTTGGCGAGATTACGGGCGAAATCGCTCCCGCCGACGTGCTGAATTCCATCTTCAGCAGCTTCTGCATCGGCAAGTAGCCCGAGAGATTTTCTTCCGCCAGAGGGCGTAAAAAAAGCAGGGTCATGCATCGCATGGTCCTGCTTTTTTGTGTGCTGTATGGGGGAAAAGGTTAGGCTTCGCTGTCGGCCTCTTCGTCCGTGGCGTCCTCCATAACGCGCCCGGCGCGCTGGGTGCGGTACAGGCGGATGCCGATCCATGTGGAGATGACAAACAGCACCACGCTCAGCGCCACCTGCCACTGCCGGTCCACGTTAAAGCCGCTGCCGAGCAGGGCAAAGACGAGGTTCTGCGGGATGAATCCCAGAGCGGACCCCACGATGTAGGGCACTGCGCCAACGGACGTCACGCCCGCCAGCAGGTTGGTCAGCAGGTTGCTGCCCACAGGCATAAAGCGGATGACCAGCGTGGTGCTCACCGTGTTGTGCGACAGAAAGCGGTCCACGCGTCCAATCTTTTTGCCGAAGCGGCGCGAGACGTACGAGCGGCCAAAAAAACGCGCGTAAAAGAACGCCAGTGCGCAGCCCACCGTGGTGCCGGCCGTGCCCAGCAGCGTGCCGACCACACTGCCAAAGGCGTAGCCGCCAAGGAAGCTGACCATCTGCCGGGGCAGGCCCACAGCCGTGAACAGCGAGGCCGCGCCAATAAACAAGGCGTATCCCGCAAGGCCGTGCCCGCGGACATGTGCGTCTATCCAGTGCTCATCCATGGAGCCGCGCAGGTCCATGGCATTAAAGACCACGCCAATACCTGCAAGAATCAGCAGCATGACGAGGCCTTTCACATAGGCGCGGGTGTGTTTTCGGGCCAAAAAGTCCTCCAGAACGGTTCCGGTACGGGGCCGGGAAGGCGAGCGGCGGCGGGCCGCCTGCGCATGGCGGATGGCAAAGGCCGCGCACACAAGGCACACGCCAACACCGCGGACGATGTCGCGTTCATACACGCTGACGCCCAGCGTGAGCGCAGCGCCGCAGACCATAGCGCCAAGAAGCAGGCGGCTGGAGCGCCCCATGACAAGGGCCCCGGCCACTGCTGCAATGCACAGCAGAGAACCAACGGCCAGCGCCCACCATGACAGGCTCAGCACCATGCGCCCGAATTATTTCTGTTCTTTAATCGTGTAGTTGACGTGGCGCTTTTGCATCCACCGTACGGCAAACAGGTCATACGAGGAAGCCACAAGGCGGTCCCACGTGCCGTACTTGCTCTCGCCGTGCTGGCGGTGGCGGTGGTTGACGGGAATCTCCACCACGGTTGCGCCCTGCATCTTCATCAGCGTGGGCAAAAAGCGGTGCATACCCGTAAAAACAGGCAGGCGGCGCGCCATGTCCGTGCGCATGGCCTTGAGGGAACAGCCCGTGTCGCGGACCGTTTCGTTGGTCAGCTTGTTGCGCACGCCGTTGGCGATGATGGAGCTGATGCGCTTGACCATGGTGTCGCGGCGCGTGGCGCGCCAGCCAATAACCATGTCGGCATCCTGCGTGATGAAGGTGTTCACCATCTTGGGCACGTCCGCCGGGTCATTTTGCAGGTCCGCGTCCATGGTGATGATGATGTCGCCCGTGGCGGCCGCAAAGCCCGCGCCAAACGCGGCAGACTGGCCGCAGTTGTGGGCAAAGGCCACATAGCGCACATGCTCATCGTCCTGCGCAAGGTTTTTGATCACGGCAAGAGAATTGTCCGTGCTGGCGTCGTCCACAAAGACGACCTCCCACTCCAGAGCAAGGGGCGCAACTGCAGAGGTGATTTCCTTAAACAATATCGTGAGGTTATCTTCCTCGTTAAAAACGGGGATAACCATGGAGAGGCTTTGAATTTTGGTCATGACCGGACAGGGATAGTCAATTTGAAAAAAGTTGTAAATAGTGTTGACAATGACCTGCCCGCCGTATAGAAACTCATCTCTCGACAGCGTTGCGGGGTGGAGCAGCATGGTAGCTCGTCGGGCTCATAACCCGAAGGCCGTAGGTTCAAATCCTGCCCCCGCTACCAACACGATATCAAGAGCCTCAGGCTCCGGCCTGAGGCTTATTCTTGAAAACCAGTCGAGACGGCACACGCAAAAAACGCCGCGATACGCGGAAAAAAGTTCTTGCATCTCAGTGCCACGGAGCGTAAAAGCTCCCCATACAGCGTTGCGGGGTGGAGCAGCATGGTAGCTCGTCGGGCTCATAACCCGAAGGTCATAGGTTCAAATCCTGTCCCCGCTACCAACGATTATTCAAGGACTCAGACTTTTGTCTGGGTCCTTTTTTTGTTGGCGCACCCGCGCCGCATTACAGCGCGCGGCGCGACCTTTTGCGCCAGCACCCGGTCTTCTCCGCATCACCTTCTTCTTTCCCTTTCATCCGCACCCCGCAGCCGCGTTATTCTCCAAAAGAAAGTCTTTCCTTTTGCCTGCGGCGGCGCCTTGTCACACTTTGGCCACCGCAGGGCGCCTCACGGCGCTATGCGGCAGGCGAGCCGCATTATTCGGCGTCATCCTCCAGCGCAAAGTGCGCCGGGTTTGGCGTCCACAGGTACTCCTCAAGGTTCACGCGCCCCGTGTCGTCAACGTGAACGCCCTCGGCCTGCAGCGCGCGGCGTTGGGTTTCGTAGCCCGCGCCTGGCCGCAGCGAGATGCGTCCCTCGCGGTTGATAACCCGCTGCCACGGCAGGCCCTCCTTCTGCGACAGGGTATGCAAAACCCGCGTGACCTGCCGCGCCGCCCTCGCGTTGCCCGCAAGGCGCGCCACGCCGCCGTACGTGGCCACGCGTCCCCGCGGGATGCGGCGTATGACCTCAATAATCCGCCGCGTAAATGGGTGGTGCGTCATCGTTGTGGTGCTCCTTTGCGTGGTCTTGGGTGGTTATAGGGTGGGGGGCTTGGTGGCGCAAGGGGGCGGTGGTGCCAAGAGTTTTGTGCTCCGCAGGCCAAAGGGCCGTGGGCCCTTTGGAATCCCATGTGCGCACAGGCCGGGTGCCTTTTTAGGTACAGTCGTCACCCCTGACGGCTCTCGTCCATGTGGAGGGGAGATTTTTGGGGGGGGCGTTGTGCTGCGAGATGGGCGGTGAGAATCCCTGTTGAGGGTGTGGAAGAAACAAAAGAGAAAAAGAGAACCCGCCCACCCCTATTTTCGGGGCGGCTTCCGCCCCGAAAATCCTGGGGATTCTCAAGGGTATCATACCCTTGAGCCGCCGGAGGCTCTCTTTATTTCTTTGCCCTTCGTCCTTTCAGGCCGAACGAGCGAAGAGCTCAAGCCGCCGAAGGCCCTCTTCCTCCCCATGGTTTGCCCCAAAAAAAGGGCCGAAGCTCCAGCTTCGGCCCTTTTTGTATAACGTTTGGCGTTCTCTGCGGGCTAATCTTTGAGGAAGTAGTCCACGGTGGTGACCACGCGCACCTTTTTGATTTCGGGGGTGTTGGCGTCGCGGTCGTTGATGGTGAAGAGGCCTTGGCGTGCGCGGCGGATGCTGCCAACGGTGCTTCCGGAGTCTTTGGCGAACTGTTTGGCGGCGTCGCGGGCGTTCTTCGTGGCGTCGGCGATCATGTCGGGCTTGATGCTGTTCAGCTGGGTAAAGCTGAACTTGGGCTGGCCGCTGTAGTCCTGCACGAGGGCGACGCCTTTGGAGACGATGGCTCCGGCCTCGGCCATGGCGGCTTTGAGCTTGAGGACTTTATCAGTGCGCACGGTGATGCTGGCGCGCGCGGAGTAGCGGTTTTTGGGGACGTTGTTGGAGTATCCCTGGGCTTCGTGGTCCGTGATGACGGGCACGGAGCGGGAGATTTCGTCCTCGGAGAAGCCTCGCTCCTTAAGGAATGCGGTGATAATGTCGCCGCCGTTGTCGAGCTTCTTTTGCAGTTGGTCGAGCTTGGGGGCGTTGAAGATGTACACGATGGGCCAGATGGCGAGGTCGGCTTTAACTTCGCGCTCGGCGAGGCCTTTGACGGTGACATAGCGCTGGGCGGCCTTGATTTGCATAAGGCCGTTGCCGAGGAAGAATCCGGCAAGGGCGATGCCCACGGCGATGGTTGCGCCAAGAAGCAGGGCGGCGCTGCGGGAGTGGTTCATATCTGTCGTCCTTTGTCTGCTGGTGCAATGAAAACTGTCAGGAGTTTAGCCCCTGTGCGTGGCGAGGTAAAGCGCTGTCGCCATGAAGCGGCAGTTGCCGCCACATGTGATGCAGCCCGGCGGCGGTAAAGGGCGCACACAGGGGCAGAAGCGCCGCCCGGTGCTGCGCGGTCGCAAGGCTGCCGGAGAATGCGGCCACAAGCACGATGGCGCAGGCAATAAGGCCCCACGCGAAGGCAGGCTGACGGCCAACGGCGCAGGGCACGCCGCGCAGGGTGAATCCCCAGAAGAGGACCAACAACACGCCGCCACAGAGCAGGCCAACGACAAGGCCGGGGGCAGTTCCGATAAGCGTGTTCAGGCTTTCCGCCAGCGGCGCGCGCAGGAGCAGAAGTAGCAGCCCGTCGGCCCCGTCGCGAACGCCGACAAGTTCGGGCACATGGGCAAGGGCGGACTGCGCAAAGAGGGGCGTACTGGCAAGCAATCCGGTGCCAACAGGCGCCGGGCCGAGTGTGTGGGCCGGAAGGTACGTCAGCGCCAGGACGAGACATGCCGCGGCTGCGCCCAGCACCCGCCACGTTCGCCAGCCTTCGCCGCGCAGGGCAGAGGCGGCGACGCCAAGGGCAAGGGGGGCAAGCCACACGGCCTCGCCGCGCAGCGTCCCGGCACAGGCGAAAAGCAGGACCCCGCCCGCGATGCGCCACACCCGCCGCGTGGGCAGTCCCGTACTCAGGAGGAACGCCCCGCCAGCGATGCAGGCGGCAAGCGGCGCATCCGGCGCGATGCGGCAGGCCGCAACGGGAAGTGTCGGCAGGAAGAGCGCAAGGGCAAACGCCGCGTCGGCCGCGTCAGGTTCGTTCGGGACAAGCCGCTGTGTGAGGCCCGCGCAAAACCATGCCGTAAGCAGCACAAGGCCAAGCTGCACGCCAACAACCAGCGGCGCGAACAGCCCCGTTTCGCCAGCAGGGAGCAGCAGCGCCAACAAGACCGCGTACCCCGGCGACGGCGCGCTCAGCACAGCCGCAGGCGCGGAAAACACCCCGCGCGCCGCGTCCACATGCGCGTGCGTCAGCGCCGTGATGGGAAAGGACGGCGACAGCGTTTCCAAAAGCACTAACGCGGCAGCACTCACAAGCAGGAAGGCGGCAGTCAGGCGCGCTCGTAAAGCCATGGCACTCCCAAATGGTCAAAGGAGAGAGGGGTATACTGCACTGTAGACCACTGCGCGCGCTGGCGCAACCGGGGGGCGGCAAAACGGTGGGAAGCACAGTGGCGTGAGTGTGGGGGCTTGGCGTGGGGTTTTTGTGCTCCGCAGGCCAAAGGGCCGTGGGCCCTTTGGAATCCCATGTGCGCACAGACCGGGTGCCTTTTTATCGGACTGTCGTCACCCCTGACGGCTCCCGTCCGTGTGGAGGGGGGAGAGTTTTTTGGGGGGGCGTTGGCGCTGCGTTATGGGCGGTGAGAATCCCTGTTGAGGGTGTGGAAGTAATCGAGAAAAAGAGACGACAAGAGAACCCGCCCACCCCTATTTTCGGGGCGGCTTCCGCCCCGAAAATCCTGGGGATTCTCAAGGGTGTCACACCCTTGAGCCGCCGGAGGCCCTCTTCTCTTCTCCGAAAAGTCTTGACCTTGGCGGGCTGAACTGGTTGGACAACTCGTTGATACTGTCATCAAGCGATAAGGAGAACCACAGTGCCGAGCGACAAGAGCCTTGAACTCATCCGAAAGTATGTAGCGAAATACACTGCAAAGACCGGAACCTTCACGCATCCTGAGCCTGAGGTGACGGAAGCTGTTGTTCAGGGTCTTGCCGACCATATCGACACGCTTGGCAAGCCGCTGTGTCCGTGCCGCTTTTATCCGGACAAGCAGGAAGAGATAAAGCAGCGCACGTGGATTTGTCCCTGTGATGATATGCAGGAGTACAAGTACTGCCACTGTATGCTCTTTGTGGCGGAGAACGGTCTGCCCATTACGGAGCACCTGCCGGAGGACCACGATGGCAGGGCGGCGTACGGCGAGGTTGCCGACCCGGACCCGGAAAAGGCTCCGCGGTGTAAGAAGCGCTCCGAGTAGGCGCGAGAATTTGGCAAAAAACAGCCCCGGCTTCCATGTGAAGCCGGGGCTGTCTGCGTTTTTGGGGATGGGGATGAACGGGCGGCGGGCTATTTGGCCATGCCGAGTTCCTTACCGTCCTTCACACGCTTCATGGTGCGCACGGCGCACATCTTGCCGCACATGGAGCAGGAGTCCTCTACCTCGGGCTTGGAGGATTCGCGGAACTCGCGGGGGCGCTCTTCGTCAAGGGCGAGCTTGAACATTGTGCACCAGTCGAGGTCGGCGCGGGCGCGGGACATGGTGTCGTCCCAGTCGCGGGCGCCGGGGTGGTTCTTGGCGATGTCGGCGGCGTGGGCGGCAATTTGGGTGGCGATGATGCCTTCCTTCATGTCGTCGAGGTTGGGCAGCCGCAGATGCTCCGCCGGGGTGACGTAGCACAGGAAATCCGCGCCGGAGCCTGCGGCGATGGCGCCACCGATGGCGGCGGTGATGTGGTCGTAGCCGGGGGCGACGTCGGTGACGAGGGGGCCGAGCACGTAGAAGGGCGCGCCGTGGCACAGGCGCTTTTCCATCATGACGTTGCCGGGAATTTCGCCCATGGACATGTGGCCGGGGCCTTCAATCATCACCTGTACGTTGCGCTCCCACGCGCGCTTGGTCAGCTCGCCAAGGGTGATGAGCTCTTCAACCTGGCAGGCGTCGGTGGCGTCGTGTAGGCAGCCGGGACGGCAGCCGTCGCCAAGGCTGAGGGTCACGTCGTACTTTTCGCAGATTTCGAGCAGACGGTCATAGTGCTCGTAGAAGGGGTTCTCCTTGTCGTTCTGCTTCATCCAGGCGTAGAGCAGGGAGCCGCCGCGGGAGACGATGCTGGTGATGCGGTCCGTCTTGTCGAGGCGCTCGGCGGCGGCGCGGTTCAGGCCTGCGTGGATGGTGAGAAAGTCCACACCGTCTTCAACGTGGCGCTGCACCACGCGGAAGAATTCGTCCACGCTGATGTCCTTCAGCTCTTTGTCATAAAAGCCGACGGCGTCGTACATGGGCACGGTGCCGACCATGGCGGGGGACATCTCCACAAGGCGGGTGCGGAATTCCTGCGTTTTGCCGAAGCAGGACAGGTCCATGATGGACTCGGCCTTAAGGTTCAGGGCGTGGCGGACTTTTTCCAGCTCCAGTTCCACGTCGTTGGCGTCCTTGGAGATGCCGAGGTTGACGTTGACCTTGGTGCGCGTGCCTTCGCCTACGCCCTCGGGGGAGATGCTGGTGTGATTGACGTTGCAGGGGATGATGACGGTGCCTTTGGCAAGACGCTCCATAAGGTCGTCCATGCGCATGTGTTCCTTTTCGGCAACGGTCTTCATCTGCTCGGTGACGATGCCTTTGCGGGCGGCGTCCATCTGGGTGGTGTAGCTCATGGGGTACTCCTTAAGCGTTCGCCATGTGGCGGCGGATGGTGTCGATGGTGTGTGGAATGTCCTTGGCGGCAACAATTTCGGTGACCATGGCAACGCAGCGCGCGCCGCGGCGGACCACGTCCGCAACGTTGTGCGCTTTGATGCCGCCTATGGCCACAAAGGGAAGCCCTGCATTGGCGGCGGCCCATTCCAGATAGGCAAAGCCGACGGGGTCGCAGACGTCTTCCTTGGTGAAGGTCTTGAAGATGGGGCCGACGCCGATGTAGTCCGCGCCGTCGGCTTTGGCCTTTTGGGCTTGCTCCGGGGAGTGTGTGGAAACGCCGATGGCGACATGCTCGCCAACAAGCTGGCGCACGGCGGCGACGGGCAAGTCGTCCTGCCCGATGTGGACGCCGTCCGCGCCCGTAAGGACGCCGAGGTGGACGTCGTCATTGACGATGAAGGCTGCGCCCGCCTCGCGCGTCATCTGGCGCAGGGCGAGGCATTCCTCGTACTTGTCACGCATGGATTTGGACTTTTCGCGGTACTGGACGAGGCTGACCCCGGCGGCCAGCATGTCCCGCACCACGTCGATATTGCTTCGTCCGCCGGAGAACTTTTCCGCCGTGAGGCAGTAGAGGTCCGTGTCCAGAATGGTGTTTCGGGTGATGGGGCGTGTCATGCATGCTCCTTGAGGAAATGGGCGAGAACGAGGCCCGCCTGTTTGGCTGCGGCGATGCCGACGCCCGGCGACAGGGGCGGGACGTCCGGTCCGGCTTCGTCGCCGCCGTCGCCGACGATGTGCAGGTCCGGGCGTACGCTGCGGATGACGATGGCGTCGTTTCCGCCGCACCCGGCGATGCCGCTGGCACCAACGTAGAAGACGCCGCGCGGGAGCAGGGCCTCGGCCAGCATGGCCTTGGCTTCTGCCTCGTCAAGGCACTCCACAACGGCGTCGCAGTCCGCAAAGACCTCGGCGGCGCTCTGGGGGGTAAGGGCGCGGTGCTCCAGCCGCAGGTGCAGTTCCGGATTGATGGCGCGGAGGTTTTCGGCCAGCGCGTGGGTTTTGGGCTGGCCGATTTGCCGTGCGAAGAAGAACTGCCGGTTCAGGTTGGAGGCTTCCACGCTGTCATGGTCGCACAGCACAAGGGAGGCGAAACCGCTGCGCACAAGGTGCATGGCGCAGTTGGAGCCGAGTCCGCCGCATCCGGCGATGCCGACGCGCACCCGGTAAAGCCGGGCGAGGGCGGGGGCGCCGATGTGGCTGGCGATGCCGTGCAGGGTGTGGTTCATGCTGACCACCGCCTTTGGCTTGGCGCGGCGATGGGTTCCCAGTCCTTAAAGACGGGCTGGTAGCCGCGCGCGCGGAGCATGGCCGTGAATTCGTCAAGGCTGCGGTCGTCGGAAATCTCGAACTGACCGGTCTCCTTGGCGTCATCATTTTCGGCGTGGCCGCCCACGGCCGTGCTGACCCCGGCGCTCATCTTGGTGACGCCAAGGGGCAGGATATTGTCGCGGAATTCCGGCGTCTCGCGCGTGGAAACCGTGATGCCGACGGAGGGCAGGAAGATGCGCTGGGCCAGCATAATCTGCACAAGCTCGGCGTCGCCTACTTTGCTGGCGGGCTGGTAGGCCCCGGCGTGGGGGCGCATGCGTGGCAGGGAGATGGCAATGTCCGTCCCCGGATACCTGCGCTGGAGGTAGTGGGCGTGCAGGCCCGTGGTGTAGGCCTCGCGCCGCCAGTCGGCGGCAAGGCCGAGGAGCGCGCCGATGTTCACCACACGTAGGCCCGCGCGGCATCCGCGCTCCGGCGCGTCCAGACGGAAGCTGAAGTCGCGCTTGGGACCGGCGGGGTGCAGGCGCTCGTAGAGGGTTTGGTCGTAGGTTTCCTGAAACATGGTTAGGCCGTCCACGCCGGCGGCGGCGAGGCGGGCGTATTCGTCATCCGTCAGGGCGTAGACCTCAATGGCGACGGACGGGAAGATGTCGCGCAGGATGCGCGTACAGTCCTCAAGGTAGTCCACGCCAGCCTTGGCCGGGGATTCTCCGGTAAGGATGAGGAGCTGGCGCTGGCCTGTGGCCGCGATGGCTTCGCCCTCGGCGCGGACCTCGTCCAGCGTCAGCCTGCGGCGGTGGATGCCGGTTTTGGCGTTGAACCCGCAATAGACGCAGTGGTTGGCGCAGAAGTTGGACAGATAGAGCGGCGTGAAGATTTGGACGGTCCGCCCAAAGTGCCGCTGGGTGATGCTTTGGGCCTTGCGGGCCATGTCTTCCAGCAGGCCGCTGGCCGCAGGGGAAAGCAGGGCGAGGTAGTCCTCGGCAGTGATGGTCTGCTTGGCAAGGATGCGCCGGATATGGTCTTCGTCCGTGGCCGCAAAGGTGGCCTCAAGCTCGGCGTTCTGCGCGTGCTGGCAGATTTCGGCAAAGGACATGGCTAGCCCTCCAGAAATCCGGTCAGCGGTGAGGAGGCCGTCGCGGTTTCGCGCAGCGCGCCCTGTCCGGCAAGATAGGCTGCGCGCCCCGCGCGCACGGCCTCGCCAAAGGCGCGGGCCATCATGACGGGGTTGGCACTGGAGGCGATGCCCGTATTCACAAGGCAGGCGTCCGCGCCCATTTCCATGGCCTCGCAGGCGTGGGAGGGCTTGCCGAGACCGGCGTCCACGACGATGGGCAGGTCAATTTCCTCAATGAGGATGCCGATCATCTCGCGCGTTTGCAGGCCTCGGTTGGTGCCGATGGGCGCGCCAAGGGGCATCACCGCCGCCGCGCCCGCGCTCACCAGGTCCCGCGCGATGTAGAGGTCTGGGTTCATGTAGGGCAGCACGGTAAAGCCGTCCTTGACGAGGCGCTCCGTGGCGTGGGCTGTTTCGTAGCCATCGGGCAGCAGGTTGCGGCTGTCGGAGATGACTTCAATCTTGATCCAGTCGCCACAGCCTGCGGCGCGGGCAAGGTGGGCGATGCGGACGGCCTCGTCGGCGTTACGCGCGCCGGAAGTGTTGGGCAGGAGCTGCATGGTGCGGGGGATGTGGTCCATGACGTTGCCGGTGCCCGCGCCAAAGTCCACGCGCCGAAGCGCCACGGTGATGACGCATGCGCCGGACGCCGCGGCAACCTCGGGGATAAGGGCGTCATCGCCATATTTTCCTGTGCCGATGAACAGACGGCTCTCAAGCTGAACGCCGCCAATGGTCAGTGTCTCCGTCATTGTCTTCATCCTCCTCCGACAAAGCGCAGCACTTCCACGTGGTCGCCGTCGGCGAGGGCTGTGCTGGCATAGTTCTCACCCGGGATAATGGTCCTGTTCAGCTCCACAACGACGGTTTCGGGCGCAAGGCCGTGCTCCGTCAGCAGGCTGAGAATGGAGGACCCATCCGCGCAGGGGGTGGACTGTCCATTGAGTGTGATGGTCATGTGTTCCCTTCCCGTTTCGGGTTGTGAGTACCGGCAGTGGACCGAAGCGGTGCTTCGGCGCTTTTCCCACGTGGTCCGGTGGCCGCGAGTGCAGAAGGGAGGGAGTGTGACGCCCGGAGACAGACGCCCCGTGAAAAGCAGACAAGCCTCCCACGGGGGGAGGCCTGTCTGCATCGGTGATGCTGGCTGACGCTTCCCTCCGGCGGTATGAACCGCATCAGGTTCTAAGGGTCGGAAAACGCCTGTGTTTTCCATCTCAGCCCCGTCAGGAGCCCCCCTAGCGTCTGAGGACCGGTGCAAGAAGCCCGGTACGCAGATATATACGAGCAGTGGCGCAAAAAAAAACGTCCGCCGGGAGGCGGACGTCGCGTGATGTGCAAACGATGACCGGCTTCCCTCCGGCAGTGTAAGCTGCGTCAGGTTCAAAGGGTCGGAACGCGGTTCCATCTCAGCCGCCTTACGCGGCCCCCCTAGCTCGTGAAATTGACGCTAGGGGAAATTGCGCGCGCTGTAAAGCGGCGGCAGTGAATTTCTTGTTTAGCTGACCAATGCCAAAGAAAAAGCGCCCCCACCGTGTGGTGGGGGCGCTGGAGTATCCGATACAATACCGTGTGGCGGTTAGGCTTCGGCCACCACGGGTTCTTCTTCTAGCTGGTCAAGCGGTGTGTGTGACATCTCGCGGTCCAGGTCGCCCTCCAGGGATGCAATGACCACACCGGCGGTGTTGTCGCCCACAACGTTGGCGAGGGTGCGGAACATGTCCAGCACGCGGTCAATGCCCGCCACAATGGCGATGCCTTCCAGCGGCAGACCAACGGACTGCAGCACGAGGGTCAGCATAATGAGGCCACTGCCGGGGATGCCGGCGGTGCCGACGGAGGCCAGCACGGCGGTGAGCACAACCGTGGCCTGCTGGACCACGGTCAGGTGCACGCCGCAGGCATCGGCCACAAAGATGGCGCCAACGGCCTGATACATGGCCGTGCCGTCCATATTAATGGTCAGGGCCAGCGGCAGGGTGAAGCCGGAGATTTTTTCCGGCACGCCAAGCTGCTTCTGGGCGCGCATGGAGAAGGGGAACGCCGCAGCGGAGCTGCACGTGGAGATGGCAACCAGTGCGGGCTCCAGAACCTTTTTGAGGAACTGGATGGGAGAGATGCGTGCGACAAGGCCCACAATGGCGCTGTAGGAGACGAGAATATGCAGGAAGCACGCCGTCGCCACAGCAAGGATGATCTTCACCAGCGGCAGCAGGATGTCCGCGCCGTACTTGCCCGCGGTCCACGCGATGAGGGCGAAGATGCCGATGGGAGCCATGTTGATGATGATGTCCGTCAGCTTGAGCATGACATCAGCAAGGGACTGGAAGAAATTCGCGACCGGGCGGCCTTTTTCGCCACTGGCGGACAGGGCCGCGCCAAACAGCAGCGCAAAGACGATGACCTGCAGCGCCTTGCCGTCTGCCAAAGCGGCGATGGGGTTGGTCGGCACCATATTCACCAGCATGCCGGACAGGGTGACGGCCTCTGCCTTTTTGATGCTGTCTACGGAGCCGATGGTCAGCCCTGCACCGGGGTGCATCAGGTTGGCGACCAGCAGGCCGATGCTGACGGCGATGGCGGTGGTGAAAATGAAATAGATGAGGGTTTTGACGCCAACGCGCCCAACTTTTTTGATGTTGCCCGCGCTTGCGACGCCGTTGACCAGCGTGGCGAGGATGAGGGGCATCACGATGAGTTTCAGACACCGGATGAAGATGTCGCCGATGGGCTTGAGGACGGTGGCGTCCTCTCCAAAAATAAGGCCCGCCCCAAGGCCCAGTGCAAGGCCAAGGACAATCTTGTGATACAGTTTCATGACGTTTCGCTCCTCCCGATCGGAATTGGTCTCCCGCGCGGTACTCCCCCCCGGCGGGGCAAGGCTACAGACAATGAATTACCCTGTTTGTCAAGCCCGGCGTGGCCTCCGCGGGGTTCGGCAGCAGTCAAAAGTTAGCTATTATCAGGCACATATGGAAAATTTGCGGTATCATTAGCCGTCTTTTTGTATATTGACAGCATGAGCGTTCTCGGGGAAAACCATTTCCGCTTCTTGTGCATTCCCGGTGCACCCCCATTTTCCCCAACCTTGAGGCCGCTCCATCCGTGTCAGACACCACGTTTCATCCGCGACAGCAGTTTCGCATTCTCAATGTCTCCCTCACGCAGGGGGCGTTTGCGTGTGATATTGCGCATGACGTTGCCGTGCATCTGGGGGGCAGCGGGCTTGCGGCGGCCATCTTTTCGCAGCACGGATGCATGGACCAGCCCGCGCGGCATCCCGACCAGCCCCTTATTTTCGCCATTGGCCCGCTGACCGGGCGCTTTCCCATGATGACCAAGGTCGTCTGCGGCTTCATGTCGCCCTATCACGGCCAGTACACGGAATCCCACGCCGGGGGACGGCTGGGCATGTGTATGGCCCGCGCCGGGTGGGACGCCATTGAGCTGCGCGGAGTGGCCGAAGGCCCCGTGATGCTGCGCATCGACCCGGAGGGCTGCCGCGTTGTGCCCGCCCCCGAGCTTGCGGGGCTGGATACCTTTGCCACGGAGCACGCCGTTAAGGCCCGCCTTGGCGCGGACGCCCAGCGCGCGTCAATATGCTGCATCGGTCCCGCGGCCGAGACCGGGTGCACCTACGCCTGCGCCACCGTGGATACCTATCGCCACTTTGGGCGCATGGGAGCCGGGCGCGCCCTCGCCCTCAAAGGCGTCAAAGCCATCGCCGTGGTCGGTGCGCGCCGCGTGTCCAAGCCCGCCACCGCCGAATACAAAGCCGCCTTCGCCCGCCTCAGCCGCGAGTGCGCGACCTCGCAAGCCACCAGCAAGTATCGCGGACCCGGCACCGCTGGCATCGTGGAGTCCATCAACGCCCTTGGCGCGCTTCCGTGGCGCAACCTTGAGGACAGCAGGGACACCGGAGCTGAGCATATTTCCGGCGAGGCCTTTCTGCGCGATATTTGCGTGAGTAAGCGTTCCTGCGCCGGGTGTACCGCCGCCTGCATTCATCTGGGGCGCGTCACCACGCCCTACAACGGCGCGCCAACGGATCCGCAGTCCATCAGCTACGACTACGAGCATATTTTCGCCCTTGGCTCCATGCTGGGCATTACCGATCCGCACGCCGTCATGGGGCTGATTCTGTCCGTGGAACGGCAGGGACTGGACATTATGAGCACGGGCGGCTGTCTGGCCTGGGCCACCGAGGCCACAGAACAGGGCCTTATCTCCGCCACGCAGACCATGGTGCCCCTCGCCTTTGGCAACGCCCCGGCCTACGCCGAGGCCATCGCCATGCTCGGCTGCGCCTACAACGAGTTCTACCGCGTGCTCGGACGCGGCGCCGCCCATGCTGCGGCAGTCTACGGCGGCGGGGATTTTGCCTGCGTTCTGGGGCAGGAGATGTCCGGCTACGCCACAGGCGAAGTGTTCTTTGCCGCGCAGGCCCTCAATTTTCGGCATTCGCACCTCGATAACCTTTGCTACTGCTACGACTACGAGCACTTTGAGCGCGATGCCAAGGCCGCCGTTGACGTCCTTATGGCCGACGAACGCCGCCGGACGCTCGTCAACTGTATGGTCGGCTGCATGTTCGGCCGAAAAATCTACACCGCCGACGTCTTCGCCGACTGCATGCGCCTTCTTGGCTATGACGCCACCGCCGACAGCCTCGACGCCGCCGCCGACGCCGTGCAGCGCCATCGCTGGACACTGCGCCTGCAGTCCGGCTACGACCCGAGGACCGTGCGCATCCCCAAGCGCTTCTCCAAAGTTGTCACCGCCCGCGGCCCCGTCGACCCCGCCTACATGGACGCCGTCCGCCACACATACGCCGCCGCCATTCTCGATATGGGCGGCGGGGTGCCACAGCCCAGTGCCGCCGCCGAAAGTGCGGCGGAAGAGCTGGTGTAAGAGCGAAGAGTAAGAGGAAGAGAGCCTCCGGCGGCTCAAGGGTATGATACCCTTGAGAATCCCCAGGATTTTCGGGGCGGAAGCCGCCCCGAAAATAGGGGTGGGCGGGTTCTCTTGTCGTCTCTTTTTCTCGATTACTTTCACATCCCGAACAGGGATTCTCACCGCCCTTCACGCAGCGCCAACGCTCCCCCCCCAAAAAAATCCCCCCTCCACACGGACGGGAGCCGTCAGGGGTGACGACTGTGCCATAAAAGGCACCCGGTCTGTGCGCAAATGGGATTCCAAAGGGCCTACGGCCCTTTGGCCTGCGGAGCAAAAAAACGCTTCACCTTCCTTCTCTCGCCGCATCTCTCTGCTCGCCCTCGCCCAAAATGTCCTCCTGAGTATACGCCTTCTGTGTTGTCTGCTATTCTGATGTGGAGTTCTGTCCTGTGCGGAGAGGAGCATATGCAGAGACGGCGATGGACAATGACGGCGTGGGGCGTATGGCTGGTGCGGGCGTGCTTTGGCGCGCTGACTGTGGCGGCCATTGTGTTGTGCCTTTGGGCGCTCCCTTCTGCGGCGCAGGACAAGGTTGTGTTGCAGTTGAAGTGGCACCACCAGTACCAGTTTGCGGGGTACTACGCCGCGCAGAAGCTGGGGTATTTTACAGAGGAGGGGCTGGACGTTGAGATCCGTGCGGGCGGTCCGGGCATATCGTTTGTGGACGAGGTGACCGAGGGGCGCGCCCAATACGGCGTGGCGACGGCCGAGCTTATTCTGGATTATATCAATGACTCGCCTGTGAAGCTGGTGGCGGCAATCTTCCAGCACAATCCCTTTGTCTTCATCGCCCGGAGCGATTCGGGCATTATTAGCCCCAAGGACCTTGTGGGGCGCAGGGTGATGGTGCCGAGCGGACTGCCGCTGAGCCTTGTGCTGATGCTGATGAAGCAAGGCGTGAGCATCCAGCAGTTGGTGTTGGTTCCGGGGTCCGGGCAGATGGACGCTTTGGCGGACGGCAGTGTTGACGCGGTGGTGGCGTATAGCATTGATGCGCCCCATGCGCTGCAAAAGCGCGGAATTCCGGTGACGATGCTGCACCCGCGCGATTATGGAGTGGACACGTATGGCGACTGCCTGTTCACGAATGTGGACGAGGCGCAAAACCACCCGGAGCGGGTGCGGCGGATGCGCCGCGCTGTGGTGAGGGGCTGGGAATATGCGGTACATCATGTGGACGAGATGGTGGAGTATATCCGTGAGCGGTACTTGCCCAATGCGCAGGTTCAACGCCTGCGATATGAGGCGGAGATCCTGCGCGCGCATATCCAGCCGAATATCATTCCCATAGGTACGGTCTCTCCGGAGCGCTTGGAGCGCCTGCGCCGGGATATTGTGAGCGCGGGGCTGGTGAAGCCGGACGTGTCGCTGGATGGGTTCGTGTTTCCTCTGCGCAATGAATTGCTGTCGCGGCACCGAAACCTTTTTGTTGGGGTCTTGGTGCTTGTTGGTGCTGGTGTGTTTCTTTTGCTGTGGTTCAACTGGCGGTTGAAGCGAGGCATAGCGCGGCATACGCAGCGCTTGGAGCAGGCCAATGACATGCTGCTCGCGGAGATTGGCGAGCGCGCGGCGGCGGAGGACGCCCTGCGGCGCAGCGAGGCGAAGTTCCGCGCCCTGTTCGACCAAACGTACCAGCTGTGCGCCATTATTTCGCCGGAGGGCGTGGTGCAGATGGTGAACCAAACCGCGCTGGATTTTGTGGATGACGAGGCGGAAAACATTGTAGGGAAACCGTTTTGGGAAACGCCGTGGTGGCGGCACTCCGAGGCCGAGCGCGAGCGCGTGCAGGAAGGTCTGCTGTTGGCGCGGCAGGGGCGCGTTATCCGTGACGAGGCCGAACATGTGGATGTGCGGGGCGAGTTGCGGGTTATTGATTTTTCGTTGAAGCCCATTTCGGATTCTGACGGCAATGTGGTGTACATCCTTGCCGAGGGCCGTGACATCTCGGAGCGCAAACGTGCAGCGGAGGAATCGCGCCGCCTGCGCAAGGTGCTGCAGGATGTGGTGGATTCACTGGAATCCATGCTGGTGGCCGTGGACAAGGACCTGCGGCTGACGCTGTGGAACCGCAAGGCTGTTGAAAATATGAAGGGTAAACCGCTGCGGCAGGGCATGGACTTGCAGGAGGTCCTGCCGTACGTGTCGCCGTGGCTGGAGTTTGTGCATGGCGTTATAGCCAGCGGCACGCCTTACCTTGAATCCGGCGTTGCCGTGGACCATGAGGAGCGGTTTGTGGACCTGGCTATGTATCCTTTGGCGGGTGGTCAGGGCGCAGTGGTGCATGTGGATGATGTGACGGAGCGCGTACGACTGCAGCAGATGATGATCCAGACTGAGAAGATGATGAGCGTTGGCGGGCTGGCGGCGGGCATGGCGCATGAAATCAACAACCCGCTGGGCATCATTTTGCAGAGCGGGCAGAATCTGCGGCGGCGCTTTCAGGAGGACCTGCCCGGAAATACGCGCGTGGCCGAACGTTTGGGCCTCGATTTGGGCCTTGTTGGGCAGTATATGGAGGCGCGCGGCATCGGCAAATACCTCGACGGCATTGCGGAGGCAGGGGAACGCGCGGCGCGCATTGTGAGCTCCATGCTCAAGTTCAGCCGCCGCTCCGAGGAGGACATGAGCCGTAACGACCTGCACGACCTGCTGGACGGAGTGCTGGAGCTTGCCGCCAGCGACTACGACCTGAAAAAAAAGTACGACTTTAAGCAGATAGAAATCCGGCGGGAATACGCAGACGACCTGCCGCGTATTGTCTGTTCGCGAAATCAGATGGAGCAGGTGTTTCTGAACATCGTCAAGAACGCGGCAGAGGCCCTTGGTGAGGGCACATCGGACAATAATCCGCCCACCATCAGCCTGCGTACGGGCACGGCGCGCGGGGCGGTGTTTGTGGCGATTTCGGATAACGGCCCCGGCATGGACGAGGCCACGCGCCGCAGGGTGTTTGAGCCGTTCTTTACCACCAAGGCGCCGGGGCAGGGCACAGGGCTTGGGCTGTCCGTGGCGTATTTTATTGTGACCAGCACCCATAATGGCGTGTTCCGCGTAAGCACCCGCCCCGGTGGCGGAACGGTGTTTACTGTGGAATTGCCGGTACGCGCCCTTCGGGATGAAGAAGGCTCAAACGGTGATGACGAAAACGGCGGGCAGGAAAGCGGAGCAAACGGCGTGGACTTGAAGCTGTAGAGAGCTGGAGGAGAACCCGAGGCAATGGTCCCCGGTGGGGCACAAGGATGACACCGCGTGAGCGGTGTTTTTTTGTAGCAAATTTGGGGATTAGGACGGGGTAGAGGCTCGCCCGGTATGCTGAATGTCCTCGTCGCTGTCGTCGGGGTAGGCTTCGCGGATGGCGAGCATGTCGTCCACAATGGTGAAGAAGATGTTCACCAGCTTGGGGTCGAAGAGAATGCCGCTGTTGTCGCGGAAGTAGTCGCCAATGCTCTTGATGGACCACGGGTCCTTGTAGACGCGCTTGGACAAAAGGGCGTCGAACACGTCGGCAATGGCCCCAATGCGTCCGTAGAGGTGGATTTCCTCGCCTGCGAGGCCTTGGGGATAGCCGGAGCCGTCCCAGCGTTCATGATGCTGGTAGGCGAGGATGGCGGCCGCGCGCATGATGCGCTTGGGCGAGGCGTTGAGGATGGCGTAGCCGATTTCCGTATGCTTTTTGATGACTTCGTATTCCTCGGCGGTGAGGCGGTCTGGCTTGAGGAGGATGGAGTCCGGGATGCCGATTTTGCCGACGTCGTGCATGGGGGCGACCATACGGATCATGCGGGCTTCCTCTTCATCCAGCCCCGCGCCCTTGGCGAGGAGGTAGGTGAATTCCGCCATACGGCGAACGTGGTTGGCGGTTTCCTTGGAGCGGGTTTCCACCACTTCGCCAAGGATGAGGATGATTTCTTTCTGCGAGTCGAGGATTTCCTGCCGCTGCTTGGCAAGGGCCTTTTCGGCGCGGATGCGCTCCAGCATTTCGGTTTTGAGCTGGGCGGTGCGTTGCTGCACTTCGCGTTCAAGGTGCTCATGATACAGGCGGTTCTCGCGCAGGAGGCGGGCGCGTTCCAAGGCCTTGTCGATGGCGTGGGCAAGGACGGCCATGTCTTCAATGGGTTTGGTGACGTAGTCCCATGCGCCGCGGCGCAGCGCCTCGATGGAATCTTCCAAAACTCCGGTGCCGGAGACGACAATGATGGGCGTTTCCGGGCTTTCCTTGGTGATGTTGGAGAGCACCGCCAGCCCGTCCACCTCGGGCATGCGTAGGTCCACAAGGATGATGTCCGGCGTACGCTCGCGAAAAACCTCCAGCCCGACGCGGCCGTTTTCTGCCTGCAGGACGTTGTAGCCGCTATCTTCAAGATAATCGCCGATGCTTTGGCGGATCATCTCTTCATCATCGATGCAGAGAATGGTGGCCATGGCTTCGGACATGAGCGGGTCATGCTGGGGGGTATGCCGGGATGAAGGGTCCATGGTTCTCCGAATAGGCTTTGGGGAGTGGTTTTATAGTGTATATGTACCTTCTTTGCAGGGTGCGGGCAACTCCCAGACGCGCAGGAAGGGTGGCCGCGCGCGGAAAAACACCAAAATGCAACGCAGCCGCCACAGAAAAAATACTGTTTTGGCGGTGGGTTCTGGCTTTACCACCGCACAAGGAAGAGGTATAGCCATGGGCATTATGAGTGTACTTCTTCAACGCTATTGCCCCAATTGTGGCGAACAGACCTACCAGCGCTACCATTGCTGCCTGAAGGAGAGGTTCACCTCCCGCTCGTACCGTGTTTGCGAAAAGTGCCACGCCAAAATCTTTGAGGACGGCACCTGCGAACGCCCCCAAAAGCGCGAGATGGACCTGCCCACGCCGTGGTAGGCTGAAAATCCGTCCTTTTCCCCGGCACGCGTCTCATCTATACTCTCGCGGCGAATCGACACTTCTTGCGTGACATTCGGCCATATAGGGAGGCGCATGAACACAACGGACCTCATTACTCTCGCTGGCGGGCTTGGCCTGCTCCTCTTGGGCATGAAGCTCATGACGGACGGTCTCAAGCTCGCCGCAGGCGGCTTTTTGCGCCGCGCTCTTACTGCATCCACAAAAACGCCGCTTCGCGGCATCCTTTCCGGCTTTGTCATGACATCTGCCGTGCAGTCGTCGTCGGCGGTGACCGTGGCGGCCATTGGCTTTGTCAACGCGGGCATCATGGCCCTGACGCATTGCGTGTGGGTGGTGTATGGCAGCAACGTCGGCACCACAACCACGGCGTGGCTGGTGGCGATGCTGGGCCTCAAGGTCAGCATCAAGGCCCTTGCCCTGCCGCTTATCGCCGTCGGCACCGCGCTATGGATTGCCGGTGCGGTGTCCCGCCGCGCCGCCCTTGGCGAGGCCCTTGCCGGGTTTGGTCTCTTTTTCCTTGGCATTGAATATCTGCAAGGCGCCTTTCTGGACCTTGGCACCTCCTTTGACCTGACGACCATCGCTTTGCCGGGGCTGGCCGGGTACGCCGCCTTTGCCGCGGTGGGCTTTGCGCTGACCTGTCTTATGCAGTCCTCCAGCGCGACGATGGCGTTGGTGCTGACGGCTACGGCTGGGGGGATGATTCCCATTGAGCAGGCGGCCGCTGCGGTCATTGGCGCCAATGTGGGCACCACCAGTACCGCCGCCCTTGCCGTTATTGGGGCAACGCCGCAGGCGCGGCGTGTGGCGGCGCTGCATATGGTCTTCAACCTGCTGACGGGGTGTGTGGCTATTGCGCTGCTGCCCGTGTTGGTGGACAGCATCATTTCTGCGCGCGCCGCCCTTGGCATGGATGCGGAGCCGGCGTCGGTGTTGGCGCTGTTCCACTCGGTGTTCAATGTGCTCGGCGTGCTGGTGATGGTGCCTATTACGCCCGCTTTGGTGCGTTTTTTGGAGAACCGCTTCCGCACCGCGGAGGAGGACGAAGGACGGCCACGCTACCTTGACCGCAACACCCTGAGCACCCCGGCTGTGGCCGTTGGCGCGCTGGGCAAGGAGACGGAGCGCATGGCCGACATCGCCCGCCGGGTGATGCACAGCGCGCTCAACTGTACCACGGGCCATTGCCGCGAGGTGGACCGAAGCCGCGCCATTATGGACAAGCTGCATGCGGCCATTGCGGACTTTGCCACGCGGGTGTCCAAGGCAGGTCTGTCGCAGCGTGCGGCGGAGGTGGTGCCGGATATTTTGCGCTCCGCGCGGTACTTTGCCATGGCGGGCGAGCAGGCGCAGGAGGCCGTGGCCATTGTGGGCCAGCTGGAAGACCTGGAAGGGGCTTCCGTGCAGCCGCTGTGGCTGGATGTTTTGGAGCAGGCGCAGTCCATTATCCTGCACGCCGACCCCGTGGATGAACGCTACGACGAGCGGCGGCTCCTTGCGCGGGAGCGCGAATTCGAGACGCGGTACCAGGAGCTGAAGCTCGCCTTGCTGGACGCCGGGGCGCGGGCGGGCATTGCCATTCCGGTGATGGTGGCGCATTTGGACTATATGTCCTGCGTGCACCGGATGGTGGATCAGGTGGTGAAGGGCGCGTGCCAGCTCAGTGAAGTGCGCGCCGCCTCCGTGGTGCGCAAGGCCCGCTCCGCTATGAAGGGGTAGCTGGCGCCACCCGGTGTGCTCTGCTGCGCCTGCGCGTTTCGCCCGCTTGCGCCGCGTTTTATGGCGCGGGCTGTGGGCGCTTGGCGCTGTGCTATGAGCCGTGTGCGCCTCGCCCTTGAGGCAGGGGCGCATCCAAGGCATCCCCGCTGCGTCGCCGGGCGTGGGAGGGCGGCGAGGCTGTGCTTCGCCGTATGGCCGGAGTCCGCATCTGTACGCGGGGCAGGGGGCGAGCAGCCTGTAAACGCGCCCCAGCGTCACCACGAAAAAGCCCCCTTTCGGGGGCTGTGTGTCCGGGGCGGGCGGATACTTGGAAAGTGTGCCGCATCTCCCCTCCCGAAGATCCGCACCGCCTATCTCTGGTTATCGCCGTCAACTCAGAAGACGGAGTTCACGGTCCCTCATGAGTTTGCGCAGCTTGAGGTTGCGCGTTCCCGGCAGCCTTGGGGACAGATCGTTGCTGTCCTTGTAGGCCGGGTTTTCATCCAGAAAAGTCATGTGCCACCAGATGTCATCCATACTGATGTGCCTGCGCAGGTAGGCTTCGGACTCCATGTGGCTGAAGTGGTGCACCACGGCGTTGGTGATAACGGCGGCCTGGAGCTTTTGCGAGGCCAGCGCGCTGTTGATGATGTATTCCTCCACGCGGTGGTTGCCCTGCACGGTCCTCAGCGGCATGGGCAGGATGAGGTCCATCAGCCGCCGGTCGTAGATGATGCATTCCGTGGACAGACGCGGTACGTAGGAGAACTCCGGGCGCTTTAGGTTCAGGAACTTTTCTTCAAAGCCGTCAAAGAGCACCTTTTCCCACACAAAGCGGTGCAGGATGGCGTTGTGCGCCACGCTGGTGCCCGGCAGGCGCGAGCGCTCGCGCTGGTAGTGGGCGCGCAGGGCGCGGTCCATCACCTGCCGCCCGGTCACGCTCACGGGCGCAACGGTGGAGGCCAGCACCACGCGGGGGTGGTTCTTGTGCATCTTGTACGCGGCGATGAGCCGTTCCAGCCAGCGGGGCGTGACAAAGACGTCCTCGTACATCTTGATGATGACGTCGTCGATGTGGCGGGCCATGATGATGTTTTGCATGGCGACCACGGCCGGCACGTAGCCCCGCGGGGTGGTGTAGACGTCAATGACGCCGGGGTGGCGCTGTTGGAAGGACTTGATAAGCAACGAGTGCTCGTCCGAAACATCGTTGGCGAGGATGTAAATCTTCTTGAAGCGGGAGAGGTCGGTGTACAGCTCAAGGCACTTGAGGCACAGGACAAAGCAATCCATGCGGTGCGATGTGATGAGCATCAGCACTGGATGGACGTCTCTGGCCCTTGGGGTGATGTCGATAATCTGTGCCATGTGCCCGCTCCCGGCGGCCTACGGTGAATCACGCTGACAAAAAGGGTGGAGTCTGCCTCTTTGTCAAACATGTGATCGGCCGTTACGGAAAATTTCTTTAGGGAAAAAATCGGGGCGGAATAAAAAAAATCCAGTGGGGTGTTCAACTGGTTGGAACACTACACGAATCCGATGGAAAAAAATAGTGCTTCGGGAGAGAAATATGCGTCCTTCCCCCTGCATGATGAGGTGCTTTGCATGAACATGTCTCCTTCTGCCCGCCGTCTGTACATATTCCTGATGATACTCACCCTCGCTGGTGCGGTGGGCTTGCAGGGCTGGCGGACGCTGGTCAATAACTTCGCCGTTGATGTGGTGGGTGTTGATGGTCTGGAAATGGGCATTATTCAGTCCATTCGAGAGGTTCCGGGTTTTTTGGCCTTTTTGGTGGTGTATCTGCTGCTGTTTATTACGGAGCGGCGGCTTGCGGCATTTTCCATCGCCGTGGTGGGCCTTGGGGTGGCGCTGACGGGCTTTTTCCCCACCACGTGGGGGCTGGTGGCCACCACGCTCATTATGTCCTTTGGCTTTCACTACTTTGAAACGGTGAACCAGTCCCTGACGTTGCAGCATTACGACCTTGCCACCGCGCCGCTGGTATCAGGGCGGCTCAAGGGGCTGACGTCGGTGGGCAACCTTGCCGTTGGCGGGGCGATTTTTCTTTTGGCCGAGGTATGGGATTACCCCATGCTCTTTGCCGGAGTGGGGCTGGTGGTTGTGGTGGCGGGCCTTGGGGCGCTCTTTGTCCCCATTGCGGACGTGGAGGCGCGCCCGCAGCGCAAGGGAATGCTCCTGCGCAAGAAATACTGGCTGTATTACCTGCTGACCTTTTTCGCCGGAGCGCGGCGGCAGATTTTTGTGGCCTTCTCCGTGTTCCTCATGGTGGAGCGCCTTGGGTTCACCGTGCAGGAGGTGACGGCGCTGTTCATTTTCAACAACGTGGTGAATTGGTTCGTCTCGCCGCGCATCGGCCGCGCCATTAATCGCTTTGGCGAGCGCGCCGTGCTGAGCGTGGAGTACGCGACGCTTATTGTGGTCTTTGCCGCCTACGGCGTGGTGGAGAGCAAAATGGTGGTCGCTTTCCTGTATATTCTGGACCATGTGGTCTTCAACTGCTCCATCGCCATCAGAACGTATTTTCAGAAAATTGCGGAGCGCGAGGACATTGCGCCCAGCATGGCCGTGGGCTTTACCATCAACCATGTGGCGGCGGTGGTTATTCCGTTTTGCGCCGGGGCGGTGTGGCTGCTGCACCCCTCGTGGGTGTTCTTTAGCGGGGCGGTTTTGGCGGCGGTTTCACTGGGATTTGTGCAGTGCATCCGCATTCCGAAAGCCGAAGACGGCGCCGCTTAGGCTCACCACAATGCCGCGGGTGGCGGGCCGTATGGGGCGCGGGCGTGGCGGCGGCCTGCCGGACCGGGAGGGGGATGTGCACATACCGGCGGCAGGAATTGCACAAGTGCACATGCTTGCACAAAGTGCACTGGTGTGGTGCAATCCGCTTGCACAACGGCAGGGTGGCGGCTGAGTGCTTTTTCCATAATAGCTTGAAAAAGTTGCGGTTTATGTTTTGGCACGCCTCGTGCTGTAGCTTAAGAAAACGCAAAAGCCCCAAAAAAGGAGCACAAGCTATGACGAAGAAGAACACCACCATCGCAGCATTTGTCGCGGTAGCGGTTTTGACCCTCGCCGCTGTGGCATACGCCGGACCGCATCACGGACAGATGCGCGGCCAGATGGGCGGCCACGGCTGGGGACAGGGATACTGCGGGCAGGGCTATGAAGCACTGACCCCCGAACAGCAGCAGAAGGCCGACGCCATCGCGCAGCAGTTCTATCAGGACACCAAGCCCCTGCGCGAGCAGATGTACGCCAAGCGCGCCGAGCTGGAAGCTCTGCTGGCCAGCCCCAATGCCGACCAGAGCCGCATCGACGCCGTGACCAAGGACATCGCCAATCTGCGCAGCCAGCTTTTTGAAAAGCGCGTGAAGTTCCGCCAGCAGATGGGTAGCGAAACCGGCATCCGTATGCCCATGGGCCGAGGCTACGGCCATGGTGGTTACGGCCACGGCGGCTACCATCGCGGCGGCGGTGGCGGCGGCTACTACGGCAACTGCCCCGCTCTCGACTAGCCCCGAACCTTCGCCACGTGGCGGAGGACAACATTACAGCCCCTCCTCATAGCGTCCCCGGGGTCGGTATAGACTGGCCCCGGGGTTGTTATTACAGGATGACCCAATGGAACTTGGTCTCCGGTCAAACAAGGATTCGAATCCCCTCCTCGTCGCCGCCATCGCCCTTGTGGTGCTTGGTCTCGGCATCAGCTACGTCACGTGGCACAACCTTCGCCAGCAGCGCGAAACCATCAATGAACACATGTTTTTGTCCTCCCGCGTGATTCTGCGCGGGATTGAGACAAGCCTTATGCGCGAGATGCGCGGGCACAGGCGGCACGGCATGCGCGGCATGATGCAGCAGCAACAGCCCCTGCCCAGCATTAAGCCGCAGGTGGTGGAGATGCTTTCCGACCTCGTGAATCAGAGCGAGGTGGAGTTCTTGTCCCTGTACGCCCAAAATGGACGCATGCTGCTGTCCGTTGGCGCGGAGGGCCTCAATTATCCGGAGATTCCCGGCCACGGGTGGGATGTGCTGCAATCCACCGGCGAGTGGCAGGCCTTCTATTCCGGAGACAAACGCAATATTTTCGTGGCGGCCCTGCGCTCGCGCCGCGGCCTTGGCCAGTTGTGCGAGATGGATTCCGGCATGGGCACAACCGGTGTTGGCGTGCCGTACCTCGTTGTGGGACTGGATGCCACGCGCCACTTGCAGCAGTTTAAGAAATTTCGCTCCACGGCCATGTACCAGACGCTGTATGTGCTGCTGGTGGCCCTCTTTTTGTGGGGGCTGGCCATTGCCTACCTGCGCCGCCGCGACCAGGGGCGCCGTCTGAACCGCTTGGAGCGCTTCCACTCCCGCCTGCTGGACACCATGCCCGACGGCCTTGTCACTCTTGATGACGACGGCCTCATCCGCGCCGCCAACCCGGCGGCGGAGAATATCCTTGAGGTGGAGGGCAAAAAGCGCCTTGTCGGGCGTATGTGGACGGACCTGCCCCTGCGCAGTGCCGGGGGCCGCGACATTTCCGCGCAGGACAAGTGCGGCTCCGGGCGCACATGGGTGCAGTATGAGTACGCGGGGCGCAGCCTTGAGGTGCTGTGCCTGCCCATTCCGCCCTCGGAGCGCGGCGCGGACGAAGCCAGCGAGCGTTTGGTGCTGGTGCGCGACAGAACGGAAATCAAGGCCCTGGAGGACGACCTTGTGGAGGTGCGTCACCTTGCGGCAGTGGGCCGCCTTGCCGCCGGACTGGCGCATGAAATCCGTAACCCCCTGAGCGCGCTTCGCGGCTTTGCCCAGTTCTTTGCGGACAAGCTGCGCGGCCAATCGCCCGAGGAACAGTACGCCGATACCATGGTCCGCGAGGCGGACCGTTTGGACAAAGTGGTGTCGGACCTGCTGTTTTTGTCGCGCCCGCGGACGCCGGAGCGCTCCGCTGTGGATATGCAGCAGCTGACGGCGGACCTGCGGCACCTGTTGTCGCGCGATTTTGAGCTGCGCGGGGCGGAGTTTGGCACCCAGCTGAGTGATGCGCCCGTACATGCCGACCCGGATATGCTGAAGCAGGCGCTGCTGAACCTTGTCATTAATAGCCTCAACGCCGTTCCGGACGCCGCCTCTGGCGAGACGGGCCGCGTGGAGGTTGCCACTTATCAGGAAGGCAACGCCACCATTGTGGCGGTGCGCGACAATGGCCACGGGATGACCGATGAAGACCGCGAACATGCCCTTGAGCCGTTTTTTACCTCCCGCAAGGAGGGGACGGGGCTTGGACTCGCCATCGTACACCGCATCATGCGCGCCCATGGCGGGCAGGTGTCCCTTGTCTCCACCACGGACGAGCGCGTGCATGGCACCGAGGTGCGCCTGAGCTTTCCGCTGGTCATTGAAGAAGAACGCTTAGACGGAGTCGACAACGATGCGTGAATATGGGGAAGCCAGAAGGGTTCTCGTCGTGGATGACGAGCCGGCTCTTCGCCTGCTTGTGGGCGCTGTGTTGCGCGATGCGGGCTGGCACGTCATGGAGGCCGAAAGCGCCGAGGATGCCCTTGGCATGTTGCCCGATGCCGGACCGGACGTGGTCCTGCTGGACATGCGCATGCCCGGTATGGACGGTCTGGAGGCCCTTGGCGCCATCCGCGCCGCCGTGCCCGGTGTGCCGGTGGTGATGCTGACGGCCTACGGGACCGTCGGGTCCGCCGTTGATGCCATGAAAAAGGGCGCCTTCGACTATCTGACCAAACCCGCGGATAACGAGGAACTCAAAGCCGTGCTCGATAAGGCGTGGGACTATTCCCGCCTCGTGGCCGAAAACCGCGAACTGCGGCAGGAGACGGGCATCAGCGAGGGCTTCATCGGCCAAACGCCGCAGATGGAGCGCGTGCGCGACCTTATCACCCAGACCGGGCCTACCGAGGCCACGGTCCTTGTGATGGGCGAATCCGGCACCGGCAAGGAACTGGTGGCCGCGGCCCTGCACGACGTCAGCGCCCGCGCCAAAGGTCCGCTTATCAAGGTCAACTGCGCGGCGCTGCCCGGCGATTTGCTGGAGAGTGAACTCTTTGGCTACGTGAAGGGCGCCTTTACCGGCGCAACCCGCGACAAACCCGGCCGTTTTCAGTTGGCCTCGGGCGGGACGCTGCTGCTTGATGAAATAGGCGAGATGCCCCTTGAGCTGCAGGCGAAACTGCTGCGCGCCCTGCAGGAGCGCATTGTGGAACCCCTTGGCGCGGTGGGCGCGGTGCCTGTGGACGTGCGCATTGTTGCCGCCACCAACCGCGACCTTGCCGCCGAGGTGGCGGCGGGCCGCTTCCGCGAAGATTTATACTACCGCCTGAACGTGCTGGAAATCCGCATTCCCCCGCTGCGTGAGCGCATGGACGACATGCCGCTGCTTGTGGCGCACCTGCTGGAAAAGCTGGGGCGCAAAAACCGCAAGCAGATGCGCGAGGTCAGCCCCCGTTTTCTGGAGGTGCTGTCGCATTACGCGTGGCCCGGCAACGTGCGCGAGCTGGAAAACGCCCTTGAGCGTGCTCTTGTGCTGTCGCGCACCGATTCCCTGCGCGAGGAGGACCTGCCTCCGCAGGTGCGCGCCGGTGGTACGCCGGAGGGCATGCAGCCTGTTGCCGCGCCATCCCCGGCAACGCGCGGTGTAGTGAGCACCGCGGCCATGGACGCCGCCCAGCCTGCGGCCCGGTCTGCGGACGATGCGTCCGGCCTTGGCCGCCCCGGCCCTACATCCCTAGACGATGCGGAGAAGCAGGCCCTTGTGGAAGCGCTGGAGGCCCACGGCGGCCACAGGCAGAAGACGGCGGACGCCCTTGGCATCAGCCGCCGCACCCTGCAATACAAATTGCGCAAGTATGGATTGACTCGGCGCGCCTAGCAGGTGCGTTGTGGCGCAGAGGTGAAGGCGCTTCTTGCCCCTGCGTCTTTCCTCGCCGCGCGGGCAGTGAAGGCCACCCGCAACAGGGGCCTGCATGGCCAGAACAGCCTGAATGGTTTTTGATAGCCGCGCCGAAGCCGTGCTGGAAAACGGCAAAACAAAGCGCCCGGTCCATATGGACCGGGCGCTTTTGCGTTGCGCAGTGGGCGCCGCTAGTCGTCCACGCCAAGGGCGGCGAGGAGCTTTTCCGGCGGGCGGCGTTCGGGCACGGTTTTGTGGGGGAGAGCGCCGTCAATCCACGCCTTGGAGACATACAGCCCGCAGTAGCACGAGCCGTATTCCTCAATATCCGGGTCGCGGTAGACGCAGGGACAGATGATGTCGCGGTCCGCATCAAAGCCGCCGCTGGCCAATCTGCACGGACAGGCCATGTAGCCGTAGCGGTCACGGTTATCCAGCAGGCTTTGCAGCAGGGGCATGGTCATGTCCATGTCCGGGTTGAAGTAAAAGCCCTTGGCCTCCTGAATGGGCCCGAGGCGGGAGAAAAGTTCCTTGGCATCCATGATCAGACTCCGAGCAGGTCTTTGAGCTTGTCCTTGCGGAAGCCGACAACGACCTTGTCGCCGTCGATGACGATAGTGGGAAAGGAGACGGCGGGGTTGTGGCTGCGGACCTCGTCGATGCACTTGGTGCGCTCTTCGCCCTTGAGGTCGTCAACGTGGATGCAGTCGTACTCAACGCCGCATTCATCAAGAAATTCTTTTGTTTTTCGGCAGTGGACGCAGGTAGTAAGCGCGTAGACCTTGACGTGGCTGGCCATTGAAACCTCCGTGCCCGAAGCATGTGTGCGGTGTCGCAACGTGGGGGCGGTTGATGTCAGGTTGTCCTTCTTGTGTAAAAGCTTGCAAGTGGAAGGTCAATGGGGGACGCCGGGCTAGGCCAGTCCGCGTCTGGCACGGCGTTCCACCTTGGCCGCAAGCACGGAGCAGGCGCTGGTCAGCAGCAGGTACAGCACCGTCACGGTAATCCACGTTTCAAAGGTCATATACGTGGCGGCCATAAGCTCCATGCCCTGAAAGGTCAGCTCCTGAATGGAAATGATGGAGACGATGGCGGAGTCCTTGATGGTGGAAATAAACTGCCCGGTCAGCGGCGGCACTATACGCGACAGGGCCTGCGGCAAAATAACGCGGCGCATGCGCTGCCAGCGCGACAGCCCAAGGGCGTAGGCGGCCTCGTACTGCCCGCGCTCCACGGATTGGATGCCCGAGCGCACGTGCTCCGTGATGTAGGCGCCCTCGTACACCGCAAGGGTCATAAGACCGGACAAAAAGGCCGAAAAGCGGTTCACCGGGGCGGCGGTGAATGCAATGACGCCCTGCGCCCAGTCCGGCGCGCCGCGCACCAGGCCATCCACATTCAGCGCCATGAGCAGCTGGTCCGACAGAAAAAAGTAAAAGATGAACACCAGCACAAGGGGCGGCGTATTGCGCACAAGGCCCACGTAGACCTTGCCCGTCAGCCGCCAAAACAGGCTGTGGCTGGTGCGCGCCAGTCCCATGGCCGTACCGATGATGGTGGCAAACAGCATGGTCCACAGGCTGAGGCGGATGGTGGTGAGCAGTCCCTGCGTCAGCAGGCCGGGCACCCAGCCCTCCTGCGTGTCGTGGCGCAAGAGAAACTGCCCGATGCGCTCCCAGTGCCATTCGTAGTCAAGGCGCGTTTCAATGCGCCAGCCCATGTAGGCCACGGCGGCGGCGATAAGCGCCAGCAGAACAACGTCAAGGACGCCAAAGCGGGTGGATTTTTCTGGAATCACGGTGATGCTTTTGTGCGGATGGCGCGCCGCCGCCGAAGCGGCGGCGCGAAAGAGCTACTGGAGCTGGTCCTGCCAGTCCATGGTGTTGAACCAGTAGTACTGGCGCTCCTGAATCCAGCCCTCGGCGCGGACCACGCGGATCCAACTGTCGAGGAAGTTCAGAATGTCGATGTCGCCCTTGCGCACGGCAATGGCGTTAGGCTCGTTGGTGAACGGCTCCTCAAAGGGCATGTAGAGCTTTTCCGGGTGCTTGATGGCTTCCTGCGCGGGCAGGGGGGCCATGCTTACAAAGGCGTCGGCGCGGCCGTTCAGGAGTTCCTGCACGGCCTGTGGCTCTTTGTTGAACAGCTTCATGCGGGCGTTGGGCATGTATTTTTGGGCGGCCTTGGCTGCCGTGGTGCCCTTGCGCGCGGCGATGGTGATGTCCTTGGAGTTGAAGTCGTCAAGGGAGGAGAAGCCCGGCGCGTTCTTTTTGTGCGCGACGATGGACATGCCCGTGCTGTAGTAGGGGATGGTGAAGTTGACCTTGACGGCGCGGTCCGGCCGGATGCTCATACCGCCGATGAGCAGGTCGAACTTGCCGGCCAGCAGGGCGGGGATGATGCCGTCCCACGAGGTGGGCACGAATTCGACGTCCACGCCCATGTCCTTGGCGAGGCGGCGGGCGACGTCGATTTCAAAGCCGATGAATGTTCCGGTTTTATCCTTCATGGCCCATGGCACAAAGGTGTCCATGCCCACGCGCAGGGTGCCGCGCTTTTGGATGGTGGTCAGGGTGCTTTCCTCGGTGAGCTGCCGGGAGGTATCCCCCGCGTGTGCCGCCACGGCAAACAGCAGAAGGACAAGGGCCATGAGGACCGCGCAAATGCTTTTGGCTTGGGTGTTCATCAGGGTCTCCTTTGCGGTGATGTGGTGCCGGACTACAGAATTTGGCTGAGGAACAGGCGGGTGCGTTCCTCGCGCGGGGTATCGAAGAAGACGTCGGTGGAGGCCTCCTCCACAATGCGTCCATCCTCCATAAAGATGATGCGGTCGCCCACCTCGCGGGCAAAGCCCATCTCGTGCGTGACCACAACCATGGTCATGCCCTCGCGGGCGAGGTCGCGCATGACTTCAAGCACCTCGCCGATCATTTCGGGGTCCAGTGCGCTTGTGGCTTCGTCAAAGAGCATCACGCCCGGATGCATGGCCAGGGCGCGGGCAATGGCGACGCGCTGCTGCTGGCCGCCGGAGAGCTGCGCCGGGTAGCTGTCGCCCCGGTCGCCAAGCCCCACCCGCGTGAGCAGGTCCATGCTGGTTTGGGTGGCATCGGCGTCGGATTTGCGGCGGACAAGGGTTTGGGCAAGGTTCACGTTCTCCAGCACCGTCAGGTGCGGGAACAGATTAAAGGACTGAAAGACCATGCCCACGTCCTGCCGGATGGCGTCGCGGTTTTTGCGGTCGCCGTTCAGGGGGATGCCGTCAATGACGATGCGCCCCTCGTCAATGTCTTCCAGCCCGTTGAGGCAGCGCAGCAGGGTGGACTTTCCAGACCCGGACGGGCCGATGATGACGACCATTTCACTGCGCAGAACGCTGAGGCTGACCCCCTGCAGGGCGCGTACGCCGTTGGGGAAGGTCTTGGACACGCCGTCCACCGTGATGATGGGCGCTGCGTCCTGTGCGCCGCTTTTGGTGGATTGTGCGGAGGTATCAATGAGCATGGGGTTCCTCGCTGTAGAGCCGGCGTTCAAGGACGGAAGCAACCCACGACAGACTGATGGTGACGGCCAGATAGATGGCGGCCACGGTGAACCAGATTTCGAAGGTCAAAAAGGAATCCGCAATGACCAGCTGGCCCTGTTGGGTCAGCTCGTACACCGCAATGGTGCTGGCGAGGGCGGAGTCCTTGACGAGGGACACGGCAACGCCCGTCAGCGGTGGCAAAATGCGGCGGATGGCCTGCGGCAGAATGATTTTACGGTAGGTGTCAAAGCGTGACAGCCCAAGGCTGTATGCGGCTTCCCATTGGCCCATCTGCACGGACTGGATGCCCGCGCGGAAAATTTCCGATGCATAGGCTCCCTCGAAGAGGGACAGCGTGAGCACCGCAGCGGTAAAGGCCGAGATGTCCAGCACAGGAGCAATGACGAAATAGATGAAAAAGAGCTGGATGAGTAGCGGCGTGTTGCGGATAAGCTCCACGTACCCCTGCGCCACCACGCGGCCCATAAAGGAGTCCGACAGGCGCAGCACGGCGGCGGTCAGCCCAAAGATGAGGGTCAGGCCAAGGCTCAGCCCCGTAATCTGCAGCGTGACCCACAGCCCCTGAAGGAGCGGTCCCGGAGTGAAGGTGCCCCCGGAGAAGGAATAGAGATAGCGCGGCACAAGGTACCACTGCCACTGGTATCCTAGCCCGCCCTCGCCAAGGAACAAAAGCCACAGGATAAATGCGCCAAGGCCAAGGAATTTGGCGATGTCGATGGCGGAGCGTCGCATGGTTGGTCTGGTGAGGGTGGCCGTGGTCATGCCTGCGGCTCCCTGCGGTGTGGCCGGGACAGGCGGGGCATGAGGCTGGCGGAAAGAGAGAAGGCATGCCGCCCGCACGCGCCGGGGCGCGGCGCATGCAAACACGGTGCGGACAGAGGGCGGAGCAGGGCGGCAGGGGAAGGCATGGGCTAGTGCTCCGTGTCCGCTATGGCGCACAGTTCACCGCCGGGGCCGTAAAAGACCACGGATGTCTGGCGCGCGTACTGCAAGCGCTGTGTCTGGCGGGTTCGCATGATGGGCATCCTTTCGGTATCGGCTTTTCAGCGTAGCAGAACCTGAGGCATTTGCAAACGCGGGGGCGTGTGTCCCCCGGCAGCTACCCGCTGTGGTCGTCCGGCGTGGGCGGGCAGGAGCGCTCCACCAATTTCATATACTTGTGGAAGGCGTAAATAAAGGCGTGCACGCCCAGCACCAGTCCCGCGCGTCCGTCGCGGAAGCCCTGCTTGAGGACGTATTGCTTCAGGAATTTGCCAAAGGCATGGGCCAGCGCTGTGCCGACACCGGCGCGGCGTCCCTTGGCCTGCATCTCGCGCGCGGCAAGGGACGTGTAGCTGTTGATCTTGTCCAGATGCTCGGCAAGGTCGGCGTAGGGGTAGTGGATGATGTCGCCCTCAAGGGTGCGCGTGGCGGCCGTGGGGTGGAACTCCTCGTGCGGGAGCATGCCGCGGATTTCCACGCTGTCCAGCCGGAAGACGCGCAGCAGGCGGTCCGGGTACCAGCCGCTGTGCATGATGAAGCGGTCCAGATACCACGAGCGGCGCGGGCACCAGAAGCCCCCGGCCCCCTGCGGGTCGGCCAGGGCGCTGAGGACACCGGCGCGCAGCTCCGGCGAAAGAAATTCGTCCTGATCAAGGGTAATAATCCACGGCGTATCCACGTGTTCAAAGGCAAAGCGGAACTGCGGGATGGTCCCTTCCCAGTCGCGGTGCAGAATGTCCGCCCCGGCGGCTTTGGCGATATCGAGGGTGGCGTCGGTACTGCCGGAGTCCACCACCAAAAGCCTGTCGCAAAAGTCGAGGCTGGCAAGGGTCTTGGCGAGCCACTTCTCGCCGTTGAAGGTCAGGATAACGCCGGTGATGTTTTGGTTCATGCGTGCTTTTGGGGGGTGCCGCGCCGGCGTGGGGTGCCACGCCGGCGGGCGGTGAAAAAGTGTTCGTGCAGGGCCAAGGGCGCGCGGGCGCTAGAAGTCCGGGGCCTCGGCTTCGCTGTCGTCTCCGGCCAGCTTTGCTTCAATGATGGCGATGGCGTCGGCCACCACGGCCTCCAGCGGCTGCGAGGCATCCACAATGCGGAAGCGCTTGCGGTGCAGGGCGGCCAGCGTCAGATAGCCTTCACGCACGGTGTTGTGGAAGTTCAGGCTTTCGGCTTCAAAGCGGCCCTCGGTGTCGCACTTCTGTTCCTGCATATTGCGCGAAACCGCGCGGCCAAGGCCGACCTCGGCGGGCAAGTCGAAGAGCAGGGTCAGGTCCGGCCACATGCCGGAGACGGCCACATCGTTGAAGCTGTGCAGCTGTTTGGGGTCCAGCCCGCGGCCGTAGCCCTGATACGCCACGGTGGAGTCGGCGTAGCGGTCCGAAATGACAATCTTGCCCGCCTCAACAGCAGGGCGGATAACCGTAGAGACATGCTGGGCGCGGTCCGCAAGGTAGAGAAACAGCTCGCTCGGGCCGGTCAGGTCCGTGCTCTCGATGTCGAGGAGCAGTTTGCGCAGTTCGCGGCCGATGCGGCTGCCGCCGGGTTCGCGGGTCAGCAGGACTTCGCGCCCCGTTTCCTCCAAATGCTTCTGGACGGCGCGCAGGACGCTGGACTTGCCGGAGCCTTCTATCCCTTCAAAGGTAACAAACATAATTGGTTGCTTTCCTCTTTGTCGCACTCGGGGCGCGGCTTTGGCGTGTGAAATGGGCGGTAGACGGGGCGCGACAGAGCGCGCAGATACTGGCTCCAGCCGGTTTCGCCGTCGGGGATGTCTTCCAACGCGCCGGAAACGGTGTTCATCTTGGCGTCCATGTTGTCCGCAAAATGCAAGGCAAAGGCCTCGGCAGTCTTGGGGCGCTTGGGTGAGCCGAATTCCAGCTCTCCATGGTGGCTGAGGATGAGATGCTTCAGGTGCATCTTCAGCTCCGGCTCAAGGTCTTTGGCCTTGACGAGGAACGGTTCCAGAACGTCCAACCCTAGCTGGATGTGGCCCAGAAGCCGCCCCATGTCGGTGTGCTCGCGCGCGGGACCTTCTGCGTACTCCCACGCCTTGCCGAGGTCGTGGAAAATGGCGGCGGCAAGCAGCACCTGCCGGTCCAGATTGGGGTACAGGTCGCAGTAGCTCATGCACAGGTTGCATACGGCAAGGGTATGCTCCAGCAGGCCGCCCGCGTAGGCGTGGTGGATGCTGATGGCGCCGGGAGCCTTCATGATGCGCGATTTGACCTCGGGCGCGGTGAGCACCTTGCGGCACAGGGTGCGCCACGGCTTGTGCTCCAGATGCCGTTTGCACAGGCGCTCAATGTCCGCCAGCATGTCTTCCGGCTCGCGCTCGCTGGAGGGGATAAAGTCGCCAATGCGCAGGCCCTCGGCGTCGGGGTCGAGGATTTTGACGGCATCGGCCACAACCTGCGGTTGGTCGCGGTAGGTGCCGACCTGCCCGCGGATGCGGACGACCATCCCGGCGGCAAGTTCCGGACAGTTTTGGCTGTGCGGCGAAAAAATCTTGGCGGGAACCTCTCCGGAGTTGTCGGCGAGCGTCAGGCCCCAGAAGGGACCGTTTTTTGCCTGCCCGAGTCGGGCTTCCGTCAGGACGAACACGTCGTCCACCGTCTGACCGGGGGAGAGGTCGTGCACGAAGGTCTGCTTTCGGGTCATGGTTCCGTCTTGTCGTGTCAAGGTGTCTCTCTATAAGGAGCGGCCCCGCTTTGGCAGTGCGGCCGCGTCATCGTCAATTGCGGCGGACGGCTGTCCCCACAGCACCGAGGCATAGCAGAGTCCCCGCGGGGGCGCAATGTGCGCGCCCGCCGCGCGCGGCGCATCGCGCCGGAGTTTTTGGTGTTTTTTGCGGCCGTGGCTCGTGGCGTTGGCAGTGCTCTTTCGCCGCGCTTTCTGCCGTATTCAGGCCCACGCCCGACCCTGCGTTTCACACCGCGATGAGGGGATTTCCCCTTGGGCGTTGCGGGTCATCTGCGCTTGGGCTATCGTCGGCTGGAATGTGTCGGCGTAGCCGCGCCGGCGACCATCCGCTCACGTTTAACCGACCAAAAAATCCATGAATATTCTTCTTACCAACGACGACGGCATTCAGGCCCCCGGCCTCCGGGCCATCTACAAGGCGCTTTTGGATGCCGGGCACACCGTGCAGGTGGTGGCCCCCGTGTCCGAGCAGTCCGCCGTTGGACACGCCATCACCATCGCCATGCCCCTTAAAGTGAAAAACTTCAGGGAAAACGGCTTCAAAGGCATTGGCGTCTACGGCACCCCGGCAGACTGCGTCAAGCTGGGCCTGACCACGCTCCTTGGCGGGCAGCGCCCCGACCTTGTGGTTTCCGGCATTAACAGCGGCTGCAACGTTGGCGTGGATATCATCTACTCCGGCACCGTCAGCGCCGCCACCGAAGGCGTGCTGGAAGGCATTCGCGCCATTGCCGTGTCCTACGACGACTGGACGCCGCAGGATATGACCGGGCAGGCCAAGTGGGCCGCGGACTTTATCGGCCGTACCGACTGGGACGCCCTGCCGCCGGATGTTCTGCTGAACCTGAATCTGCCCAAAGGCCCCATCGAAGAAGCCAAGGAACTCGTCCTCTGCCCGCAGACCAGCACTTCCTACCGCGACTGGTATCAGGAGCGGCATGACCCGCGCGGCAGCGCCTACTACTGGCTGGAAGGCGAAATCCCCCACGAGCGCGTTGGTCCGGAGACGGACCGCGGCAAGCTGAGCGAAGGGCACATCACCCTGACGCCCCTGCAATTTCGTTTGACTGACGAGGCTCTGCTCAAGCAGCTGGATGCCCTTGGCGTTCGTTGACAGCAAGCCCCTGACGGGACTATATAATAGTGGTTTCACAGTCAGTCCGCCCGGACCGGTAGACCGGTTCGGGTGGGTTTGTAGTGCGCAAGGCAGGGCAGTGTCCCTTTGCTGACACGTGAAAAATGTCAGAAAAAGCAGACGGTTGCCCCTACCCATATCTTTATCAAAACAGGATACCGAGGAGGACTTCATGCCACTTACCGGACCCAAGGAGATGTTCGAGAAGGCGTATGCTGGTGGTCACGCCGTTGGCGCTTTCAACGTGAACAACATGGAGATCATTCAGGGCATCATCGCCGCGGCCGAGGAGGAGCGCGCCCCGCTTATTCTCCAGGTCTCCGCCGGGGCACGAAAGTACGCCAGCCAAGTGTACCTGATGAAGCTGGTCGAGGCCGCGCTTGTCGAGTCCGACCTGCCCATCTGCGTGCATCTGGACCACGGCGCCGACTTCGATATCTGCAAGGCCTGCATCGACGGCGGCTTCACCTCCGTGATGATTGACGGCTCGCATCTGCCCTTTGAGGAGAACATCGCCGTCACCAAGAAGGTTGTCGAATACGCCCACGACAAGGGCGTGTGGGTCGAGGCCGAACTCGGCCGTCTGGCCGGCATCGAAGAGCATGTCGTCTCCGAGGAAAACGTCTACACCGAGCCTGATCAGGCTGTGGAATTCGTTGAGCGCACGGGCTGTGACTCCCTCGCCATCGCCATCGGCACCAGCCACGGCGCCTACAAGTTCAAGGGCGAGCCGCGCCTCGACTTTGAGCGCCTTGAGACCATCACCAACATGCTGCCCAAGTACCCGCTGGTGCTCCACGGCTCCTCGTCCGTGCCGCAGGAATACCTCGACATGGCCAATGCTTTCGGCGGTGAAATCCCCGGCGCCAAGGGCGTGCCCGAGGACCTGCTGCGCAAGGCCGCCAAGTACGGCGTCTGCAAGATCAATATCGATACCGATATCCGCCTTGCCATGACCGCCGTCATCCGTAAGACCCTCACCGAGCAGCCCGCTGTGTTCGACCCCCGCAAGTACCTTGGCGCCGCACGACAGGCCGTCAAGGACATGGTGCAGCACAAGATCAAGAACGTGCTCGGCTCTTCCAACGCCATCTAAGCTGAGAAGGATTATACAATGGCAGTTAAAGTCGGTATCAACGGTTTTGGCCGTATTGGCCGTTTTCTTACCCGCCTCATCGCCAAGGACGAGAACCTCGAACTGGCAATGATCAACGCCCGCGCAGACAACGAGTCCCTCGCGCATCTGCTGAAGTACGACTCCGTCCACGGACGTTACGACGGTGAAATCGTCGCCAACGAAGACGGCTTCGTCATCGACGGCCAGCAGGTGAAAGTCACCCGCCACGCCATTGGCGAGTGGACCTGGAGCGACTGCGACGTTGATATCGTCGTGGAAACCACCGGCCGCGTGAAGGACGGCAAAGGTCTCGCCGAACACATCAAGTGCGGCGCAAAGAAAGTCATCATCGGTGCCCCCGGCAAGGACGTGGACCTCACCGTCGTGCCCGGCGTCAACGACGACCTCTACGACCCCGCACAGCACAACGTGCTGTCCAACGCCTCCTGCACCACCAACTGCATGGCCCCCGCCACCAAAGTGCTGAATGACACCTTCGGCATCAAGCACGGCCTGATGACCACCATCCACTCCTACACCATGAGCCAGCGCATTCTTGACGGCTCCCACAAGGACCTGCGCCGCGCCCGCGCCGCAGGGATGAGCATCATCCCCACCACCACCGGTGCCGCCAAGGCCGTGACCGCCGTCATCCCTGAACTCAAGGGCAAGCTCGACGGCATGTCCATGCGCGTGCCTACCCCCAACGTCTCCCTCGTGGACCTCGTTGTGGAAGTGGAAAAGGACGTCACCGTCGAAGAAGTCAACGCCGCCCTCAAGGCCGCCGCTGAAGGCCCCATGAAAGGCAACATGGGCTTCTCCGAAGAACCCCTCGTCTCCATCGACTACGTGTCCAGCTCCTACGGCGGTATCGTCGACTCCCTGCTGACCTCCGTCATGGACAAGCGCATGGTGAAACTCATCATCTGGTACGACAACGAAGGCGGCTACTCCAACCAGCTCCTTCGCTTCATCCGCCGCGTCGCCAAAGACCTGTAAAAGGTCACCGCGCACCGCCGCGAATGAACGAGAATTCAAAAGGGAGGCTCCTTAAAAGGAGTCTCCCTTTTTTGCGTCTTGTGGGGGATGTGGCTGAGGGAGGTGGTTTGGCAGGGGCTTTTTTTGCCTCTGGCAGGTTAAGGACTACCGTCCTTAACAATCCTGCGTGCGCACGTGCCGGTTGCCTTTATCTATGGAGGTCGTCACCCCTGACGGCTCTCGTCCGCGTGGATGGGGGCGATTGTATTGGGGGGTGTTGGTGGTTCGGCCCAAGCGGTGAGAATCCCTGTTGGGGATGTGTACGAAGAAAAAGGGAGAAGGCAAAAGGACCCGCCCGCCCACCCCTATTTTTCGGGCGGCTTCCGCCCGAAAAATTCTGGGGATTCTCAAGGGAATCATTCCCTTGAGCAGCTCTGCTATCTTGATCTCTAAGCCCCTTCTTCCTTTCAGGTCGAACGAGCTAAGAGCTCAAGCCGCCGGAGGCCCTCTTATTCTCCCTCTTCCTACTCTTCTTTCACCTCATGAATCCGGGCTGTGCCGTCGGTGAGTTCGGTGATGTGATCTTGCAGGGCTTGGGCGTTGTCTTTGGGGAGGGTGAGGGTGAAGGCGGCGTCTCTGGCGTAGGTTTCGTTGTCTATGGTTGCTTCGAAGGTAGGCAGGGCGCGTTTGAAGAGGGTGATGTGTTTGTAGTCGATGCTGATGCACAGGCGCAGGGCTTCGAAGCGCCGGGTTGTGGGCAGGGAGTCGAGGGCGAGTTGCACCATGCTGGAGTAGGCGCGTACGAGGCCGCCGGTGCCGAGTTTGATGCCGCCGAAGTAGCGGGTGACCACGGCGGCTATTTCGCCGACGCCGGAGTGCATGAGCACGTTCAGCATGGGCCGTCCTGCGGTGCCGGAGGGTTCGCCGTCGTCGGAGCAGCCAACGAAGGCGGAGTCGCCGGCGGGTCCGGCGTTGAAGGCCCAGCAGTTGTGGTTGGCGTCTGGGTGTTGAGCTTTGATGTCGGCGATGAAGGCGCGGGCTTCGTCCACGGTGGTCACGTGGGCGATGGTGGTGATGAAGCGGCTGCGCTTGATGGAATCCTCGGCGCTGTGGCGGGGGATGGCGGGTATGGCGTATTCCTGTGACATGGGTGGATGCATACCGGGATGTGCGCGGAAGTGCAATCGGCGGCGCGTGTGGCTTTGACGAGTGCGGCTCACCTGGGCTAACGAGGCAGGATGAAGAACGAACGATGCATCACAGCGTGTACATTGGACTGTCCCGATACGTGTTCTCTTGTGGCGCAGCGGGACGAGGACGGGGCGATACGGCTCCGGGGCAATCCTGATCACCCTTTTACGCGCGGCTTTATGTGCAGCAAAACGCAGCGCTTTGGCGAGCGCCTGACGCACGGCGAGCGTATTACGCAGCCATTGGTCCGCGAGGGCGGCAATTATTGGCCTGTGACGTGGGATGAAGTGTTTTCGCTTATTGCCCGGCGTGTGAATAAGCTGCGGCGAACGCCGGAATCCATCCTGCATGTGCGGGGCTTTGGCTACCGCGGCGTGCTGGCGGATGCATCGAAGTATTTTTTCCGCTCGCTTGGGGCGTCGGCCACCAGTGGTTCTGTGTGTGATGAAGCGGGCATTGCCGCGTGCGAGCAGGACTTTGGCGAGCTGGCGCAGAATGCGCCGGATGACCTGCTGCGTGCCCGGCGCATTGTGAACTGGGGGCGTGATTTGTCGCGCAGTTCGGTGCACCTGGCGGCGTTGGTACGTCAGGCGAAAAAGGGCGGCGCGCAGGTGCTGACCATTTCACCGGGCGGCGATGGCAACGCGGATTTTTCTGATGCGTTGGTGCGCATCCGTCCGGGGACGGACCGCTTCCTTGCGGCGGCGCTGTGCAAGGGGCTGATGGAGCAGGGCGTGGACGCGGCGGTGGCGCGCCGGTGCGCCAATCTGGACGCCCTGTCGCGCGGGCTGGAGCGCTGGACCGTGGCGGAATTGCTGGCGCGGTGCGAAGTTACGCCCAGCGACTACGCGGAGCTGCTGCGGTGGTATGCGGAGGACGGACCCACGGCAATGCTGATCGGCTGGGGCCTGCAGCGCTACGTGCACGGCGGCGAGAATGTGCGGTTTATTAACGCGGTAGCCTTGCTCTCGGGGAATATCGGCGTGTCCGGGGGCGGGAGCTACTATGGCATTTCCTCCAGCAGAAATTTTGTGAAGTGGGCGAAGGACGCGGGAACCCCATCGCGTAATCTGCCCATCCACGACCTTGGCCGCGCCATCCTGCGGGCGGACCCGCCTGTGGAAATGATATGGGTGGACGGCATGAACCCCGTGAACCAGATTCCGGCTGGCGACATCCTTGAGGAAGCGTTCGGCAAGTGCGGGTTTGTTGTTGTGGTGGAGTCGTTCTTTACGGACACGGCGCTGCGGGCGGATGTGATTCTGCCGTGCGCGCTGATGATGGAGCGCGAGGACGTGGTTGGCTCGTCCATGCACAACTACGTGAACTGGTCGGCCAAATGCTTTGACCCGCCGGGAGAGGCGCGGTGCGACTGGGACATCTATGCCGAGCTTGGCCGCAGGTTGGAGCAGCCCATCCACCTGCCGGACCCGGAAGAGGTTCTGAAAACGGCGCTGGATTCGCCTTCTCTTGGTGTGACGCCGGAGACGTTGCGTGAGCGCGGCTTTGTTGAAGGGCAGTGGCCCAGGGTCGCGTTTGAGGGGCTGGAGTTCAGCCACGCGGACGGCCTGTACCGCTTCCCCGAGCATCTGCACGAGGAACCGGAGGCGGACGCGGCGTACCCCAGCCAGTTGCTGACGCTGGTCAGCAAGCGCGCCATCCACTCACAGATTCCCTTTGACGAGGACCCGGAAGCTCCGGAAGCGTTCGTCTCGCCGCAGAGTCCGGAACTGCGGGGGCTGGATCTGGAGCGGCAGGTGTACGTGGCCACGGCGCGTGGCCGCGTGGCCGTGCGCGTGCGGCTGGATGAAAGCCTGCATCCGGGGGTGATTGTGGTGCGTCGCGGCGGCTGGATGCGCCACCAGCGGTGCCTGAATCCGCTTATTACGCCGAGTGAAACCGACCTTGGCGGCGGCACGGCCTACTACAGCCAACGCGTGCGGCTGGAGAATTAGCGCGGCGCGGCTCCGCCGTACGGTGATGCCAAAGGGCGGTCCTTCCTGCGGGAGGGGCCGCCCTCTTTGCTGGGACAGGGCGGCGCGTCAAGTCGACACAAGATTCAAGATATGAAGAGGCGCGCCGATGCAGGGGACGGGCTAGGCCCGGTGGGCAAGGTTGCCTTCGCCGGTTTGGCGTTCGCCAAGGGGCAGACGGATGATGAAGCACGCGCCGTGGCCTGGCTCGGAGCGCACGTGGAATTCGCCGCCGTGGTTCTGGGTGATGATGAAGTACGACACGGACAGGCCAAGGCCTGTGCCCACTCCCGGCGGCTTGGTCGTGTAGAACGGTTCAAAGATGCGCTTTTGCAGGGCGGCGTCCATGCCGGGGCCGTTGTCCTCTATTTCTATAACGGCCATGGTGCGTTCCTTTTTGGTGCGCACGGTAATTTGGGGCGGCGCGCCGTTGGTGCCGTGGATGGCCATGGCCTGGGTGGCATTGCGGAGAATGTTCAGCAGAACCTGCTCGATTTCGGTGCGGATGCAGACCACCTCAGGCAGGCCGTCGGCGTGCTCGCGCACGATGTCCACTTTGCGGAAGTCGTACTTCTTCTTCATGTCGTAGTCGTTGGCGGCAAGCTCGATGGTGTCGGCAACGATGTCCTCCAGCCGTGTGGGGAGCATGCGCGATTCGCTCTTGTGGCTAAAGTCCAGCATGTTGGAGACGATGCGCGCGGCGCGCTTTCCTGCATCGCGGATGCCGGTGAGCATGCGGAAGATTTTGCGGCGTTCCATATACTCGCGCACGGTGTCCAGCGTGGTTCCGGATTCGTCCGCCGCACGGATGTTGGCGGGCAGGTCCGGCGATAGGCGGCGCTCGACGTTTTGCACGCCTTGGAGGATGGCCCCAAGGGGATTGTTGATTTCGTGCGCCATGCCTGCGGCCAAGCCGCCAACGGAGAGCATCTTCTCCGTCTGGATCATCATTTCCTCAATGCGGACGCGGTCTGTGACGTCGTCCACGCGGATGACCGCGCCGGCCTCGCGGCTGGAGAGCAAGGGATAGATGGCGACATCCTCGTAGCATTCTTCGCCATCCACGGTGTGAGGGCGACGGCGCATGACATAGGGCGAACCTTCGTTGATGGCGGCAAGGACGTTGCTCATCTCCGGCGCAAGGCGGGGGAGTACGTCGGCAAGGGGGGAGCCGATGGCCTGCATGGGGGAGAGGCCTGTGTCGTCCGTGGCGCGGCGGTTCCACTGGTTGACGACGCCCTCTGGCGTCACGCTGACGAGGATGGAGGGCATGGAGTCGAAGACGCTGGTCAGGCGCTGTTGCAGGCGTTTTGCTTCCTGCTCGGCCTTGCGGCGGTCGGCTATTTCGTTACGCAGGGCGGCGTTGCGCTCGCGCAGTTCGGAGTTTTTGGCGTCGATTTCCTCGTACGAGGCCGCAAGCTGGTCGGACATATGGTTAAACGCCGTGCCCAGCTCGCCGATTTCATCGTTGCTGGTGATGGCGACACGGTGGCTAAAGTCCCCCCGGCGCATCTCGTCAATGGCGTCGCGCAGGTCGTGGATGGGGTGGATGATGGTGCGGATCATGCTGAGGTTGAGGACGATAACCATCACAACCAATATGCCGGAGATGAGGAGCAGGATGTTGCGGTGCGCGGCGGCAAGGGCGGTTTCCACCTCCTGCAGGGAGTAGGTGAGCGCAATGACGCCAAGGCTGGTGCCAATGATGCGGATGTCGCGCGCAAAGTATAACGCGCTGGTGTCCTGCCACTGCGTGCGGCGGGTGAAGGCGCTGTTTTGGACCTTGATAAGGTCCTCGGCGGGCAGCTTGTTCACGCCGCTGCGTTCGGGTTGGTGCGTGCTGACAAGAAGTTGCCCGGATGCATCGAAGATGGAGACCTCCAGCATTCCAGGTACTTCGAGAATTTGGTTGATGCGCAGGTCCAGCGCCCGGATGCGGCCTTCAAAAAGTTCGTTGGCGAGGGGTTCCAAATCGCGTTGGACGAGGGTTTCCAGCAGCAGGGTGACGTTTTCGATGGTGGTGGCGATGCGTTTGTTGTTGAGGTCGGTGAGCACGGCTGTGGAGACCACAGCGATGAAGACCACGGTGGCGGCGATGGTGATGTTGAGTTTGTTCTTTAACGTCAGCCGCATGGATTGGTCCGGTGTGCTCAGGGTTTCTTGGGGGGGATACTCTTTATGTACTCTATCGTTTTATTGCGCCCCACGCCAAGCAGAACGGCGCCTTTGATGGGACTGCCGTGGCTGCTGAAGGTGATGGGACCGGTGGCCCCGGGGTAGGCGATGGTGGAGGCGAGGGCGCGGCGGATGGCTGCTGGGTCGCAGCTGCCGGCGCGGCGGACGGCATCGGCAAACAGGCCTACGGCATCATAGGTGAGAATGTGCGCGCCGTTGATGCGGGCGGCGGCCTTCGCACCGCGCGCGGCGGTAAAGCGCGCCAGCATGGCCCGGCTGGCCGGAATGGGCACCTGTGTATGCCAGTGCGAGATAAAATAATGCCGCCGGGAAAGGTCCGTGCTGAAAGTGCTTGATTGATAGAGATTGGACCAGCCATCCCCGCCGATGAAGGTGGCGGAAAGCCCCATATCTTCGGCCTGTTTGAGGATGAGGGCCGCGTCGCGCGAGTGGCCGGGGACGAAGACGATGTCTGGGGCGTGGGTTTTGATTGCTTCAAGCTGCGCGGCAAAGTCTGCGGTATCCATGAGGTATTCACCGCGGTGGAGGATGCGTCCCCCGGCGCGTTTGAAGTGGGCGCTGAAGTGCTCCGCCATGCCGGTGCTGTAGGGCGTGCTGATGTTGGTGAGGATGGCGGCGGTTTTTGCCCCAAGGGTGGTACGGGCGACATCGGCGGCAAGGGCGGCCTGGAAGCTGTCCAAAAAGCCCGCCTGAAAGATGAAGTCGCCAATGCGCGATATGCCATCGCTGGTGGCGGCTGCGGCAATCATCGGCACCCCCGCCTTTTGCAGCACGCGGGCCATGGCGTAGGCTTGCGAGCTCCAAAACGGGCCCACCACGGCGCAGACGCCGTCCTGTATGGCGCGCTCTGCGGCGGCGCGGGCGCCAAGGGCGGAGCTGCGGTTGTCGTATTCCAGCAGAACAACGCGCCGGCCAAGCAGGCCGCCCTGATCGTTGATTTCCTCCACGGCGAACCGTGCAAGGGTGTAATTCTGGACATTGGGGTTGGCGGCAAGGCCTGTCTTGGCGAACACGGCGCCCAGCAAAATGGGGTCGTCCTGCGCGGCAAAGGCGGGGCAGGAGAGCGTCAGGAAGACGAACCAAATACACAGAGAGCGCATCAGGGTGTTCCTCTGGTTACGAATCGTTTGAGAGTCCCCGGCTGCGTGGCGGGAACTACTGGGGCGCCCCGTCAAAGCCGGAGAGCGTTTTCTTGTAGATGAGGCGTGTTGGAGTCAGTTTGAGAACGACGGCGTCCTTGTGGGGGCTGCCGTCCTGCATGTAGTCAAAGCGTCCGGTGACGCCGACAAAGTCCGTGGTGGCGGCAAGGGCGTCGCGCACGGCCTTGGGGGCGGTGGTTCCGGCCCGGCCAATGGCGCTGACCAGCAGGTTGAGCGTGTCGTAGGCCAGCACGTTTCCAGCTTCCAGTTCGGTGTCATGCGGCGCATAGGGCGATGCGGCGTAGGCCTTCATAAATGGTTTGTTCTGTGGGAAGGGCGCGTCGGCGTGCCAGTGGGAGATGCAGTAGGCCGTGATGGTGTTGTCGAATTCCAGCGGTAATTTATACATCGGTCCCCACGAGTCGCCGCCAAGGAAAATCTTGGTTATGCCCATGCGTCCGGCCTGTGCGATGGCCGCCGCCGAGTCGCGGGGATAGCCGGGCATAAAGATGACGTCGGCTTCTGTGGCGTTGAGCGCCGAGAGCTGCGGAGTAAAATTACGGGTGGAGGAATGGTACTCGCCGGTGTAGACGATGGAGCCGCCGCCATGCAGAAAGTTGGCGCCAAAGGATTTGGCAAGGCCGATGCTGTACGCGTTGCTGACATTGACGAGAATGGCCGCGCGTCTTGCGCCAAGGTCCTCAAGGGCAAAGCGTGCGGCAACGCGCCCCTGAAAGGCGTCGGTAAAGCAGGCGCGGAAGATAAAATCGCCGGTTTGCGTAACGGCGTCGGCCGTGGCGGAGGTCGCTACCATGGGAATCTCCGCCCGCTGGAGGATTTGCGCGGCGGCAAGGGCGTGCGAACTCCATGAGGGACCAATAACGCCCGCCACATTGGCCAAGATGGCTTGCTCCGCCATAAGCACGGAGCCAATGGACGTGCTCTGATTGTCCAGCTCAACCAATTCCACAGGACGGCCCAGCACGCCGCCTGCGGCGTTGATGCGAGCCACCCCGAAGCGCAGCGCGCCAAAGCTGGGCAAGTTGCTGATGGCGGCTTGCCCTGTTTTGGCAAGAATAACGCCTATACGGACGGGGTCATGGGCGCAGACATGCGCGGTGGGAAGAAACAAGGCCAAAAGGCACAAAATGATGAAAATGCCGCGCATTGCTGCCCCTTGCTGAAAGGTGAAAGGGGAACCGCCGAGGGCGAGGGGAGGAGGCAAGGTGACGAGGCGCAAAGGGGGGCGTGTTCCAGCCTCCACAATGACAAAGCCACGGCCCGAAGGCAAGGCGCAAGCCCGCCCGAGGGCGAAAAGCCGTGCGCAGCAGGCGTTGGCGGGGTATGGAAAATTGCTCGGCGCGGAATTGGCGTGGCGAGGCGCGCCGCTGTAATGGTTTGAATTCAAAGGAGAAAGAGGAAGGGTGTCCAGTAACGCCCCGGCAAAGCGGGTGTTTGTTGCCGGGGGCGTTTTCTGCTACCTCATGGCCGTACACAATCCACCAACGATCACAAATTTTCAGAGATACATATATCGATGTCCGATTTCGTCCATTTGCATTGCCACACGGAGTTCAGTCTTCTTGATGGCGCCATACGCCTCGGCGACTTGTGCTCCAAGGCCATAGAGTTTGGCATGCCCGCTGCCGCGGTGACCGACCACGGCAACATGTTCGCCGCCGCCAAGTTTTTTCAGGAAGCCAAAAAAAAAGGCGTGAAGCCCATCATCGGCTGTGAGGTCTACGTCTCCAAAGGCCCGCACACCAACGTCGAGGGCGCGGACGCCAAAAAGCGCTACCACTTGGTGCTCCTTGCGCAGAACCTTGTGGGCTATCACAATCTGGCCAAAATCGTCTCCGAGGGCTACCTGCGCGGCTTTTATTACAAGCCCCGCGTCAGCCATGAAATCCTCAAAAAGTACAGCGAGGGCATAATTGCCCTGTCCGCCTGCCTGCAGGGCGAGGTGGTCCAGCATGTGCTCAACGAGGGCATGGACAAGGCCATCGAGACGGCGCAGCTGTATGAAAATATTTTCCCCAACCGTTTCTATATTGAACTTCAGGCCAATGGTCTGAAGGAGCAGGACCACGCCAACACCCTGCTGCGCGAATTGGCGGGGCACACCAAGCTGCCGCTGGTGGCCACCAACGACTGCCACTACCTCACCGCGCAGGACCACGAGGCGCACGACATCCTGTTGTGCGTGCAGACCAACGCCTGCGTCAGCGATGAAAAGCGCATGCGCATCAACACGGACAAGCTGTATTTCCGTCCGCCGTCCGAGATGAAGGCCGCCTTTGCGGACTGTCCGGAGGCTATTGAAAATACGGTGCGCATTGCCGAGCAGTGCAACGTGGAAATCCGCATGGGCCAGTACTTCTTCCCTGTGTACGATGTGCCGCCCGGCAAGAGTCTGGACGACCAGATGTGCGACATGGCGCGCGACGGCCTGCGCGAGCGTTTGGAAAACCTGCCCTATGAGGTGGACGAAAAGGTCTATTGGGACCGCCTTGAGATGGAGCTGGGCGTCATCATGGAGATGGGCTTTCCCGGCTACTTCCTCATCGTGCAGGACTTCATCAACTGGGCCAAGCGCAACCGCATTCCCGTTGGTCCGGGCCGTGGGTCGGCGGCGGGGTCCATTGTGGCCTACGCCCTGCGCATCACCAACCTTGACCCCATGCCGTACAACTTGCTGTTCGAGCGCTTCTTGAACATCGAGCGCGTGTCCATGCCTGATATTGACGTGGACTTCTGCGAACGCCGGCGCGGCGAGGTCATCAAGTACGTGGGCGACAAGTACGGCCACGACGCTGTGGCGCAGATTACCACCTTCGGCACCATGAAGGCCAAGGCCGTCATCCGCGACGTGGGCCGCGCCCTTGGCCTGTCCTTCCCCGAGGTCAACGAGATCGCCAAGCTCATCCCCGAAGACCTCAAGATGACCATCGACAAGGCGCTGGACATGGAGCCGGAGCTGCCGGAACGCATGGAGAACGACTCCCGCGTTGCCAAGCTCATTGACATTTCGCGCCGCCTTGAGGGCATGCACCGCCACGCGTCCACCCACGCGGCGGGCGTGGTTATCTCCGACGGTCCCATGTGGGACTACCTGCCGGTGTACAAGGGCAAAAAGGGCGAGGTTGTGGCCCAGTTCGACATGAAAAATGTCGAAAAGGTGGGCCTTGTGAAGTTCGACTTCCTTGGCCTGCGCACCATGACGGTGATTCAGGACGCCGTGGACATCATTGCCGAGCGCGGCAAGGAGCCGCCGGACCTTGATACCCTCGGCCTTGATGACCAGGAGACCTTTGACCTGTACGCCCGCGGCGACACCGACGGCATCTTTCAGGTGGAATCCGACGGCATGCGCAAGTACCTGCGTATGCTGAAGCCCAGCTGTTTTGAGGACGTTATCGCCATGCTCGCTCTGTACCGTCCGGGACCGCTGAGTTCCGGCATGGTTGAGGAGTTCATCAAGCGTAAGCACGGCGAGGTGGAGGTCGTGTATCCCCTGCCGGAGCTGGAGCCGGTGCTGCAGGATACCTACGGCGTCATCGTCTATCAGGAACAGGTCATGAAGATTGCGCAGGTGGTCGCCGGCTACACCCTTGGCGGCGCTGACCTGCTCCGCCGCGCCATGGGGAAAAAGAACGCCGAAGCCATGGCCGAACAGCGCGAAATCTTCAACAAGGGCGCGCTGGAAAAGGGCGTCTCCGCCGAGAAGGCCACCGAAATCTTTGACCTGATGGAAATGTTCGCGGCCTACGGCTTCAACAAGTCGCACTCTGCGGCCTATGCGCTCATCTCCTACCATACGGCCTACCTCAAGGCGCACTACCCGACGGAATTCATGGCCGCCATGATTACCTCGGAAGTGAACAACACGGACAAGGTGCTGAAATACATCGCCTCGTGCCGTGATATGGAAATTGAAGTGCTGCCGCCGGACGTGAACAGCTCCATGCGCCATTTTACCGTGCCGGCCGACGGGCAGGTGCGGTACGGCCTTGCGGGCATCAAAAACGTCGGCGACGAAGCCATCCGCGAGATTGTGGACGCCCGGCAGGAGGGCGGTCCCTTCAAGAGCATGCTGGACCTGTGCGAGCGCGTGAACCTGCGCAAGGTCACCAAGCGCGTGCTGGAAAATCTCATCAAGGCCGGCGCCATGGACGGCTTCGATGTACCGCGCGCCGGCCTTATGGACGCGCTGGACCGGGTGGTCTCCGTGGCGCAGAAAAAGGCCAAGGACAAGAACTCCGGCCAGATGTCCCTGATGGCGGTGGCCGGCATGGAAATGCCCGCTCTGCCCGGCACGGGCATCCATACCGACGGCCCGCCCATTGAGGAGTGGCCCGATGATGAAAAGCTGAAGCTGGAAAAGGACGCCCTCGGCCTTTATCTGTCCAGCCATCCACTACTTTCCTTCCGCCATGAGCTGGCGCGCATGCGCCTGCCCAGCCTGCTTCAGGTGGCGGATTATGGTCCCGGCGCGGAAGTACGCACGGCGTTTTTGGTAACGGGCCGCAAGGAACACATCACCCAAAAGGGCGGCAAGATGGCCTTTTTGGAGGTGGAGGACCTGACCGGCTCGGGCGAGGCCGTGGTCTTTCCCGAGGCGTATGCCAAAAACCGTGAAATGCTGGACTCCGAGCAGCCGCTTCTCTTCATCGGCAAGGTCAGTGACCGCGACGGCGGCCCACAGGAAGAGGAGGGCGTGCCCAAGCGCGCCAAGCTCATCCTTGATGAGGTTAAGCTCCTTGCCGATGCCTTGGCGGGCAATCAGGAGCCAGTGATGCTGGTCATGGAGGCCGAACGCCTTACCGAGGATGGCCGCAAGCGCCTGAAGGACGTGCTGGCGCAGCACACCGGGCGCATCCCTGTGCAGATGCTGCTGCGCGTGGACCAGTACGAGTGCAAGCTCCAGCTCGGTCCCAAGTACAGTGTGACGCCCACCCGTGAATTTTGGAAGGATGTCGAGGCGTTGTAGCCCGGCATTCCCTACGACGAGAAAAAGGAACCAGACGATATGACGACGCAGAAAACTGGCACGTGGCGCCTGACCGTGCGCACGGACTTTGCCGCGGCCCATCAGCTCCGCCACTACGAAGGCAAGTGCGAGCGCATGCACGGCCACAACTTTGGCGTCGAGGCCGTTGTGGAAGGCGGCGCTCTGCAGCCCAAGACCGAAATGCTCATCGATTTCAAGGTGCTCAAGACCATGCTCAAGGAGATTCTCTCCGGGCTGGACCACTGCCACCTGAACGAGCATCCGGCGTTTACCGAGCGCAATCCGTCCTCGGAGAACATCGCCCGCTTTATCTACAAGGAGATGGAGCAGCGCCTTGAGGGCAGCGGCGTGCGCATGAAGAGCATCACCGTCAGCGAAAAGCCCGCCCAGTCCGCGACGTATTTCGAGGAGTAGCCATGCGCCTGCATCTGCAACGTGTGCGAAACGCCAGCGTGGTCGTGGATGGCGAGACCGTGGGTGAGATTGGCGAAGGCCTGCTGGCCCTTGTTGGCCTCAGCCGCGAGGACGGACCGGACCTGCCGGGGACGCGCACCTGGAAGACCATGCTCGGCAAAATGCTGGACCTGCGCATCTTCCCCGACGAGGCGGACAAGCTGAACCTGTCCCTGCGCGATTATGGCGGCGAGATTTTGCTGGTGTCGCAGTTCACCCTGTACGCCGACTGCCGCAAGGGCCGCCGTCCGTCGTTTCACCTTGCGGCGCAGGGTGATAATGCCCTACAGTTGTATGAGCGACTTGTGTCCGATGTGCGCGGCATGCTCCCCGGCAAAGTGCAGGAGGGCCGCTTTGGCGCCATGATGGACGTGAGCCTGACCAACTGGGGACCGGTGACCATTTTGCTGGACAGCGAGGAGTTTTAGAGACGGTCCGGGAGGCCGCATTGGACGAACATACCGGTGGAGATGCCATACGCGTCCTCGTCATTGAGGATGAGGAGGACCTGCGAACATCGCTGCGCGAGATGCTGGCGAACTTCGCCTACGCCGTAGAGGTGGCCGCCGATGGCGTGGAAGGCCTTGTGCGCTACACCGCGTTTCGTCCGCACATCATTTTGCTGGACATGAATATGCCCCGCCTTGATGGGTTTGGGGTTATCCGCCGCATCCGCGAAACCTACGGCGACGACGAGGTCAACATCACCATGATGACCTCGGCCAAGGCGCCGGAAAGTAAGATGCGGGCCTTTGGCTCCGGCGCCAACGACTTTTTGTACAAGCCTTTTGACCGCGCCGAACTTTTGGCCCGCGTGGGCGTTGGCGCGCGGCAAGTGCGCCTGACGCGCCGCCTGCGCCGCGCGCGCGATGAGATGGGGCGCGAAATCGCCCACGTGGCGTCCTTGCAGGAGCGCCTGCTGCCGCAGGGCGACTCCACCGCACATTGCGCCGCCTGCGCGGACCTGCCTGGGGTGCACGTCTCCAATGTGTACCGCCCCTCTGGCCGCGCCAGTGGCGACTATTTTGACTACTTTACCACCCACGACGGCCTGCTGCGCGTGGTGGTGGCGGATGTGTCGGGGCATGGCGCGCGTGCGGCCTTTATCATGGGCATTGTGCGCACGCTGTTTCGCGTTTCGCGCGAGAGCGGGATGACGCTGGAGGACACCTTCGAGCAGATTAACCGCCACCTGTGCGACATCATCGGCAGCGAAGAGGATTTTGTTACGGTTTTGGCCGTGGACCTTGATGTGGAGGGGCAGTCGCTGTCCTATATCAACGCCGGACATTGTCCGGCATTTTTGCGCCACGGCGACAATGTTGACGAGTTGCCCGCCACGGCCAGCGTCCTTGGCTTTTTCCGTACTATGCCCTTTGCCGAGACGCGCCGGGATTTGCCGCCCTCCGGTGGCCTGCTGCTCTACACCGACGGGTTTTATGACTTTGAGGAGCAAGGCGGCGGTTTTTTTGATTTTGATGCCTTTCGTGATGTGGTCCGGTACGTCACGTGCATGCGTGGAGACGTGCCGGAACTGTTGCAGGCGCAGATAGCGCGCCGCAGCGGCAACGCCGCCACATGGCGCGACGACGCCACCGCCCTGTGGGTGGAGTTTGGCGTGCACGGCAAGGAAAAGCTGTTCACCTGCCGCGCGAATCCTGAGGCCTCGCGGGCGTTGGTGAAGGATGCCATGCAGGAGCTTGCCGCTGTTTTGCATGACGGCAGTCTGTTGTATGATATGGAATTGGCGCTGACCGAGGCGTGCGCCAACGTGGTGGAGCACGCCTACTCCGGCGCCGAGCCGGAGGGGGTTGCCGTGAGTGTGCGCATAGACCATGGCTCCGCCGTGGAGATGGACGTGATCGATACCGGCCAAGGATTTGAGCCGTCCGCCAAGGAGGACGTGCCCCAGCCGCAGGCCGAATGCGGGCGGGGGCTGTACATTATGCGCAAGGTCATGGACGAGGTGCGCATTTGCTCCGGTCCGGGCAAGACCCTTGTGACGCTGAGGAAAACCATAGGGAAGGACGCATGGAAAACCTACAGATAGAAAAACGCAACAAGGCCGTGCTGGTGACCTGTTCCGGCGAGATTACCCTTGATGTGACGCCGCGCCTGCGGGAACGCATTGAGGCCGAACTTGGTGGCGGCGGGTACAGCTTCCTTGTGCTGGACCTGTCGGAAGTGCGGTTTATCGACAGCTCCGGCATTGGGTTTTTGGTGGCGCTGTCCACCCGCATTGAGGAGCAGGACAAGTCCTTCTACCTGCTGCGTCCGGGCGCTCAGGTGCTGAAAACACTGGAACTTGTTCAGCTGAAACGCTACTTCAAGATTCTGCGAAGCGACGAGGAACTTGCGGCACTGACCATCTAGCGACACCGGAACCAACAGGCAACGCCTATGCCGTACTATTTGCTGCATCATTTCGACCCAACATTCGACTATCAGAATTTGAAGCCACGGCAGCTTTCCGACGGCAATGTGGATTTCTACAACCTTGGCTACGTGCAAAACGTCCGCACCGGAGACCTGCTTGCCGAGTGGTGCGACGAGCCGCTGGACGACGACTCTGGCGTCATCCAATGCGTGTACGATGAGAAGGTTTTTCCCGCCGGAAAAAACACCGTCGTCGATCCGGAGAATCCGGACAGACTCCTTGCGGCGGCGGATGGTTACGTCTTTTACATGGACGGCTTCATCACCGTAAAGCGCACCCTCAACGTGCGCCGTGACGTTGATTTCCACACAGGCAAGATTTTCTTCCTCGGCAATGTTATCGTGCATGGCAGTGTGCGCTCCGGCTTTGGCGTGCAGGGCGTTAACGTCATGGTGAAGGACATTGTGGAGGGGGCCAGCATCCGCGCGGAGAATTCCATAGTCGCCGAGACGGGCATCAAAGGCGGCGGCAAGGCCGTGCTCCGGGCCAAGAACAATGTGCGCGCGGCCTTTGTGGAGAACGCCCAAATCCTTGCCGGCAAGTGCCTGCTTGTGGACGGCGCGTGTATGCACAGCGACGTCTATTCCGTGGGCCAGCTTGCGGTAAAGGGCATGCTTGTTGGTGGCAAGGCTGTCAGCTCGCGCATCATCTATGTGGAGGACCAGCTTGGTGGCGGTCTGTCCACGGAGACGGTGCTCATTGTGGGCTACGACGCCGCGCTGCTGCACAGGGTGAACGTGCTGCGGCAGAGAATCATTGCCCTGAACGCCAGCATTGAGGAAAGCCGCCTCAAGCTCAAAAAACGCCATAACCTGCGCAGCGGCACGTTCCCCGAACTTGCCAAGCAGGAAGATAAGCTCGAACGGCTCAAGGGGCGCCACCGCGCCGTGTGGAACGACATCAACAAGGTGCGTAATTTGGAGTCGTGCCGGGTGCTTGTGCCCGGCCGTGTGCGCCCGGGGGTGGAAATCAACATCGGCGAAGCGCGGTATGTGGTTCGCGATTATTTGGAAAATGTGTGCTTCCGGTACCGGGACTATGAAGTGATCGTCGAATCGCCAGCATTGCAGAAATAAGGTCTGATCATCAATGGATATAGGAACTCTCCTTGGACTCTTGGCCGGTATGGGCCTCATCGTCGGCTCCATTATGTTTGGGGGCGGCGCAATCGGCGGCTTCCTCGACGTGCCGTCCGTGCTGGTCGTTGTGGGTGGTACCATGGCGACGGCGTTCATCATGTTCCCCATGAAGGTGGTGTTTGGCTCCTTCAAGGTGGCCATGAAGGCCTTTTTCGCCAAAAGTTCCGACGCGTCGGCCATGATTGACCAGTTGGTCATGCTGGCGGAAAAGGCGCGTAAGGAATCCCTTGTGGCACTGGAAAAAGTCGCCATCGAGGATGAATTCATCAAAAAGGGCATCCTGCTGGTGGCCGACGGCACCGAGGAGTCCCTTGTCCGCGCGGTGATGGATACCGAAATTTCGTTCATGAAGCAGCGCCACAGGCAGGGGCAGGGCGTCTTTAAGGGCATGGGCACCATGGCTCCGGCCTTTGGTATGATTGGTACCCTTATCGGTCTGGTGAAAATGCTCCAGAATCTGTCCGACCCGGCCTCCATTGGTCCGGCCATGGCCGTTGCGCTGTTGACGACCTTCTATGGCGCGGTGCTGGCCAACGTGATTTTTTTGCCCATTGCCAAAAAGCTGGAGGAGCGCTCGCAGGAGGAATCGCTGTACATGGAAATTGCCATGGAGGGCGTGATATCCATCCTGCATGGCGAGCACCCGCAGATTGTGCGCGAAAAGCTCCTTGCCTTCCTGTCTCCCGCCATGCGCGGGGCCGATAAGTAGGACGCCATGGCCGACGCAGTAAACGCACCAAAACGCAAGGACGAAGAGCCGCAGGAAGAGGGGTTGCCGGCATGGCTGGCGACCTTTGCGGACATGATGACGCTGCTGCTGTGCTTCTTCGTGCTTATGTTGTCCTTTGCCAATCAGGACCTTGCGAACTTCCGCACCCTGATGGGCTCCATCCGCGACGCCTTCGGTGTGCAGCAAAAGCGCCCCGAGGCAACTTTTGCCGCTTATTCTCCAACGCGGCTTGAGAGTAAGGGCGTCAAGCTCAATCAGGAGCAGCGCGTGGTGCTGGACCTGACCATGCAGCTCCGGGCCATGATTGAGGACGACACCGAGCTGAAGCGCTCCACCGGCGTCACTGCCGAGCGCGAGGGCGTGCTGGTGCGTGTGGAGACGGCCTTCCTCTTTGCACCGGGCAAGGCGGAACTGCGCCCCGGTGCGGAAAAAATGCTTGAGAATGTTTTGAAGATTATGAAGGAGTATAACTTTAACTGTGTTATCCGCGGCCACACCGATGACCGCGAGGAAGCAGGCTCCATCTACCCCTCCAACTGGGAACTCTCTTCGGCGCGCGCCGCAGCCGCACTGCGCTGGCTGGTGGAGAAGGGCGGCGTGGCCCCAAGGCGGCTCAAGGCCGTGGGCTACGCCGGAACGCGCCCCCTTGTGCCCAACGACAGGGCCGAGGACCGGGCGCGAAACCGCCGCGTCGAATTCCTCCTGCACAGACCTGATAACGAAGCTTGGTAAGCCATGCCCCACTCGGAACCGCTCTACACAGCCGAGGCCGTCCGCGACGGCGAGGCCCTTGTCGATGTCCGCATCCGAAAGGATTCCCGTGAATTTTCCCTGTTTGGCCGCAGTCCCCGCGAGATGGAGGAGCGCGTTGTCGCCTCCTATGACGGCGGGCGCACGCTCCCTGTCCTTGTGGGCAGTGGCGCGGGCTATGCCCTGCGGCGGCTGCTTGCCGCAACGGACGGTCCCGTTGCCGTGGTGGACCGCGAGGCGCCGATTCAGGACCTGACCGGCCTGCGCGCGCAGTACGCCGGGAACGAGCGCGTGCTGTGGGTGGACGCCCCGGATGTGGACACCGCCCTTGGCGCGCTGACCCGCTGGCAGATGCAGGAGGGCGGCGCGCCCCTCGCGCCATTGCCCCTGCCCGCCTACCGCCGGCTGGACCGCGCCTTTTACGGCGAGGTGGCCGAGCGCCTGCAGGCCAGCGCGTCCTTCGATTTCTGGGCCAAGGCGGACTATCCCAAGTTCCAGAGCTGGCCGCCGCGCGTGTTGTACCTGACCAGCGACTATTTTCTTGTGGGCGAACTGGTGCGCGCCAGCGAGCGCCTTGGCACTCCACACTATTTTTTGAATATCGGCTCCAGCGAGACGGGCTGCACGGACTTCGTGAAGATGCTCCTCAAGGTGGTGGTGGAGTTTAAGCCGGACTTTGTGTTCACCATCAATCACCTTGGCGTGGACCGCGAGGGCGTACTGGTGGATCTGCTACAGCGGCTGAAACTGCCGCTGGCGTCTTGGTTTGTGGATAATCCGCACCTTATCCTCTACATGTACAAACGCCTTGTCAGCGACTGGACCGCCATATTTACGTGGGATGCGGACAATGTTGCCTCCCTGCGGCAACTGGGCTTTGAGCATGTGCACTACCTGCCGCTGGCTACGGACGCCACCCGCTTTACTCCGCCAAAGCGTCCCCTGCCCGCAGGGCATGAGTGGGCCTCGCGCGTGTCCTTTGTGGGCAATTCCATGGTCTACAAGGTGGGGCACAGGATGAAGGCGGGCAAGTTTCCGCGGGAGCTATTGGTCAGCTACCGCAAGGTGGCCGCAGGGTTTGGCGAAAGCGACGAGCGCAGCGTCAGCGCGTACCTGCGCGCCCAGCATCCGGACCTTGCCACAGTGTTCGACGCCCTGCCCGACGACGAAAACCGCCTGACCTACGAGACCATGATTACGTGGGAGGCCACGCGGCAGTACCGCCGCTCCTGCGTGGCGGCGACGTTGCCGTTCAATCCGCTCATCGTGGGCGACGACGGCTGGCTGCGGACCTTCGACGACGAGGGCGAGGGCTGGCGCTGGCACGATACCCTCAGCTATTACGACGATTTGCCGGACTTTTATCCCCTCTCCGAGGTGAACTTCAACTGTACCAGCAAGCAGATGAAGGGCGCGGTGAACCAGCGCATCTTTGACGCGCCCGCCGCCGGAGCCTTTGTGCTGACGGACCAGCGCGACCAGATGGACGCCCTCTTTGAGCCGGGGCGCGAAATCGCGTCCTATGCCTCGCCGGAGGAAGCCACGGACCGCATCGCCTACTATCTGAAGCATCCCGAGGAGCGCCAGCGCATTATCGCCAATGCCCGCCAGCGCATCCTTGCCGAGCATACCTACGAGCACCGCCTCGAAGCGCTCTTTACCGCCATGCGCGACATCTACGGGTAGGGCGGCATGGCGGAGCAGAAAAAGCCAATCCTCGTGCTGCAAACCCTGCGCATGGGCGACCTTGTCATGTCCTTTCCCCTGATGCTGTGGCTGTCGCGGCAGTATCCCGGTCATCCGGTGTGGGTGGCCGCGGAGGAGATGTTCTCGCGCCATATTATGCCCATTGGACCCAATGTGGTGTACTTTGGCTGGGATGACGCGGCCCTGCGCCATTTGCGCCAGCAGAGCTTCCATCTGGTGGTCAACCTCAGCTACGATGCCCGCGCCGCGCGCCTTGCCCATGACCTGCGCGCCGAGGAGACCCTAGGCCCCGTGCAGAGCGCGGACGGCTCGCACTATGTGCGCGGGGCGTGGCAGCTCTACCGGACCACGCTTGTTGGCGGCAACCGGCATAATCTCTTTCATTGGGCGGACCTGAACGCGCTGGATTGCGTGCCGACGGCCCTCATGGGCAGCACGCATTGGCCAGCCCCCCGGACCCTGACGCCCGAGTCCCAGCGTACGGTTGGCCTCTTTCTTGGCGCCAGCGACGCGCTGAAGCGTCCGGACGCGGGATTTTGGATCCGTCTTGCCCGCCATTTGCTGGACCGGGGCATGCGCCCCATCCTGCTTGGTGGTCCGGCGGAAAAGGACCTTGCTGCCGAGGTTGCCAAGGGCCTGCCCCCAACGCTGCTCAACCTTGCGGGGACGCTGTCGCTGTCCGAGCTTGTTTACACCGGTCAGGCCATGGGGCTGCTTATTACGCCGGATACCGGCCCGATGCACCTTGCCGCGTGGAGTGGCCTGCGGACGCTGAATCTGTCCATGGGCAACGTGAGCGCGTGGGAGACCGGGCCGTATCAGCCCGGGCACTACGTGGTGCGGCGGCGCATGAGCTGTGTGGGATGCTGGGAATGCACACGGCCCAGCCCGTGCTGCAAGGACGGCATGCGGGCGCGGGATATTGCGGTCATTGCCCACCGCATTGCCACACGCGGCGGCGCGCGGCTGGACAGCCTGCGCTTTGCCGGGCTGGAGGTGCTGCGCACGGCGCATACGGCGGACGGCTTGTACGACCTGCGTCCGGTATTGAAGGACCACACGCCCACCACGCGCGAGCTGGTGAGCCGCTTTTGGCGGGCCTTTTGGGGCGAGCGCTTTGGGGCGTGGGATGACGGACGAGCGGCGCGTGCGTATGCTGAGCTTGCCGCTGCGGCCCCGCGCGTGCGCGAGGCCATGGCCGCGTCCGTTGTGGGCTTTAGCCGCGACCTTGGTCCGGCCCTGCGGGACGGCGTGCGTCTTGATGCGGGATTCTGGAAGGCCTCCATCCCGGCGATGCTGCCCCTGCGGAGCTGGTGCCAGATGCACCTTGCCAACAGCGACTGGTCGCGTCCGGCCTTCCGGGAGTGTTTGGAGGCGGCGGAGCACCTTATTGCGCTGGATGAACCGTACAGAAGCCGCGCAGACGCGGCGCGGTAAGTGAGACTCGCCAACGCGTGGAGCAGACGATGACGGAGACAAAGCACATTCGGGTTGTCATAGTGGACGATGAGCCGCCCGCGCGGGACGAACTGGCCTATCTGGTGTCCCGGTTCGAGGACGTTCAGGTGGTGGGCGAGGCCGCTTCGGCCACGGAGGCGGTGGCGCTCATTGAGGCCGAGGAGCCGGACGTGGTGTTTTTGGACATCGAGATGCCCGGACGCAACGGCTTTCACGTTGTGGCCGAGACCATGCACATGGAGCCGCGGCCCTTGTTCGTTTTTGCGACGGCCTTTGACGAATACGCCATCCGCGCCTTTGAGGCCAACGCGGTGGATTATCTGCTGAAGCCTGTCTCCGAGGAGCGCCTTGAGCAGTGTCTGGAGCGCGTGCGCGAGCGTACGGGCGAGGCCGGGGCCGAAGCCGCAGGCGAGGTGCAGCGCAATCTGGAACGCGTGCTGGAGGGCATGGGGCTGTCCCCGCAGCTCACGCGCATTGCGCTGGAGCAGGGCGGGCGCGTGGTGCTGGTGGCTCCGGAGGATGTGGTGCTCATCCGCGCCGACGGCAAAAAGGTGGTGGCGCATACCAGAGCGCTTAGCGCCCCATGCCACGGCGGTATGACCCTCGACAGGCTGGAGTCGCGCCTTGAGAACCATTCCTTCTACCGCGTCAACCGCAGCGTTTTGGTGAATTTGTCCCATGTGCGCGAGTTTTCGCCGTGGTTCCACGGCAAGTACAATATCGTCCTTGACGACGCCGAGGGCACCGAGGTGACGGTGAGCCGGGCGCGCGTGGCGGGCTTCAAGGAACGCCTCGGGCTGTAGGGCCTGTCTTTTTCCTGTGTTTTCGGGCCGGTGTCCACGGCCTTGCGCGCGGCGCGCCGGTGGTGGTATTCCTGCCTTCCGGTGCGGGACGCGTGTGTTCCCCTGCCCAACGTTTTTCCCGGAGCAAATCTATGACAATCGGAGTCCTTCTCTTCTCCCTTGTGGAGCGGTTCGGGCTCATCATTGCCGCTGCCTTTTTGCTGCTGCATTTCAATCCCGTTCGGCAGATGGGGCTGAAGCATCCCGGCAAGGCCAACCGGGTGTTCCAGATTCTGCTGTTCGGCGCGTTCGGCATCATGGGCACCTACAGCGGCAATATGGTGTTCAACAGCGTAGCCAATCTGCGCGCCATGAGCGTGGTTCCGGCCGGGCTGTTTGGTGGTCCGCTTGTGGGCATGGCCGCCGGGCTGATTGCGGGCGGACACCGCATTCTCATTGACGTGGGCGGGTTCTCGGCGCTGCCGTGCGGGCTGGCCACCATCATTGAGGGCACTGTGGCGGGCTTTATGGCGACGCGCCTTGGCGAGCGCCGCCTCGACTGGCGCTACGCCGCGGGCATCGCCTTTGCGGGCGAGGTGCTGCACATGACCCTCATCCTTATTATTTCGCGGCCTTTCCATAGCGCTGTGGAGCTGGTGGAACTCATTGCCCTGCCCATGATTTTGGTGAACACCATTGGCGCGGGGCTGTTTGTACAGACCATCAAGCTCCTCTCCCGCCACCGCGAGAAGAGCGAGTCCAGCACCGCCCATGATATTCTTTCCATCGCCAACCACACCGTGGGACATCTGCGCACGGGGCTGAATCCCGACGCCGCCAACGCCACGGCAAAGATTATCTACGAGCGTGTGGGCGTGGCCGCCGTCGCCATTACGGATACGGACAACGTGCTTGCCCACGTTGGCGAAGGCGCGGACCATCACCTGCCCGGTCGCGCCATTAGAACGCAGTCCACGCGCGAGGTGCTGCATACGGGCACTCCCGTGTACCAACGGCGGGCCGGAAGCATTGGGTGCGACCATAAAAACTGCCCCTTCCGCTCCGGCATCATCGTGCCTCTGCAAAAGGGCGGGCGCATCGTGGGAACCCTCAAGTTTTACGGCAGCCGCCGCGCCATGTTGGACGAGGTGCGCTTTGAGCTGGCCAAGGGCCTTGCGCAGTTGTTCTCCACCCAGCTGGAGCTGGAGGACATCCAGATTCAGTCCCAACTACGGGCCAATGCGGAAATCCGCCACTTGCAGGCCCAGATCAACCCGCATTTCCTGTTCAATTCCCTCAACACCATCGCCTCCTTTTGCCGCACCAGTCCGGAGCGCGCGCGGGAACTGCTGAAAAATCTTGCCAGTTTTATGCGCAAGAATCTCGATTCGCGCGGGTTTGTGGGCCTTGACGAAGAGGTGGAGCAGGTGCGCTCGTACCTGACCATTGAGCAGGCGCGCTTTGGCGAGCGCGTGCGGGTGGAGATTGACATTGCGGACGAGTGCTACCAGTGGCGGGTGCCGTCGCTGCTTATCCAGCCGCTGGTGGAGAATTCCATCCGCCACGGCATCTCCCGCAAGGAGGAGGGCGGCCTTGTTCGGCTTGTGGCCCGTGTGGAGGAGGACGAGCTTGTGGTCACCGTGGAGGACGACGGCCTTGGCATGTCGGCCGAAAAGGCGGCCAAGGTGCTGGCGGGCGGCCTTGGCTCCCGCCGCGACTCCATTGGACTGTCCAACTGCAACAACCGCTTGGAGCAGCTCTTTGGCGTGCGCCACCGCCTGCGCATTGCCAGCAGTCCCGGCAAGGGCACCGTGGTGAGCTTCCGCATTCCCCGGTGCAGCGAAACCGTGGCCGACACCTAGCGGCCCTGCCATTGTTCCTGCCGCCTTGTGTGGCGGCCCAAAGCGCCCCGGTTGCGCCGTCCCGTTGGGGAGGGCCAGCCGGGGCGCTTGGCGTTGCTTGCATGGTGACCGGGCGGCGCGTTGCATGGTTGCGGCCCCGGCGCGCTGCGCGGAGCGGATGGGTAAAGAGGCCCGTATGACGGGATTCGACGTGCTTTTCTGGCCCCGCTGTGACGCCTGCGTGAAAAGGGCGTGCATTTCATTCCCGGCTGCGTGCAGTTCAGCCCCTCGAAGCGACACTTCGCGCTTTGGGTCTTGCGCCTTTTTTTACTGGTTGTAGAAGGAGGGCGTAAGAAGAAACCCCCGGCGCGGCCGGTGCGAGATGCTTTGAGGAGGCAACTATGCTGTTCTTTTTCGCGTGTTTGATCGCCCTTATCGTGGGCTACTTTACCTACGGCAAGATTGTGGACCGTATTATGGGTCCCGATCCGAACCGCACCACTCCTGCCTACACCAAGCAGGATGGCGTGGACTTCATGCCCCTTCCCAAGTGGAAGCTCATTTTTATTCAGGTGCTGGACATCGCGGGCATCGGCCCCATCTTCGGCCCCATCCTCGGCGCCCTGTACGGCCCGGTGGCGCTTGTGTGGATCGTCATCGGCTGTATCTTCGCCGGCGCTGTGCATGACTACTTCAGCGGCATGCTCTCCGTGCGCAACGGTGGCGCCAGCGTGCCGGAGATTGTGGGCGAATACATGGGCATGACCGCCCGTCAGGTCATGCGCGTATTCTCCGTTGTGCTCCTGATGCTGGTTGGCGTGGTGTTCGTCCTCGCCCCGGCCAAGCTGCTCACGGGTCTGACCGGCTACAACACCGGCATCTTCGTGGCGTGTATTTTCGCCTACTACTTCCTCGCCACCATCCTGCCCATCGACAAGATCATCGGCCGCCTGTACCCCGCCATGGGTCTGCTGCTGCTGGTGATGACCGGCGCGCTGTGTGTGGCCCTCTTTGTCGGCGACTACACCATTCTTCCGAACCTTGACGTTACCGCAAACCTGCACCCCGGTGGCAAGCCCGTGTGGCCGCTTCTGTTCATCACGCTGTCCTGCGGTGCGATTTCCGGTTTCCACTCCACGCAGTCTCCGCTGATGGCGCGCTGCGTGAAGAACGAGCGCGAAGGCCGCTCCGTGTTCTACGGCGCAATGATTATTGAAGGCATCATCGGCCTTATCTGGGCCACCCTTGGTATGTCTTTCTACAACTCTCCCGAGGCTCTGAGCGCCGTTATCGCCGCTGGCAGCCCCTCCGCCGTTGTTGACGAAGTGTCCCGTACGCTGCTCGGCCCGGTGGGCGGCTTCCTCGCCGTTATCGCCGTTATCGTGCTGCCCATCACCTCTGGCGACACCGCCTTCCGCAGCACCCGTCTCATCCTTGCGGAAGCCTTTAAGGTGGACCAGGCAGAAGTTGCCAAGCGTCTGATGATTGCCGTGCCGCTGTTCGCCCTCGGCTACATCATCTCCACGCAGAACTTCTCCACCATCTGGCGCTACTTTGGCTTCTCCAACCAGACGCTGGCCATGCTGGTGCTGTGGTCCGCCGCGGTCTTCCTCGTGAAGAGCGGCAAGCTCCACTGGATTGCCACCATCCCGGCAACCTTCATGACCGCCGTGTCCGCCACCTTTATCCTGCAGGCGAAGATTGGCTTCAATCTGCCTCTGGACGTGGCCTACATCGGTGGCGCTGTCATCGCCGTGGCCGCCCTGATTCTCTTCCTCGTGAAGTACTGCTTCGGCAAGGGCGCACAGCTGGCCGCCGCTGGCAAGTCCGGCAACTAGAACGTGACGACGTTCTGATTCCATAGCTCGCAGGGCACCGCGCCCTCCGCCTCTCATAAGGCCGCCGTTCCTCGGAACGGCGGCCTTTTTTGCGGCATCACAGGGCCTTGGCGGGCCGCAGTCCCGAGCGCAGAGTCGCCCGCTGCCCGCGCAGGCAAACTCTGCCAACTGCCCGGTCTTGCGGAGGATTTTTCCGTGGGCGCGTGCGCCAGCAGGGCGGCAATATCTGCCCCTTTGTGGGAGGTAACTTATTGAAATAATGGGCATATAGTGTTTGGCACGCGCTTTGTAACATAGAGGGCGAGGTACACGACACATGCAGATATTTCCTTCCATGAATGATTCGGCAAACGACGTCTTCGGGACCGACGCCCAGCTCAAAGAGAGCTACGAGCGCCGCCCCGGGGACTTTGCCAGTTATTTCGATACCCAGATGTCCCAATACAACGCCTTGGCTCAGGACCGTATGGAACGCGGCTTGACGCAGTCCGTCGGCAATCACCTGTACGAGGAAGGGCGCAACCTTGATTCCTTTGCCAGCGACGAGGACCTGCGCCGCTCGCGCGAGGCCGCGCAGTATGCCGCCATGGAAGCCCGTGCGCTGATGAGCGCTGGCGAGTCCTTTGCCGATGGCGCCTCCCGCGCCTCGGGCGGTAAGGATGCCGTGATGCTTCTGCAGGCGCTGGCGGGTGCTGGTACGGAAAAGGGCATGGGCAAGGGCAAGACGGCTTTGCTTGGGCTGCTGGGCAAAGGCGGCGCGCAGAAGCTTTCGGACATCAAGAGTCTGAAGGTGACGCGGGAAGACTTTGCCGACCTGAAGGACGACCTGAAGGCCCTTGGGCTGACGAACAGGGAAATCCGCGCCCTTGGCGACAAGATTGCCAGTGACGCCGGCGTCACGTGGGGACAGCTTGTCTCCGCGCTGGCGTCGCGCCTTGGCGCGCTTGACTCCGCCGTGGTGAAGCTCACCGCCGACGAATCCCGCCAACTCCAGAGCCTGTTCCAGAAGATGGGGTTCACGCCCGGCGCGGCCGAGGGGCTGGTGGGTGACCTGACGCAGGGCAAGTTCTCCAGCGTGTGGAAGCAGGTGTCGGACAAGCTGGCCTCGGTTCCGGCCGGGACGCAGATCGATGTTTCCAGCAGCGAATTGCAGCTGCTTGGGCAGGTGGTGAAGCTGTCGGAAAAGGGCATAGCCCGCCTGAAGTCGCTGATTGGCGATAAGCAAAACGTCACACTCACCGCCGATGGGCTGCGGCAGGTTATGGCGCAGCTCAAGTCGGAGGTGGCCGCGGACGTGAAGGGTGACGCCCTCACCGCCGGAAAGATGCAGGAATCTCTTGGCGCCGTTTTGGAGAAGGCCCTTGAGCGTGCGGAGCACGCCAAGCTGGCCGATGCCGGAGCGGACAATGATGCCAGAAACAAGAAGGTTCTGGCCGAGCATGAGCGGCGCACCCGCGCCGCCGAAGGGGATAAGGCCGCCAAGGCAGGCGCAGACGGCGACGAAAGCGTTGCCGAGCGCGTCCTGAAGGCCGACCCCAAAAACGTGGACGGCAAGAAGGCCGCCGCAGCCGCGGCGGGCAAGGGCGCAGAAGCCTCGACCAAGGCCGACCACAGCGGCAAGACCACCGTGTCTGCCGATGACGCGGCACGGACCGCTCAGGACAAGGACGTCAAGAGCGCCGTACTCGCTGGAAAGAATGCTGATGCTGGCAAGGATGCCGGTGTTCGATCCGCCACGGAAGGCAAGGCTGGTCACGGAAAGACCGGTTCGGACAGCGGCGCAGGCCGATACGGCGGCGAGGGCTTTTCAGGAGGAAAGGACTCGGGTGCCGGAGCCAGCGCTGGCGAGCGGAATCCATGGATGGATTTTCTCGGCAAGGTGAAGACCGATGGCAACGGTGCGGAGCAGGCCTTTGTCGCAAACGAGGCCATGAAGGCCGCGGAGGCGACCAAGAACCTGCTCAAGGCTGAAACCGTTGGAAGCGGGGAGAGCGCCTTTAATAAGGAGCTGTCTTCGCGGCTGATGCGTCAGGTGGAAAACGCCATGCTGCGGAATCTGTCAGGAGGACGGAAGCAGATGACGTTGAAGCTGGACGCCGCTGACCTTGGCAAGCTCAACGTGGTGCTGTCGGTTCGGGACAAGGAAGTCTCTGCCGTCATCCGTGTTGATTCGCACGAGGCCAGCAAGGTGCTGGGCGATCAGATGGCTCACCTGCGGCAGACTTTGCAGCAGCAGGGCCTTCGGGTGCAGAAGCTGGAGGTGCAGACCCAGCTTGCCGGTGACCAGTTCGGCCAGAATTGGCAGGGCGCCGGGCACCATAATTCTGCACAACAACAGAAGAATTCCGGACAGTTACGTGGAATGTGGAAGAGCCTCCAAGATGGCGGCGAAGGATTGGCCCGGGAAATGCAAAATACCATGCATCAGGTAAATAATTCCCAGGGCGGATTGGATATTTTCGCCTAGTCATACACGAGGTTACAGATCATGCAGCAATTCGACGCAGGACATATCATCGGCAGAGCGGAATCAGAACTCTACGATACCAGAAAGTTCACCGGCAAGTCCGAACTGGATAAGGATGACTTCCTGACCCTGCTTGTGACGCAGCTGCAGAATCAGGATCCACTTAACCCCATGGACGACAAGGAATTCACCTCGCAGCTCGCACAGTTCTCGAACCTTGAGCAGCTCCAGGCCATCAACAAGGGCGTTTCCTCACTGTCCCAGCAGACCATCCATCAGGAAATGGTCAACGCCGCCAACTTCATTGGCAGGGAAGTCAGGGCCCTTGGCGATAACCTCAGCATCCGCGAGGACGGTTCGGTCAGTACAATGTACTACGCCCTCAAGAACGAGGCGAAGAACGTGTACATGAACATTTTCGACAAGGACAACAACATCATCCGCACCGTCCAGCTTGGTGCACAGGCGGCGGGCGAGCACGAATTCCAGTGGGATGGAAAGGACTGGAAGGGCAAGGAACTGCCGGAAGGCCTCTACTACGTCGCCCTGGCGGCAGAGGGCAAGGACGGCGAGGCCATCATGACCCAGACGGAAGTTTCCGGACGAGTGGAAGGCGTGCAGTACTCCAACGGGCAGAACTACCTGCGCCTGTCGGACGGTCGAGTAGTCGGATTCAACTTTGTGAAGGAAGTCGTGGAGTCTGGAACTGGTACGGACGGAGGCCAGGACGGTTCCGACACCGGTCAGGACGGCTCCACAGATGACGAATAAGGAGGTTCGGTAATGGGTCTGTCATCATCCATGTGGACAGGTGTGTCGGGTTTGCAGGCGCACGGTGAGAAGATGGGCGTCATTGGCAACAATATCGCCAACGTCAACACCGTGGGCTTCAAAGGCGCACGGATGCATTTTGAAGATTTCATCAGTCAGGATATCAATACCGCCGCAGGCATAGGCCAGATTGGCCGAGGCGTTGGCATAGGCGCCATCTACGCCGACTACGGCCAGGGCGGTTTTGAGACCACCACCGAGGCGACGGACCTTGCCATTGGCGGCGAGGGCTTCTTCAAGGTGAAGGTCAAAAACGAGGACACCAACTACTACACCCGCGCGGGCAACTTCCGCTTCGACAAGGATGGCTACCTTGTCGACCCCCACGGCTACGTGCTGCAGGGCTGGGAGATTCCGCAGTCCTCCAACACCACCATCGCCACGGGCCTGACCACGGGCAGCTCGTCCTCCACGTCGAGCATCAAGGGCACCGGTGCGCCCAAGGACATCCGTCTTGAGGACTTTACCGCCAAGCCCAAGGCTACCGAAAACGTGAATATGATTGTGAACGTTGACGGTACGGCCGGACAGGACAATTCCACCCTCGCCTCGCACCCGTTCTTCAGTATGTTCAGCAACTGGGACGGACAGGCTGAAGTGCCGCTGGCCGACTCGCAGTACACCTACCAGAGCACCATCAAGGTCTACGACGAAGGCGGCACCGCGCATGAGCTGACCGTCTACTTTGACCAGGTGTCCACTGGCGCCGACGACGGCAAGCAGTACTGGGAATACATGGTCACCGTTCCGCCCAACGAAGACGGCCGCGTGCTCGACGGTGTGGAAATGGACACCACCTCTGCCGCAGGCGTCATGATGGTTGGTTCCCTGACCTTCGACTCCGCCGGTCAGCTCAAGGGCCAGAGCGCGTTTACGCTGAACTCCGGCGCAACGGCGCCCGGCGACAAGGACCTGACCAACTGGGAGCCCGCCAGCTTCAACACCGACGGTCAGCCCGTGTTTGTCCCCAACTTTACCAACCAGCCCGGTGGCAGTGACATCAACAACTCCAATGCGCATCCCGTCGCGGTGAACTTTGGGCTGACCAACAACAGCCCCAGCGCGGGCTGGACCTCTGCGGCGGGCTTTACCGCAGACGATATCGGCACTGACGTAACCGTTCTGCCCGACTTTGCTGACGTGGAGGTCAACTCCAAGGCGTCCACCAGCTTCTCCGGGTCCAGCTCTACTGAGTTCCAGTCGCAGGACGGCTACACATTCGGCTTCCTGCAGAACGTCTCCGTGGACCGTGACGGCATCCTTACCGGCAGGTACTCCAACGGTGAAGTGCTGGAGCTCTACCAGATCACGCTCTACGACTTTGTGAACCCGTGGGGCCTCAGGCGCGACGGTTCCAACCTCTTCGCGCAGACGAGAGAGTCCGGCGAAGCCGCCGCAGGACCGGCCAATGCCAACGGCTACGGCAGCATCGCGTCCAACTCGCTGGAACAGTCCAACGTGGACCTCGCCAAGGAGTTCGTGACCATGATCTCCACGGAGCGCGGCTTCCAGGCCAACTCCAAGGTCATCACCACCACGGACAACATGATGCAGACTGTTATCATGATGAAGCGCTAACGCCGCGCATCAGAGAACCGATCTCCTTCACTCACAGTCGGCCGGGGCACTGCCCGGTCCCGGCCGACGCCCGAAAAAAAACGCCCCCGGCACATTCTGCCGGGGGCGTTTTGCGTTGTATGGGAGGCGGCGGACACGCCTAAAGCGAGCGGTCGAAAAAGCTGTGCGACAGCTCCTTGATGGAGGCGGCAAGTCGCAGCACCTCATCTGCGGGCACCTTGCGGATGACCTTTTGGCCCGAGGCGTCGCGCACTTCGGCCTGCATCTCACCAGTTTCCGTATTGATGTGGAATTTCAGGTCTACGCCAACGTTTTCGGCAAAGCGCTCCATAGGTTCCAGCACCTCTCGCGCGGCCTGAACGGACTGCTTGCGTGCGTTTTGCGCCTGCGTTTCCTCACGGGCAGTCGGCGAGGGTGTCGCCTTGTCCTGCCGCGCATCCGGATGATGCTGCGCCGGGCGAAGACCAGTCCCGCTGCTGCCGTAGGCCTCTGCTGCCGTAATGTGGATGTTCTTGATGTTCATGGTCCACCTCCCTTTCCATGTTCCGGAAGCTGCTCCGGAAAGAAAAGGTCCTCAGTTGTCACATCGGCACACTGCGGGGGGGTCTTTAGGGGGGATTGCGGCGTGTTTTGCAGGCGTGGCGGGGGCGCGGGCGGGTGTGAGGTGGGAATTATCTGCAACTTCACCGCCTTGCTTTGGGCAGAGCGGCGTCAGGGAGATGACCTGAAAAGGGAAAAATAATCCCGAAATGACGATTTTTCGCAGAAAAATGGCGAAGGAGAAAAGTTAATATACTGTTTTTATTGGAGAAAAGTGTTTTGGCACAGGGGGTGCTTAATACTAGGCAAGCCAAAACAAGGAGGTTTTGCAATGTCTTTGGTCATAAATCACAATCTGATGGCCATGAACGCGGCCAGAAATCTGAATCACAGCTACGGTCAGCTGGCGACATCCACCCGCCGCCTGTCCTCTGGTCTTCGCGTGGGTACTGCTGCTGACGACGCCGCAGGCCTTGCCATCCGCGAGCTGATGCGCTCCGACGTGTCCACTCTGCATCAGGGCGTGCGTAACGCCAACGATGCCATCTCCATGGTGCAGACCGCCGACGGCGCGCTGCAGGTCATCGACGAAAAGCTCATCCGCATGAAAGAGCTTGCCGAACAGGCCGCCACCGGTACCTACAACTCCGACCAGCGTCTGATCATCGACTCCGAGTATCAGGCCATGGCGTCGGAAATTACCCGTATCGCCAACGCGACGGACTTCAACCAGGTGCACCTGCTGGACGGTACCCTCACCGGTTCCATCCCTGGTGACCACGACGGTTCCGGACTCCAGCCTTCCGGTCCCATGAAGATCCACTTCGGTACGGGCAACGATTCGTCCGAGGACTACTACTTCATTTCCATCGGTGGTGCCACGGCCAGCCACTTTGGCCTTGGTTCCGGCGCGGATACGTCCAATCCCGCGGGTAACACCATTTCCACCCAGTCCTTGGCGCAGGCTTCCTTGGACGCTCTGGACGCCGCCATCGTGTCCAAGGACAAGATCAGGGCCAACCTCGGTGCGTTGCAGAACCGCTTGGAGAACACCATCTCCAACCTGCAGATTCAGGCCGAGAACCTGCAGTCCGCAGAATCCCGCATCTCCGACGTGGACGTCGCCACCGAGATGACGGAGTTTGTGCGCCACCAGATTCTCACCCAGTCCGCAGTCGCTATGCTGGCGCAGGCCAACAGCCTGCCGCGTATGGCTATGCAGCTCATCGGCGGCGGCGCGTAAGTCGGCCGCATCCGGCGGCGCGTTGGTGCATGTGGCCATCTGTTGCCGGACCAAAGACGTATGCCGGGGAGGCTGTACGGCCTCCCCGGGATATGCGTCTTATTTTTTCTTCGTCTCTTCCTTTTCCTGCAAAAACTCCAAAGCCTTGGTCGCTGCATTCTGCTCGGCCTTTTTGACGCTGGTTCCCTCGGAGGAGAGAACTGTGCCGTCGGGCAGGGTGACCTGCACCACAAAGGTCTTGGCATGCTCCGGCCCCACGCTGTCGGCCAGCGCGTACACCGGGCGCTCCTTAAAGAGCTTTTGCGTGAGTTCCTGCAGCCTGCTTTTGGCGTCCTTCACCCGTCGCACGTCGCAGTGCTCGGGCCAGCGGTTTTCCAGCATGGTGTTGACCACGGCTTTGGCCGGGTCGTAGCCACCGTCAAGAAAAACCGCACCAAGGATGGCTTCCACAGCGTCGGAGAGCAGGGAGTCCCTGTCCCGTCCGCCTTGCATTTCCTCGCCTTTTCCAAGCCGCAGTATGCGGTCCAGCTCCAATTCTCGCGCAACTTCAGCCAGTGCGGGTTCACTCACCAGCTTGGCGCGCAGACGCGTCATTTGACCTTCAGGCGCTTCGGGAAATTTTGCAAAAAGCATTTCCGAAGTGCTAAGCTCCAATACCGCGTCCCCGAGAAATTCCAGCCGTTCATTGTCTTCTGTATCGTTGCCGTGTTCATTGGCGTACGAACTGTGCGTCAACGCTGTTTGCAGAAGCTTGACTTGTGAAAATCGATAGGAAATAGTCGTTTGCAGTGTTTCGAGGTCCTGTTTCATCATGTTCTCCACATGTAGGTCGTCATGCCCGAGCACAATCTTGAAGCGCTATTCACGCCTGCGGCCGTTGCGGTTATTGGTGCATCGGCTACGCCGGGCAAGGTTGGTCACAGTGTTGTGGCCAATCTGGTGGAGGCCGGATACCAGGGGGAAATTTTCCCGGTCAACCCCAAGGGGGGCGAGGTTCTCGGCCTGCCTGTGGTTCAGGACATCGCGTCCTTGCCTTCGCCGCTTGATCTGGCCGTGGTCTGCATTCCACCCCGTGGCGTGACGGATGCCGTGCGGCAGCTGGCCCAGCTACCGGTGCGCGCCGTCATTGTCATCACTGCGGGCTTTAAGGAGACCGGCCGGGAAGGGTACTACCTTGAACAGGAACTCACGTCCATTGCCCGCGAGAAGAATATCGCGCTGCTTGGGCCAAACTGTCTTGGACTCAATAACACTGCCTGCGGCCTGAACGCTACCTTTGCCGCAGGGCAACCCCGGCAGGGGAATATCGCCTTTTTTTCGCAGTCCGGGGCGCTGTGCACCGCCATTCTCGACTGGGCCCTTGGCGAGAATATTGGCTTTTCTTCGTTTATCAGCCTTGGCAACAAGGCTGTGCTGGACGAGTCCGACATGCTGGAGCACATGCGCGACGACGCGCAGACCAACGTTATTCTTGGGTACATGGAGAGCGTGGACGACGGGGTGCGCTTTATGCGGGTGGCGCGCGAGGTCACGCGCGAGAAGCCCGTCATCGTCATCAAGTCCGGCACCACGGCGGCGGGGGCCAAGGCGGCCTCCAGCCACACCGGAGCCATGGCCGGGTCCGAGCAGGCCTATGCTGCGGCCTTTGCGCAGTCCGGTATCATGCGCGCGCGGGACGTGGCCACGCTGTTCAATTTGGCACAGGCCTTTTCCATGCAGCCCCTGCCGGAAGGGCCGAACCTGTGCATTGTAACAAATTCCGGCGGCCCCGGCATTATGGCCGCCGACGCCTGCGAGCGGAGCAATCTGCTTATCAGTCCGCTGTCCGCCGCTACGGTGGAGCGCCTGGGGACGTTTTTGCCGCCCTTTGCCTCCTTTTACAATCCCGTAGACATCATTGGCGACGCGGACGCCGAGCGCTACAGAAAAACCCTGGAGGCCGTGGCGCAGGATGAGCTTGTCCACGCCGTGCTTGTGCTGCTGACGCCAACGGCCTCGGCGCAGATTGAGGAGACGGCGAGGGCCGTGGCGGATGTGGCCGCCACCAGCGACAAGCCCGTGTTTGCCTGCTTTATGGGGCAGGAGCGCGTGGGGCCGGGGCGAGAGCTTCTGCTGAAGGCCGGGGTGCCGTGCTATGGTTTTCCTGAGCCAGCCATCCACAGCATTGAGACCATGTACCGCCACGCCATGTGGAAGGCGCGCCCCAAGGCGCTGGAGATGAGCATTATCCGCGACGCGACCCGCGCGGCCGAGGTGGTGGACAAGGCCCGCCGCCGTGGGTGTGTGGAGATTGTGGAATTTCAGGCGCAGGAATTGTTGAAGGCCTACGGTCTGCCCCTGCCGGAGACGGAGCTTGCCCGGACCTCGGAGGAAGCCGTAGCCATTGCCGAGCGGATCGGCTATCCCGTTGTGGTGAAAATCGCCTCGCCGCAGATTTCGCACAAGAGCGATGTGGGCGGCGTGCGCGTTGGCCTTGGCGATGCCGGGGCGGTGCGCGGGGCATTCATGGACGTGACGTCGCGGGCCCAGCGCCTGCGCAAGGACGCGTTCATCTCGGGCTGTCTGGTTCAGGCCATGGCCCCCAAGGGGGCTAAGGAGGTCATTGTGGGCTTCAAACGCGACCCGCAGTTTGGCCCGCTGGTGATGTTTGGCCTTGGCGGGGTGTATGTGGAAGTGCTGAAGGATATCGCCTTCCGCCTTGCGCCGCTGTCCAAGACCGACGCCCACGATATGATACGCGAAATCCGATCCTACCCCCTGCTGCGCGGCGTACGCGGGGAGGCTCCGGTGGATTTTGGCGCCATAGAGGATATCCTGCTGACTATGTCCCAGCTTGCGGTGGACATCCCGGACATTTTCGAGGCCGAGTTCAACCCCATACTGGTGGACAACAATGGAGCGACGGTGGCGGATGTGCGCGTTACCCTGTGCACCAATTGATGGGCCGGCCATACACGAAGCAGCAAACGACAACAGGCCATACGAACGATGAGGAGGACACAATGTCAGGCATCTACATAGGCTCGACCTCCGGGTTTTCCGGCAAGAACATGGTCGTGATGGGGCTCGGCCTGAAGCTGCAAAAGGACGGCTACAGCGTCGGCTACATGAAGCCCGTCGGGGCCATGCCCACCGAGATTGACGGCAAACCCTGCGACGAGGACGCCTATTTCGTGCAGGACATTCTGGGCCTGAAGGACGACCCCGCAGACGTCACCCCCGTGCTGGTGACGCAGGATTTTAAGGTCCGCGCCTTTTCCGGCGAATGCGGCGACCTGATGGGCGACATTGAGTCCGCCTACAAACGCGTCAGCGCCGGGCACGATGTGACCATTGTTGCTGGCTCGGGCAGCATGTACTCGGGCAAATATTGCGACGTGGACGCCATCAATGTGGTCAAACGCCTTGGCCTGAAGACCATCATCATCGACAGGTATCAGGAAGAATTGAAGTACGACTACCTGATGGCCATGCGCGAAGCCCTTGGCGAGTCGCTCCTTGGCGTTATCCTGAACGACATTCCGCCGTCCTTTATGGACGAGGTGGAAGGCATGCTGCGCCCCTGTTTGGAGCGCGCGGGCGTGCGCGTTTTGGGCGTTATTCCCAAGGACCCGCTCATGGGCGCCATCAAGGTGTCCGACCTTGCGGAGCGCCTTGGGGGCAAGGTGATTTCCGCGCAGAACAAGGCGGACAAGGTGGTGGAGAACTTTCTCATCGGCACCATGCAGGTGGAGAACTTCATGACCCACTTCCGCAAAAACAAGAACTCCGCCATCATCGTTGGCGGCGACAGGTCCGACGTGCAGCTTGTGGCCCTTGAGGGCAACTGCCCTTGCCTTGTGCTCACCGGCAATCTGTACCCCAACGACATCATCCTCACCCGTTCCGAGGTGCTGGAGGTGCCCATAGTCATCGTGCGCGAGGATACCTATTCCGTGGCGAAAAAGATGGAAAGCATCCTCTCGCGCCACAAACTGCGCGACATCATCAAAATCCGTCAGGGCGCGCAGTTGGTGAGTTCCAGCATTGATTACGAATTCTTTAAGTCTTCACTTGGTTTGTAGCCAGACGGCCTTTTGTCAGAGTGGAGACGGGGCGTCCCCTTGGGGGCGCTCCGTTTTTTTATGGCACAAAACACGACCGCCCCCACAGCAGCAGAGTGCGGTGGGGGCGGTCTTTTTCGCTGTGCGCTTGAAAGATTAGCGCTTCATGTTGATGAGCATCTCCAAAATGGAGTCCGAGGTGGTGATGACCTTGGAGTTGGCCTGGAAGCCGCGCTCCGTGGAAATCATCTTCACGAACTGGTCGGCCATGTCCACGTTGGAGGTCTCCAGCGTGCGTTCTGAAAGGACGCCGAAGTTGGCTTCTCCGGGCGTCCCTTCGACGGCTTCGCCGGAGTCCTGCGTGGCGCTGAAGTGGTTGGCGCCTTCGCGCCTCAGGCCCCATTCATTGGTAAAGGTGAACAGGGAGAACTGGAACAGGTCCTTGTTTACGCCGTTGGAGAAGTTGCCGACCATCACGCCGCTGCGGTCCACGCTGATGCTGGAGAGGAAGCCCTCGGCGTAGCCGTCCTGCGCCTTGGTAATGGTGGAACTGGTGCCCATGAAGTTGGTCGTCGGCCTGCTGGCCGGGGTGGCCCCGGTCATGGTGGGCAGCAGGGACGCGTCGGTCCCGATGTCCGCCGCCGAGGCGATTGTTCCGCTGTCAAAGCCTGTGCCTGTCAGGCCAAGGTCAAGACTGATGGTGCTTGGCCCGGAGGTTACCGTGGCCCCGGTTTCGTCGGCGCTGAGGAAAGTCATGTCGAAGGTGGGCGCGCCATCTTCGGAGACGCCTGCCGGAGTCCAGTTGGCGGGGTCGTTGGCGTCGCCGGTGCCGCTGTAGTTGAAGGCCGACATGCCCTTCAACTGGCCCGAGGAGTCAAAGGTCAGGGTGCCAGCCATGGCAAGGCCTGCGCCCTTGGTTCCCGCCATTGCGGCGCGGCCGTCTTCGCCGGGGTCGAATCCGGCAACAAATTCATATGTGGTCTCGCCGCCCGCGTTGCTGGCGGAGACAGGGTCAAAGTGCACGTTGAGGGTGTGGGCGTTGCCCTGGTCGTCATACACCTTTACCGCGGCGGAGTAGGCCGTGGCTTCGGTGCTGAGGGGACCGTCCTCATTGGTGCCGTCCCAGCTCTTGAGCAGGGCAAAGAACGGGTCCGTGGCGTCGGAGGTGCGCTCTTCGTCGGCGGCAAGGCCAAGATTGACGTTCAGCGATACGGCGGAGGTGGCCTTTGGCGGCACGGTCACAAGGCCGCCCTCGCCCATGGTTAACTGGATGTCCGTGGTGGCGGCGGCAACGTTGCCGTTGTCGTCAATGGTCTTGCCCTGCACGTGGTAGCCGTTGGGGTCCACAAGGAAGCCCTCTTTGTCGAAGCGGAAATTGCCCGCGCGGGTGTAGCGGACCTTGTCGTCCTGCGTCACGCGGAAGAATCCGTCCCCGGCAATGGCGAGGTCCGTGGCCTCGGCCCCCGGCTGAAAGCCGCCGATGTTGAAGTCCGTGAGGATGCCGCCAAGCCCGACGCCAAGCCCCTTTTGCGACATGCTTACATCCGGGGAGGACCCCGTGGATGCAAACTGGCTCATCAGCGTCTGGAAGTGAACGTCCGCGCTCTTGTAGGCGAGGGTGTTCACATTGGCCAGATTGTTGCCGATATTGCCCATGCGTTCGCCGTGGGACTTCATGCCCGTCGTCCCTACGTACATGGATGAAAAACTCATACGTGTTCTCCTTCACTACCGATTTTTGCCCGGAAGGCATTTTTTGCCTTCGCAGGGGTATATCGCAAAGGCCGTGCCAGAATGTGCAGGAGTGTGCGACGGATGTGCTGTGCGCGACGCTAATGCACGGCGCATAAGGGTTTGATGCGTTAAAATGCCGGGATTGCGGCTGTTTTCGCGGAGTTTGTACCTTGCAAGAGTTGCGCTTTTGTGCTGAGTGGACGCGTGCGCTCACGCAGTGAGGAGGCACGTTTTGCATCATCGTCATGCAGCGGATGATGGTGCGTGCCCGCGGCCTGCGTCCCGAGTGCGCGGCCGGGCACAAAGATGCGCGGGGCGGCAAAAAGCTTTTGATTTCAGATGATAAAGTTGTTTGTATAGATTCGCTTAAGCGTATTGAAGTCATACTGCGCCTGAGGGATATGCAGTACGGCTCTGGAGCAATCTGCGGATAGAGTGTTCACAGACAATTTTGCATTGGGCTGAAGGCTCTTCGGCCCGTTAGGGAGAGAGGACATGTCTGTACGGATGAAATTGACCAGCATCGGGGCCATAGCCCTTGTCGGGCTGGTCGCGGTGTTCGCCATTAGTGTGTATGGCGGCTGGAGTGTGCGGCAGACAATGCTGCTGGAGAAGGAAGCGAGCAGCGCCGGGGCGGCCATGCTTCAGGCGCGGCGGCATGAAAAGAATTTTATCTTGCGCATGGAGCGCCAATGGGCGGACAAAGCCATAGACGCCCTAGGCGATGTGCGCGCGCGGCTGCGCCATCTGCAGCACAACGACCCGGACTTTGCGGCGCGCGCCGGAAAGGCGCTGAGCTACCTTGAAAGCTATGAGGGCAGCTTCAAAACGGCGGTCATGTACGAAGAGCGCCTTGGATTCAGTGAGGATCAAGGCCTGCGCGGCGAGATGCGCCGCAGCGTGCACGACATGGAAAACACCTTTGCGCGTGTGGACGTACCGGAGCTGCAGTACCGCCAGCTGATGCTGCGCCGGTACGAAAAGGACTTCATCATCCGCGGCAGTGAAAAGGCGGAGCAGAAATTTGCCGGGGCCGTCCGCCAGATGCGCACGGCTCTTGATGCCTCTGCGGACATTGATGCCGCCCTGCGCTCGCAGCTGACCAGCGACCTTGACGCCTATGTGAACAGTTTTGCCCAGTTGGTGAAGACGCGCCACGCTCTGAACGACCAGCGGGCCGCCTTCATCAACGCCGCCCGCAGTGTGGAGCCGCTGGTGCTGAGCATTGCGCAGGACGCCGCCGCGCGGCAGGATTCCGCATTCAAGACAAACGTCATTGTGTCTGTTGTGGCGGCGCTGGCTACGGCGCTGGCGCTCATTGTGTGCATCTACCTTGTTGGGCGTTCCATTCTACGCCCCCTTGCGGCGTTGCAGGACTGCTCCGACAAAGTGGCGCAGGGCGATTACGAGGCGGTGTCCAAGGTGGGCTTTACCGGCGAGTTTGAGGCGCTGCGGGCGGATGTGGAACTGATGGTTGCCAGCATCCGCAAGGCCATGGACGACGCCCACGCCAAGAGCGGGGAGGCCGCCCAGCAGGCGGTCAAGGCGCAGAAGGCCATGGACGAAGCCCACGAGCGCGAAGCGCAGGTGCGAGAACTCCTCGGCACCATTACCGATGTTGCCAAGCAGTCTGTGGAGATTACCGAGGCGTTGTCCGCCGCGTCTGCCCAGCTGGCCGCCGAAGTGGAGCAAACCACCGAGGGCGCGGCGCTGCAGCAGCAGCGCGTGGGGCAGACCGCCACGGCCATGGAGCAGATGACGGCGTCCATCCTTGAGGTGGCGCGCAATTCCGCCTCCGCGGCGGAGATGGCGCACAAGAGCCGCGAGGATGCCATGGAGGGCCGCCAGCGCGTGGAGAATACGGTCAAGGACGTGGCAAAGGTGCAGTCCAGCACCGAGGAACTTTCCGCTGTCATGGACGACCTGAGCGAAAAGGCCAGCTCCATTGGCGAGGTGATGAACGTTATCGCGGACATTGCGGACCAGACGAACCTGCTTGCCCTGAACGCCGCCATTGAGGCCGCCCGCGCGGGCGACGCCGGGCGCGGTTTTGCTGTTGTGGCCGACGAGGTCCGCAAACTGGCGGAGAAGACCATGGCCGCCACGCAGGAAGTGGGCCGGGCTATCTCCGGCGTGCAGGAATCCGTGCAAAGCACGGTGGCCAAGCGCCGCGTGGCCGAGGATGCCCTGCAGGCCACAGTCCAGCATGCCCGCGAAGCCGGAGAGATGCTGGAAGGCATTGTGGAGAGCGTGGAAGGCACGGCCCAGATGGCGCAGAACATCGCCACCGCAGCCGAGGAGCAGTCCTCCGCCTCCGAGCAGATTAACGGCTCCGTGGAGGAAATCAGCGTGGTGACGGACGAGACGGCCAAGGGCGCTGTGGAGTCCGCCGAAGCCATCCGCGGCATTGCCGGACGCGCCGAGCAGTTGCAGCGCCTTATTCAGCAACTGCGCGCCGCCAGCTGATACATCGTACCGGAACTATAACGAACGGCCCGGAAGGAGATGTCCTTCCGGGCCGTTTTTTTTCGCCGGGGCGGGGGGAGGTTAGCCGGGGTAGCCCTCGTCAACGGGCAGGCCGGACTGCTGGGCGGCGGCTTTGGCAAGCTCGTCACAGCGTTCGTTGTCCGGGTTGCCGCTGTGGCCCTTGACCCAGTTGTAGGAAATGTTGTGCTTGGCGATAAGCGGCAGGATGCGCTGCCACAGGTCCTGATTTTTTACGGGCTTTTTGGCGGCGGTTTTCCAGCCGCGCTTTTGCCAGTTGCCAATCCAGTTTTGCCGGATGGCGTCCAGAAAGTATTTGGAATCGGAGTGCAGTTCCACGTCGCAGGGGCGCGTGAGGGCGGAGAGCGCTTCGATAACGGCGGTAAGCTCCATGCGGTTGTTGGTGGTTTCCCGGAAGCCGCCGGAGAGTTCCTTTTTGGTGTCGCCAAAGCGAAGCACCGCGCCCCAGCCGCCGGGACCGGGGTTGCCGAGGGCGGAGCCGTCGGTATGGATGATGACGGTCTGCCCGTCTGGTGTGTCGGTCATGCTGTATCCTTATGGGGTCGTCGTGTGGTTCAGGTCCATGAGCCGCTGCCACGTCAGGGCGAGGGCCTTGATAAGGCCTGTGGGCCAGCTGTCGCTGGCAAAGTACGGCGCCATGTGCGTTGTTTGCAACTGCGTGATGAATTCCGGCCCAAGGGCGCGCTCCACCAGCGGCGGGAAGAAGACGATGAGCTTTTCGTTGGCGGTATCAAGGCCGAAGAATATGGTCTTGGAGTCCAGCGCCGGGATTTCCACGGGCCCGTCCTGAATGGACAGGCGCAGCTCCACGCCGAATTCCTCTTCGAACATGCTGGAGAGCTCGTAGAGGTGCTTCTTTTGCGCCTTGCTCATAAGGCCCGTGGCGTCCTGCAGGGTACTGCGGGATTTGATGTCCTCTATGGTTCTGTCAAAGTGCTGCATGTACAGCCAGCCCACGCCGAGAAAGACGCAGATGAGGAGCATGATGCGCAGAAAGCGGATGCCGCCCGATTCCGATTTGGGCGGCAGGATGTTGAGTCGCATGGGGGTCTCCTTGAAGCTGCCCGGCCCGCTGGAAGGCGGCGCCATAAGGGCGTGGTGGACGATGCCGCACGGTATGCGCAGGGGGTGTGCGCCGTCAAGGCGGTAGGGCGGTCTAGTTTTCCTCACCTCGCAGGGCGGCAACCGGGTCCATGAGGGCGGCGCGCCGCGCCGGACGGATGCCGAACACGACGCCAATGGCCGACGCGGAGAGGAGCGCCAGCACAAAGACTTTGGCCGAGAACTGAATCTCCAAAATGCCAAGACGGGACAGCGTTTGCCCAAGGCCCATGCCAAGAGCCATGCCGATGAGCGCCCCGGCGCAGGTGAGCAGCAGCGCCTCCATGAGGAATTGCGCCGTCAGCACCCACGAGGACGCCCCAAGGGCCTTGCGCAGGCCAATTTCCGTAATGCGTTCGCTGACGCTGATATAAAAGAGGTTGGCAAGGACAAAGCCGCCCACCAGCATGGCCACGGCGGCGGTAACGCCCAAAAACGCCACCAGCCCGCCCTTGAGGATGCTGATGAATTTGAGAATTTCATCGGCGGTGAGGATGGTGAAGTCGTCCGGTTCATCGGCGCGCAGGCCGTGCAGGTGCCGCAAAAAGGAGCGCAGGTTCTCCACGTGGGCGCTCATGTGCTCCGGGTCGTGGAACTTGACGCGGATGGCGCGGAAGTATTTGCGGTCCATATTGAAGCGCTGGGTCAGGGTGGTCAGGGGCAGGACCATGCGCTCGTCAATATTGCCGCGCCCGCCTGTGAAGCCCCGGTACGACAGCCGCCCGATGATTTGCACGGGCAGGTCGTCCAGAAACACCACCTTGCCGATGGGCGATTCGTCGCCGAACAACTCCTGCGAGACGGCCTCGCCGATGAGGCCGACCTTGGCCCCGCGCGTCACGTCCTCCTTGGTGAAGTCGCGCCCGGCGGCCAGCGGCCAGTTCCAGACCTCGGAGTAGCCCTCAGTGGCGCCGACGACCACGGGCACTTGCATATTCTTGTTGCCCGACTTGGCCGTGATGTTGCCCTTGCCGCGCATGGGCACCACCAAATACGCGCCGGGCAGGGACTCGCGCAGGCGGCGCACGTCCGTCCACGACAGGGTGAGGGTGCGCTTGCCCACGGCGCGGCTGCGGATGTCGCCGCCAAGGATGAAGGCGGCGTCCGGGCCGAACATTTCCATGATTTCCATGGTGCGCCGCTCCGCGCCGTCAATGGCCGTGACGATGATGGTCAGCGCCGCAATGCCAAGGGCGATGGCGGAGACCACAAAAGCACTGCGCAGTTTGTAGGCCCACACGGCTTCGGCGGCAAAGCCGAGGGCGCGGTACAACTGGCGGCAGGCCCTACAGGTTGGACGCAATCTGGCCGTCCGCAAGGAGGATGCGTGTTGAGGCATGGCGTGCTGTGTCCTCGTCGTGGGTCACCATGACGACTGTGGTCCCCTGCTGGTTGATGCGGGAGAGCAGGTCCATGATCTCCGTGCTGGTGGCGGAGTCCAGCTGGCCTGTCGGCTCGTCGGCAAAGATGACCGCCGGGCCGTTGATGAGGGCGCGGGCCAGGGCCACACGCTGCTGCTGGCCGCCGGAAAGCTGGGACGGGCGGAACGAGGCGCGGTCCTCAAGCCCCACAAGGCCCAGAAGCTCATGCGCCCGCGCCGTGAGTTCGCGGCGCGAGGTGTCGCCATACAGGCCGGGCAGGATGACGTTTTCAAGGGCCGAGGCGTAGGGGATGAGGTAAAAGCTCTGAAAGACGAAGCCAAAGCGCGTGCCGCGCAGGCTGCTGGCTTCATCGTCGTCCATGTTCGCCACGTTGGCGCCGTCGAGCAGGTAGCGCCCGGAGGAGGGGCGGTCCAGCAGGCCGAGGATGTGCAGCAGGGTGGACTTGCCGGAGCCGGACGTGCCCTGCAGCGCCACAAAATCGCCGTGGGCGATGGTCATGGACACGCCCTTGAGGACGCTTGTGACCATATCCCCTTGCGTGTAGTCGCGCCGGATGTCGTCAAGCTGGATAAGCGGGGCGTCTGTCATCTACTTGGACGCCTTTTTCTTTTTGGCACCGGGCAGCACGAGCTGGGTGGCGACGGTGTCGCCGTCGCTGAGGCCCTCCAGGACTTCCGTCCGCTGGCTTCCGGCGAGGCCGAAGGTCGGCGAGGTGCGCCGCGTTTCGCCCTTGTCCACCACGTACACGGCCTGCTCACCGCTCACCCATTTGATGGCGCTGTTGGGTAGGGAGAGCACGTCGTCCTTGGTTTGGACGATGATGCGACACTGGGTGGTCATCTCCGGGCGCAGACTCAGGGCCGTATCGCTGCCAAGGGTGACGAGGGCCTGATAGTACACGATATTGTCGCGGACCTCCGGCTCCGGGTAGATTTGGTCGATGCTGCCGTTGAAGACCGTGTCCGGGTAGGCGTCCACAAGGAACTCAACCGGCATGCCCTGCTTCACCTGCCCGATGTCCGTTTCATCCACGTAAATCCACATTTCAAGGCGCGTTGGGTCCAGCACGGTGATGAGGTTCGTCACCTGCAGGCCCGAGACCACGGTTTCGCCTTCCTGCGCGGTGACTTTGCTCACCACGCCGGTGATGGGGCTTTTGATGCGGGTGTAGGACAGGCGCGTACGGATGGAGTCCAGATTGGCGCGGGCTTCCAGTACGGCCTTTTCGGCTTTGCGCCGCTCCTTGATGAATTCCTTGCGCAGGCGGGCGAGGGCGGCCTTGCGGGCACGCAACTGGTTGCCCTTCACGTCCGCGCTTTGGACGGCGCTGTCCAGCGTGTCGCGGGCGATGAGATTTTTGGCGTACAGGCGCTCCTGCCGCGCCAGATTCTGGATGGCGTAGTCGGCTTCCGCTTCGGCGGCGGCGTAGTCGGCCTCGGCCTCGGTGATTTGCAGGGGGTAGACCGTGCGCACGCGGTCCAGCTCGGCCTTGGTGCGCTCAAGGCGCGCGGTGGCTTCGGTCTGCGTCGCGTGGAGTTCGCGGTCGTCGATGATGGCGATCAGGTCGCCCTTGGTGACGGCGTCGCCTACTTTGACGCGCATGCTGGTGATGCGCCCGGTGGCCTGCGCGCCGATTTTGACGATGGCACCCACCTGCGCCTTGACGATGCCGGTGGCGTCCAGCTGTTTGCGCACTTGTCCTTTGCGGACGGTGTCGGTCTTCAGCACGGTAATGGCGCCGCCGCTGTTGCCGGAGAACCAAAGAAAGGCTCCACCAGCCAAAAGCGCCAGCGCCAGAGTGATAAGCAGTAGTCTTCTACGCACGTGAATCCTTGTGGCGTCGAGGGTCCATGGGAAGTCGAAAGTGCAGGTTACTCTGCGGAGTTGGCGAGGTCCAGTATCGCCGCGGCGTATTTCTCCTTGATTTCATTGAGGTAGGCTTCGTCCATGCCGCCCTTCCAGGTGACAACCTCAAGGAAGCGGCGGGGGATTTTCACGGCGCGCGGGTCGAAGCCGCAGGCCAGCTTGTGCCGCCAGCGCAGGATTTGCATCTCGCGCGCGAGGTCGTCCAGGCGGTCAGCCGCGTCGGCAAGGCCCACGGAGGTCAGCGCCTGCTGCAGGCGCTCTGTGCTGTAGACCTTGCGCGCAAACAGGCAGGACACCATACCCGTGAGCATCACGCGCTTGCGCTCGTCCTCTATCATGAACGCTACGGCGTCGTCGGCGTCCTGCTCGCCGGGTTTGGCTTTTTGGTCATAGGAGTACGCGCCGCTGTCGAGGTGCGAATGCCGAAAGCCCAGCGCCTGCGAAACAAAATATACTTCGCCCGTGGCGTAGCCCGCCATCTCCTGCCCGAGGACGCAGGCGAACTCCTCGCCGCCGTAGTGCTTGGCCGCGGCCAGTGCGCCCTGCCCAAGGCGGGCGTAGAATTCATTGGCGCGGCTGCCCAGCAGGGGCACGGCGTCGATGAAGCCGCTTTTTGTGCCGCTGACGAGGGGGACGATGGTGTCCTCCTGACTAATGAGACCCTTGTCCAGCGCTTCGGCGGCCCACGCCAGCGCCACGCCCGCACTCATCACGTCGAGCCCTTGGCGCTCGCACTCGTCCAAAATGGCCAGCACGTCGGACGCCGAGGTCAGCCCAAGCATGGACCCGCAGGCAAAAATAGGCTCGTAGTCGTAGGAGACCTGCCGGTAGAGGTATTCGTTTTCGTCGGCGAATTTTTCGCGCAGCAGGCCGATGTGGATGCAGCCCACCGGGCACCCGGCGCATGCCGTTTGCCGCAGCAGAAGCTGTTCGGCAAAGCGCTCGCCGGAGATGCCGTCGATTTCCGGGCGGGTGGTCTTGCGTAGGTTGTCCCACGGCAGGGCCTTCAGTTCGTTCAGGGCGAGCAGGTTCTCGGCAGTGCCGAGGTTGTGGTACTTGCTCATCATCCCGGAGTCTGTGACTTCCGTGTAGATGTCCTTAAACAGGTCCTTGTAGTCCTTGCCGCCGGGCAAATCGAGTTCGCGGTCACCGATGACGGCGAGACCTTTGAGGTTTTTAAAGCCCATCACCGCCCCGGAGCCAAGGCGGCCAAAGTGGCGGAAGGAGTCCACATTGATGCAGGCGTAGGCCACGCCGTTTTCCCCGGCGGGACCGATGCGGATGATGCTGCCGTGCCCGTGGGTGGGGCGGCGTTTGCGCAGGTACTTGCCGGTGCTGAACACGTCGCGCCCACGTAGGTACTCCACGTTTTCCACGTCGATTTTCCGTCCGCCCACGGTGAGGAAGGACAGCTCCTTTGCCTTGCCCGTGACGACAATGGCGTCGTACCCCGCAAAGCGCATGGACAGCGCCAGGCGTCCGCCCGCGTGGGATTCGGCGTATTCGTCGTTGTAGGGCGATTTGAAGGCGCACACCACCTTGCTCATGAGCGGGAACATGCCCGTCAGTGGGCCGATGGCAAAGATTAGGGGCTGGGAGGGATGCTCCGCCGGGTGGTCCGGACTGCCGAAGTGCTCAAACAGCGCGGCGGCAAGGCCGGACCCGCCAAGGGTTTCGCTGACCGGGGCAAAGTCCGAGCGCTTGCCCTTTCCGGTGTCCAGATTCACGTGCAGGATGTGGAACATGCGGTCACTCATCGGACGCCTCCCTGCGGCTTGGGGTGGCGGAGGAGGGCTGCGGCGTTCCCGCGTCCACAAGCTCCAAACAGTCGTGCGGACAGAAGGGGACGCACCGCCCACAGTGGATGCAGACGTAGGGCAGGCCGTCCTCGTCGCTCATGGCGATGGCGTCCACGGGGCAGGCGGCCGCGCATTCGCCGCAGCGGATGCACAGCTCTCGCTTGACCTTGACGCCGCCGTCCTTGCGTTGGCTAAAGGCCCCGGTGGGGCAGGCAATGGCGCATGGTGCCGGGTCGCAGGCAAGACAGTAGCGGGCTTCGAATCCGGTGGTGAGGCCGCCCGCCGAGCCGATGCGGATGCCCGCACGGGACCAGGACAGGCTGCTGTGGACGAGACGGGAACAGGCGAGAGAGCAGGAATGGCACCCGATGCAGCGTTCCATATGGCTGGCACGGAGTATCTTCATGGTGCATGGCTCCACCATGCCGCCGGGCGAGTGCCCCGGCGGCATGGGTTCGGTCGGAGTTAGGCCATTTCGGCAATCCACTCGGCGAGCGGAACCTCGATGACCTTACGGATTTCTTCCAGACGCTCTGGCGACTGCGCCTCAAAGCGCAGGACGAGCACGGGCTGCGTGTTGGACGCGCGCAGCAAGGCCCATCCGTCCGGGAAAGTGATGCGGACGCCGTCAACGTCGATGATATCATATTTTTCCCGGAAGTAGTCCTGCGCGCGGCGCACCACGTCAAACTTGATGGCGTCGGGGCAGTCCTTGCGGATTTCCGGGGTGTTGTAGGTCTTTGGCCAGTCGCTGAGGTAGGTGCTGATGGGCACGCCGGGCTTTTCGCTCATGATTTCCACGATGCGCTGGGCCGCGTAGCAGCCGTCGTCAAAGCCGTAGTAGCGGTCGGCAAAGAACATGTGGCCGCTCATTTCGCCGGCCAGTTGCGCGCCGGTTTCCTGCATGCGCGCCTTGATGAGGGAGTGCCCGGTCTGGCCCATGATGGGCACGCCGCCGTGCTCGGCAATGTCGTTGTACATAAGATGGGTGCACTTGACCTCGCCGATGATGGTGGCACCGGGGATGTTTTCCAGTACCGAGCGGGCGTAGATGGCGAGGAGCTGGTCGCCGTAGATCATGTTTCCGGTTTCGTCGATGACGCCGATGCGGTCGCCGTCGCCGTCCAGACCGATGCCAAGGTCCGCGCCCTCGTCCTGTACGCGCTGGATGAGGTCCGCCATGTACTTGGGCACGATGGGGTCGGGGTGATGGTTGGGGAAGTCGCCGTCCGGGTCGCAGTACTGGTCGATGACCGTTGCGCCGATGCGGGTGAGCAGCTCGCGGCAGACCTCGCCCGCCGCGCCGTTGCCGCCGTCGAGGACGACCTTGACGGGATTGTTCAGCGTGGTCTGGGCGGCCAGCTCGTCGAGATAGGCGGGCACGATGTTGTGCTCGCTGGCGACGCCGGCACCGGTTTCAAACTCACCGGCCTGCATGATCTGGTAAATTTTTTGGATTTCCTCGGAGTGGATGGTGGTCTCACCGGACCAGACCTTAAAGCCGTTGAACTCCGGGGGATTGTGGCTGGCGGTAATCATGACGCCGGCCTTGCGATGGAGCGTTTTGCAGGCGAAGTAGAACAGCGGCGTGGCGACCATGTTCAGATAGACAACATCAATTCCCGTCTCGGTAAGGCCCTTGATGATGCTCTTTTGGTACAGGGGAGAGGAGTGCCTGCAATCGTGGGCCACAACGGCCTGCGTGTGCCCCTGCTGCCTGAAGTAGGTGCCGCAGGCGCGCCCGAGGGTCTCGACCCATTCTGCATCGAAGTCGGTGTCCACGATGCCGCGGATGTCATAGGCCCTGAAGATCTCCTGATTGACGGGTTTCATTTGTCCTCCGTATTTCTTGGCATTTTCTTTCGTATATTCATTGCGGAACCCGGCACTACCATACTACACTTAGGATTGGGTGTACGACATTTTTCGGGACGGACGCAAAACGTGTGCGGCCCGGCCCACGCCGTTTCCATGGCACTGCGCCGGAGGGCGACATGCTCAGGAGGTCTGCTTGACCTCTGAAATCATTGAACGTAATTGGTGTTATTATGAATTGGGATTGGGAAAAACTCCAGGAAAAACGGAAAAGGCAGCCGGGCGGCGGAGGCGGAGGCCCCAATTTCGGCGACGTGAACGTCGATTGGGACCGCTTCAAGAATTTCAAGTTCCCGGCATGGCGCATTGTGCTTCTCATAGCCCTTGTGCTGTGGCTTGCCTCGGGCATTTACATCGTCGGACCGGACGAGGTCGGCGTTGTGCAGCGCTTTGGGGCTTTTGAACGACAGTCGGAACCCGGCCCGCACTACAGGTGGCCCTTCCCCATCGAGTCGGTGCAAACGCCGAAGGTGACGCAGATTCGCCGTGTTGAGGTGGGCCTTCGTACCGTAGGCCGCCGCACGCAGATTTCCTCGGGGCAGTTCCAGGACGTGCCGCAGGAATCGCTGATGCTCACCGGTGACGAGAACATCGTCGACGTGCAGTTCATCGTGCAGTACCTTATTCGCGATGCGAAGAACTATCTCTTTAATGTGCAGAATCAGCACGAGACTGTAAAGAGCGTGGCCGAAGCCGGAATGCGTGAAGTCATCGGCCGCAACAAGATTGATACGGTGCTTACTACGGACAAGCTCGCCATCCAGAACGAAACCCGCGAGCTGATGCAGGAAATGTTGGACCGCTATGAAGCTGGCATACGCGTTGTGGCTGTACAGCTGCAGAACGTGCACCCGCCCAAGGAAGTCATCGACGCCTTTAAGGACGTGGCATCCGCGCGCGAGGACAAGAGCCGCTTCATCAACGAAGCCGACGCCTACCGCAACGACTTGATCCCCAAGGCGCGTGGTCAGGCGGCTGTGCTCCTGAACAAGGCCGAGGCCTTTAAGGAGACGCAGGTGCGCAAGGCCAAGGGTGACGCCGCACGCTTCCTCGCCGTGCTTGAGGAGTACAACAAGGCCAAGGACGTGACGCGCAAGCGCCTGTACCTTGAAACCATGGAACACATCCTCTCCAACCCCAACACGGAAAAGATCATTATGTCCGACGAAGCCCTGCGGGGTGCGGTGCCCTATTTGCCGCTTTCCCCCAGTGGCTCTTCCGCGCGGCCTTCTGGCAAGGGAGGGAGCAACTAAATGTCTTCCAACAAATCCGTAGCCCTTATTGTGCTGCTGGTGGCGCTGTTCGTCGGCGCAACGCAGACCGTGTATACCGTGGATGAGACGGAATCGGGCATTGTGCTCCAGCTTGGTAAGCCCGTTGGCGGCATTATGGAGCCGGGGCTGCACTTTAAGCTGCCCTTTGTCCAGAACGTCATTTTCTTCGACAAGCGCGTGCTCGAATACGACGCCCGCCCCGAGGAAATCCTCACCAGCGACAAGAAAACCATGCTGGTGGACAACTATACCAAGTGGCGCATTGTGGACCCGCTGGAGTTCTACCGGACCCTGCGGACCGTGAATACCGCCCGCTCGCGCTTGGACGACATCATCTACTCCCAGCTGCGTGCCTCTCTTGGCCGCTACACCCTCGGTGAGGTCGTGGCCCACAAGCGCGCGCAGATTATGGAAGAGGTGACCAAGCGTTCCTCCACGCTCATCAGCGAATACGGCATCGAGGTCGTGGACGTCCGCATCAAGCGTACGGACCTGCCCCCGGAGAACGAACGCGCTATCTTCGGCCGCATGCGCGCCGAGCGTGAGCGTCAGGCCAAGCAGTACCGCTCCGAAGGTCAGGAGGAATCCGCAAAAATCAAGTCGCAGGCCGATAAGGAACGCGCCCTCATCCTCGCCGAAGCCGAGCGCAAGGCTCAGGTGCTGCGAGGCGATGGCGAAGCCGAAGCGACCAAGATTTTCGCTGGTGCCCTCAAGCAGTCGCCGGACTTCTACTCCTTCAAGCGCAGCCTTGAAGCGTACGAGAAGAGCTTTGACGACAAGACCAGAATCATTATGACCCCGGACAACGAGTTCATGCGCTACATGCGCTAAACTGCACCGCTTTGAAACATAGAACGCCCCATCTCGCCGAGGTGGGGCGTTTTTTTGGATATGGATGGCAAGATAGACATGTGGTAAATTGATTGACAATATCGGCGGGGCCATTCAAAAAGGGGTTGCATTTTTCCCGCGGGAATTGAATGATTACTGCGCAAGCAACAAAACGAGTTGGCGAGAACGATAGGGATTTGACAAACTGGACCAGATTAGTATGATTATTGCCTACGCCGCTCCGGCTGAATAGGACAATGCACACAAGGGCGCGAGTGCATATAGATTAAGGCGCGCCTGTGTCGACATTGGCAGAATTCTGATCGAATGGTTCCGTGTGGATATACGACCTCACATTTTTCCTTCCACCCGCGCGTTTTCACTTCGATGCGCTGCCTGTCCCCCTTTCGTCTTCAGTGGGTCTTGATTCGGTGGGCGCCCCGGCGGCCGTGATGGCTCCGGCAGCAGGTGCCGTGGAATTCCAAGTGCCACAAGCTGCTCAATACGCTTGGCAGGAGAGCGGTTGCCCTTGACGATGTGCGTCATCATTGAGGGATGAACCCCTATCATACGCGCCAGCTCCTTCATTGGGATGCCGTGGTACGCCAGCCAGGCCCGAAGAGCCGCCTGTCGGCCGCAGGGGTGTTGGTCCAAGGATGTGTGAATTTTTTGTTCCATAACGATGTCCTAGCGATTTGACTGTATAGACTAGCTGATAGTCTTGTCAATACTCTGCTATGGAAAAGAAGGGTTTATTAATGAGTAAGACAGGTTCCAAGTACGGACAAGGGTTCGGACCGGTCGTTGAACGGATAAAGGAAGCAACCGGAACGAGGACGCAGGTCGAGCTGGCCAGTGTTCTGGGTATCCGCCAGTCCAGTATTTCCGACGCCAAGCGCAGGGACTCCGTCCCCGCGGATTGGTTTTTGACGCTGTTCCGCAAGTACGGCCTCAACCCCGATTGGCTGGCCATGGGCCGCGGTCCTGAGCACATCAAGACCAAGGAAGGCTACCAGCCTTTTGATCAGCCTGCGCTGTCCGAGACGCTGCATGAAGAGGGCGCGCCCTACGGCGATCCGCTGGCTTCCGGCAAGGTGGTCACCTACTACGGTATGGCCGGCGAACTGAGCGAGCAGGGCCAGTGGAAGCCCACCGCCGCAGGCCAGATTATCATCCCCTCCGCCTTTGACCGCGAGTCTTTGCTTGTGGTGCAGATGGACGGTGCGGGCATGGAGCCTCTGCTGCGCCGCGGCGCTTTTGTGGGGCTGGACCGCGACCAGAAGGCCATCACTTCCGGCGAAGTCTACGGCGTGCTGGTTCCCTACGAGGGACTGGTCATCCGCCGCGTGTACTTTGACGCCCAGCAGAATCTCTTCGTCCTCAAGTCGGAGAACCCCAATCATGTGGACCAGCAGCTGTCCATCGACGAATACGGCGAAAAGGTCGTTGGTCGCATGATCTGGTCCATGCAGGAAGCGTAAGCCGAGCATTCCCCGGATATTCACCGCATCAGCGGTTTCACAAAGCCCCCGTCACCGGGGGCTTTGTTGTTTCTTGCCGGGTGTTGTGGGTGGTGGGCTATGCTGATAGGCTAACACGCCGCATCCGCCGCACGGGTGGCGGAGCGGTTCCCTCCCGGCCCGATTTGCGCCTGTTGAGCTTCACCGGAAGCTCCGCAACGATGAGACATAACGGATGACACCCCATGGATTTTGACCTGCTTTGGAATGGTTTGGGCTGGCCGCTGTGCCGCCTAATTTTCTATATTTCCCTTGGCCTGATGATTGGTAACCTTATTGAGGCGCTCAATTGGACGCGCGCTGTGGCGCGCGTGGCCGAGCCTATTACGCGCATCGCCCGCCTCAAGGACGTGACCGGGGCCAGTTTTTCCATGGCGTTTTTCTCGGGCATTGCGGCCAACACCATGCTGGCCGAGGCCCACGAAAAGGGCACCCTGTCGGACAAGGAATTGATGATCTCCAACCTGTTCAACAGTCTGCCGACGTATTTTCTGCACATGCCCACGCTGTTTTTCATCACCGTGCCGTTTATTGGCAGCGCGGCGGTAGTGTATGTGAGCCTGACCCTTGGCGCGGCGTTTTTGCGCACGGCATTCATCATCCTTCTTGGGCGGCTGGTTCTGCCGCCGTTGCCGCCGGGCTGTGTGACGTGCCGCTTGGACGAGCAGCGCAGCGCGGGCTGGCGTGAAGCCCTCAAAAAAACGTGGAGCCGCTTCAAAAAGCGCATCCGCAAGATTTTGCGCATCACGGTGCCCATCTACATCGCCATCTACCTGCTGAACCGCTACGGCGCGTTTGGAGTGTTTGAGGACTTCTTGGCCGAGCATGTGTCCTTTTTTTCGTGGTTGCCGACAGAGGCGCTGTCCATCGTGGTCTTCCACGTGGCGGCGGAGTTTACCGCCGGGCTGGCCACGGCTGGCGCGCTGATTCAGGAAGGCGCGCTGACCACGCGGGAAATCGTCCTCGCGCTGGTGCTGGGCAATGTGCTGTCCTCGCCCATGCGGGCGTTTCGCCACCAGTTTCCGTACTATGCAGGCATCTTTAAACCGCGCATCGCTCTGCGGCTTATCGCCGCCAACCAGACGCTGCGCGTCGTGTCCATCATCACCACGGGCACGCTGTATTATTTCTTTGGTTAAGAGGGGCCGGGTAGCCCGGACCTTCTCTCGAACGCACGACATATTGACAACACCGGAGCCGACAATGCGACGTATTGGCCTTCTTGGCGGCATGAGCTGGGAATCCACCATCGAGTATTACCGCATCATCAATGAGGAAATCGCCCGCAGGTTGGGTGGCGTCCATTCCGCCGACATCGTGATGCAGTCCTACGACTTTCAGCAGGTCGCGGACCTCATGCATGCCGGGCGCTGGGACGATGTCGCGGCCAAGCTGACGGCCACGGCGGAGTCCCTGATTGCCGCAGGCGCTGAGTGCATGCTTATCTGCACCAACACCGTGCACAATATCGCTCCCAAGCTGGAGTCCGCCATTTCCGTGCCGCTTTTGCACATCGCCGACGCGGCGGGCCGCGAATGCACAGCGCGCGGCTGGTCCCGCGTGGGGCTTTTGGGCACGGCGTTCACCATGGAGTACGACTTCTACCGGGGCCGCCTTGCCGACGCCCATGGCGTTGAGGTGTGCGTGCCCGGCGAGGCCGAACGCAAGGAAATCAACCGCATCATCTTTGAGGAACTGGTAAAGGGCGAACTGCGCGACGATTCCCGCGCCACGTATCTTGAGGCCATCAGCCGCCTGAAGGACAACGGCGCGCAGGCCGTGGTGCTTGGCTGCACGGAAATTCCGCTGCTGGTCGGTCCCGAGCACACCGACGTGCCGCTGTTGGATACCACGCGTCTGCACGCCCTTGCGGCGGTGGAATTTGCCCTTGCGGGCGAAGGCGCGGCCAGCTAGCCGCCAGATCCAGAGCACAATGCAAAAACAGCCCGGTATGCGTCACGCATACCGGGCTGTTTGTCGTTGTATGGCCGGGGCTACTGCGCGGTGGCGCTGGCGCCGTCGGGTGCGGGAGAACTGGCGGCATTGGCCGCAAGGGCGGTGGTGTCAAAGCCTTTCAGGTCCATGGCCAGCTCCTCGCTGAGGGAGGCAATGGCGCCGATGGCGTTGATGTATTCTTTGTCCGTGGTCAGCCGCCGGGAAATCCACGTGGCAATGTCCATGACGTCGCCTTCGGACAGGAGCTTGCGGGTCTTCTTGGGGGAGGCCATGGACAGGATGGTGGCGCGCATGCTGTCGCGCTCCACAAGGGCCTTTTTGATTTCTGCGGAGATGCGGTCCAGTTGCTTGGCCGGTGCGTCCTGCGCCTCAAGGTCGGCGTAGGCGCCGTAGGCGTCGGTGACGCGGCGGGCGGCGCGGCTGTAGCGCTCCATCACGTCCACAAGGTCGCGGCGTTTGGCAAAGGCGCGGAAGGTGCTGCCCACCTCGCGGACCATGGCCGCGTAGACGTCCAGCATGTTTTCGGCTTCCTTGGCCGTGAGGGCGCGGAAGGCGTAGCCGCCTTCGGGGGCCTTGAATTCACGGGTTTGGTGTATGCCTTCTTCGGCAAGGGCGGCCACAAAGGCGTCGCCAAACAGGGCGTACACGGTGCGCAGGACGATGGGCGACATCAGGTGGCGCAGCACGGCGGTGCGGCCTTCCAGCACGTCGCGCGAGCCGGTGCGCAGGCCCGTCAGCTCAATGCCGTAGTGCATGTTGAGCTTCTTGAACGTGAGGGTCGTGATGCCGCCGCCGGAGGGATTATGTCGGGTCCGCGGGGGGTGGTAATTGGTGGCGCACAAGCGGGCGAGGTCGCGGACAAAGTCCGGCGTGACCACGGCGTCCGTGCGTTGCTCGCTGGGTGTGGCGTTGCCGCGCACCTGCGAGGCGTTGGTCTCCTGCGCGGGGGCGGCGGGCTGCGGCTGCGTTGTTGCCTCTGCCGTGGCGTTGCCGTCGTCAGTCACGGGCACGCGGGGCAACTCGGACAGATACGAGGCCGCGCCGTCGGCTTCGTCCTGCCGCGATTCGGTCTGGGCGTCCGGTGCGGGGGCAGTGCGGGCATTCCACAGCCAGAATCCGGCACCAATGGCAATGAGGACCACTGCGAGGGTGAGGAGCGATTTGCGTTGGGCGTTCATGTCGGTCTGTCCTTTGGTTGCGCTGTTGCTGCCGAGGTGCTGGTTAGCTTTCGTCGTCGGATGCGGCGCGCATCCGTTCGAACTCGGGTTTCAGACGGGCGAGGACATGCACGTAGCCGCCGGGGGAGTGCGGGACGGTGCAATGGGTGCAGTCCTTCACCTTGCCGCGCCATGTGGGATTGCCGCCGCAGTCCTGCAGAAAATACAGGGGGCAGAAGCAGAACAGGCAGTTGAAATGCTCCGGGTCCGCGTCCTTGTGGCAGGGGAAGTATCGGCAATCCGTGTTGCGGAAATACTTGTGATTATGTTCCATCTGTGTGTCACGTCTCTTCATCGTGCCGAGATGTATCGCAAAAGGCATGCCCAGCGCAATGTGTGGCAAAGGCGTCGAGGGTCAGGTTGCCTTCGCTTGCCCGTGCGGCCTGCCCGATTTGCGCAAATATAGGAGCCAGAAAGTCGGCGTTGCTTTCAAAGGGCTCGCGTCCTGTGGTGTCCCTGTACAGGGACAGCGACTGCATCACATCCACGATGCGCACGCTCTGCGGGGGACGGGCAAGGGTGTATGCCTCGCCGCGCTCGCGGTCAACTTTAACCACCACGCCGCTTTGGGCAAGCATGAACATCACATGGTTCACCAGCTTCACCGGCGCGCCAAGGCGGTGGGCGATGTCCTCATTGGTGGGTGTGGGCCGTCCGCTTTGAAACATATGCGTGATAAGGGCGAGGACGAGTACCCCCAGCTTTTGCCTGTCGTCAAAGCTGTACTCGTTCATGCGCGCCTCGCTGTAGTAGCTTTCGCTGTACTGGAGGGCGAAGCAGATTTCCGCGCCCAGCAGGACGATAATCCAGCTTATAAAGGTCCAGATGAGAAAGAGCGGCACCTGCGCAAAGCTGCCGTAAATGGCGTTGTAGTTGGTGGAGGTGGCTTGGTACTGGATGTAGGCCATCTGCACCAACTGCCACAGGCTGCCGGCGATAACCGCGCCGCCAAGGGCGGCGGGAAAGCGTACCCGCGTGTTGGGGATAAAGACATAAATAAAGAGAAGCGCCAGCCACGTGGTGAAGTAGGGCAGCAGCTTGAGCAGGGCGATGTACAGCGTGCTGAAGACGGAAACGCTTAGAATCTGCTGGACCACGTGCGTGCTCTGGAGCGACGCCGTGGAACTGATGGCCACGATGATGAGCAGTGGGCAGACCATGGTCACGGCCAGATAGTCCGAAAACTTGCGCCACAGGCTGCGCTGGCTCTTCACGCCGAAGATGGAATTAAAACTCGCCTCAATGTTCCCCAGCAGCGAGATGACCGTCATGAAGAGCAGGGTCACGCCGGCCACGCCCAGCGTGCTGACGTTGGTGTTGTTGATGTAGCCGATGATGGTTTCCACCACTTCGGGGTTGCCGGTGGTGGCCTGCATGAGCAGGGTGCGGATGAAGGTGGAGTTTTGGAACCCGAAGCCCTTGGAAATGGAGAACGCCACGGCCAAAAGCGGCACCATGGAGAGGACGGTGGTATAGGCCAGCGCCGAGGCGCGCAGCAGGCACTGGTCGGCCACAAAGCCCCGGCCAATCATGTACAACCAGCGCATCAGGCGCGCCAGCTGCTTTTCGGCAAAGGAGCTGGTTTCATCAAGCGGGTCGTGAACGCGGGGGAGGCGGATCACGGCGTCCTCCAATGGTGGCGCGGATGCGGGCATCCGCTGGGTGAGCGAGTGCCGGGCACGAAGGGCGCTGTGGCGGCTTCGTGCCCGTGTTTGGTTCTGGTCAAGCTGGCGCGGGCCTTGGCCGCGGGGCTAGGCGATGCCGGTTTCCTCGGCCACGCCGGCCATGGCGGCGATGGACAGGGTCAAAAATGCGCCAAGGTCCATGTCCAGCTTCTCACACTCGTGGATGCGCTCGCGGTTGACGCTGGCGGCGAAGGATTTGTCCTTCATTTTCTTTTTCAGGCTCTTGGCCTTCATGCCGTCCATGCGGGTGGGGCGCACAAGGGCGGCGGCGGAGATGAGACCGGTGACGGTCTCTGCCGCGCGCAGGGCGTAGTCGAACGTGCTTTCGGCGGCAACGCCTGTGCATTCTTCATTGTGGGCGATGATGGCGTGCAGGGCGTCTTCGGGCATTTGGCCGTCCAGCATATCCTTGGCCATGGCGCCGTGCTGTTCGGGCGTGTCCTTGGTCATGGGGTAGTCAAGGTCGTGCAGCAGGCCGGTGATGCCCCACAGCTCGGCGTCCGCCTCAAACTGCGGCGCAAGGGCGCGCATGATGGCTTCGGTCTGTTTGGCGTGATTGATCAGGTGCGGTTCGGGATTTTGCGCGGTGATAAGGGCCAGCGCTTCGTCTCGTGTCATCATTGGTATCTCCTCAAAATGATAATGTATGCGGCAAGCCTACAGGAAAGACGCTAAAAAGGGCAAATGCTTCGCTGGAATTGCAGTGTTTCAGTATCTAGGCATGCTTATTGCTCAATACCCTCATGAGAGGGGGAATCGTCGGTTTTTCGACGTCGTCATTCCCGTTAGGAGAGCGTGTACATGAATAGATTAAGTAGCATAACCAAACAGATTGCGGCGCTTCAGAAGATATCGCAGTTCCGCGGCGGGCAGGGCCTGCCGCTGGGGGATGCGGCCTTTGGCAGCATGTTGCAGAGCATTCTTACCGGCGGCCCGGGAACATACACGGGCGTTGAAGGCCAGCTGATGCTGGGCCGGGAATTCATAAACGGTATGACCGGTGAGGGGGGGGCGCATCAGGCCAGCGAATTCGCAGGGCTGACGGACGCTTCCATGCTCATCGACACGTTGTCGGACTCCGGCGGCGACGCGCGGGGCGACGGCGAGGGAGCCTTCCCCGGCGCGCTGGGCGGCGCCAATGCGTTGGCAACCATGCTGGAGACCCTGCGAAACGTCCACCACAGACAACGCACCGAGTCCATGACCACGGCGCAGAAACACGGCGCTGCGGGCGATTCCTTTGCCACCGTCAGCGCCAAGACCGACGCCGGCGCCCAGCCGGGCAGTGCGGCCGTGCAGGCCGCCACGGCGGGGGCTACAACTGACGCAGATGCCGCAGCCGGCGCTGTGATGGCGCAGGCCGCAGGTCATACGCCCACCGAGTCGCCCTCACGGCAGGCGGCAACGCAGGCCATGGAAAACAAGGCCTACGGCAGCAGCGAGGCCGCGCGCCTTGCAGGCTTGCTGGCGGCGCGTTTTGAATCCAATGGCGATCCCGGCGTGATCGGGTATGACCGGGTGGGCGGCACGTCCTACGGCATGTACCAGATTTCATCACGCGCGGGGACCTTTGACGGTTTTCTGACATACCTTGACCGCCACGCGCCCAAATGGGCCGAGGCTCTGCGCGGCGCGGGCAAGGCCAACACCGGGTCCACCACGGGAGCCGTTCCCGCTGCGTGGGAGGATATTGCGCAGGCGGAGCCGGAGCGCTTTGCCGATGTACAGCACGAGTTCATCCGCGAGACGCACTTTCTGCCGGCGGCGCGCAAGGTGGCCGAGCTGACAGGGCTGGACCTTGAAGGCGAGGGCGGCGTGCTGGCGCAGGTGCTGTGGAGCACCGCCGTACAGCACGGGGCATCCGGCTCGGCGCGCATCTTTGCCAGCGCCGTGGACGCCGTGAACAGAAATGGCGGCGAGGACTTTGGCAAGTCGCTTATTCAGGAAGTGTATGCCCACCGCAGCGGCCAGTTCGGCTCCTCCACGGAGCGGGTCCGCAGTGCAGTGCACAGCCGCTTTGCCAGCGAGATGGAGCTTGCGCTGTCGCTGTTCGACGGCGGGGATGCGACCCTGTCCGGCATGCTCGCCTAGGCGGGCGGAGACCGGCGGCGTTGTGGCCGCGTAATGCGGTTGCCCTTTGGGCGTGGACCATCCGTGCGCCTTGAGCCGCGCTTTGTTCGAATCGTCAGCAAGACAACGAGCCAGCTTGGCTGGGAAAAATACGTGGCGCGCCAGCCTTATGGCGCGCTTGTGGCGGCGGGCCACGCTTTTCAACCCCGGATGCGGCAACGCGTCCGGGGTTGGTGCATTGGGGGCTGTGGCGGACGCCGCGCGCTACAGGGCGGAGGAAGGGTCCCGTCCGTGCGGCGGCGGGGCGGCAGAGGCCATTGTCTGGGCGCACTGTTTGGGCAATAACGGGGCGCGGCGTTACAGCGCGTCGTCTTGGGTCCCGTGCGGGGTTAGGTGCCGCCGTGCAACAGGGCGTGGAGGGTTTCGTCAATCTGCCCCTGCGCGCCGTTGACGCAGGCGGGCAGGTCGTCCGGACTCAGGCGCAGGGCGTCCCACGCTTCACTGGACAGCGGCGGCACAAGGCGCTCTGTGGTGTGGCCGTGGAAGAGTGCACAGGAGAGAATATCCGCAAGGTGGATAACGGCGGAGGCCTCGGGCTTGGAGGCGCGCGCCGGGTCGTGGTGGTAGAGCACGGCGTTGACTAGGCTAAAGGGCAGGTTCCACTTGCGCAGCAGCATGCCGCCAAGGGTGGCGTGGTCAACGCCAAGGGCTTCGCGCTCGGCCTCGTAGAGGAGCATGCCCTTGGCCCGGGCGGTGGCAATGGCGTCGCCAAAGCGGTCCGGGGCGACTTTGCACAGGGCAAGGCGGCCAACATCGTGCAGCAGCCCCGCAACGAAAAAGCGCTCCGGCTCGCCCGTGGCGCTGCGTACGGCAATGGCGCGGGCCAGCACGCCCACACTGATGCTGTGCCGCCAGAAGTCCTCCATATTGGTGAGCTCCTCAGGAATGCCGGTGAACATGGTCATGACCGAGGTGCCAAGGGCCAGGGTGGACAGTTGCGCCGTGCCCACCACGGCCACAGCGCGCGAGATGGTGTCAATCTGCGAGGGGAAGCTATAGAACGCGCTGTTCACCAGCCGCAGTAAAAAGGCCGTCAAACTGGTGTCCGACGAGATAACCCGCGCCACATCACTGGCCGAGGAGTTGGTGTCGGCGATGACCGATTGCAGTTCGGCATAGACCGAGGGCAGGGACGGCAGGGAGATTTCATCGCGCAGCAGGTCTATGGCGTTGAGCGGGGCCTGCGGCTCAGGCAGGGGCGGCGTGTTGCCCGGCTTCGGCGGCGTCAGCGCGCCGCTGGCAAGGGCTTCTGTGGTATCGGTCATGGCGAGGCTGTGGAGCATGGCCATGGCCGGATGCGAAAGGTCCGCAAAGGCGAATTGGCGGTCAACAAGTGCCTGCGCGGTGGTGTGGTGGTCTGTCTGCGTGGTCATGGACTGTCTGTTCCTGCGTGGTGTCGTTGTGGTGTGCGCCGCGCCGTGGCGGCGAGGTGGTGGCAGTGTGCCCGGCGTCAGCCCGAGGCATCCGCCACGGTGGCAATGCCGCCATGAAAGCGCCGGACGCCGCCCTCAATGAGGGAGACGAGGGCGCAGGCGGATTCCTGCGGGGTCAGCAGCTCGCCGCGCTCGTGCCAAGCGCTGAAGACGGCGCTGACTTTGTCCGCCATCTCTCCCGTGCTGGCGCGGGCTTTGGCCTGCATGGGCGTGTCCACAATGCCGGGGCGGTAGACCATGGACGCCACCTGCGGCAGTTCCACAGCCAGTTGGCGGACCATGTGCTCCTCCGCGGCCTTGGCCGCGCAGTAGGCGGCGATGCCGGGCTGGGTGATTTCCGCCGCGCCGGAGCCAAGGAACACGGCAAAGCTGTTCTCCATATGGCTGAGGGCGGGCATGGCCGTATGGATGAGCATCCACGCCCCATGGACGCTGGCGTCAAACACGTCCTGAAAGCGGTCCGGGTCCAGCTCCCACAGCGCGGGGCCGGGGGCCAGCACACCCGCCGCGTGGATGAGACCCGTAAACGCCCCCATATTCATGGCCGTGGCAACGAGGCTTTCTGCGACCTTGGCCTTTGCGACACTCCCGGCTATCATGGCGTGATCGCCGGGGAACCCCGCCTCGTGCGAGGCGTTTGCGCATGCCTCCAGCGCGGCTTTCAGCGGATCCACAGCTCTGGCGGACAGCACAAGGCGCGCACCGCGTTCGGCCAGCTCCTGCGCGGCCGCGCGGCCAACGCCGGACGACGCGCCGGTGACGATGACGGTTTTATTTGCGAGAAAGCTCATGTACAACACCCTTCGTGGCTAAAAAAACGACAAAGTACCGCCGCCTTGGCTCCCTTTAGCCTTTGGCGCAAAGCGGGAGGAATGGATGACGATTATACACGGATTCGAGTTGCTTGTTGAGAAGGAAATTGCCGAACTCGGCGTGAAGGCGCGGCACTTCCGCCATCAGAGGACCGGCGCGGAACTCATGAGCCTGACCTGCCCCGACGAGAACAAGGTCTTTGGCGTCAGCTTCCGCACGCCCCCGCGCGATTCCACAGGCGTGCCCCACATTCTGGAGCATTCCGTGCTGTGCGGCTCCGCCAAGTACCCGGTCAAGGAGCCGTTTGTGGAATTGCTGAAGGGCTCGCTCCAGACCTTCCTCAACGCCTTCACCTATCCGGACAAGACCTGCTACCCCGTGGCCAGCACCAATGTGCAGGACTTCTACAACCTTGTGGACGTCTACATAGACGCCGTGTTCCACCCGCGCATCACCGAGCAGATTTTCCAGCAGGAAGGCTGGCACTATGAGCTGGATTCCCCAGAGGGCGAACTTACCCGCAAGGGTGTGGTCTTTAACGAAATGAAGGGCGCGTACAGCTCTCCGGATAGCCTGCTGCACGAATTCTCCCAGCGCGAGCTGTTCCCGGATACCACCTACGGGCTGGACTCCGGCGGCGACCCGCGCCACATCCCGGACCTGAACCATGAAATGTTCATGGAGTTCCACCGTACGCTGTACCATCCCTCCAACGCGCGTTTCTGGTTCTATGGCGATGACGACGAAGACACCCGCCTGAAGATTTTGGCCGACGCCCTCAGCGGCTTTGAGGCGCTGACCGTGGACTCCGAGGTGGAGGTGCAAACGCCCACCAATCAGCCCGCCGTGGTGGAGCGCCACTACGCTGGCGGCGCGGACGCCAAGGCCATGTTCACCATGAATTGGCTGCTGCCCGAAACCTCGGACCGTGACCTTGCCCTGCGCCTGCAGGTGCTGGAGCATGTGCTCATTGGTCTGCCGTCCTCGCCGCTGCGCCGCGCGCTGATGGAATCCGGCCTTGGCGAAGACCTCGCCGGGGTGGGCCTTGAGGACGAATTGCGCCAGATGTCCTTCTCCGTTGGCCTTAAAGGCATGGACGCCGAGAACCGCGAAAAGGCCGAGGGCATCATCCTTGATGTGCTGCGCGGCCTTGGCGAAAACGGCCCCTCGGACGAGATGGTGGAAGCGGCCCTGAACAGCGTGGAATTTGACCTGCGCGAGCAGAACACCGGGCGCTTCCCCAAGGGCCTGTCCATGATGCTCATGTCCCTGACCACATGGCTGTACGACGGCGACCCCTTTGCGCCGCTGGCCTTTGAAGGGCCTCTTGAGCGCCTGAAGGCCGAACTGGCCGAGGGCGTGCCCGTCTTCCAGAATCTGCTGCGCGAGTACCTGCTGGGCAACGGCCACCGCGTGACCGTGCTCCTGACTCCGGACCCGGAGCTGGCCGAGCGCCGCGACCGCGAGGAACGCGAAGAGCTGGCCGCCATCAAGGCCGGGATGAGCGAGCAGGACGTGCAGGCGGTTATCGACTCCGCCCGCGCCCTGAAGGCTGCGCAGGAGGCCCCGGACAACCCCGAGGACCTCGCCTCCATCCCCATGCTGGGCATTGACGATTTGCCCGAACAGGAAAAGGCCATCCCCACAGCCGAAACGGATGTGGCCGGTGTGCGCGTCCTGAGCCACGACCTGCCCACGCAGGGCATCGTCTACCTTGACGCCGGATTCGACATCCGCGGCGTGGCGCAGCCCGATGTGCCGCTTATTCCGCTGTTTGGCCGCGCACTGCTTGAGATGGGCACCGAGAAGGAAGACTTCTCCACCCTGACCATGCGCATCGCCCGCAAGACCGGCGGCATTGATCCCGACACCTTCGTGGCCGAGACCGTGGACGGCGACACCGTGGCGCGCCTGTTCCTGCGCGGCAAGGCCATGGCCGCCAATACCGGCGACCTGCTGGATATTCTGACGGACGTCCTGCTTACCGCCCGCTTTGATGACAAGGACCGCTTCCGCCGCATTGTGCTGGAGGAAAAGGCGCGCATGGAACAGCGCCTCATCCCGGCTGGGCATATGGTGGTCATGTCGCGCCTGCGCGCCCGCGCTGGTTTGGCGGGATGGATGAACGAGGCCATGGGCGGCGTGGAGGAACTTTTCTTCCTGCGCCAGTTGCTCAAGGATATCGACGCGGATTGGGACGGCGTGCGTGCCCGCTTGGAGGGTCTGCGCAGCGCCATCATCACCCGCCGCGACATGCTGGTGAACGTGACGGCGTCCACAGAGGCGCTGGCTGGCGTGAACGGCGCGCTGGGGGACTTCCTTGGCGGGTTGCCCGAAGCCTCGGGAGCGCCCGCTGCGTGGACGCCGCAGCCTCTGCCGTCCCGCGAAGGCCTGACCATCCCCGCGCAGGTGAACTACGTGGGCAAGATTGTGGACCTCAAAAAGGCCGGCTACGCCTTTAGCGGCGCGCATCTGTGCGTGAACCGCTATCTGCGTATGGACTACCTGTGGGATCAGGTGCGCGTGCAGGGCGGTGCGTACGGCGCGTTCAGCGCGCTGGACCGTTTCAGCAAGACCATGGCTTTTGCCTCCTATCGCGACCCGAACCTTGACGGGACGCTGTCGGTGTACGACGGCGCGGCGCAGTACCTGCAAAGCCTCACCCTCGACAAGGACGAACTGGTCAAGAGCATCATCGGCGCCATGGGTGAAGTGGATGCCTACATGTTGCCTGATGCGCAGGGCTACACCGCCATGGCGCGCATTCTGGTGGGCGATACGCCAGAGCGCCGCAGCGCCATGCGCAAGGAACTGCTGGCGACCACGCAGGCGGACTTCAACGCCTTTGGCGAGGTGCTGGCCGCATTGATGCAGGACGGCGATGTGGCGGTCCTCGGCTCCAAGGACGGCATCACGGGGTCCGCCGCCGGACTTGCGGTGACGGACGTCATGTAAGGTCCCGCCTCCTTGGGCGAAGCACGATCCAAAAAAAACAGGGCGGCCCGGAATGCATTCCGGGCCGCCTTTTTTGTGTTACGTGGCGGGGAGCAGCACCGCCCGGACGGGCGAGGCCTCAAGGTCCGGCATGGACAAGGGCAGACAGCACAGGGTGTACAGCCCCGGCGCGGCGTGGTGCAGGTTCAGGTTTTCCAGCAGCAGAATGCCGCGCGAGAGCAGCGCGTGGTGCACCGGCAGGTCATGGGCGCTGGCGGCGTCAACGGACGGGGCGTCTATGCCCACAAGGCGCAGGTCCCGCCCGGCAAGGGCGCGCCCCGCATCCGGCGTAAAGGCGGCAAAGTCCGGTGAAAACTGCCCCGGATGCGCGAGGCCGTTTCGGGTGTTGCGCGTGCGGAAGAGCAGCGCCTGCGGGCCGCCATCAGGCAGTGCGGCGATGTGCTGGGCGGCGACGTGCGGGGCGTCCTGAATATCCACCACCAGCGCGTGGAGGAAAAAATCATGCGGGGCGTAGTCCGCAAGGCGCGCGCCGCCATCCAGAATGTGGGCCGGGGTATCAATGTGCGTGCCGCTGTGGGCGCACAGGCTGAGGCTTGACGTGATGCCGCCTGTATCCGATGTTGCGGCAGCAGTTGTTGAGAATGCCGGGTCCCCCGGCCACGGGGCATCCTCGCGCCCAAGGGCGAGGGAGATGTCGATGCAGTTGGCGTGGGGATTCATGAGTGCTCCGGTATGAGTTGTGCAGCCAGCTTGACAGAATGCTTCTAGCTTGAATAAATGCGAAAAAATGCCAAGGGGACGTAGCATGAAAGAGGCGCTCGAAGTTTTTTCCGATTACCTCAACAGAAAGAACCTGAAAATGACGCCGCAACGGCGGTTGATTTTGGACATCTTTCTGGAGGAGAAGGGCCACCATACCTCCGAGGACCTGTACACTATCGTCAAGAAGGCCGATAAGTCCATCGGGCAGGCCACGGTGTACCGTACCCTCAAGCTGCTCTCGGAATCCGGGCTGGCCAAGGAAGTGAACTTTGGCGACGGCGTCACCCGCTACGAGCGCAAGTACGGCCACTCCCATCATGACCACATCATCTGCCAGGAATGCGGCAAGGCCCTTGCCGTGGTGGATGAGCGCATTGAGGAGTTGCAGGAAAAGCTGGCCGAGGCCCACGGCTTCATCCTGACCGGGCATGAGATGTACCTGTACGGCATCTGCGCGGATTGCCGTAGCAAAAAGGCCGAACACGGCTAACGCGCCCTCCGCGCCACCACGCCAGTACCCCATATGACCACACTGCGCCGCTTCGTTACGAGGCGGCGCTTTTTTTATGCGGTCCCGCGTCAAATCGACAAAATATCCTCAATTTGAGTTGGCGCGCCAGGTGCGAGCGACATCCGCAAGGAAGTGTCGCGCTGCTTTGGCGCAGGGGCGAACGCAAAGACCCCGGCGAGGCTGCGGGGACGAGGAAGGGGGAGAGGTGGCAGCGGCCTTAGCTGGCGGCGTCCACGGGGTCGGCCATGGCGATTTTCGTTTCGGAAAGCGTGGGGTCTGTTGCGGGACCAGAGGGCAGGCCATCCGCGCGGGAGATTTCCTTTACCATGTCGGCAACGCTGACGGCGTTGAGGGTGTCGAACATGCTGCGCGCGGCGTTGTCCCACAGCTTGCGGGTGGGGCAGCTGTTTTGCGCTTCACAGCACTGAGGGTCCGCGGTGCAGTCGATGATGTGCCGGTCGCCTTCAAGGGCGCTGACAATGTTGCCGATGTGGAGGTCTTCTTGCGGCAGGGCAAGCATATGCCCCCCGCGCGGCCCACGTTTACTGAGGATGAAACCGTGGTCCTTGAGGATTCTGATGAGCTTTTCAAGATACTTGACCGAGAGTCCTTGGCGTGCAGCGACATCGTGTATCCGGACCGGTGAGGACTGACCGTTCACGGCGATGTCGAGCACCATTCGCAACCCGTAGCGGCTTCGGGTCGAAATGCGCATGGTCGGCTCCTTGGACGGGGTGAGGCATGGGGTGCACAGTAGCTCCAAAGGGAAAATGCAAAAAATCAATGCAATAGAGCATGTTTTTCGTATGCAAAAGCGGCAATGGCGTCAAGTGGTGCGTTGTCCTACTTAGCCAGTAGGGTGCGAAGTGGTGCTGGAAAGCATCCTTGTGGGGTATGGATATGCTAGCGCAACTATTAGCTGTAACCCAACAGGGTGGGTGCCCGCGTTGTGGTACATGCGCTTTGTCAGCGCGCTGACGGAAAAAGGCCTCCGCCTGGAGAGGTGGAGGCCTTTTATGCATTTGTGGCGAGGCGTCAGCTAGCCGAGGCCTACGAGGCGCCCGCCCTGATAGACGGCAACGGCTATGAAGTAGGCAAAGGCCGTGTTGAAGCCAAGGGAGAAGAGCGCCCATTTCCATGAGCCGGCCTCGCCTTTGATGGCGACGAGGGTCACGAAACATGGGGCGTACAGCAGGATGAAGAGCATCAGCGCCGAGGCGCGCAGCGGGTTCCAATCCTGCGATCCGGCAAGGCGTTTGGCAAGGGAGCCGGACTCCTCGGCGGCGTCGCCGAGGGAGTAGGCCGTGCACAACGTGGAAACGATGACTTCCTTGGCCGCAACGCCGCCGACAAGGGCGATGTTCACGCGCCAGTCAAACCCGGCAAGGGAGCCGATGCCCTCAAGGGCCGTGCCCATACGTCCCGCAAAGGAGCCGCGCAGGCGGGCTTCGTCGCGCTCGGCGTCCAGTCCGCGTAGGTTGGCGCGCAGAATCATGGCGCGGGAGGAGTCCTCGTGCACGGTGGCCAGCTCGGCCGTCATGTCCTGCCGTTTTTGCTCAAAGGCGGCCTGCTGGTCATCCGACAGGCCCGGAAAGGTCATAAGCGCCCACAGCAGGATGGAAATGGCAAGAATAACCGTGCCTGCCTTTTTAATGTACTGCCATGTGCGCTCCCACGTGTGGATGAGCATGCCCCGCAGGGTGGGGAAGCGGTAGGGCGGCAGTTCCATGACAAAGGGGGTGCTGGGGCCTTTGATAATGGTCACGCGCAGGATGCGCGCCACAAGAAGGGCGGCGGCCCACCCCGCCAGCGTGATGAGAAAGAGCGCCTTGGCCTGATGGCCGGGGAAAAAGACGCCTATGAGCAGGATGAATACTGGCAGCTTGGCCCCGCAGGTCATAAACGGTGCGGTGAGCAGGGTTGCCAGCTTTTCCCTGCGGCTTCGCAGGGTCCGCGCGGCCATGACGCCGGGAACGGCGCAGCCACCTGCAATGCCGCCGGAGACAATAAACGGCATCACCGAGCAGCCATGCAGGCCAAAGATGCGAAACAGCCGGTCAAGCATATAGGCGATGCGCGCCATGTATCCCGAGTCCTCAAGGAACGAGATAAACAGAAAAATGAGCAGGATGAGCGGCACAAAACTCAGCACGCCGCCCACGCCGTCGATAACGCCGGAAACCAGCAACGACTTGAGCAGGCCGTCCGGCAGGGCCGCGGACGTGGTGTCCGACATCCAGCCAAAAAAGGCCTCCACCCAGCCCATGGGCACTTCCCCAAGGGTGAAGGTGAGCTTGTAGACGGCCATCAGCACAAGGAACATGCCCAGCGGGCCGAAAAAGCGGTGCGTGAGCACGCGGTCCAGCTGGTCCGAGAAATCAATGCGCTGGTGGTCCGTGCTGCGGGTCAGGACGCCCTGCTTGAGGAGCGAGGTGATAAAGCCATAGCGGTAGTCCGCAATGATGGCTTCGGGGTAGGTGCTGAGCGTTTTTTGACAGTGCTCGCTGACCTCGGCGGTCATCTCCTCAAGGGAGGCGGCGACGGCTTCATCGGCGCTGCGGCCCACGGCGAGGATTTCCTCGTCGCTTTCAAGGTACTTGAGGGCGAGCCAGCGCGAAGGGTAGCGGCTGGTCAGGAAGGACTCCGCCTCAATGAGGTCCGTCATACGCGTGAGCACGGGATCAAGGTCCGGACCGTAGGAGATGGTCAGCGGCGTCCAGCGGCCATCGCGCTTGCGGGCGTAGGCGGCGGTCTGCGTCAGCAGTTCGGGAACGCCCTCGCCGGTGCGGGCCACGGTTTCCACCACGGGCATGTCGAGCAGCTCGGACAGGCGCCCGACGTCAATGGTCATGCCGTGTTTGCGGGCCTCGTCCATCATATTGAGGGCAAGGGCCACGGGGATACCCATTTCCATCACCTGCACGGCAAGGTACAGGTTGCGTTCAATGGCGGAGGCATTCAGCACGTTGACGACAATGTCCGGCTTATCGTCCACCAGCACGTTGCGGGCGACGATTTCCTCCTGTGTGTAGGCCGTGAGGGAGTAGGTGCCGGGCAGGTCAACGATGTGGAAGCGTGTGCCGTTGATGTCGGCGTAGCCTTCCTTTTTCTCAACGGTGATGCCGGGGTAGTTGCCCACATGCTGGCGCGCGCCGGTAATGGCGTTGAACATGGTCGTCTTGCCGGCATTGGGGTTGCCGGCAAGGGCCATGGAAATGGTTTCGGGCATGGGCTACTCCACGATGTCCACGGTGATGTGGTCGGCTTCGTTGTTGCGCAGGGAGAGGGTGAAGCCTTTCATGCGCAGGGCGACAGGGTCCCTGAGGGGCGCACGGCCGACGACCTGAACTTCCGTGCCCGGAACAAGACCCATGTCCCGGATGCGGCGGCCCAGTTCGCCGTTGGCTCCAACGGTTTTAATGATGGCCCTCTGGCCGACCTTGAGCTGGCGCATATTGATGATGGTGCCCATGGGGTCTCCTTATAGCATCACCCGCGCCGTGCGGCGTGAGGGTGATATTCGTTCTCATTTTTTCCGGCTCCGCTATACACTAAGACGCGTCGGACCGCCAGTGAAGAGGCGGGAGAAAAAATTCCCACCTCGCCCCGCAGGGCAATGAAAAACGGCGCTGAACCATACTGGTTAAGCGCCGTACAAGAGCAAAAGGGTGGAGACGTGCCCGGCTAGGAGGCAGAGACCTGGTTCTTCTGGCCGGAGAGCGGGGTGGCAAAGATGTTCTGCGCCATATCATCACCAAGGATGAGGTCGCTGTTGCGTACCCGCAGGCAACATGAGCCAGCCGCGTGGGAGCAGACTTCGGCCTCTGTGCCCGGGGTCAGCCCCATGGCGAGGAGCCTGCACCGAAGCTTGGGACAGCCTTGGATGTCCGCAATGGCGACCCGGCTTCCGCAGGGGTAGTCACACAGGGTTCGTCCGTGTCGCCGACGATGGCATTTCCGTTTCCACATGCCTAGGAACTATGCCCGTTGATAATGAATGTCAAGTGCTCATGTGTAATAAAGAGCAAAATGGTCGGGATATCGTAGGGGTGCTTGGCGTGAAGGGCTGATATTACTGGAGAATGGTTACGTGCAGACCGGAGCCGTTTGCGCTGATTGTGGGCGCTCTGTGCAGGGGTTTGGCGAGGTCGATGACCATGCGGAGCTTGTCCGCGTGCACGCCGGTGCGCACGCTTTTGACGCCGCCGGTGTTGACGTGGGTGGTGGTGTCGCCCTTGTAGTGCCAGCGTCCGGGTACGTCGATGACGAAGCGGCTTGGCCCGCCAAGGGAAAAGGTGCGGATGTCGCCGGGCGCGTGGGTTGTGGGCAGGGTAAGGCGCAGGGCGTCCGGGGAGGTGGAAAAGGTTACGGGTGTCGCGACTGCAGGCCGCGATGGCGGCGCGGCTTCAGCGACCTGCGGGGCGGGGATGGTCTCCAGTGGCTCTTCCGGTGGCAGGGCGTTTTGCGGCAAGGCGTCCGGTGGCAAGGTTTTTGGGGCTGTTGGGGGAGCGGCTGCAACGGGAGGCGCAGGCGCGGTGCCGGGCTGGGCGCCTCCCGCAGTGGCGGGAGGTCCTGTGTCGGACTCGGGCGCCGGCGTGGGCGGAGAGGCGGGTTTGGGGTTGGCGGCGTCCGGCGTGAAGGTGTGCGGATTGGGCACCGCTGCTGCGGACGACGGCGCAGGGCTGGCGCTGCGCTGTGCGAGGGTGGCGCCGGGGGCGACCTTGGGGCGCGCGTCCTTGAGCACGGCGTTCGGGCTGGGGATGGGGGCACTTTCGGGGGCATGTAGGGGGGCGGCCTTGGCGACGCGTGTTGCGGGGGCTTCGGTTTGGCGGCTTTCTTTGGCCGCGTTGACCGATGCGCTGTGCACGCTTTCCGCGCCGGGGGGCGTCATGCGCACTGTGGTGGCGTTTGTGGCCGTCATGGGCTGAACGTTGCGCCGTACGGAGTTTGTGCCGGTGAACTCCTCGCCACTGATGGGCAGGTAGCCCGAGTGCCACAGGGCGGCGCCAATTCCGGCAAGCAGAATGACAAGGCCTAGCGTCCGCGTCAGCGGGGCGGCGCTGTCACCGGCAACCCAGTTGCGCTTGCCGCACCGAAGACAGGTGTACGGCTGGACGGGCAGCAGGGACAAAAGACGCTTCACCCCCTTGTGCCGCAGGCCTATGACAAGGTCGTATCCACATTCACTGCATTGCATGCGCTCCTCCGTCCTTCTGCTGTGTTGACGCCATGCGCCGGGTGGAAGGATAGTCCGCATTGTAGCGGCTTTGCATCTTTGCGCAAGGGGTTTTGCCGAAGCTTGGCTCTGCTGACATGTGAGTGGCGTTTTTTCCGATTATGCTGGGGCGAGGCGGTTTTTGAGGCGACATATGCTGGGTAAAATGGGGCGCGTGCTGTTTTGGCGGCGCGCAGGGGCGGAGGGACTTTGTGGGACAATGCTGGGGCGCTAGCGAGGATTTTTCAAATTTGATGTTGACAAACAGGCCGGGAAACACCTATTTGAAGCGTCAGCCGACGCCAATGGCGCTGGCATCGCTCCGCATGGAGCACCCAAAGCGCGCACCGCGTGCACACTTGGAGAGGTGGCCGAGCTGGCTGAAGGCGCACCCCTGCTAAGGGTGTATAGGGGGAACCCTATCGAGAGTTCGAATCTCTCCCTCTCCGCCATAGTGAACAGAACCCCCTGAAATTCAGGGGGTTTTTCTTTTTGGGGCTTCCCCAGAATCCCTCCTCGTACAGTGCGGGAGTGCAAAGCCGTCTCCCAATGGACGGGAAGGATTTCCTTCAATGTACTCCACAGCCCCCTCGTATTTGCTCCGTCAGGGACAGGTGTTCTCTTGCCGTAGGGCAATTCCCAAAGACATGAAGCGCCTCATCGGTAAGTCTGAAATTCGCCGCTTTCGCGGCGCGTGCTTCGTTATCCTTGCCATTTTTGCGTGGCTCCTTCTCTGGGGGGGGCGAGCGAGTAAGTCTGCCCTGTGACGGCGCTGTGTGCTCCGCTGCGCGCCCACATCCTCTGCTGTTTTCTCTCTGTCTTTTCGTCTTTTCCCTGCTTGTCTTTCCTCAATGCTTCACTTCGCGGGGCGTCCGCCTGAAAGCGGGGCGGGCCGTTAGGGGGGCTTTGGGTGTGGGATGGGCGATGCGTTTCGCTACGTTTTGGCCGCGTGCGGCGTCCGGCAGCGATGTGCTGGGGGGCTTCATGCGCTGCGCATGAGAGGCCCGCGCGGTGAGCGTGGGCGCGGGAATGGCAGAGCACGGCGATGCTAGAGAGGAATATCGCGCAGGAAGTAGGTGGCAAGCTCGTGTTGCCGCAGGGGATGGCTGAAGTAGAATCCCTGAATTTCATCACAGCGGTTGGCGAGGAGGAAGTTGTACTGTTCCTTGGTTTCCACGCCCTCGGCGATGATGCGTTTGTTGAAGTTGCGGGCGAGGAGAATCATGGTGCCCACAAGGTCTGCGGCGCTGGAGTCCTTGGTAATCTCGCGGACAAAGCTTTGGTCGATTTTCAGACACTGGATGGGGAGGCGGCGCAGGTAGTTGAGGGAGGAATATCCGGTGCCAAAGTCGTCAATGGCGAGGCGGATGCCCATCTCCGTAATTTCCGACAGTTTTTTGATGACGGTATCCAGGTCGCTGATGAGCATGGATTCGGTGATCTCCAGCTCCAGACAGTGTGCGGGGAAGCCCGTGCGCGAAAGGATGCTGTCAATTTTTTGCGCGATGCCATGCTGCTGGAATTGCTTGGGGGAGAGGTTCACAGACAACTGGAAGGGGGCGTGCCCCGCCTCAACGATGGCCTGCGCTGAGGCGCAGGCGGTTTCCAGCACGTAGTCGCCAAGGGGGACGATGAGACCGGTCTCCTCGGCGAGGGGGATAAATTCGCCCGGGCTGACGATGCCTTCGGAGCTTCTGTTCCACCGCACAAGCGCTTCGGCGCCTGTAACGGCAAGGGACATGGTGTCGTGCTTGGGTTGGTAGAGTACGAAGAATTCGTCGCGCTCAAGCGCGGTGCGCAGGCTTCCCTCCAGCGACAGCCGCCGTACCACGCGGGTATTCATCTCCGGTGTAAACAGACAGTAGTTGTTACGTCCCATTTCCTTGGCCTTGTACATGGCAAGGTCCGCATTCTTGATGAGGGTGTCCGGCGTGGCGCCGTCGTTGGGGAAGAAGGAAATGCCAATGCTGGAGGTGATAAACAGCCGCCGGTCCTGAATTTGGAAGGGCGTTTCCAGTTCTTTGAGCACGCGCGCGGCGAGAAGCACGGCCTGCCGCGAGTCTTGCAAGTCTTCCTGCATGATGACGAATTCGTCACCGCCGAGGCGCGAGAATGTGTCCTCGTTGCGGAGGATGGTTTTCACGCGGCGCGCCACAGCCTGCAGGAGCAGGTCGCCCGTGGAGTGGCCAAGGCTATCGTTAATGGTTTTGAAGTTGTCAAGATCGATGAAGATAACCGCCAGCAGCAGGCGGTGGCGCTTGGCGCGGGACAGGGCAAGCTGCATGCGGTCCGTCAGCAGTTGGCGATTTGGCAGGCCCGTGAGCGCGTCGTGATAGGCCTGATGGGTGATGAGCGCTTCCTTGTGCTTGATGTCCGTGATGTCGTGGAACACCGCGGTGTAGTGGGTGGTTTCGCCGCTGTCGTTGGAAATGGCGGTGATGCTCATTTGCTGGGCGAATTCCTCACCGTCCTTACGCTGCGCCCACAGTTCCCCGGCCCAGCGGCCGTGGATGCGGATGCTGTTGAACAGGTCGCGGTAGAAGGCGTCGTCGTGCAGGCGGCAGCGGAAATTGGTAACGAGCTGTCCCAAAATCTCCTGCGCGGAGTAGCCGGTAATGCTTGTGAATGCGGGGTTGACGGCGGCAATGGTGCCGTCGCGGTTGATAAGGGCGATGCCCTCCAGCGTGCTTTCAAAAATCTTTTCATACAGGGGCAGGCGGCATGTGGCGTTGTCGCTGTGGATGACGCCTACATCGCCGGTGCTAAGGCGGAAAAGGTACGCCGGGTGGGTGCCGGTATCCGTGGTGAAGGACGTCATGAGAGGCAGGCCGTTTTCCCACACCTCGCGGATGCGCGCTTCCAGGTCCAGCGCGGCTCCGGAGGGGCCGCTGTCCATGCTGGACGACGCGCACAACAGGTGCGCTGTTTCCGGGGCGTCCGGGGAAAAGAACGTGGCTCCGCCGTCGTTGGTGGTGAAGACGGTGATGACTCTATTCGTCCCAAGTTTCAGGGAGGAGAGGAATGGGTTCTCCGTGGTTTCGGCAATGGTGGTGCGCCGGTGTTGTTCCATGTCGCTCTCTGTTGGGGCGGCTTCCGGCTTGTCGGGCATATCGGGTTTTGGGGGGTGCTCCGGTGGCCGCAGCAGGGAAAGAAGCGCCAGTCCGACGGCCAAGAGTGTTGCAGAGCCGAGAAAGAGCGGCACAACAGCGCGGCGAAGTGGCGCTGTGGGTTCTGGGGCAGATGCGGCAAGGGCGCTTTGTGCTTGGCTGATGAGCCGGCGGTAACGTGCTCTGGGGAGCGGGTGAAGCACCGGATTCGCTTCGCTTTGGGTCAGCATTGTGGATATCTGTTGCAGAGCGTCCTTCGCCTTGGGAGGCGCTTCGGCGATGAAGCGCCCCAGCTCCGTGCGCAGGGCGTGAATGCGGTCCTGCGGTAGGGTTTCTTCGAAGGTGACGTGCTCCAATTGGGTGGTCAGGGTGAGGAGCGCCGCGTGGGTGGCAAAGCGGTGCGCCTTGTCGCGGTCAACGCTCCATGCAACGAGTCCCGCCGTACACAGCGCAGCCGCCACACACGCCAAAAGTCCGGGAAGGCGCGCTGAAGACATGGCTGTGATGATGCGCATGGGGCAGTACTCCATAGAAAGGGTGCATCCGCGCAGGCGGATTCCGGCTCATCATCGTACCACGGGTGCGCGGGCACCGTCATGCATCAATGTGAAACTTGTTTCCGGGCGGGGTGTGGGCTGTGCTGCCTCGTGAACGTGTTGTGGAGAATGAGGGGAAGGGGGGTGCCCTCAAGGGTGCGCCCCATGTCTGCCGCGTGTTCCACGCGCGAGGCGCGGCGTCCGCAGGCTCGGCACACCAGCGCGTCAGCCGATGCCGGAAGGCCGGGGCGGAGGCGCATTGTCTGGTATGGGGGCGTTGGCGAACAGTCGAGGCAGTCCGGGCACGGGTAGGGGCTGGGCAGGAACAGGGGGCAGCGCTCTGCGGGGCGGCGCTCAGAGCGCGTTTCGCCGCAGGGAAGGCTGTCCTCAATGCACAGCCACAGGGCCTCGGCGTCTTCCCATGATCTGTAGATGCAATAGCGTCTGCTGAAAATATGTGTTTTCATGTATTGACAGCTAGGCGTAAATTGCCTAGCTGTCAAGGGGTGGTTAGGCGCTGAAGTGGCGAGAAGACCGCGAGCGGTGCGTGCCTGTGGGCAATCGTTTACCGGCTGTAGGGCGCGGGCGCAGTATGGTGCCGCGGCTGGGGGTGGCACAGGGTTGGCTGGTTTTTCCCTCTGTTGCCGGGGCTTCCTCAATATCCCACAGGGTGGAGGCAATGGTGGAAGCGCGGTCGCTCAGCATGCCGGCGATGACGGCGGCGCCAGGATGCCCGCCACCGTCGGCGGGGGCGGTGCCCAAGGTGTCATGCAGATAGCGCAATGCGTCGGCAATCTCGAAGAGGGACGTGATGGGATCGGTTGAGGTGGGTGAAGATGCGGTACACATACAAACTCCATATGGACAGTTGTTCGACTGATACGCGTTGCTGTGGCAACGTCCTTGCTCTGTTGTGATGGCAATGGCTAACGCACTGTTCTATACCAGTCGAGCTATAAATATAAATTTACTTGTAAAATTGCAAATTTGAGTTCATATGGGGCTTTTTCTACCCTTTACTATTTTTTCTTTGTTATGCCTAGCGCCTGCGCTGCGTTCTGTCCCCAGTGTATGGCTGGAGAATAGCATGGAGTAGGCGTTGTACATAAGGAGCGCAGAGAACGGGGACCGTGCGGCGTGAGTGGGGCGGCGCTGTATGGTGGAGGGAGTGTGGAAAGAAAAATGCGTTTTGCGGAGGCTATAGCGTTATCTATTGTGTGGGTGTCGTCGCTGCCGGTGCATGATGCGTCACAGAAAAGGTGGCGGCCCGGCACTGTGGAGAGTGAATACAGCGGGCAGGAGCGCGGCGGCGAATGAAAAGCGCGGCGGTCCGGTGTCTGCCAGGTGGGTGAGGATGGCTCCGCCAGACGGCAGGCGGACGGCAGTGGATGAGCGGAGTGGTAAACCTGCTGCGCGCCACAGCTTAGGACACGCCAGCGACCTGCATGGCCTTCCAGCACAGGGATGGGAAATCCTGATGTACAGCCTTGGCAAGGCGGAAGGCGTCCGGCAGACGGAGTGATTGGCCGGAGTTGCGAATTTTTCGATAGGCCCCCACCGGGTCGCGCAGGTCCGGAAAAGCGGACCGTGCGATGTCGGAATGGGTGCGCCCTTGGGTCTTTCTGGCGTCCTCAATGGCGTCGAGGAAGGCGTGGGTAAAGGAGATGGCGTCTTGCATATGTGTATTTATGCAGGAAGTCGCCCATCTTGCAATAGGCGATAAGCGCCTAATTGGCGGGTGTGGTGTATCTGGTGATAGGCAAAATGCGCCTAGCAAGGAGGCAATATGCAAGGTGATGGAAAAGGGGGGCTACGCTTTGTTCCCGTGCCTGGCACCGGCGGCGCGTACGAAATGTGCGCCGCAGGGCTGGTCCGGCGCTGCGGCGCGGCGGAGCCTGATGAATTGGCGTGGCAATGGCCGGTGCTCCCGGCTTCGGGGCGCGAAGCGGTGTCATATCGGCTTCGGCTGGCGGGGGGCGGGGTGCTGACGCTGGCCGTGCCGGAGGTGTTTGCGGCGTTTGGTGGCAGCATGCCGGACCCGCAGGTGTGGGTGCGCGGCGCGCGGCAGTTGGTGTGCCGCCTCAACCGCGCTCATGCCCGGAGCGCCGTGTGGCGCGAGCGCATGCCGGAGGACGAGGACGGGGACGACGCCAATTATGCCCTGCCAGAGCATGTCATGACGGCGTGCCCGTGGGCCAGTGGCGCCATAGGCGGCGATGCAGCCGGGGCGGACCCGGTGTGCGGATTCTAACAACGGTTTAGACACAATACGCGCTGCACGGACCGCGGGTGGCGCAGACAGGGAGGCAGCATGGCAAAGCGGGATGACGGCGCAATGTGGCGCATGCCCGTTGTGGAGCTCATTCGGGTGGAGACCTCGGCGCAGGGGACCTTTGGCGTGGCGCGTGTGGACAAGCGGCTGTGCTGCTGCACATTGGAGCCGCCGGAGCGCGCCAACGCGGTGAATCGGTCCTGCATCCCCGTCGGGCAGTACCTGTGCCGCAGGCGCCACAGCGCCCGGTTCGGCAGTGTGTACGCCGTGCAGGACGTGCCGGGGCGTACCGGGATTGTCTTTCATGCGGGGAATACCGCGTCGGATACGGCGGGATGCATTGTGCCCGGTGAGCGGGTGGGCCGTGTTGGCGGGGCGCGTGGTGTGCTGGCATCGCGCCGGGCGCTGGCGGCGCTGACGCGGGCCATTGGGGAGGAGACGTTTCATTTGACCATTACCCGCGCCTACTAGCGCGGCAAGGAGATACGCCATGTATTGCCCTGATTGTGCAGGAAAGACCCGGGTGCTGCGGACCAGACACTGTGGCAATGACCTGATGTTTCGCATCCGAATCTGCCGCGTGTGCGAGCGCGTGTTCCGCACGGAGGAACGCATGTGCACGCTCGCTGATGAGGAGCGCGCCGCCGCCATTGATACCGCGGCGGAAAATTTAGGTTTGTGGTGCCACATGGCACATGTGCCCCACCCCGATGAACGAAGGTGCTAGCAGAAGAACTGGAACGTTGAAAGGGCCTGATACGGCGGGAAAAAGGCGGAGCATTCGCGCAGGCTGACCACGGGCATGAAAAAGCCCGGGAGCACCGCGGATGACGTAATCCAGAACGCACTTTTTTGTAATGGGGAGCTACCCCCTGCGTGCTCCCCCCGAGACGGCAGAGCCGAACGGCGGGGACGTCGCGTACTGCTTGTGTTCATTCTCAAGATCGTCACATCTCGCCTGTGTCCCAGGCACTTTCAGTATGGATGATTTTCCGGCGCGCTGCAAGTGGGGCAGGCAAGGAAAACCCCATCAGGCGGGAAATTCGGAGGAAACGAAAGAATGAGGGAGAACAATGCTCACAAAGCGGCAGGAGCGTTTTGCAGCGGCGTACGCCGTGCTGGGGGACGAGGAGCAGGCCGCCGTGCAGGCCGGGTATGCGGAGCGTACAGCATCCGCCACGGGCAAGCGTCTGCTGCGGCATTCTGGGGTGTCGCAGGCCGTGACCACCATGCAGGAGGACGCGCGCATGCACGACGCGGTGACGCGCCAGTGGGTGACGGCGCGCCTGAAGGAAGTGGCGGAGCGGTGCATGCAGGCCGCCCCGGCGCCGGCAGGGCGCAGCGCGGTAGAGGGAGGCGAGTACCGTTTTGACGCCTCCAACGCCAACAGAGCGCTGAGCCTGCTTGGCAAGTATTTGCAGATGTTTTCGGACAAGGCCGACCCGGCACGGACCGGCGGCACACATGAACAGCGGCTGGAAGAACTGGAATGACAGAACGTGAACGCAATATACGCAGGCGCCTGAAAACGGACTTTCCGCACTACGCAGAGCGGTGTCTGTGGGTGCGGACCAAGAGCGACGGGCTGACGCCCCTGCGGCTCAATAAGGCCCAGCGCACCCTCCATGCGCGGCTTGAGGACCAGCGCCACAGCGCGGGGCGGGTGCGGGCACTGATTCTGAAAGGACGACAGCAGGGGTGCTCCACCTATGTTGCGGCCCGGTATTTTTGGCGGGTGACGCACGCCCGCGGCTGCCACGCGCTGGTTATGGCGCACGAGATGGAAGCCGCGCGCGGACTGCTGGGTATGGTCAAACGCTACTACGACCATTGCCCCGCAGCAGTACGCCCCGTCCTTGGGCACGACAACTCGCGTGAACTGCAGTTCCCCCGCCTTGATTCCGGCTACCGCGTGGCAACGGCTGGTGCACGCGGCGCGGGCCGCTCCCAGACCATCCAGTATCTGCACGGGTCCGAGGTGGCGTTTTGGAAGAACGCCGCCGAACACGCCGCTGGCATGCTCCAGACCGTGCCCGATGCCGAAGGCACCGAGGTGGTGCTTGAGTCCACAGCCAATGGCATGGGCGATTTTTTCCATCAGGAGTGGCAGCGGGCCGAGGCTGGGGAATCGCCGTTTATGGCGGTGTTTATCCCGTGGTTTTGGCAACCGGAATACCGCCGCGAGGTGCCCGAAGACTTTGTGCCCACTGACGAGGAACAGCAGTACCGCGCCGCCCATGGGCTGGACATGGAGCAAATCGTCTGGCGGCGCAACAAAATTGCGGAACTGCGCGATGCGGTGCTGTTTCGGCGCGAGTATCCGGCCACGGCGGCGGAGGCGTTTAGCTTTACCGGTGTAGAGCCGTTTATTGCCCCGGAGGTGGTGATGCGGGCGCGCAAGGCGGACGCGGCAGGGTGCGGCCCTGTGGTGTGCGGCGTAGACCCCGCCCGCTTTGGCAATGACGCCACGGGCGTGATGTTCCGGCAGGGGCGTTTGGCCTTTGGGCAGCGGCGGCTGGTGCGGCGCGACACCATGCAGGTGGCCGGGGAGTGCGTACGCATCCTTGAAAGTGAACGTCCCTATGTGGCGCGGCTGTTTGTGGATGCTGGCGGGCTGGGCGCCGGGGTGGTGGACCGCCTGCGCGAGATGGGCCTGAGTGGCCGCGTCAGCGCAGTGAATTTTGGCAGCCGGGCCAACAGGCCGGAGCGCTACGCCAACAGACGCGCGGAGATGTGGGGCTTGATGCGGCAGTGGCTGGGGGACGCCGCGCAGGCGGACATTCCCGACGATGACGCCCTGCACGCGGACATCGTGGCCCCGTCGTACTCCTATGACAGTTCCGGGCGGCTTGTTTTGGAGTCCAAGGATGACATGAAACGGCGCGGCCTGCGCAGCCCCGACCTTGCCGACGCGCTGGCCCTGACTTTTGCCCACCCCGTACGGGGGGGCGGCATGCGCCAGCGCTACGCCGAGGTTGGCGAAAGCGGCATGCAGAGCGCCATGCAGACCCACGCCTGCTGAGGCGGGCATCACCACGACAGCACAAGGAGGAACGCAGCATGGGTGGAGTGATTTTTTCCAAACCGTCCAAACCGGACCTGCCGCCACCGCCCCCGCCACCGGAGGAGCCGGACACCGCGGAACTGGAGGCGCAAAAGCGCCTTGAGGCCGCACGGCGGCGCGAGGCAGAGCGCCGCAGGCGCGCTTCGGCATCCACAATCGCCACCAGCGCAACGGGTGACAGCTCGTCCGCGCGGGTGCGCAAAACCACGCTGGGGTGACCATGCAGACACAACGCAACGCGCGCTCCGCCCCGCCCCAGGGCGCACCAGAACGCGGCAACGCACAGCGCGAAACAGCGCGGGAAGTGCTGCGGCGTTTTGACGCCGCGCGGCAGGCGCGCCAGCCCTTCGACCCCGTGTGGGAGGACGTCGCCACCTTTATGGGGCCGGAGTACGCGGGCTTTTCCGGCAGTGAACCGCAAATCCGTCGCCGCCCAGAAATCGTGGACGCCACGGCAACGCGCGCGGCGGGAGTCTTTGCCGCGGGCATGCTCTCCGGCGCGTGCTCCCCGGCGCAGCGGTGGTTTTCGCTGGAGCTGGACGACCCCGATGTTGCGGACCGTCCGGACGTGCGGACATGGCTGCAGGATGTGGAGGACGCCTTTTACGCGGCGCTTGCCGAGGGCGGCTTCTACCGCGAGCAGGCGCTGGCCTATCACCAGTCCGGTCTCTTCGGCTGGCAGTGCATGTATTTGGACGAGGGCGCAGACGGCGGCGTGCGCTTTAAGGCGCTGCCCCTGTCTGAAGTGTTCATCGAGGAAAACGCGCAGGGCGTGGTGGATACGGTGTTTCGCCGCTTCACCCTGACTGCGCGGGATGCGGCGTCGCGCTGGGGGCTGGACAATATGCCGGACACTGTGCGCCGCGCGGCGCAGGAGGTGCGGCGGCAGGGCGAGCGGTTCGACTTCCTGCATGCGGTGTTTCCGCGCGGTGGGGGAGCGCCGGGCACTGCCGGAGGGGCGCTGCCCTTTGCGTCGGTATATCTGGAGCTTGGCTCCCGGAACATCGTGTCCACAGGCGGCTATGAGGAATTGCCCTACATCGTCGCCCGCTACCACCGCCTGCCGGGCACCGCTTATTCCACCAGTCCGGGTACGGAAGCCCTTGCCGACGTGAAGATGCTCAACGAGATGAAGCGCCTCATTCTTGAGGCGGGTCAGTTGGCCGTTGCTCCGCCCTATCTGGTGCCGGACGACGGGTTTGTGGGCCGTTTCTCCTTTGAGCCGCGGGCCATGAACTACTACCGCCGCGCCGAGGGCAACAGCCTTGCGGACTTTGGCCCGCTGTCCGTTGGCGGCGATCCGCGCTTTTCGTGGGAGCTTATGCAGGCCACGCGAAAGGACATCGACGCGGCGTTCTTTGTGGACCTGTTCCTGACTATCCGCTCCCGCAGCAGCGCCGGGGCTACGCCCACCGCGCGGGAGGTGGCGGAGCTTGCCAGCGAGCGCATGTTCCTGCTGGGGCCGCTGCTCGTCAATCAACAGCAGGAAAACTTCGGCAGGTTGTTTGACAGGCTCCACAGGCTCTTGGAACGGCGCGGGGAACTGCCCGCACCGCCGCCGGAGCTGGTGGGGCGGCGGCTGCATGCGGAGTACGTCAGCCCGCTGATGCTGGCCCAGAAGGAGGGCCGCGCCCAGACCGTGTTGCAGACCTACGCGGATGCCGGACAGTTGGCCGCGGTTGCGCCCGAGGTGCTGGATAACTTCGACCACGACGAGAATCTGCGGCGGCTCATGGAGAGCCGGGGCTTCCCGCAGCGGGGCATCCGCTCCCGCGCGGCGGTGCGCAGGGTCCGGCGTGAGCGCGACGAAAACACCGCCAAGCTCGCCATGAAGGAGCAGCTTTCGGAACTGCGCGAGGTCGCCAAGGTCTTTCCGGACCTGTCCAGCGCGCCTGAAGAGGGCAGCCCGGCCAAGGCGCTGCTCACCGGGATGGAGGACGCCACATGACCCTGGACGGCATGACGGAACAGGACATTGCCGCGCATGTGCGTGCGGCGCTGGGGACGCCCTCGGGCCGCGTGCTGCGGGAGGTGCTGCGCACCCACTGCTTTATGGCGCCCACCGGTGCCCCCACGGACTGGCACAGCGGCGAACAGGTGGCCTTCCGCTACGGCCGCATGACGCTATTTCAACTTCTCGAATTTCTTGAAACCGCACAGGACACTGCTGCGAAAGGAGCTGACGGACCATGAATATGGAAGCCTCCCCCGCCCCCGAAACCGGAAACGGCATTGAGACACCTTCCACTCCGGCTCACTGGATAGAGGATGTCATTCCCGAGGACGCCGCCATTGATGTGGACGGCCACAACGTGCCCCTGCGCGAGCACCCGAGCCTGCGGGAGTTCAAGTCCCCGGCGGATATGGCGCGTTCGCTTCTGCATGCGCGTTCTCTGGTGGGGCGCAAGACCATTGGTCTGACGCCGCCCAGCGAGGACGCCACCGACGAGGAGCAGGCCGCCTTTGATGCGGAGTTGCGCAAGATGGTGGGCGTGCCCGAAGCCCCGGAGGGCTACGAACTGGCTATGCCCGAAGGCGTGGATGCGGACGGGACCTTTGTGGATTGGTTCCGCGAATCCGCCCACGAGCTTGGCCTGTCACCTCAGCAGGCGCAGGGCCTGGCCGACCGTTACAACGCTCTTGTGTCGCAGTTTGCCGAGGGCGACGAGGCCATGGCCGGAGCGCGCCGCGAGCAGACAGGCCAGCAGCTGCGCCAGTTGTGGGGTGAGCAGACGGACAGGAACCTTGACGTGGCGCGGCGCGGATTTGGGCGCGTTGCCGAGCAGGCGGGCCTGACGCAGGGCGAGGCGCGCGGCGTGCTTGACGCCTTTGGCGACAACGCCGCCATGGTGCGCCTGTTCCACAGCGTGGGAATGGCCTTCACAGAGGACACGTGGGCGGCGGGCAATGGTGGTCCGCAGGGCCGTCGCCCCACCATGTCCACGGAACGGTTCTTCGCCGAAGAGGTCTTCGGCGGCTGACCGGGGCGGCCCGGAGACGGTTCCGGGCCGATGAACACGGGGGCCAAGCCCCAACAGACGTGCGAAAGGAGCACATTTCATGAGCATTACCGGAACACTGCGCGAGATTTCCGCGGCCTACGCCAAAAAGCAGCCCAAACAGGTGGACTGGCTGACCGAGGAGACTCCCGTCCTTGACGTGATCCCCTTTGAGGAAGCCTCCCACGCCCTGTGGAACGTGTATGAGGAAGTGGCGGAAGTCTCCGGCGGCGGCTTTGTGGACATGGACGCGCCGCTGGACAGCATCGACGTGGATTCCCGCCTGCGCAAGGTGGACCTCTCCATCATGGGCGCCAAGATGTTTTGCCCGGAGGACAAGGCCCGTGCCTTTGGCGGCAGGGACAAGTACTTCGCCAAAAAGACCCCCAAGGCCCTGCGCAAGCTGGGCGTGGATGCGGAAAAGGCCATCATCTACAGAAACCTGCGCCAGTTCGCCCTGGACAACAACGCCCTCATCAATGCCGGCGGCTCCTCTGGCGGCTGCTGGTCCATCCTTGCGGTGCGCTTCGTCTCCGGCGAGACCACCGGCCTGTACAGCCCCGTCGGCTTCAAGCAGGGCGGTCTGCTGAACGTGACCGCCATCAACAACGGTGGCTTGTACGAGAACGAAAACGGCATCCTTGGCTACGGCGTGCGCTACAAGGGCTACTTCGGCATGCAGGTGGCCAACCCCCATACCGTGGCGGGCCTGGTGAACATCACCGAGGACAAAAAGCCCACCGCCGTGATGGTGGACAATCTGTTGGACATGGTCCGCGCCCAGAAGGGCACCTTCCTGTTCTGTCACCGCAAGGTGCTGTCCATCCTCGCCGAGGCGGGCAAGGGCGCAGCCTTCCAGATGGCCCCCGGCGACCGCAATGTGGACCGCCGCATCGCCGAATGGAACGGCGTGCCTATCATCACCAGCTACAACTTCGAGGACGCGACCGAGCAGAGCGTCACGGTCAAGAAATAGGAGGACGCATGTACACGCAGACCCTGAAGATGCACGACGGCTATCTGGCCAAGGATATGCCCCTGCCCAAGGACACCACGGCCAACGGCAACGGCACGCCGCAGGACTATACCGGCACCCTGGGCGCGGCGCAGGTGGTGGTGGAGGCCGCCTCCGAAATTGCCCTTGCCGAGGGCAAAACGCTGACGGTGAAGCTGCTGCATGGCGGCAGCATGCCAGAGGAATTGGGCACCGTGTGCAAGGTGTATGGCGGGGCGCCCATTGGCGCTGGTGAAGTGTTGGGCCGTTTTGTGGTCCCCACGGATGCGCAGCCTGGTGTGAAGGCTATGGTGCAGACCTCGGACCCGTCCGCCAGCGGCTCCATTTCCATCTACGGTGAATATCTGGCCCGATAGCGGGCGCGGGGCGGGCCGCCATGTGCGGCCCGCCCATACGACGACGCAGCCCCGCCGCCACGCGGCGGGAAGGAGAACGATATATGCAGTTCAGACGCTTGGATGACGTGGCAGGTCCGGGTCAGCGGCAGGGTGAGCAGGGCGGCACGCCCCGACAGGGTGCGGAGCGTTCCGCCCGGCTGATGCTGGACGTCAAGGCTCTGCGCCGCCTTGGCGTGGAAGAGGCCCCCGCCCCCGGTGATGTGTTTGCCCTTGCTGGGCGGGCCACAGTGGGCGAGCCGCAGGGCCATGGCGATGGGCGCGGCGGCGTTGCCTTCGCCCTTGAGGTCACGCGCCTGACCCCGCAGGAGAGCGGCCGTCCGGAGCGCGACGAGGACGAGGACTTCTTCCGCGGCGTGTTTGACGGAGGGATGTAGCCGTGCCTGCGCGGATTTTGTCCGCGGCTCTCATCGAATTGGGTGAGGACCGCATCACATCGGCGGATCAGGATACGGAGCGCGCCCGCATCGTCTCGGCCCTCTATGAGGAGGAGCGGGACGCCCTGCTGGAGGAGCATCCGTGGAACTTCGCCATCGCCCGGGCCGAATTGGCCCGGGCGGCCGAAGGGCCGGGTTTTGGGTACGGCAGGGCCTATGTGCTCCCGCCGGATTGCCTGTACGTCATGGAGGTGCAGCCGGATGTCCCCTTTAGCATTGAAGGGCGCGCCCTGCTGGCCGACAGCGGCACCATGAAGGTGCGCTACGTGCGCCGGGTGACCCGCGTCAGCGAAATGCCGCCCACCTTCCGGGTGGCGCTGGCGACGCGCATTGCCGCCCATGCGGCTAAGAAAATCACCGGCTCCTCGGCGGAGAAGGAGCGTATGGAGAATCTGTACCGCCAGCGCCTGCGCACGGCCAAAAGCCGCGACGCGCAGGGCGGTGGCCGGCCCGTTACGCGCCGCCCGGACGGCTTCATCACCGCGCGGGGCGCGTCATGCTGACGGCAACCCCCATCATCAACGCCTTCACCGCTGGCGAACTCTCCGCGCATATGGATGGCAGGACGGACCATGAAAAGTACTACTCCGGCTGCCGCAGGTTGGAGAACTTCATCCCCCGTCCCCACGGCAGTGTGTTTCGCAGGCCGGGCACGCGGTTTGTGGCTCCTGCCAAGCACGCGGACCGTCCGGCGCGGCTTATCCCCTTTGACTTCAACGCCACCCAGTCCCAGAGCTACGTTCTGGAGCTTGGTGACAAGTATATGCGGTTCTACACCGATGGCGGCGTCATCCTTGGCGAGGACAATGCCCCGTACGAAATTGAAACCCCGTGGACGCAGGACCAGATTCATGACGTGAATGTGGCCCAGAGCGCGGATGTGCTCTATCTGGTGCATCCGCACGTGCGCCCGCACAAGCTCACGCGCCACGGGCATGACGACTGGACCATTGCGCCGCTGGAGTTCCACGCTCCGGGCTGGGATATCGACATCTACGAGGGCGAGTTGTGCGGCGGCAAGGGCTTTCAGGGCGATACGTTTACCCTGCCCGAAGGGGCGCTGTTTGAGTGCTGTTGGCTGCTGAGGCGCGTTGCGTTCACGGTGACCTACTGGTTCAAGTACATCGGCACGCGGCAGTTTGATGCGCTGGACAGAGAACTTAAGGTGACCTTCAAGGACTCCCCAAACGAGGACGCCGACGACGAGGTTGAAAGCATCTACGCCAATGGCAAGCTACAAACCAAGTACTGGAAGGAAATCTCCAAGGGCCACACCATGCCCGAGGCGTGGAAGGATGGCTGCTGGCCGTCGTGCATTGGCTTCTATGAGGACCGGCTTGTGCTGGCGGCCACGCCCGAAGCGCCGCTGACGCTGTGGCTGTCGCGCACCGGCGAGTACGAGGACTTTCGCCTGAATACCAGCCTCTTTGACCATGGCATTCAGGGCGAGCCTCTTGATGATGACGCCATTGAAATCACGTTGTCCGGCTCCCGCGTCAATCCCATTCGGTGGCTGATGGATCAGGAGCACCTGCTGGTGGGGACCAATGCCTCGGAGGTGAAGGTCTGGTCCGGCGTTGAGGGCGAGGGCATGACCCCCGCCAAGTGCCAGCGCAAGCGCCAGTCCGCTCACGGCAGTGCGTCCATGCCCGCCCAGCTCATCTCCAACGCCGTGCTCTATGTGACCCGCTCCGGGCGTAAAATTCGCGAAATGACCTTTGACTACGCGTCCTATAGCTACGCCGCACCGGAACTGACGCTGCTTGCGGAGCACGCCACCGGTCCGGGGCTGTGCGAGATGGATTACGCGCGTGAGCCCGACGGCGTGCTGTGGTGTGTGCGCAGTGACGGGGCGCTGGTGGGCTGTACCTACCTCAGCGAGGAAAACGTGCGCGCATGGCACCGGCATCCCCTTGGCGGGGATGGACGCGTGGAATCCGTGGCCGTCATCCCCGGCGCGTGGGGCGACGAGGTGTGGCTGCTGGTGCGGCGTACGGTTGAGGGGCAGGTGCGCCGCTATGTGGAGCGTATGGACCCGGGCTTTGCCGCCCATGGCGCGCCCGATGCCAGCGACGCCTTCTTTGTGGACTGCGGGTTGTCCTACTCGGGCGAAGCCGTGGACCATGTGGACGGCCTGTCCCATCTGGAGGGCGAGACCGTGCAGGTGCTGGCGGACGGTTGCGTGCTGGGCGAGCGTGTGGTCCGCGGGGGCGGTGTGGACCTGCGGCGCAATGCGCGGCGGGTGCATGTTGGGCTGGGGTATTCCAGTGTGTTGCAGCCCATGCGGCTGGAGGTTGGCGCGGGGGGCGGCACCTCGCAGACCAAGCGCAAGCGCGTGATGGGCGTGACGCTGCGCTTTTTGGAAACAGTGGGCGGGCGTGTGTGCTCCGGCGATGACCGTGAAGGCCGCTACGAGACCATCCTCTCCCATGTGCATGATGTGCGTGCCGGCGTGGCGCCGGGGCTGTACTCCGGCGATAGGTTGGTGCGCCTGTCCGGCGGGTTTGACCGCGACGGGCTGTTTACGGTGCGGCAGGACGACCCTTTGCCCATGACGCTCATCTGCTGCGTGCCCGAAGTGGTGGGAGGAAATTGATATGCGGCTGGAGATAGTTCCCTTTGTCCCTGAGCATGCGGCGCGCATCCGGCTGCGGCCCTTGGACGCGCTTGGTCTGGAGGGCGCGCCCGCTGCGGCGGACCCACTGGAGACGGGGCGGATGTATGCGGCCAGCGGTCCGGCCTTTAGCGGTCTATGGCAGGGGCGCGTTGTGGCGAGTGCGGGCATTGTGGTGTCGCGCCCCGGCCTTGGCGATTGCTGGGCGCTGACCAGTCCGCAGACTCCGCGCTTTGCCCTGTCCTTTCAGCGGGCGGTGGTGCGGATGCTGCCGCGCCTTGTGGCCGAGGCGGAGATTGAGCGGCTGCAGGCCCTTGTGGTGAGGGGCCACGCCACCAGTTGCCGCTGGCTGTCGCGGCTGGGCTTTCGGCGCGAGGGACTGCTCCGGCGGCTGTATGGCGGCAGGGACTATTACATTTATGGGAGGATAGAGACATGTCAGTGATGCTCCCCGTAGCGGCAATTGCCGGACTGCAGGCAACATCCACATGGACGCAAATCAAGAGCGCCCAGCAAAGTGAGCGGCTGGCAAAACAGCAGGCCGAAAACGCCCGCATTGCGGGTGAATACGAAGCAAAACGCATCAAGCGGCAGGCAAAGCACAACGCACTGAGAATGCGCGACGCATCCCAGCGCGCGGCGGCGCAGAGTTTGGTGGAGTACGGCGTTCACGGCCTTGATGCCTCGGGTGGTTCCGCCGTGGAGGTGCTGTCTGGACAGGCGGCGGCTCATGAACGAAGCATGGTCGAGATGGAGCGTGACGCCGAATACCGCGCCCGGCAGGCGCGCTACGGTGGCAGGTACTCGGCAGGGCAGTACGACCTGCGCGCCGATGCCGCGCGTCAGCGCCAAGGCAGTATTATCCGCGGCAAGATGATCGGCCTTGGGTCGTCCCTGCTTGCCGCCAGATAGCGCGAATCCAGCGCCACAGTGGCGCGAGATATGAGCAACGAACAGGAAGGTGCCGATATGGCGGAGATAGCACAGAGGGCCGCGCAGGACGGACGCCCACTTGAGCAGGTGGCGACGCAGGACATGGAGCGGCTGGATGAATTTCGCGCCGTGGACGATGAAGCCTCGCGCCGGGTGGATGTGGAGCGCGACGTGGTGCGCATAGTGTCCGAAGCGGCGGAAAAGGGCGACATCGACGGCGCGTGGGACGCCCTTGAAACCTACCACGATGACGTGGTGGCCGATGAGGGGACGGACCCGCGAATCCGCGAGCGCCTTGGGCGCTATTGCCGCTATCAGGCGCGGCGGGTTATGGCGCTGAACCGTCAGCGGTCCATTGCGCGGGAGCGGGAAGACCGCGTGGAGCGCCTTGGGACAGATTTGCGCTTTTATGTGGAAGCCGTGGAGCAGGGCGAGATGGCGGTGGAAACCGCTAAAGCCGGCCTGCGCGAGCGCCTTGACGCTGCGCGTCCGTGGCTCCGGAGCGGCGAGGTGGAGCGGCTTTCGGCGTCCTTTCAGCAGCAGCTCACCGTCAGCCGCCTGCGCCACGACATTGTGGCCTCATCCGGCGCGGTGGAGGATGAACAGGCCCTTGCCAGCCTGCCCGAGGCTGAAGCGGCCCAGCTTCGCGCCCTTGCCGAGCGGCTGAGCTTTGAGGCCCTGGTGCATCATGTGGTGGCCCTTGTGGAGCAGGACGCCACAGGCGCGGACGGAGAGGTGGACTATGACGCCGCGTTGGAGGCCCTTGAACCGTCGTCGGCGCTTCGTGCGCAGGGAATTGACGATACCTGCGCCCAGCGCGCCGCGTCCCGCGTGCGGTCGCGGCGGGCGGCAGCGGAGCGGGTGGCCCTTGCCCAGCGCGAGGCCGCGCGGGTGGCGGCCATTGAACAGATGATGACGGCCTATGAGCAGGGCGACTGCGCGGCGGCGTTTGCGGCGGTGGACGACGCGCGCGGCGTCTTTGGCGAGGAGGAATACACAACCCTTCTGGATGTGCTGGAGGAAGAGCAGTGGACCACGTATCCCGGATCCATGGTGCGCGGGGTGCTGCTGTGCCTACGCGGCGAATGGCGCAAGTCGCAGATGCTGTGGTGCGTTGGCACGATATACAGCGCGGACGACGCCTGGCGCATTGCGGCAGTGTTTGCCCTCGCGCAGAAGCCGTGGAGCGTACTTCTTATGCGCGGGGTGGAGCGTGTGGACGCCGCCTTTGGCGCGGACGAGAGCGGGCGGAAGCTGGCGGACGCGGCAACGCGTGATATTTTGGCGCGGCTGGACGTGTGCGGCGGGAATGCTGAAGCGGTCTTTGACGCGCTGACGCCGGGGAGTCCCGGCTACCTTGTGGAGCGTATCATCAGCGCGTACGGCGGCACGGCCGCCTGATGAAAAAAGCGCCCCGGCCGAAAGGCTGGGGCGCTTTTGCGTTACTGCATGAAATTCTTAATGCCTGTGAAGACGATTTGCGCGGCGAGGGCCGCCAGCACAAGGCCCGAGAGCTTGGTGAGGATTTCAATTCCCACATTGCCAAGGGCGCGTTTGATGCGCGAGGCCATAAAGAGAATGACGCCCAGGCACACCACCGCGGCGGACATGGCCGCAAAGCCGATGGCCTTTTCCAGCGAGGAGCCAAGCCCAGCGCCCATAACCATCATAACACCCACCGTGGCGGGGCCGACGGCGATGGGGATGGCAAGGGGCACAACGCTGATGTCGCCTTCGCCGGGGTCAACCTTGTCGTCCTTCTTTTTGTCCTTATTGCCCTGCACCAGTGCGACGGCGGACAAAAACAGCAGCGCGCCAGCGCCAATGCGGAAGCTATCCAGCGTAATGCCCAGAATCCGGAACAGCGGGTTGCCAAAGAAGAAGATGATGCCGCACAGCACAATGGTGGAGATGGTGGTGCGGATGGCGATGCCGTGCTGTTCCTGCTTGGTCATGCCCTTGGTGAGGGCAAGGAACATGGACAGCACAAAAAAGGGGGCCAGCACGAAGAAAAACTTCGTGAAGATGTTGATGAAGAGACTCATTCCCATACCTCATGCGAAAAAAAGGAAGTAGCGCGGCCCCGGCGCAGTGTTGCGGGTGCGGCGGGGCCAATGTGTGTCAAGGCGCGCTCACTACTGCCTTGATGCCCTCCGCGTCAACCACAATGTGCGGATGTCCGGGCGTCGCCGCAGGAAAATGCGCAGAAGGGCGAATGAAACAGTTTGAGATGTCACAGCATTTTGCATGATTCGCATAAGGAGAAAGATGTAGAGACGTGCGAAGGAATGGCAGGGGGACAGGGAACGCAGAGTGATGCGTGGGGCGGTGGGAAAAGTGCGATTGATGTGACGGTGGCAACAGGGGCAGTGCGCCGTGCGGGGCGGTGGACGAAGGAGGCAGGCTGGGAGCGTTGTGCTGGTGGTGCGCGGCGGCGCGGAGTAAGGGCGCAGTGGGCGGGGAACACTCCGGCTGGGGCGCATGGCGTAGTGTGGAAAAGGAAACTGAAATGGGGTGTAGGTTTGTTGGCGGATGGCGACTGGGGGCGTGTGCGCGGGGCGGCTTACACCGGGGCTTCGGCTCCGGTGACGTGCAGGGCGCGGCGGTAGCGCAGGCGCAGACGCAGGCCGTCGGCTTGGGCTTCCATTTGGGCGCTGTGGATGAGGCGGCGGTCTTCGGCAAGTTCGGCGAGAATGCGGCAGTGCGGGGCGTCTGGCGGGGCGTTCCAGCCAAGGGCGAGAGTGAGGGGGAGGTCCTCCGGCGGCAGGGAAAAGGCGCGGTCGCCAACGGCGGTGCTGGCCATGTCCAAGGTGCACCACGAACTACGCAGAATGGGACTGGTGAGGATATAGCGCCGGGGAGGACCGGGGAGTTTGCGGATTTCTATATGGCCTTGGGGGAAGGGGAAAAAGCGCAGAAAGTCGAACCGGGGCGGACGGGGAAAGCCTGTTGAGGGAATGGGGGGCGAGGCGGCCAGCGCTGCGGCAAAGCGCTTGGCAATGAGCGTGAGCAGGCTTTCGGGCAGGGGCGAGTCCACACCGGACACAAGATGCCATGCCCATGCGTGACAGCGTTCCTCATGGGTCGTGAGGTCCCGCAGTACCGTAGGGGTGAACGGCTTGTAGCAGTGCCGACAATGCGCCCTGATGGCGTCGTTGTACGCATTCCGCGCGGCCTTCATCACGTCGTGGAGGACAACCTGCTTCACGTCGCACAGGTAATCATCCTGTTCGTGAATGGCGACGGGGATGATTGCTTCCGCTGTGGGAATGTCCATGTGTCAAGTTGTATGGCGAAACGGGATGCATTGTCAAAAGAACAATGCATCCCGTTTCGAAATTTACAGGTTTTTTGCGGTGTTTCGCCTTGCGCGCTACAGACACTGCGATTGCAGTTCCTGCCCTAGGTACGTGCGCTCGGCTTCGCCAAGGATGCCAAGGGACAGGCAAAGAAGCGTCCACAGGTGCACGGTGTGCCACGCACCATTGTACACGGAGCGCAAATCGTGGATTTGCGAGTGGCAGTTGTGGCAGGGGGTGATGACATAGTCCGCCCCCGTGGCCAGAATCTGCTGCGCCTTGAACTTGCCGTAGGCGCGGCGCTCCGCGGCGTAGCCCGATTGCAGCGCGCCGCCACCGCCGCCGCAACAGTAGTTGCTGGAGCGGTTGGGGTGCATTTCAATGAAGTTTTCTTCGCCAACCACGGCCTTGGTGACAAAGCGCAGGTCCTCGGCCACAGGGTCGCCAAGGGTCTTGCGCACCAACTGGCACGGGTCCTGTATGGTGAAGGTCAGGCCGAGGTCGCGGTTCCAGTCTGCGTTGACGGGCAGCTTGCCCTCGCGAATCCAGCGCGCGTACCACGGAATGATGCTCTCCAGTCGAAACGATGGCGTAATGCCGAATTTTTCCAGTCCGGCCCGGACTGCGTAAAATTCGTGGCCTCATTCAGTGTTGAGCCAGACTGAACAGCCCAGCGCTTCAACCGCCTCCACCTTTTTTCGGACGATGCGCTCCCAACTGGCGTCGTCCGCTGCAAACATGCAGTAGTTTTCTGCGGCCCAGCCAACGGAGCCGTAGGTCCAGTCCGCCCCCACCACGTTCAGAATTTTCCACAGCGGCACCATTTCGTCAGGCTCGGTGACCGGCTCGCGGGAGTTTTGGTTCAGAAAGAACATGGCGCCGTGCTTGTCGATGGGCGCGTCCAGCGCGGCTTGGCCGTCCTGCGTGTCGCGCACCTCTTCCAGAACGTCCTCTACCACGAAGGCGAAGTCCTCGGAGCTGGCGCCCATGGCGCTGGCGCCGGGAGTGCGCAGGGCTTGATCGCAGGAGCCGATAATCCCGCGTGGGCGCTCCTCACGCGGCCACGCGGCGCGGGCGGCGTAGACCAAGGCGGGGATGTCGATTTGCATGGGACACACGTGCACGCAGCGGCGGCACATGGTGCACATCCACACCCACGGCGTGCGCGCCAGTTCATCGTCCATGCCTAGCGTGGCCATGCGCACGAATTTGCGCGGGTCCAGTCCTGCCAGCCCTGTGGCCGGGCAGGCCGATGAGCACATGCCGCAGGTCAGGCAGGTGTCAAAGCTGCCTCCGGTGGGAAACAGCTGGCGCGAGAGGTCGCGAAAGGCGGGGATGTCCCGCGCCCTCGTGGCGGTATCAGTCATTGTGCCCTCGCTTGTCGGGGCCGGGGGCGTCCTCGTCGCCAGCGGCGGCAACGTGCAGGCAGACTCCGGCCTGTGAGAGGATTTCCCGGAAGCGTCCGGGGGGCGCGCCGTCGGTGAACAGCGCGTCCACGTCGGAGATATGACCAAGGCGCATCATCGCGCCGCGTCCGAACTTGCTCTTGTCCGCCGCCAGAAATGCGCGGCGGCAGGTGCGCATAATGCACCGCGTAATGCGGATTTCGCGCTCGTCAAAGTCCAGCAGGGTGCCGTCGGTGTCGATGCCGCTGAGGGTGACAACGCCATAGTCCGGGCGAAACTGTTTGAAGAATTCCACGGCGCTTTCGCCGATGATGCCGTTGTCGCGCTGGCGCAGGCGTCCGCCAGCGACCAGAATGTCCACGTCGCGCGCGCCGCGCATCAGGGCGGCAACGTTGAGGTTGTTGGTGATAATGCGCAGCCCGGTGTGCCCGGCCAGCGCCTCGGCGATGAATTCCGACGTAGTGCCGATATCCAGCACCACCGAGGCATGGTCCGGGATGCGGCTGGCCACAAGGCGCGCAATGCGCCGCTTTTGCGGGGCGCACAGCTCGCGCCGGACGCCATAGGCGGCATTGTGCGAGCCGGAGGCCGGTCCCGCGCCGCCGTGGTAGCGGCGGATAAGCCCCTGCGCGGCAAGGGCGCGGACGTCGCGCCGGATGGTCTGTGTGGAGCAGGAAAAATGCTCGGCCAGTGCGTCCAGCGGCATAAAGCCACGGCTGAGGATGCCCCGGAGGATGCCTTTTTGTCTGGCGGACAGCGCAAGGGTGGCCGCATCGGCAAAATTGCCCGTGGCAGTAGCGTTGTTGTGTGTTGCCTCTGTGGTGTGTGGCATATGTACCGCTATGGCTTGGTGGTTGGTCAGTATGTATTCGGTACGCAGTATGCCACATATGGCGGTTCTTTGTCACTGCTGATCAAAATGTGACACCGCTTTGGTGAGTGTGGTGTTCTTTCTGCTGTGCTGTGTTGACAAATTGTGCGTATGGGGTACATTTGCTTGGCAATTTCTTGTACTTTTGAAAGATGTCGGCAAATAGCCAACGGGGCGCGCATGCAGACACAGGTGCTGATTATAGGCGGAGGAGCGACGGGCACCGGCCTCGCAAGGGATTTGGCCCTGCGTGGTGTTCGGAGCATCGTTGTGGAAAAACGCGATGTGAACGCCGGCGCCTCGGGCGGCAACCATGGCCTGTTGCACAGTGGTGCGCGCTACGTGCACAGCGACCCGCATTCTGCCGCAGAGTGCCGGGAAGAAGCCGAAATCATCAAACGTATCGCCCCCCAATGTGTCGAGGACACAGGGGGGCTTTTTGTTGCCGTGGCGGGTGATGATGAAGACTATGTCGCCCGGTTCCCCGGGCTGTGCGAGGCCAGCGGCGTGCCCTGCACGCCCATGGCGGTAGAGGACGCCTTAGAGCGCGAGCCGGAACTCTCGCCCAAGACCATCGCCGCCTACGCCGTGCGCGATGCCTCCATTGATCCCTTCCGCCTGTCCCTTGAGAATTTGTACCACGCCCGCGACATGGGCGCGGGCTATATGCGCCGCACCGTTGTGGAGAAGTTCGAGGTGGACGGCGGGCGCATTGTGGGGGTGCACCTGCGCCATACGCGGTCCGGGCGGGAAACCGTTGTGGAGCCGGAATACGTGGTCAGCGCGTCCGGCGCGTGGGCCGCGTGGGTGGCGGCCAAGGCGGACATCACCATCCCCATGCGCTACTCCAAGGGCACGCTTCTCGTCACGCATGAGCGCATGACCGACCACGTCATCAACCGCCTGCGTCCTCCCGGCAACGGCGACATCGTGGTACCGGGCGGCACGGTATCCGTCCTTGGGACCACGTCGGAGCGCGTCCATAACCTCGACACCATCCGTCCCACCATCCCCGAAGTTGACGAAAATATCATCGAAGGCGCGCCCATGGTGCCGCGCCTTGCCACGGCGCGCTATGTGCGGGCCTACGCCGGAGTGCGCCCCCTCATCGACCTCGGCGGCAGCGGTGATGACCGCGCCGTGAGCCGTGGGTTTGAACTCTTCGACCATGCCGAGGACGGGGTGGAGAACTTTTTCACCGTGACCGGCGGCAAGCTGACCACCTATCGCCTGATGGCGGAGAAGACCGCCGACCTCGTGTGCCAGCGCCTTGGGGTGGACGCCCCGTGCAGCACCCATGAGGAACCGCTCCCCCCGGCGGACCGGTGCCGCTGGACCGAACCGGGCCTGACCCCGCGCGAATGGGCGCGCCGCCACAGCCCGGACGACGCCCTGCTGTGCGAGTGCGAAATGGTGCCCCGCAGCACTGTGGACGACATTATGTCCGGCTGCCGGGAATATGCCTCGCGCCCGGCGCTGCGGGCCATTGGCCTGCGCAGCCGCGTGGGCAAGGGGGCGTGTCAGGGCGCGTTTTGCGGTATCCGCGTGGGGGCGCACCTGTACGACGCCGGGGAGTTTGATTCCCCCGAAGGGCTGGTGCGCATGCGCGAATTTTTCTCGGAGCGTTTTAAGGGCCAGCGGCCTGTGCTGTGGGGCGTGCAGCTTGCGCAGGCGGAGCTGGCCGAAGCCCTGCACTGTGGCCTGATGGGGCTGGATAGGGTGCAGACCGGGGAGCCTGACGGCACTGACGACAGCGGGGGAGGTGACGAGCATGAACACTGAGCATGTGCGCGCGGACCTTGCGATAATCGGGTGTGGTCTTGCCGGCGTGGCGGCGGCGGTGAGCGCCTCGCGCCGTGGTTTGGACGCCGTGCTCCTTGGCAGTACCGGCGGCATTGTGTTCACCAGCGGCTATCTGGATGTTTTTGGGCTGCTGCCCGGAACGCAGGAGGTCTTTGGCGACCCGTGGCAGGGGCTGCGGGGCATGGCTGCGGCCAATCCCAAGCACCCCTACGCGCGCATGGCGTCATCGGACGTCCGCGCGGCCATGGAGCAGTTCGTGGCATTTCTTGGCGATGCCGGGCTGGACTACGTCCACGGCGGTGACCGCAATCTGTCCGCCCTGTCCCCGGCCGGAACCTTCAAGCCCACGTGGGCCATGCCCGCCACCATGGCCAAGGGGCCGGACATCCTCGCCTCGGACGCGGCCTGCGTCATTGTTGGCATTGAGGGGCTGAAGGGCTTTTCCGCCAAGCAGGTGGCCGCCAATTGCTGCGGTCCGCAGCGCGGTATCCGCGCGGCGCAGGTGCCTTTTCCGGGGCTGGAGGGCTACGACGAAGTCTTTGCCGAGCATGTGGCCCGCGCGTTGGAAGTTCCCGCAAACCGTGAAGCTTTTGCCGAGGTGCTGCGCCCCCACTGCGAGGGCGTGCAGGCGCTGGGGCTGCCTGCCATTTTGGGTATCCACGCTCCGGGCGAGGTGCTGGCGGCTTTGGAGGCGCTCCTTGGCGTGACGGTGTTTGAGATTCCGTCCATGCCGCCGTCCTTAGCGGGTATCCGCCTGCGCGAGGCCTTTGAGGAGTCCATGCCCCGGCTGGGCGTGCGGCTGCTGGCGCGCAAGGACGCGCTGTCCGTAACGCAGGTGCCGGATGGGCTGGAGATTATGGCCGGTGCGCGCACGCCGGAGGTGCGGGTGACGGCCACGGGCGCGGTGCTGGCGACGGGGCGCTTTCTTGGCGGCGGTCTGCGGGCGCTGCGCACCGGTGTGGAGGAAACGGTGCTGGGCGTGCCCGTCACGCAGCCGCCCACGCGGTCGGACTGGCACCGTTTGGAATATTTTGATCCCGGTGGCCATGACATCAACGCCGTGGGCGTGGAGGTGGACGGGAACATGTGCGTCATTGGCGCGGATGGCCGTCCTTATCACCCGCGGATGTATGCTGCCGGGTCCATCCTTGCGCATCAGGATTGGGTCCGGACGCGAAGTGGTGCTGGGTTGGCCGTGGCAACTGCCGACAGGGCGGTGGCCAGTTTCGCAGAACAGGTTGGATAAGCCGGTGCGGCGCGGCCGCACGATGCGCACGCCGGTAAGCAAGGAGAGTGTCGCTTTGGGCATACGAGTCGAGAACGTCACCATGACTTACGACGGTGTCGATGTCCTGAAGGACGTGTCTGTCGATATCGAGGATGGTTCGTTCCTCACGTTGCTCGGTGGGTTGGGGGCTGGCAAGACGACGCTATTGCGCATCATGGCCGGCATCGACAAACCCACGCGGGGCCGTGTGTATTTCAACGGCAAGGACGTGACGCGCGAACCCGTGCAAAAGCTGCCGGTGGCTATGGTCTACCAGCAGTTCATCAACTACCCGTCCATGACGGTGTACGACAACATCGCCTCGCCCCTGCTGGCGGGGCGGGGGCCGAAACCCGGCAAGGACGAGCTGGACCGCAAGGTCCGCCAGTACGCCGAGCTTCTTGGCCTGACCGCCGTGCTCAGCCACTATCCGGAGGAAGTCAGCGGCGGCCAGCGCCAGCGCACGGCCATCGCCCGCGCACTTATCAAGGAGGCGACCTTTACCTTTTTGGACGAGCCGCTGGCCAACCTGGACTACAAACTGCGCGAGGAACTGCGCGGTGAGCTGAAAAACATCCTCTCCGACAAGGGCGGCGTGGTGGTCTACGCCACACCGGAGCCGGTGGACGCGCTGTCCATGGCGACCCACGTCGGCTACATGCAGGATGGGGAAATTCTCCAGTACGGCGACCTTGAAAGCGTGTACCGCTATCCGGGGCTAGCCGATGTGGGGCGCTATTTCAGCTATCCTACCATGAACATTCTGCCCGGACGCTGTGTGAAGGAGGACGGGCGGACCTTCATCCATCTTGCCGACGAGCTTGCCGTGGAGGTGAGCCACTTTAGCGACAAGCTCGCGCGTGGGGAGTACCTCGTGGGCATCCGCGCCTACAACCTCTACACCAAAAGGGTCCGCGACGACCTTGTGCACCTGACGGCGGAGGTTGCTCTGTCCGAGACGCTGGGTTCGGATACGGAACTGCACTGCACGTTCCACGACAAGCCCATGGTTGTTCTGGAGCAGGAGGTGGCGCGGTATCACCTTGGCGAGCAGGTGGATTTGTATCTCGATCCGAACCGGCTCTTCCTGTTTGATACCGACACCAGAGAGCTGGTGGTGAAGACGTTCGTCGAATAGGCGAGGAGGGTGCAGATGGCTACGGTTGAACTTGTTAATGTCTCCCATTCCTACAATCCGCCCGGAACGCCAGACAGCGAGCGCACATGGGCGGTGAAGGACTTGTCCATCGTCTGGGAGGACGGCAGCGCCAACGCGCTTCTTGGTCCTTCCGGCTGCGGCAAGACCACACTCCTGAATATCATCTCGGGTCTGTTGCCCACGCCAACGCGCGGCAAGGTGCTCATCGACGGGCGCGACGTCACAGGCATGAAACCCCGCGAACGGGGCATCGCTCAGGTGTTCCAGTTCCCGGTGGTCTATGACTCCATGAACGTCTATGACAACCTCGCCTTTCCCCTGCGCAACGAAGGCCGCCCCAAGGCCGAAGTGGACGCCAAGGTGCACGAGGTGGCGGGCATACTGGGGCTGGAGAAAATGCTCCGGACCCACGCCACGCGCCTCAACCCCGCCGACAAGCAGAAAATCTCCCTTGGCCGCGGCATTGTGCGCGAGAGTACGGCGGCGGTCCTCTTGGATGAACCGCTCACCGTCATTGACCCCAAGCTTAAATGGGGCCTTAGGCGCCAGCTACGCGAAGTGCAGCGCGCCCTGGGCAAGACCATGATTTACGTCACCCATGACCAACACGAGGCCCTCACCTTTGCCGACGACGTCACTGTGGTCCGGGGCGGCGTGCTGGTGCAGAAGGGCAGCCCCAAGGACCTGCACGACGATCCGTCCTCGCCGTTTATCGGGTATTTCATCGGCTCGCCGGGGATGAATGTGCTGTCCTGCACCCTGGATGATTCCGGCCTGAATTGCGGACCGTTCAGCATCCCTGTGGACGCCCCCATACGCGAACACGCGGCGTCCGCTGTCGGCGAGTTGGAACTGGGCATCCGGCCGGAGTTCGTTCAGCCGCGCCATGCGCCGGATGATGAGAGCGTGGCCTTTACCGTCTCCGTTATTGAGGACACGGGGGCCTACCGCATCCTGACCCTGCGTCAGGGCGATATGCGCATCAAGGCCCGCGCGGCCAATGACTTTGCGGTGCAGGAGGGCGACGAGATTGGCGTGCACTTTCCGCAGAGCGGCATCAAACTCTTTGCGGGCGGCAAGCGCCTTGCCGCGCCGGACTGACGGGCCGGGCGGGCGCAAGCACGCCGTGCCCCGGATTGACGGCGCTGTCAGAGGTTCACGCTTAGAGTCCTTCGTCCCCCTAGAGAGGCGTTTATGAAAAACAGAGCCTGGCTCTTCCTCATACCGGCACTGGTCCTTATGTCCATCAGTGCGTTTATCCCGCTGATGACGGTCATCAACTATTCCCTGCACTACATCTTTTCCGGCTCCGCGCCGACGTTTGTCGGCTTTGAAAACTATGTCGAAGTGCTGAACGACCACGCCTTTTGGGGCGCGTTTCTGCGGCAGATGGGCTTTAGCCTGATGGTGCTGCTGGTGGAGATTCCCCTTGGCATCCTCATTGCCATGGCGATACCGCGCAAGGGCATAGGCCTTGCCGTGAGCCTTGTGCTACTCGGCATTCCGCTGCTTATCCCCTACAACGTGGTGGGCATCATCTGGCGGCTGTTTACGCAGGCGTCCATCGGCGTGGTGCCCAGCCTGTTCGGGCTGTTCGGCGCATCCTACAACGTGGCGCTGGACCCCGTGGACGCGCCGGTGACCATCTTCGTTCTGGACGTGTGGCACTGGACGCCGCTGGTGGCGCTGTTGGCTTTTGCGGGATTGCAGGCCATACCCGACGCCTACTATCAGGCCGCCGAGATTGACGGCGCGTCTGGCTGGAGCACCTTCCGCTACGTGACCCTGCCCAAGCTCAAGCCCGTGCTCATCCTTGCCGTGCTGCTTCGGTTTATGGACTCGTTCAAAATCTACGCGGAGCCGCTGCTGCTTACAGGGGGCGGACCGGGCAGTTCCACAACGTTCTTCAGCCTGCACGTGGCGCGCAAGGCGCAATCGTATGAGCTGGGCTACGCCGGGGCCGTGTCCATCATCTATTTGTTCATCGTCATCCTGTTCAGTTTCCTCTTCTTCCAGGCCATGACCAATACCGGCAAAGGAGAGCAGTCATGAAAATGAAAAAGCGCACCATTCTGCTCGTTCTCTACTTCATTGTGCTGTTCATTCCCATCTACTGGATGATCATCACCTCACTCAAGACCGACAATGAGATTTTGAAGGAACTCACCTTCTATCCCCACGAGCTGACGTTCAAGAACTACGTGGAGATATTCACCAATCCCTTCTGGCGGGCTAGCTTTCAGAATTCCCTGACCTACGTTGGCCTCAACGTCATCATTACGCTGTTGGCGGCGATACCCGGCGCGTACGCCTTCTCGCGCTGGACCTTCCGCGGCAGCCATCATTTGTTCTTCTGGCTGCTGACCAACCGCATGGCGCCCGCCGCGGTCTTTATGGTGCCCTTTACGGAGTTGTATTACATCCTGCACCTGTACGACACCTGCTGGGCCGTGGCCCTTGCGCACTGCCTGTTCAACATCCCCCTCGCCATCTGGATTCTGGAAGGCTTTATGTCCGGCATCCCGCGCGAGATTGACGAAACCGCCTTTGTGGACGGCTACACCTTCCCGCAGTTTTTCCGGAAAATCTTCTTCCCGCTTATTGGTCCCGGCATCGGCGTGACGGCGTTCTTTAGCTTCACCTTCTCGTGGGTGGAACTCATCCTTGCCAAAGCGCTCACCGTGACCAACGCCAAGCCCGCGGTGGTGCAGCTGACCGTTGGCATTGGCGCGGAGGGCGTGAAGTGGGGCCTGTTGGCCGCTGCGGGCTTCTTGACCATTATCCCCGGCGCCATCGTGGTCTACTTTGTCCGTAACTACATGGCCAAGGGCTTCGCCCTCGGGAGGGTCTAGCGCATGTGGAACTGGATTCTTGATCAGACGGCATGGATGTACTGGACGGTGCCAAGCGGCATTGCCATCGGCACGCTGTTTTTGGCCATTGGCGGCATGGCGGCGTGGGACGCCGTCAGCCCCAGCATTCCGCGCCGGGGCTTTTACCCCATGAAGACGCGGCGGGGCGACAGGTTCTTTATCGGCATCATGTCCGCCATTCTCATCTTCCTTATCTGGCTCGGTGTGGTGGGCGACACGATGTTGCTCGTCCCCACGGCCATTGCCCTCGGTTGGGGGCTTGTGCAGGGGCGCTGGGGCTGACCCCCGGCCGCCTTCAAAGAGTTCAAGCGGCCTGTGCGCCGCAGTGAAGTGATGTACCAGCACGGATTTCTGCAAGGAGGTTCTGTCGACACGATTGGCAGCGGATTTGGTGGAGAGCAAATACTCAATCACGACTTCAAAAGGAGACTGGGACATGCTGAAACGGTCTATAAGTCTGTTTGCCGCACTCTCGTTGTGCCTGACCTTGGTCGTTCCGGCGGCGGCCGCGTCCAAGGACGCCGTCATTGAAAAATGGATCGAGGTCTTCCAACCCTGCGCCGTGGACAAGGAGCAGCAAAAGAAGGAACTGGAATGGTTCGTCGAGGCCTCCAAGCCTCTGCGCGGGATGGAAATCAAATCCGTGGCCGAAGGCATCGCCACCCACAAGTGGGAATCCGAAGTGCTGGCCAAGGCCTTCTATGAACTCACGGGAATCAAGGTCACCCACGACATCATCGGCGAAGGCGAGGTCGTGGACCGCGTCCAGCGCCAGATTCAGACCAACCGCCCCATCTATCACATCTACGTCAATGACGCGGACCTCATCGGCACGCATCTGCGCGCCGACAGCGCCCTGAACTTCACCGAGTACATGAACGGCGAAGGCAAAGGCGTCACCGACCCCTATCTGGACATGGCCGACCTCCTGAACCCCGAATTCGGGCAGGATTACGACGGCAACCAGCTCCAGATTCCGGACCAGCAGTTCGCCAACCTCTACTGGTTCCGCTACGACTGGTTCACCAATCCCGAATTCATGAAAGAATTCAAGGCCAAGTACGGCTATGAACTCGGCGTGCCCGTGAACTGGCAGGCCTATGAGGACATCGCGGAATTCTTCACCGGCAAGACCATCAATGGCCAGAAGGTGTACGGCCACATGGACTACGGCAAGAAGTCCCCGTCCCTTGGCTGGCGCTTCACCGACGCGTGGCTGTCCATCGCCGGTACCGGCGACAAGGGGCTGCCCAACGGCTACCCCGTGGACGAATGGGGCATCCGCTGCGAAAACAAGATCCCCGTTGGCGCTTCCGTTGAGCGTGGCGGCGCTGCCAACAGCCCCGCCGCTGTGTACGCCACCACCAAGTACGTGGAATGGCTCAAGAAGTACGCCCCGCCCTACGCCGCGTCCATGACGTGGTCCGAGGCCGGTCCTACCCCAGCGCGCGGCAACGTGGCCCAGCGTGTATTCCAGTACATCACCTGGCTGGCCGACCCCGCGTTTAACGATCCCTCCAGCCCCGTCACCGACGACAACGGCAAGCCCCTGTGGCGTGTGGCCCCCACACCCCACGGCAAGTACTGGGATGAAGGCATGAAGGTTGGCTATCAGGACGCCGGTTCCTGGACCATCCTCAAGAACTCCGTTAAAGGCGACGAGCGCAAAGCCGCATGGCTGTGGGCGCAGTTCTGCATCTCCAAGACCGTGAGCCTGAAGAAGTTCGTGGTTGGCCGCACCCCGGTGCGCAAGTCCACCGTCTTCTCCGATTATTTGGCGAAGGAAGAAGAAAAGGGCACCTACGGCGGCATCGTGACGTTCTACAAATCTCCCGTGGAGAACATGTGGACCGACTCCGGCCCCAACGTGCCGCATTACCCCGTGCTGGCCGAGCAGTGGTGGAAGCACGTGGCCCTCGCCGTTACCGGTGAGTCCACACCGCAGGAAGCCATGGACCAGCTCGCCTACAAGATGGACGAACTCATGGGTAAGCTGCGTCTGCCCAAGTATTCGCCCAAGCTGAACCCCAAGAAGGACCGCGAATACTGGCTGAGTCAGCCCGGTTCGCCCAAGCCCGAGCGCCCCGACGAAAAGGGCGAGACCATGCCCTACGACGAAATGCTCAAGGCCTGGCGTTCCCAGTAGTACACAACTCCAGACGGCGGGCCGGTTATCCGGCCCGCCCCTTTCCATCGGGAGCCGTCCGTCCCCGCGTGCCGCGCGCCTGTGGCGACCGACGCCCTCCGATGGGCCGGGAAACGACAACCGAGGAGAGAACGCATGGCACAATATATCGGTGCGGTTGACCAAGGCACCACCAGTACCCGATTCATCATCTTCGACAAGAGTGGCCGCATCGTCGGCATGGACCAAAAAGAGCACACCCAGATTTACCCCCAGCCCGGGTGGGTTGAGCACAACCCCATGGAAATCTGGCAAAACACGCAGGAAGTCATCCGCGGCGCGCTGGTTAAGTCCGGCATCAAAGGCTCCGAGCTTGCCGCCATAGGCATCACCAACCAGCGCGAAACCACCGTCGTGTGGGACCGCAACACCGGCCAGCCCTATTACAACGCCATCGTCTGGCAATGCACAAGGACCCACAGCATCTGCAAGGACCTCATGGCCGACGGCGGGCAGGACCGCTTCCGCGACGTTACCGGCCTCCCCATCGCCACCTATTTTTCCGGCCCCAAGATCAAGTGGATTCTGGACGAGGTTCCCGAGGCCCGCGCCGCCGCTGAGCGTGGCGACGCCTGTTTTGGCACCATGGAGACGTGGGTCATCTGGTGGCTTACCGGCGGGCCGCAGGGCGGGGCGCACGTCACCGACGTCACCAACGCCAGCCGCACCATGATGATGGACCTGCGCACCCTCACGTGGGACGACGACATTCTCAAGGTGCTTGGTGTGCCGCGTCAGGCGCTGCCGCGTATTGTCCCATCCTCCGACGAAGGCACATGGGGCACCACCGATGAGCACGGCCCCCTCTCCGCGCGCGTGCCCGTTTGCGGCGCGCTCGGCGACCAGCAAGCCGCCCTTGTGGGCCAAGCCTGCTTCGAGCCGGGGCAAGCCAAGAACACCTACGGCACCGGCTGCTTCCTCCTTCTGCATACCGGGCACGAACCTGTCGTCTCCCGCCACGGGCTGATCACGACCCTTGCCTATCAATTCAGCGGGCGCGAGCCGTCCTATTGTCTCGAAGGCTCCATCGCCATTGCCGGGGCCCTTGTGCAGTGGCTGCGCGATAACCTTGAGATGTTCAAGGATGCCTCAGAGGTCGAAGAGCTCGCCGCCAAGGTCGAGGACACCGGCGGCGTCTACGTCGTTCCTGCCTTTTCCGGCCTCTTTGCGCCGTATTGGCGGCCCGACGCGCGCGGCGTTATCGCCGGTCTCACCCGCTACGCCAACAAGCACCACATCGCCCGCGCCGTGCTTGAAGCCACAGCCTATCAGACCCGAGACATCGTTGAGGCTATGAACAAGGACTCCGGCGTGCCCCTCACTGCCCTCAAGGTGGACGGCGGCATGGTGCGCAACAATCTGCTTATGCAGTTCCAGTCCGACATTCTCAGCGTGCCCGTCATTCGCCCCCGCGTCACCGAGACCACCTGTCTCGGCGCCGCCTACGCCGCAGGCATCGCCTCCGGCTTCTGGGTCGATCGAAGCGAACTCATCGCCAACTGGGAAGAAGACTACAAGTGGACGCCCAAGATGGGCGACGACCGCCGGAAGGAAGGCTACGCCGGGTGGAAAAAGGCCGTGGAGCGGACCTACAACTGGGTAGAATAGGCACCAAACACGCGCGCAGGCGGCACGCTGGCGGTTACCGCCGCGGCCCGCGTGTGGGGCAATCTCTTGTGAGCAAAGCGGCCCGGCTGGAAACAGCCGGGCCGCTTCTTGTGGGCGAGAGGTGTGTTTGGGGGGGGCGATGGACTTTTTGTGCTCCGCAGGCCAAAGGGCCGTGGGCCCTTTGGAATCCCATTTGCGCACAGACCGGGTGCGTTTTTAAGGGACGGTCGTCACCCCTGACGGCTCCCGTCCGTGTTGATGGGGAGACTTTTTGGGGGGCGTTGGCGCTGAGTTATGGACGGTGAGAATCCCTGTTTGGGGTGTGTAAGCAAAAAGAGAAAGAACAAGAGACCCCGCCCATCACCCCTATTTTCGGGGCGGCTTCCGCCCCGAAAATCCTGGGGATTGTCAAGGGAATCATTCCCTTGACCCGTCGGAGACAAAAAAGAACGCTTTCCACACGCCTAACGCAGAGGTTCACGGCTCCGGTCGCGGATAGTGAGCAAGGTGCCGAAGGCGAGGACGGCGATGCCTGTCAGCAGCCCTGCTGGTGCGGAGGAGATGCCGGTGACGTCGATAAGCCATGTCGCCACCATGGGGGTGGTGCCGCCTACCACGCCGAGGCCGAGGTTGTAGGCGACGGAGTACCCCGAGAGTCTGTCCTCGGCGGGGAAGAGTTCTGCAAACATGGCTGGCGCGGAGCCGAGCGGTGCGGCGATAAGCACAATGAGCACCACTTGAACCACAATGGCGGCGGTGACGCCGCCGACGACCAGCCAGCGGTAGAGCGGCCATGCGAGAACGGCTGTGATGAGCATGGCACCTGCCAGTAAGTGCGTCCGGCGAAGAATGGCATCGCCAAGCCAGCCGGAGATGGGGATGAGTACGAGCAGTGTCGCCGTTGCGGCGGTATTGATGTGCAGCGCCGTCGAGAGCGCCATACCCGTCTCGCGGTGGAGCCATTCGGGCAGGTAGACCAGCGGGATATAGAACAGCACGCCGTAGGCCGAGGCAAAGAGGATAGCCTTGATGGTTTGCTTGCGGTTGACGGTGAAGGACTGAATAAGTGGTGAGGTGTCTGGACGGTCGTTATGGTGGCGCTGGAAGTGCTCGGAGCTTGGAAGCTTGCGACGTAGGGCGATGGCCACAAGCCCCAGCACGCCGCCAGCGAGAAACGGCAACCGCCAGCCCCACTGCTGTACAGCAGAGTCGGGGAGGAACGACGTCACAGCCCCCGCAGCGCCAGAACCAAGGAGCATGCCCAGCATGCTCCCGGAATTGGCCCAACTGCCCGCAAGGCCCCTTCGGGACTGTGGGGCCGTTTCTACAAGGTAGGTCACGGAGCTGCTAAACTCGCCACCCACCGAGAGGCCTTGGACGATGCGCACAAGCACCAGCAGAATTGGCGCCCAAAGGCCAATGCTTTGGAACGTCGGCAAACAGCCCAAAATAAACGTTGGCAGCACCATCATAGTCACTGACAGAGACATGGTCTTGCTGCGCCCGATAGTGTCACCAAGCCAGCCAAAGACTGCCGACCCAAGAGGCCGCATAATAAAGCCCGCGGCAAAGACGCCATATGTGGCAATCAGCGACGCAGAGGTGCTTTTGTCCGGAAAGAACAGCCCGGAAAGAATGCCCGCCATATAGCCGTATAATGCGAAGTCGTACCACTCAACGACATTGCCGATAAACCCGGCGAGGATTGCCGTATGCCTTTTGCTTATGGTCACGCTTGGCTCCTTGTTCGTTTGTGTCGAAGCATCACAAAAGATGCAGCCAAGGCTAGGACATTGTGGGTTTTATTGTCAAAGATGGAGGCGTCGGCACTGTGTGTGGGGCGGTGAGTAGTCCCTGCTTGGATGTTTGAAAGAGGAAAGGCAAAAGACAAGAGAACCCGCCCGCCCACCCCTATTTTCGGGGCGGCTTCCGCCCCGAAAATCCTGGGGATTCTCAAGGGTATCATACCCTTGAGCCGCCGGAGGCTCTCTTTATTTCTTTGCCCTTCGTCCTTTCAGGCCGAACGAGCGAAGAGCTCAAGCCGCCGGAGGCCCTCTTCCCTCTTCCGCTATCTGTCGGTAATCCGCTGAATAATCTCGTCCAGGGGCGCGGAGTCGTCGATGGTGTATTGGTGTTGGCTGTCGTAGTTTGCGGCGTCCTGCGGTGCGGCGGAGCTGATGGGGGCGGCGGGCACGCGTCCGGCGTTGTAGTCAATGAGCGGGGAGCGGTGTTCCTCTTCGGTGCCGTTTGCTTTCGAGGGCCGCAGGCTGACGGTTGGCGGGGTGAAGGTGGGCTGGCGGCGGAGGTAGTCTTCTTCGTAGCGCCTAAAGGAGAACATGCCTGCGTTTTTGCTGGTCTCCATGATGTTTTCAATCTGCGAAAATTTGTTTTCACGGATGGTGTTTCGCAGGGCGTCGTTGCTTCTCATGACGGAGAGATGCGGCACGCGGTAGCCGATGTTTGGCTGCATAACGAGGTGCTGCACGATGATGCCTGCAAGGCACGAGGACAGTTGGAGCCGGACGAACTCCTGCGCTTCAAGGGGGAAGGAGTTGCAGATGCGGTAGATGGCTTCTTCCGGCGTGCTGGAATGGAGCGTGGTGATGACCAGATGCCCGGACTCTGCGGCATTGAGGGCGAGGCGCATGGTTTCGGATTCGCGCATCTCGCCGACGACGATGACGTCCGGTGCTTGGCGCAGCACGTCGATAAGGCCTTGCTCGTAGCTCTGAAAGTGCAGCCCAAGCTCGCGCTGTTCGATGAAGGACTGTCCGGAGCGGAAGCGATATTCCACGGGGTCTTCAAGGGTGACGACGTGGGCGGAGCGGGTGCGGTTAATCTCGCCTAGCATGGCCGCGATGCTGGTGGTCTTGCCGCTGCCTGTTGCGCCGCAAAAGAGGAGCAGGCCGGAGGAGAAGGTGCAGAAGTCCTTGATGGACGGGTGCAGGTTGAGATTTTCAATGGTTGGGATGGTCCCGGGCAAAAAGCGGATGGCCATGGACAGCCCGCGCGTTGTTGAAAAAATGTTGATGCGTAGACGCGCGCCGCATTCGGTAATGGCGAAGTCCACGGACCAGCGGCTGCGGAGAATTTCCTTTTGCCGCGCGTTCAGAAGCGCGGTGGCGAGGCCGTCAACCTCGGCGGGGGAGAACAGGGCGTTTCGCTGCGGGAAGACCTGCCCGTGGCGGCGAAAAACCACGGGATGTCCGCCCGTGATGTGCATATCCGTGATGCCTTCCTTGAGGCAAGCGGCGACGAGTTTTTTGAATTTGTTCATGATGGTGCTCACTTGAAAGGACGGTTAATTCTCGGGCGGCGTGTAGTCGATAAGCGCCCGAAGCGTCGATGGAAAAGCCTTTTCCGAGGCAATATCGATGGCTGTTTTGCCGCCCCTGTTGGTCGTACTGAGGTCAAGCGCGCCAAAGAGCAATGGAGTGATGTCCTCGACGGGGTCAGCCTCGGCGGCGCCAAGGATGGCGAGGAGAATATCATCGCGCGAATTGGTGATGGTGGTGTCCGGCAAGGTGACGGCAAAGATGTCCGTGCCTTCAATATGGCGCGCAACCATAAGGCACGTGGCCCCGTCATTGGCGAGGTGCACCTGAACGGGCATGGCGTAGGGCGGCTCGGCAACGCCATAGCGCGTCAGCGCGCCGATTGTAGCGGCAAAGCGCGAATGGTCCACATAGTAGGACATCTGCGCGCGGACCATTTCCTTAAGGGCATCCTTGGTGAAGCGGTCGAACTCGGGGGTGATGTCGCCGTCGAGGACAGCGTTCTCGACAAAGGGGGTGAGGATGCGCTCCCAGTCTTCGGGCGTTGGGGCTTGCTGATGTGCTGCCGCGCCAATGCGGATAAGCTTATAGGCCGAGCGCTCGGCGTCGACAGGGCGGAACTCCAGCGCGTAGGGGCGCGCCGCCTTGTCTCCGTCTTTGAGCTTTCCGGCAATGCGCGGGCCGTTGGGGTCGGCCTCACCGAAGGTCGTCGTGGCGGTGAAGTCCTCGTGGCTGTAGGCGACGACGTCTTCGAGCGTGATGCGCTCCTGCACGATGTCCGGGTCTATAAAAGCGGCGAGGGAAACGCGCCGCAGAATGTCTTCGGGGACGACAACGCGGGCGTCCTCCAGGGAGGAGCCAGTGCACCCGCCAAGGGCGAGGAGCAGGCAGGAGAAAAGAAAACAGAGCACCGTCCGAAGACGGTGCCTGATATGTGTCGTGTGAGCCATAGTGTGCTGCTGAATCCCTAAGGGGTTAGTTGGAGTACATGATGGGCGGCCGGAAGCCCTTGCCGCGCCCCTTCTCCCACGTTCTGATGGAGAAGTCGTCGAAGGAGACGTTGGTGGCGGAGAACCCGTACGCGTGCAGTCCTACCTCGTTGGACGGTGCGTAGTCCCAGTCCTGTGTGATGAAATAGTCGTTGATGACGAACGATCCGCCAGAATTCCACTGCGTCAGTGTGAAGAAATCGTTGGCTTTTGTCACGTCCGAACTGTCGCGTGGCTGCCAGTTGAACCGGTCACGCGGGTTAGGGAGCCTGTTGGTGTCGGTCCAGCTTGTGGTGACGGGATTCTTGCCGTCTTGGTCTGCAATAAAGGCGCGGATGGCATTGGTGGCGCCGTTTTCATTGCGCAGCACGCGGATGGCGCCCTTGGTTTGGTCTGGGTTCACAAAGGAGGCATTGCCGGTGGAAAAACTGCGCTTGTTGTAGAGCAGGGCGTAGTTATGGCCGTTGCTGACGAAGGGTTCGCCAGCCACGTAGGCTGAACCGCCATTTTCCAGCGTGATGCGCGCGCCGGCCTTGAGGGTGCCGTTGGTGATGGTAAAGCGGCATGGCGCGCCTTCCATGATGCTGATGCCAAGGGTGACCCAGGGCTTCAGGTGCAGCTCGCCATTGACGTTGTGCGTCAGCCCATCGGCAGGGGAAATCATTTTGTAGTCCATGATGGCATAGTCCTGATTTTCCTTGCGCCACAGAATAAGCGCAGGGTCGGAGTAGCCGTAGTAATAATTGCCCCTGCGTTCCACTTCGATATTGGTGGAGGCATCAAAAACATCCCGCCGACACTGGGAAAAGCTGGGCGAAAGCAGCATGAAGTCGTCGTTCTTCCATGCATCGTTGGACGTCCACTGGTCATGGCTGCCCGAAATATAGTCCCACCTGCTTATCCGGTGGCGGAAGCGCGTTAATGATGCGCAGTAGGAATACCGCCGGGATGTACCAACATGGTGCAGAAAGCGGAAGTTGATGCCGGTCATGAAGAACCGGTCGTAGTCATTACTGGTCGTATTGGGGATGTTGATTTTGGTCTGCACGTCGTAGGTCAAGGTGTGACCGTTGGCGGCCCAGATTCTATTCCAGTTGATGGGCGAGGTCTCACTCGGGCTGTATGGGATAAGGGCCTCGCGGTAGTCGTGCTGGTCGCGCCAGTCCCACCAGCGCGAAAAGGACTCTGTCCCCGTCACCTTCAGCGCGCCATCCACAATAGCATGGGAGCCGACGTGCTTGGCGCTGGTCAGGTCGAAGTTGTTGAAATTGTTGAAGCGGTCTTCAATGGCAATTTGGTTGCGCGCCGCGTTGTCCACCACCCAGCCGATGGGGGTGTTGTAGGTGAGTTGGTGCGTTGCTTCGCCGAATTCGCCCGTGGAGCGGATGGTGACGAACTTGTCCAGAATGACGCGGGAGTTTTGGGCAACGTCGAGGGAGAAGGTCTCCTCCGGCGCATCGGCCTTGCGCACGCGCGTCAGGCGGCTGCCTTCACGCTTTACGTAGGAGTAGGTGAGGCCGTCGAGAATGAAGGAGCCGTTCAGCTCGGGAAACGCCGAGGCCCCGGTCGCAAGGGTGAGGCTGCCGTTTCGTGTGACGGTGCCGGAGCTGGCGAGAGCCACGGGCTGGGCGTCGTCACCGGCGATGATGCCAGTGGGCGTTGATTGCAACTGAAAGCGGATGGCCGGGGCATCGTGTCCGCTGTAGGAGATGGTTCCGGCTGATGCGGCGCTGGTGTAGGTGTAGGGCGCGCCGTTGATGGACAGCCGCCCGGAGGACGGAGGGAAGTTGTCTTCCTTGCCGCCCAGCACAATGGCGGTAACGGTGTTGCCCGCAACGCTGGAGACCTTGAACCACCGGGGATAGACCTCAAGGGAAAAGCTGCCGTCGTTGTTCGCAAGCGTGTAGGCTTTGTTGTGCAGGCTGATGAGAGTGGCGTCTTTATCCTCGGCGTTGAGGAATTCCTGTGCGGCAACGGCGTAGCCCGATTCAGCAAGGTAGAAGCTGCGGCTGCCCTGATTCATGATGGCTTGGTCGGTGATTGAGGTACTGAACATGGGCACCATAGCGCTGCCGACAATACCCATGAAGACCAGCGCCCCGATGACCGCCAGCATGACACTGCCGGACTGGGCCGAAGCGGCGGCGTGGTGCCGCGCCGCGCGCCGCAGGACGCGCAGAAGAAGGGGCACGCCACACAGCACGGCCACAGCGGCCAGCGGAGACCAGAGCAGCAGAAGCGCCAGCCCCGTCAGTGGCAAGAGGGCGATGTAGGCCGCGCCGCGCGCTAAGGGGTGCGTCTTGATGAACGCCGCCCACGCGGGACCGTGCGTGTAGTAGAAGTCCACAAACGCCCGCCCGCCGGACCACGTCAGGAGGAAATTGTCGCGGAAGGCGCGCAGGGCGGAGACCATGGGGTGCGAAAAATCGCCGCTGGCCGCGGTGGCCACAAAGCAATAATCCGGGATATCCACTGGACCTTCCGGCTCGGGAGCGCCGCCAAAGTTGCCGTTGTTGCGCGGAAAAATGGTGGTGGTGACGTTGAGTGCGCCCGCGGTCTCGTGGTCGTAGGCAAGGCGCAGGCGGATGGCGGAGAGTTCCTCTATGGGGTCGCTGGTGGTCCATGCATCGTCCCCTTTCATGGGCTCCAGCGAAAAGGCTGTGATGTGGTCCACCAAAACGTGCCCGGTGTTTGCCGTGGGCAGGGTGCGCCCGGTTTCAACTTTGATGGAATCATCCACGAGGGCGATGGCGCGGTCCATGGCGGGGCGCTCAAAGGTGATCGCCTGAAAGCGTCCGGACTCCGAGGCGGCCTGCGACAGGGCGTACACGTCCATGACCTCGCGCAGTTCGCGCTCCAGGCGCATGATGGCGATATCCATCTTTTGGCTGGCTTCACTGTTCTCGCGGGTGGTGATGTACCCCCGCGTCCCTTCGGAGATAAACATGCCGCCAGCAACGGCGATGATGCCAAGAAGCACCGTCGTGGCGATGATCTCAATAAGTGTGAAGCCGCGCTGGGTCGCGTAGTGGTCATGGCAGGACATTGGTTCTTCCTATCTGCTGAAAAGTGCAACCACGGTCTGGTCCCCAACGGTGATGGTGACCTTGAGTATGGGCGAGGTGCCGGACGCGGACTGCTCCGCACCGTTGGTGTCGAAGGTGATGTACTGGGCGGCGCCGGTGTACGCGCCGCTGTAGCTGCTGTAGGTGCCTTCTTCGATGTTCGCCTTAAGATCGCTCAGTGCTTTGCCGAGGTTCGAGGAGTTTTGGAGCATGAGCTGGCGGTAGTCCGCGCTCACGGCTTCCATGATGCCCTGCGCGGAACCGCGGTTGATAACGCGGTTGACAGGCAGGGCGCTGTTGGCCACGGCGCTGGTCATGTAGGTAGCGACCATCGTCGCCACAAAGGCGAGAATGACGATGGTGACGATGATTTCTATGAGCGTGAAGCCGCCGTTGCGGCGCGGGCTGCGCGTGGTCATGGGATGAACCCCGTGTCTTCGGTGATGGTGAGGGTTTCGCTGCCGCCGTTGCCGTCGGCGAGGCTGATGCTCCAGCCTTCGGCCGTGCGCTGGGCGCCCTCGCCCGTGACTGTGGGCACGCCGTCGGCGTCGAAGCTGACGGACCACGTTCCGGTGGTGACGCCGCGCTCCAGTTCGTGGGGCGTCCCATCGTCTCCGGGCAGCGCTGTCGCAGCGGAGGTGGCAACGGGCGCGGCGTGCAGGGCGTAGGCGGCTCCGCCCTCAGCGGTGCGGATGCCCCAGACGGAACTGGTGCTGAGGGCCATGTGCTGCGCGTACCGGATGTGCCGCTTTAGCACTTCGTTTTGGGCTTGCAGGTCAACGCTGGTCATGTTCATGAACCCGGATATGGCTGTGGCGGCGAGGATGCCGAGCAGCACGATGACCGTGACGAGTTCAATCATGGTGAACCCGGCGGCGTGGTGTGAGGATGTGACGGGGCGTCTGCGCATTACGTTGTGCTCACTGCGAAAGGATGCGGATAAAAAGTGCGGAATCATGTCATTAAGACTACCGGGGAGCATGCAATACCAATACCACTGCGGAAAATGTGGCGCAATGGCATGTGGCGTCGGCCGGCATGTGGTTTGCGCCATACGCAGGGCGGCATTCAGCCTGCCCTATGGGGCGATCTGCGCTTGCTCCATCTTTTGATGTTCCGGTTGCGCCTTTGGAGCATCTGACGAATACCAGCCTGTGGTCGTCATTAGCGGCAGATTGTGCGAGCCGAAACGCTTGAACTGCATTGTGTTGAAAAAAAGTCGCAGCCGCAGGCCAAGAGTGTCCCACGTGCTGAGGTCATCCGGGAATGTGGTGGCGGCAAGGGCGTCGTCCACGGCCTTCGGGAGAGGCGTTCCGGCGTCCACCGCGCGGGCAACCAGCACGGTGCGCAGAACGTCCCCGCCGTTTTTGGGAACGGGGATATAGGCTACGCCGGGGTTGGAGGCGAGGTCTGCGAGCGCCTTGCGGCAGGCCGGGCACGACGGGGAAAAATACAGGTGTACCGGGGAGGCTTCCGGCCCTGCCAGAATCCATGGGTCAATGCGCTCCTGCGCGATGGTCACAAGGTTGGGCGACAGGGCCACGAGCCACGCGACGGCGATGGCGAGGGCCTTGGCATTTTGCTGTATGCGCCCGAGGAAGAGGCAGAGAAAGGTCAGGGCAAACAGGCCGCCAGCCAGCACGCAGTTGGTGCACGTGGCCGACAGGGCCATCCAGCCAAGCAGGAAGGCGTCGACGCTGACAGCAAGGGCGGTGAGCAGTCGTGCGGCGGGGAACAGCCGCATGATGCAAAGCCCTGCAATGGCGAGGAAACACGCCGCGCCCCACCACCATAGGGACAGGCCAAGAAACGCCGTGCCCTTGAACACGGCGCACCCGGAGGTGACGCACGCGGCGTCAAGTAGCCCAAGCGCAGCGAGGACGCAAAACAGCGCTCCGGCAAGGCTGGAAAGAATGGCCAGACGGCGGTTTGTGTCCGGAGTTGTCCGAGGCGAAAGGGAACTGTGCATGCTCGTCATCCTGTGCGAAGCGAAAATGTGGTGCAGAGTGTGAAAAACCAGCGTACAAGGCGGCGCACACGGCCCGCCGGATGGCCCCGTTTTTACCCCAAACCAGCGGCCATTGTCATTAGTCTTCGCGCGCGTTTGCCGCAAAGAAAGCCCGCATCATTTCTTGAACGAGGAGCAATCTCCAAACTTTGGAGATGCGGCTCCACGCTGTGGAGATTGGGACAGTCAGGCATGGAGCAACACGTCTTTGTCCTTGCCTTTTTTTGCCGCACGGCGCTAGGGTATTCCGTAATAATCGCTGCCCTGATGCCAACTTGGCACGCAAGGTGCTTATACAAGGGCAACAGCGTTTCGATTGGCTGTACAATCTTTCGGAATGGCCGAACACAACGTTTCGACACCAACACAAGAGGAGATGGAGATGAACTTGAACACTCGTAAGAAAAATGGCTTCACCATGATCGAACTCATCGCGGTCATCGTGATTCTCGGCATCCTCGCCGCCGCCGCTGTGCCGCGTTTCTTGGACGCCCGTGATGATGCGCGGACTGCATCTGCGAGTGCGTTGAAAGCAAATTGGATGAGTGTTTGTTCTATCGCTAGCGCTCGATCCGCTTTGTCTGGAAATGATTTTGAGTGCCCTGGTGATCCGACTGCTGAGTCCGGTGCTGATACGACGTGGAACCTTGAAAAGGGTACGTTTAATGTCGTGATCGGTGGAACAACAGGTACGGAGTCTGATCCGTGCACCATCACGATCAGTGAAGGGGGGCTCTCTGGCACGGTGACTGGTCAGTATATCCACGTTGCGGATCCAGTGGAATCTGGTGACGACGATTAAGTCTTATTCTTTGTGATTAATTACAGAGAAATAGTTGGCGGACTGGATAATCCAGTCCGCTTTCTTTTTGTGAGCAAGTAGGTCGATCCTCATAATGTACTTGTAGGGCTTTCCCGGCGGCCTGATGCATATGTACACCTAGGCTCTTTTAGAAAGAGGACCACAAAAGCGGCAGGTAATTCAACCACCGCCCAAGCCGCCCCCTACGCTCCCCCTCTTCCTAACTTCGCGCCCTCTCAATCAGTTCTTATACTCCCCCACATCAATCTCGAACTTCTTTACCCTGTGCCACAGGCTCCGCGGCTTGATGCCCAGAATATCTGCTGCCTTGGCCTGTATGCCGCCTGAGCGTTGCAGGGCAGCGCAGATGATTTGGCGTTCCATGGCTGCGAGGTAGTCGTCCAGCGACGTCCCGTCTCCGCCTTTGGGCGTTGTTTCTGGCGCGTGGTCTGCGTGCGCCGTGTCTGCCAGCGGGTGGGGTGGGGTGGTGAGGGAGGTGTCGTCGGCGGCCAGCACGGAGGCGCGTTCCACGTGGTTTTTCAACTCGCGGATGTTCCCTTTCCATTCCCGCGCCATGAACAGATGTAGCATTTCCGGCGGGCAGGTGTGGTCGCGGCCAAGCTGCTCCAGAAAGTGGTTCACAAGGGCGGGGATGTCTTCGCGGCGTTCGCGGAGCGGCGGGATGTGGATGGGGAAGACGTTGAGGCGGTGGTAGAGGTCCTCGCGGAAAGTGCCGTCCGCCACCATCTGCGGCAGGTCGCGGTTGGTGGCCGCAATGATGCGTACGTCAAAGCGGCGGGCCTTGGTCGCGCCAAGACGCGTGCACTCGCCGTTCTCCAGCATCCGCAAAATCTTAGCCTGTGTGGCCAGCGGCATATCGCCGATCTCATCCAGAAACAGGGTGCCTTTGTGCGCCAATTCGAATTTGCCGGGCTTGGCTGAGGTTGCGCCTGTAAAGGCTCCTCGCTCGTGTCCGAAAAGCTCGCTCTCCAGGAGCTGGTCCGGGATGGCCGCGCAGTTCACCGCCACAAAGGCGGCGTCGGCGCGGCGGCTGCATTTGTGGATGCCTGCGGCGATAAGCTCCTTGCCTGTGCCGGATTCACCCGTCACAAGCACGGTGGCGTCCGTGGGCGCGACCTTGGCGGATTGCGTGAGCACCTCGCGCATGGTGCGGCTTTGGCACACGATGTCCGGGAACAGTGATTTTGCGTCCAGCGCGCTGAGGACGTTGGACACCTGCATGAACAGGTCGTCGAGGATGGCGGGGTCGGTCTCGGGCGTGTCGCGGCCTTCGTCTTCAGCCACGTCCGGCAGGATGCTGATGGCCCGCGCCCGCTTCAAAAAGCGCTGGAGCGGGCCTGTGAGCCAGCGAAAGGCCAGCAGGGAGGCCACAAAGCACACCCCGCCCGCCACAATACACAGCGCGGCAAGCCGCGCCTCGGGATTATGGGCAAACTCCGGGTGCACATAGGTCAGCACGCGGTCCGTGAACAGGACCGCAAACACCGTCGCCCCGGCAAGGACGAAGGGAACCAGAAAGCCAAGACCGATGCGCAGCCGCATAGCATTATCCCGCCATTTTGGTGAGGTCCCACATGGGCAGGAACACGGCCAGCGCAAAGAAGCCCACAACCGCGGCCAGAACAAGGATGAGAATCGGGCCAATGAGTTCGGCCATCTTCTTCACCTGATATTCCACTTCGTAGTCGTAGTGAGCGGCAACTTCGCGCAGCATTTCATCAAGATTACCGGACTCTTCACCAATGGCGATCATGTTGATGATGAGTGGCGTAAAAAATGGCGACGAGCGCAGCGGCTTGGAAATGCCCTTGCCCTCTTGAAGTTCATCCTTGAGTCCCTCAAAAACGCGCTCGATGGCGGCGTTGCCGATGGTCTTGGACAACACGTCCACGGAGTGGATGACGGACACGCCGCTGGACTGCAGCAGGGCGAAGATGGCCGCAAAGCGCGACATGGCGGCCTTGAGCATCACCTTGCCGATGAGCGGGGATTTGAGCAGCGCGGTGTCCTTCACAAGGCGCCCCTGTGGCGTACGCACGTACATGACAAGGGCGATAACACCCAGCACGGTTCCGCCAAGGATAAACGGCCAGTAGGCGTTCAGCCCCTCGTACAGAAAGATGCACACCTTGGTGGGCATGGGCAGTTCAATGCCCGCGGAGCGGAAAATGCCCATAAATTTCGGGATAACGAAGGTTAAGAGGAACAGGAACGCGCCAAACAGGGCCGTGACCACGATGGCCGGGTAGGTCAGCGCGGACTTGATCTGCTGTTTGATCTCAAACTCGTGCTGGATGATGTAGATGAGGCGCTCCAGCACCTCGGACAAGTTACCGCTGACCTCACCGGCGCGGAGCATGCTGCAGTAGAGGTTGTCGAAAATGTGCGGGAATTTGCTGAAGGCCTCGTACAGCGAATAGCCTTGGCGGATGTCCTTTTCCATGCTGATGACGGCTTTTTTCAGCTTGGGGTTCTCGGTCTGCTGTTCCAGCACTTCAAGAACGCTGAGGATGGACAGGCCCGCGTTGACCATGGTCCTGAACTGCTTGGTGAACAGGATAAGGTCACTTGCTGTAACTGTGGCGATAACCTCGTCCAGCTTTTTCAGGCTGAGTCCGGTGCCGATGCCCGCCGGGCGAACATCCGAGGGGATGTAGCCTTGCGAGACGACCAGTTCCATGGCCATTTCCTGACTTTCGGCCTCCACCACGCCTGTGATGGAGGAGCCGCTGTCCGTCAGTGCCTGATATTTGTACTTTTGCATACTGTGTGGACCTTTTAGATGAGGACGGTTGAGGCGGCCTCTTCAAGGGTTGTCACGCCCTGCAGAACCTTGAGCGCGGCGTCCTGCTTGAGGGTGTGCAGCGTGCCGGCGGCAACGGCCGCGCGGGTGATGTCCGCCGCCGAGGCGCGGTTCATGATGAGGTCCTGAATGGATTCGTCGATTTCCAGCACCTCAAAGACGGCCACACGTCCGGCGTAGCCGGTGTTTTTGCACATGCGGCAGCCCTTGCCCCGGTAGTAGGTGTGCCCGGACTCGGGCAGGCCCATGGCGCGCAGGGCCGGCGCCGGGGGCTGGTACTCCTCAAGGCAGTGCGGGCAGCTTTTGCGCACCAGACGCTGGGCAATGGAGACCAGCAGCGTGGAGGCGACGAGGAACGGTTCAATGCCCATGTCGATAAGGCGTGTGACCGCGCCCGCGGCGTCGTTGGTATGCAGGGTGGAGAGCAGGCGGTGGCCGGTCATGGCGGCCTGTACGGCAATGCCCGCCGTCTCCGCGTCGCGGATTTCGCCGACAAGGATGACGTCCGGGTCCTGACGCAGGATGGAGCGCAGACCGCTGGCGAAGGTCATGCCCGCGCGGCGGTTCAGCTGCACCTGTCGAATCTTGGGCACGCGGTATTCCACCGGGTCCTCAAGGGTGACGATATTGATGTCCGAGTTGTTCAGCCGCTTCAGGGCGGCGTAGAGGCTGGTGCTCTTGCCGCTGCCGGTGGGGCCGGTGGTCAGAATCATGCCATAGGGTTTGGACAGCGCGTTTTGGACCTTGGCGTAGTCTGGCTCGCTCATGCCGAGGTCTTCCAGCTTGGCGACGTCGCCGTCGCGCGCCAGCAGACGCAGGATGATATTTTCGCCGTGGATGGTGGGCAGGCTGGACGCGCGGACGTGGATTTCCTTCTTTTCGAACTGGAAGGAAAAGCGCCCGTCCTGCGGAATGCGGGACACCGCAATGTCCATGTGCGCCAGAATCTTCACGCGTGAGACAATGGGCAGGAAATACTTTTTGGGCGGCGCGGGAACCTCGCGCAGTTTGCCGTCCACACGAAAGCGTAGCTGGATGAATTTCTTTTCCGGACTGATGTGAATATCGCTCGCGCCCTCGCGCACGGCCTGCGAGAGGATGGAGTTCAGCAGTTTGATGACCGGGGCTTCCTTGGCCGCGCCCTCCAGCGAGTCCACCGCGATGTCCTCGTCCGGGGCGGCAAGGTCCGGGCCTTCGTCGGTCTCCACGTCCAGATTTTCCATGGACTCCAGTACGTCGTCGATGTCCGACTGGATGCCGTAGGTGGCGTAGGTCAGCTCCTGCAACTCGCGCTCGGTGCAGATGAGCGGGTCCACTTCCATGTTGGCGTAGATTTCCACGGCATCAATGGCGTTGATGTCCATGGGGTCGGTCATGGCGACGGTGAGCAGGCGGCCCTTGCGGCTGAGGGGCACAAGGTGATGCTTCTGCGCCAGTTCGGCGGGCACGAGGGATTCCGCGCCAACCTCCAGCGGGTAGGTGTCCGGACGGTAGATGGAAATGCCCAGCTGTTCGCTGATAAGCTCCACCATCTGTGACTCTTTCAGGTAGCCCTTTTGGACCAGAAACTGCCCAAGGCGCATGCCGGAGGCCGACTGTTCCTTAAGGATGCCCGGAAGCTCGTTGTCGCCAAGCATTCCGGCCTGAACAAGCATTTCACCAAGTCGTAAGCGTTTGCGAACACTCATGTGTCTCTCCAGACGCGGGTTTCGCGTGTATGCCTGCCGTGGCAGGGTTAAGCGCCGGAGCGGGCCGCGAAGATACGCGTAAAGCCCGTTCCGCCGAAATAGATCATGCCCGGTGTGTTGCCGCCAAGAATCTGTGCGGAAGCGCGTTGGTTCTGCGGCAGGGCGCTCAGGGCCATCTGCGCGGCGTCCTTGGTAGTGTAGACGGCGCGGCGGATGACGCTGAACGTCAGCCCTGTGCGGGGCGAAAAATAGGCGAGGATGCGGCACGCTGTGCAGTCCTCGTGCAGCGCGGCGTAGGCGTCGCGCAAGGTGGCCTTGCGGGCGAGTTCCACCCAGAAGACGGGCGGCAGGCTCTCGGCCGGATAGCTGGCAATGCGCGGAAAGCGCAGGTACTGGCCCGGTTCGATAATGTCGGGGTCCGTGAGCTGGGAATTGGCCGTCAGCACCGGCGGCAGGTCCGCCTCGGCGTAGGCGCCGTAGATGCGCGCCATCATGATGGACAAGGACTCCCGGTGCGGCACAGGCACACTGCCCAGATACCGCGGCGGCTCAAAGGGGGCCGGGACCTCGGTTTGCGGGGCTGTGGTGGCATTGTGTGCCGCGGCGCTGCAGGGAGTGGTCCAGTCTTCGGCTCCTTTCGGCGCCGTGGCGTTGGCGGAAACAGCCACCGAGGGCGGCAGGGCCGAGGCCCGCACCGTGGTGTTGGCATCCAGATGCTGGCCCGCAAGCGGGGCGGCATACTGCGCCACAAGGCGCGAGACGCCGGTTCGGACCTGCGGCGTCAGCGCCGCGAGGGTGGCAAAGCCTGCCACGATGAGCACGACCTGCGCCCAACGGGGCATGCCGCGCCGCGCCGGTGTGGGCAAGCTCTTGGCGCAGGCGCGCACAAGGGCGGCGTCCGCCTTGGTGCCCTTCTTCATGATGAGGGCGAGGATAACCTTGTGGCACAGGGCGACCACCTTGCGCGGGTGGCCGCTTGTGGCTTCGTACAGCGCCGTGTAGGCCCCGCGCGAGAACAGCACCGGCGTGTCGTACGTCTCCGCCGCGAGGGCGATGCGGTGCTCCACCATGCGTGTGGTTTCCGCAAGGGTCAGGGGGCGCAGGGTGATGTGCTCGTTGACGCGGTCGCGTACGTTGTCCATGGCGTAGAGCAGGGTGGTAAACTCGGGCTGGGCAAAGAGGACAATTTGCAGGAGCTTGGCGCTGTTGGTCTCGTAGTTGAGCAGTTCGCGCAGGATTTCCAGACAATCCGCGCTGATTTTCTGCCCTTCGTCCACGATGAGCACCACAAGGGCGCCTTTGTCCACGGCTTTGGTGAACAGGGCGCTTTTGATGGCTTCCTTCATTTCCCACGAGCCGGCCTCCGGGCCGGGGGCCTCGCCTGTAAACTCCGTGCACAGCCAGCGGAGCAGCTCGCGCGAGGAGTCGAAGGACGGGTCCAAAATGAGGTGGGTCTCGGCGTCCTCCACATCCAGATTCCGCAGAAGCTGGCGGCAGAGGGTTGTCTTTCCGAGGCCCACCTCACCGAGTACGATATTGAGGCCGCGCCGCAGGCGAATGGCTATCTCCACCCGGTGCAGGCAATCCATGTGCCCTTCGGACTGATAGAAAAAGTCCGGGTCCGGGGAATTGGAGAAAGGCTCTCTGCCAAAGCCAAGTATGCCGTAGTATTCCATGGCGCGCGCTGGTGCGTCCTCCGGGGCCTAGAGGTCCCCGTCTGCGGCCTCGGCTGCTGCCTCGGCCTTTTCCTTGGCGACTTTTTCGTCGTATTCCTTTTCAAGCTGGTCGATGGTCTTGGTCTCGAAGTTGGGCGTCCACTCTGCGAGGATGGTCGGGGTGATGAAGATCAGCACTTCTTCGAGGTCGTTGGAGCTACTGTCGCTGGAGAACAGCGCGCCAAGGCCGGGCACGTCCTTCAGGCCGGGCACACCGGAATCGCCCTTGCTGGTGCGGCGCTTGGTCAGGCCGGAGATAACCACCGTGTCGGAGTTGCGGGTGACGAGGGTGGTCTCGGTCTGCTTCTTGATGATGTAGGGGTTGCCCTGCACCTCGCGGGTCTGGTCCACTTCGTCCTTTTTGACGAGGATTTTCAGCTTGAGGGTCTCGTCGTCGATGACGTGGGGGGTGATTTCCAGACGCAGGGTGGCGTCCTTCCATTCCACGTCGGCGTTGCCGGCTTCGTCCAGCGAGATGTAGGGAACTTCCGCGCCGTTTTCGGTAAAGGCGGTCTGGTTGTCCAGCGTGGAGATGGACGGGCTGGAGAGGATGCGCAGCTTGTTGTCCTCTTCCAGCGCGGCAAGTTGGGCCTCCAGAATATTGCCACCAAGGTGGCCGAACATCAGGCCAAGGTTCATGCCGCGTCCATCCTCGGGAAAGCCCTTGGGGATGAAGTTGGACACCATGCCGTGGCCGGAGTTACCCGTTGCGCCGGAGTTCAGGTTCGGCGTGCTGCCGCCTGCGATGGGGTCGGCGTCGGTGGCGCCGCCGGACGCGCCGGGGAGCACCCACATATTGTTGTTATGCCCGCCGAGGCCGTCGCTCTTGTATGCGCCGCCCCACTGGACACCCAGTTCACGCGCGGTGTCGGAGTTGGTCTCCACGATGTGGGCCTTCAGGCGGATAAGGCGGCTTGGCCTGTCCAGATACTCGACGATTCTGACAATCTTGCGCAGGTCTTCGGGCACGGCCTGCACGATGAGGGAGTTGCTGTGCTCGTTGACCTCAACGTTGCCGCGGGATTTGCCTTCGCTGTCCTGCGTGAGGAGCTTGTTGAGGTTCTCCTTCAGGCCGGCGGCGTCGGCGTAGCGGACCTTGAGCAGGGTGGAGGCCAGCGGCTGGCGGTTTTTCAGCTCGCTCAGCTTGATGGCGGTTTCCAGGTCATCCGGCGTCATAACGCGCAGGATGTCGCCCTGCCACTCGTAGGTGAGGCCGTTGGTCTTGATGATGCTCTGGAAGATTTCCTTCCAGGGCTGCTTGACGATGTTGACGTTCACCGAGCCGGTCACATTGGGGCTGACGATGATGCTCTGGTCGGCGATGCGCCCAAGGGCTTGCAGCACGGCCACGATGTTGGCGTCGTGCATTCTGAGGGACGCTTCCATGTCGGGGAGGTCGCGCTCCTCGATGGCGGCGGTGTCCTCCTGAGCGGGAATGATGGCTTCCTGCTTGTGAGGTTTGTACGCCGGGGAGTAGCCCTGCGACTGCGACGCGATGGTCTTCCACTTGTCGAGGAAGTGCTTGGTGTCCATGGACTCCTTGTCGTGGGCGCAACCGGTGATGACCAGTGCCAGACACAGGGTCAGGGCGCCGAGCAGAATGACCTTAGTGCTGCGGAGTTCTCTGCGCATCTCTGTCCTCGGTGAAGGTTATGGTGTCCTCGGTGATGGGGACGATGATGTGTTCTCTCATGCCACCTGCTGTTTCGGGGCGTTCCAGCCGGAGAGCATCTTCCCCGATGGCGACCACGAAGCATCCTTCCTCGTTCAGGCGTTCGCCCACGCCAAATTCCTCGCCGTTGACGATGGCCAGCCTGCGGCTGCCCAGCTTGACGAAGCCGCTGTACGTAAAGTCCGTGCTGTTGGTGGTCACCAGCACGTCTTGGGCTTTGACGTCGCTGTCCGACAGGACGACCTTGAGGAACGGGTCGGCGATTTCCGTGCCCTCGGCGAGGGCTATTTTGTACATATCCAGCTCGCTGGGGTGCTCTTTGGCGACGGAGGTACGCATTTCGCGGACCATGGCCTTGAGGTCGGCGGCGGCCACGGCGTTGGCCGTGGCGTCCACGCGGGTGGTGGTGCCGAACAGGAGCGTATAGCCGCCATAGAGGATGGCCGCGCCCATGAGGCATATGAGTACAATTTCACGCTTTTGCATGTGTCTTCTCCCTCGTATCGGCTAGCCGCTTTGAACCGCGACCCATGTCTTGAGTTGGAAGCGGGTTTCGCCGGGGGCCTCGGTCACACGCATGTGCTCGATGCGCCGCAGGTAGGACAGGGCGCCAAGCTCCACGTAGAATTCCCGAAAGTCCTCAAGGTTGCCGGTGACGGTGATGTCCACAGCCATGCGCCCGGTCTCCATGGCCAGCGAAAGCGGGTCGCACACCACGGACTGGGGCGTCAGGTTGCAGCTGCGGGCCAGCGCGCTGATGTCGGGCTGGACGCCGCCGATGCGGTCGTTGGTGAGGGTGGTCGGCTCGGGCAGCGGCAGGGTGGAGGCGCGCGTTTTGAGCGTTTTGGCGAACTCGGCGTACACCGGGAACAGAATTTTCTGGCGCTGGCGCGTTGCCTCGGCCTTGACGATGTCGTCCTTCAGGGCCGCTGTGCTGGCGGCGGAGCGGAAGTTAAACAGCGCAAAGAACCCGGCGGCAATGGCCACGCAGATGACGGTCCGCAGGATGTTGCGTTTGGTGAGTGTGGGTGTGCTGGGCATGTCCGGCTACCTTTCCACGTTGACGTGCAGGATAAAGTGCAAGCCCGTATTGGCGCCACGGCCCACCAGTTCGCGGCTGTGGACCACGGGGTCCGAGAACAGCGGCGAGCTTTGCAGGGTGACGATGTAGGACGCCAGAATGGAGTCGCGCGACTCTTCGGCGTCGGGGATGGTGCCTTCAAGGACGAGCAGGCGCGGCGGCTCGGTGTTGCGGGCGCGGCGGGCGCGTTTGTCCTTCTTGGGTGCGGCTTCGGCCCCGAGGGTCAGGTCCAGTTGCCGGATTTTAACGGATTCCGGCGTCAGGGTGCCGACCTCGCGCAGAACGGCCAGCCCCTCGTACTTGCGGGCGAGGGCTTTGAGGTCGCGCTGTTTGTTTTGCACCTGCGACGCCATCTTGAGCAGCAACTGCTCGTTGATGGGCGGGGCGTAGGCGGCAATTTGCCTGTTGACGGCGTCCAGCTTGGTCTGCACGGCGCTTTCCTGCATGCTCTGCCAGCCGAACACACCGCCCAGCAGGGCGATGGCGGCGAGGAAGGTCGCGTAGATAATGCGCGCCTGCCGCGCGGCTTGCCAGTCCCGGTCGCGCTGGGCGTAGTTGCGCAGCAGGTTCGGGGTGGTTGCCGTGTCCGAGAAGGCGAGGGCCGCAGGGAGGTTGAATTCCATACGCCGCGCCTCGGAGCGGGGCGGCGCGGTTTCGGCGCTGGCCAGCGTGGACGACGCCAGTGGATCAAAGAGGCCGCAGTCCAGCGAGAGCTGCTCGCACAGAAAGTTTCGGATGGGCGCACTGGCCGCCACCTGTCCGGACAGCAGGATGCGCCGGACCGCGTCGCCGCCTTCGGCGTTGACGTAGTGGTTGAAGGTGCGCTCAATCTGCCGCACAAGGCGGTCGAGGGCCGGACGGATAAGGGCCATGACCTCGTCGGTGCTGAGTTCCGCGCCGGGGGCGTTGTCGTCGATGGACTCCCCAAGCAGCCGCGCGAGGATGAGCGCCTTGGCTTCGTCGTCGGTAAGTTCGGTGGCCGGGGCGGGAGTCGGCGCGGCGGGCGCTGGCTCCTCTGGGTGGACCTCCAGCTCAAAGTCCACGCCGTCCAGTGAGGTTGGCGCGTGGTCTGTGGCTTCCATGTCCAGGTCAATGACCGGGACGTCGTCCTCGGCCGGCTGCGGGGCGACTGCGGGCATGGAGTAGGCGGCCTGAAGCTCCTCCACCATGCTGCCCAGGCCGGCCTTGATGCCGCGGCTCATGACAAGGTTGTCGCCGTCGAACACATCAATGCGCGACCAGCCGCGGCCGATGAAGACCGAGGCGCAGGTGCCGGAGCCGCGCGCCAAATCCGTGGAGCGGATGGCGGTTTGCAGGGCCAACGGCGGGATGGTTGCGCCTGCGGGCTCAAAGCCGGCATCGCGCAGCATATCCACGGAGCGTTTAAGGGCCTTGCGGGGCACGGTGTAGGCGATGGCCTGCAGCTTGGGGATGCCTTTGTCCAGCACCTCGCCCTGCACTTCAAAGTCCAGAAGCTGTTCGGCTTCATTGATGGACTTGTCGCGCTTGATGGCCCAGCAGAAGGTTTCTGATTCGCGCTTTTTGGGTACCTTTGGGATGCGCACGCGCCACAGGTCGGCCTCCGCAGTGGGAACAAGCACCCAGATGTCGGGATTGGTGCTGCCTGCTACGGCGGAAATTTGCATGCGCAGGAACTCGGCAAAGCCCGCGCTGCCCGGTCCGGCTTGCGGCGGGTAGGGGGCTTCGCGCAGGGTGCGGAGCATGGTGCGGCCGCCGCTGCGTTCCATAACGGCAATGCGCAGCGCGTACGGGGCGATGTCCAGCCCAAGGGTGACGCCCTTGGCCTTGCCGCCACGCAGTGCGCCGCGTGTGTCCTTTGGTGATGTGGAGCCGTCTGCCGATTGAACGGTTGACGCCGTCGTCTCAGCCACGTGAGCTGACGGTGCTGATGAGGCGTCCCCCCGGATCGTCCTCAGCAGGCGCTCCGTAGAGCTAGAGTCATTACGAGTCGCCAATTCCCCCTCCGTCTCAGCAAGCGGCCAGCGGCGCGCCCCTGCGATTGGGTGGTCGTGAACAGGATGTGGCCGACATGGCCACAAGGAAATATTTCCAAAATAATATAAGCAAGGGGTGTGTCCCGCGCTCCTTCCCCCCCCCCGAGATAGCGCGCAAAAAAGGAACGACCTATTACAAACACCGTTTACGTTATGTCAATGCCATTGCCAAGAAAATAGGGGTGTCTCCCTATTAGGCTGGGAATTGATAGGTATTTCCCATGGGAAAGGCCGGCTGGACTGGTGCGCAGGAGCGCGTATTCCGCACGTCCACTGAGGGGGCAGCGGAGCCGTCTGCGACGCGGCTTCGCACAGCAGTGCGCCACAGCCCCGTCGCCCTCCCCGGTGTGTGTCTTGGCCTTCCGTTTGCGCGCAAAAGCGGGCATGCTGATGCTGACGCGCGTGGGTATGGCGCGCGCACTGTGGCACTGCCATTGCAGAAAACCACGGTGGGCCAACACTTTTCGTAAACAGCCACATCGTTGTAAGCGCAATTATATCGCGATGGCAATACATGAAATCAGCATCTGAGGTTTGGGATGAAGAGGCATATTTTGCGGCTGGCGCTACCTGTGCTCTGCGCGCTTGTGTGTGTGCTGCCGTTTGGCGGTGACGCGGGCGCGGCTCCGGTGCGGGGGAATATCCTGTACCTGAACTCCTACCATGACGGGTATTCGTGGTCCGACGATATATTCGAGGGACTGCGCGAAGGCTTGCAGGGCCACAGCGAGGTGGAGTTGCAGGTGGAGTATATGGACTACAAGAAGTACGAGCTCGGCTTCCTGTCGTCCCTGCTTGGCGACTTGTACAAGCGGAAATTCCGGGGCATGCACTTTGACGTCATCGTCCTGTCCGACAACAACGCTTTCAATTTTTATCTTGAACGCGGGGCGGAGTTGTTTCCCGGCGTCCCGGCGGTCTTTTGTGGCATCAACGACTTTTCGCCGGAGGTGATCTCCGGGCGCGACATGACGGGCGTGGTGGAAAACTTTGACGTAGCCGATACCCTTGGCATCGCCCTCAAATTCCACCCTGAAAAGAAGCGCCTTGTCATTATTGGTGATGAGTCCGTCACCGGCGTGGCCATCCGTAACCAGCTGCTGGATGCCACCCCCCGCTTCAAGGACAGGCTGGACGTGGAGTACTGGTCTGGATTCGACACCGACGAACTGCGCAAGCAGGTGCGCGAGGCCTCGGACGACACGTTTTTCTTCTTCATCCCCTTCTATCAGTCCATCAAGGGGCGCTTTTATTCCGCGGCGGAGCTGTTGGAGATTGCGTCCCGGAATACGTCGTCGCCCATCTACTCCAGTTGGGAGTTTCTCCTAGGGCATGGGATTGTCGGCGGCAAGCTGCTTTCCGGGCAGGAGCATGGGCGCAAGGCCGCGGAACTCGCCCTGCGCGTGCTTGGCGGCGAGCGGGCTGGGGATATCCCCGTGGTGCATTCCACCCCCAGCCGTTTCGAATTCGACTACAACCAACTGCAGAAGATGGGCATTGATGAGAGCGAATTGCCCGTGGACAGCATCATCGTCAACGCGCCCAAGGCGTTTTACGAGGTGGACCGCGGGCTGTTCTGGACCATCATGGTGAGTTTCTTCCTGCTGATGGTGACGACGCTGTTTCTTGTGCGCAACATCGCCCGCCGCCGCATGGCGGAGATGGAGATGGAAAAGCAGTTGTCCTTTCAGGAAATCCTCATGGACACCATCCCCATGCTGGTGACGTGGAAGGGCCGCAAGCAGATTTACCTTGGTGCCAACCGCTACTTTGCGGATTTCTTTGGCCTTGCCTCGCCCAGCAAGATTATAGGGCGCAAGGAATCCGCCATCCCGGTGCTCAATGACTACCTGCAATGGGATGAGCCGCTGGATAGGCAGGTCATGGAGACGGAGCGTCCCATCCGCCGCCAGCGCCGGACGGTCATCAATGCCAAGGGCCAGACCTGCGTGCTGGAAGTGAACAAGGTGCCCCTGCTTGACGAGAAAGGGAGCGTCATGGGCACCCTGACCACGGGCGAGGACGTCACCAAGGAAGCCAACCTTGAAAAGCAACTGCTCCAGTCGCAAAAGATGGAAGCCATCGGCACGCTGGCGGGCGGTATTGCCCATGATTTCAATAATATCCTTACGTCCATCATCAACTCCACGGAGCTGGCCCAGTTGGATGTGGACACCCAGACCCCGGCGGGGCAGGATTTGGAGCGCGTGCTCAAGGCCGCGCAGCGCGGCAGTGGATTGGTCAAAAAAATTCTGACCTTCTCGCGCCCCTCGCAGGAGGGCTTCCAATATGTCAAGATTGAGGACGTGGTGCGCGACGCCGTGGGACTGCTCAAGGCCTCTCTGCCGCGCAATATCAAGGTCACCACGCAGATAGGCAATGAAATGGGCACCTGCCTTGCGGACCCGACGCAGATTCATCAAGTGGTGATGAACCTGTGCACCAACGCCTTCCACGCGCTGCGGCCCACAGGCGGACGGCTGGAGATTACGCTGGAGACCGAGGAAATCGACGTCTCCACCTCCGAGCTGCGCAACCTGCCGCCGGGCAGCTATGCGGTGCTGACCGTGGCGGACAATGGTCCCGGCATTCCGCCCGAGATTGTGGACAAGATTTTTGATCCGTTCTTCACCACCAAGGGCAAGGCCGAGGGCACCGGCCTTGGGCTTGCCGTGGTGCTGGGCATCATCAAGGTGCACAAGGGCAGTGTGGAAGTGACCAGCGCGCCGGGAATGCGGACCGCTTTCGTCGTCAGATTGCCGCGCGTGGCAAAAGAGACTGGCGAGAGTGCCGGGAGCGTGGTATCCGCAACTCCCGGACAGGGACGCATCCTCTTCGTCGAAGACGACCCGGACCAGCTAGCCACCATCCCCCGCGTTTTGGAAATGCTGGGATACCGCGTGGTGCCCGTGCACGACGCGGCAGCCGGGCTGGACCGCATCGCCCACGACGACACGCCGTTTGACCTTGTCATCACGGACTATGACATGCCGGGGCAAAACGGTGTGGAATTGGCCCGCAGTCTTGCCGAGGTGTCGCCCGGCATGCCCGTGCTCATGGTCTCCGGACGCGAGCGGGCGGTGCAGGCGGCGCAGGCCATGCCAAACATCGTGAAGGTTGTGCTTAAACCCTACGACAGAAACACCCTGTCCGAAGCCATAAGGGAAATCTTGCAGACCAATGCTCAATGACGAGAACATATTCGGGAACATCCTCGTTGTGGACGACGACCCCGAGGTCCGCGGGACCATGGAGAGCCTGCTGGGGCGCATGCTCCTGCACTGCGAAACCGCGGGCACGCTGGCTGATGGCCTGCGGGCCATGCGCGAGCGCGACTTCGACGTGGTCTTCCTCGACGTCCGTCTGCCCGACGGCAACGGACTGGATGCGCTTCCCGAAATCAAATCCATCCCCGGTTCGCCGGAAGTCATTATCCTCACCGGGCAGGGTGACCCGGATGGGGCGGAATTGGCCATTCAGGGCGGCGTGTGGGACTACTTGGTCAAGCCAACGCCCATCAAGCAGACCATGCTCAGCGTGCAGCGCGCCCTCAAGTACCGCGAGGAAAAGCGCGCCGAAGCCCCGGTCATTGCCCTGAACCTTGAAAATGTGGTGGGCCATGGCCCTGGCATGCACACCGTCTTTGACCAGATGGCGCAGGCCGCGCGCTCGGCCTCGTCCACCCTCATCACTGGCGAGACCGGCACCGGTAAGGAACTCACAGCCCGCACCATCCACGAAAATGGTCCCCGCCGCGACGGGCGTTTTGTGGTGGTGGACTGCGCTTCCCTCACCGAAACGCTGGTGGAGAGTACGCTCTTCGGCCACCGCAAGGGCGCGTTCACCGGCGCGGACAAGGACCGTACGGGGCTGGTCAAAATGGCCGACGGCGGCACCCTGTTCCTCGACGAAGTCGGCGAGATGCCCCTTTCCCTCCAGAAGTCCTTCCTGCGCGTTTTGCAGGAAAAGCGCTTTAGGCCCGTAGGCTCCACGCAGGAGGAAAAGAGCGACTTCCGCCTCATTGCGGCCACCAACAAGGACCTTGAGTCCATGGTCCGGGACAGTGACTTCCGCGAGGACCTGCTGTTCCGTCTCAAGACCATCACCATTGAACTGCCGCCCCTGCGCAGCCGCGCCGAGGACATCCGTCCGCTGGCCATTCATCACATCAACAAGCTGTGCGAGGACTACAAGCTGCCCGTCAAGGGCTTTGGGTCGGACTTTTTTGATGTGCTTGGAGCCTATGGCTGGCCCGGCAACGTCCGCGAGTTGTTCAACGTGCTGGAGCGTGCCTTTGTGGCCTCCGGGCAGGAAAAGACGCTGTACGCCATGCATTTGCCGCAGGACGTGCGCATCAAGGTTGCCAAGGCCACGCTGGAGGGCGGCAAGGACGACCAGCCCGCATCCGCGCCCGGCATGCCGCCTGCCGGTGGCCCGGCGCAGGACGCCGCCTCATGGCTGGAGGCGCAGTTTGACGGCCAGGTGCCCAGCCTCAAGGACTTCAAGTCCCGCATGGAGAAGCATTATCTGGAGTATCTTCTCCAGCGCTATGACGGCGAACTGTCTACAATTCTTGAGATTTCCGGTCTTTCCCGCTCGCATTATTATGCGCTGCTGAAGAAGATGGGCATCTCTTCAAAATGATGTTTCGGTTGTCCTTTTTTTCAGACAGCTGACACTTTGTCCGAAAAAACAGACCGCAGGCCGGTCCCGGTGGGCGCATGCCGTCCACCCGTTGATTTCAGCGCTTCGGCGGATTTTTTGTGGACAACTTATACTCGAAATGGAAGGAAGAAGATGGTAGTGGCTGTATGCCACTGGTTGAGCGAATAAACAGGTGCGCGGGCATTTCGTCCGAAAAAACAGACTTTCCGGCCGCGGGAGCGGCTGGTGGGTTCGTACGGTTTATCGCCAATTTCCCGGTTTTGCAGGGAAAAAGAAATGGTAAGGTTCTGGCACGGTTCTTGTTGGCTTTGTGGCGCTTTTCCCACATGTCCGCGGGTTCCGTGCCGATGCATCGGAAACCGTTTCATGAATCTTAAGGAGAGGATTTATGCCTAAACACATGAAGACCATGGATGGCAATACAGCCACAGCGCATATCGCATATGCGCTGTCCGACTGTTCCGCCATCTATCCCATCACCCCGTCGTCCACCATGGGCGAGGTGGCTGATGAAATGGCAGCACAGGGCCGCAAGAACATCTTCGGCCAGATTGTGAACGTCAAGCAGATGCAGTCCGAGGCGGGCGCCGCTGGTGCCGTTCACGGTTCCCTGGCTGCCGGCGCGCTGACCTCTACGTTCACCGCGTCTCAGGGTCTGCTGCTGATGATCCCCAACATGTACAAGATCTCCGGCGAGCTGCTGCCCGGCGTGTTCCACGTCTCCGCACGCGCCCTTGCCGCGCACGCTCTGTCCATCTTTGGCGATCATCAGGACGTCATGGCCTGCCGCCAGACCGGCTTCGCCATGCTGGCCTCCGCATCCGTGCAGGAAGCCATGGACCTCGCTCTGGTCGCGCACCTGTCCGCCATCGACAGCAACGTTCCGTTCATGCACTTCTTTGACGGCTTCCGTACCTCTCATGAGATTCAGAAGATCGAAGTCATCGACTACGAGGACATCAAGAAGATCGTTAACTGGGAAGCCATCGAAGAGTTCCGCCAGCGCGGAGCCAATCCGGAACACCCCGAGATTCGCGGCACCGCCCAGAACCCCGATATCTACTACCAGGGCCGTGAGGCATGTAACTCGTTCTACAACGAGCTGCCCTCCATCGTTCTGGAGAACATGAAGAAGGTCGAGTCCATCACCGGCCGCCGCTACCGCCTGTTCGACTACGTCGGCCACGAGGAAGCAGAGCGCGTCATCATCGCCATGGGCTCCGGCTGTGAAGCCATCGAAGAGGTCATCAACCACCTCGTCGCCAAGGGCGAGCGCGTTGGCCTCGTGAAGGTGCGCCTGTTCCGCCCCTGGTCCACCGACGCTCTGCTGTCCGTGGTGCCGGCTACCGCCACCTCCATCACCGTGCTCGACCGCACCAAGGAACCCGGCGCACTGGGCGATCCGCTCTACCAGGACGTCTGCACCGCTTTCATGGAACGCGGCGAAATGCCCACCATCGTTGCCGGCCGCTACGGCCTGGGCTCCAAGGAGTTCACCCCCGGCATGGTCAAGGCCATCTTCGACAACATGAAGGTGAACCAGCCCAAGACCAAGTTCAACGTGGGCATCAACGACGACGTCACCCACACTTCCCTCGAAGTGTCCGACGTGGTCGACACCACCCCCGAAGGCACCGTGCAGTGCAAGTTCTGGGGCCTGGGTGCTGACGGCACCGTTGGCGCCAACAAGAGCGCCATCAAAATCATCGGCGACAACACCGACATGTTCGCTCAGGGATACTTCGCCTACGACTCCAAGAAGTCCGGCGGTATCACCATCTCTCACCTGCGCTTCGGTGAAAAGCCCATCCAGTCCACCTACCTCATCAACCATGCCGACTACGTGGCCTGTCACAACCCGGCCTACGTGCACCAGTACGACCTGCTGGACGGCATCAAGGACGAAGGCGTGTTCGTGCTGAACTGCCCCTGGTCCGTTGAGGAGATGGAAAAAGAAATCCCCGCTTCCCTCCGCCGCGAAATCGCAGAGAAGAAGCTGAAGTTCTACACCATCGACGCCGTGAAGATCGCCGGCGAAGTGGGCCTTGGCGGCCGTATCAACATGGTCATGCAGACCGCGTTCTTCAAGCTCGCCAACGTCATTCCCTTCGATCAGGCCGTGAAGCTCCTCAAGGACGCTATCGTCAAGGCCTACGGCAAGAAGGGCGAGAAGATCGTCAACATGAACCACCAGGCTGTGGACAAGGCCGCCGACGCTATCGTCGAGGTCAAGGTGCCCGAGTCCTGGCTGACCGCTGCCGACGACTGCTGCTGCGGCGCCAAGGCCGAGCCCGAGTACATCACCGACGTGGTTCGTCCCATCCTCGCCCAGAAGGGCGACGATCTGCCCGTGTCCGCCTTCGAGGCTGACGGTCTGGCTCCTGTTGGCACCGCTGCCTTTGAAAAGCGCGGCGTCGCCATCAACGTGCCCGAGTGGATCCCCGAAAACTGCATCCAGTGCAACCAGTGCTCCTTTGTGTGCCCCCACGCCGCCATTCGTCCCTTCGTGGCCAATGAGAATGAGCTGGACGGCGCCCCCGAGACCTTCGCAACCATCGATGTGAAGGCCCCCAAGGAAATGAAGGGCATGAAGTACCGCATGCAGGTTTACGCTCAGGATTGCCTCGGCTGCGGCAACTGCGCAGACATCTGCCCCGCCAAGGACAAGGCTCTCGTCATGAAGCCCCTGCACACCCAGCTCGACGCTCAGGTGGAGAACCTCGACTTCGCTTCCGCCAACATCAGCGACAAGAGCGACCTGCTCGCCAAGCGCGACAACGTGAAGAACTCCCAGTTCTTCCAGCCGCTCATCGAGTTCTCCGGTGCCTGCGCCGGCTGTGGAGAGACCCCCTACGTGAAGGTGCTGACCCAGCTCTTCGGTGAGCGCATGGTCATCGCCAACGCCACCGGTTGCTCCTCCATCTGGGGCGCTTCCGCACCCACCACGCCTTACTGCACCAACCGCAACGGCCACGGCCCGACCTGGGGTAACTCCCTGTTCGAGGACGCCGCCGAATTCGGTTACGGCATGTCCATGGGTGTCATCCAGCGCCGCAACAAGCTCGCCGACCTCGTGCAGGAAGCCATCGCTTCCGACATCCCGGCCGAGCTGAAGGAAACCATGCAGAACTGGCTGGACAACAAGGACGACGCCGACCTCTCCAAGAAGTACGGCGATCAGCTCCGCGGCCAGCTGTGCGAAGTGGCTCCCACCGCGCTCCTCGACGAGATCTTCTCCATGGAAGACCTCTTCACCAAGAAGTCCTTCTGGGTCTTCGGTGGCGACGGCTGGGCCTACGACATCGGCTTCGGCGGCGTGGACCACATCCTCGCTTCCGGCGAAGACGTCAACGTGTTCGTCATGGACACCGAGGTGTACTCCAACACCGGTGGCCAGTCCTCCAAGGCAACGCCTCTCGGCTCCATCGCCAAGTTCGCTGCCTCCGGTAAGAAGACCGGTAAGAAGGACCTCGGCCAGATGGCTATGACCTACGGATACGTCTACGTGGCCTCCGTGGCCATGGGCGCCAACAAGCAGCAGATGATGAAGGCCATCAAGGAAGCAGAAGCTTACCCCGGTCCTTCCCTGATCATCTGCTACGCTCCCTGCATCAACCAGGGCATCCGTAAGGGCATGGGCCGCTCCCAGTACGAGCAGGAACTGGCCGTCAAGTCCGGTTACTGGCCCCTGTACCGCTACAACCCCCAGCTCGCTGAAGAAGGCAAGAACCCCTTCATCTTCGAGTCCAAGGACCCCGACGGTACCATTCAGGAGTTCATGGGCGGCGAAAACCGCTACGGCCTGCTGGAACGTACCTTCCCCGAGGAGTCCAAGAAGCTCCGCGCAGCCATCGAGCAGCAGTACATGCACCGCTTCGAGTACTACAAGTCTCTCGCAGCGCTCGAAGGCCCCAAGGTCGTCAGCCCCGACGACGTTGAGCTGAAGGGTGGCGATGCTGGCGACCAGTGCGCCACCGCCGCAACCCCCGAGCATGCCCGCCCCGAATCCGGCGACGCATGCGACGACGGCCGCAAGGGCAAATAAGCTCTCGTAAGCCATCGTCATACGACGCTCCCTAAGAGGGGCGCGGCATCTGCCGCGCCCCTCTTTTTTTGTATCCAGCGCTTAGAGGTGTTGATGCGGGAGGAGTGGGGAGGGCTGTGATGAGGGGGAATGGTTGAGAGCGGATGAGGGCTGGGGGAGGGGAGAAGGCGGGAAGGCATTTGCTCCGCAGGCTCAAGGGCCGTGGGCCCTTGAGAATCCCATGTGCGCACAGGCCGGGTGCCGTTGTCGGGGGCAGTCGTCACCCCTGTGTGGCTCTCGTCCGTGTGGATGGGAAGAATTTTTTTTGGGGGGGGGCGTTGGCACTGTATGCAGGGCGGTGAGAATCCCTGTTAGGCGTGGATGAGGAAAAGAGAACGAACAGGAAAAGACAAGAGAACCAGCCCGCCCACCCCTATTTTCGGGGCGGCTTCCGCCCCGAAAATCATGGGGATTCTCAAGGGAATCATTCCCTTGAGCAGCTCTGCTATCTTGATCTCTAAGGCCCTTCGTCCTTTCAGGCCGAACGACCTAAGAGCTCAAGTCGCCGGAGGCCCTCTTCCTTTTTGATTCCCTTCGCCCGCCGAAGGCCCTCTTTCTCTTCAATTGTGCCTGCCCAGCTAAAAAAAGTGCCTCGCTTGGTATTTTTGTGGGGCGTATTGGTTCGGATAGTCGTATGTGCCGGTGTTTTGTCCACTGGCGTGGACCCTCAAAAAGGGTCATTTTGTTCACTTTTGCGGGAAAAAGTGTTCCGCAAAAGTGAACGTCAACCCGTAAACCAAGGAATCATGCGGGAAAGTGCAAATTTCACCAGAAGGGGACTGGTGTCTGATTTTCCAGATTCTGCGTGGCCGTCTGAATTGCCGGACACCCTTTAGAAATGGCGAAAACCCGTGTAGTATACTGCTTAACTGGGATGTTGCCTGTGCAGGGAAGTGAAAAAGAGTAAACTATTTGAGTGGATTAGGCTCCACATATCGCGCAGGGTTTCCCGGGTTGGATCGGCGTTTTGGTGAGTCCTTTTTTTCAGACAGCGTGCGGATTTGTGTTTGTGGAATCACCAGAGCTGTGATTTCATAAACCGCTGTTATCCTTGGGAAAGTGTGGTTGGTGATGTTTTGGCACGCAATTTGTTGAAGAGGGTGTGGATTATCGTTCAACCTCTAACTCGCTTTCCAAGGAGCCTTCTATGTCCATAGGAGTTTTGGCCCTTGTCGCCGTTCTTCCCATAGCGCTCGCACTGGTGCTTATGGTGGGCCTTCGTTGGCCTGCAACTAAAGCTATGCCTCTGGCGTGGCTTGTTACCGCACTGGGCGCTATTTTGGCGTGGCAGCTGCCTACCGGGTACGTGGCCGCTCTGACTCTTCAGGGCTTTGTAACTGCCATTGGCATTTTGATCATTGTCTTTGGCGCAATCCTTATTCTGTACACGTTGCAGTACAGTGGTGGTATGGAAACCATTCAGTACGGCTTCCAGAATATTTCTCGCGACAGACGCGTGCAGGCCATCATTATTGGCTACATGTTCGCGGCGTTCATTGAGGGTGCTGCTGGCTTCGGCACTCCCGCTGCGCTGGCTGCACCGCTGCTGCTGAGCCTCGGCTTCCCGCCGCTGGCCGCTGCCGTTATCTGTTTGGTGTACAACTCCTTCCCGGTGACCTTTGGTGCTGTTGGTACGCCTGTCGTCCTCGGCCTGAAGTTCCTGAAGGACCTTGTGGAAGCTGCTGCCGTTTCCGGCCTTGCTGGTGTGAACTTCACCAGCATGGAGTCCTTCAACATGCTGGTTGGCAAGTGGGCTACGCTGCTGCACCTGCCCATGATCTTTATCCTTCCTGTGTTCACGCTGGGCTTCATCACCCGTGTGTTCGGCCCCAACCGCTGCTGGTCTGACGGTTTTAAGGCATGGAAGTTCTGCATGTTTGCGGCTGTGTCCTTCACTGTGCCGTATATGATTTTCGCATGGTTTGTCGGACCCGAATTCCCGTCCATGATTGGCGGTCTGATTGGTCTCGGCATCCTGATCTTTGGTGCCAAGCGTGGCTTCTGCGTGCCTGAGGACACGTGGGACTTTGGTCCTCACAGCAAGTGGGAGGCCGAATGGACTGGTTCTATCGCCCCTGACGAAAAGGCTGAGTTCCGCCCGCACATGACCCAGTTCCGCGCATGGGTCCCCTACGTGCTCATCGGCCTCATCCTTGTTATCACCCGTATCCCCGAGCTTGGCCTGAAGGGCTTCCTCGCTGCCCAGAAGATTTCCTTCACCAACATCCTTGGATACGAGGGCGTTGACGGTGCCATCGCGTACCTGTACCTGCCCGGCACCATTCCCTTTATTCTTGTTGCCATCCTGACCATCTTCATCCACGGCATGAACGGTGATGGAGTGAAGCGGGCATGGACCGAGTCCATCGCGAAGATGAAGAACCCCGCCATCGCGCTGTTCTTTGCTGTGGCGCTGGTGTCCATCTTCCGTGGTTCCGGTGTTGGCAACGAGATGTTCAACCCCAACGGTTATCCCTCCATGCCGCTGGCAATGGCCAAGATGGTTGCCGCCATGGTTGGCAACGCATGGCCGATGTTTGCCTCCTTCGTTGGCGGTCTTGGCTCCTTCATCACTGGCTCCAACACGGTTTCCGATCTGCTGTTTGCTGAGTTCCAGTGGGGCGTTGCCACTACGCTTGACCTGCCCCGCCAGATCATCGTGGCCGCTCAGGCCGTTGGTGGCGGCATGGGCAACATGGTGTGCATCCACAACATCGTGGCTGTGTGCGCCGTGGTTGGCCTGTCCGGCATGGAAGGACAGATCCTCAAGAAGACCGTATGGCCCTTCCTGCTGTACGGCTTGGTCGTTGGCATTGTTGCCAGCCTGATGAGCTTCGTTTTCTTCCCGCACCTCTTCTAAGCGGGAAGAATTGAAGGGTTTCTCGCCGCGAAAGTGGCCCGAAACCAATACAACGTGTGTATGTCGAGATGCCGGGGGCGGGCTTTACCGCCCCCGGTCCATCTCGTAACGTCAGCCCAGAGTTCAGGAGAGTACGATGAATGATGCCCTGATAAAGGAATTTCAAGCCGTAGTCGGCAAAGAGAACGTAATGGACGCCGAGCCTGATAAGCAGGCGTACTCGTACGACTCTGCCGTTCTTGATCCTGTAATCCCCGAACTGGTTGTTCGCCCGACCAATAGTGAACAACTTGGCAAGGTTGTGGCGCTCTGCAACGAGAACGGCATGCCCATTACGCCTCGCGGCGCTGGCACCAATCTCTCCGGCGGAACCATTCCGGGCCGCAATGGCGTGGTGATTCTCACCAATGCCATGAACAAGATTCTTGAGATTAACGAGGAAGACCTGTACGCAGTGGTCCAGCCCGGCGTTGTCACCGCGCAGTTCGCCAACGAGGTTGCCAAGCGTGGTCTGTTCTATCCTCCGGATCCGGGGTCTCAGAACGTCTCCACTCTGGCTGGCAACGTGGCCGAGAACGCAGGCGGCCTGCGTGGCCTCAAGTACGGCGTTACCAAAGACTATGTCATGGGCGTCGATTTCTTTGACGTAAACGGTGGACTGGTGAAAACCGGCTCCCGTACGGTCAAGTGTGTGACCGGATTCAATCTTTCCGCACTGCAGGTGGCGGGCGAGGGCAGCCTCGGCGTCATCAACGAGATCATCCTCAAGCTCGTGGCTCCGCCGCAGGACAACAAGGCCATGATGGCCGTGTTCGATTCCATCGACAAAGCCTCCGAGACGGTTGCCGCCATCATCGCCAACAAGATCGTGCCCTGCACCCTTGAGCTGATGGACAAAAAGACCATCGAGCTGGTGGAAGCCTTCACCAAGGTTGGCCTGCCCACCGAGGCAGACGCCATCCTCCTCATCGAGGTTGACGGCCACCCCGCACAGGTTGCCGACGAAGCCGAAAAGGTTATCGAAATCGCCAAGAAGTGCGGCGCCATCGACGTGAAGGCCGCCAAAGACGCCGCCGAGCGCCACAACATTTGGGAAGCCCGCCGCGCGGCTCTGCCCGCGCTTGCCCGCGCCAGACCGACCACCGTTCTGGAAGACGCCACTGTGCCGCGCTCCCAGATCCCAAACATGATTCGTTCCATCAACGAGATTGCCAAGAAGCACAACGTGATGATTGGCACCTTCGGCCATGCTGGCGACGGCAACCTGCACCCGACCATCCTGTGCGACCGCCGCGACAAGGCCGAGTTCGAGCGTGTGGAAGCGGCTGTTGACGAAATCTTCGACGTGGCACTGTCCCTTAAGGGCACGCTGTCCGGCGAACATGGCATCGGTCTTGCGAAGGCCAAATGGCTGGAGAAGGAGACCTCCAAGGCGACCATCGACTACGCCAAGAAGATCAAGGCGGCCGTGGACCCGAAGGGTATCCTGAACCCCGGCAAGATCATAGGAGCGTAGAGGAATGGCTGACTTGCAAAAACTCGCAACCATGCTGCAGGAACTGGACGACCAGATGGTCGCCTGCATGAAGTGCGGCATGTGTCAGGGCGTGTGCCCCGTGTTTGCGGAATCCATGTCCGAGGCCGACGTCACGCGCGGCAAGATCGCGCTGCTGGAGAATCTGGCGCACGAGATGATCAAGGACGCCGACGGCGTCAAAGAGCGTCTGAACAAGTGTCTGCTGTGCGGTTCCTGTGCGGCCAGTTGTCCTTCTGGTGTTCGGATTATGGACATCTTCCTGAAGGCGCGCTGCATTGTGAACGGCTACCTCGGCCTTTCTCCTGCCAAGAAGGCTATCCTTCGCGGTATGCTCACCCGCCCGAAGCTGTTCAACGCCCTGCTGGACGTTGGCGGCAAGTTCCAGGGGCTGGTGACCTCCAAGGCGGACGACATTATCGGAACGTCCTGCTCCAAGCTGATGAGCCCCATCATCGGCGACAGGCACTTCAAGCCGCTGGCGAAGAAGGCCTTCCACCGCGAAGTTCCGAGTTTAGATACCACGCCGGGCGCTTCTGGCATTAAGATTGCTTTCTATCCCGGATGCGCTGTGGACAAGTTCTTCCCCAGTGTCGGCATGTCCGCGCTGAAGATCTTCAAGCACCACGGCGTTGGCGTGTTCATGCCCGAAGGGCAGGCATGCTGCGGACTTCCGTCGCTGGCTTCCGGCGATATGGAGTCCTTTATGCGGCTGGTGCAGAAGAACGTGGAGATGTTCGGCAAGGTGCCGTTCGACTATTTGGTCACTCCCTGCGGCTCCTGCACGGCAGCATTTAAAGAAGTGTGGCCCAAGTTTGCTGCGGAGATGCCCTCCGCCATTCGCCACACGGCGATGGAGCTGGCCGACAAGGCCATCGACATCAACCAGTTCATTGTGGACAAGCTCGGCGTCGAGGTCGCGGAAGAGGCCCCCAAGGGCGGCACTCCCGTCACGTACCACGACCCGTGCCATTTGGATAAGTCGTTGCACGTCACCGCGCAGCCCCGTGCTCTGCTGAAATCAAACCCGGCCTACGACTTCCGGGAGATGAACGAGCACAACAGGTGTTGCGGGAATGGCGGCAGTTTTAACCTCTATCACTACGACGTTTCCAAGAAGATCGGTGAACGCAAACGACAGAACATCGTCGACTCCGGGGCCAAGGTCGTCACGACCGGCTGTCCCGCGTGTATGCTGCAGATGAGCGATCTACTCTCGCAGCACGGCGATGGCATCACCGTAAAGCATGTCATCGAGATCTACGCGGAAACGCTCGGCTAACAAACCGCGTACGGGCGGCGGCCATGGCCGCCGCCCGGAAACAGAGGAATCGCCATGTCGAAAAATCTGTACATCACCGCAACCGAATCCCGGAGCGGTAAGTCGGCCATCGCCCTCGGCGTGATGCAGCTGCTCACGCGCGATGTGCGCAAGGTCGCCTTCTTCCGTCCCATCATCAACAACAACGCTGATGGTGCCCGGGACCACGACATCAACCTCATCCTCAAGCAGTTCAATCTGGACATCGCCTACGAGGACACCTACGCCTGCACGCTGACCGAGGCCCGCGAACTGACCAACAGCGGCCAGCACGCTCAGCTGCTTGAGAACATCCTTGCCAAGTACAAGGCCCTGGAGGCCGAGTACGACTTTGTGCTGTGCGAAGGCACGGACTTTCAGGGCAAGGACGCCGCTTTTGAGTTTGACCTCAACGCCGACATCGCCGCCAACCTCGGTTGCCCGGTGATGCTCATCGTTTCCGGCCGTTCCAAGAGCGACGAGGAGATTGTCGAATCCACCCAGCTGACCATCGACACGATGGAAGAGAAGGGTGTTGAAGTTGTTGCGGCTGTTGTGAACAGGGCCGAAAAGGATGCGGACATCGCCTCCATCAAGTCCGACATCGAATGCAAGGTGCGCTGCGCCCAGCCCCTGTCCGTCTACGTCATTCCGGAGGAGGAAGGCCTCGGCAATCCTACCATCAAGGACGTGATGAGCTGGCTGGACGCCAAGGTCCTGTACGGACATGGCCGCCTGGAAACGCTGGTGGACGACTACCTCGTCGCCGCCATGCAGATTGGCAACTTCCTCGACTATCTTTCCAAGGGCAGCCTCATCGTCACCCCCGGTGACCGTGAAGACATCATCATTACTGCTCTGGCGTCCCGGCTGTCTGGCGCCTACCCCGACATCTCCGGCATCGTCCTGACCGGCGGCCTGCAGCCCTCGGCCAACATGCACCGCCTTATTGAAGGCTGGACCGGCGTGCCGCTGCCCATCCTTTCCGTGAAGGGCCACACCTACCAGACCACGCAGAAGCTGGCCGAACTCTACGGCCGCATCGACCCCGAGGACCAGCGCAAGATCGCCCTTGCCCTCGGCACCTTCGAGAGCCACGTCAACGGCGCGGAACTCTCCGAGCGTCTGGTTGCCAGAAAGTCCACCAAGGTCACCCCGAAGATGTTCGAGTATAACCTTGTGGAAAAGGCCAAGAGCCACAGAATGCGCATCGTCTTGCCCGAGGGCGAGTGCGACCGCATTCTGCTTGCCGCCGAGATTCTGCTGCGCCGCAATGTGTGCGAGGTCATCATTCTTGGCGACACCGCCAAGCTGAAGGCCAAGGTGTCCGAGCTGGGCGTCAACCTCGACGGTGCGACCATCATCGACCCCGCCACCTCCGACCTGCTGGACGAATACGCCCAGACCTACTTCGAGGCGCGCAAGCACAAGGGCATCCTCATCGACGAAGCCCGCGACAAGATGCTCGACCCCACGTACTTCGGTACCATGATGGTGCACAAGGACCACGCCGACGGCATGGTTTCCGGCGCCATCAACACCACGGCCCACACCATCCGTCCGGCCTTTGAGTTCGTGAAGACCAAGCCCGAGGCGTCCATCGTCTCCAGCGTGTTCCTCATGTGCCTGAAGGACCGCGTCCACGTCTTCGGCGACTGCGCCGTGAACCCGAACCCCAACGCCCAGCAGCTGGCCGAGATCGCCATCGGCTCCGCCCAGACGGCCCGCATCTTTGGTGTGGACCCCCGCGTGGCCATGCTGTCCTACTCCACGGGCGCTTCCGGCAAGGGTGCCGACGTTGAAAAGGTGAAGGAAGCCACCGCGCTGGCCAAGGAAAAGGCCCCCGAGCTGCCGCTCGAAGGTCCGCTCCAGTTCGACGCCGCCGTGGATCCCGACGTGGCCGCCACCAAGATGCCCGGCAGCGATGTTGCGGGCAAGGCGACTGTGTTCATCTTCCCGGACCTGAACACCGGCAACAACACCTACAAGGCAGTGCAGCGTTCCTCCGTTGGCGCGGTGGCCATTGGTCCCGTGCTGCAGGGCCTCAACAAGCCCGTGAACGACCTGTCCCGTGGCTGCACCATCCCCGATATCGTGAACACCGTGGCTATTACCGCCATTCAGGCGCAGGCTGAAAAAGGGCTCGTCTAGGCCCGTTTGAATAGAAAGGATAGAAACATGAAGATTTTGGTTATCAATTCCGGCAGCTCCTCCATCAAGTATCAGCTGTTCGACATGGCCGCCGATTCCGTGCTGGCCAGCGGCGTTGTGGAACGCATCGGTCTGGACATGGGTGTCCTCTCCCACAAGCGCTACCCCGACACCGATCAGGAATCCAAAAGCGTTTTCGAACAGCCCATCGCGGACCATGAGGTCGGCATGGAGCTGGTCATCGAGAAGCTGGTCTCCAAGGAGATTGGCGTTATCACCGATACGTCCGAGATCGAGGGCGTGGGTCACCGTATCGTCCACGGCGGCGAAAAGTACACCACTCCCATGATCGTTACCGAGGAAGTGAAGAAGGGCATTGAAGAGGTTGCACCTCTCGCGCCCCTGCACAACCCCGGTCACCTCGCCGGCATCAACGTGGCCCAGCGCCTGTTCCCCAATGCCGGCCATGTGGTTGTGTTCGACACCGCCTTCCATCAGACCATGCCCCCGCACGCGTACCACTACGCGCTGCCCTACGAGATGTACGAGGAACTGCACGTGCGCCGCTACGGCTTCCACGGCACCTCCCACCGCTACGTGGCCGGTCAGGCCGCCGAGTTGCTGGAGCGCCCGCTGGACGAGCTGAACCTCATCACCGTCCACCTCGGTAACGGCAGCTCCGTGACCGCCATCAAGGACGGCAAGTGCATCGACACCTCCATGGGCCTCACCCCCACCGGCGGCGTCATCATGGGCACCCGTACCGGTAACATCGACCCCACCATCCTTGGCTTCATCGCCCGCGAAAAGGGCATGACCATTGATGAACTGGACGAAATGGTCACCAAGAAGTCTGGCCTGCAGGGCCTGTGCGGTATGTCCGACCTGCGCGACATCCACGCCGCCTGCGAAAAGGGCGACGAGCGCGCTCAGCTTGCTCTGGACATGCTCTGCCACCGTGTGCGCCAGTACATCGGCGCCTACATGGCCGAACTCGGCCGCGTTGACGGCATCGTCTTCACCGCCGGCATCGGCGAGAACGACGACATCGTCCGCGCCAAGACCCTGAGCGGTCTGGAGAACTTTGGCATCGAGCTGGATACCGAAGCCAACGCCCAGCGCCCCGGCGACTGGATGCGCATCTCCACTGAAAGCTCCCGCACGCCCGTGTTCGTCATCCGCACGAACGAAGAGCTTGCCATCGCGCAGCACACTGAGGCCCTTATCGGCACCAAGTCTGCGTAATCCACTCACATAAGGGTAGGGACCTCCTCTGTGCCGGAGGTCCCTACCTTTTCTTTAAGGAATCCGCGTCCTGACGGAGTGCGGAATGGACAGTAACGTGCCCGATATGGGGAGGAATACGTATGAGCTCAAATGAACAACTCGTTACGGAGTTCTCGGAGCGCGCCACCAAGGTCGGCGCTACCGTCTCCGAGGTGAAGAGCCTTTCCGAGGCTTTTGCCTACACCATGGATCTCTGCTCGAAGAAGGACGCCTGCCAGCTGCTGCTTTCCGGCTGCGGCGAGGCTCTGTCCGACGGCGCGCAGGCTACCTGTGACGCCAAGCAGGACAAAGTCATTTCTGCCCCTGCCCTTGATGATGACGCCTTTGCCGAACTCGCAGGCCTGTGCGAGGAGGGCGGCTTTACGCTGATCAAGGAAGGCATGCGCAACCATCTGGCCGGTATCGACATCGGCGTGACCGTTGCTGACTACGGCGTTGCGGACTCCGGCACCCTGGTGCAGCAGTCCTCCAGCGAAGAGGTCCGCCTGACCACGATGATTGCCGAGAATCATGTCGCCATTCTGCCCAAGTCCCGCCTGCGCGCCACTACCTACGAGGTGGAGAAGGATTTCGTCTCCATGGTGGACGATTCCCCCAGCTACATGGCGTTCATCACCGGACCGAGCCGCACCGCCGACATCGAGCGCGTGCTTGCCATGGGTGTTCATGGCCCGCTGGAACTGCACATTCTGCTGCTGGAGGACTAGGATGCAGGACGTAAAGACGAAATCCCTCTCGGATTACCGCAAATTTTGTAAGGAAGCCCTCGACGACGACTTTCTGCGTCAGGCCATGGACAACTTTGCCACCGCCTACCGCGCCAACCGCATCAATGCCTTTGCCGATGTGAATGAGCGCGAGCTCATCGGCCACATTGCCGATGCCAAGGACGAAGCCATCCAGCGCCTGCCCGAGCTCTTTGAAGAGTTCAAGGCCAAGGCCGAGGCCGCAGGCGTGCACGTCCACCTCGCCAAGACCGCCCGCGAAGCCAACGAGCTTATCGCCAAGATCGCCCGCGACAACGACGTGAAGAAGATCATCAAGTCCAAGTCCATGACCGCTGAGGAAACCCACCTCAACCATCACCTCGAAAGTGAGTTTGAAGTGGTGGAGACCGACCTTGGCGAATGGATCATCCAGATGCGCAAGGAAGGCCCTTCGCACATGGTCATGCCGGCCATCCACCTGTCCCGCTATCAGGTGCGCGACCTCTTCACCGACGTCACCGGCAAGCAGCAGGACTCCGACATCCAGAAGCTGGTGAAAGTGGCCCGCCGCGAACTGCGCCGCCACTTTGCCGAGGCAGACATGGGCATCTCCGGCGGCAACTTTGCCGTTGCCGAGACCGGCACCATCGGCCTGGTCACCAACGAAGGCAACGCCCGTCTGGTCAGCACGCTGCCCCGCGTGCACGTTGCCCTGTGTGGCCTGGACAAGCTGACCCCCACCATCCACGACGCCCTGCGCGTGCTCAAGGCCCTGCCGCGTAATGCCACCGGTCAGGCTCTGACCTCCTACATCACGTGGATTACCGGTGCCAACGAGTGTGCCACCACCACGGACGGCAAGAAGGAAATGCACGTGGTCTTCCTCGACAACGGCCGTAGCGCCATGGCCGAGGACAAGGACTTTTCGCAGGTGATGCGCTGTGTGCGCTGTGGCGCATGCGCCAACGTCTGCCCCGTGTACCGTCTGGTTGGCGGCCACAAGATGGGTCACGTCTACATCGGCGCCATCGGCCTCATCCTGACCTACTTCTTCCACGGCCGCGACAAGGCCAAGAACCTTGTGCAGAACTGCATCAACTGTGGCGCATGTAAGGAAGTCTGCGCCGCGGGCATCGATCTGCCGCGCCTCATCAAGGAAGTGCACGCCCGTACCGTCGAGGAAGAGGGCCACCCCCTGTACTCCACGCTGCTGGGCAAGCTGATGAAGAACCGCAAGCTCTTCCACACCCTGCTGCGCACGGCCAAGGTTGGTCAGGTGCCCATGAAGGATAAGGAAGGCTTCCTGCGGCACCTGCCGCTGATGTTCTTCAAGGAGCACAACTTCCGCGCTCTGCCCACCGTGGCGGACAAGCCCTTCCGCGATATGTGGAAGGAGATCGAGCCCCGCCTGAAGGGTAGCGGCCTGCGTGTCGGCCTCTTTGCCGGTTGCGTGCAGGACTTTGTGTACCCCGAGCAGATGGACGCCGCCGTGAAAGTGCTGGAGAAGAAGGACGTCCAGATGGCGTTCCCCATGGACCAGTCCTGCTGCGGTCTGCCCCTGCAGATGATGGGCGAGATGTCTCACGCCGCCGAGGTGGCGGAGCAGAACGTGTCTGCCTTTGATCCGGCGGAATACGACTACATCATCACCCTGTGCGCCTCCTGCGCATCGCACCTCAAGCACAACTACCCCAAGCTGCTTGAAGACAACGCCGCCATGAAGGTGAAGGTGCAGCAGTTTGCGGACAAGGTCATCGACTTCAGCTCCTTTGTGCGCGACGTCCTCGGCTACGACACGGACGATTTCAAGACCGTGGCCGTCACCGAGAAGACCACCTACCACGCTCCCTGCCACCTGTGCCGTGGCCTCGGCGTGAAGGAAGCCCCGCAGGACCTCATCCAGAAGTCCGGCCTCGACTACGCCAAGGCCGACGAGGAAGACGTGTGTTGCGGCTTCGGGGGTACCTTCTCCGTGAAGTTCCCCGAGGAATCCCGCGAGCTGCTGAACAAGAAGCTCGACAACATCAAGAAGACCGGTGCCAAGCAGTTGCTGACGGACTGCCCCGGCTGCGTGATGCAGCTTCGTGGCGGTGCCCGCCGCCGTGGCGATTCCATCAAGGTTCGCCACATTGCCGAGGCACTGGCTGAACGCCTGAAATAATGCCTTGAAGCCGGAGCCATCCCGGTGGCTCCGGCCACGGCGTCCCCCGGTCATGCCCAGCATGGCCGGGGGATTGCCGTATCTGAAGGGGCGCTCTGGAGCCCCCTGTCCAGATGGGCGGGAAGCAGAGGACAACGGCGACGTTTCCCGCTATTCTGCATCCAGAAACGCCGGGGCCCACCCGCCGCGGCGACGCACAGGGAGGAATGATGAAAGGAAAGACCAAGCGCGAGTCCGCCACCACGCTGAACCAACGGATGCTCCCGCAGGATGCCAACCCCGCGGGCAACGTCCATGGCGGTGTTACGCTGAAGTACATCGACATCGCCGCCGGCACCGTGGCCATGCGCCATTGCCGTTCCAACGCCGTCACCGCGTCCATCGACCGCTTGAACTTTTTGCAGCCCGTGTACGTGGGCGAGATGGTCAGCTTTAAGGCCAGTCTGAACTATACGGGCCGTACGTCCATGGAAATTGGTGTGCGTGTGGAGTCCGAGAACATGTTCACGGGCGAGAAGCGCTACTGCGCCTCGGCCTATGTAACCTTTGTGTCCCTCGATAAGGACGGCAAACCCCGCGAGGTCCCGCCCCTGATTCTGGAGACAGACGAAGACCACCGCCGCTGGAATGAGGCCGAAAACCGCCGCCGCATCCGCAGGCAGGAGCGCCAGCGCGAGAGCGAATCCCAGCACGGCAACCCCTGACACTCAGCCCGCTCCCGCGCGGCTTGGAGGCCAAAATGATCAAGCATATCGTGATGTGGACCCTGAAGGACGAAGCCGAAGGTGCGCCCAAGGCTGAAAACGCCAAACGTATGAAGACCATGCTCGAAGACCTGAGGGGCCGCGTCCCCGGCCCGTTGGAGCTTGAAGTGGGCATCAATATCGACCCCGAAGGCGGCGTGAGCGATGTGGCGCTGTACACCACCTTCGAGGACACCGACGCCCTTGCCGCCTACGCCGTGCACCCCGAGCACCTGAAGGTGGTGGAGTTCATCAAAAAGGTCGTGACCGAGCGCCGCTGCGTGGACTACCGCGTAGACTAGGTGATGTTTTTTCGCGCGGCGATGAGCGCTGCGCAAGACGCTTCAACGGCCCGCCTTTGGCGGGCCGTTTGTCGTTTTGGGGCAATAGGTCAGATGGTGCGCTGTGGGCGCAATTGCACGACGGCGATGCGCCAGCCGCCAAGGTCCAGATATTGATCGTAGGACAGGGCCAGCGGTTTGCCGAGGCGGACGATGTCCGAGAGGTCAAAGGCCATGCGGACTTCGGCCACGGCGGGTAGGCGGTCCATAACAAAGACCACCAGCGTGTGGGTGGAAAGCTGGTCGAGACTGGTCAGGCCGTCTTCGGGCATAACATTGAGGGCGCTGAGGGTATGATAGATGCCGGTCCAGTGTTTTGGCAGTTCATCGGCCTGCGGCATGGCATCCTTGGGGATGAGCATGGCTGTAATGCGTGGATGCTCTACGGACACAGGCGCGGCCTGCGCGGCGTCGATGTGCAGGCCGCCGCGGCCTACGGTGTAGGTGGCGCTGTACATGATGCGTGCGGCGCGTCCGTTGGCGTCGGCAACGCGGAGTATGCCGCTGGCAAAACGCCCCTGTGGGCCGTCGCCCCGCTCGCGTGAGTCGTAGAGCGTATGTTCGGCCACGGTAAAGCCGGGGTAGTCGAAGTCGTCGTCAAGGGCGTCCGCGACTTCCGGCGGCATGTGGGCGCCGTTGAGGGGGGCGCCTTGTATGGTGGCGAAGATGGCGCGGGCGGCGTAGTCCGCATCGGCGGGAATAGCGTCACCGCGTGCGGGCAACTGCTGCGGCACGGGCGCAAGGCGCGTGGGGTAGCCGGCGCACGCGGCCAGCGCCGCAAGAAGGACAAGGCCGATGTAGAATGGCATCAGCCACGAGCGTATTGGCATGGAGCCCTCCGGGGATGGATGTCACGAAAGGCACACCATAGCACAGGACGGGCAGGAGTGCAGGGGAAAATGGCCCATGCGCGAAGCCCCGGCGTGATGCCTTGCAATGCCGGGAGGGTAGAGCGCAAAAAAAAGCCGCTACCGGGAGGGGCAGCGGCTGGCGGCTATCGGGAGTAGGTGCCCATGGTTTGGGCCGAGTCGAGAATGTGTCCGTCCATGGCGGCGAGGAGGGCGTCGCGCGTGGCATTTTTGGGGTCAAGGTCCAACTCGCAGTCCAGCGCGTACACGGTGAAGATGTAGCGGTGCTTGCCGTGGCCTTCGGGTGGGCAGGGACCATTGTAGCCGAGGTTGCCCCACGAGTTCAGCCCCTGCTTCATGCCGGAGGGGTGCTCCTCGGTGCGGGGAATCTTGGCCGCAAGGCGAAAGGCCACGCCGGGGATGCCATAGACAACCCAGTGCGTCCACGTGCCGCCCGGAGCGTCCGGGTCTTCGCAAAGCAGGGCAAAGGACTGCGTGCCCTCGGGGGCATCGTCCCAGTCAAGTGCTGGGGAAAAGTCGCTGGCGTCGCAGGTGAACTGGAGAGGGATGCGCGTCCCCTCCTGAAAAGAGCTGCTGTAGAGTTTCATGGGGCTAATCTCCTGCTGGTTGTAAGGTCGGCGCATCCTAGCAGAGGGGGCACCGGGTGGCAAAGGGGATGGATGGGGAGGGTGGATTCTTGATAAAGCCTTATATTCCGGCAGGTTGTAGGCAGGTTGCATAATGTCATCCCGTTGGTGTTTCCGGTTGTGCTATGATACCGATAGGTTTTGCCAATGCACGCAGGGGATTGTTGGTCTTTTCGGAAATGTGGGGAGAGGGAAGCAACGTGGCGAACACGGGTGAGAGGGCGCATGGATGCGCCGCATGGCGAAGCCGGGCGCGTTTTGTGACCGCCGGGGCCGCCGTGCTTGGATTGGCGGGATGCCGCCTTGATATGTCCGTTGGGGCAGGTCCAACCGCGCAGGACTGGGTACTGGTCGTTGGTGCTGTGGCGGTGGTCGCAGTGGTGGCGGCTTTGGTGCTCCGCGTTCTCAGCTTGTCCCGCTCCGTCCGCGAGCACAGCGCTGCCCGCCGCGATGCGGAGCGGCGTTTGGCCATTTCCGAGGCCCGCCTTGCGGAGCAAAACGCGTTGTTTTCCCTTGCCTCCATTGGTGCGTGCCGCTCGAATATGGACGGCACGCGTTTGCTGTCGGCCAATATGCCGCTGGCGAAGATGCTGGGGTTCACCTCGCCGGAGGAGCTTGTCCGGGAGCAAAATGAACGCAGCTTCATTGAGAATTCCGAGGCTCGGGAGCGGGCTGTGGAGCAGGTGCGGCAGACCGGGCGCGTTGGTGGGGTGCCCATCCGCTTCCGCCGCCGGGATGGGCAGCTACGCCATGCGGTCTTTTCGGGAACCGCCACTGGCGACGGCACCATTGAGGGCGTGTTTGTGGACATTACGGAGCAGATGCATTTCAAGTCTGCCCTGCGTAGCCGCAACGCCTTTATGCAGTCTCTTGTTTCGGCCTTGCCCATTGCGATTTTCTTTAAGGATATCCATGGGCGTATTGAGCTGGTCAATAGCTGTTACGAGGATATTGCCGGGCGAGAAGCGAGCGAGGTCATCGGCAAGACCGTCCGGGAGTTGTTCCCGGCGGAGCATGCGGATATTTACGAGCGCATGGACGCCGAGCTTATCGCCAGCGGCGGCGCGATAACCCAGCGTTACGAGACCAAAGTCCAATCCCGGCGCGGCATGCTCCGCGACACCCTCATCACCAAGGAACTCCTGCTGGATGAGGCGGGCAAGCCCCTTGGCATTGTGGGGGTGGTGCTGGACATCACCGACAACCGCCGCATGATGGACACGGTGCAGGAAAGCCGGAACCTGCTCTCCGCCCTTATCGATTCCGTGCCGGACATTGTCTATTACAAGGACACGGAACTGCGCTTCTTGGGCGTGAACAAAGCCTTTGCCGATGAGGCGTGCCTTGCTGTGGAGGCGTTCATTGGCAAGCGGAATCGTGAGATTTTCCCTGCCGATATATCCGCCCGTTTTGAGGAGCATGAGCGCGAGACGCTGCGCAGCAAGCGCACGCTGGCGCGCGAGGAATGGGTGAACTTTCCGGGCGGTGGTCTGCGCCTGTTTGAAACGCTGCATACGCCGTTTCTGGGGCCGGATGGCGATATCATCGGCGTGGTGGGCGTCGGGCGCGACATCACCGAACGAAAGCGTATGGAAGACGCCCTGCGCAATGCCGAGGTTGTCTACCGCACCATCTTTGAGAACGCTGCCGAAGGGGTGTTTACGTCTCTGCCCGGCGGGCGCTACATCGCGGCGAACCGTGCCATGGCCGAGATGTTTGGCTACGCCGGGCCGGAGGCCTTTGTGGCCGAGGTGCAGGACATAGGGCGCGAACTGTATGTGGACCCGCTTATGCGCGGCAAGGTGCTGGATGCCGTACGCGAGCATGGCATGGTGCACGGCTTTGAGTACGAAGCCCGCCGCCGTGATGGCTCCATCTTTTGGGTGCGCAGCAGCTACCGGGGCATTTTTTCGGATGATGGCGAACTGGAGCGCATTGAAGGCATCGTCACAGACGTGACCAGTTGGCACAGAAAGGCCGAGGAACTGCAGCGCCTTGCCATGCATGACGACTTGACCGGGCTGTCCAACCGCACGGTGTTTTACGAAAACTTGGAGCGCATGGTGGCGCAGTCGCGCCGTACGGGCGAGAATGTGGGCATCCTTGCCCTCGACCTCGATGGTTTCAAGCAGGTGAACGACCGCCACGGGCATCAGGCAGGGGATGAACTGCTTGTTGTGCTGGCGGGGCGCATTACGACCCACCTGCGCAAGACCGACGTTGCCGCGCGCCTTGGCGGGGATGAATTTGGCATTCTGCTGTGGAATGTGGAGGATGCGGACGCTCTGAGGCGTTACGCCGAGGACCTGCTGGCGGCTTTGTCCGAGCCGTGCGTCTGTGGCGGGGTGTCGTGTCAGGTGGGCGCGAGCATTGGCGGCAGCCTGTGCCCCATGCACGGCGAGGACCCGGAAAAACTGGTGCGCTGGGCGGACCGCGCTCTGTACGTGACCAAGCGGCAGGGTAAGAACGGCTTCACCCTTGCCGACGCCGAAGACACTGCGGACTAAGCCTGCCCTCGCGGCTGGGCGCTCTGCGGCCCAAAGCCCAAACAACACCGCCGCCAGGTTGAGACGGCCCATGAAAAAAGCGCCCCGTGTGGGGCGCTTTGTGTTTTTGCGTGATTAGAAGCGGGGGCGCTTGGGCGCCGCTGCCGTTTCGGTTTGCACGGTGTGTTCGCCTTTGGGTGCGGGTGGGGCGCCTTCTGGGTGGGGCGGCTCGTGCGTAATGCCGTGGCGCGTGTACTGCGTGGCGATGCCTTCCTCGCGGAAAAGGGTCGCCAGCCCGCGCGTCATGTCGCTTTTGAGGCTCCATGCGGAAGATGGATTTTCGGCCCATGCGGCAATCCAGCACACCACGCCGTCCGGCTCAAGGCGCATCACCCAGAATTGCGGGTCGTCGCGGTCGGAGAAGCTGTCGCTCTGGGTGGCGATTTTCTTGGCGTTGCGCTCCACGTATTCAATGTCCACATCGTAGGCGACTTTGAACTCAATATATGCCCAGATGATGCGTTCGGTGATGGTCAGGTTCATGAATTCCTTGGTCATCATCCGGCTGTTGGGGATGACGTAGCGCCGCCAGTCCCAAATCTTGATCTTGGTATGCGTGGGGGAGATGTCCTCCACGGTGCCGTAGTGGTCGTCAATGATGACCACGTCGCCAACGCGGATTTGGTTGGACAGCGAGATGACAACGCCGGAAATCATGTTCTCCACATACGGGCGCGCGGCAATACCGAGGATGACGGTAAACGCCGTGATGAACATGGAGAGCATGGTGGATGGAATGTTGCCGATAAACGGCATCACTCCGGCGATGATGGCAAAGGTGAGCACGCCGCCAAAGAGGAACTTTTGGATGACGGAGAAGCGGCGGTCCACCTGCTCCGTGAGTTTGCGCTTGCGCTTGATTTTGGAGCGGCGGGTCAGCGCATCGTTGGGCAGGGGGTCCAGACGTTTGATTTTGTCCAGACGTTCAAGTTTGCGCTCCTTGACCGAGGTGACATGCCGCTGGGCGCGCCACAGGATGAGGATGGCGATAATGGCGACAATTCCCAGATACAGAAATGGGATGTTGTCTTTGATGAGCGCGAGAAATTCCATGCCGTAACGGCTCCGGTGCTTGTGTGGTTTCGCAGGGCTGCCCAGTTGTAAGTTTTCGCTGAAGCGGGCGCGGCGTCAAGTGTGCAGTTGACGGATGTGCGCGAGCGAAGCGCGGGACGCAAGAGCGCCCCGGTGTTGCCACCGGGGCGCTTTGTCTTTGCGGAAAGAAAAGAGCCTAGGCGCCGACGCGGCCTTTGTAGGACTGCACCGTGTTTTTCAGGAGCATGGCGATGGTCATGGGACCAACGCCGCCCGGAACGGGAGTGATGGCGCTGACGCGGTCCTTGATGGCGTCAAAGTCGCAGTCGCCGACAAGGCCGTTGTCCGTACGGTTGATGCCCACGTCAATGACGATGGCGCCGTCCTTGACCATATCGCCGGTGACGAAGTGCGGGCGGCCGATGGCGGCGACGATGATGTCGGCCTCGGCGCACAGCTCCTTCAGGCCGGGCGTGCGGGAGTGCGCCACGGTGACGGTGGCGTTGGCAAAGTCGCCATAGCCCCACAGCATCATCGCCATGGGCTTGCCCACGATGTTGGAGCGGCCAATGATGACGGCGCGCTTACCGGCGGTGGTGACATTGTGGCGCTTCAGCAGTTCAATAACGCCGGCGGGCGTGCAGGGGGCGAATCCGGGCAGGCCAAGGGCCAGGCGGCCCATGCTGACGGGATGGAAGCCGTCTACGTCTTTGGCCGGGTCGATGAGGTCCAGACAGGCTTGGCTGTCCAGCCCCTTGGGCAGGGGGAGTTGCAGCAGAATGCCGTCCACGTCCTCGCGGGTGTTGAGGTCGCGGATGAGGTCTTCCAGCTCCTGCTGGGTCACATCCGCAGGCTTGCGGAAGGCCAGCGAGGTGATGCCTGCGTTTTCGCAGGCCTTTTCCTTGTTGCGCACGTAGACCTGCGAGGCCGGGTCGTCGCCAACAAGGATAACGGCGAGGCCGGGGGCCCTGCCGTGGGTTGTCGCAAGTTCAGCCACCTGCTCGCTCAGTTCGCTGCGAATTGCGGCGGCGGTCTTCTTGCCGTCCAGCAGAATCATGCTCGGTTCCCCCTTGAAAAGAGTCGGATGAACTGGATAGGGCGCGGAAACCGTGTTTCCGCGCCCCTGTGACGAATGTTGTGCAGCAGTCGTTACAACCGTATCTAGTCCATGTCAAACCACTGTTCGGCCATGATGGGGCCAAAGTAGATGGCTTCGTCTTCCAGATCTTCCTCAATGCGCAGGAGCTGGTTGTACTTCGCAATCCTGTCGGAGCGGCACAGGGAGCCGGTCTTGATCTGCCCGGCGTTCACGCCAACGGCGAGGTCCGCGATGAAGTGGTCCGCGGTTTCGCCGGAGCGGTGGGAGATAACGGTGGTGTACGCCGCCTGCTTGGCCATTTCGATGGTGTCCAGCGTTTCGGTGACGGTACCAATCTGGTTCAGCTTGATGAGGATGGAGTTGGCCGCACCCTCTTCAATGCCGCGGGACAGAATCTCGGGGTTGGTGACGAAGATGTCGTCGCCCACCAACTGGATTTTGTCGCCGAGTTCGTTGGTCAGCAGCTTCCAGCCTTCCCAGTCGCCTTCGGCCAGGCCGTCCTCAATGGAGATGAGGGGGAAGTCGCGGGTGAGTTCGGCGTAGTAATCCACCAGTTCCTTGGCGTTGAAGGATTTGCCTTCGCCCGCAAAGGTGTAGGTGCCGTCCTTGTGGAACTCGCTGGCGGCGGCGTCGATGCCAAGGGCGATGTCGCGGCCCGGCGTGTAGCCTGCGGCCTCGATGGCGCGGATGATGTACTCAAAGGCCTCGCGGTGGCTCTTGAGGTTGGGGGCAAAGCCGCCCTCGTCGCCCACGGAGGTGACGTGGCCGTCCTTGGCGAGGATCTTCTTGAGATTATGGAAGGTTTCCGCGCCCATGCGCAGGGCTTCGGCAAAGGAGCCGGCAGACAGCGGCATGATCATGAACTCCTGGATGTCCAGGTTGTTCGGGGCATGCTCGCCGCCGTTGATGATGTTCATCATGGGAGCGGGCAGCACTTTGCCGTTGACGCCGCCGAGGTACTGGTACAGCGGCAGGCCAAGGTGATTGGCCGCGGCGCGCGCCACAGCGAGGGATACGCCCAGCATGGCGTTGGCGCCCATGCTGGATTTGTTGTCGGTGCCGTCGATGTCCAGCATGGTGTTGTCGATGGCGGTCTGGCGGGTAACGTCCATGCCCACAACGCCTTCGGCCAGCGGGCCGTTGACGTTTTCCACGGCCTTGGTCACGCCTTTGCCCATGTAGCGGGCGGTATCGCCGTCGCGCAGTTCAAGGGCTTCGCGGGTGCCGGTGGATGCGCCGGAGGGCACAGCGGCGACGCCAGTCGCGCCGGACTCGGTGGTGACCTCCACCTCGATGGTGGGATTGCCGCGGGAATCAAGAATTTCACGGGCCCATACGTTCACGATGGTGCTCATGGCTCGCTCCTTTTTATACGAAATGGTTGTTCATGGCGGAAGAATCGGGCCTGCGCCACAACGGGGCATGCCCGCAAACGTCAAAATACTATCAGAAGCGCGGGGATTCATCCATACAGGCGTACGCCAGACCGCAAAAGAGCAGGTCCGGGCGCACAATGTCCAGCGAGGGGCAGACACGGGCCACGCTTTGGGCCAGCCCGCCTGTGGCGAGCACGGTTCCGCCGCCGCCGAGTGCTCCGGTCATGCGGGTGATGAGGCCCTCAATCATGGCGGCAAAGCCGAAGATAAAGCCCTGATTGAGGCTGTGCATGGTGTCGAAGCTAAAGGAGAATTCCTCGCCCGGCAGGTCGAGGGTGAGTTCGGGCAGGCGGGCGGTGCCGCAGGAGAGGGCCTTTGCCGCGCTCTCCATACCCGGGCAGATAACGCCGCCCAGAAAGGTGTTTCCCTGCACGCAGTCCACAGTAGTGGCGGTGCCAAAGTCCACAACGACAAGGTTGCGCGAGTCCACCATACGGCGCGCGCCATAGGCGGCCACAAGGCGGTCCGGGCCTACGTTGTCTGGCACGTCGGCAATGTTGTCGAAGGGCAGGGGCAGGTGGTCCGGGGCAAAGCGGGCGCTGACGCCAAAGGCGCGCTCCGCGGCCTCGCAGATGTGCGGAACAACGGCAGGCACAACGGAACACCCGGCAACGCCGGAGATACGCCGCGTATCAACGTCCCACACCCGCGCCGCGTGCAGCAGGCGCTGGGCCCACGCATCAGGCGAATCCGCAACGGTGGGCAGCGCAAGCGTTGCAACAGGAAAAGGGCCGGCTTCTGGTGACCAAAGCGCGACCTTCGTGTTAGTATTGCCTATATCTATAAAGATGACGTGGGATGCATGCATGGGTGTTTCATCCATTGAAACGAACGGGTGGCGTTTCCATGTCCTGTCACTCGTCAGCGACTGTAAAGGTTTGAGACGGAATTTCAAGCGGTTATTTTACGTAAAGTCGTGTGACCGCCTTGTCCTTTGGTGCATCGGCGTATAAGTATTACGGTTGAGAATATCAAGATTTTCAGAGCATAGAACCCGAATATCTGGAGGCTCGCATGGATCCGTCTGTACTTGTGCCGCGTCCGGGAGGATTGATGGTGGAGTGGGGCTGGTTTCAATTTTTCCAGTTGCTCACCTTCATTGGTCACCTGCTCTTCATGAACACCCTGCTTGGCAGTGCCATTATGGCCTTTGCCGAGGGCATGCGGGAGGGAAGCAGCACCCCGGTTGGCCGCCACGTCTCGCGGAAGCTGCCCACCACTGTTGCCCTGACGGTCAACTTCGGCGTTGCGCCGCTGTTGTTTATGCAGGTGCTGTATGGGCAGTTCTTCTATGTTTCCGACATTCTTATGGGCCCGTACTGGCTGGCCGTTGTTGGGCTGGTTATTCTTGCCTATTACGGGTCCTATATCTGGGACTTTCGCTTCGACAGCCTTGGGGGCATGCGTCAGGTGATATTGGGGGCGGTTATCGTCTTGCTGCTTGGCGTGGCCTTCCTGTTCACCAACAACGTGTCCATGATGCTGACGCCGGCGCGCTGGGCGCAGTACTTTGAGGCGCCGGGCGGCACGTTCCTGAACTTTGGCGAGCCAACCCTTGTGCCGAGATATCTGCATTTTGTGGTGGCGTCCATTGCTGTTGGTGGGCTGGTACAGGGAATCTACTGGTCGCGCAAGCGGCGGCGCAGTCTGCCCGGTGCGCAGGCCACTGCCGCGCGCGGCATGAATGTCTTCGCCTACGCCACGGCCGTGCAGATTGCCGTTGGCTCGTGGTGGCTGGTGAGCATGCCCCGCGATGTGATGCTCACCTTCATGGGCGGGCGTCCCTTTAACACCGCCGTCTTCCTCATAGCGCTGGCCCTTGTGGCCTGCTGTCTTATCTTCGGCTTCCGTGGGCGCGTGGTTCCTGCGGCGGTTGCCCTTGTCCTGACCGTGATGGCCATGGTGGGCCTGCGCGAGTTGGCGCGTGTGGCGTACCTCGAACCCTTCTACAAGGTGGCGGAGTTGCCCTCGTCGGGCCAGCATTCGCCGCTTGTCATGTTTATCGTGTCATTGTGTGTGGGGCTTGGCGTCATCGCCTATGTGCTCAGGCTTGCATCGGAAGTCCGGAAGGAGGAAGCGTAGCATGGACTATCCAGTCTGGCAGATTCCATTCTTTGGCGGCGGGCTGCTTGTGGCCATCATCGCCGTGGTGCATGTGTTTGTGGCCCACTTCGCTGTGGGCGGGGGCCTGTTCCTTGTGCTGACGGAAATGAAAGGCCACCGTGAAAACAATCCCGCCATCCTTGAATATGTGCGGCGGCACACCAAGTTTTTTCTGCTTTTGACCATGGTCTTTGGCAGTCTGACGGGTGTGGGCATCTGGTTTATCATTGCCCTCACCAATCCGGCGGCAACCCTGACCCTTATCCGGACCTTTACCTTTGGGTGGGCGACGGAGTGGGTGTTCTTCGTGGGCGAGATTGTGACCCTGCTGGTGTACTACTACACCTTTGGGCGCATGGAGCGGCGCAAACACCTGACCGTGGGCTGGCTGTACTTTGCCTTTGGCTGGCTGTCGCTGTTTATGATTAACGGCATTATCGGGTATATGCTGACCCCCGGCCAGTGGGTGGAGACGGGCAACTTCTGGGACGGGTTTTTCAATCCCTCCTTCTGGCCCGCCCTTGTGTTCCGTTCGCTGTTGGCCTTTACCATCGCCGGGTTGTTCGCCTTTTTGACGGCCTCCCGCGTGAAGGACGAGCCGGTGCGCCTCAATCTGATGCGCTTCTCCGCCATTTGGGCGGCTGTGCCGGTGCTGCTGATGGTGCCGGTGTCGTGGTGGTATTTTCAGGCGCTGCCTGACGTGCCGCAGGCCATGATCACCGGGCGCAACAATGAAATTATGCCCTTCCTGCAGGCATTTATCACCGTGGCGCCCATCATCGTGGTGCTGAGTATGTTCCTGACCCTGCGCATGCCGCGCGAGCTGAAAACCCTGTTTGCCTCGCTGCTGCTGGTGGCGGGGTTTGTGCAGATTGGCTCCTTTGAGTGGATTCGCGAGGCCGCGCGCCGCCCGTACATCATCTACGACTATATGTTCTCCTCCGGTGTGACGCTGGCGGACGCTGCCGAGGCCAACGAGAACGGCTTCCTCAAGACGGCCAAATGGGTACGCCATACCGACGTCACGCCGGAGAACCGCCTTGAGGCAGGGCGCGATCTGTTCATGAAACAGTGCCTTAGCTGTCACAGCATTGATGGCCCCTCCAACGACATTCTGCCCCTGACCAAAAAGTTCTCCGTGCTGGGCATGGATTCTCAGCTTGACGGGCAGGGCAAGATCAACAACTACATGCCGCCATTCTTCGGCACGGAGCGTGAACGCTGGGCCTTGGCGTCCTATATTGTCGAGGGCCTGCACGGCAAAACTGAAACTGAGCCGGAAACGGAACTGGTGGAGGCCACCACGCCCGAGATGCCGCCCTTTGACGCGGAGAATGATGAATATGTTTTGCTGTCGTGGAACAACCTCGGCATGCACTGCATTTCGGATTCCGACCCGTATTGGATTCTGTTGCCGCCGGCCAATGACCTCTACTGCCAGCTTGTGCGCCGCGGCGAAATGCCCGAAGTGGTCAGCGATGGCGTGACCATCACCTACGAGGTGGAAGAGGGCTTTGAGAACCCGGCGCAGCATGTGCGCTTTTGGGAATTCGCGGAGCAGCTTTTTGGCAAAAAGCTGCCCGAGAATGTGGGCGTTTCCGGCAACGGCTTAAGCGGGGAAATGCACTACAGCGAATCCCTTGGCGCATTTGAAGCCGGACTGATCCCTGTGGTGCCGTATCCGGATTCCGGCGGCTATCACCCGTACCCCGTGTTCACCATCACCGCGCGTGACGAGGCCACCGGCGAAGTGTTGGCTACGACCAAGACCGTGGCGCCTACTTCTACGGAGATGGGCTGTAAGAATTGCCACGGCGGTGAGTGGCGTGTGGCCGGGGTGGCGGGCTTCTCGGACGAAACGTCGGCCGATGTGCTGGCCGTGCATGACCGCAACACCAAAACCAAGCTCCTTGAGATGGCCGAGAAGGGCGAGCCGCGCCTGTGCCAGAGTTGCCACCCGGACCCGGTGCTGGCCGCCGAGGGCAAGCCGGAGCTGTTGAATCTGCCCGCCGCCATCCATGGCTGGCATGCCAACTACCTGACGAATCGTGGTGCGGAGGCCTGCGCTTACTGCCATCCCAACAATCCCGAAGGCCCGACCAAGTGCCTGCGCGGCATCCACGCCGAAGTGGGGCTGGATTGTACCAGTTGCCACGGCACGCTGGAGGACCACGCCCTGTCGCTGCTGAAGCATGAGGATGCAGCGGGCAAGCCCGGTGCGAAGCGCCTGATGCAGCACCTGCGTCCGCGCGCTGTGGAGAGCAAGGCCGACATCAACCCGCGTGTACCGTGGGTGAATCAGCCCGATTGTCTCAACTGCCACGCTGGTTTCCAGCCGCCTGAAACCATGGATGCCTTTAATACGTGGACGGAAGGGGCCGATGGCCTGTTCCGCATGCGCAAGGGCTACATGGGCGCGCTGATGTGCGGCACCTGTCACGGCAGTCCGCATGCGGAGTATCCCGCGGTACAGGAAAACGGCTACGGTAAGGACCGTGACAATATCGCTCCATTGCAGTATATGGGACACGCCGGGCCCATAGGGTCGCGCGGAAATTGCGCGCTGTGCCACGTGGGGACCGAGATGACGCCGGAGGATTCCGCGCATCATCCCATGGGCTTCCGCTAGCATTGGCGGGCCCTGAGCCGATACAATCATAAAGCGCACCCCGGCCATGCCTATGGCGTGGCCGGGGTGTCTGTTGCCCACGGGGCACCTCGGCCTGTGGCGTTATATCCCTCGGCACGCACTGCATGCGCCGTGCATAGCAGTGCTAAATGATGGACAAAGTGTCTCCTTGTGCTGAGCCTCTTGACCTTTGCATGTGCGTCGGGTAAACATCCCGCGCCAGTCAAGCTTGACTAAATGGGAGAGGTTCTTTAACAAGAACCTCTTTTATTTTTTTGGGACGGGAAACGTATATTATGTTCGACAGCCTTTCAGACCGCCTAGATTCAGTCTTTAAGAAGTTCAAGGGCCAGGGGCGCCTTGACGAATCAAACATCCAGCAGGGCCTGCGCGAGGTGCGTCTTGCGCTGCTTGAGGCCGACGTCAACTTTAAGGTCGTCAAGCAGTTTACGGACCGCATCCGCGAGCGCTGCCTCGGGCAGGAGGTGCTCGGCAGCCTGACCCCCGGCCAGCAGGTCATCAAAATCGTCAACGACGAAATGGTGGAACTGCTGGGCGGTGAAACGCAGGACGTTGACCTGCGCGGCACCCCCGCCGTCCTTATGATGGTGGGCCTGCAGGGTTCGGGTAAGACCACCTCGGCCGCCAAGCTGGCGCTGCATTTTCGCCGCGAGCGGAAGCTGAAGCCGTATCTCGTCCCCGCCGACGTTTACCGCCCCGCAGCTATCGACCAGCTCCAGACCCTCGGCAAGCAGCTTGAGGTGCCGGTGTATCCGTCCACCCCGGATATGAATCCTGTGGACATCTGCCGCGAGGGCATCAAGGCCGCGCAGGAGGCAGGATGCGACGTTGTCCTGCTGGATACCGCTGGCCGCCTGCACATCGACGAAGAGTTGATGCAGGAGCTGGCCAACATCAAGACGGCCTGCACGCCCGGCGAAATCCTGTTCGTGGCCGACGCCATGATCGGTCAGGAAGCCGTGAATGTTGCCGAGTCCTTTAACGAGAGGCTTGACATTTCCGGCGTTGTACTGACCAAGATGGACGGCGACGCCCGCGGTGGTGCGGCCCTGTCCATTAAGTCCGTCACCGGCAAGTCGGTGAAGTTCGTGGGTGTTGGCGAAAAGGTGAGCGATCTGGAGGTCTTCCATCCGGACCGCGCCGCTTCGCGTATTCTGGGTATGGGTGACATGCTCACCCTTATCGAAAAAGCCCAGACCACGATGGACACGGAAGAAGCCGAAGCCATCGGCAAAAAATTTCAGCGCGCGGAATTCGACTTCGAAGACTTCCGCACGCAGATGCGCCGGCTGAAGAAGCTGGGCTCCCTTGAGGGGATGCTGAAGCTCATTCCCGGCATGCGCGGGCTGAAGGACAAGCTCGGCGAGATGTCCATGCCTGATAAGGAAATGGCCCGCGTAGAAGCCATCATCAACTCCATGACGATGGAGGAACGCCGCAATCCCTCCGTCATCAATGTCAGCCGCAAGGAGCGCATCGCCCGCGGTTCCGGCGTCACTGTGAACGACGTGAACCAACTGGTGAAGAACTTCGAGCAGATGCGCAAGATGATGAAGAAGATGATGGGCGGTGGCAGCAAGGGCAAAAAGCCCCGTATGCCCCGCATGCCCAAGGGGATGCCCGGCTTGCCCGGTGCGCCCGGCGGGATGCCTGGTGGGATGCCTGGAATGCCCGGTATGCCCGGCATGGAAGGGATGGACGGTTTGGAAGGCATGGGCGCCCCCGGTGGCGGCTCATCCAAGCCCAAAACCCAGCGCAAAAAGCGTAAAAAGACCGCCGGCAAGAATAAAAAGCGGAAAAAGAAGTAATACCGGAGTAGAGCGGGCCGCGGTGTGGGCCCGAATCCGGCTCGGATCGCGGTCAGGCAGGTGCGGGTTTTGCGCAGACTGCTTGCATTTTCTTTCAATTGTAATACTATCTATCAGAATGGGGGAAACCACATGGCTCTTAAACTGAGACTCACCCGTATGGGCTCCAAAAAGCGTCCCTTCTACAGGCTTGTCGCTATCGACAGCGCCACCCGTCGCGACGGTCGGCCGCTGGAATTCCTGGGCCACTACAATCCCATGGTCACGCCCGTGGAAATCAAGATCGACACCGAGAAGGTGCAGAAATGGGTGGAGCGTGGCGCTACGCCCTCCGATACCGTTCGTTCCCTGCTGAAAAAGGCCGAGTCTGCCAGCGAGTAGTATCCGTTCGTACGGACGTCACACGCGGCGATGTGTTCTGCAGTAAATCTGATTTCCCAGCCGGAGGTCATCATGTTGAAGGATCTGATTTCCTACATTGCGAAATCCTTGGTCGATAATCCTGATGCGGTCGAGGTTTCGGAAATTGAGGGAGAACAGACTTCGGTGATCGAGCTTAAGGTCGCCAAGGAAGACCTCGGAAAGGTTATCGGCAAGCAGGGGCGCACCGCCCGGGCTATGCGAACCATCATAGGCGCGGCTTCCACCAAGGCCCAGAAACGGGCTGTGCTGGAAATCATCGAGTAGGGCTGGGGCCTTTCTCCCGGCTCCCTCGCCCTGCGCCACGTGCCGTGCTGCGCGGCGACGTGCTGTACGCGGTTCATCGTGTGAATGCTTATGAGCAGCGCGAAATCGCAAGGCATGCCGGTTGGCAGCAAAGACCTCGTCGTTATCGGCGAGGTGACGAAGCCACACGGACTCAGAGGGGAAGTCTGCATACGCTCGTATGCGGACTCCCCTTCTCTTTTTGACCAGCTCTCCGCTGTGTACCTCCGCCCCGGTCCTCAGGCCGAAGAGGCCGAAGAACCCACGCCGCCACCCCGCAAGGGGCGCGGCAGACGCCCCATGCGTCCGCGAAAGCCCCGTCTGCGTCGCTACAGCGTCGCGTCGTGGCGCTCGCACAAGGGCGCGGTGCTTGTCACCTTTGAGGGTGTGGCGGACAGAACAGCGGCGGAGGCTCTGCGCGGGCACGAAATGCTCGTGCGCGAGGCCGACCTGCCCGAACTCACCGACGAGGAACTGTATCTGTATCAGATAGAGGGCCTGAGTGTGGTTCTGGAGGGCGGCGAGGCGCTCGGCACCGTGCGTGAAGTGCAGATGCCCGCTGGTCAGGAGCTTTGGGCCATTGATACCCCGGACGGCAGGGAAGTGCTCTTCCCCGTTGCCGAGGAATTCGTGCGCGATGTGGACCTTGACGCCCGCGTCGTGGTCATTGCGCCGCCGCCCGGTTTGCTCGACCTGTATCTTGGGGACGACTAGCGTCCGCCGTCTCGCGGCGCGCATCGTCCTGACCGGAAAGGATCATCCTACGTGCAGTTCCATCTTGTCTCTCTCTTCCCCGAGTTCTTCGATTCCCCGCTGACCAGCGCCATGCTGGGCAAAGGCGTGGAGGAAGGACTGGTGGGCTTTACCCGCATCAATCCCCGGGACTTTACGGAAGACCGGCACCGCACCGTGGACGACAGGCCCTACGGGGGCGGTCCCGGTATGGTGATGATGTGCGACCCGCTGACAAAGGCGCTGGACAGCATTGAAACCCCCGGGCGCATGCTGGCGCTGACGCCGCGCGGCCGTCCTATGGACCAGGCCTTCGCGCGTGAGCTTGCCCAGGAGGAGAACATAACGCTTATCTGTGGCCGCTATGAGGGCATAGACGAGCGTGTGTTCGAGGAATATCCCATCGAGGGCGTCTCGGTGGGCGACTTCGTCCTGAATGGGGGCGAGGCAGGCGCGCTGTGCGTCGTAGAGGCTGTGTCCCGGCTGGTGCCGGAGTTTATGGGCCACGAGGACTCCGGAGACGAGGAGAGCTTCTCCCATGGGCTTTTGGAGTATCCCCACTACACGCGACCTGCGGAATTTCGCGGACGCAAGGTGCCGGATATTCTGACTTGCGGTGACCATGGCCGCATTGCCGAGTGGCGGCGACGCAAGGCACTGGAAGTGACACTTGCGCACCGTCCGGACATTCTGGCTGATGCAGCATTGACCGAGAGCGATATCCGCACCATGCGCGAAATTCGGGCTGCTGGCGGAGTTGGAACGCTTGGGCGCAATTTATACGTGGCGTTACTGCATGCGCCGGTGCTCAATAAATTTGGGCAAACCGTCGCTGTGTCTTTGACAAATCTCGACGTTCACGATATAGCCCGCGTTTCGCGCACCTACGGTCTTGGAGGGTACTATATAGCAACCCCCCTCGCCGACCAGCGTAGCCTGCTCGAAAGGCTGGTCGGGCATTGGCTCGAAGGTCCGGGCCGAAAGGCCAACCGCGACCGCACCGACGCCTTTGGCTCCATCACCACGGCGCACGATCTGCAAGAGATCATCGCCGACGTGGAGCGCAAGACGGGGCAGGGCCCGACAGTCGTCGCCACTTCGGCGCGCGGCGCAGGGAGCGCTACTGTTCCTGCTGTGCAGAATATGCTGCAGGACAGGCCGGTGCTTCTGGTTATGGGGACGGCTTCCGGCTTGGCGCCGGAAGTGCTGGAGGATGCGGATGCAGTGCTTCGCCCTGTGCGGAGTCTTGGTGCCTACAACCATCTCTCCGTCCGTTCCGCCACAGCCATTATCGTTGACCGCGTCTTGGGCGACGCGTATTAAAAAGTTTCGGCGACGAAATATATCCCGCGAAGGAGTTTTGATATGGACGCTATCCGTAAAATCGAAAGTGAACACCTGCGCCTTGACCTCCCGAAGTTCAAGGGTGGTGACACCGTCAAGGTTCACCAGCGCATCATTGAGGGCGAAAAAGAGCGCATCCAGGTTTTCCAGGGTGTTGTGCTCCGCGTGAACCGTGGTGCCACCAACAGCACCTTCACCGTGCGCAAGGTTTCCGACGGCATTGGTGTCGAGCGCATCTACCCGCTGAACAGCCCGTTCATCGAGCGCGTTGAAGTGCTGAGCGAAGGCAAAGTCCGCCGCAGCCGCATGTACTACCTGCGCCAGCGCAAGGGCAAGGCCGCTCGCATCAAGACCAAGAACCAGTGGGATTAATCCCACGCAGAGCCGTCCGGCCGTCCCGGCCGGGGGCGACGCAGACGGCAGGAGACGTTGTCCATGCCGTTGCTTGCATGTGAGACAATGGCCGGGGATTCCTATCCCCGGCCATTTGCTGGTGTAGACGAAGCTGGCCGAGGCTGCCTCGCCGGTCCCGTTGTCGCCGCCGCCGTCATCCTGCCGGAGGAATTTGACCTCCCCGGATTGACGGACTCGAAAAAGCTGACCGAGAAGAAGCGGTCCATGCTCGAACCCCGTGTCAAGGCGCAAGCCGTGGCGTGGGGTATTGGTGTTGGGTGGCCGGTGGAAATCGACCGCATCAACATTCTGCGCTCCACCCTGACGTCCATGTGTCGGGCTGTGACCGCCATGAAGGTGCAGCCCGTGTACCTCGCCATCGACGGCAACCAGTCCGTCCCTCTTGATATTCCCCAGAGTTCCGTTGTTGGGGGCGACGGCAAGGTCGCGGCCATCTCCGCCGCGTCCATCCTTGCCAAAACCTTCCGCGACCGGCTTATGACCTCGCTGGACCGCCGCTATCCCGGCTACGGCTTTGCCGAACACAAAGGCTACGGCACCAAGGTTCATCTGGAGGCCATCCGCCGCCTTGGGCCGTGCCGCATGCACCGTCTCACCTTTCGGGGCGTGCGCCCGGACGAAAAGCCGAAGCAGGAATCCCTGTGTCTGCCCGGCATCTAAGCCTTGGCAGGCGCGGCGAAAACGCTGCGTCCGACTATCTGCAAAAGCGCGGCTACCGCGTGCTGGAGCGCAACTGGCGCTGCCGCGGCGGTGAGCTGGACCTCATTTGCTCCCGGAAGGGCTCCATCGTCTTTGTGGAAGTGAAGACCCGCACCGGCGGCGCGCAAGCCGACCCGGCCGGGGCCGTGAACGCGGGCAAGCGCCAGCGCCTGTCGCGCGCGGCGGCGGAATACCTGACCCGGACGGGGAGCTGGGATGTGCCGTGCCGCTTTGATGTGGTGGCCATTGTCCGCGACGCCGAGGGCGAGGCCCCGCGCATCACCCATTACGAAAACGCCTTTGAGCTGTCCGCCGGTGGCGGATGGCAGCCGTGGTGAGCACCCTCTGTTGTGCCCGGCGGCGAAAGTGCGTAGAGAAAGAGCAAACTTCCGGCGCGGCTGCGTGCCTACCTGATAGCCATGACTGATGAAATTGCACAGAATACAGAACTGGACGCCGCGCTCTACGTCGTGGCGACTCCCCTCGGCAACGCCGACGACCTGTCGCCGCGGGCGCGCCGCATTCTCGCCGCCGCGGATATGGTATTGGCCGAGGATACCCGCCGCACCGGGCAGCTCTTCCAGCGCCTAGGCATCCCCTCGCACGGCTTTGTGAGCTTTCACGAGCATAACGAGGAGAAGCGCACCGCGCGCGTGGTTGAGGCCCTGGAGGCAGGGCAGAGCGTGGCCATGGTGTCCGATGCCGGCACGCCGCTTTTGTCCGACCCCGGCTTTACGCTGGTGCGCGCCTGCCGCGAGCGGGGCATCACCGTGGTGCCTGTGCCCGGCCCCAGCGCGCCACTCACGGCGCTGAGCGCCTGCGGCTTGCCGCCGTTGCCGTTTACGTTTCTTGGGTTTCCGCCGCGCAAGGCCGGAGACCGTCACAAATTTTTTGCCGCCCATGCGCAAACCGGTGCGACGCTGATTTTCTTCGAGCGCAAAAACCGCCTCATGGAGACCCTTCAGGCCGCCCATGACGCCCTTGGTCCGCGCGAGGTGTGCGTTGCGCGGGAATTGACCAAGACGCATGAGGAATTTATACATGGACGGCTGGACGCCCTGACGGCACTGGACGTGCCGCTTCTTGGGGAGTTTACCGTTGTGATTGGCCCGCCGGCCGAGGAGGCGGAAGCGGGCCGTGAGGCCGTCCTCGCCGCCATTGAGGAGGAACGCCGCGCAGGCGGCAAGCCCCGTCAGGTGGCGCGCCGCGTGGCCGAGCGCATGGCGGGCTGGTCCACCAAGGATGTGTACGCGCTGATGACCGGTGAGGGGCCGGCGGCGCAGGACGACGAACCCACAGCGTAGGGGAACAAAATGGCTGAGGGGCAGATGAAGCAGCGCGGAAAACAGGCGCAGAGCGGTGCGGGGAAGCGGCAGACGTTTCCTTCGGCCCGGGTCCTGCATGCCTGTTTTGTGCGCACGCTGCTGGTCGGCGCGGGGTTCAACACGCGCGGCATGCAGAACATCGGTCTCGCCAATGCCATGGACCCCGGACTGCGGGCGCTGTATGGCGGCGGAGAGCCGCTCCGGCAAGCCCGCCGCCGCTATGTGGGGCACTACAACACCCACCCGTTTTGGACGCCGCTGCTTGTTGGCGTGTTCCTTGGGGTGGAGGTGAAGATTTCACGCGGTCTCCTTGCGCCGGAAGCCTTTGACAGCCTGCGGGGCACCACCATTTATGCCCTGTCCGCCATTGGGGATTCGTTCTTTGGCGGCAGCGTGCTGGTGCTGTGGTCGCTGGTGACATTTTTACTTTGGGCCGCTGGATATGGCTGGCTGGCCGTGATAGTAGGGGTGGTGTGTTTTGCGGCGCTTCAGGCGTTCAAGGCATACACCTTCCTTGAAGGGTTCAGGCAGGGGCTTCAGTTTGTTCCCACCCTCAAGCGGTGGGACCTCATCAACTGGGGCCAGCGCGTTAAGGTCTGCAACGCCGCACTTGTGGTGCTTGTATGGGGCCTTGCGTGGCCGGAGCCGTTTCTCTGGTACGAATGGCTGGCCGCTGTGCTGGCCCTTGGCGGGCTGGCCGGGGTGGTGTTCACCGCCGGATTGTCCCGCGAGGTGATCCTTGCGCTTCTTGTGGCCGGGTACCTTGGGTATCCTTGGCTGGAGCGTTTGGTCGCCGGTCTCTTTACCTGAATACGCAGCACATGCCTGTGACGACAGCACCCCCGTACGGGTGATGATATATTGGAGGATATCGTGATCGAACCGGAAGAAGACGCCGAGGGCTACCAAAGCGCCGAAGTCTGCGTGCGAAATGAATTGGGCCTGCATGCCCGTCCCGCAGCGCGCCTCGCTCAGGAGGCGCAGCGGTTCGCCGCCGAGATCACGCTCACCATGGATGAACAGGAAGTGGATGCCAAAAGCATCCTCGACATCCTGACGCTGGCCGCGCCGCAGGGGTGCGACCTTGTGGTCCGTGCCAGCGGCGACGACGCCGCAGAGGCACTGAAGACGCTGATAGAACTGTTCCAGACGCGATTCGGCGAGGATAAATAGTGGCCCAAAAGGTCATCACCGGCATTCCGGTCTCTTCGGGCATTGCCATCGGCAAGGCCTTCTTCATGAACCGCAGGCTGCATGGCACCATCCCGCGCCAGTCCATCGCTTCGGCCATTGTCGCCGACGAGGTGTCGCGCCTTGATGAAGCCATTGCGCAGGCCGCGGCGGACCTTTCCGACGTGCGCGAAGGGCTGCCCGCCGAGCTGCGCGACCACGCCCTGCTCATTGATTCGCACATCACCATCCTGCGCGACCCCAAGCTCGCCAAGACGGCCAAGTTCTACATTGAGGACATGCGCATCAATGCCGAGTGGGCGTTGCTCAAAGCCGTGAAGGATATGGAGCAGGCCTTTTCCACCATCAAGGACGACTACATCCGCGAACGCATTCAGGATGTGCGCCTTATGGCGGACCGGGTGCTCTCCAAGCTGATGGGCCTGTCCACGGAGCTTCGGGCCATTGAGGGCCGGGTTATCCTGCTTGCTCACGACCTTGCTCCGTCGGACACCGCCGGGCTGGAAGTGGACAAGATTATGGCCTTTACCACCACCGAGGGCGGCAAGACCTCCCATACGGGCATCCTTGCCCGCTCCCTGCAGATTCCGGCCATCGTTGGCGTCAGCGGTTTGGAGGAAAGCGTGCAGGACGGCGCGTTTATCATTATCGACGCGCTCAAGGGCCGCATTCTTGTGGAGCCGGACGAGAGCGAAATCACGTTCTATTCCGACCTGCAAAGCCGCTTCGAGACCTACGAAAAGAGCATCCACAGCAACTGCCACCTGCCCGGCGAAACCACCGACGGCTACCGCGTGCAGGTGAATGCGAATATTGAACTTTTTGAGGAAGTTGCCGCAGTGCTCGACCACGGCGGCGACGGCATCGGCCTCTACCGCACGGAATACTCGTACATGAACCGCAAAACCCTCCCCACGGAGGAGGAGCTGTACGAGGAATACCGCGACCTCGCCCTTATCATGGACGGGCGCAAGGTCACCTACCGCACGCTGGACCTTGGGTCGGACAAGAACATGACCCAGTATGCCCAGTCGCAGGAGCGCAATCCCGCCCTTGGTCTGCGGTCCATCCGCTACTGCCTGAAGCACCGCGAGATGTTCAAGACCCAGCTACGCGCCATCCTGCGCGCCTGCCTGGAAGGCAACTGCGCCATGATGTACCCCATGATTTCGGGGCTGCGGGAACTGCGCGAGGCGAACAAGGTCCTCTACGAGGTCAAGGCCGACCTGCGGCGCGAGGGCGTGCCCTTTGCCGAAAACGTTCCCGTGGGCATCATGATTGAACTGCCCTCGGCCGTGATGACCGCCGAACTGCTGGCGCAGGAAGTGGATTTCTTCTCCATCGGCACCAACGACCTCATCCAGTATTCCCTTGGCATTGACCGGACCAACAAGGACGTGTCGTACCTCTACCAGCCGCTGCACCCGGCCGTGCTGCGCTCCATCAAGCTCGTTGTGGACGCCGCCCACCAGAGCGGCATTGAGGTGAGCCTGTGCGGCGAGGTGGCCTCGGATCCCTTCTGCGTGCCCATTTTGCTCGGTATGCAGATTGATTCCATGAGCATGAACCCGCAGGCCATTCCGGGCATCAAGCGCATCATCAGGCAAACCACGCTGGACGAATGCAAGGAGCTGCTGCGCCGCATATTGGACTGCCGCACCGTGACCAAGATTAATCATCTCGTCATGGATTCCATCTTCCAGCGTTTCCCGGAAGAACTCACATTCTACTCGTCACTGCTCGACGCGGACGAATCGATATAGACATATGGCAAAACCAGCACCATCCGGCATCAAGATTATCGCCCAGAACAAGAACGCCCGACGCAACTATGAAATCCTCGACACCTTCGAGGCGGGCATTTCCCTCATGGGCTCGGAAGTCAAATCCCTGCGCGCTGGCCGCGTGAACTTCAAGGACGGCTACGTCCGCATTATGGACGGCGAGGCCATTCTCATCGGCGTGCACATTGCGCCGTATGAGAACGCCGTGCACACCGGCCACGAGCCGGAGCGCGAGCGCAAGCTGCTGCTGCACCGCCGCGAAATCGACGCCCTGTCCGCCAAGGTGGATCAGAAGGGCCTGTCCGTGGTGCCGCTGAAGATGTACCTCAAGCGCGGCAAGGTAAAGGTAGAGATTGCCCTCGGACGGGGTAAAAAGACCTACGACCGCCGCGACGACATCAAAAAGCGCGACATCGCGCGGGACACCGCCCGCGAAGTGGCGCGCTACAAGTAGCCCGCCCGCGTGGACGACACCGATAATAAGCCGCCCCGCGCGGCTTTTTTCATGTGCTGCGGCGTGGTTGCTCCCGCGCCCGGCGCTTCGTACACTGGGCGCGGTGCTCCGCGAACCGGGCGCTCTCTGCTGGAGGAGGGGTTTTCATGCTGACATCGGCCCAAAGCCGTTTTCTGACCGGTCTGTTCCCCGGCGACGCCTGCGCGCTGTCGCCTGAGGAAACCTGCGCCTTTGGCGGCGACTCCAGCCGCCTGTTCCATCAGCCGTGGGCTGTGGTCCGTCCGGAAGGGCGGGAGCAGGTGCGCGAGCTGCTGCGCTGGGCCGATGCGGAGCGCGTGCCGCTGTTTTTCCGCTCCCGCGGGACCAACGTTGTGGGCGCGTGCGTGCCGCAGGGCGGCGGCGTCGTGGTCTCCACCCTGCGCATGAACCGCATCATCGATATTTCGGGGCGCGACTTTGTGGCCGTGGTGGAACCGGGGGCCGTAACGGCCGATGTGCAGCGCGCCTGCGCGGCCAAGGGACTGTTCTATCCGCCGGACCCGGCCAGCGTGCGCATCTCCACCATTGGCGGCAACGTCTCCACCAACGCCGGGGGGATGCGCGCCGTGAAGTACGGCGTTACCCGCGAGTATGTGCTGGGGCTGGAGGCCGTCATTCCCGGCGGCGAGGTCATCCGCATGGGCGGGCGCTGCCACAAGAATGTGGTGGGCCTTGACCTGACGCGGCTTTTTGTCGGCGCGGAGGGCACCCTTGGGTGTCTGACGGAGGTGACGCTGAAGCTGTTGCCCCGGCCGCAGGCCACGGCCTCGGTGCTGGTGGGGTTCGAGACCCTTGAACAGGCGCTGGAGGCGGCGGCAGCGGTGTTTCGGGCGGGCATATTGCCCGTGGCCATGGAATTTATGGCCGCAGAGGTGCTGGCCGCGTTGGAGCATGTGACGGTGCCCCCGTGGCCCAAGGGCACGCAGGCCGCACTGCTGCTGCAGATTGACGGCTCCGAGGAGTCCTTGCCCGGCGAGTTGGCGCGTCTTGAGGCCTCCCTTGGCGCCGAGTCCCCCGCCTTTTTGGAGGCCGGGCAGGGCGCGGCCGAGGAAGGCCTGTGGGAGGTGCGCCGCCTTATCAATCCGGCGTCGTTCCGCGTGGCCCCGGACAAGATGAGCGACGACGTCACCGTCCCGCGCGGCGAGGTGGCGCGCGCCATTGCGGGCATCCGCGAGGCCGCGGGGCGGCACGGGCTGACCGTGCTCACCTTTGGTCACCTTGGGGACGGCAATATCCACGTGAACATCATGTACGACAAGGCGGGCGGCGAACTGGAGCGCGCCACGGCCCTCAAGCGCGAGGTGCTGGGCGTGGTGCTGGGCGCCGGCGGGACCATGTCCGGCGAGCACGGCGTGGGGCTGACCAAGTATCCGTACTTTGACGAGCAGATTGGCGCGGCGGAGCGCCGCCTGATGCGCAGCATCAAGGCCAGCTTCGACCCCAACGGTATTCTGAATCCGGGCAAAGCCTACTGACTTGTTTTCGCGGGGTTTTCTGTAAACGGGCCGTTCCATCCGTGGCGATGGGGCGGCCCGTTTGTCGTTTATGGCCGCAAGCCGCGGCGCCGCGCGCGCACAGCACAGCGCGCCGGAGGCCGTGTCCGGGTTGCCCGCATACGCGAATTCACGTAATTATTGGATGATACGAGAAGTCCGTTTCCGGCAAGGCTCTGGAGGGATGGATGCCGTTTTTCATTCTTGCTGGCGTCATTTTTGTGTTCGCCGTGATTTTTGCGCTGTATGTGCGCGGCGTGCGCGAAAAATATATCGAGACCATCCAGCGGCTGCGCGTGCAGCGTCGCCGCAAGGAAATCGATATGGGCGACGCGCAGAACGACATCGCCATCCGTAAGGAAAACGTGAAGCTGTTGGAACGGCACATGGAGACCCTGCGCCTTGAGCACGAGCGCGAAAAGCGCCGTTTGGCCGAGGAGGCCGCGGCAGGTGAGGAGCGTACAGCGCTGTCCGTGCTGGAGTCCATGGGCCGCGTGTCGCAGGAGGACATCGACCGCGCCGAGGAATTCCGCGCCAAGTCGGGCAGCGAAGCGAGCATTGAGGAAGTGCTCGTACTTTTGGAGATTGTCAGCCCCGAAGAGGTGCAAAATGCCAAGGCCACATCCCGCCGCTAAGAGCGCCCCGCCCATGGAGTGCCGCCCATGACGGTCATCTATATCTCCATCCTTATCTTGCTGTTTCTTATGATAGGTCCGGCCTATTACACACGCATGACCAAGGGCTATACGGATATGATCCGCAAGCTGGAGTACGAGGTGCAAAAGCTGGACGATGAACTGGAAAGCTTGCTGGCCGAGCGCGACGTTCTGCAGGAACGCGAAGACGAACTCAAGGCCGAGCAGATTGCCATTGTGCAGGCGCAGCACGGGCTGACGTCTTTCAGCGAATCCGCCGTGGAGTACGACTCCGCCATCGGCTACCTGATGCAGGCGGGCAAGCTGCGGCAGGAGGACCTGCAAAAGGCAAAGGACTTCAAAGACGGCTCACAAAGTCCGTATGACTTAGAAGAAGTACTGATAATGCTCGATATCGTGTCGTCGTATGATATGGAATCTGCAAAAAAGAAGGTGGCCGGGAAGTGAACTGCGCGGCATTTGCATGCGCTGTAATGTGTACTCTGTCGTTTTCGTGACTGTATTGATTCTTCTATGGCTGTTCTATACCATTGCGCGGATTTGAATCATCCGGGAGGGAGTATGGAACAGTTGCTTTGCGCAGCGGTGATTGCCGGAGGGGTGGCCCTGTGCGCCGCCCATGCGGTGAGCGTGCGCAGCGAGTGCCTGCGCCGCCTGAACGAGGCGCGCAGCGTTGTGGAACGGCTGCAGGACGATGTGACGCACCTTGGGGAGAGTGTGTCGCAGCGCCGCGAGGCCGTGACCAAGCTGGAGCGCGACGTGCTTGAGCGCGAGCGGGAAATCATCCGTAATGCGGAGCGTGAAAAGGCGCTGGAGCAGGCCGGGGGCGCGGCATGAGCTTGCTGTTGACCGCCGCCCTTATGCTGCTGCTTGGCTCGTGCTGGGCGCTGTTTGTGTCGCGTATGCGGCGCGATTACCAGCGGGTGGTACACATGGTGGAGCTGGAGCGCATGCGCCTTGAGCACCGCCGCGACGGTCTGCTTCGCGAGCGCGAGTGCCTTGACCAGCGCCAAAGTGCACTCCGGCAGCGTATGGAGGAACTGCGCGAGGAAGCCGGAACCGTGGCGGAGCGCCGGCAGTGCCGCGAGCAGTGCTCGGTGGCGCAATGGCTGGTGCGCATGGGCAAACTCACCGAGGCGAACCTTCGCAAGGCCAAGGAGTATTGCTCCGGCACGCGGTGCGAGCTGCCCTTAGAGGAAGTGCTCGTCCTGCTGGAGATGGTGACCCCGGCGGACGTGCAGGCCGCGCGCGGCGCGGTTAGCGCCGCTTTGCGTACTGACTCATAAGCACGCCGCACAGGACCAGAACGGACGCCGCCATCTGCTGCGGGTTCAGGCGCTCGCCCAGAATAATCCAGCCCATGATGACCGTGAACACCGGAATGAGATTGATAAAGGCCGTGGTCTTGCTGGCCGGAATCTTACTCACCGCGTAGTTGTGCATGCCGTATCCGCCAAGGGAGACGCACACGCCAAGGTAGACAATGGCCAAAACCGGTTCCATGGGGAAGCTGGTGGGCAGCTCCGTCCCCGGCAAAAAGAGCAGCGGGAAAAAGAACACCGCGCCCGCCACAGCCTGAAACGCCGTCAGAAAGTGCGGCGAATACCGAAACGACAGCTTTTTCAGTGAAATGATGTAGCCCGTGGCCGCGCACATGGCGAGGCCCTCCAGCGCGTTGCCAAGGATGGGATTCGGCGCGCTTTCCGTGGCGGTGCCGGACAGGCTCAGCCAGATGACGCCGCCCATGGCCATACAAAAGCCAATCATCATGGACCGCGAAATGGTCTCCCCCAGCAGGGGCACAGCGGTCACCGCCACCAGCAGGGGCAGGGTGGCCGTCACCATGCCCGCCTGCGAGGCGGAGGTGTACTGCAGCGCGTTGGATTCAAAGACAAAGTACAGGCACGGCTCGCACAGGGCCATAAAGCCAAGGGTCTTCCAGTCGCCGGGCTGGTAGCGCACGGTGCGCAGTAGCTTGTAGAACGGGGCGAGGGCGATGCTGGCCACGGTGAGCCTGCCAAAAATCATGACGTAGGGGTCAAAGTACTGGAGGACAACCTTCATGGCGACGAAGGAGCTGCTCCAGAGGAGAATGGCGGCGAAAAGAACAATGTAGGGCATGAGGGTGCCCGTGGTAGGACGAGACGGCATTCGAGGTCCTCTTGCGTCGGGTTGTGGGATGTGTTGCGGTTTGCCGTTGTCTATCGGCCCGGCATGTGGAAGTCCAGCGAATTCGGTTTTGCTGCGGGGCGCCGCATTGACTGGAGCCCGGTGCGGACGTATTGTCTTCACTTGCGCTGCTGCCGCGTTTTTCCACTGCCATATGACGCGGCGGCGCAAGGAACTCCCACCGCATGAAGACATCCACACCATCATCCACCACCGGCGCATGTCAGGCGCAGTGCATCCAGTGCGGGCGCTGCCTTGAGGTCTGCCCCCTTGTGGCGGCCACGGGCCGCGAAGAGCTTGGCCCACGGGGCAAAATGCTTCTGCTGGACCGTCTTGCCGAGGCCCCGGAAACCCTCACCGAAAAGGACGCCGCCCGCCTTGCTGGCATGTGCCTGACCTGTGGGCGTTGCGCCCAGGCCTGTCCGCAGGATATGGACGTCCCCGCCGCTGTGGCCCGCGTGCGCGCCGCGCATCCCGGCTTTGCCCGGTGGCTGTGGAAGGCGTGGGTTGGGTCGTCTAAGCTGTCATGGCCTGCTGCCGGCGGCCTTGGCGCGTTGCTTGGACGCGGCGAATCGCCCCGTCAGGGGCAGGTGGGCCGCGCTGTGGACCGCCTTGCCGCCATGGGGACCACGGGCGCTGTTACGCCATGGATTGTGCCCGAAACGCCCCCGGCTTGCGCTCCGGGCGATAAGGCCGTACTTTTCCCGGGATGTTTGGCCGCTTCGGTGCGCCGGTCGTGGACGGCGACGGCGGAGAAGCTGCTCCAGTTTGCCGGCGTGGATGCGGGGCGTATGCCGCGTTGGGACTGCTGCGGCGCCACCCTTGGCCATGCCGGATTGCCGGACGCCATGCAGGCCGCGCGCCGGCGCAATGTCTCGCTGTGGCGCAAGGCCGGGCGACCCCTTGTGGTCACCTTTTGTGCCAGTTGCCACGCCGGACTCGCCGCCTACGCGGCGGACGCCTCCCTCTTTGACAGTGAGGACGAGGCGCGGAACTTTTCTGGGGCCGTCACCCCCCTGAGCGCGCTCCTTGCCGGAGCCGTGTTTCGGGAGACGGACGACGCCCCCCGGCGTGTGGCCTATCACCGGCCCTGCCACGCGCCGCAGGATGACCCGGACGCCGCACTGCTTGGCGCGGTTACAGACGGGCGGTTGCGCCGCCCGGACCGGCCCCGGTGCTGCGGCATGGGCGGCGTGCTTCAGCTTGCCGCCCCGGACCTGTCCGCCACGGTGGCGGGCGCGTGCTGGCAGGACCTTGCCGGAGAGGCGCCGGCCACGGTGCTCACGGGCTGTAGCGGCTGCGTAACGCAGCTTGCCGCCAGCGCGCCGGACGGCGTGGACGTCATCCACTGGCTGGATGCCGTCATTTTTCGTCAATAAGGCCCGCCCTGCGGGGCGCGGCTACTCATACATTTAGGAGAAATATATGCTCGGTGCCATTGGCCGCAAACTTTTCGGAACCAAGAACGAACGCTTCCTCAAGCAGCTCACCCCCATTGTGGACCGCGTGAACAGCTTTGAAGACAAGGTGCGGGCGCTTGGTGACGCCGAGTTCCCCACCCACATCGCGGAGTTCCGCCAGCAGGCCGCAAACGGCCGCAGTCTGGACGACATGCTCCCCGAGGTTTTCGCTTATGTCCGCGAGGCTGGACGCCGCACTATGGAGATGCGCCACTTTGACGTGCAGCTCATCGGCGGCGCGGTGCTCCATCAGGGCCGCATCGCCGAGATGCGTACCGGTGAGGGTAAAACCCTTGTGGCGACCCTGCCCGTGGTGCTCAACGCGCTGTCCGGTAAGGGCGTGCACGTTGTCACCGTCAACGACTACCTCGCCCGGCGTGACGCCGAGTGGATGGGCAATATCTACAACTTCCTCGGCCTGTCGTGGGACACCGTCCTCCACGGAATGACCGACGAGGAACGCAAGGCCGCCTACGGCGCGGACATCACCTACGGTACCAACAACGAATTCGGCTTCGACTACCTGCGCGACAACATGAAGTTCTATCTGGACCAGCTGGTTCAGCGCGAACTGAACTTCGCCATCGTTGACGAAGTGGACTCCATCCTCATCGACGAAGCGCGGACGCCGCTTATCATTTCCGGTCAGGCCGAGACAGCCGTCGGCATGTACGCCCAGATGAACGACATCGTCGCCAAGCTTACGGCCGAGCGCGACTTTACCGTGGACGAAAAGGCCCGGTCCGTCTCCCTCACCGACGAGGGCGTGGCCCGCTGTGAGGAAATTCTGGGACTGGACAACCTCTACGACCCGGCCAATATCACCTACCAGCATCACGTGCTGCAGGCCCTGAAGGCGCATAAGCTCTTCCGCCGCGACGACGCCTACGTGGTCAAGGAAGGCCAGGTGGTCATCGTTGACGAATTCACGGGCCGCCTCATGCCCGGCCGCCGCTTCTCCGACGGCCTGCATCAGGCCTTGGAAGCCAAGGAAGGCGTGAAGGTCGAGGCCGAGAACCAGACGCTGGCTTCCATCACCTTCCAGAACTATTTCCGCATGTATGACAAGCTGGCGGGCATGACCGGTACGGCAGACACCGAGGCCGTGGAGTTCAAGCAGATTTACGATCTGGACGTCTCCGTCATCCCCACCCACCGTCCCATGGTGCGTAAGGATCACCCCGACGTCATCTACAAGGATCAGGAAGCCAAGTACAAGGCCATCGCCACCGAGGTGGCGGAGCTGCATCAAGAGGGCCGTCCCGTCCTCGTTGGTACCACCAGCATCGAAAAGTCCGAACTGCTGGGCACGCTGCTGAAAAAGAAGCGCGTCCCGCACAGCGTGCTCAACGCCAAGCACCACGAGCAGGAAGCTGAAATCGTGGCCGAGGCCGGACAGCAGGGCAAAGTGACAATCGCCACCAACATGGCTGGCCGTGGTACCGACATTGTGCTGGGCGAGGGCGTCAAGGAGCTTGGCGGCCTGCATATCCTTGGTACGGAGCGTCACGAGTCCCGCCGTATCGACAACCAGTTGCGTGGCCGCGCCGGTCGTCAGGGTGACCCGGGTTCCACCCGCTTCTACCTTGCCCTTGATGACGAACTGATGCGCCTGTTCGGCTCGGACAAACTGTCCGGCGTTATGGACCGCTTGGGCCTGCAGGACGACGAGGCCATTGAGAACAAGATGGTCTCCCGCGCCATTGAGAACGCCCAGCGCCGCGTGGAAGGCCACAACTTTGATATTCGTAAGCAGCTGCTTGATTTTGACGACACCATGAACCAGCAGCGTACGGTCATCTACTCCCAGCGCCGCGACATCATGGCCGCCGGACAGGAAGAGCTGGAGGCCATGGTCACCCAGTTCATCGACCAGACGCTGGAAGGCCTTTACGCGGAGCTGGAGGCGGCCAATGCGGACAATGAGGACGCACAGGAGTTTGTTGCCGGACGGCTGGAGGAGGTCTTTGACCTTGGCCGCGCCGACGACCTCAAGGACGCCATGCCCGCCCTTGATGACGCGCGCAAGACCGTGCACGGCAAGCTGGCGCGCCTGAAGGTGGACGCCCCGGACATGTACTGGGAAATCTACCGCTACTTCCTGCTGGATAACCTTGACCGTAGCTGGAAGGAACACCTGCTGAACATGGACCACCTGCGCGAGGGCATTGGCCTGCGCGGCTACGGGCAGAAGGACCCCAAGCAGGAGTACAAGCGCGAAGGCTTTGAACTCTTTCAGGATATGCTGGAGCGCATTAAGGAAAACACCCTGCGCGCCCTGTGCCGCCTGCGCATCAAGAACGAGGTGCAGGAGGACGATTTCCAGCACAAGGAGCAGGTGGCCGACGTCAAGTACGCCGGTGCGGGCGACCAGGCCGCGGAGGCCAAGACCAAGCCCGTGCGGCGCGACGCCCCCAAGGTGGGGCGCAATGACCCATGCCCCTGCGGCAGTGGACTAAAATATAAGAAGTGCTGTGGCCGCTAGGTCCGCACAGCGGTCCTGACAGACCACGGCGTAGAAGGCGGAGGGCGAGAGCCTTTCGCCTTCGTCGGTTCCGGCGGCTCGGCCCTCTGCGCCGCCGCGGACCAGCATCCCCCCTCGACCCCTCACCACCGGAGACGACCATGCAGTTCCCTCAGGGATTTCGATGCGCCACCACCGCCGCGGGCTTTAAAACGCCCGGACGGGATGACCTTGCCCTCATCGTCAGCGATGTTCCGGCCGCCTCGGCCGGTGTGTTCACCACCAACCGCTTTCAGGCCGCACCCGTGCTCATCGGGCGCGAGCGCATGACGGAATCGAACACGGCGCGCGCCATCCTCATGAACTCCGGGCAGGCCAATGCCTGTACGGGTGAGGAGGGCCTTGCCAACTGCCGCGAAACCCTCGCCCTTGTCGCCAAAGCCGCCAAGCTGAAGCCCGACGCCATCCTGCCCGCATCCACGGGCGTTATCGGCGCGCAGTTTGCCATGGATACGTGGCGCGCGGCCACGCCCAAGCTGGGCAAGGCCCTTGGCAAGGTCGGCCCTGTGGAGGTCGCCAAAGCTATCATGACCACGGACACCTTCCCCAAGGTGGCGTGGGCCACGGTGGGTGAAGGGGAGAACGCGGTCCGCATTTTTGGCCTGTGCAAGGGCGCGGGGATGATTTCCCCCAATATGGCGACCATGCTTGGCTGCATCCTCACCGACGCCGAAGTGGATACCCCCGTATGGCGCCGCCTTGTGCGCCGTGCCGTGGACGGCAGCTTCAACTGCGTCACCGTGGACGGCGACACCAGCACCAACGACACCGTCTATGGCCTTGCCAACGGCGCAAGTGGCGTGTCGCTGGACGCTGTGGGCGAGGAGGCCTTTGCCGAGGCGCTGACTGAGGTCTGCCGTTCGCTGGCCTATATGATTGTACAGGACGCCGAAGGCGGCACCAAGGTGGTGCGCATCACCATCAGCGGCGCCAAGACCGACGCCGAGGCCGATATGGCCGCCCGCGCCGTGGGCAATTCCCCCCTTGTGAAGACCGCCATGTTCGGGCAGGACCCCAACTGGGGCCGCATCGCCGCCGCCCTTGGCCGTTGCGGCGCGGTCTTTCAGCCGGAGGATGTGACCATCGCCATTGGCGGGCTGGTCATCTTCCGCGCCGGACAGCCCGTGGATGTGGACTTTGACAGCCTGTTGGCCTCGCACCTGCGGGGGCCCGACATCGACATAACCATTTCCCTCGGCGACGGGGAGGGGGCGTGCGAACTGCTCGCCTCGGACCTGACGCACGAGTATGTGAGCATCAACGCGGACTACCGCTCGTAGTCCGAAGGCAGAGCAGACGACAATGCATGATGATGAAAGCACCTACGATTCCCCGGCCCTGAAGAATCTGGACATGGACCGCCTGAAGCGGCTGTCGGATTTTTTGTTTGAGGTCGGCATGCTCCGCAAAACCCCGCGCACGGGGTACCAGTTCCTTGGCACGGGACAGGAAAATGTGGCGGAGCACAGCTTCCGCACCGCTGTTGTGGGATACGTCCTTGCCGAAATGGCCGGGGCCGACACCGCGCGGACCACGCTTTTGTGCCTGTTCCACGACCTGCACGAGGCCCGAACCGGCGACTTTAACTACGTGAACCGCATGTATAATGATTCCCGCCGCACCGACGCCCTGCGCGACGCTACGGCCGGAACCGGCCTCACCGAAGGCCTGCTGAACATGTGGGTGGAGCTGGAGGACGCCGGAACCAAGGAAGCCGAACTGGCGCAGGATGCGGACCAGATTGACTTCATCCTGAACCTCAAGGAGCAGGCGGACCTGGGCAATACCTACGCCACCAAGTGGCTGGAGGGGGCGCTCCAGCGTCTGCGTACGCCGGAAGGGCAGCAGCTTGCCGAAAAAATCAGCACAACGGACCACTCCGATTGGTGGTTCCTTGGGCCGGACCAGTCGTGGTGGAGCCGAAAAAACGGCCACGGCACAAAGGACTAGCCGCAAAACTGCACAGCGCCCCGCTCATATGAGCCGGGCGCTTTTTTCTGGGCTAGGGGGCGACGGGTAGGCGGATGATGAACGTGGCCCCCTGGCCGGGCGTGGACTCCACGGTGAACAGGCCGCCATGGTTGGTGGTGATGATAAAGTAGGACACGGACAGCCCAAGGCCGGTACCGATGCCCGGCGCTTTGGTGGTGTAGAAGGGTTCAAAGATGCGTTTTTGTGTCTTTTCGTTCAGTCCGGGGCCGTTGTCCGCTATCTCAATGCGGACGCCGTCCGTGTCGCGCCGGGTGCGTAGGGTGATGCGTGATGTTGCTGTTAAGCCCTGCTCCGACATGGCCTCAGCGGCGTTGCGCAGAACGTTGAGCACCACCTGCTCGATTTCCGTCTGGACCATGGGGACCGGCGGCAGGTCGCTGGCGTAGTCCTTTTCAATGGCGATTTGCTTGAAGTCGTAGCTTTTCTTCATGTCGTAGTCGCTGGCGGCCAGCTCCAGCGTGCGGTCCAGCAGGGCGTTGACGTCGGTCTTTTCGCGGTGGGATTCGCTCTTGCGGCTAAAGTCCAACATATTGCGCACAATGCGTGCGGAGCGGGTGGCGGCGTCGCGGATGCCGGTTATGTACCCCGTAATGCCGCGCTGCTGCATGTAGGTGCCTACGGCGGCGAGATCTACGCCCAAGGGGTCGGCCACGCGGATGTTGGCGGGCAGGGTGGGGGTCAGGCGGCGCTCCATATTTTGGATGCACTGCATGATGATGCCGAGGGGGTTGTTAATTTCGTGCGCCATTCCCGCAGCCAGCCCGCCGACGGACATCATCTTTTCTGTTTGGATCATGATGTTGTCAATGCGCACCCGTTCGGTCACATCGTCCACGCGAACAACGGCCCCGGCGGACTCGCCGCCGCTGAGGGGAAAGACGGTGATGTCCTCGTAGTAGACGTCCTCGCCCACGAGGCGTTTGACTTTGGTTTGGCGTGACGGGGCGCCCTTGTGCAGGGCGCTTTCCAGCATGGGCTGGTATTTGTTCATGCTGGGGAATATGTCCACAAACTGCTGCCCCTTGGCGGCATCGGGCGGCACGGCAAGGCGCGACTCCGCCGCGGAGTTCCAGCTTGTCACCGCGCCCGAGGGGCTGACGATGACTAGGGCCGAGGGCATGGAGTTGAAGGTGTTGTCCATGATGATGCGCAGGCGGCGGGCCTCGCGCTGGGCCGCAAGGCGCTCCGTCATGTCCAGAATGACGCCGATGATGCCCGCGGGCTGGCCGTCGGTGTGGACCATGGCGCGCGAGATGATAACGTCGCGGTCCGTGCCGTCCGGGCCGGGAAGGTGGGCCTCGTAGGTTTGGGCGCCGCCTTCGCGCAGGAGTTCTTCGTCCTTGCCCTCAAAGACATCGGCGTACTGCTGGGGGGTAATCTCGGAGATGGCCGAGCCGATGATGTCCTCCTGCTCCATGCCGTACAAGGTCGCCAGCGCAGCGTTGCACTTGCGGTAGATGCCGTCCGTGGTCTTGAAATAGATGGGCACGGGCGTGGTATCCAGCAGGGTTTGGATGAAGCTCAGCTCGGTTTCCAGCTCGTCTTCGGTCTGTTTGCGCCGCGCGATTTCCTTCTGGAGGCGGAGGGTGCTCAGCCCCTGCGAGGACAGCATATTCACCAACAGGGTGGCAAAGCGCATAATGCTTTCCACCTGCTCTTTGCTGTAAACGGGAACCTCGGCAAGGGCGGCCATGTAGTCCGCCTCGTCAAAGCCGAACTCCCGCGCCTGCGTGCGGAAGGCCTCTTCGTCAATGGTTTCATAGTCGTAGAAAAATTGTCCGACGAAGAGGGACGCCAGGTGGACGCCGTCGATGATGATGGGGACGGCAACATCCCAGATTCCATTCTTGCACTTGTAGGCGACGTAGGGTTCGTCGCCAAGGCGCGTTGCAATGTAATTGTCGCTTTCGGTGCAGCGCGTGCTTGTTTCTGGGTTGGCGCGGTGAAACTGCGTGCAGATGCGCCGCCAGCCCGTTTCCACCAGCACCGCCCCGGCAGTGTCCACAATGCCGATGGTAATGCCCGTGGCCGCGGAAAAGGCCTCGGTAAGTTCGCGCAGTTCATCGAGGTTGATGAGCTCGGTCAGGGTATGGTCATGCGTCACTGTGTCCTCGCGTGGTGCCGTCGTGCAGAGGCGTGAGGGATGGGGGCGCAAAGCCGCGGCGGCAGCAGGCAGACATCACGTGCTGGGCGGGTCTGAGGGCGTCTGTTTCCCCTCGGGCGCCTTGGAATTGTCCGTAATGGGCTGTTCGTCCACTGGCAGGTCCTCGGTGTATTTGGCCCGGATGGCGGAGATGACGTCCCAGATGTCCAAAAAGCAGTCCACCACGTCGGGGTCAAAGTGCTGGCCCGATTCCTCTTTGATGACGGCGATAATCTTTTCGTCCGGCCACGGCGGCTTGTACGACCGGCGCGAAGACAGCGCGTCGAACACATCGGCAAGGGCGCAGATGCGCGCGGCGATGGGGATATCCTCGCCTTGCATGGGCTTGCCTGCGCTTTTGGCGTGGATGTCCATATTCTTCACGCTGCCGGGGTAGCCTTTGCCGTTCCACTTTTCATGGTGGCACAGGGCTATTTCGCCGGACAGGGCGTCCAGCTCCGACGTGGCGTTGTTAAAGAGTTTGGCGCCAAACACGGTGTGAAAGCGCATGGTGGCGAATTCCTCGTCCGTGAGCTTGGCGGGCTTTTTGAGAATTTTGTCCGAGATGCCCACCTTGCCCACGTCGTGGAGCATGGCGGCAATGCGGATAAGGTCCTTGGTCTTTTTGAGATCATCTTCGGGGACGCCCTTGCGCTGCGCCCACAGGTGGTAGATTTCCGCCGAATACGCGCCAACACGCTGGACATGGGCGCCGGTTTCCGATGGGTCGCGCAGCTCTGCCATTTGCATCATGCGCAGGATAAGCTCGCGCGTCATAATGGCGCGTTCAATGGCCACGGAAGCCGTGGTGGCAAAGAGCGGCAGGTACTGCTTGGCCTCGTCGGAAAATGGCACGGACGCGCCGGTGTCGTCCTTGGCGTTAATGACCTGAATGACGCCTACCACCTTGTTTTGCGAGGTCTTGATGGGAATGGTGAGGATGGAGCGCGTGCGGTAGCCGGTTTTTTGGTCAAAGGCGGGATTGAATCGCACCGGAGAGTCGCTTGGCATGTCGTAGGCGTCGTCAATGGCAAGCAGTTCGCCGTGCCCGGCAACGTAGCCAACGATGGATGTATCGTTTATAGGCATAGCGAAGTTGCCATAGACTTCTTTGTTTACCGCGGTGGAGAAGAGGGTGTCATTGTGCACGTAGCTGAAGTGGAGCTTGCCTTCCTTGACCAGATAAATGGTTCCCGCATCCGCCTTGGTCACCTTGCGCACCCGAGTGAGGATGCGGTCAAGGATGGCGTCGAGGTCCTTGAGTTGCGACAGTTCATCGTTGACGCGAATAATTTCCGCGACGATGTCTTCGTGTGCCTTAGGGCACGGGCACGGATCGGCCATGGCTCCTCCAAATCGCTCGTCAGGTCGGGCAGTCTTTTATTGTAGATGATGGCGGGGGTGCGTCAAGATGCCGGGCGGAGAAAAGGGCCGTAGGCACGCGCTTAACTGGTAAACCGTAGAGATACATGATAATGGATGAAGGCTGCCGGGACGTCCCGTTCCGGCCAATATCACGAGAGGACGGAAGCTACACGTAATGACCCGCTTTTTCGCCTGGATTGGTGCCGGAACCATCGCCCTCGTTCATGAGATGGGCAGTATGGCCCTGCTGTTTGCCGACGCGTGCGCGTGGCTGGTGCGGCGGCCGTTTCGGCTGTCTCTTTTTTTTCGGCAGATGGAGTTTGTGGGGGTGCGCTCGCTGTTCGTGGTAGCGCTGACCTCGCTCTTCACCGGTATGGTGCTGGCCCTGCAGACCTACTACGCCTTTCGCCTTTTTTCCGCGGAGTCCCTTGTGGGGGCCACGGTGGCGCTGTCCATGACCCGTGAGCTGGGGCCGGTTATCACTGCGCTGATGGTCACGGGGCGCGCCGGTTCGGCCATTGCGGCGGAAATTGGCACCATGCGCGTGACGGAACAGGTGGACGCGCTGACGGTAATGGCCATCAATCCCGTGCAGTATCTTGCCGTGCCGCGCATCATTGCGGGGCTGGTGATGCTGCCGCTGCTGACCGTTTTGTCCGACTTTGTGGGCATGGTTGGCGGGTATTTGGTGGGCGTGAAGCTCCTTGGCATCAATGCCGCCATTTTCATGAACAAGGTCTATGAACTTGTGGCGCTTGAGGATATTTATAACGGACTCATCAAGGCCGCCGTGTTCGGCGTTATTCTGACACTGGTTGGCTGCTACAAGGGCTTTACCACCACTGGCGGGGCCGAGGGGGTGGGCCGGGCCACCACGCAGTCCGTGGTGCTGTCCTCCGTGCTTATTTTGGCCAGCGACTACGTGCTGACGGCACTGATGATGTAGGACGATATGCAACCGATTATTACCTGCGAAAATCTCCAGAAGAGCTTTGGCGAGCAGGCCGTCCTGCGTGGACTGGACCTTGCCGTGAAGCCGGACGCCGTCAGCGTCATCATTGGCCGCAGCGGCGGCGGCAAGTCTGTGCTGCTCAAGCACCTTATCGGCCTTATGCGGCCGGATTCGGGGCGTGTTGTGGTGGACGGGCAGGACATTACGGCCTTTTCGGAAAAGGATCTTGTGCCCGTGCGCAAAAAGTTCGGTCTGCTGTTTCAGGAGGCCGCGCTGTTCGACTCCATGACCGTGGAGGAAAATGTGGCGTTTCCCCTTATGGAGCACACGTCACTCTCGCGCAGCGACATCCGCGATATTGTGCACGACAAGCTGGCGGCGGTTGGGCTGTCCGGTGCCGGGGCCAAGATGCCAGCGGAGCTGTCCGGCGGCATGCGCAAACGCGTCGGCCTTGCCCGCGCCGTGGCGCTGGACCCGAAAATCGTGCTCTTTGACGAGCCGACATCCGGGCTGGACCCGGTGATGTCCGCCGCCATTAACGACCTTATTCTGCGTACGCAGAGCGAATTTGGCGCAACGTGCGTGGTTATCAGTCATGATATTCAGGCCACTATGGCCATTGCGGACGACATTTTCATGCTGTACGACGGGCGCATCATTGCCAGCGGCACACCGCAGGACATTCAGAATGCGGATGACCCCGTGGTGCAGCAGTTCATTCAGGGGCGCGCGGACGGCCCCATTGGCCTGACGTAACCCCGCCCCTTGTGCGGGACAATGGACCCAGACAAAGAGAGAGCGTATGGCTGGCAAAAGTGGAGCCGAGGTCAAGGTCGGCATCTTCGTATTCATTGCCGTGGTGTTGCTTGCCTTCATGTCAATGCAGGTGGGCGAAACGGATTTTCTGCGCGGCGGCGTGTATGACGTCAACGTCTACTTCGACAGCGTCACCGGCCTGAAACCGGGCGCGCCCGTGGAGATTGCGGGCATCGAGGTGGGACGCGTCAGCGACATCCGTCTGGACGACGGGCGCGCGCGGCTGACCCTTGAACTGCGCGAGGACATCGCCCTGCGCTCCGATGCGCAGGCAAGCATCATGACCCGAGGCGTGCTTGGCGACAAGTATGTCTCGCTGTCCGTTGGCTCGCGCGAGCTGCCCCAGATTGCCGAGGGCGGCGTTATTCAGCGTACGGACCGTTCGGCGGACCTTGAAGTGCTTATGAAAAAGGTCGGCCAGATTGCCGACGACATCGGTTCGGTGTCCAAGAGCGTGTCCAGCGTTATGGGCGGACCTGATGGCGAACGCGACCTGCGGCGCACCTTCCACAGCATGCGCGACCTTGCCGTCACCCTGAACGACATGGTCCAGCGCAACGTGGAGAGCATCGACCTCATCGTCGCCAACATGCGCGACTTCTCCACGGACCTGAAGGATATCTCCTCGGCCAACAAGCAGAACATCAACTCCATCATCACCAATTTTGAATCCGCTTCCACGGGGCTTAAGGGTACCTTGAACCGCATGGACAGCGTGCTTGCCAAGATTGACGAAGGGCAGGGCACGGCCGGACGGCTGGTGAACGATGAGGAGATGGGCCAGAACCTGCACGAGGCCGTAGCATCGTTGGAGAGCGTGACCCGCAAGATTGACGAGGGGCAGGGCACCCTTGGCAAGCTGGTCAACGACGACACCACCGCCCGAAAGCTGGACCGCGCGCTGGAAGGCATCAACACCTATCTGGGCAAGCAGGAGAGCTTCAAGACCAGTGTGGACTTTTCCGCTGAGTATCTGGCGGACTCCGGCGATACCAAGACCTACCTGAACATGCTTATCGAGCCGTCCGCGGACCACTTCTACATGGTGGGCGTTGTCTCCGACCCCAAGGGCCGCACCAAGGAGACCGAAACCACAACCACCCGCATCGACGGCAGCGGCAACCGCTCCACCGTCACGGAACTGGAAGAGAAGACCGAGCGCGACCAGATCAAGTTCAACGCGCAGATTGGCAAGCGCTGGGGCGACCTTGCCCTGCGTGGCGGCTTGTTTGAATCCACCGGCGGCGCGGGCGCGGACTACTACCTGTGGGACGACCGCGTGAAGCTGACCTTTGAGGCCTTCGACTTTGACGACGATGACCCGCCGCACCTCAAGGCCGGAGCCAAGCTCTTCTTCATGAAGAACTTCTACGCTATGGCCGGTGTGGACGACTTTGCCAGCGATTCCGGTGACAGCTCCTTCTACACGGGCCTTGGGCTGTACTTCACCGACGACGATATCAAGTACCTGATCGGCAACGCGCCGGTACCCATGGGCAATTAGCATGAAGCTCGCCATCATTTCCGATACCCACGCCTACGACGTGACGCCGTGGATGGAGGCCGTGTACGAGCGGTACCTCGCCCCGGCGGATGTACTGCTCCACTGCGGCGATTTTGCCAGCATGTCCGTGTGGGCGTGGCTGGCCCAGCATCCCGCGTTCCACGCCGTGGCGGGCAATATGGACGACTACAGCCTGTCGCAGGAGTTGGACGTGCGCCGCTCTCTGCGGCTGACCGGCGTGGAGATCACCATGGTCCACGGCTTTGGCTACGGCCCGCGTGTGGGGCTTTCCGCCTCGCTTGCACGGGCCTTTGACGGGCAGGCGGACCTTGTGTGCTTTGGGCATACCCACCAGCCGGAATGGGCGCGCTATGGCGCCATGCGCGTGGTGAACCCCGGCAGCCTGCGCGAGGGCGGGGCGGACCCGACGTTGGCCTATGTGACTATTGGTCCGGATGGTGACCTGACGCATGAATCCGTGTCCGTTCCGGGCACGGTAGAGGCCGTGCGGCGCGGCGGCGCATAGCGCCCTGGCGCGCTGTGGCGGCGCAAACGTGAATCTGGCCCCGCCATGCGGCGGGTCTGGCGTCCGGCAAGGACGCCGCGAGGAAAGATATGCAGTTTCGCACCGAAAAGGACAGCCTTGGCCCGCGCAAAGTGCCGCAGGACGCCTACTACGGCGTGCAGACCGTGCGCGCGCTGGAAAATTTTCAGATAACGGGCATTCCGTTTTCGCATTTTACCCGGCTGGTGCAGGCCGTGGCCTGCGTCAAAAAGGCCGCCGCCATGGCCAACCGCGACCTTGGCCTGCTGGACGACGCCATCTGCGACGCCATCGTCCAAGCCGCGCGCGAGGTGCGCGAAGGCCACTTTGACGAGCATTTTCCCGTGGACGTTATTCAGGGCGGCGCTGGAACCTCGGTGAACATGAACGCCAACGAGGTCATCTGCAACCGCGCGCTGGAAATTATGGGACATGAGCGGGGCGAGTACCAGCACATCCACCCCAACAACCACGTCAACCTGTCCCAGTCCACCAACGACGTGTACCCCACCAGCCTGAAAATTGCGCTGACGTGGTACTGCCATGACCTGCTCAAGGAAATGGACGCCCTTGTGGCCGCGTTTCAGGCCAAGGGCGACGAGTTCGCGGACATCATCAAGATGGGGCGGACCCAGCTGCAGGACGCCGTGCCCATGACCCTTGGGCAGGAGTTTGCGGCCTACGGCGTGACCATCGGCGAAGATGCCGTCCGCCTTGAAGAGGCCGTGGAGCATCTGCGCGAGTCCAACATGGGCGCAACGGCCATCGGCACGGGCATCAACACCGTCGAAGGCTACGCCGCCGCTGTGTGCGGCAAGCTGGCGGACATCACCGGGCTGGACATCGTGCCTGCGGCCAATCTTATCGAGGCCACCAGCGACACGGGCGTGTTTGTGCTGGTGTCCGGCATCCTCAAGCGTATTTCCGTCAAGCTGTCCAAGGTCTGTAACGACCTGCGCCTGCTGTCCTCCGGGCCATACACCGGCTTTAATGAAATCAACCTGCCGCCCATGCAGCCCGGCTCCAGCATCATGCCTGGCAAGGTGAATCCGGTCATCCCCGAGGCTGTGAATCAGGTGTGCTATCAGGTCATCGGCAACGACGTGACCGTGACCCTTGCCGCGGAAGCCGGACAGCTGGAACTGAATGTTTTTGAACCCATCATCGCCTTCAACCTATTCCAGTCCGTGGATATGCTGGCCCGCGCGTGCTTTATGCTGCGCAAGCGGTGCATTGACGGCATCACGGCCAACAAGGAGCGCTGCGAGGAGATGGTCCACCGCTCCGTTGGCGCGGTGACGGCCCTTGCGCCATATATCGGGTACGAGGCCGCCGCGGCCCTTGCCAAGGAATCCGCCTGCAATCAGCGCCCGCTGATTGATTTGGTGGTTGAGCATGGCCACATGAGCCGCGAGGACGCCGAGCACGTCCTCGACCCCCTCTCCATGACCCGCCCGAAGCCCAGCGCCAAAAAGGGTGGCGAGTAGCCGCACCTCCCGAAGGTGAGAGGGCGCCGCGCTTGGGCGGGAAAGGTGCCCCGCATCGGCGGAGAAGGAACACACGCCGCTGAGGGACGTGACCCTGAGCGCCGAAGGAGGAAAAGCACGCCGCTGGAGGACGTGACCCCGAGCGCCCCGTGCGCCAGAAAAGGCGCCACCCAATGAAGAGCCTTTGCCACAAAGGGCGAGAGCGACGACATTCCGAGCGCCGCACCGTTTACGGTGCGGCGCTTTTGTTCGTCCTGCGTCTGGGGGCTGTGCTTGTGGACGTGTCGCTTGCTGTGTTCGGCGCGGTGGCTGGGGCCGTGCTTGTTTTTTGGGGGACTGGGGGCTTGTCTGGGGCCTGCGTGGGGGAATGCGGTCGCCGTGAAAGGCAAAGAAGTATTCCCGAGGGCGTGGGCCTTGCTGATGCATTGATGCCTTCGGGCGCACTGGGCGGCGTCCCGCACGGACGAAGACGCCGCGCGCCGCACATAAAAAGGCCCCCTCCGAAGAGGGGGCCTTGGAACTGCCGGTGTGGGCAGAGTGGTCAGCGCGTGTGCTAGCCCAAGAGCTGCATGGCCATACGCGGGAGCGAGTTGGCCTGGGAAAGCATGGCAACGCCGGCCTGCGCCTTGATCTGCTGGCGCGTGAACTCGGTCATCTCGGTGGCAACGTCCACGTCGGAGATGCGGGATTCAGCGGCCTGCAGGTTCTCGGCCTGGATGGTCACGTTGGAGATGGTGGCGCTCAGGCGGTTCTGCATGGCACCAAGGTCAGCGCGGATCTTGTCCTTGGACTCGATGGCGGTGTCGATGGCTTCCAAGGCAGCCTGTGCGTTGGACTGGGTGTCAATGGTCTTGCCTGCACCGTCGGCAGCCTGGTCGCCAAGGCCAAGAGCGCTGGCGGTGGTGGTGCCGATCTTGATGTCGTACCAGTCCTCCTTCTCGTCGTTCTTGGTACCGAAGTGGACGCGCATGGCGCCGGAACCGTCGGAGTCGTCGTGGTCGGCGGAGAGGTTGCCGTTGAGCAGGTGAATACCGTTGAAGTCCGTGGCGTTGGCGATACGGGTGATCTCAGATGCCATGGACTGGTACTCGGAGTTGATGATCGCGCGCTGGTCGGCGTTGTAGGTACCCGTAGCGGCCTGCTCGGCGAGTTCCTTCATACGGATGAGCTTTTCGTCGATGACGCCGAGGGCGCCGTCAGCGGTCTGCACCATGGAGATGGCGTCGTTGGCGTTACGTGCACCCTGGTGCAGGGCGGCAACGTCGGAGCGCATCATTTCACGGACAGCCAGACCGGCTGCGTCGTCAGCCGCGGTGCCGACACGGAGGCCGGAGGACAGACGACGGGTGGAAGTGCCCAGAGCACCGTAGGATTCACTCAGGTTGCGAGCGGCATTGGCGGCCATCATGTTGTGGTTGATTACCAGAGACATAGTATTCCCTCCATAGATGTAATTTCAGCGTCCTTGCTGAGTTGGGCCCGTGCCCGTAATCACTTGCTAAGTATTTCGGCGGCTAAGGCGAAAGTGTTTAGGGAAAAAATGTCTTTTTTTCATGAAAGTCTAGAAAACCCGCGCCAGCTCTATGTTCCGAGGATAACGAAAGTTTTGCGAATGGCGATGTTTTGCATGCGCAATTGTCGTTAAAAAGCGGCAAATTGGCCCAAAACATCCCATAAAGGCATGTTGAGACATTATCAAAAGAAGGATTGAAGCTCCCCGGCCGGGGTGAAGGTCTGCAAGAAAAAGGGGTTGGAACAGAGGGCGAGAGGAAAGCTGATTGGGAAAGACGCTAAGGACGGGACCTGCGCGCTGCGCCATGCTGCCGGACGCAGCACATGGTCCATTCTCATTATAAGGGCGGAATTGGCGGCGGACTCTGCCGCATCACGGGCCAAAAGGGTGGATTACTCGGCGGACTCCGGCTTTTGCACGGTATCCCACACCGGGCTGTCGAAAAGGTTGGCAAGGATGGTGTCCGAGACGACCATGCCCGTCTTGGACAGGCGCAGGTAGCCGCCGCTCATGCGGATGAGGCCGTTTTGCCGCAGGGCCTGCACCATGGGCGCGAAGTCCTCGGTAAAGCTGCGGCCCGTCATGGCCTTGTACGCGCCAAGGCGCAGCCCGCGCGAGGTGCGCAGGCGCAGCATGATCATTTCCTTAAGGCGGGTGACGAAATCCAGTTCCTCGGCGTTTGCATCGAGGGTTTCGGAGCGCAGGGCGGTGGCGTAGTCGCGCGGGGCGCAGGGCACCTGCCAGCGGCGCCCACGGATGGTGGACACGGCGGACGGCCCAACGCCGAGGTAGTCGCGGCCTTCCCAGTAGCCAAGGTTGTGGCGGCTGGTGAACCCCATGCGGGCGAAGTTGGAAATCTCGTACTGGAGGTAGCCCATGGATTCGAGGTATTCCGCGCCATAGATGAACATCTTGGACAATTCCTCGTCTCCGGCGAATTCCAGTTCTCCGCGTTCGTCACTGTCAGCGAGGGGAGTGCCGGGTTCGATGGTCAGGCCGTAGCAGGACAGGTGGTCGGGCTTCCACTTCACCACGCGGCGCAGTTGGCCCAGCCATTCGGACAGGCGCTGGCCGGGCAGGCCCCAGATAAGGTCCACGCTGATGTTTTGAAAGCCCACCATGCGCGCGGTGTCAAAGGCGGCGCGCGCCTCGGCGCCGCTGTGCGGGCGGCCAAGCAGGCGCAGGGCGTCGTCGTCGGTGCTCTGCACGCCCATGCTCAGGCGGTTGACGCCAAGGGAGCGGATGCCGTGCAGATAGGACCAGTCCGTTAGGGATTCCGGGTTGGCCTCCATGGTGAATTCGAGATTCGTCTTGAAGGAGAAGGAGTCGCGGATGGCGGTGACGATGTTCGTCAAGAGCGGCAGGGGGAGCAGGCTGGGGGTGCCGCCGCCGAAAAAGATGGTGCGCAGCTCCGGATGGTCGAGGCGTTTGCCCCAGTAGCGGATTTCCTTGCTGACAAAGGCGGCGTAGCCGCGCATATCGCCATCGGCGGGTGGGCCGGAATGAAAGGCGCAGTAGCGGCATTTGCGGGTGCAGAAAGGGACGTGGACGTACAGGAGCATGCGGCGCGAGTCTCGTGTTGTGGGTGGTGTGGGCGGTGAATCAGCGGATGATATACGCTGGTCGGGGCCAGCGGGCAAGCGGCGAAGTGGTTAGGACCGCCGCTTTGTGGTGCGGCGCTGGGGAGGTGCCGTGCGCCGGGCGCGGCGCGGCGCACGGCGGCGCGGCCCAAGGGCCGACCATGCGACAAGTCCAACAATGGCGGCCACAACGCCATGCACGGCGGCGGGCAGCACATAGGTAAGCAGGCGGTCGGTCAGCGCGGTGCTGACGATGGCCGTGTGGCCAAGGTCCGCCAGCGGACTGCACCATGTGAACAGGCTGTAGGCGTACTTGCCGGACGTCAGCTTCAGCAGGCCGATGAACAGCGCGCTGTGGGCCACGCCCCACAGGAGGCCGGCGACTAGCCCCATCCCCCGTTTGGCAAAGGCCGCCCCCAGCACAAGGCCGGGCAGCCCCGCCGCGATAATGGCCGCGTACTTGGGCCACTCCACGGGGGAGAGGAACAGGGTGGAACGGTACAGAGTCTCTTCCAGCATGGGCTATTGGGATTCGGGTTTGATCTCGTGCTTGTAGCGCTCGTTTTCACTGTAGAGGCAGCCGCAGTACTGCTGGCGGTAGATGCCCCATTCCTTGGACGTGTCGATGCCTTCCTTCCAGCCCTCGCGGAAGTCCTGGTAGTGGAAGGCGGATGGGCATCCGGCCTGCATGTCGCGGCCCACCTGCGCGATGACGTCGTGCTTTTGGAACTTGCTGTAGAGCAGTGTGGTGGAGAACGCGTCAAAGCGCCCACGTCCGGCGATTTGGGCCGTGCGCTCAAGGCGCATGGTGTAGCAGTGGAAACAGCGGTTCTGCTCGCGGAAGCTCACGGCGCGGAAGTACTTTTGCGTGTCGTACTCCTCGTCCTTGACGATGACCTTGAAGCCGAGGCGTTCGGCCACTTCCAGCGCGCCGTCGCGGCGGCGCTTGTACTCCATGAGCGGGTGGATATTCGGGTTGTAGAAAAAGCCCGTCACCTCAAAGCCCGCGTCCTGAAGGCGGCGCACAGGGGCAATGGCGCATGGGCCGCAGCACATGTGCAGGAGGATTCGTGGCATAGTGGTTCCTTTTGGCTGTTGGAAAAGCGGGGCGCCCGTGTGGACGCCCCGCCGTGGTCTGTGGATTTATTGCGGCTGGATGATGATGCTGACGCCGAATTCGCTCTCCAGTTCGCACAGCTTGGTACGCTTGTGGTTGGAGAGGTAGGAGGCCAGTTCGCAGTCGCAGGGGTATTCAATGCTGTCTGTGGTGCCGTTTTTGCGCAGCAGGCGGAAGATATGCTTCAGGGCCTGCAGGGACTGCCACTCCAGATTGCGGCGCGTGCCGGTGCCGCCGCAGCAGGGGCATGGCTCCGTGCTGACGGACAGCGCGGAGGAGCCAAGGCGCTGGCGCACCATTTCCATAAGGCCAAAGCGCGACAGGCGGCCCACATCGGTGCGTGCGCGGTCCATCTTTACGGCGGCGCGCATGGTCTTTTCTACATCGCGGCAGTGGTTTTTGTCCTTCATTTCGATGAAGTCAATCACCACCTGTCCGCCGATGTCGCGTAGGCGCAACTGGTGGGCGATTTCTTCGGCAGCCTCAAGGTTGGTCTTGAGGGCCATCTCGCGGAAATTCTTTTTGCCGCCGATTTTGCCGGAGTTGATGTCCACGGCGGTGAGCGCCTCGGTGGAATCAAACACCAGCCTGCCGCCGGAGGGGAGCACCACCTCGCGGTCGTACAGCGACTGAATCTGCTTTTCGATGTTGAAGCGCTCCCACAGGGTGCGTTCATGGTCGGTGTGCAGTTTCACCAGATTAGGCCGGCGCGGGAAGACGAGGGCGGCCATTTCGGCCACGGTCTTGGACGTCTCCTCATGGTCCACCCAAATTTCGCCCACTTCGCTGGTGAGGTAGTCGCGCACCGCGCGAGAGGCGAGGTCCATCTCCTGATAGACGAGGGAGGGCGTCTTCTGGGTGGCGACTTTGCCGCGCAGGTCCTTCCACAGGCGCTTGAGGATTTTCAGGTCCTTGGTCAGGCGCGTTTTGCTCACGCTGGCGGCGGCGGTGCGGACGATGACGCCAATGCCGGGGCCGAGGTTCAGCTCCTCAACCACCTTGCGCAGCATGGCGCGCTCTTTTTCGTCCTCAATCTTGCGGGAGATGCCAATTTGCTCGCGGCCGATGGTCAGCACGAAGTAGCGTCCGGGCAGGGACAGAAAGGTGGTGACGAATGCACCCTTTTTGCCGGTGGGTTCCTTGACCACCTGCACAAGGACTTCGTCGCCGGAGCGCAGCACCTTTTGCAGGGGGGGATACTTGAACCCTTTCTGGGGCTTTAAATCGGAGTGGTAGTATTCGGGATGGACCTCATCCACCTGCAGAAAGCCGTTGCGCTCCGCCCCGTAGTTGACGAAGGCGGCCTGCAGGCTGGGGTCGATGTTGTTGATGACGCCTTTGTAAATGTTTCCCTTGGTCTTGGCCTGGTGCAGCATCTCGACGTAGTATTCTTCGAGCTTGCCGTCTTCCGTGATGGCCATTTCCACCTGTTCGCCGGGCAGGACGCTGATGTACATCTTCTGCCGTTTGCTTTTTGCCATAAAATATCGCCTCTGATGTAGAAATGTGCGGAGGCGCCGTGCATGCGGTGATTCGGCTAGTCCCGGAAAGCTCCGTAAAAGGCTTCTCCGCCATCGTCCTCGGCGGCGATGTGCCCTTGCTGCAGCAGGGCGTCCAGCGCGCGGCGGACGTCGGCGGGGGGCAGGACCAGGGCCTCGGCCAGTTGCCGGGCGGTCTGGGGCCTGCGGGACACGGAACCCAGCACGAGTTCCAGCACGGCAGTCTCGGAGAGGTCGCGCCGATGTGTGGCGGCCGCTCCAGTCTCCGTTGAAAAGTTGTCTCCCTCCGCGGTGGAGGGGGTTGACCGCTGTGTCGTTTCGCCAGTGTGCTGTGGAGCAAGCTCCCTTCGCCACAGGGCGAGGGTCTCCGGCGGCACGGGCGAGGCGGCGCGCAGTGTGCCCGGACGGGTCATGGTGACAATGTCGACCCTGTCTGGCTGGAGTTCCGTAAGGAACTGCCTGAGCAGCGCGCGGTTTTCGTCGCTGTCGTTAACGCCCTGAACGAGCAGAACCTCTACATAGAGTTTGCCCGTATACTCGCGGGCAAAGGCCAGCAGGCCTTCGCGCAGCGCGGCGACGTCAAGACTGGGGTGCGGACGGTTGAGACGACGCATCTCGTCCGGGACGAGGGTGTCGATGGAAGGGAGCACCACGTCCGCCTCTGCGAGGTCGCGGCGGACCGCCGGGTCCGTCAGGAGCGTGGAGTTCGTCAGCACAGCGACGGGAATCTTGGGAAAAATGTCTTTGACGCCGCGTATAATGGCGCCCATATCGCTGTTGAGGCACGGTTCGCCGCGTCCGCCGAGGGTGACGACGTCTGGCAGGCGGACGGCCTCGTCCTTCCAGTGTTTCAACTCATCCAGCACGTGCTGTGCCGGGACATAGGGCTGTCTGTCGCAGGTCAGGCTGGTGGTCCTGCCGACCTCGCAGTAGGTGCAGTCAAAGGTGCAGACCGCGTCGCCCAAAACATCAATGCCGAGGGACAGGCCGAGCCTGCCGGAGTGTACCGGACCAAAGACGAATGTGTATCCCAACGTAGCGTTTCCTCTTATACTCGATTTATGGACAGGGGGAAAGAGGCTTGACTTTCCTACCGTGTACCCATACCTCACGGGGTCTAATTTGGAGGATATTATGCTTGAACCCGGTCAACTGGTACTGCTCATCAGCCCGAAGGGCAAGCGTTACATGAAGGTTCTGGACCTTGAACAGGACCTGCATACGCAAGAAGGCAAAGTCGCCATGGCCGATGTGGCCGCGGCGGATTTCGGCTCGCTGGTGTATACACATCTTGGCAAGCCGTTTCGGCTTGTACGCCCCACCTTGGCGGATATGGTCAAGGGTGTGAAGCGGCAGACGCAGGTGCTTTATCCCAAGGAGATCGGCTACTTGCTGGTCAAGCTGGGCATTGGCGCCGGCACGCGCGTTATCGAAGCGGGCAGCGGCTCCGGCAGCCTGACGGTTGCGTTGTCGCACACCGTGGGCGACACGGGCAAGGTGTTCACCTATGAGCGCCGCCCCGAGTTTGCCAACCTGTGTCGCAAGAATTTGGAACGCTATGGCCTTGGCAAGAACGTTGAGCAAATCGTCGGCCACGATATCGCCGACGGCTTTGTGAAGAACACCGCCGACGAGGACACCCTCGCGGATGCGCTGTTTCTCGATGTCCGCACCCCGTGGGAATACACCCACCTCATCCCCGGCGCCATCCGCCCCGGCTCGCCCGTGGCGTTTTTGCTGCCCACCATTTCGCAGGTGAGCGATTTGCTCAAGGCGCTGGAGAGCGGCCCCTACGCCGACCTTGAGGTGCTGGAGATTCTGGTCCGCCGCTGGAAGACCGTCCCTGACAGGCTGCGCCCCGAGGACCGTATGGTCGCCCATACGGGTTTCCTTGTCTTTGCGCGCCATCAGGATGGCAGCGAGGACTACGAAAAGCACCGCCCCCGTGGCACCCGCGAGCGCAAGCAGGAGGCCGCGCGTGAAAAGCGCAAGGCCGAAGCCGCCAAGGCTGAGGCAGCCGCGCCTGCAACGCCGGAGAAGGACGCTTCCGCATCGGACGCTACTGAACCGGACGCGTAAACGCGTTTTTGGCTTGTTAGAGCCAGCTGCACTCGATTGTGCCGAGTGAAAAACTATTCGTTTCGACTTTTCTCGATAAAGCGTGAAAAGTCGAAGCGAATTTTCGTGTTTTGGCAACATGGCTTGTATTGCGTAACGGAAATGTGATACTTCGTCTTGTTGCACTCACGCTTATATTCCCATCCATTCACTCCATATACGACGAGGTTAAGAACATGACCCGAAAGGACCGTACCGAAGGCATCTACAGCCGTCGCGAGGTGCTCGACGAGTCTGAACGACGCCAATACTATCAGATTCAGCTCAAAGAGCTTTTGACCTATGCCTACAGGTATTCCGAGGACGTCAAGAAGCGCTTCGACCGTGCGCAGTTCAACGTGGACAAGTTCAAGACGCTCTCCGACCTGAAGCACATCCCCATCATCAAGAAGAAGGAACTCATCTTCCTGCAGTCCATGGGGCCGCGTCTTGGTGGACTGCTGACCAAGGACCTTGGCGAACTGCGCCGCGTGTTCCTGTCTCCCGGTCCCATCTTTGACCCTGAGGACCGCAACGACGACTACTGGGGATGGACCGAAGGCTTCTACGCGGCGGGCTTCCGCTCCGGCGACCTCGCGCAGGTGACCTTCAACTACCACCTGACCCCCGCAGGTCTCATGTTCGAGGAGCCGCTGCGCAACCTCGGCTGCGCTGTTGTTCCCGCCGGTCCGGGCAATACGAACACCCAGCTTGAGATCATGCAGAAGCTGCGCACCACGGGCTACGTGGGTACGCCCAGCTACCTGATGCACCTTGCGCAGAAGGCCGAAGAAGCGGGCCTGAACCTGCGTAAGGACCTGTTCCTCGAAGTGGCCTTCGTCACCGGTGAGAAATTCTCCGAAAAGATGCGCGCCACCATCGAGAAGAAGTTCGACCTCATCATGCGCCAGGGCTACGGCACGGCGGATGTGGGCTGCATTGGTTACGAGTGCTACCACTGCAACGGCCTGCACCTTGCCAACCGCGCCTACGTGGAAATCTGCCATCCCGACACGGGCATCCCGCTCAAGGATGGCGAGGTGGGCGAAATCGTCGTGACGGCGTTTAACCACACCTATCCGCTTATCCGTCTGGCCACGGGCGATCTGTCTTACATCGACCGCACGCCTTGCGCCTGCGGCCGTACCTCCCCGCGCCTCGGCAACATCGTTGGCCGCGTGGACACCACCACCCGCATCAAGGGTATGTTCGTGTACCCCCACCAGGTGGAGCAGGTGATGTCCCAGTTCGAGGAGATCAAGCGTTGGCAGATTGAGGTCACCAACCCCGGTGGCATCGACGAAATGACCATGAACGTCGAGGCCAGCAACTTCACACGTCAGGACGAGCTGCTGCACGCCTTCCGCCAGCAGATCAAGCTCCGTCCGCAACTGAACGTGGTTGCGCCCGGTACCCTTCCCGCACAGATCCGTCCCATCGAGGACAAGAGGAAATGGGATTAATCCCGGCCTCACATATGCGACACATACTCCGTCTTGGGGCCGCCGTCATTTTGGCGGCGGCCCTGAGCGGTTGCGCCGCGCTGTCCCCGCAGCAGGCCCCCCGCAGCGGGACGTCTGACTCCGCCATCCCTTCAGCCATGCCCGGCGACATCGTGACCGACAGCGGCCGACAGGTTGCCGCCGCCGAACTCGCCGCTGCCGTGGCGGACGTGCGGTACGTGCTCCTTGGCGAGGGGCACACCAACCCCTGCGACCATAACGTGCAGGCCGATGTCCTCGCCCAGATGGCCGAGGCCGCGCGCGCCGCAGGCCGTCCGGTCCCCGCCGTGGGGCTTGAGATGGTCCCGGTGACGCACCAGCAGGCGCTGGACCGCTTCAACGCTGGTGAACTCACCGCCGACACGCTTCCAGACGCCCTTGGCTGGGACGATGTGTGGGGCTATGCGTATTCCCTGTACCGCCCCATCTTCCGCGTGGCGGAGCAGTATGGATTGCCCCTTGTGGCGCTGAACATCCCCAAGGATGTTGTCCGCGCCGTGAGCGCGGGCGAGCTGGAGGCCTTGCCCGCCACGAAGCGGGCGCTGGTGCCGGAGCGCATCATCGGTCCCATGGACACCCAGCGCGAGTCCCTGCGCGAGGAATTTGAACGGCACCGCGACATTATGGCTCATGGCGGCGAGGACTTCGACGCCCGAATTGAGCGCTTTGTGCGCGTGCAGTCCCTGTGGGATACCGTCATGGCGCAGCACGCCGTTGACGCCAGCCGCCGCCTGCACCGGCCTGTCGCCATTATCGTTGGTGCGGGGCATGTGGAGTACGGCTGGGGCATCCCCCACCGGCTGACGGTTCTTGCTCCGGACGCGAGTGTGACCACGGTTCTGCCGTGGCGCGGCCTTGAGCCGATTGACGCGGACGCCGCTGACTATTTCTTCCTGTGCCCCCTGCGTCACGAGAGCCGCCTCGGCTTTGCCGTGGAGCTTCATCCTGAGGGCGCACTGGTGACGGCCATTGCCCCGGACACCCGCGCGGACCGCGCCGGAATGCGGCAGGGCGATGTTATCGTCAAGGCGCAGGGTATGCCTGTTCAGGCCCTGTGGACCTTGCACAAGGCCGCCGTGAAGGCCAACCGCGAGGACGACGGCCGCTTGCGCCTGACCCTTCGGCGCGACGGCGCAGAGCGCGACATTATCATTCAACTCACCAGACCCGGTTCCGGTGCACAGCCGCCCGGCACATCATAAAGTATCATGCCAGAACTTCCTGAGATTCAGACCATCGCCCGCGGATTGCTTCAAGAGCTTCGCGGGCGTCGCATCCTGTCCTTTGAACTGCTGTCCAAGGGCGCTGTGGAAAAAGGCCGCGGCGCACTGTCCCCCGCCCAAATTGAGCGCGCCCTTCCCGGCAGCGTTATTCAGGGCGTATGGCGGCGCGGCAAAATGCTGTGCATCAATATCGCCAGCCCCAAATATCCCCTGCTACACGTGTGCTTCCACCTCAAAATGTCCGGCCGCCTTGTGGTGCGCCCCACAGGGGAAGCCCCGCACAAGCACACCCGCATTCTGTTCCGCCTGACCGAAGGCCAGAACCTGCACTTTGCGGACCCGCGCAAGTTTGGCTACTGCCGCGTTATGCCGCCGGAAGCCATGGAGCGCTGGCCCTTCTTTGCCAGCCTTGGCCCGGAGCCGCTGGAAATTACCGAAGACGCCTTTGTGAAGCTGTTTGACGGACGGCGCGGGCAGGTGAAGTCCCTTCTGCTGGACCAGCACTTCCTTGCGGGCGTGGGCAATATCTACGCTGACGAGTGCCTGTTCCGTGCGGGGATTTTGCCGCACGCCCCGGCCAGCGGCGTGGAGGAGGAGCGCCTGCGCGCCTTACACGGTGCGTTGCAGGAGGTGCTGCTGGAGGCCATTGACGCCAACGGCAGTTCCATCAGCGACTACCGCGACGCCCACGGCGATTCCGGCGCCTTCCAGAATGATTTCAGGGTCTACGGAAAATACGGACAGCCATGTCGCAATTGCCAAACCACATTGGAGCGGCGTACAGTGGCGGGCCGTACTTCCACCTATTGCCCGACGTGTCAGCGATGACACCCTGACAGGACACCAATGAACAGTCATTCTCGAGGAATAGCCCGGAATGCCGCCGTTGTCGGCGGGGCCACCCTGCTGTCGCGCATTCTGGGCTTTTTGCGTGACCTTATCATCGCCTTTGCCCTTGGCGCTGGGCCGCTGGCGGATGCCTTTTTTGTGGCGTTCCGCTTGCCCAACCTTATGCGCCGCCTGTTTGGCGAGGGGTCGCTGACCATGGCCTTTGTCCCCGTGTACTCGCGCATCCGCGAGGAGCAGGGGCGGGAGGCGGCCTTCACCACCGCGCGTTCGGCCCATATATGGTTGGCCATCGTGCTGGGCGGATTGTCCGCCGTGGCGATGGTCTTTTCCAAACAGCTGACGCTGGCTATTGCCCCCGGCTTTGCCGCGGACCCCCAACAGTTGGCCCTTGCCGCCGATTTGGTGCGCATCTGCTTTCCGTACACCATATTCATCTGCGGCGTGGCCCTGAGCATGGGCATCCTCAACGCCGAGGGGCACTTTCTCACTCCGGCGCTGGCGCCGTGCGTGCTGAACGTGGTGCTCATTTGCGCGGCGCTGTCCGCTGTGGCGCTGGATGCTTCCGTGCCGCATGTGCTGGCCTACGGCGTTTTGGCGGCGGGGCACTTTCAGTTTGTGATGCAGCAGCCGGCCCTGCGCAAGCGCGGCTTTAGCTGGCGCGGGTCGTGGAGCTTTAAGGACGCGGGCGTACTGCGCACCGGGCGGCTGATGCTGCCCACGGTGTTTGGCGCGGCCGTGTACCAGATCAATATTCTTATTGGGACGTTTTTGGCGTCGCTGCTCTCTGCGGGCAGTATTTCCTACTTGTACTATGCCGACCGGCTGGTGCAGTTCCCCTTAGGCGTGTTTGGCGTGGCCGTGAGCACGGCGGCGCTGCCCAGCCTGTCCAAGCTCAGCGCCCGCGCGGACATGGACGGTTTTCGCGAGGCCCTGAACGCCAGCCTACGCCTGACCCTGTTTATCAGTCTGCCCGCCGCGGCGGGGCTGTGCGCCCTGTCCGAGCCTGTGGTGTCGCTGCTCTTTGAGCGCGGGGCCTTTGCCGACGGCGCTGTAGAGGCCACGGCCCTTGCCCTGATGGGCTACAGCGCGGGCCTGCCCGCCTTTGCCATTGTCCGGCCGCTGGTGTCGGCCTACTACGCCCTGGAGGACACGCGCACGCCCGTTATCGCCGCCACACTGTGTGTGGCGCTGTACGTGGCCTGCGGCGTGAGTATGATGCAGACCCTTGGCCATGTGGGCCTTGCCCTTGCCACCACGGTGGCCTCGTGGGGCAACGCGGCCATTTTGCTGTGGGGCCTGCGCCGCAAGCTGGGGCAGTGGGCCACCTTCCAGAAGGGGGCGGCGCTGTTTGCCGTGCTGGGCGCGGCCATTGGCGGCGGCGCATGGCTGACAGTGGACCTTGGCCTGTGGTCCGTGGCGCTTATCCCGCTGTGGGCGGTGGCCTACGCCGCGCTGACCGTGCTCCTTAAGGTGCCGGAGGCAACCATGGTGTCGGACGTGCTGCGGCGCAGACTGACCCGGTGATGTGACTATTCTTTCCTGAGCCAACTGCCGCGCAAGCGGATTGCAGCGGAGAACGCAATGCACGAGATTGTTCTGATTCGCGTGACCGGGGACGACAGGCCCGGCATTCTCAATTCCTTGATGACGACCCTTGCCAGCTACGACGTCCACATTCTGGACATTGGGCAGGCCGTCATCCACAACACCCTGTCCCTCGGCATTATCATCGACATCCCCAAGGAGCAGGCCTCGGCCCCCATCCTTAAGGACCTGCTCTTCCGCGCCCACGAAATGGGCGTGACCCTGACCTTCTCCCCCGTGAGCGAAGACAGCCACGAGGCGTGGGTCGCCGGGCAGGGACGCAGGCGGCACATCGTCACCGTGCTCTCGCGTGAGGTAACGTCCTCGCAGATGCAGCGCGTTTCCGGCGTCATCAACGCCCACGGCCTGAATATCGACTCCGTGACGCGCCTGTCCGGGCGGGCTTCCCTTGTGACGCCGGAGGAGAATCCCCGCGCCTGTGTGGAGTTTTCCGTGCGCGGGGAGCCGGAGGACGTGCAGGCCATGCGCAGTGAGTTTATGGACATCTCCCGCGAGCTTGGCGTGGACATCGGCCTGCAGGAGGACAACGTCTTCCGCCGCAACCGCCGCCTTGTGTGCTTTGATATGGACTCCACCCTTATTCAGGGCGAGGTCATTGACGAGCTGGCGCGCCGCGCGGGCGTGGTGGACAAGGTCTCCGCCATTACGGAATCCGCCATGCGTGGGGAATTGGACTTCAAGGCCAGCCTGCGCGAGCGGGTGGGCCTGCTGAAGGGGCTGGATGCCTCGGTCCTGCCCGAGGTGGCGGCCAGCATCCCCATGACCGAGGGCGCGGGACGCCTTATCCGCAACCTCAAGAAGCTGGGCTACAAGGTCGCCATCCTGTCCGGCGGGTTCACCTACTTTGGTGAGCAGCTCCAGAAGGAATTCGGCGTGGACTACGTGCACGCCAACGAGCTGGAAATTGTGGACGGGAAGCTGACCGGCAACGTGGTGGGCGAGATTGTGGACGGCGCGCGCAAGGCCGCACTGCTCACGGAGATTGCCGGGAAGGAAGGCATTGACCTGCAGCAGGTGGTGGCCGTTGGCGACGGCGCCAACGATTTGCCCATGCTCCACCTCGCGGGCCTTGGCATTGCCTTCCATGCCAAACCCGTGGTGCGCGAGGGCGCGCGGCAGGCCATTTCCAACCTTGGCCTTGATGGCGTGTTGTACCTGCTGGGACTGAGCGACCGGGAGGCCTTGGAGTAGGGCATGGACGCGGGCGAACACATGACGGCACAGGCCGCGCGGGAGTATTTTCCCCGTGGGCTGGTGCAGCCGGAGGCGGGGTTTCGGTTTTCGGCGGATGCGCTGCTTTTGGCGTGCTTTGCCGGACCGGGCGCGGCGCGGCGCATTGTGGACCTTGGTACCGGCTGCGGCGTTGTGGGGCTTGCCCTGCTGCTGCGCGATGGTGCGGGGTCGGCCAGCGTCACCGGTCTGGACGTGAATCCGGAGATGGTCCGCGCCGCGACGGCCAACGCGGCGCGCCTTGGCCTTACGGAGCGCTTTTCGGTCATGCCGGGGAGCGTGAGCGAGGTGCGGGGGAGCGCCATTGAAGGCGGCGCGCATGACCTTGTGGTCTGCAATCCGCCGTACCGTACGCCGGGGTCGGGACGCCGCCCCAAGGACGCCGGGCGCGACGCCGCGCGCTTTGAGGCTGTGGCGCCGGTTTCGGACTTTGTGCGGGCGGCGGCGTATGCCCTGCGCACCAAGGGGCGCGCGTGTTTTATCGGCCTGCCGGAGCGCCTTGCGGGACTTTTGGCTGACATGACGGCCAGCGGGCTGGAGGTGAAGCGCATGCGCTTTGTGCATTCCCGCATTGAGGACGCCGCGCGGCTGGTGCTGGTGGAGGGCGTGCGGGGCGCAAAGCCCGGCATGACCGTGGAAGCCCCCCTTGCGCTGTACGCCGGGCGCGGCGACGCAACGCTTTTGACGGACTCCGCGGTGGAGTTTTGCCCCTTTATGGCGTGCAACGCCGGTCCGCGTTCGCGCTGACCGCTTTATATTTTCCCAAAAAAACGGCCCGGATGAAGCGATTCATCCGGGCCGTTTGCGTGTGGGCTATATGGCGGGCAGGCTGTGCGCCGCGTCGCCCAGTTCGGGCGGTACGGGCAGAAGGGGGCCTTCGGTCCCACCGTGACTGCGGGCATACTCCCGCAGGTGTTTGATACGGTCTTGCAGTTCCGGGTGGGTTGAGGTCAACCCGTCGAACCACCCCACGGTCTCGTTATTTTCGGCAAGGCGCTCGAAAAAGTCCGTGATGCCGCCGGAATGGCCATAGGCCCGCAGCATGGCGTCCACGCCGTATTCATCGGCGGCGGTTTCCTGCGTGCGGCTGTAGCCGAGTTCGGTCACGTTCAGCATGCCGGCGATGGTGGTGTTCAGGTCGTTCTCCACACCGCCGAAGCTGGCGGAGATGGCCATGAAGACGAGGGCGCGCCCCAGCTTGCGGATGGCGTCGCGGTGGGCGATGTGCCCCATTTCATGGGCGATGATGAACGCCAGCTCGTTTTCGGAGCGGACGCTGTCGAGAAGCCCCTTGCAGATGACGATACGCCCGCCCGGCAGGGCAAAGGCGTTCACGATCGGCGCGGAGCTGCGGTAGACCTCCACGGGCATGTCCACCCCGTCCTCATGCAGCATCTCGGCGATGTGCTGTAGGCGCGGTGCGGGCTTCATGGAGTCCTTGAGCTTTGGCGATGCGTCAAGGAGCAGGTCGCTGATGCGGCGTTCTGTGCTCAGGGGGATGTGCGGGGCGACAATATCCACGGCAAAGCCGAGAATCCAGTAGCACAGCACCGCCAGAGCCAGCATGCCGCCCAGAATCGCCACAAGGTTGCGCAGGGGGTGCTCGTCGGAGACGTTCACGTTGGTCCGCGCGCGGCGGGGAAGGATGCGGGGGCTAGCCACGCAGCACAACCGCCGTACCATAGGCAACGGCTTCTACGCAGCCGACGGCCTTGTTGGAGCGCCCTTTGCTGATGGAGGAGGTCTCCACGCGGACGTTGATGATCATATCGGCCGTCTGGGCCTGCTCCTTCATGCGCAGGATGGCTTCGCGACGGGCCCTGTCGAGCAGGGGCTCGTACGACGTGACGCGGCCGCCGATGATGGCGTACAGGCCGGCCAAAAAGCGCTTGAAGAAGTCCACCGAGATGACGGCGCTGCCATAGACGACCTTGGCAGAGCGGATGTCATCGTCGCTGGCCGTGAGATGGCGGGAGGGAAAGGTCGGCACGGCGACCTGTTCCTCTTCGCGCCGTTCGATGGAGGCGTAGTGCTTGCGCTCAACGCTACGGCCAATGGCGTAGCCAATGGCAAGCAAGGCAAGGAGGAAAAGGAGATCGAGCATGCGGCCTCCTAGTCCACCAGCACGGCGGAGCCGTAGGCGTAGAGTTCGGCGGCGCCGCCGGTGATGGACGAGGTGGCAAAGCGGACGTTGACGATGGCGTTGGCGCCCATCTGCTCGGCCTCGGCCACCATGCGGTCGATGGCTTCCTGGCGGGAGTCCTGCAGCAGCTTGGTGTAGCCGCGAAGCTCGCCGCCGAATATATTCTTAAACTTGGCAATGATGTCGACACCGATATGCCGGGCGCGGATGGTGTTGCCGGAAACGAGCCCGTAGTGCTCGGTAATGGTCTTGCCCGGGACGGTTTCGACATTGGTGATGATCATGATCAGTTCCTTCTTGAGACTGTTTGAGGGTGAAAGAGAACAGTCTCATAGGTGAGGGGGGTATGCATGTCAACACCAATAATTGCAGGGGCGATAATGACAAAAAAATGACATTGGTAACACGAAGAGGGATGGGCTTAGGCGCAGACGAGGCGGTTTCGCCCTTGTTGTTTGGCTTCGTAGAGGTTGTCATCCGCGCGCCGGAGCACGTCCTCCAGCGTGGTGTCGGTATCCCGGAGAGTGGACAGGCCGATGCTGGCGGTAAAGTGCAGGGGCTCGCCCTCCCTGCTGATGGATGAGATGTTCTCAATGCGCTGGCGCAGGCGTTCGGCAACGTCGCAGGCGGCTTCTGCGGCGGTTTCCGTGAGGATGACGGCGAATTCCTCGCCGCCAAGGCGGCCAAAGACGTCGGAGTCGCGCAGGGTGTCGTGGCAGGCGTCCACAACGGCGCGCAGCACTTCATCGCCGGTATGGTGGCCGTAGGTATCGTTGATGACTTTAAAATGGTCAAGGTCCAACATCAGGGCGGTAAGAGCGTGGCCGTAGCGGCGGGCGCGGCGGACTTCGTTCTCTCCCTTTTCCATAAAGCGCCTGCGGTTGAGGGCGCCGGTGAGGGCGTCCCGCGTGGCCATAAGGCGCAGTTCCTCCTCCATACGGCGGCGTTCTGTCACATCCTCCATCATCCATACGGCGCCCTTGGAGGCATCGCCCGGCACAAGAAAACGGCTGATGAGGCGGCACCAGAAGGAATCGTAGCTCCCCCGGCCCATGCGGATGATGCTTTCGGTGGTTTCGCCGCGGGCGAGGTCCTCATAGGCTTTGGTCCGCAGCTCCTGAAAGTCGTCCTGCGAGGGGAAGAGGGTGTTGATTTTCGCGCCGACCAGCTGCTCCTCCGGCCGCTCCACCATTTCGGCAAAGCGGGAGTTTACCCACTGGAAGGTGGTGTCCTGCACAAGGCCGATACCGAGGATATCGTTCTCCAGCAGAACCTGCTGCATGCGGTTGGTGTCGCGGAGCTGGTCCTCCATGATTTTTTCTTCCGTGACGTCGTCAATAAGCCACAGCGTGCCATCGCGCGGTGCTGCGCCGTCAATGGCCTTGCCGGTGATGCGGCACCAGTAGCGCATGCCATCGGGCCGGATCAATTCGTGAATGGCGTCGTAGATATCCTCTCGCTGGAAGGTGTTTTCCGTGTCCTCGCGGAATTGCTGAAAGTCTTTGGCCGAGATGAACAGGCGGTCTGGCTTGTGGCGGACCTCCTCCTGCGAGTAGCCCGTGATTTCCGTGAACCGGAAGTTGGTCCACTGTATTGTGGTGTGGCTGACATAACAGATGCCAATCATGCCGTTTTCCAGCATGAGTTCCTGAAAGGCGTTGGCGCTGCGCAGTTCCTGCTCCATGCGCTGGCGTTCGGTTACGTCGATGATAATGGCGTAGATGGTTTGCTTGCCGTCCACAATCATGGGCACGGCGTGCAGTTCGATGCTTCTGACCTCGCCCGAGCGGAGCTTGTGGGTGAGGGGGAAGATTTGCTTCTTGCCTTTAATGGCTTCGCCCATGGCGGCGGCGATGGTTTCCGGGTCGTCCGTGTCGATCTCGGTCACGTGCATGCCGCGCAGGGTGTCCAGAGGGTAGCCGTAAAAATCGGCGGCCGCGGCGTTGGCTTCTGCGATGACGCCGGTTGCGACGTCCGCCACCATCATGACCACGGAGTGCTGTTCAAAGAAGGCGCGGAACTTTTCTTCGCTCTGGCGCAGGGCGGCTTCGGCCTGCACGCGGCTGGTGATGTTGCGGGCTTCGTGGAAGACGGCTTCCTCGCCCATGTACTCGATGACGTTGGTGTTAAGCTCCACGGGAATGGTGCGCCCGTCCCGGGTGCGGTAGCTGGTTTTGTAGGTGTGGGCGGTGTGCGAGGCCTCCGCATTTTCGCACGGCAGTTCGTGCATAGGCTCGGCGATGATGTCCTGCATCCGCGCGCCGATAAGCTCCTCGCGCGGGAAACCGAGGGTACGGCAGGCCGCGGGGTTGGCGTCCATAATGAATTCGCCGTCGCAGACAAAGGTCATGTCCGTAGCGCTCTCGAACAGGGCGCGGTAGTTGGTTTCCGTCACCTTTAGGCGCGAGTACAGCCACAGAATGTGCAGCGTAATGCCCACAAGGGCAAGGGCGGCGAGAAGTGCGCCAAGGATAAAGGGCCAATAGCGCGAGAGGAAGGCCGCCGGGTCCAGCGTGCCGTAGTCCTCGTAGGGGGCCACGCGCAGTTCGCGCAGCAGGTCATGGACGGGCTCGTAGTTGCGGGGCACGCTCCAGCCGGAAATGCCGGCGCTGATGGCGGCGGGATGGTCCGGAGGCATGGCCAGCAGGGCGGCGTCCACAAGGCGGGCGAGGTCTTCGGGAGTGTGCGGCATACGCGACAGGGGCCACTCCGGGTACAGCCGGGTGCTGTGCTCGTAGGGAAAGGTGATGGAGTGCCCGCCAATGGGGGGGAGCACCTTGAAGGTGCCCGGCGGAATGCCGCGCTGGGCGCTGAGGCGTTCCAGCGTGCCGGTACGCACCGTTCCCGCGTCCACCGTGCCACTGAGGACGGCGTCCACCACGCTATCGTGCGAGCCGGTAAAGATGAGTTCGCGCAGGTCCTTGGCCGGAATAATGCCGATGTGTTGCAACTCGCGCCGCAGGGCCAGCCAGCCGCCAAGGGAGGACTTGTCCACCGCCGCAAACCGGATGCCGTGCAGGTCGGAGATGTTTTCTATGTCTACGCGGTCCGACAGGGTAAAGGCGACGCCGCCAAAACGCGAACTGGTTACCCCAAGGCGGGTGGTGTTGAGCGTCAACATGGGGCTGACGCCGTTGGTCTTCTCCAGCTCCACGAACAGGGCGGGATTGCACAGCAGAAAGTCGATATCCCGGTTGGCGACAGCGGGACGCACCTGCCCGAAGGACAGCGGCATAATGCGGAAAACATGCCCCGGCACAGTGGCGGAGAGGTAGGCGGCGGTGAGGTTCCAGCGCGCGAAACTGCCCGCTTGCCCGCGCTTGGACAACACGCCAATGTTCACCACGCCAAAATGCGCCAGCGCGGGGGTGCTCCATACGCCCAAAAGGACGCAGACGCAGGCCAAAAGTCCCAGTTGGACAAAAACGTGGCGAAGCCGTTTCATAGAATATGCGGGGTTGGCAGTGAATTGTGGTCTACAACGATTCTAGCAGATATTCCCCGCACAATATATCGGCAAAGTGACGGCCCTGTGCGGTACAAAAGAGTTGCCGCATCGGCAGCGCCATGCCGGGTATGCTCGCGAGACGTTTCCCTATCGGCAGAAATTGCGGAAGCATTAGGGCGCGTTGCCGCATCTGCCATACCCGACGCAGACGGCGCAGGGCAAAGGGGCAGGCTACGCAGGGTGGGGACTGGCGCCGTCATCCGGTGCGGGTTCGATGTCCTCGCGCAGGATGTAGAGGACGGCGTAGCGCTCCGCCAGCTCGTCCAGCATGGTGGTCTGCGCGGTGGGGTCCATGTCCTGCACGCGCACCACAACGTGGCGGTTTGGCGCGCCCACGGGCTCGTAGGCGGTGAGGATGCTCATAATGCGGGCGTGGTGGGAGTTGAGAAATTCCACCAGACCGGCCATGGTTCCGGGCTGGTCCGGCAGTTCGATGCCAAACTGAAAGCCCCCGTGCAGCACGCCGGTAATGGTGATGAGCACGTCAAAAACATCCGTTTGGGTGAGGATGCCCACCAGCTTGTCGCCGCCGGTGACCACAGGCACGCCGCCGATTTTATGGCGCTGGAGGAGCACGGCGGCCTTTTCCACGGAGTCTTCGGGCGAAACCGTGACAAGGCGTGGCCGGGCGGTCATGATGTCTTTGACCCGTATCTCGGAAAGCAGGTAGTACAGTTCGTGCACATCAAGGGTGGTGGCCTGCGAGGGCGAGGCCTCCTTAATGTCGCGGTCGGTGACGATGCCAAGCAGCAGCCCTGCGTCGTCAACGATGGACAGGCTGCGCACGCCTTTGTCCTTCATGAGCTTGGCGGCGCGCATCATGGAGGTATCCGGAGGGGCCGTGACGGGTTCGGTGCTCATCCAATTGCCGACCAGCATGCGCTTTCTCCTTATGTGGCAGAAGACGACGCCGTGCCGCGTGGCGCGCTGTGCGCCCCGCCCCGGAAGGACACGGCTTCTGATAGTATGTAACGTTGCACAGAGGGCGTGGTATTTCAAGGGGATTCTCCGGCTTTGACCGGTCCCTCTCCCGCCTATGGAGCGAATATGCCAGAACTGTTTATGGATTGCGGCTTCGGCATTGCCGGAGACATGTTCCTTGCCGCGTCGGCCAGCCTTGGGGTGGATATTGCCCCGGTGGGGGCGGCCCTGCGCACGCTGGGGGTTAATGTGCGCGTGCGTGCGGAAGAGACCCATGCCACAGGCCTTGTGGGCATGCGCCTTGTCGTGGAGGGCGATACGGCCCAGCCCCTGAGGCATCTGCCGGAGATTATCGCCATCATTTCATTTATGCCGCTTAGCGAAACCGTGCGTGAGCGTGCGTCGCAGGCTTTTCTCAAGCTGGCCAAGGTGGAGGCCGCTGTACACGGCATATCTGTGGATCAGGTGCATTTTCATGAAGTGGGCGCGGTGGATACCCTTGTGGACGTGGTGGGTGCCTTTTACGCGTTGGAGGCCCTTGGCGTGACGCGGGTTGTGTCCTCGCCCTTGCCGTGGTTTACCGGGCGCGTGCAGTGCGCCCACGGCACCCTTGGCCTGCCGGCACCGGCCACGCTGGAGCTTTTGCGCGGCAAGCCCGTGTATCCTACGGCGTTCCGGCAGGAAATCATCACCCCTACGGGCGCACTTATTCTGGACAGCGTGACGGACCATTTTGCCAGCGGTCCGGAAGGCGTGGTGACGGCTACGGGCACAGGCTACGGCACCCATGACCTTGGTCCCGGCAATGTGGGCCTGCGCCTGATGCTGGTGGATGCGTGGCAGGGCGCGCCAACAGGATGCGCCGCGCCGCAGTAGCGCGAAGAAGGCTTACCTCGCGGCGCCACGGCGCCGTGGTATGGCGGGGTGCCCATGCTGGGCGCTCCGCTTTTTTGCGCGCGGGCTACAGCACCGCGCCGAGGTACCAGTCCATGATGCGGTGGCCTGCGGTCAGGGCCAACAGCGCCCCAAGGCACAGAAACGGCCCAAAGGGCAGGGCGGTCTGCATCCCCACGGCGGAGCCGCGCAGGTGGATGGCGAGGGCCGCGCCAAGGGCGGCAAAGCAGGAGAGTAAAATAGTCAGGGGCAATAGCGTCAGCCCCGTGAGCGCGCCAAGGCAGACCATGAGCTTGATGTCGCCGGAGCCAAGGCCCTCAACGCCGCGCACGTGTCTGTAGATGAGTTGCAAAAGCCAGAACAGGCCGCTACCGGCCACGGCTCCGCCCACGCATTCCACCACGGGCATATCCAGCAGGACAATGGCCGCCACCGGGGCGGCCACGGCGCAGGGCAGGGTGACGGCATCCGGCAGGATGAAGCTATACAGGTCGATGAAGCTGGCTGTGACAAGCACGGCGGTAAAGGCGAAGTACACGGTGAACGCCGCCCCCGGACCGTAGCGCAGGGCCAGCATAAGGCTGGCCGCGGCCATGACCAGCCCGGTGAGCAGGGTAAGGCGGCGGGGCGGGGCGTCGTATTCGTCATCGGGGAGGGTGCGCAGATAGCGCCGCACGGCGGTGGCGGCGGGAACACCAAGGGCCAGTCCCAGCGCCGTTGCCGCGGCGGGGAAGGTGAAGTCGGGCAGTGTCATGTTTCCGGTCCGGGTTCGCGTCAGTTCAGAAGTCGGGTCAGCCTGTTTTCACGGGCGAATGGGATGCGGCCTTCGCCGGAGCCGATGGTGCCGTTTAAGGCCACGCGCGAGAAGAAAAGGTTCTTGCGGAACTCCACGGTGCCCTGTGCGGCCATGGGCAGCGGCCCCGCTGCGGACAGGGTGCGGATGATGCCGCGCTCGCCGCGCAGGTCCATGTCCAGCCGGACTTTGCTGGCCATTGCGCCGTTTGGCAGTTGCAACTGGTCGGCGTAGATGTCCACATTGCCGGTGCTGGGATAGCTCGTCCATCCGTCCTGCCATTGGCAGTCCGCCAGCAGGTCCACCACGCCGCTGAAGTGGCGGCCGGACAGCAGCTTTTCCGCCTGGGCGGAGCCGGTGACGAGGAGCTTTTTCCCTTCATACAGCTCCGCCGTGAGTTCCGGGCCGGTGCTGATGGTCAGCCGGACAAGGGGCGCAAGCCCAACCTCCAGCCGCGCTTCGTCAATGCGCACCGTGGTGTGCCCAAGGTCGATGGTCACGTTGGTGGCCGTCAGCGGCGTGGTGCTGACGCTGGCGCTGACGGCGTCCGCGGCAAAGCGCACGCTCGGGGTCATGCCCATAAGGTCCGACAAGGTGAAGCGGAACATGCTGGCCTCGTCAAGTCCTTTCCACTTGGCCTCCACTTGGTCCATGCGCGACAGGGTCAACTGCAGCGCGCCGGACCATACCCGGTCCCACGGGGTGAAAAAGGCGAGCCCTGCCACCAAAGCGGCGATGAAGAGCAGCGTAATACCCGCTCCGCGCAGGGCGGGGCGGCGTTTTCTTTCGGACAGCAAAATTGTTTCGGCCATGTGTGGGCTCCTTTAGCGCACCAAGATGAGTTGCATGTCTGCGAGGGCGGGGTTGTCGAGGCGCTTATTCAGCGAACAGGACACCACCTTCAGCCCCACCCGGTCCCGCAGGTTTTTGAGCAGGTTCAGGGTCTGCGGCAGGTTCAGGCGTTCAAAGACCATTTGGATGCCGTCGTTGCCGTCCGCCGCGGGAGTGGGGCGGATGGCGGCCAGCCTGTCGTCCATCTTGAGGTCGCGCGTGACCTTGCGGGCGGCGGCCAGCGGCTCCATGGATTCAAATTCCGCGCGCTGGGCCTGCATGTAGAGGACCTCGCGCACGAGGGGGGCCGCGCGGGCAAAGCGCTTGTCCGTGTCCTCGATGCGGGCCAGTGCGGTCTGCGCCGCGCCGGAAACCGCCCCCCACAGCAGCAAAAGCACAACCGCCCACGCCCCGAGGGCAAGCATGGCGGCCTTGTCCGGGTGGGCGAGGATGCGTTGTACGGCGGGATGGTCGAAGAGCGACATGGTTCCCCCTACTTCGTGACCGTGACGTTCATGCCAAAGACGACGCCGCCTTCGGCTGTGGTCGCCTGTTGGAGTGTAAAGGTGTAGCCCGGAGCGTCCTTGAGGGCGCTCAGGTACTGCTCCACCGCGTCGTAGTTTGGCAGGGTGCCGCGCAGGGAGCCTTTGCCCGGTGCCAGCGTCAGGGAGTCCACCTTCAGCCCCTGCGGCGCTTTGGCGCTGAGGGTGCCAAGCAGGCTCAGGACGTCAAAGCCGGGGATATCCTCGCCCTTGAGGCGCGCGTGCAGGGACACCAGTCGCCGGTAGGGGGCCGGGCCTTGGTCCGGGCCAAGGGCGCGGGCGTAGAGTTCGGACAGGGCGGCCTCGCGTGTTTCGGCCTCCGCGCTGTAGTGCAGGTACTGCCGCACGCTTACGGACAGTGCCAGAACGGCGGCAACCGTGATGCACGCGGCGGCAATGCCCACGTGGCGCAGCATCCCCTCGCGGGAGCCGGACCGCGTGAGCGGCAGACGCAGGCGCGACCACATGCGTGGCTGGGTGCCCACCTCGGTGAGGGCCTCGCGCCAATCCACGGCGGCGGGCTGGTCCCCGTCATCCATGCGGCGGGACAGCTCCGCGGAGTCCGGCGTGCGGTGCACCATGCCGCCTTTGGTGAGGAGGTGCGGGCTGGAGCCGTTGCTCATGGTCCAGCGGTCAAGACTGCGCTGCGCCGCCACGTTCCACCCAAGGAGAAACTTGGAGGAGACAAGGGTGGCGTGGGCGAGGGATTCGGCATGGCGTTCCCAGAACGCGTCAAGCCCCGGCCCGGTGACAAAGCCAAGCAGGCCCCCCGCGCCGCCATGGACAAGGCCGCGCTCCTGCCCGTCCTGCGGCTGGGGAAAGAGATGCTCCATGCGCAGCAGGCACGCCGCGCGCATGGCCCTCGCCTTGGTCAGCGAAATATCATCTGGATGAAAGAAAAAGATATGGTCGTCCGGAATGAGGGCGACAACGGGCAAGTCCGGCGTGCCGGAGGGCGGCTCGCATGGGGCGAGGCGCGCGCCGTCGAACTGTTCCCAGTGTTCCGTGTCGCCATCGAAGTGCAGGGCGTAGAAGCGCTTTGCGGCCATTGTATCCCACCTGTTTCCGGGGCGTGAGGGGCGGCGCGCTGTGGAGCGGCCAGCCCGAGTACGTGTCGCGTCTTAGTCCTCCAGCCAATTCTCCAACACATCGGCGCAGATGAGTTCCCACTGCGTTTCGTTGACGTTGACGATGCACCGCATGCGTTGGTGCCAGCCTTGGCTGTCCACATCAATAATCACGCGGTAGGTCCCTGCCGACACCGTGACGTATTGATCCACCTCCAAAAAAACCTCCTGCGGCACGCCGATGTCGCCGTGCATGAGGTCCGCCGGAGTGCGCAGGCCGAACTTTTCGCGGTAGTGCAGGAGGCTTGGCACATATGGCTCAAGCTCCGGCAGGAAGGCGCGGATAACGTCCTCCGGCGCGAAGTTCAGGTTCAGCGCGGCCTCGTCTTCCCCCCACAGGGTGAAGTGCTCGCGCACCCACTCTGGGGTGGCGTCGTCCCACTCGCGCACAAGCAGGGCCTCTTCAGGACGCGGCAGGGCGTCGTTGCGCGGAAAGTAGTCCTTCCCTGTTGAACTATATGCTGATTTTTCACTTCCGTGCAACCTTTCGCGGTCTGTGTCCTTGTCCATCCAGTCCATAAGGTACTGCGCGGCGGTGATGGGGAGCTTTGCATCACGCAGGAGTTCTTCCACAGCGCGTTGCGTGCGTTTGGAGGCCTCCGTTGTGGTTTGCTGTTCGGCTTTCGTTTCGCCGGGGAGCAGCCAGCCAAGGTCGATATAGGCGTTGCAGGGGATGATGTGCACGGTCATGCCCGGTCCGGTCCATGTCTCGGCCCAGTCGTCCAGCGGGCCGTCCGCTCCGGGGAGGGTGTCGCGGTTTTGGATGCGCTGGACTGCGGCGGCAAGGCCTGCCTCGGCCAGCATGTCCGCGCGGTATTCCTTGGCCAGCAGGGCTGGCTCGCGCGCTTGGCGAAAACTCTGGTCCAGCGCGCCAAGGACGAGGGACGCCACCGCCAGCATGCACACCAGCACAAGGATGAGCACGGCTCCGCGCTGGGGGGCGTGGCTGTCCGCAGGGCGCAGCGTCATGGTGCGGTCTCCCGAGTCTTCATGGCGGGCAGGCGTTCAATGATGGTCATCTCCTCGCCGCCTTGCGGGGTCAGGGTGAGGCGCAGGGCCGTGAAGGCCGGGGACTGCATGGAAAAAAGCGTCCGCGCCGGGAGCCAGCGCCGTTTGCCGTTGTCGTAGAGTTCCGCCGTAAAGTCGTCGTACCGGGGCAGGACGGTAAGCTCGCGCTCAAGGTCCATGTCCTCCACGGTTTCGCGCCGGATGATGCCGCCGGTGGAAAAGTCCCATTCCACCAGCACGCGGAAGGGGGCGTCCATGCCAAGGGCGTGGGTGGTGTGCAGTTCCAGCGCGCCGGAGGTGAAGGTGAGGGTGTCGGTATCCGCGTTGACGAAGTCGCGGTGCAAGAGCCGCCGCAGGCGCGCCATGCGCGTGAGCGCTTCGCCCTGACGCTCCAGCACGGCGTGGTTGCGGATGGTGCGGTCCACGGAGACGAGCACAATGCCCATGACCAGAGCGCCCACCACCAGCGCCACCAAGAGTTCCACAAGGGTGAAGCCCGTGCGGCGCGCGGTCATGGTCCGCTCCCGGCGATGCGTTCGTTGCGCAACCACTCCCAGCGTAGGGTGGCGTCGGGCACTTTGGTGGTGAGGGCGTAGCGCCCCAGGCCGTCGATGCTGCCCGTGCGCTCAAGCTGCCACTCTCCGCCGGGCTGCTCCGAGTCCGGCACAAATCCGGCGGACGGGGTGGAGAGGCGGTCCGGATAGTCCTCGGCCATAAGGCGCGCGGTCATGTTGAGGTTGTCCCATATGCCCTGCCCGCGCTCGGCAAGGTGCACAATATGCCCCTGCGCGCTCATCAGCCCTACGGCCAGCACGGCGGCCACCATCAGAGCGATGAGCACCTCAAGCAGGGAGAACCCGGTGCGGGGGGCATGGGGCATGGGCGTCCTCATGAATTGGTATCGAAGGTGTTCCCCAGTGCGTCAAGGCGCAGGGCGCTGCCGTCGCGCAGGACAAGGCGGACCTCGTCGCTGACGCCGCTGGGGTAAATGTTGAAAGCAAAGGCCAGTCCGCCGGGGTTTTCGCCATTGACCTTGGCGCGCGAGACGGCGGCGGGCAGTTCCATTTCCGTTGTATCCCACACCAGCATCTTTTCGCCGATGGCGATGGTCACCGCCTGTGTGCGCCCGGTGCGCAGGGCTTCTTCGCGCACAGCGTCCAGCGCGGTGCTCAGGGCGCTGAGGCGCTGCGTGGTCTCATCGCCCGCCGCGCCAATGTCCAGACGCGGCAGCACAAGGCCCCACGCCACGGCAACAATCGCCATCACTACGAGGATTTCGATAAGCGTCATGCCAGACGGCGCGCGGCGCACGGGCGAGGGCATCAGCCGTCCTCGTCCAGCGCGCTGATGTCGGCGGCGGTGTCCGTGCCGCCCTCCTTGCCGTCCGCGCCAAGGCTGACGATGTCGTAGTCTGCGCCGCCGGGACCGGGAGCTTGGTAGATGTATTCATTGCCCCACGGGTCGTGCGGCAGGCCGGTGCTTTCCAGATAGTCCCCGGCCAGCACGCCAAGGCCTTCCTCGGTGGTGGGGTAGCGGCCGTTGTCCAGCTTGTAGAGCTTGAGGGCGGTTTCAATGGACTGGATGTCCAGCCGCGCCTTGGTGATGCGCGCTTCGTCCGGACGGTCCATAATCTTGGGCACAAGAAGCGTGGCAAGGATGCCAAGGATGACGATGACGACCATCAGTTCAATGAGGCTGAAGCCGCCGCGTGTGCGGCGCGGTGTGCGTGCGCGTGTCATGGTGCGGACTCCTTGTCGCTGGCGCGTGTGGATGACTCCTCTGACGCTGGCGGGCTGGCAAGCGGCACGCCGCCGGGGCGTGTGTCCGTGCGGATGGATGTCCGCAGGGGCAGTGCGCCGGGCGGCGCTTCGGGCACCCCCTCAACGGAAGGGGATTCCACCCACCATAAATAGAATCCTATACCCGCAATATACCGGCAGAGCAACAGCTTGCCGGAAGATTGCATGATGGGATCCGCCACGCGGTAGCGCTCCTTGCCTTGCAGAATTTCGCCTGTGACGGTGATGGAAGCGTTTTCCCACGCGGCGTCATCCGGGGCTGTTGTTTCGCGTCCGGTGCGCAGGCTGTACACGCGGGTTTCGCCGTCCATGTCCGCAAGGCGAAGGCGCTCCGCCTGCGGCGCGATGGCCGCCGTAAGGGGCGGCGGGGAGAAGGCGACGCGCTTCACCCAGCGTTTGTCCGGGACGGTGTAGGTGAGCACGCCGCCGGCAAGAGTGAATGGGCTGTCGTCTGGCTGTGGGGGCGCGGGGGCGCGCGTTGCCACGTCAAAGCCCACGGGGCGTCCGTCCTTTGGGGTGAGGGTCAGCACGCGCCCGTCAAAGCGCGCGGCGGCAAATGGGCCACCTGGGACCAAAAAGCGTCCGCCAAAGGCCATGGGCGATGTGGTCCACAGCGTCACCCAGCCCGCGCTGTCCGCCGCCATAAGCACGGACTCTCCGGGGGTAAAGGCAAAGGCCAGCACCTTGAAGCGCAGGGTGCCCACATGGTCCAGCACGCCAACGGAGGACCCCAGCCACAGCTTGTGGGCGGCGTCCACCACGGCCAGCCACGCCCCGCGCGGCGAAATGGCGATGCGCTCAATATCGCCCCGCACGCGGTGTTCCCCCACCCATGCGCAACGCTCCACCGCCAGCACATGCACCATGCGCGAGCCCGCCTGCGTTGCCGCAAGGGCCGGATACCCCGGCTGCCAACTGATGCGGTCCACGGGACCGCGTCCGGGCAGGGCGGCGGTGCGGCAGTCCTCTGCGCCAAGGATGGTCACGGTGCCGTTTTCAAACCCGGCGGCCACGCCGTCTTCCTTGGCGATAGCGCAGGTGACGCCGCGCAGCAGGGCAACGTCCGGATGCTGGCGCGACAGCAGTATGGCGTGGCGCGGGTGCCGGATGTCCTCCGGCGGGGAAAAGACGGAGTCCACGGGCGTATGCTGGCGCGTCAGGCGCTGGGCAAGGATGTCATGCACGGTGACGGGACCGCTTTGCGCGGCGTCCTGCGGGGCGGTGCGCGGCGCGCAGGCGCAGACAAGGGCGGCAAGGGCAAGGCCCAGCACGGCAGGGACAAGGCGGCTGGCGGGGCGGGGGCGGCGCGGACGGTGTGGCAGGTGCATGGTGACTCCTTGGCGAGGGCGGGCGGTCATGGCCGTCCGTCTAGCCTGCGCCCAGCAAGGGGCGGTGGAAATAGAGGGCGTTGTAGACAAAGTGCAGCAGCACGCACAGCGGTAGGCTGCGGTGGCGGTCCCACACAAGGCCGAAGGCGAGGGACGGGACAAAGGTCGCCAGCGCCCACGGCGGACTGTGGGAGACAAGGTGCATGGCGCTGAAGGTGCCCGACGCCGCAAGATTGGCAACGCTGACGGGGCCAAAGGTTCGGTCTGAGATAAGCCGGTGCACGGTCTCCTGCAGGCCAAAGCGGAAGGCGGCTTCTTCCGCGCAGGCCTTGAGCAGCAGCATGCCAAGGGGCAGGGCCGCTGCGGGCCGGGGCAGCGCGTAGGCCACACCCCCGGCAAGCACCAGCGCAAGGTACCCCGGCGACACAAGTCCCCGCCATGTGGCGGACCACTGCCGGAGCAGGGCGCGGGTGAATCTGCGGGAGGGCGTTTGGGTGCCTGATTTGGTCATTTTCCCTCAAAGGCCCGTGACAGGCCGTTATCTGCTGGATGAAAAGCGCTCACCTTGTGCAATGATTTGGGAAACGTATTGTAGTAGAGGGTGAAATCGCTTATACCGAGTAATGATGGGGAAACCTCTACATTACAGGTGTATAGCATAACGACGATGAAATTCAATATGTTGAAATGGATATGGCCGGTTGTTGTGGGGTTGGCCGCTGCCTATGCAGTCAGCGGGTGGGCTGTGCCCGTGTCCGTGCCGCCGCGTCCTGAAGCGCCGGAGGCGGTGCCTGCTTCCGCGGCGGAGCAGAATAGGGTTATCAAGGACATTCGCGACCGCAATATCCTTGGTCTGGCAACGCCGGCGCCCAAGGCCGCCGCGCCCAAGCAGGCCGCGCCCAAGGTCAACCCCGCGTCGTGGCGGCTCCTTGGGACCGTGCTGGGCAAGCCCTCGTATGGGCTGTTCATGGTGGGGCAGGAGTTCAAGACCCTGTCCGCCGGGCAAAGCGAGCAGGGCTGGCAGCTCACCAGCGTGGAGCCGCAGGCCGTGGTGTGGACGCGCGGAGGCGACACACAGCGCGTGCAGTTGCGCGACCAGAAAAACCTGCCCGCGCCGGTAACGGTGGAAAAGTCCGTGGCTGTGAACCTCGACGGCAAAAAGATTGCCCCGTACCTCAAGGACCCCACCCAGATGCTCAACCACGCCAATTTCAAGCCCTTCCGCGAGGGGGGCAAGGTGATTGGCTTCCGCTTGCGGGACATCAAAAAGGACTCCATCCTCAGCACCATCGGGCTGGTGGATAACGACGTCCTCATCCGCATCAACGGCAGGCGCATGGACGGCCCGCACAAGCTCCTGATGGCCTACAAGGACATGAAGCCCGGCACCACCGTGACGGTGGATGTGCAGCGCGGCAAGGATGTGAAGACCTTTCTCTTGAACATCGACTAGACGGAAGCAGGGTAGAATCAACATCGCGGAAGAACAGGGGGAAACGTGATGCTCAAGCTGATGCGGAATGCCGTGGTGTGCGCGGCGCTGGTGCTGACCTTGTGCGGCGCGGTCGCCGCGCAGGATGGCGCGGACGTGCAGGCCAATCTGGACAACATCCTCATTGGGGACCTCGTCAAGTTTGTGGCCAACTACACGGGCAAGAACTTTGTCTACGACGAGGGCATCCCCGCCCAGCGTGTGAGCATCTATTCCAAGGAGCCGGTCACGGAGTCCGAGCTGATGACCATTCTGCGGCATATGCTGCTGCTGGTGGGGTATGATGTGGTCATCAAGGACGACGTGCACTACATCGTCCGGCGTGGGCAGGTGAAGGAGATTGGCGACACGCTTTATCCCAGCATCAGCCCCGGCGGCGACGACGAGCGCATCACCGTGTTCTACCGCCTGGAGGGCGGGCTGGAGCCCAAGTCCGCCAGCGAGCTGGTGGCCGGTATGGTCAGCCCCGGCTACGGCGCGGCGTTGCCCGTCCCGCAGGCTCGCGCCCTGCTCATCAGCGACAAGCGCCTTATGGTGCGGCGCATTGTGGAAGTGCTGGACTCCGTCCCCCTGACGCGTCCGGATTGGAAGCACGACATTGTCCCGCTGGAAAAGGTCAAGGCCACGGACGCCCAGCGCGTTATCGCCAAGTTTTACGGCGACCTCAAGGCCAAGGGCTTTGGCGGCGACGAGCCGCTGTCCTACGTGCTTGGCTGGTCCAACAGCGTGCTCATTGCCGGACTGCCCGCGCAGGTGGATGAGGTGAAGGCCCTGCTCCAGCGCCTCGATACCGGCGAGGACGTGACGTCCAATTACAAAATTTACCGCCTGCGCAATGCCAAGGCCAACACCGTGGCCGATGTGCTCTCGTCCCTTGGCGAGCGCCTTGATGAATCCGCCTCGCCTGCGGGCGCGGGCGGCGAGGACGCCAAGACCAAAACCTCCGTCATGGCGGGTAAGGATAAGGAAGACTCCTTCCTTGTGTCGTCGGATGTGGATACCAACACGCTGGTGGTGCTGGGCGACCCGGATTTCCTCGCGCGGGTGGACGCCATTGTGGAGGAGCTGGACCGGCCGCTGGATCAGGTGTTTGTGGAGGCGCTCATCTTGGAGACCAGCCTTGAGAACGCGCAGTCCTTTGGCGTGGAATGGCTGGCTGGCGGCGGCGGCAGCAACGTTGGGGCCAGCATTGGCTTTATTGACAACCCCAAAACCGGCGACAGCTCGCTGATTCCCTTCCAAGCCCCAACGCTGGAGAGCGACCCGGAGGGACCGAACTTTTCGGCGCTTCCCGGCGGCTTTACCCTTGGCGTATTGGGCGATGTGGTCACCTACGACGGCGTGCGCTACCCCTCCCTTGGCGCGCTGGTGTCCTATTTGAAGGAAGCCACGGGCGTGAACATTCTCTCCACCCCGCAGATTCTGACCATGGACCATGCCGAGGCCGAAATCTTTGTGGGTGAGGAGCGTTTTGTGCTGGAAGGGCGCAACATCACCGACGGCGGCACCACTCAGAACCAGTACCGCGAAAAGGAAATCGGCGTGAAGTTGCAGGTCACCCCGCACATCAACGCCGAGGATGGCCTCATTCATCTGGATCTGTATCAGGAGGTGGCGCGCGTGACGGCCATTTCCGCCACGGACGGACTGCCCATTACCCTGAAGCGAAACACCAAAACCTCGGTTCAGCTTCTGGACGGCGCGACCATGGTCATTGGCGGCCTGATTCAGGACGACTTGGACCGCGGGCAGAAGGCCATGCCCGGCATCTCCGAGGTGCCGCTCCTTGGCTGGCTGTTCAAGAGCCGCAACACGTCGGCCGTCAAGCGCACGCTGATGCTCTTTGTCTCCGCCCATATCGTGCACACGCGCGAGGACGCCATGGAACTGAGCCGCCGCAAGCTGGACGAGGCGCGCCAGCAGACGCAGGGCGTGCAGGATGCCATCAACAAGGAATTCAACCTCGACGAGGACGAGATTCCGCCCAACTCCGTGGACGAAAGCCTTGAAAGCTTTGGCATGGGCGGCAAGCCCGCGCCCACGCCCACACCCGAAGTGGGAGAAAAGCCGCTGACCGAGACGCCCATCATGGAGGAGCAGTAGACCATGCCCCAGCAGTCCATCCGGCTGGAGAGCCTGAGCGACACCGTGGTGCAGGCCTATTTGTCCTTCCCACAGCGCAACGAGTTCCTGCCCGTTGGCATGGACGGTGACGCCGTGACCGTGTGGGTGCTCAAGGACCGCGCCCTTGTGCAGGCGGACTACCTGAGCTGGATGCTGGGTATGGGCCTGCGCACCGAGGTGGTGGCGGAGGAAGCGTTCTATCCCGCGCTGGAGGAAGCCCTGTCCCTGTGGGAGGAGGAGGGCGAGCAGAGCGAGGAGGACGGCGACCTTGACGCCGCGTCGGACAGTCAGGAACTCCTTGGCTGGGGGCACGACGATGCGCCCATTGTCCGGCTGGTGAACAAGGTCATCCAGCAGGCGGTGAGTCAGGGCGCGTCGGACGTGCATGTGGAGGCCAGCGAGGGCCGCTTTCTTATCCGGTTCCGCCTCGACGGCGTTCTGCACACCGTGCGTCAGTTGGACCGGCGGCTGCAATCCACCGTGCTGGCGCGCATCAAGGTCATGGCCGAGATGGACGTGGCCGAAACGCGCGCCCCGCAGGACGGACGCATCCGCGTGAAGGTGGGGCACAAGGACGTGGACATCCGCGTCTCCACCGTGCCCACCCTCAAGGGCGAAAAGGCTGTCCTGCGTATTCTGGACCGGTCCAAGACCATCCTGTCCCTGCCGGACCTTGGGTTGCAGGGGGAGGACCTTGTGCAGTTCCGGCAGGTGGTGAGCGCGCCCCACGGTATTGTCCTTGTCACCGGCCCAACGGGCAGCGGCAAAACCACCACCCTCTACGCCGCGCTGTCGGAGCTGGTCAGCGAGGCCAGCAATATTATGACCGTGGAAGACCCGGTGGAATACAACCTTGAGGGCGTGAATCAGGTGCAGGTGAACCGCGCGGCGGGCGTGACCTTTGCCGGAGCCATCCGCGCCTTTTTGCGGCAGGACCCGGACATCATCCTCGTGGGCGAAATCCGCGACGAGGAAACCGCCAGCACCGCCATTCAGGCATCGCTCACCGGGCATCTTGTTCTGGCGACCCTGCACACCAACGACGCGGCAACCGCAGTGACGCGCCTGCTGGAGATGGGCATTGAACCGTTTCTTGTGGCGTCGTCGGTGTCCCTTGCCATGGGGCAGCGCCTTGTGCGCCTCAACTGCCCCGAGTGCGCCGCGCCCCGGCCCATTGAGGAAGAAACCAAACGCCTGCTTGGCGAGGCCGGGAAGGATATTGTGGAGCAGCAGGTGAGTCAGGGGTGCGAGGCATGCATGCAGACGGGGTTTAAGGGCCGTCATGGCATTTTTGAACTGCTCCCCGTGGACGAAGGCCTGCGCGGGCTGATTCTTGGCAAGGCCAGCGTGGACCGCATTCAGGAGTATGCGCGCGCTGGCGGGCACCGCTCCATGCTGGAACATGGGCTTGAACTGGTGCGGCAGGGACGGACCACGGTGGAGGAGGTCCTGCGCGTTACGCGTCTGTAGCGCGGCGTGTTGCCGCGCGCACCAGCGCGGTGACGGCGAAAAGCAGCGCCGCAAACGCGGCCAGCCCCCACGCCGGGGAAAGAATGTGATAGCGTCTGCCGTATTCGGCCACGGTCCAAAAGGTCGCGGGCTGAAGAAAGGACAGCACCATATGCCGTGTTCCGTCGATGAGGGGGAACACGGCATAGTCATTTCCGGGCGCGGCGTAGGGGATGAGGCGGCCCGTCAGTCCCGCCCACAGGCCAAGGAGCAGGGTAAGGCCCCACAGTCCGGTCCCCATGGCGCGGGCTGGCTGGCTGGCGCGCGCCGGGCGGGTGCTGGCCCAGCGCCACAGCATCACGCCCATGGCTACGCCAAGAAGATTCAAAATGCAGTCGTTGCTATCGAGGTATTTGGTGTACTGTGGAAACAGGGCGTACTGCAGGGCTTCGTCCACGCACCCCGCCAAGGCGCCCAGCAGCATGGCCGCCACGGCGTCCTGACACGCCAGCATAAGCAGCAGGCCAAGCAGGGCGTATTGCGGGTAGTGGACGCGCTCAATATTGGTGACCACCAGCAACGCGTCGGTAAGGGCCACAAGGGCGAGAAGGATGGCCCATGCGCCAACCTCGCGGTGGCCGGGCGCACGGCCAATGCGCAGGCGGGCCAGTACAAGCAGGGCGAGGAAGGCAAGGCTTGCGGCATGGAGGGCGGCCTCCATGACCGAGCGGCCAAACAGGGAAAAGATGCGGCCGTACAGCGTGCTTGCCGTGTCGTGCCCGAGGGTGACGGCAAGCCAGTACGTGGCGGCGCACAGCAGCCACAGGAGGGCGGAATGGGCAGGACGACGATGCGGTGTCTCGGGCATCCGGCGCGGCTCCTTGCGGTGCTGGTGTTGTGCGTTTGTGCAGGGTGTGCGGGGCGTAGTGCCCCAAAGACCATGATACCCGACGACGCCCCCGGGGCCAAGCAGGCGGCGGAAAACATCCGGGCCGTTTTGGATGTTGCCGGGGACAATGCCCCGGAGCTGCGGCGGTTTCTGAGCCGGTACGAGCCTGGTTCCCGGCAGCGGCGCGCCGCGTGGTTTCTGGTGGCCAACCTGCCGCCTGCCGACGCCATGACCATGGACGAGGCCGCCCTTGCCGAGCACGTGGACTACGCCTTCATCGCCCGCCGCGCCATGCCGTGGGGACCCTCCGTACCGTGGGATATCTTCTTGCGCTATGTCGTCCCCCACCGCGTCACGCAGGAGCCGGTTCAGCCGTACCGGCGGGAATTTTTCAGCGCGCTGGCTCCCCTTGGCGTCCTAAGCGGCGACATGCGCCGCGCCGCGCTGTCCCTGAACCAGTGGGTGTTCACTCGCGCGGCCTACGGGCCGTCCTCGCGCCGCGACCAAGGCGTGCAGGATACCTTGGCGCGCGGGGCCGGGCGGTGCGAGGAACTTTCGGCCCTGCTTGTTGCGGCGTGCCGGTCGCTCAGCATTCCCGCGCGACCATGCCTTGTGCCCGCATGGCGGCATGACGACGGCAACCATATGTGGGTTGAGGTCTGGGCCGCCGGGGGCTGGTGGCCCCTTGGCGCGGGGGAGATTGACGCGGACTTTGGCGTTGGGTGGTTCCTGAAACCCGCCCTTGCTGCGCCCATCGTGTTGGCCCCGGCCTACGGCCATGGCCCGTCGGACGAGCCGCTCTACGCCCAAAAGCGTTCCTGCGACATATATAACCGCACCCATGAATACACTCCGCCCGGAGATGTGCTCCTCAGTGTGCGGGGCGGTGACGGGCCTCTTGGCGGCGGCACGGCGTATGTGTTTGTGGTGAATGGCGGCGGCTTGACGCGCGCGGCGCGGGTGGTGCTGGATGAGGACGGCGAGGGGCGCATCACCCTTGGCGGCGGCGATTATCTCATTGGCGCGGGGCGCGGCGGGCATGTGGCCTACGCATGGACTTCGGTCACCCCGGACGAAGCTGTGCAGGTGCACCTTGACCTTGCGCGCGGCGGCGTGCCCGAGGGCGGGCGCTGGGCGCGCTTTCCCCGCTATGCGGAGGTGGAACAGCATTTTTCCGGTATGCACGAGAGCATTAAGGCCCAGCGCAAGGAGGCGACAACTTCCGCCGAAACCCGCCGCATGAGCGAACTTGGCGCGTTTGCGGGCATTTCTGCCGCCGTGATGCAGCGGCGCAGTGTGCCCGGCAGCGAGACCGCCCTTGAGGTGGTCCGCGCCGCCGGGCGCGACGGGTACGAGGTGCTCCGCGCGATCATCATGGCGGCCAGCACGCCCACCGTCCCCCTGCGCGAGGCGCTTGAGCACATGAGCCCCAAGGATCTTGTGGCCATGCGGCCCGAGGAGGCCGAAGCCGAGGCCCGCCTTGCGCGCGATGCGTGGCAGCGGGCGGGGCATCCTGCCATGGATGACCTGTTCCGGGATTATGTCCTCAGTGGCCGCGTGGCGGATGAGCCGCATTCGCATTGGCGGCGGTTGCTGGCGGAGCGTTTTGGTTCCAGCGGGATGTCGGCCCTTGGCGCGGCGCGGCGCGTGGCGCGGGGCAGTGCGGCCCTTGCCGTAACGCCGGATACGGTGCTCGGCCCGCCACTGACGCCGATGCAAAACGCCGCGTCCGGCCTTGTGACCAGCGAGGCGGAGCGAGCTGTCTTTGCTGTGGCGGCGTTGCGGAGCCTCGGCGTGCCCGCACGCGTGGACCGCGACCTGCCGTGGGTGGAATTCCACGACGGCCGCGCGTGGCGGCCCTTGTATCCCCAGCATGCCTCGGGCGTTGGCGATACCTCGGCCGAGCCCCGCGCCAAGGCGTGGTACGAGGAGCGGGGCGAATTGGAAATCCGCTTTGCCGCCGGTGGCCGCGCCCTTGATGAAAGCGCGCTGGCCTACGGGCGCGAGTTTGCCGTGGCCGTCATAAAGTCCGACGGCGACATCAGGCGGCTGGAAAATCCCAAACTGCGGCGCGACCCGGAGCGCGGCAGCGTGCATGTGGCGCTGTCCGCCGGGCGGTATGTTGTGACGACGGTAAGCCGCGATGTGACGGGACAGCCCTATCTGCGCTTGCGCCTGCACACAGTACGCCCCGGCGAGGCGACCATCGTCCGCCGGACGCTGGACCATCCGCCGCCAGAGGGTGAGGACGGACAATAACGCTGCAGAGGCGCCCAAACCGACGCGCCCGCATTTTCCGGCTGTCCGGAGAATGCGGGCGCGGTTGCGTTTGTAGGGGGGCTAGCGGACCAGCGTTGTCAGGTCGAAGATGGGTTCAAGGATGGCGACCACAATAAAGGCGATGACAAGGCCCACGCACAGGATGAGCAGCGGCTCCGCCAGCGCCACGATGCGCCGTAGTACGTTGTCCACCTCGCGCTCCATGATGCCCGTCACGCGCGAGAGAAAAGGCCCAAGCTGGCCGGTGCGCTGGCCCGAGGCAAGGGTGAGGATGTACACATCCGGAAAGATGCCCTGCGCCTCCAGCACCTTGTCCAGCGGGCGGCCCGCCGCCACTTCGGCCCGGGCCTCCATGATCTTTTCCTGCAAAAATGCCGAGGACACCGCGCGGGCGGAGCTTTCCATGGCCTGCACCAGCGGTATGCCCGCCTGAATCTGAAACCCCAGCAGGCCAGAAAAACGCGCCAGCAGAAACTTCTGCACCACCGGGATGCGCCATGTTTGCCGCGAAATAACGCGGCGCATGGCCGGGAAGCGCCGGTACGCCGCCATCAGAAGGAGCGCGAGCACAAGGGGAACCAGCAGGACCGACGCGCCAAGGGACTCCATCATCCGCCCAAGGCTCAGCAGAAACGCCGTGGTGGCGGGCAGATCATTGCCCGAGGCCTGAAAGATGGACGAAATCTTGGGCAGGACATTGGCCAGCAGAAACCACACCGCGCCAAGGCCCACGCACAGGATGACACCGGGGTAGGCCATGGCCGTGGCAAGGCGTCCCTGCACTTCGCCCCGGCGTTCCTCGTTGCGGGCCACCTGTTCCAGCACCGCGCCAAGGCGGCCTGTGGTTTCGGCCACGCGAATCATCCCTACATACACCGCCGGGAATTGGCGGGGGTAATCCTCTAAGGCGTTGGAAAAGGGGGTGCCCTGTTCCACCTTGTCGCGGATGTCCAGCCAAATGCGCGAGCTTTTGCCCGTTGCCATGCGTCCCACAAGGTCCAGCCCGCGCGCGAGGGAGTGTCCGCTCTGGATGAGAATGCCCAGATAATAGAACGATTCGGACAGCCGCACCCGCGCCGCCGGGACAAGGCGCGAAAAAAGCGACCCGCGCCGCGGCGCCGCGCTGTCCGCTACCGGGGCGAACTTCAGCGGCGTCAGCCCCTTGTCCCGCAGGAGCGTCATGGCGCGGGCGGAACTGTCCGCCTCAATGTAGCCCTTGGCCTTTTTGTTGTCGGCGTCCACGGCGGTGTACTGGTATGTTGGCATGAAAATGACCCGTTCTTTGATGTATTTCGAAGAGTTGTTGACAGAATCCCCATGCATCGTCGTATGATGGATAGGCTCAGGTCTGTCCATCGTCTGGATGATTCGCCTGCATCGTGTGCTTCGTCTTCTGTCGAGAGTGAGACACTGCTTATGCCTAGTGTAGAGTACATGGTTTTCTCGAATATTGGCAAGGCTCTGATGGATTTCCACAGGAGGCTCAGTTGCGCGCGGACATAAAGGGCATGCTGCTGGTGGCGTGCGCTGTGGCCGTGTTTGCGGCGGCCTTTGGCGTGCGGGCCATGGATGTATCCAAGTGGAATTCTTCCGAGGCCTACCGTGTGGACGGGGAGCGTATCCTGGCCACGCACGACGCCTACGCGTGGCTGGCTGGCGCGCGCGGCGTGGGGCTGGGCACCGGTTCGCCCCTTGCGCGGCTGGCGCGGGGCGTCTCCGCCGCCACAGGCGCGTCCATGGAGACGGTGGCCTTTTGGGCGCCTGCCGTGGCCGCTGGGCTGGTTGCCGTGGTCACCGCCCTGTGGGCCGTAGCCCTTGGCGCGCCCGAGGCCGCGCTGTGCGCGGGGATGCTCGCCACCATTGCGCCGGGCTATTACATGCGAAGCCGCCTCGGGTACTACGATACCGATATGGTGACCCTGCTCTTTCCCCTGCTGCACGGCGTATTGCTGAGTCTGTGGCTGCGACCGTGGCTGCGTACTCCCCTTGACCTCGTGCGGCGTGGCCGCTGCGGGGATGCCCCGGCGGATGCGCCCGGCCCTCGCGAGACCCTTGCGTGGCCCGTGGGCATCGGCCTTGCCGCCGTCGCCTGCGGCGGGCAGTGGCACCATAATATTCCCGACTATTACGCCATGGCCTATCTGTTGGCCGCTGCGCTTGTTGTGCTGCTTGGGCGGCGCGGCGCGCGGCGGGGGCTGGTCCTGGGGCTGGTGCTCCTCGGCATGACGGCGTTTTTTGGCGTGTGGGGCGCCGTCACCGGGGCGGGGCTGGCCGCCGTGCTGTGGACTTCGCCCCGGTGGCGGCGCGCGGCGACGGCGAAGTCCCTGCCCCTGACGCTGGCCCTTGTTGCGGTCATGGTGCTGGCGCCTGATGTGCGCGGCCTTGGCGCGTCCGTGGCGGACAAGCTGCTGCTCTATGCCAAATCCTCCGCCGTGGATGTGTGGGATGCCGCCCAGCATGGAGACAACGCCTCGTCCAGCGGGGCTGGTCCGGCTTACCCCAACGTGGTGCAGAGCATCATTGAGGCGGGCAACGTGGACCCGATGGAAGTGCTGGGTCGCCTTGGTGGCAGTGCGTGGTACGTTGTGTCCGGACTGTGCGGATTCGCATTGGTTCTCATTGCCCGTCCGGGCGCGGTGTTTCTTGCCCCGCTTGCGGCTATGCCGTTTTTGGCGGTGCGGTTTGGCTCTCGGTTTGCCATGTTTGGCGGGCCTGTGGTGGCGCTTGGGCTGGCTGTGGCCGTGGTGTGGCTGGCGCGGCAGTGCATGGGCAGGCGCCGGGGGGTGGGGGCTGTGGCTCTTGCGGCCTCGCTGTGCGTTGGCATTGTGGTGTTTGTCCCTGCGGTGCGGGGGTATGCCACCCTTGGTGTTTCCCCGGTGATTGACGCCCCCCACGGCAAGGCGCTGAAGGCCCTTGGCGAGTTTGCCCCGCAGGACAGCATGGTTTGGACGTGGTGGGACTATGGCTACGCCACCATGTACTACTCCGGGCGGATGACCTTTGCCGATGGGGGCCGCCATACCGGGCGCTATTTGTACCCGTTGGCCAAGGCGTTGACCACGCCCTCGCCGCAGCAGGCCGCGCAGATTATGCGTTTTGCCGCATTGGAGGATGACGAGCCGTGGCGGCGCTGGGATGACATGACCGCGCGGCAGGTGCGCGACATGATGCTGGGCCTCGCGCGCCCCGGCGCCGTGCCGCCTGCGGATGGCTCGCGCTATCTTGTGGTCACGTGGGAGAACCTCGCGCTTGCCTCGTGGATTACCTACTTCGGCACGTGGGACCCGGTTCTCGCCAGTGGCACGCATGGGCTGTGCCGCAGCCTGCGCCACGCGTTTACCGTGGATTTTGATACCGGCACCGTGGAGGTGCAGGGGCGGCGCTTCCGCGTTGCCACCGTGGACCAACTCACGCGCGAGGGGCGCGAGTTCCACGCCTATCCGGAAGCGAAGCTGCATTTGGTCATCAATGTCCCGGCCAGCCGCGCCTATGTGATGGACGACGCCACCTATGCCAGCATGCTGGTACAGCTGCTGCTCGTCCGTCCGGATTCGCCGCGTTTGGATGGGGCGCTCCGTCTTGTCTACGAAGGATTTCCCTACGTTCGTATTTATGAAGGATTGTAGAACGTCATGCGCATTGTGCACATAGGCAAGTATTATCCGCCGCGTCCGGGTGGCATTGAAAACTTCGTCGCGGACCTTGCGCGGGAGCAGGCGCGCTCCGGCCATGACGTGACGGTGCTTGTGCACGCAGGCAAGGAGCCGGGAGTGGGGCGGATGGTTATGGAGCGCGGGGTGCGCGTGCGCCGGGTGCGCAGCTATGGGCAGCTGGTCTATGCGCCCGTGGCACCGGGATTTGGCTGGGCCTTGTGGCGGACCCTGCGCCGCATCCGGCCCGACGTGGTGCATGTGCATATGCCCAATGTTTCGGCCTTTTGGCTGCTGCTGGGGCTGAAGGGGCGGCCCGTGGTGGTGCACTGGCACGCCGATGTTGTCCCCTCTGGCTTTGATGTGGGCCTGCGCGTGCTGTATCCGCTGTATAGGATTTTTGAGCGTGCTCTCCTGCGCCGCGCGGATGTGGTGGTGGCGACGTCCCAGCCGTATTTGGACTCCAGCGACGCCCTGCGCGGCGTGCGGCACAAGTGCCGCGTGGTGCCCCTTGGCCTGTCGCCGGAGCGTGTGGGCGCGGCCCTTGGCCCCACCGCAAATGCCGGCCGCACCGTGCCCGGTGAGGAGCCGCGGCCCATGATCTTTTCCGTAGGGCGATTTGCCTATTATAAAGGCTATGAGCATTTGGTGCGCGCCATGGTGGACGTGCCCGAGGCGCGCCTTGTTATCGCAGGTAGCGGTCCGCGCCACGAGGCCGTCTCTCGCCTTGTGGAGCAATATGACGTGCCGTGCCGGGTCTCCGCCCCCGGACACGTGGACGAGGTGGAACTGCGCAAGCTCTTTGCCATGTGCGACGTGTTTTGTCTGCCGTCCATTGAGCGGACCGAGGCCTTTGGGGTGGTGCTTTTGGAGGCCATGGCACACGCCCGTCCACTGGTGACGACAGCCATCCCCGGTTCCGGTGTGAACTGGGTGAACAAGCATGGCGAAACAGGGCTGGTGGTGCCGCCCGGCGATCCGGCCGCGCTGTCCGAAGCGCTGCGCTGGATGATGGCCCACCCCGAGGAGCGGCAACGGATGGGCGAGCGGGCGCGCAAGCGCTTTGTGGAGCAGTTCCACATTGTGGCGGTGCAAAAGGCCATGGACGATGTGTACTACGACGCTCTTGGGCGGGAATGGGTTCAGCGCGCAGAGGAGGAGGCATGAGGAGAGGGTCGCCGGGGGCGCGGCGCATGTGGTGGGCCGCGGCCTGCGTGCTCGCCATTATTCTTGGCATTGCCGGGTATGTGGACGACTGGCTGTTTTTGAGCACGCATGCGCTGTTTCGCTTCGAGGGCGCGCCGCTGTTGCACGCCACGGACGGCTATTTTTATCTGGAGCGGGCGCGGGCGGTGGCGCATGGCGCGTCAGCGTTGGGTGAGCCCTTGGTTTCAGTGCTGACGGCTTATGGCGCGCGGGTGACTGGCGCGCCGCTGGCGCTTGTGGCCAGCGTTGTGCCGCCGCTGTGCGGCGTGCTGACCGGCGCTGCGCTCGTGCTGTGGGGCCGGGCCCTGACGCGGAATATTTTTGCCGCGCTGGTGGCGGCGGTGGTGGGCATGAGCGTGCCGTATTGGCATGTGCGCGCCGGTGTTGGGTATGTAGATACGGACTGCTTGAACGTCTTCTTTGTCCTCTTTGGCAGTTGGCTGCTGCTGCGCTTTGTACGCAGTACCGGGCGGCGGCGCGTGGTGTGGCTGGCCGTACTTGGCGTGGTGCTGGCGCTGTTTGGCTGGTGGTGGCGGGCCGGGACGGCGGCGTGTGTCGGCCTGCTGGCCGTGACCTATGCCGCGTCCCTGCCGTGGACGCCGACGCGCGGGGAACGCGCGGTGAAGCTGGCTGTTGGCGGCGGTGTGGCTCTCGTGGCCCTGACGCTGGCGGTGTGGGGGCTGGAGCCGTTTCCCCAGTGGCTGGTGCGCTCCCTTGAGGACGCGGTGAACCATATCCGGTTGGTGATGCGGCAGGAGGGCGGCGTGTACCCCGCTGTGTCCGTCTCCATTGGCGAGTTGAAGCCGCCGGAGCTTGGGGAGTTTGTCACCTACGCCGGTGGGGGCTGGCTGACCATGGTCGCGGGCATCCTTGGGCTGGGGTGCGCTGTGTGGCGGCGCGGGGGCGCGTGCTTGTTTTTGCTGCCTGTGGCGGGGCTTGCCGCCATATCCGCCGTGTCCGCACGGTTTATGCTGTTTGTCGCGCCCCTCATTGGGCTGGGGTGCGGGGCGCTTGTGGCCGAGGCGTGGCAGGCCGCGCACGGGGCCGGCCGGTTTCAGCGCGCGGCGCAGGCGGCTTCTCTTGTCCTTGCCGTGGCGGTTGCCGCCGGGCCGGTTTCCGTGGCTGTACGCAGCGCCTCGCCGCCAGTGTTTGCCGGGCCAGAGGCCGTGCTGGCGTCGTTTATCGCCAAGGCGTCGCCGCGTTCGGCGGTGGTGTGGTCGTGGTGGGATTATGGCTACATGCTGCGCTATTTTTCAAAGCGCCCTGTGTATTTTGACGGCGGCAGTCAGGACCCGCTGCGGACTTTTACCGCCGGATGGGCGCTTATGGACCGTGACCCCGTGCGCGCGGCGCGGGTGATGCGCTTTTTCACGGCGCATGGTCCGGGGGCGCTGGGAACTTTGGAGGGCCGCGTGGGCACGCCGGCGCGCGCTGTGGCCCTGCTGCGCGAGGTCTTTGCGCAGGACGCCGATGTTGGCGCCGTGCTTGCCGCCTACGGCCTGCCGGATGACGCGGACATGCGCGACTATCTGTTCCCGGCGGCGGATGTTGTGGTCTATTTGCCCATGAGCATCCTCGAACGTACGCCGTGGATTGGCTACTTCGGCACGTGGGACGTGGCCGGAGGCGCGGGGGAGAAGGCCCGGTTCACGCAGCTCTCCAAGGCCGGGCATCAAGTCCTGACGGCCAGTGGGCGCGTGAGCGGGCTGGATGTGAGCAGTGAGCTTTCCGCCGTGGTGCATGCCGGGCGGCGGGGCGTTGGCGTGCGGCGCTATGACGCGTCGGGCGCGCCTGCGCTGGTGGATCTTGAGGCGCTGCCCCATTTTGTGTTGGTGGATGGCGCCATGTTGGAGAGCACCCTCTACCGCCTGCTGTTGGCGGCCCCGGATAGGACACGGGGCTTTCAGCCGCTGGCGTATGATTCCCGGTTTGGTGGCGTATGGCGGGTGAAGCAGGAATTCTGACGCGGCAGGGCGCCGTGAGCGACGAGAGCCGTCCGCTTCTGCTCCTTGGGTGCGCGGTTTTGGCCGTGTACGCGCTTGCCGTGGGCTACGCCCAGCATTGGCGTATGGCCAACGACAGCGCCAACTACGTGGAGCAGGGCCGCCCGCTTTTGCGCAATCTGGACGGCTACTATTTTTTGCGCCTTGCGCGGGAGCGGGCCGAAGGGCGCTACGCCCCTGTGGACGCCCTGCGCGGCGTGCGCCGCCCATCTCCGCCGCCGCTTTTGGCGGACGCCACCGTGCTGGTGCAGCGCGCAAGCGGCGCGTCGTGGGAGACCGTTGCCTACTGGATGCCCGCTGTGCTTGGCGTTTCCCTTGTGGCCGCATTGCTGGGCGCTGGGGGGATGCTGGGGAACCTGTGGATAGGTCTTGTGGCGTCCTTTGCCAGCTTTGCGGCGGGGTTTTGGATGATCCGCGCCGGGCCGGGGTTCTTTGACACGGATTGCCTGAATCCGGCCCTTGTCCTTGGCGCGGGGCTGTTCCTGCATGGTTTTGTGACAACCCCCGGACGCGGGCGCTGGGGCTGGGCCGCCGCGCTGGTGTGTGATGCGGTGGTGCTGGCCCTGTGGTGGGAAGCGTGGCCGTCGGTGCTGGCGCTGGTGGTTGTGGCCTACGCGCTGACCTTTCCGCATCCGGCGCATAGCTTTGAGCGTGGCGTCAAGCTGACGTTGGCCGCCGCGGTCACCGCCTGCGCCGGGTTTGTGGCGCTGTATGTGGCTGGGGTGGTGTCGTCCGGGCCGGACGTTTTGGTGCGTGTGGCGGAGCATGTGCGCCTTGTCCTGGGGCGCGAGGGGGCTGGATTTGCCTCGGTGACGCGTTCGGTACAGGAGCTTGGCGGCGTGGACGTGCGCGGCATGGGCGCGGCGCTGATGGGCAGTTGGGGCGCGTTGGTTTTGGCGGCGGCGGGCTGTGTGGTGGTGCTGGTGCAGCGTCCGCTGTTTGCCGTGTGTCTGCTCCCCTGCGCGGTGCTGGCCTGCGGCAGCGCTGTGTCCGCACGATTTTTCATCTTTGCTACGCCGGTTTTGGCTCTTGGGTACGGCGTGCTTGCGGTGCGCGCGGCGTCGCTGTTTCGGATGGCGCAATTTGCCCATGTGCCGGGCCTGCGCGAGGCGCTGTTTGCCTGCGGCTTTGTGGCCCTGCTGGCGCCGGGGCTGGTGCGCAGCGCCACGCAGTGGGTGTCGCCTGCACTCACCGCGCAGGACGTGGCGCTGGCCGAGTCCATGCGCACCCATCTGCCGGAGACGGTGCAGGTGTGGAATTGGTGGGACAGTGGCTACATGGTGCAGTACGCCTCGGGTCTTATGACCATGAGTGACGGTGGCCGCACCAGTCCGCGGCTGACGTTTGCGGTGGCCTACCCCTTGGCGGTGCGTCAGCCCCGGTTGGCCGCGCGGTGGATGCGCTTTGTGGCGGCACGGGGTGAAGGGGTGCTTGATATTGCCGACGAGGTGGCGGGGCGTGCCGGACGCGGTGTTGCCCTTGCGGAGCGGGTGCTTCTCGACCCTGCGGGCGCTGCGGATGTCTTTCGCCAGCGTGGGCTGGACTGGACGCCTCAGGCGCGGGACCTGTTTTTCCCCAAAGCGCCGCCGGTGGCGGTGTATCTGCACCGGGCCATGGTGGACACCGCCTACTGGTGGGAGCGCCTTGGCACGCGGCAGGCGCGCGCGGCGCGCGGCTTCGTCATTGACCGGCTGCCCCGCCATGGCCTGCACATAGACCGGGCAACTGGCGTGGCGCGGCGCGAGGGGCAGGGCACGCTGCGCATCGGGCATGTGGTGGACGTGCGCGCAGGCCGCGTGGACGTGGCGCGGACGCCGCATCCCGGCCCGGCCTGCGTGGTCTATCATGATGAAGGGATTGTCTATTTCATTCGCGCCAGCTTGTTCGACAGTGTGGGCTTTCGCCTGCTGTACCGCCCGGAGACGGTGCGGGAGTGGTTTACGCCCCTTAACGTCCGTCCCGGACGCGGCGGGGTGTGGCTGGTGCGGGAGGAGCGGTCATGACGCAGACGCCTCGCGAGCTTGTGGTCATCCCTGCCCACAATGAACAGGGCAGCGTGGGGCAGGTGGTACGCGCCATACGGGAGGGATTTCCCGATGTGGACATCTTGGTGGTGGATGACGCCAGCCTTGACGCCACTGGCGCCGAGGCGCGGGCCGCCGGCGCCGGAGTGGTGCGGCTTCCCCTCAACCTTGGCGCGTGGGGCGCTGTGCAAACCGGCATGCGCTACGCCGTCCGTCATGGGTATTCCCATGTGGTGACCATGGACGCCGACGGCCAGCACGAAGCGCAGGACATGCCCCTTGTTTTGGAGCTTCTGCGTTCCGGCGGGGCGGATGTGGTCATTGGCGCATGCGTGGAGCGGGGGAGCCTGTTGCGGCGCATTGCGTGGAGCCTGTTCCGCAAGGTGAGCGGGCTGCGCATTCGCGATGTGACCTCGGGCTTTCGCGGCTATGGTCCGCGCGCGGTGAAACTGCTGGCCTCGCCCGAGGCAACGCTTCTTGACTATCAGGACGTTGGGGTGCTGCTGCTTTTGCAACGCTCGGGGTGCCGGATAGTGGAGCGCAAGGTGCGCATGTGCCCGCGCGTGAACGGCCACTCCCGCGTGTTTGGCACGTGGCGCGTTATTGTCGTGTATATGGCGCTGAGTCTTGTTCTTGCTCTGACCCGGACGACCTATGGTGGCCGGGTTCGCGAAATGGTTTCCAAGGTCAAAGGGAGGTCCCGGTCATGATGAGCTATCAGCTGACCACGGCGCTTATCGGCATTGGGTTTGCGGTGTGTGTGCTGCTTCTTGTGGGGCGCGACAGGCTCCATACGCGCTACTCCTTGCAGTGGCTGGCGGCGGCGGGGGGCGTGGTGCTCTTTGCCATGGTGCCCCAGTTTGCGGACCGCGTGGCCCACGCCCTAGGCGTCTCGTACCCACCGACCCTTGTGCTGCTCCTTGCGCTCATACTGCTGGGGGTGAAGTGCCTCGTCATGGATATCGACCGCTCGCGGCAGGAGCGCGCCCTACGTCGCCTGACCCAGCAACTGGCACTGCTGGAGGGCGGACGGCAGGGCGAGGGCGATGGAAACTAACCGGTAGTGGACGCACTGAATCTTGGTGAGGCGCCTTGAAAGAGGCGCCTTTTTTCTTGCGTGGCGGGTGAAATGATTTGTGCAGGCATTTGAACATGTTGTGATGGGTGGTTGAGAAAAGTGTAAGGGTTTTAGTGTAATGCAGTAATGTGCTGTGATGTTGATGGTATACGAGGTGAAAAAAGAAAAAAATGCAGTGAGTGGCGGTTAAATGTTGCAGAGTGTGTTGAAGCACTGTGAAAAGTTCGATATTGTATGCGTTATGTGTAGGGTAGAGGTTGGTTTAGGTTGGCCGTTGCACCACTAGCTGTGAGGGGTATGGCATCAGGTGGAGAGTTTTGCAATCAAATTGAATGGTTTGGCTCTGTTCTCAAAGCCAAGAATTCAACACGCAAAGGAGAGGTGGCAATGAGGAAAAAATGGTTGGCATGGCTGCTCACTGTGAGCTTCATCACGATGGCCAGTGCCGCACTTGCGGGGGTACCCCCGTCCATACTGAACGGCACGAACTGGACCTTTACGGGCATTCAGTTCACGGCTGAAGGAAACGCGACGTCCACGCCCTCTGTCTTCTGGGGGCCGGACATCGAGTCCCTCGCCCCGAACGACAATCCCGTCTCCACAACCCAGACCAACGGCCTTGGTAACAGCTCCGTATCCGACGTAACGGTATGGAACTTTGCCGGGACGTCCTTTACGGACACCTCCGCTGGCGCTGTGGACTTTGCCGAAAACGCAACGAAGTGGTTTGGCGACGAGGTTGCCTTCTCCGACGACCCAGGCAACCTGACCGACGACAACTGGGACGGCAACAGCGCGTATAAGGGCCTTGACGGCGTCGTACGGCTGGCAAACGCCACCCAGAGCGTGGACAACACCACCGACTACTTCAACTATTACTTCATCACCAACGAAGACCAGAGCCTGTTCGCGGGCCTTGGCCGTTCGCCCATCGATTGCACGGCAACGGCGTTCCTGGACGGTCCGTCCATGGGTGTGCTGTTCCAGAACCAGACCATCACCAACAACACAACCTTCGGCTCCTCCACGTGGTACTACTACGCGTACGGCGCTGATGGTGATGGCGCGGGTGATGGCGTAGCCTACCTTGGCTCGCTGACCTTCGATGATGGCGCTTGTAAGCTGTACAAGTTTGACACCAGCGAAACTACCGGTTCCGCGGTGACGACGGAAACCTCGTTCAACAGCACCGTTTCCGACGGGTATGTTGAGGTGACCACCACTGGCACTGAGGAAATCAAGCTGTTCACAAAGGCGAACCTGAGCAAGAACGGCAAGATTCTGTCCGGATTTGCTCTGGATTCCACCAATCAACTCCTGTACGCCATCGCGCTGAAGGATGCCTCTGTGCTGGCTTCCACGGACTTTGATGACGACTCCAAGACCTTCGTCGGTATCGGCCAGGGCTTCTCCAGTGCGACCAACGCCACCGCGCAGGGCCGTATTGGTAAGTTCCTGCTCAAGGACAGCGAAGTGACCGACGGTAACGCCACCTTCGTGGGCTTTAACGCCACCTTTGGTGACAACGAAGGCGCCGACCTGTCCATGGCGGACATGGACGAGATGACCTGGAGCGTTGCAACATCCAGCAGCCTTGGCGGCGTGACCCATGGTAACGCGACCCTGCTCGACTCCGACGACAACTACTTTGCCCACTTCCTCGGCCGTAAGGTCGGCGATGTGGTCGCAGGGATTTGGGTCGCGGCCGGGACTTCCAACTCCACCACGGCGTATGGCGCGGCAGGCGACAGGACTCTCGGCCTGCAGATCATGACGGACCTCGGCTTTGTGGTGCCGCCCGCAACGGCGACCTCCACTGCCGACGTCAACACGATCTTAAGCAGCTTCGGCACGTTGGCTTCCGGTGTGGAGGTGAATGTCCCAACGGCTGTGGACATTAGCAACATTCCTAGCGACGCCAGTGCTGTGCTCAACAAGAGTTCTGATGATCTGGTGAGCCAGTTCGGCCTGAGCAGTGGGCAGGCGGTAACCAATCTGACCTCCTTCGTGGCAGCCTTGTCTGGTACTCCTGCAGCTGGCGAGTTGACGATCTTCGAGCGCACCATTGACGGTGCACAGGTCCACGGCAAGACGCCCAACACGCTTGGCACCTACACCAAGCTGTATACGGCCGCACGCGATGCGATAAGCGGAGGTTCCGCTGCCCAGACCGCGAACAGCACCAAGGCCTTCACCTACAACCCCGGTACATCGACCCTGGCAGAGGGACAGTATTGGCTGTCGTTCGAAGGTACGCCTTCGTACTTCATCCCGGCCAATTTCTCCCTGAATCAGGCCTTCGATTATACGTTGTACTTCACCATTGCAAACAATGGTGTGTATGATGCGGACACATCTACAGCGACTATCACTGACCCGAGTGGCTTCGTGTCCGGTACCACGTCCAGCTCCACGTCCTCCGATAGTGACAGCGACGGTGGCTGCGTGTTCAACCCGGCCGCTGCATGGAGCATCGAGTTCCTGCTGCTGCTTATCGCTCCTGCCGCATTCCTGGTGCGCCGGCGCATGAAGAAGTAGCTGACTCGGACCAATCCGTAACCTGAAACAGGCCGCCCGGCATATGCCGGGCGGCCTTCTTTTGTGCATTGGGATGTGCTGGCGGGGGCGCTGGAGGCAGGGCAGGCGCTTAGGCTGGCGCGCCGTCTGGCGAGTTGCGGGGCGCACTATCAAAAGCAGCGGCGCTGAGGCGGTGGAGGAAGGCGTCTTCGCTGAAGTCCTGCGCGCGCGTGGTGCAGGCCGGACGCATGGCGCGGGCGCGCTCTGGTGTCAGGGAGGAGACGGCTTCGGCAATGGCTGTGGGCGACGGGTCCGGCGGCAGGAGGATGCCGGTCTCGCCGTGGACGACGGTTTCCCGCAGGCCGCCTTCGTCCACGCCGATGACGGGTTTGCCTGCGGCCATAGACTCAACCGGCGACATGCCGAAGTCTTCGTCGCGGGGGATGTAGATGGTGGCGATGGCGCGGCCCATGAGGTCAACAAGCGCCGGTTCGTCAATCCATCCGGTAAAGCTGATATTGGGCGCATCTGCGGCAAGGGCGCGCAGGCGGGCTTCCTCCGGGCCGCCGGAGGCCACCACGAGGCGCCTCTCCGGCATGCCGAGAAAGGCGGTGACGATGCGGTCCACGCGTTTGAGGCCGTCAAGCCGCGCGCAGGACAGATAGTAGTCATCCTGCCCCCGCCACGGAAAGGCGCGCGTCATACACGGCGGGTGCACCACGTGGGCGTCCTGCCCAAGGTAGTGCAGCAGGCGCTGGCGGACATTTTCGGAGTTGGCCAGCACAACGTCCATGGCGCCGAGGGCGTCGGTGTAGACCCCCTTGAACCAACGCATGAAGGCCCGCATGGCCGGGCGCTGCCACGCAGGGGTGGCGGCAAGGGTTTCGCGGCGCAGGTCAAAGAGGATGCGCGGCGGGGTGTGGCAGTACAAAATTTTGCGTCCGCTGACGCTGGCATGGGCAAAGAGGCTGACCGTGCCGGTGAAGATGCCCCAGGGCGCGTCTTGCTGCGGCAGGTCGCAAAAGGCTTTGCGCAGCGCCGCGGTTTGGGAGAGGCGCGCCAGCAGCGGCGCGGCGCGAAAGGCGTCCAGATTGGTGATGGGGATGCCTTCAAAAGCGTCAACGGGAAAGGGGCGGACGTCCACATGCCCGGTGACGACGCGGGCCGCGAAGTGGCGGGCCATGAACAGGGCCACGCGCTCCCCGCCGCCGGGAAAGCTGAAAAAGTCGTGCAGGATGAGTGGCGCGGTCATGATTGCTCCAAGGCTGCGGTGAAGCCGTCCCACGTGAGGCGGGCGGTGCGCTCCCAAGTAAACTGCGCCGCACGGTCATACCCGGCCTCAATGAGAAGTTTCCGGTGGGCGGTGTCCTCCGCGATGCGCCCCATGGCCTCGCCAAGGCCCGCCGCGTTGTCTGGCGGGTCAAAATACACGGCGGCGTCTCCCCCGACTTCGGGCAGGCTGGCAGAGCGCGTGGTGATGACCGGGCATCCGCAGGCCATGGCCTCAAGAACCGGCAGCCCAAAGCCCTCGTAGGTGCTGGGCAGAACGGTCATGGTGGCGGCGCTGTAGGCTGTGGCGAGGGTTTCGTCGTCAATGTAGCCGAGGGGGATAACGCCGCCGGGAGGGCTGTCCTGCCAGCCGTCCCACCCGGCGACCACAAGGGGCAGGGAGAGACCGGCGGCGGCAAGGGCCCTTGGGATGACCTGCATATTCTTGCGCGGGTCGCCACTGCCCACAAAGAGGGCGAAGCGCTCCGGCAGGCCGTAGCGGGTCCGCAGGGCCGTGTGGGCGGAGTCCGGACGCGGAAAAAAAAGCGAGGTGTCGGGGGCAAGCGGCGTCACCCGTACGCGCTCGGCGGGGACGTCCGTCAGGGCGGTCAGCTCGTCCTTGGTGAACTGACTGATGGATAAAAACGCGTCAACGCCGTCAAGGCTCTTGGCAAAGTGTTTGTTGAAATACAGCACGCGCTCGCGCGGGTGATGCTCGGGAAAGCGGGCGAGGGACATGTCCTGCACCGTGAAGGCGGTGGCGCAGCCCGCTGCCGTGGCAAAGGGAAAGAACGCGGCCTCGTGGTACAGCGCGCAGCCCTCGGTCAAACGCCGGAATCGCCGCGCCCGCCGTGCGTGCAGGGCAAGGCGTATGGCGTAGGCCACGCGCGGGGGCAGTCGCCAGAACACATCCGCGAGGCGCGACCAGCTACGCAGGTTCTGCGGGCCTGCGGGCATGGTGCGGCGCAGTGCCTCGCCGTCAAAGTACAGGAACTCCGCTTTGCCGGAGTATTGGCGCTCCAGCTCTGTGTACAGGCTCCGCAGGTAGCGGCTGATGCCCGTGGCGATGTTGCACAGGGGGATGGCATTTACGACGATGCGTTGTGGTCTGGGCATGATGCGTCCTTGTGGGATGAGGCGTGGTGCGTGGCGGCGATGCGGCGCAGGCGCCGGGCCAGCCCGCCAAGAAGCGCCGTCATGAGCGCGGCTTCCGTGGCGATGGTGGCATAGGCGGCGCCGTGCGCGCCAAGGTCCGGGATGAGAAGGATATTCAGCGCGATGTTCATGATGGCCGCGCCGGCGGCGCATGCGGCGTAAAAGCGTTCGATGTTCAGAGCGATGGCGGCCTGCGTCAACAGTCCGGACGGCAGGATGAACAGCAGCGCGGCGAGAAGCAGGGGCAGAAGCCGCGCGGCTTCGTCGTAGCCCGGGCCAAAGGTCAGGCGCACAAGGGGGGCGGCAAGGGGCACGCCAAGGGCCAGCAGAATGCCGCCCGCGCCCGCAAGGGCAAGGCTGACCCCGGCCAGCAGGCGAAGAAAGGCGCGCGGCGCGTCCATGCACTGGCGTAGGGTGCGAAAACACACTACTCCCACGGGCGCGGCCAGCAGGATGATGCCGTCCAGAAAACGGTAGGCTGCGGCGTACTGGCCGGTTTCCGCCGCGCCGGAACCAAGGTGGCGCAGCAGCAAAATATCGCAGCGGTAGTAGATGGCGGTTGCGGCGTCCACGGCCATAAAGGCCACACACGCGGTGAACAGACTGCGCCGCATGCGGCGGCCAGTGCGCTGCCGCCCAAGGTGCCGTGGCCCAAGGTGACGCCGCATCATGACAAGCATCGGCGCAAGCCCCAGCCCCCACCCGGCAAAGACCAGCCACGGCGCGCCGGAGGCCCCAAGCAGGAGAACGCCGACAATGCCCACGGCGCTGGCGGTGCGGTAGGCGCTTTGCCACACGGCGTCGGCGTGAAAATCGCCCTTGGCGCGCAAGGAGGCGGAGACGAACACACAGGTCGTTTGCAGGCTCAGGCAGACAAGGGCCACAGCCGCGTGCCAGCCGTAGGGCGCGGGCGTGGGCAGGCACAGCGCCGCGCCAAGCACGGTGACAAGGACGACATGCCGTGTGGCCCGTCCCTGAAGCTCCGGCAGGCTGGCGGCGATATCCGGGCTTGGCCGCGCGCCTTCTCGGTAGAGCAGGGTCTTGAAGCCGCCGTCCTGCACAATGGCGAACAGCGCGCCAAGGGTGAGCAGGGCGGAGTAGTCTCCAAAGCCCTGTGGTCCCAGAAGCCGCCCCAGCACAAAGCTGAGGCCCATGGAGACGACGCCGACGTATCCAGCCGCGCCCCATTGGGCCAAGAGGGCGGTTTTAGGCGGCGCGCTCATGATGCGTCCTCATGGGGCTGTGGCGCGAACATGCCGCGCGTGCGCCATCCGGCCAGCGCCAGTAGGTAAAAGAGGGCGAAGGCAAGCATTTCCGCGCCGGGGAGGAATCCTGCGGCGCGGCAGAGGATGATGCCGAGGAGGGCCAGCCCTGCGGCGGCAAGGGCGCGGCGCGCCGGATGGGCGGCAATGTCCGGGGCAAAGCGCCGGGTGAGCGCCGCGCCCGCCATGGCGAGCAATATGGCGGCCCCGCCGCCGGAAAAGAGCGTGGCGGTGGCGTTTGGTCCCTGCTGAGCGATATGCACGCCGCTGCCCCCGGCAATGAGCAGCCCCGCGATGGCGCATCTCGTCGGCGCGGAGCGCCGCAGAAAGGCGCGGCGGACGCCGCGCAGGGCGCTGACGGGCGCGCCAAGGCCAAACCTGCCGGTTTTAAAGAGCGCATACATCGCAAGGCCTGCCATGGCGAGGATAAGAACATCCGTACTGATGAAGGGGAGCCCGGCGCGCCTTTGCCCGGCGTGTTCGTCAATGGGGCTGCGGCGCAGGTGGGGCGGCGTTTGGGTGATGATTTCCACCGCGTCCACGGCAAAGAGCGGATGCGGGCGCAGGGTGATGGCGGTTTCACCGGCGGCAAGGTGCATCTGCGCCGCATCCGCCCAGCCGCCGTTCCATGTTTTGCTTAACGGTAGCCCCGGAGTCGCCGTTGCGCCCTCAACGTGCAGGAGCTGCGCCGCAAGGGTTTTTGGGGTGTGGCTCCGTACGCCATACAGCTCAACGCGCGGCGGCGTAATGCCGAAAAATGGCTCGGCGCCAAGGTAACTGACGTCCACAGTAAGGGGGGAGCCGCCGCGCATGTGCGGGGCCGTGTCCTTCAGGGAGAAGGTTTCGCCCGGGGCAAGGGTGCGGCTGCCTCCGTCCGGCAGGTTGAGGGTGATGCGCGAGGGATAGGGCGCAAGTGGGGCGTGGAGTGTGTCCCAGCGCAGCGCCGTGACCTGCGGCGCGGTAAAGCGGACGCTGGTTGGTGGGACCATGTCCGCCGTAACCAGCAGTGCCCCGTTCTCCTGCCGGGCCACCCGTGCATGCGTGTGGTGGGGCATGACCAGCGTCTCCTGCCGCGTCCACCATTCGCGCGCGCCAAGGGGGACGGGTGAGTCCGCGCTTTCGGTCATGAGAAGCGGCGTCAGGAGCGCTGTTGTCCCGGCGGGGATGGGGAGGCCATCCTCCGGGATGGTGGTCAGCGTCGTGATGGCCTTTTGCGCCATATCGCCGGTTAGGGCGGTGAAGTGTGGCGGCAGGTCCAGCAGAGCGGCGGAGCCGTCCGTCGCCGTGGCATTGACGGCTGCTGGGATCGGGGCTTCCGGCCACAGGCCAAGGCGCCACAACGTGGCCGCGGGGCGCTCCTTTCGCAGGTACTGCGCGCGCCATATTTCGTCGTCCGTCAGGGAAAAGATGCTTTGGACGGGCATGGACACCGAACGCAGGAAGGGGGACGCGGCGCGGGGCGCTTCGGCCCATGTCTGCACGGCGTCGCCGATGGTTTTGTCCAGTGCGGGAATTTGTGCGGGCGTGAGGTCCAGCAGACGGATGCCCGTGACGGTGATGGCCTGCGACGGGGCGGGGCGCACGGTCAGCAACAGGTGCCGCAGGGTCGCATACGGCGACGTACTGGTGCCAAGGGCGTGGCGCAGGTCAATGAGCATGGTGGTACTGGCGACGCCGTGGGGCAGAAATTGCGCCGTCACCTCCCGACGCTGCCCGCTCAGGTCCATGGCATGGAAGGACAGCGTGCGCTCGGCGCTGGAGCGCGCCGCCGGGGAATCCGCCGGATAGAAGAGCAGAACCTCCATGACGGTGACGCGCTGTGGCCGCAGGTGCCGCGCCCGCAGGGCGGGGCGCAGGTTCAGCGTGGTGACGGTGCTGTCGCCGATGGTGGTGTCCTGCCGCGTGACCTCGTCGGAGTAGAGGAACACATCGCGCCCCGGGGCGGCGTTGGTGTTCAGGGAAAACTGGATGGACTTGGGCTCCTCCCCGCGCGGGGAGCGCAGGCGCAGCAGGCCGCCGTCGGTGACGGGAATGTCCACGCGCCCTTGCAGAACCATATGCTGGCCGTCAAACGTGCGCCGCCAGCCGCCGGATGCGCCAAGTCCCAGCTCCCGGCGCACCAGATAGAGCGTGTCCTTTTTGCCGAGGGTGGCGGGGACGATGCTCACGCGTCGCGTCGGCTTTTGTGTGGTGTCCAGTTCGTTTTCATACACGAGGGTAATGGGCGCGGTGTCCTGCGCCCCGTGCAGGCGGGCGCGCAGTTGAATGCTGGGCAAAGCCTGCGCGCCGTTGGAGGTCCATGTGACGGCAAGATAGGGAAGCCGCGCCACGGGGGCGGGGTCGTCCTTGAGGCTTATGCGCCACGTGGGGAATTGGCCGCGCTGTCCATTGATAATGGTGCGGGGGGCGCTGGTGAGAATACGGGAGTCGCGCACCACGTCGCGCTGGATGGTGCAGGGCGTGATGCGCGCGCGGACGAGGGCTGTGTGGTCCTCCTCAAGGGTGAATCGCCACGTGGCGGCGTTGGCGGCGCATGTCTCGGCGCGTGCGGGCGCGGCGCATGCGGCAAGAACAAGGGCGAGAACCGTGACGAGGGCGAGGCGCATGTGCTGCTCCGGCTAGGAGGTTTCTTCCATGGTGTGTCCGTTCATGACCATGCGGCGGCGCACTTCGGCTTTTTTGCCCACCAGCAGAAACCACACCGTGGTGGCCGCCAGAATGCTTGCGGCGGCGGCGAAGAGGCTCCACGCCACCTGTGTTTCCGTGGCGTGGAACATGGTGATGAGGGTAATCATGCCCGCAAGGCCCGCGCCCAGTATCCACAGGTACCCGTACAGCGAGCAGGCAAGGCAGTAGGTGAACAGAACGTTCGCCACCGCCATGAGCGCCATAGCCGTCACCACCAGCCGCAGCGCCGGGGCCGAGGCCAGATACTCCGGCCCAAACAGCGCCAGGATAACCGGCTCCGGCCACAGCCCGCACACAAGGGCGAAGCCGCCGCCAAGCAGCAGCGTCAGCCCCATGCTGAGGGCGAGGGTTTTGCCGCTCTCCTCACCGGAGGCGCTGGACTTGGCAACCTCGGGAAAGAGCACCATCAGCAGGGCGTTGGGCAGGAAAAAGGCAATGCGTCCCAGCACGGCGGCCATGGCGTAGTGCCCGGACGCTTCGGGCGTGCAGTAGTGGCGCGCCAGAACAAGGTCCAGATTGCCAAGGCCCATGATGAGCGCGGCGTTCAGAAGCACGGGAACGGTGTACCACCCCACCTGCCGCAGCATGTTGGCAGGCAGGGGCTTCGCCGGACCGATGACAAGGTCGCGCAGGAAAAAGAGGGCAAGACCCAGCGCGCCTACTACGCCAATAATGCCCGAGAGCAGCGCCCCGCCAACGCCGTGACCCAGCATGGCCACCAGCAGGGCGGCGCTTATGAGTCGGATGGCCGATGAGGAGCAGTTGCCAAGGCCAAAGCCCGTGAAGCGTTGCAGGCCCATCAGGATGCCAAGGGGAACGGGCATGATGAAGCTGATGCTGGTCAGCGCCAGCATCAGCAGAACCGGCCCGGTGGAGTCCACGTGCAGATAGCTTTGGATGCCGGTGTGCGCCAGCGTGCCCAGCAGAAAGACCGCCGCCCCGGCCAGCGTCAGCAGCAGGAGGGCGGTGCGCAGCAGTCCGCGCAGGGCCTCTTTCCCCTCCGGTTCCATGCGGATGGTAAAGCGCGAGAGCACAAGCGGCACAACAATCATGGGCGCGGATGCCAACACGGCAAGGGAGTTGAGCGCGTTAAAAACGCCAAAGTCCTGCGGCGGCAGGCTGCGCCCGACGAGGAACTGAAACATGTAGTTGAACAGGTTCCCGGAGTTCAGGAGCACCAGAATAAGAACGTTCTGCCGCAGGAAGCGCTTCATGATGGCGTATCCTTGCCCGCTGGTGGTGATGACGGCGCGCCGCGCCGCCGGAGGATGATGAATCCGTCGCGTTCAAAAACCGGCGTGGTTGTCTGCCTGGTGCGCTCCACGGCGGCGAGGAAGCCGCGGCGGACGGTGTCGTCCGTGCAGGCCCCGTAGCGCCAGTCGCACCCAAGGTCCCCGAGATAAAGGGGACGCATCAGGTCTAATACCACAAAATCAGCATGAAAGGACACCTCGGATGTGCGCGCTGCGTGGCCGGGGGCATCGGCGGAGCGACGGAGAAATGCGCTGCGTTCCGACAGCGCCTGCAAATCCGGCAGGGCGAATGCCTCATAAGCAGCGGCGGGAAAGATGACTACGCGCTCTGCGCGCAGCAGGCTGTGCCAGACCACCGTGTTCTGCGCGCTGATGCAGGTGACGCCGCTCTGGGGGATATGCTCGTCCAGCGCGCGGCGGATCATCGCATCCCGCGCGGTGGGGACGTAGGCGCGCCAGCCGTAGGACCAAATCTTGTCCGTCCAAAACAGGCGCGAGACCGGCGAGGGAGAGAGCGCCACATGTACGGCCAGCACCGCGCACAACGCCAGCGCCGTGGCCGTGCGCGGGCGGACGAGAGTAGCGGCGCAGTCCCGCACGCGGGGCCATGCGGCGCAAAAGGCCATGGTCAGTGGCGGCAGAAGTCCGGCGGTGTAGTGGTGCCCAAGTCCATAATGATTGGGCTGGGTGGACAGGAGGGACAAGGCGAGGGGCGGCAGGGCCACAATCCACCACGACGGCGCCAGAAGCGGCAGCCCCAAAAATGCGGCAATGAGCGCGACCACATAGAGGAGCTTCCCCGGCTCGCCGAACATCATGCTCAGGACTCGCGCGGGGTCCGTCAGGATGGTGCGCAGCATCTCGCCAAGGGAGCCGCCCAGCCAGCCAAAAGCGCCAGCCCCGATGGGTCCGCCGCCGCTGGGGCCAAGTCCCGGTAGCAAGACCCCCACAGCCAGCACAAAATACGCCGCGCCAAAGAGCGCAAGGGCGCTCCCCGCCACGCGGGCGCGCCGTCCATGCCGCACCAGCAGAAACAGGCCGCAAGCCGCGGTTTGCAGGGCAAAGGTCTCCTTCACCAGCGCCAGCATAAGGGCCGGAACACAGGCGCGCCCAAGGCGGCCATCTGCCTCAGCAAAGGCGAACCAAAAGAGCAGGGGGACGGCGACGGCGTCGATGTGCACGTCAAAGAGCGCGATGTACCACAGCGGAAAGGCAAGGGCGTACGCGGCGTAGCCCATGACCCCGTGCCGCCGCCAGAGTGCGGCGGCGGGCAGGGCAAGCAGGACGGCCTGTCCAATGAGTAGCGTCGGAATGCGCGCGGCGTCCGGCAGGGCGGCGTGCAGAACCGCAAGGGGAATTTTGAGCGGTTGCAAGTGCCCCCAAAACAGAACCGGCCACCAGCCCCGTTCGCTCAGGTGCTCCAGATGGTCTACCAGTAAAATCAGGTCCGCAAAGGTGGTGTGCAGGGTGAAATATTTGGCCGTGGCCATGGCCGCCAAAATGGCGCACAGCCCAAGGGCGGGCAGAAGCCCGTGGAGGCGGAGGGAAAGATGCGTCATGTCGGTATCAGCAGCCATGAACCACCGTTTGTGCCATTTTGTGTGCAGGACAAGGGGAGAAAGTTCGAGCAATATCGTCAGTGTATGATACAGTAGGGAATGTAGCGCTGTTTATCAAGTTTGCATTTGACTTGTCTGACGCGTTTCCGTATATGATTGAATAATCGCAAAAGTCTCATTTATCAGTATAAACGGCGGTTTTGCTGCACTATGAAGACACGCATCGCAGTGGTTGTTCCCGTGTACAACGAGGCCGAAAACCTTGAACTCCTTCATGAAAAGGTGAGCGAGGCGTTTGACGCCGTGCCTGCCTATGAGTGGGAGCTTCTGTTCGTGAACGACGGGAGCAAGGACAACTCGTGGCAGGTCATCGAAAAGCTGGCGCGCCGTGACGGGCGCGTGTGCGGGCTGAACCTGTCGCGCAACTTCGGCAAGGAGATGGCCCTCACCGCCGGCGTCACGGCCATGAACGGCAGCGAGGCCGTGCTGTTTATGGACTCGGACCTCCAGCATCCGCCGGACCTGTTGCCGGAGTTTATCCGCAAGTGGGAGGAGGGCGCGGACATCGTGGTGGGCATCCGCAAGCATAATGAAGGCACGTCCTTTATTAAGCGGATTGGCTCCAAGGTGTTCTATATGCTTATGACGCGTCTGTCCGATGTGGAAATTCCGCCCAATAGCACGGACTTTCGCCTGCTGGACCGTGGCGTGGTGGAAACGCTGTGCACCTTTACCGAGCGCACGCGTATGTTCCGCGGCATCATCGACTGGATGGGCTTTAACAAGAGCTTTGTGGAATTTGTGGCCCCGCGCCGCAGTTCCGGCCGTCCTGCCTATTCCCTGCGCAAGCTCGTGCGCCTTGCGGTCAACAGCCTGACGTCCTTCTCCCTCGCGCCGCTGCGCTTTACCGGTTATCTGGGAATATTCATCATTTTCATCTCCGCGCTCCTCTTGAGCTATATGCTGGTCACGGATGTGTTCCTGGACGTGCTCTATACGCCCATGGCCTACGTGGTGGTGCTCAATACGCTGCTGGTGGGCGTGATTTTGGCCGCGCTTGGCATGATTGCCCTGTACATCGGGCATATTCATACGGAGGTGGTGGGGCGGCCCCTGTTCATTGTGCGGCAGGCCTGCGGCCGCCTTGCCGAGGACGATGGTTCGCCCCCGGAGCGCAGCGTGAGCGTCTGTAAACATCCCGATATCGGGAGGTGGCACGCTCATGGCTGAGGTGTCGGTGATTATTCCGTTTCAGGCGCCGTCGGACTATCTGCGCCAGACCCTGACCCACCTTGGCACCCTGCGCGGGCCGTCCTTTGAGGTCATCCTGCTGCCCGACGGCCCTATGGAGGACGAACTGTCCGAAGCCTTGGGGCTGGATGTCCGCATTCTTCCCACCGGTCCGGTGAGTCCGGCCATCAAGCGCGACGAGGGCGCGGCAGTGGCGACGGGGCGCGTGCTGGCCTTTATCGACGACGACGCCTACCCCGCCGGGGACTGGCTGGAGAAGGCCGTGGTCCATTTTGAGGATGAGACGATCGGCGCGGTGGCCGGGCCGCAGGTGACGCCGCCGGATGACGGCTTTTGGCAGAAGGTGTCCGGCGCCATATTCGTCTCGCCCCTCAATGGCTCTGCCGCGTGGCGCTATTGGCCCGGAGACCGCCGCTTCTTTGTGGATGATTGGCCCTCGGTGAACCTGCTTGTGCGGGCCGAGGATTTCCACGCCGTCAACGGCTTCGACAACGAATACTGGCCCGGCGAGGACACCAAGCTGTGCCTCGACATCGTGCGGGAGCGCGGCAAGCGCATTCTCTACGAGCCGGAGGCTGTGGTGTACCACCACCGGCGTTCCGGGTTTGTGCGGCATATGCGGCAGGTGGGCAACTATGGCCTGCACCGCGGGTTCTTTGCCAAGCGCTATCCCGAAACCTCGCGCCGCCTCAGCTACTTTATGCCCATGGCGTTTTTCCTGTTTGTGGTGGTGGGCTGGGTGGCGCTGTTTGCGGGGAGCGTGTTTGCCGGACTGTATACCCTTGGCTGGGCGCTCTATGCCCTTGCCATCGCCTTTTCCACGCTGGGCATCTTCGCGCGGCTGCGCGACGCCCGCGTCGCCCTTGCCACGGTCCCCTATGTTGTGGGGACGCACTTCTGGTATGGGTGGCGGTTTCTGAAGGGGTTCCTGTTTGTGAGGGACCTCAAGAGCACACTCGGACGATAGCTACGACGACAGCGAGCTTCCTCCGCGTTCTGACCGGCCATGGTGGCCGCATCCGTAACGTCGCGCCGGAACCGACTAACGAGAACGGGGCACTGCATCATGAAGGTATCCATCACCTATCCGCCTCTGGAATCATCCAGAGGGGTTCCCTTGCTTTCACAGAACCGGCAGTTCCAGTGGTTCTGCAACCCCACCTACATTTATCCCATGGTGCCGGCCTCTGCGGCCACGCTGCTGGCCTCGCGCGGGCATGAGGTGCTGTGGGACGACGCCATCGCGCAGGAGATGGACCACGAAAGCTGGTTTGCGCGCCTGCGTGTGGAGCGCCCGGACCTCATCGCCATGGAGAGCAAGACCCCGGTCATCAAGCGCCACTGGACCATTGTGGACCGCATCAAGCGCGAGTGCGACTGGGGGCCGAAGGTGGCGCTGTTTGGCGACCATGTCACGGCCCTGCCGCGCGAGAGCATGGACGCCTGCGGTGTGGACTACGTCATAACGGGCGGGGACTATGATTTCGTGCTGGCGGACCTGTGCGACGCGCTGGACCACGGCGGCGAGTTGCCGCGCGGCGTGTGGCACCGGCGCGGCGCGGATGTCATGAGCACCGGCGAGCCGGACGTCAGCCATGATCTGGACCAACTGCCCATCATCGACCGCCAGCTAACCCAGTGGGAGCGCTACGCCTACAAGAACGGCAACTTCAAGTACACGCCCGGCACCTATGTGATGGCGGGGCGCGACTGTTGGTGGGGGCGCTGCTCCTTTTGCAGTTGGACCACGCTGTACCCCGGCGCAACCTACCGTACCGTGAGCGTGAATCGCCATTTGGACGAAGTGGAGCGGCTGGTCACGGAGCTTGGCGTGCGGGAGATTTTTGACGACAGCGGCTGCTTTCCCAAAGGGCAGTGGCTGGAGGAATTCTGCGAGGGCATCATAGAGCGCGGCCTGCACCGCAAGGTGGTGCTGGGCTGCAATATGCGCTGCGGCGCGCTGAGCGCGGAGCAGTGGAAGCTCATGAAGCGCGCGGGGTTCCGCTTCATCCTTATTGGCCTTGAGAGCATGGTGCAATCCACGCTGGACCGGCTGAACAAGGGCCTGAAGGTGGAGCAGATTTCCCAGACTCTGCAATGGGCCAAACAGGCCGGGCTTGAGCCGCACATCACCACCATGGTCGGCTACCCGTGGGAGACGCGCGCCGAGGCCGAGCAGACCATCGCCTTTGCCAAGGATATGTTCTCGCGCGGGTATATCGACACGCTGCAGGCCACCATTGTGGTGCCGTATCCGGGGACGCCGCTCTTTCAGGAGGCCCGCGAAAACGGCTGGCTGACCACCGAGGACTGGGACGACTACGACATGAAGCGCTCCGTGTGGAAAAGCCCGGTGGACGAGGATGACGTGATGGGCTTTACGCAGGAACTCTACCGCGCGGCGCTGTCACCGTCGTTCCTTATGCGCAAGGTGGTGTCCGTGCGCAGTGTGGACGATGTGCGGTTCTTCATCCGCGCCGGTCGCAAGCTGTTTGCGCATCTGGCGGACTTCAGCAGGACATAGGCCATGCAGCACAGCGACTATCACGCCACACGCTTTACCCACGACCCGCGGCGGCGCGGGGTGTGGAACGAGATTGCGGCCTATCTGCGCCCCTTTGTCCCGGACGGGGCGCGGGTGCTGGAGGTGGGCGGCGGCTACTGCGAGTTCATCAACGCCGTGCCCGCGGGCGAAAAGCACGTCATGGACCTGTTTGCGGACGTGGGGCGCTACGCCGACGAGGGCATCACCGCGCACGTGGGCGACGCCACGGACCTGTCGCGCTTTGAGACCGGTTCCATGGATGTGGTGCTGGCCAGCAACTTCTTTGAGCACCTGGAGCGCGATACCTTCGAGGCCTGCGCGCGGGAAATCCACCGCGTGCTGCGGCCCGGCGGGCGGCTCCTCGTCATCCAGCCCAACTTCAAATACTGCGCGGATTCCTATTTTGACGACTACACCCACCGCCTCATCTTTACCGATGCGGGGATGAAGGACTGGCTGGAGAGTCTGGCCTTTGCCGTGGAGCGTGTCGAGCCGCGCTTTTTGCCCTTTTCCATGAAGAGCCGCTTGCCCAAGGCCCCGTGGCTGGTGCGGCTGTATTTGCGCAGCCCTATCCGGCCCATGGCCGGGCAATTCTTCCTGTGCGCAGTCCGGCCCGGAGGCAGTGATGGATGAAGGTGAGGCCATGACCCCGCGCCATGGCGCGCAGAGCGCGGCGCCGGAGCAGGACATGCGCGCCATCACGCATCCCTCGGAAGGGACCCTGCGCCAGCGGCTGACGTACTTTTTGGGGCAGGGCTACACCCTGCGCGAACTGGCGTGCAAGGGCCTGCGGCTTATGGTGTGGGCGCGCATCCACCGGGCGTTGCGGCACCGATTCCGCTCCTGCGGGCGGGGGGTCATTGTGGACCCCACGTGCAGTGTGGACGGCGCGCGCTTTATCGCCCTTGGGGACAGGGTGTGGGTGCAGCGCGGCAGTTGGCTGTGCGTCCCCCTTGTGGAGATGCCGCGCCCTGATGCCCGCGCCTATCTGAGCCTTGGCAGCGGCGTGCGGGTCGGGCCGGGATGCACCCTTGCCGCCGCAAACCGCGTGGACATTGAGGACGACGTGCTCTTTGGTCCCAACGTCACCGTGCTGGACCATGCCCACGCCTACGAGGACGTCACGCGTCCCGTGTCGCGGCAGGGCATCAAGACCGGCGGCCGTGTGGTGGTGCGGCGCGGGGCGTGGCTGGCCGCCAATGTGGTGGTGCATGCCTCGGGCGGGCTGTTGGAAATTGGCGAAAACAGCGTTGTGGCCGCAAATTCCGTGGTGCTTTCCAGCGTGCCGCCACGCACGGTGGTGGCGGGCAATCCCGCTCGGGCCATCCTGCGCTATGACGACGACGCGCAGCAGTGGACCCGCGTGAGCGAACCCCTCAAGCAGGAGGCAGACCATGAGTCAACGCCGTAATTCGGGCCGATCGCCGGGCGCCCGTCCCCTTGCGCTTGCCTTGGCCGTGGCGGGGCTGCTGCTGACGGTGCTCGCCGCGCATGTGGAACTGCTCTACGACGAGCTGACCTACGTTGTGGGCGGCGCGACGGCGCTCCGCAATTTCGCCACCCTGACCTTTGATCCGCAGTTCTGGAGCTTTGAGTTTCACCCGCCGTTTATGATGTATTTCTATGGCGGGGCGTTTGCCGTGTATGTGCTGGCCAACGTTGCGGTGACGGGGCTTCCCGGCTCCATGGCCGAGCTTGCCGCGCAGGCGGCGGGCCTGCTCAAGAGCGATGCGGCGGTGATGGCCTTTCGCGTGCCCAGTGTGGTTGCGGCCCTTGTGGTGGTTTTTGTGGCGTGGCGCTGGGGCGAGCGGATTCTTGGCAGCCGCCGCGTGGGCATGTTCAGCGCGTTTTTGCTCATTGCCCTGCCGCCGTTCACGGGCATGGGCAGTGTGGCGTATTTGGAGATTGGCATGGTCGCCACGCAGGCCGTGGCCGCGTATTTGTTCATGACCGCCCTGCGCGACGGCTCGTGGCGGCGGTATTTCCTGTCTGCCGTCTTTGTGGGCTTCTCCGCCGGGACGAAGCTCTTTTCCGGCAGTATCGGCTTTGTCATTGCCACCTATATGCTGCTCTTGGCGTGGTGGTACGTGCGCGAGCACGGGCGCGGCGCGGGCATGGCGTGGCTGTCCGCCAACCGTAAGGCGCTCCTCTGGTTCCCTATATCGCCGCTGGTTCTGTACGCGGTGTGGCCGTGGCTGTGGACGGATCCCACGCTGTTTTTCAAGAACCTCGCCGTGCAGTTCACCATTGTGGGGCATGGCTTTTACAAGGGCACAACAGAGCTGGGACCGGACTACTACCTTGTCTACCTTGCCATCTGCACGCCCATACCGTTCCTCATCGCCATGCTTGGCGGCGGGGTGGCCCTGTGGCGTGAGCGGCGGCGGGACTTTTGGTTCCTTGCCCTGTGGGTGGCGTTTACCTTTGGCATCATCACCCTGAGCAAGGGCAAGCATGGCGGCTACCGCCACATTATGCCCGCCTTTGTGCCGCTGGCCGTTATGGGCGGCTACGGCGTGGACCGTTTGCTTGCATGGGCCGCGCGGCGGCAGGACGCCCTGCGCCGGGTGGTGGCCGTTGCCGCCGTGGTGGTGGGCGGCGGCTGGCTTCTTGCCTCCAACGCCATCGTTTTTCCGCACCAGAAGGACTACTTCAACGCCTTTGTGGGCGGCATGCAGGGGGCCAGCGAGGACTACATCGTGGCCGACAGCGGCGTAGGGCAGCGCGAGGCCATAGAGTACGTGGACGAGGTCGCGCCACCCGGCGCAACGGTGTGGGTGTGGGGCACCAAGCCCAACGCCTTCATGTACTCCAGCCGCGTCAATGTGCCGCGCTCCCTGGCCGGAAGCGCCGTGTTCACCGCGCGTGACAAGGAAGGCATGCCGCAGAACGAGTCCATCTATCCCCTAGAGGGCTTTGGGGCCGGGGATTTGACCTTTCGGTTCCCCTACTTTGACGAGACAAGCCGCCGCATGGGCTTTGACGCCCTCCAGCGCAGCGGGGCCACGCATGTGGTGGTGCACCGTTTGTTCCGCTACCCCGGCATGTTCCCCGGCGAGGGGCACAACCGTTTGCGCAAGCAGATTGAGGAGCGCTTTGACCCGGTAAAGACCTTTACCGTGGATGGGGTGCCTGTGGCGTGGGTGTACGACGTGCGCGGAGAAACGGGCGTGGCCGCCGGCGATGGTTCGTCCGCGCGCAGCACAGGAGGACACAATGGCTGAGCCGCTGGTGAGCGTGGTCATCCCGACCCACAACCGCGCGGGCGACCTTGAGGAGTGCATCCGGTCCGTTCAGGCCTCGGACTATGGCTCCATTGAAATCGTGGTCGCGGACGACTGCTCCACGGACAACACCGCCGCCATGGTGCGCGAGCGCTTTCCGCAGGCGCGCTATGTTGCCACGCCGCACAACGGCGGCGCGTCGCTGGCGCGCAACACCGGGGGTGAGGCCGCAACAGGGGAGCTTCTCTTTTTTGTGGACAGCGACGCCACCGTTGCGCCGGACGCCATATCACGCCTTGTGAGCGAGTTTGTGGTCAACGCGCAGTGCGGCATGGCCGGGCCTGTCATCAACTACTACGACGAGCCGGACCGCGTGTGGTTTGCCGGGGCGGATATCGACCTTGTCACCGGGCGCACCACGTATCTGACCACGCCGCCGGACCGGGGGACATCGTACCCGACGGGGCACATTCCCACGGCGTTCATGGTACGGGCCGAGGTGTTTCGCGCCGTGGGCGGTTTCGATACGCGGTTCTTTATCATTTTTGAGGAGTCGGACTTTGCCGAGGGCGTGCTGCGCGCGGGGTACGAGGTGCGCGTGGTGCCCGGTGCCACGGCGTGGCACAAGCTGTCCATTGCGGACTTTTCCGACGCGGACCAGCGCATCCAAAACGCCATTGGCCTGCGCAACGCCGGGCGGGGGTACCTTGTGTCGCGCAACCGGGTGCTGTTTATGCGCAAAAACGCCAGCCGCGTGGGCTTTGGCGTGTTTCTTGTGTGTTTTATGCCGCTTTTGACCGGGTATTATGTGGCGCAGTCCCTGCGCTTTCGGCGGCCGGACATTGCGTGGGCCACGCTTCGCGGCGTGGCCCATGGGCTGACAGGACGCTTTGCCGGGGTGGGGTGATGTGACGACACGGCTTGGGAAACCCTTCAGGGGGAGTCTTCATGACGGACCGGAAACGGGCAAGACGGGTACCACTGGCGCTGTATGGCATTGTGCTCTTTGGCGTGGCGCTGGCCATGTATGTCATCGGCGTGGCCTTGGGCTTTCCGCGCAACATTTTCTTTCCGCACAACGACACGCTGACGTGGATAAACCGCGCCATCGTTTTGTACAGCGGCATCCCGGCCATCATAGGCGTGTTCTTTATCTGCGTGGACATCTACGTCTTTCGCCCGCGGTTTAAAAACGGCGGCACCGTCCGGTTTGACGACATTGGCGAGCAGACCTGCACCGTGGCCCTCACCGCCTATAACGACGAGGAAGCCATCGGCCCGGCGGTGAAGGACTTCCTTGCCCATCCGGCGGTACGGCGCGTTATCGTCATCAGCAACAACTCCAAGGACGCCACGCTGGAGCGCGCCAAGGAGGCTGGCGCCATTGCCTACAACGAGTGCGTGCAGGGCTACGGCGCGTGCGTGCACCGCGCCCTCAAGGAGGGCCTCAAGTGGGACGACACGGCCGTTACCGTGCTGTGCGAGGGTGACATGACCTTTCGCGCGGCGGATATCGACAAGTTTTTTGCCTATCTGCCGCACTGCGACATCGTGGTGGGCACGCGCACCGTGGACCAGTTGCAGGAGGAGGGCACGCAGGTGACCCCCTTTATCCACTACGGCAACACCTTTGTGGGCAAGATGCTGGAGATGAAGCACATTGGCCGGTGCACGCTGTCCGACGTGGGCACCACCTACAAGATGTGCCGCAACGACGCCCTGCGCGGCCTGTTGGACGGGTTGGATTTCTACCGCATCAATTTGGAGTTTAACGCCTACTTCATGGACAAGGCCCTTGAAGCGGGGCAGTCCATCGTGGAGTGCCCGGTGACGTTCTATCGCCGGGTGGGGCTGAGCAAGGGCGGCAACGTCAATGCTATGGTCGCCTTCCGCCTTGGCTTGCGTATGATTCGGGGCATCCTCTTTGGCTGGTGGGATGAGCCGGAGGACCGCACCCATTGTCCAGCGCCCGGCGCGCTGAAGGAGTCGAAATAATGCGGCGCTGTGTTGTACTCTTTGCCATTGTGATGCTGCTTCTTCCGGGCGTGTGCGGCGCGTCGCCAGCCGTGCGCCAGATGGTGACGCAGGACTGGCCGGGCGACTGGGACGTGCGCGGGGCGGACATGCAGGCCGTGGACGCAGCGGCCCTGCACACAATGGCGACGCGCATAGTGGCCGCAGGCTCGCCGCGCGTTCTTGGTTCTGCCGGGCCGGTGGCCGCTGGCGGCGACACCGTCCAGCGCATGCGCAACGCAGGCTGGACCGCCTTTGCCGAGGATTTTTCCGCCGCCTGCGCCGCCGCGCGAAAGGGGCACGCCGACAAGGCCGTTGTCCTGCAAGTGGCGTACACGGCGTCATTTCCCACCACGCTGAGCTACACCCTCCTCGGGCGCGAGCGGCAGATGTTTCTGCCTGCGGCGCCGGCCGAGGCGCGCAGTATCTGCGTTCCCCTCGACCCCGGATCCGACGCCCCGCGCTGGCACGCCACACCGGAACTGCTGCGCAATGACCTGCGCGTTGAAAGCGTAAGCGCCGTGGCTCTTGACGCCGCCATGCATGACCGCGCCGTTGCCGTGGCGCTCTTTCTGGACCGCATCTTCTACCCCTACGCCGCCTCGTTTACGCTGCCTGGCGGCATGCTGCCCCTTGGGGACAGCGGGGTGAATTCGTCATTCTTTCAGTCCTCAATTGATGGGGAGCACAGCAGGGTGCGTCCCTCGCTGCTCATTGCCGCCGGGACCGAGGTGGCCAAGACCGTGACCCTTGCCGGAGAGGGCGAGGTGCGCATGGACGTGAGCGCCGCGCCTCTTGGCGTGCTCAGTCCCGTTACGCTGGAACTGCTCGCGGAGCGGGGCGGACGCAGAACGTCCCTGTGGCGCGAGAGCTTTGACCCCGCGCAGGACGTGGACGGCGCGCCGTGGTCCATGCGCGCCGTGCGTGTGCCGCTGCGCGTTGCCCCCGGCGAGCGGGTGCGCCTTGTACTGCGGGCCGAGGCCGAGGGCGGCGAGCCGGGCCTTCCCGCCGGGGTGGGCATTGTATCGGGCATGAGCGTGACGGGCGTTGTCCCCGCCGCGGCGCCTGGCCGCGCGCAGGACATCGTGGTGGTGGTGCCGGACTCACTGCGCGCGCAGACCGCCTACGACCAGCGCCTGCTGCGCTCCGGGCGCGGGCTGGCGCGGCTTATGGCGCGGCCGGATACTTTGACCTTTACCCACGCGTATTCGCCCTCCAACACGACGACGCCTTCCACCAACGCTGTGCTGCACGGGCGGCATTTGGCGGAGTTCCCCATCTTTTATTATCCGGCCCAGCCCTCAAACCTGTTTGCCTACATGCGTTCGCATGGCTACCGGACCTACTGCGTCACCACCAATCCGTATTTGATTCCGCGTTTGGAATTTTATGTGGACGAATACATCTATCACTTCGGCATCATGCATGGGGAGAAGCTGTTCAAAGCGGCGGAGGAGATTCTGGCCCGCCGCGACGCTGATGGCCGCCCGGCCTTTGTATTCATTCAGGCCATGGAAACGCACTCTCCGGATGCGGTAGGGCGCGTGGTGTCGGACTGCATGGACAAGCCGGAGAGCCTTGTCCAGTACATGCGCCACCTTGGCAAGAAGCCCTTTGCCGACATGGGCACCGTGACGCGGGTGCGGCAGGGGCAGGACATGACGTTGACCAATTACAAGGGCGCGTCCGACGCTTTTGAGTGGAACGCGCAGGAGGCCGCAGTCACCGTTAATGGCGCGCAGCGGCTGCTTATGGGCACTGCCCCCGGTGGTCTGGTGCCCTTTGATGACGATGTGGTTCTACGCAGTTTTGACGTGCGAGTGGAGTTTGGCAGTGCGGCCATGCGCGGCGCGCTGTCGCATGTGGAGGTGAACCTCTTCCGCGAGGATGGCTCCAGCCAGATGTACGCTGAGGCCCGTCCCATTGCCGAGGACGGCGCGGAGGTGACCTTCCGCGTGAATGTCTCCCACATGCTGCGCGGCGGGCCGGACGCGGTGGATGTGCCGCTGGAGGCGTTTACCGGACCGCAGGTGCTGCAACTGCATTTTGACGCGCCGGTGAGCGGGCGCATTACCGTGCGCAGTGTGGCCCGGCATACGCGCTCGCGTCAGCTTGTCGCCTTTTTGGACGAGGCGCGGGAGATGGCCGCGGCGGATCCGCTACCGCGCGGTACCCCGCCTACGATGAAGACCGGCAAGCAATACCCTCCGGAAGGGTTGCAGCACTTCCGCGACGGCTACCGCATGAAGTGGATGTACTTTGACGCCAAGTTCGACGCTTTCCTCGATGCATTGGACGCACGCTATGGCGCGGACGGTGCCGACGGCGGGGTGGCGATGCTCTATTTCGCCGACCATGGACAGTCCCTTGGCGAGCATGGCGTGTATGGGCACGGTTCGTCGCTGTACAACCAGCAGATTCATGTGCCGCTTATTGTGCATGTGCCCGGACGCTTTGACGGGGCGACCCGTACGGTGGCGGGACCGGTATCCACGGTGTCCGTCTACGCCACGCTTGTGGACCTTGTGGAGGGGGCGGGCAGTGAGCTGCTGCGCGGGGCGAGCCTGCTTGCCGCGCATGGGCGCGCGCCGCAAGGCGTGGCCTTTGCGCAGATTGACCCGCGCGAGGCCCCCCAGCGCGTCGCCTTTATGCGGGCGGACGGCAAGGTGGTCATGGACCTTGGGCAGGGCTGGACCCGCCTTACCGCCAACGATGCCGAGGAACGTCTGCTCATGGCCGCGCCGGATTTGGAGCGCGCCGCCCTGTGGCGCGCCAAGTGGTACCGGGGACTGGGCAGTGGCGCCGGAGCGCAGGCGGGCCGCGCAACCACGCGGCTGGACGTGACGCTCAACCAGAACCTCAAGGCCCTGCAGGACCTTGGGTATGTGGAGTAGCACAGTGCAGGCTCATGACAAGGTTGTCGTTCTTGGCTTTGACGGGTTGGACCCGCGCGAAGTGCAGCGGCTGATGGACGAGGGGCGGCTCCCTGCGTTTTCGGCCATGGCGGAGCGCGGCGCGTTTTCACCGGTGCGCACCACTACGCCGCCGCAGTCGCCCGTGGCATGGTCCACCATTGCCACCGGGTGCAACCCCGGTGGCCACGGCATTTACGACTTTGTCCACCGCGCGCCCGAAGAGTACCGGCTGGACCTGTCCATCCTCAAAAAGACCGGGCGCAATCCCTTTGCCGCGCCGGGCAAGCAGTACTCCCCGGCGCGCGGGGGCGTGGCGTTTTGGGAGCAGGCCTCGCGGCACAAGGTGCCCGCCACCGTCATCCGCTGGCCCGTGACATTTCCCCCGCCCATGAACGGCACGCGGATGCTGGCGGGCCTTGGTATGCCGGACATTCAGGGCAACCTTGGGCGCTATCTCTTTTACTCCACGGACGAAGCCGACCTGACGGGCAGTGGCGCGGAAAAGGTGCGCCCTGTCACGTTCTCCGGCGGCAAGGCCAAGGCCGCGCTGGAAGGGCCGCTGTATCAGGCCCTTGGCAAGCCAAAGCCCAGCGAGGTCGCCATGACCTTTGAGCGCGCAGGCACCGGCGTGGACGTGCATCTGCCGGATTCCACCATGCATCTGGAGCCGGGGCAGTGGAGCCCGTGGCTGCGGGTACGCTTCCCCTTGCCGCCCTTTTCCAAGGCGTGGGGCATCTGCCGGATGCTGCTGGTGCAGACGGAGCCGGAATTCCGGCTGTATGTGTCGCCCATCCAGATTGATCCGCGCTCGCAGTACCTGCCGCTGTCCGCCCCGGCGGAATTCGCGGCCAGCCTTGGCGGCGGGCGCAGTTTCTTTACCCTTGGCATGCCCGAGGACACCAAGGCCGTCAGCGAACTGCGCATCGGCGAGGACCATTTTTTGGCCCTGTGCGATGAGCTTATGGACCAGTGGCGGCGGATGTTCTTTGCCCTGCTGGATGACTTTCAGTCCGGGGTGTTGGCGTTTGTTTTCGATACCACGGACCGCGTGCAGCATCTCTTTTGGCGGCACAAGGACGCGGCGCATCCCTTCCACGACGCCGCAGCCGCCGCGCAGTACGGCGGCGTGGTGGACGACTACTACCAGCGCGCCGACGCCATCCTTGCCGAGGTGGTGCGCAGGCTGGGGCCGGACGTGCCGGTCATCGTCTGCTCCGACCATGGGTTCGAGACCTTCCGCCACAGCTTTCACATCAATTCGTGGCTGTCCGGCGAGGGGCTGCTTTCCCAGCACGCGGAGGGCGACGGAACGCTCTTTCGCGGTGTGGACTGGGAGAAGACCTCGGCCTACGCCGCTGGCCTCAACGCCGTGTACATCAACGAGCGCGGACGCGAGGGCGGCGGCGTGGTGCCGCCGGAGAAGCGCCGCGAGGTGCAGGAGGACATCCGCGCCCGGCTTATGGACCTGCGGCACCCGGCAACGGGAGCGCGCACCGTCAGCGACGTGGCGCTGGGGCAGGACGTCTACAGCGGGCCGTTTGCATCCGGCGCGCCGGACCTTGTGCTGGGCATGGCGCCGGGCTTTCGCGTGTCGTGGGAGAGCGCCCTCGGCGGACCGGGAGAGGGCGTCTTTGAGGACAATATGAATCATTGGAGCGGCGACCATTGCCAAGCGCCGCAGAATGTTCCGGGAATTTTGCTGTCGAACCTGCCGCTGGAGACGCAGGGTGCGGGGCTGGAGAACATCGCCCCCACCGTGCTGGAGGTGCTGGGCATCCCCCGGCCGGACACCATGCAGGGCGAACCACTCGTCAAACGCTGAACGGAGTGCATATGGACAGGCTGACACGGCTTGAGAACGACGCGGTGTACATCATCCGCGAGGCATACGCCCGCTCGCGCAGGACGGCCATCCTGTGGTCCATGGGCAAGGACTCCACAGTGCTCCTGTGGCTGTGCATGAAGGCCTTTTTGGGGCGCATTCCCGTCCCTGTGGTGCATATCGACACGGGCTACAAGTTCCCGCAGATGTACGCCTACCGCGACCGCTGGGCCGAACAGTGGGGGCTGGACGTGCGCGTGTTCACCTGCCCGGACAGCGTCTCCGCCCGCCCGGACGGCTCCAGCAAGCTGGACTGCTGTACCCAGCGCAAGACCAACGTCCTGCGCGATGCGCTGACCAGCATGGGGCTGGAGTCCGTGATGGTGGGCATCCGCCGCGACGAGCATGGCATCCGCGCCAAGGAGCGCGTGTTTTCGCCGCGCGGCGAGGACTTCCGCTGGGACTACATGCGCCAGCCCGCTGAAATGTGGGACCTGTACCAAAGCCGCAGCGAGGAGACGCACCACCTGCGCATCCATCCGCTCCTGGGCTTCACGGAAGTGGACGTCTGGGAATACGCCCTGCGCGAAGGGCTGGAACTGAATGAATTGTATTTTGCCAATGACGGCAAGCGGTACCGCAGCCTTGGGTGCATGCCTTGTTGCAGTCCTGTGGAGTCCGAGGCCGCAAGCATTGAGGCCGTCATCGCGGAACTCACACACACCAGCGTGGGCGAGCGCGCGGGCCGCGCGCAGGACAAGGAGGACGCCTTCACCATGCAGAAACTGCGTTCACTGGGGTACTTGTAATGACCGAAGCGCGCAGAATGAATCCTGATGGCCAGCGACCCGGCCGCGCGGTGGTGGTTGGGGATGTGGACCACGGCAAAAGCACCCTCATCGGGCGGCTGCTCTTTGACACGGGCAGTCTGGATGCGGACCGTCTGCATGATTTGGAGCTTTCCGCCAAAGACGGCGGGCCGGACTTTTCCCGCGTGATGGACGCACTTGCTGAGGAGCGGCGCGACCACATCACCGTGGACACGGCGCAGACCTTCTTTTCTACGCAGATGCGGCAATATGTGCTCATCGACGTGCCGGGGCACAGGGAATTCATCCGCAACATGGTCACCGGAGCCACACAGGCGGACATGGCCGTGGGCATTGTGGATGTGGCGCAGGGCATAGGCGATCAGACGCTGCGGCATCTTGCCATCTTGCACATGATTGGTGTGCGGCGGTGGATTGTCGCCGTGAACAAGATGGACGCCGTGGACTACGCGGAGCAGGCCTTCCGCCGCGTGGAGGAGGCCGTGTGCGACTTTGCCGCGCGCCTTGGGTGCGAGGTGGCGGCCATGGTGCCCGTTTCCGCCGTGCGGGGCGACAATGTGGCGCAGCAGTCGCCCCGCATGCCGTGGTACGGCGGCCCGCCGCTGGTAGAGGCGCTGGACGCCCAGCCCCTGCCTGCCCCCATTGCGGGCGCGGCGTGCCTGCCGGTGCAGGATAGATACGACATGGACGGCACTCCAGTGCATGTGGGCCGCATCCTTAGCGGCGTACTGGAACCGGGCGCGCGCGTTGCCGTGCAACCCGGCGGGGGCGAGGCGCAGGTGGCGCATCTGGTGCGCTTTCCCGAAGGCGTCATCGCTTCGGCCAGCCCCGGGGAGAACGTGGGCGTGGTGCTGGAGGGCGAGGCCGAACCGGCGCGCGGGGATGTGTTGTCCGATGTGGCGCTGAGCGTTGGCGACAGTATTGCGGTGCGTTTGGCCTCGCTGAGCGAAGCGCCCCTCGGGGCCGAGGACGGCTATATTTTGCGCCTTGGGCATCAAGAGGTGCCGTGCAGGCTTGGCCCCTTTGCCACGCGGATGAGCTTTGACGCGGCAGGGGCGAGGACCGGCGAACAGGAGGGAGATGCTGTTTTCTTCGGTGATATTATGGTAGGAAATATACAGGTGGAAAAGCCTGTGGCGTTCCTGCCCTTCCTGCGGTGCCCCGAGCTGGGCCGCATGGTTGTGGAGCGCGGCGGAGAGGCCGTCGCGGTCGGCGTGGTGGAGGAAACGGCGGATGTGAACGACCGGGCATAATCAGCAAAGGGGAACAGACGTGGTGCAACGTATGAAGCAAGGCGCAGTGTGCGTGGCCGGTCTTGGCGTGGTGCTGATTCCGGCGACGGCATGGGCGTATGTGGATCCGGGAACCACCAGCGCCGTGTTTGGCGGGCTGGCGTATATTTTGGCCTTTGTGGGCGCTGGGGCGGCGGTGCTGTTTCGGCCCATCATCAAGCTGTACCGCAAAGTCCGTGGCCGCAAGGACCCGGAGACGACCAAGGTCGAGGAGCACGGATGAACCGCCGCCAGTTCGTGAAAGGTTGCGCCGCGTGTGGCGCCATGGCGTCCTTTGGATTTCCCGCCGTGGTGCGGGCGCGGCCGAAGGGCTACCGCCGGGTGGTGCTCCTTGGCATGGACGGCATCGATTTTGGCCTTGTGCACAAGTACGCCGCCGCCGGGGAGCTGCCCGCGTTCAAGGCGCTGCTTGAGGGCGGCAAGGCCGCGCCGCTGGCCACCACCACGCCGCCGCAGTCGCCGGTATCGTGGACCAGCATCGCCACGGGCGTTGGTCCCGGCCAGCACGGCATGTTTGATTTTCTGGAGCGCGACCCCGAGTCCTACACCCCCCGCCTTGCCATCACCAGACAGCAAAGCGGCGGGGCGCTCTTTGGCGCGCCGGAGTATGTGAATCCGGTGCAGGCGCGTCCTTTCTGGGAGGATGTGGCGGACGCGGATATTCCGGCCACGGTGCTCAAATGGCCCGTCACCTTCCCCGCGCCGGACAAGAGCCGCGCAACGCTCCTCTCCGGCATGGGCGTGCCTGATGTGCAGGGGAATATTGGCCGGTATGCGTTCTATACGGACGCCCCGGACGATGGCGGCCCGGCTGGGCACAAGGTGGTCCGGCTGGCCTTTTCCGGCGCGGCGGCCCAGACCGAGGTGCGCGGCCCGCTGGTGGCGGGGCTGACCGGCACCAAGCCCGCCACCGTGGACATGACCGTACGCCGCACGGCGGACGGCGTGCGCCTTGTGGCGGGCGAGCATGACCTCAGCCTTGCGCCCGGAGCGTTTTCGCCGTGGCTGACCTTTTCCTTCAACATGGGCTTTGGCCGCACGGTGAGCGCCATGGGGCGCTTCTGCCTTGTGGAGGCGACCCCGCATGTGCGGCTGTACCTGACGCCGCTGAATCTGACTCCGTCGGCCCCGGCCTTTCCCATCAGCAGCCCGGCGGGTTACGCTGGCGAACTGGCCGAAAATATCGGCAATTTCGCCACCCTTGGCATTCCCGCGGACACCAAGGCCCTCACCGAGGGCCGCCTGACCAACGAAACGTTTTTGACCCTGTGCTACGACCTGCTCACCGAGCAGGAAAAGCTGTTTGACTACGGCTTTGCCCACGCGCCAGAGGGCCTCATGGCCGGGGTGCTGTTCACCACGGACCGCATCCAGCACATGTTCTGGGCCGCGCTGGATCCCAAGCATCCGCTGTATTCCAAGCAGTACGCCACGCGCTATGGCGGCGTGCTCCTTGAGCTGTATAAGCGCATGGACGCGCGTCTTGCCCGGCTGATGCAGGTTGTGGACGACAGGACGCTGCTGCTCGCCTTCTCGGACCATGGGTTCAGCACCTACCGCCACTCCGTGCATGTAAACCGCCTGCTGGCGGCCAAGGGGCACCTGACGCTGACGGGCGCGGCGGACCCTGCGGACCCGGACGCCGGGGCGCTGTTTGCCAATGTGGATTGGGCGCAGACGGCGGCCTACGCCGTGGGGCTGAACAGTGTGTACGTGAATTTGCAGGGCCGCGAGGGCGAGGGCGTTGTGCCCCCGTCCCGCCGCGATGAGCTTGTGCGGCGCATCGCCGCAGACCTTGAATCCTTCCGCCATCATGACACGGGCGAGCAGGCCGTGGCCAAGGCCTTTGACGGCAAAAAGCTGTATGGCGATGCGCCGGGCGCGCCGGACATCGTACTGGGCTTCCGGCCGGGATACCGCTCCAGCTGGCAAACCGCCGTGGGCGGTTGTCCGGAGATGATGGTCTCCGCCAACCGCAAAAAATGGAGCGGCGACCACTGCATCGCCCCGGGCTTTGTGCCCGGAATTGTGTGCTCCAACGTTCCTCTGGCCGCCAAGGCGCCGAGCGTGCGCGACATTGCGCCAACCGTGCTTGCCGCGTTGGGACTTCCGGTTCCAAAACGCTACACCGGGGCGCCCCTCGCGTAGGCGGCACCCGGCCGTAGTGCTTCCGGATAGGCGGCATTGGTCTGGCGCGGCTGTGGCCGCGCACGCTGCGCCTCGTGCTGGATTGGACCTTCCGTTTCATCTGACTGTGCAACTGCACCTGGCTTCGTAACGCAAGTGGATATTGCCATGAAACGACGTGACTTCCTGAAGGGCTGCGGCGGTGTGGCTCTGGCTTCTTTGTTTGCTCCGGCGTGCCGGATAACGGCTGTGGACAGTGACATCCCGCCCGTCCAGCGCCCCATGGTCCCCGGCGGCGAGGGCGTGCGCGAGGTCACCCTTGGCGGGCAGACCATGCCCGCGCGTGTGGCCGAGCTTGGCCAGCCGCTGGATATAGGCTCCTTCCACACGGCGCGGTGGTCCCGCCTTGAGGTCGCCATAGGCCTTGAGGAGGACGCGCCGCGGCAGGACCTGCGCGTCACCATCGATACGCCAGAAGGCAGCATCACCCGTGAATGCTCGCCCGAGCCGGGCACCTTTGCCACGCTGACGGCGCAGGTGGGCGGCCTTGGCGGCGCGGCGCGCGTGATGGTGAAGGGGGCGACCTCGGCAGGGCAGGTGGTCATCGGCAATCCCTTGGTACTTACGCCGCAGCGCGCGCAGCAGCGCCCCAGCGTCTATCTCGTCACCATCGATACGCTGCGCGCCGACCATATGTCGGCCTACGGCTACCACCGCAAAACCACACCCGTCTTTGACGCCCACATGGGCGAGGGGACGCTCTTTGAGCGGGCCTACTCCGCCGCGCCATGGACGCGGCCAAGCTATGCCTCATTGCTCACGAGTTTGCCGCCGTCGGTACACATGGCGGTGTCCAAGCGTGTGGCGCATGAGGGACTGGTTCCGGGGCTGGAGGCCGTCGGGCCGCAGTTCACCACCCTTGCCGAACGTTTCCGTGATGCGGGGTACCTGACCCTTGGGCTGTACACGGTGGGGAATTTGGCGCCGACGTTTGGCTTTGCGCAGGGCTTCGACCAGTATGGCTACATCCGCGAGAGTGTGGACCTGCCCGAAGGGGGGCGGCGCTTTCGTATGGAGCTTGCGCGCTACTCGGCCGAGGCCTACGCCGAACAGCTTGCGCGCTACGCGGACCTGCCGGTGTTTGCCTTCATCAACATTATCGACCCCCACGCGCCGTATCGCCCGCCGCGGGACTTCTATCGCGGCTACCTTGAACCGGGCCACGGCGACTACAAAGCGCTGGAAGACTATTCCATCGGCGCGGGGTGCTACAAATGCGACAAGAAAACCGTCCGCCGCGAGGACCTTGTTGCCATGTACGACGGCGAGGTGCGCTACACGGACTTTCAGCTAGGGCGCATCTTTGGCGAACTGCGCCGCAGTGGGCGCTATGACGACAGCCTTGTGGTGCTCACCGCCGACCACGGCGAGGAGCTGGGCGACCGTGGCGGGTGGGGCCATGGCCAGCGCCTGACGGACGAGCAAATCCGTGTGCCTCTGTGGATGCGCATGCGTGGCCGAATGCCCCATGGGCTGGTGACGACTCCGGTGAGCCAGATGGCCCTTGGGCCGACTATCCTCGACCTTGCGGGCCTTGGGTATGAGGCCGATGGCATGTGGGAGCCGGGACTGCTGCCTCACGTACTGGACGGCGCTCCTGCCGGCCCGGTGTACAGCGAGGTGCTGAACCATAAGCTTGCGCCCGAGGCGCAGGACGCCATGGTCTACGGCGGGGCAAAGCTCATACGTGGCCGTATGACGGGGAGCTACGCCTTTTATGACCTTGGCGCGGACCCCGGCGAGCGGACCAATGCCGCCGACAGCGCAGGGGAAGCCGGCTACCGCCTGAATGCGGCGCTGGTGGCCGCCCAGTCCCGCTGCGCGGCGCTGCGCACGCGCTACGCCAACGCGGACTTTGTGCCGCCGGACATCCACAAGGACCCGGCGCTTATTCAGCGGCTGAAGGACCTTGGCTACCTCTAGCCCCGTTCACACACAGCATCCGGAAATGGGAATGCCATGACGCGCAGAGACACAGCACTCTGGTGGCTCATCCGCCTTGCACCCGTTCTTTTGGCGGTGGCGTGCATGTGGCGTCTGTTGCTGGTGCCCGGATGCATGGGACACTTGAACGATTGGCTTGTGCCGCCGCATTCCTTCTATCTGGCGGATGTCTTCCGCAGCGCGTTTCACGCATGGGAAAAGCACTACCTTGGCGGGGTGATGAGCATGAAGCTGACCACCATCATCCCGGTGACGCTGTATTCGTCCTTTGGCCTTATGGATATGGATGGGCACCTTGCCACCAAGCTGTGGGTGGCGGTGTTCATTGGCGGGTCCGTGTGGGGTATGGCCTCGCTGTGCCGCTGGCTGCTCACCACAAGCGAGAGCACGCGGCGCATGGACGCCATGCACGCTGAGGCAGTGGCCCTGAGCGCAGGCATTCTGTACGGCCTTTCGCCCTTTGTGTTCGGCTCGGTGGTGACGGGGTCCTTTGTGCAGTTTTTTATGTTTCCGGTACTGCCGCCCATGCTGCGGCTGATGCTGGAACTGGCCGAGGGACGGCCCGCCGCGCCGCGCGTGGTGGGGCTGGCGCTGTGCTTTTCGCTGGTTGTGGCCTCGGTGCAGAACTATTTCATCATGTGGGGGCTGTTTGCGCTCATCGTCGTGGTGCGGTGGCGCTGGCGCTTGGTGGCGGCCTGCGCGGCCACGGCGGCGCTGACCTGCCTCCTGAACGCCTACAGCTTTCTGCCGCTCTTTCTGGCGAGCGGCGGCCTTGGCGGCGGCGTGGAGGGCATGGACTATACCGCGCAGGCCAGCGGCATCATCCGCCATGCGCAGAATTTGTATCTGACCGCGCTGAACGCGGGGTGGAAGCACCGGGACCTGTTCCTGAAGGCTGTTCCGCTGACGCCGTGGCTGTTTGCCGCGTGCGCCGCGCCGCTGTTGCTTATGGCCGGGGCGGGCGTGCTGCGCTGGCGGCGGGAGTTTGGCTGGCGCGAGCGGCTGTTCATCACGCTGTGGATTGTGAGCGTTGGTGTGGCCGCATCGGGCAAGGGGCCTTTCGCCGCCATTATGATGCTGGGGTATGAGAATATTGGCGCGACGCATATCTTCCGCTCCCCCCAGCGGTTGATGCTGCTGCCGACGCTCTTTTTCGCCATTGTGGTGGCGATGCTGGGGGCGCGGTATGTGCGCTCGTCCCGGCGGGGCGGGGTGGTGTGCGCCGTGCTTGTGGCGCTGGCCCTTGTGCGCGGCGCGTCCTTTTATGGCGGCGACCTTGGCATCTGGAAGCTGGAGCACGAGCCGACAAATAGCGCCATGGACAACTTCCGTACCGCGCCGGAGTTCGCACACTTTCTTGGCGATATGGCTGTGGACTCGCGCAGTGGGCGCATTCTGTTTTTGCCGGTGTCGCATTCGCCGAAGTATTTGCCGCGCCGCTACCAACGCCCAACCGCAGGCGGCGACCCTGTCTTTCAGAGTTGCCCGAAGACGGCAGTGCATGTGTTCCCCTTCCACAGCGCGTATCCGTATCTCAATGCGCTGACATGGACCGCTTATGAAGGCGACGAGCGCAGCATCGCCATGCTGGGTGGGATGTTTTCCGCCTATGAGCTCGTCATACGCCGTGACGTGGAGGACCATTCGCGCCTGAAAGGCATCTGGCTGGAGAACCGTGAGGTGCTGGACCGCACTCTGCCAGCCATGGCCGCCCTGCAGCAGGAAAGCGAGGCCAAAGAGTGCGGCGTGTACGCCCTGCGCGGGTACGCGCCGCTGGTGCGCGGGCTTGGCGGGGCGGTGGCGTTGTCGTCTCCGGCGTGGACGACGTCAGGCGCGCCCAAGGCCGCGTTGGCCGCTCAGGGGCCGTCCAAGATGCAGGGGATTGTGGCCCTTGCCGTGGTCTTTGGCATTATTGCCCTGCGTGGGCGTGGGCGGCTGGTACGCGGGGTTGGCGCGGCGTATGCCCGCATTCCGGACCCGGCGCTGGCCGCCGCGTGGCTGGCGCTTGGCGCGGCGACGTATTGGCCGTCCTTTATGCGCGCCCGCACGCAGGTGCCGTTTTGGGACGCGCCGTGGGGCGAGGTGATCTTTTTGCGGACATTTTACGACGCCTTCACCCTTGGGGGGATGGCGCTGGTGCTGGTGGTGTGGCACGCCGGCCGCGCTGCCCACCGCCGTATTGGCGAAGGGCCGGGCGGCGTGTTTGCCGCGCCGGAGCGGCTGTTTGTGGCGGCCGCGTTGGTGCTGGGCGGCTGTTTGGCCGTGGCGGTAGCGCTGGACAGCGTGCTCCATGGCCGCGCGCTGATAACGCCCGTGACCACGGCCATGTACTACTTAGCCGGGACGGCCCTTGTGGCGGCCACGTTTCCGGCGCTGGACGAGGGACTTGCGCGGGCGTGGGGCGCCCGCCGCGTGGCGCATATGGCGCAGACCGAGCAATCCGTGGGGGAATGAGCTATGGCGAGAGTGCTGTTGGTGTATCCGAGTTTGCGGCTGTTGGGCTACCGGTTCCCGTATTCCCTCATTCCCATTGCCAACTACCTGAAGGCGCGCGGGCACGAGGCCGTGGTCTTTGACGCGCAGGTGGAGAACATGGCGGATTTTCACCCCGAGGGGTTCGACCTTGTGGGCTTTTCCATTTTGTCCGGCCCGCAAATTAAGAGCGCCCTCGCCATGGCGGCCACTGTGCGCCAGCGTTGCCCGCAGACGCCTATTGTTTTCGGCGGCGTCCACGCGACGCTACTGCCCGAGCAGACCGCAGAGCATCCGCTGGTGGACATCGTCACCCGGCAGGAAGGTGAAATCACTACCTGCGAACTGGTGGAGACCATTGTGGATGGCGGCGACCTGTCCACGGTGCAGGGCATCACCTATACGAAGGACGGCGAAGTCGTTTCCACGCCGGACAGGCCGTTTTTGAACCTCGATGAGACGCCGTTCCTCAACTACGACTTTCTGAAAACCGAGCGGTATGTGGAGTTCCAGCGCAAGCCCTCCATCATTTATCTGGAGACAAGCCGCGGGTGCCCGCACAAGTGCGGCTTCTGCTACGACCCGGTGTTCCACAAGCGTAAGTGGCGCTCCAAATCGCCGGAGCGTGTGGTGGACGAGCTGGAATTCGTGGTGCGCAAGTACGGCGTGGAGCAGGTATGGTTCACCGATGACGAGTTCGCCGTCTCCCAAAAGCGCGTGGCCGCCATTGCGGAGCTGCTCATCAAGCGCGGGGTGAAGCTCAAGTGGCCCATCTTCTCGCGCGCCAACTACGTGGTGAAGTACGACAAAGAGTTTCTGGACCTTATCCGCCGCGCCGGGTGCGACTGGATCAACTTTGGCGTGGAGTCCGGCTCCCCGCGCATCCTGAAGCTCATCAACAAGCAGATTACCGTGGATCAGGTCATCCGTTCCGTGGAGATTTTGCGCGACAATGACCTGAACGCCGGGCTGTCCTTTATGATCGGCTTCCCCGGTGAATCGGTGGATGAAATGCGCCAGACCTTTGAGCTGATCGACACATGCTCCAACATGTACGACAAGGTGTGGATCGGGCAGATTTCGGCCTTTACCCCTCTGCCGGGGACGGCGCTGATGCAAAACTGCATTGATGAAGGCTACACGCCCCCCGCCTCCCTCGAAGAGTGGGGCGAGTTCTACTACAACGACCCCAAGAATCTGGCGCATTTTGAGCGCTCCATGTTCCGCCTTATCCGCACCATCACCCTGCTGACCAAGTTTGACTTTGCCTACCGGGGCTACCGGGGCGCGGGCATCCTTGAGAACAGAAAGCTCCTCAAGGCCATCCACTACAGCCTGTGCAAGATTGCGCAGTGGCGCTGGCAAAAGAAGCTGTTCGCCTTCCCCGTGGAGTGGGTGGCGCTGGACTACGCCCTGAGCTGGTTGAAGTTCGGGGAGCGGTAATGAGCGCCGGGCGTCGCGTGCTTCTTGTGGTGGCCTTTGCCGCGCTGGCGGCGGGGGCGCTGTGGCGCTTTGCCCTTGAGCCGGGCACGGTGGGCCACAATTGGGATGCGCCCATTGCCCCGTATTCGTTCTATCTGGCGGACATCTTTCATTGCGCCCCGTCTGCGTGGGAAAAGCACGCCCTTGGCGGGCTGATGGGCATGAAGCTGACCACGCTGCTCCCTGTGTGGCTGTACAGCGGCCTTGGGGTGCTGGGGCTGGATGGACACGTGGCATCCAAGGGACTGCTGTTTGCGGTGCTGACGCTGTCCATGCTCAGCATGCGGTATGTGCTGGTGCGGGTGCTGACGGCGGCGGGCGAGGGCCGCGCGCAGGATGAGCGGGTGCAGATGGCGGCGTGGCTTGGCGGCGTGGCCTATGGCATATCCCCGTTTGTTTTCAACATCACCATCGGCGGGGCGGTGCCGCAGTATGTGACCCTGCCGCTGCTGCCCCTTGTGGTGTGGCGGGTGGTGTGCTTCGCCTCCGGGCGGTATGGCGCGGGGGAGGTGGTGGCGCTGGCTGTGCTCCTTTCCCTTGTGCTGCCTTCCGCGCAAAATTTCGTTTTATGCTGGGGCTTTTTTGCGCTGTGCTGTTTGTGGTGGCTGTCGTGGCGCAATGTGGCGGGCTTTGCCCTTGTGGCCGGGGTGAGCATCCTTCTGTGCATGTACGCCCTCGCGCCGCTGTTTTTGACGCAAAGCGGCCTTGGCCTTGGCGTCACCATGCAGGACTACGGCCTGCAGGCCGAGGGCATTCCCAGAACCTCACAGGCGCTGCACCTGACTTTCTTTGGTGCGGGATACAACAACCGTGACTTTTTTCTGCGCGCGCATCCGTCCACGCTGCTGTTTTTGGCGGCGTCCGGCGGCGTGCTTGCCGTGGTGCTGTGGCGGATGGTGGGCCTTGGTCGGGCGCTGGACAGGCGCGAGCGCTTGCTGGTTGGGGCGTGGCTTGTGGCTGTTGGTGTGGCGGCGGTGGGCAAGGGCGTATTTGCGCCGGTGCTCATGTGGGCCTTTGAGAATATTCCGGTGACGCATTTGTTTCGCTCGCCCCAGCGGCTGATGGTGTTGCCGACGGTGCTGTTTCCCTTTGTGCTGGCCATAGCCCTTGGCGCGCGCTCCACCCGTCCGGGGCTGGTGCTTGTTGTCACGGCGCTGCTGCTCCTGCGCGGGGCGTCCTTTTGGAGTGGCGACTTTGGGCGCGAGCGCTTGGTGCCCCAAAAGGTTGGCGTGCTGGATAACTACACGGTGCCGCAGGAGTACGGCGCGGCGCTGTGGGGCGCGCGGGCAGATGACCGCCTTGGCCGGGTGACCTTTCTGCCCGTGAGCATCAGCCCGCGCTACCTTGCGAACACGCATCAAGTGGCGGCCCAGTCCGGGGACATGCTGGTGCAGGCCTGCCCGGATACGGCGGTGTTTGCCTATCCCTTTTCCGGCGCGTTTCCCGCTGTGCGGGCGTGGACGCAGCGCTTTTACAAGCAGCAGGACAGCGCCGACGTGGAGCGTCTGAATGCGTTGTTTTCGGCCAAGGCCGTGCTCTTTCGCCGTGATGTGGAGGAGGACGGTCCCCTTATGATGGTGTGGCGCAATGGGCGGCGGAGCATGCAGGACGCACTGGAGCAGTCCGGCGCGCTGACGCGGGTGGTGCGCGGGCCGTGGTGCGATATGTACGCGCCGCGCGGGTTCGCGCCCATGGTGCGCCCCGTCCCACGGGCGCTGACGGTGGAGGCAGGGTCATGACCGAAACACTCCGGGAAGCCCCCAACCGGGCCGAGATGGCCGCAGGGGGGCTACGGGCCATCTTGCCGGAGCTTGCCCTTGCCGCGCTGTGCGTTGGCGCGGGCGCGGCGTATTTAGGCTGGCGCATGCTGGATGCGCCGGTGGACTATTCCTTTTTTGTGGCGGGGAATCTGGCCTTTCAGGGCTGGACCAAGAGCGGCGACTATGCGGCGTTTTACTGCGGTGTTGGGGCCTTTCTTGCGGCGTTTGCCGCCCTCGCGTGGGCTGGCGCACAGGCCCTGCGGCGCGGGCTTGGGCAGCCGTATGCTGGCCTTTTGGCGGTGATGGCCGTCCCCGCGCTGTTGTGGTTGGCCTCGCGCGTGACGCTGACCTCTGCCATGGAGCATCTGCTGTATGCCTCGGCCGCGGGCGCGCTGGGTGTGGGCGCGCTGACCTGCATCGTCCTCTGGCGGGTACGCCGCTGCGATGAGGCGGCGCTGACCGAGGCTGTTGGCGGTGTGGCCGTGATGGGACTGATGGGCATGGCCGCCGGAGTGGGCGTTATGGCGGTGGCGGACCGGCTTGTATTTGACGCGCCCGGTCTGCACGCGCCGCAGGCCATGACGGCCCTGACCACCGGCGGACTGGTTGGCGCGGCAAGCGCGGCCCTGAGCGCCGTGATTGGCGGGCGGCGGGCGGCTGTGCGGCGGCGCCTGCGGTGGCTCCTTGTGGCCGTGCAAATTCCCGTACCGTGCATTCTCCTGCTCCTGCTCCCGTTGCCGTGGATGGTGGATGGCGTGGAGTACACCTTTGCCCGTGGGCATGCGCTGGAAGGCTTCACGGCGGTGATGCTGGCCGGAGCGTACGCGGACCTTGTCCGGGTGACGCTGCGCAGCCGCAAGGGGGGCGCCGGACTTTTTGCCGCCCTGTCTCCGGCGTGCGTGTGCGCGGCGGTGTTTTTCATGAAGGCTTCGGGGAGTATGATCCCGCATCTGGAGCGCAGCGACTACCACACCGGCGAGCAACTGCTGCCGTGGTGGATGCTGAAGGAGCACGGCGCACTGCCGTATGTGGACTTCGACCCTGTTCGGGGCTTGGTCAGCTACTGCAAGATGTTTTTCACGGACCTGTTTGGCGATGGCTCGACCGGGACGTTCTTCCTTGCGCGCAACATGCAGATGCTGCTGTTGCTGCTGCCCGTGTATGCAGCAGTCTCGCGCGTGGCGGGGCGCATTCCGGCGCTGGTGTGCATCATCTTTTTGCCTCTTGATGGCTTGCTGCGCATTCACGCCGTGCTCACTGTGGGCCTGTGCGGATTGGCGCTCCTCTGGTGGCGGCTGTCGCCGTCGTGGTGGCTGGCCGCGTGGGTGGCCATAGGCACGGCGTTGGTGCTGTTTGCGCCCGGACAGGGGGGCTTATTGGTGCTGGCGACGTTTCCCCTTGGCGGCATGGCTTTGTGGGGGGCGCTGCGCAGTGAGCGCGCTCTGCTGGCGCGCGTTGCCGTGGTGGGGACGGCTGTGGCGGTGGGGGTGCTGTTCCTGACCCCCCTTGGGAGCATCATCTTCGGCGCGGTGCGCTATGGGCTGGAGAATGCGCAGGTCAACGATGTGGCCAACTCCCTGCCGTGGTCGCTGACGCTGGCCAAGCCCACGGTTAAGACCGCACCGGGGCTGTGGGAGTTCCTCCGCTTTGGCTTCATCTTTATGGCTGTCGTCCCTGTGGTGCTACTGGTGCGCGACTGGGGGCGCCCGCATTGGGAGCGCCTTGCCGTTGTGGCGGTGCCCGTGAGCGTCTTGATGGTGCTGTTTGTGGTGCGCTCAGCCGGGAGCATTGGTTCCGGCATGTCGCGGCCGGGTGTGGCCACCATGTGGGCCATGGGCGCGCTGCTTCCCCTTGTGCTTTTTGCGCGGCGGCGCGGATGGCCCAAGGCGCGGCGGCTGTGGGGGCTGGCCCTTGCCGCCGGAGTGGTGGGTATGGTCTACGGGTTTTGGCAATTTTTGCCACAGGCCCGCGTGCAGGCGCTGTTTCATATGCCGCGCTATTCCGAGCCGCTGTTCGAGGGCGCGGACATCGGCATCCCCAGCCTGCAGACCTTTTATATCAAAAAGCGCCCCGACCGCGAGGCGCGGCACATGAACCGCCTGCAAAAGGTGCGGATGCTTCTGGACGCCGTTTTGCGCCGCGGCGAGACGTATTTTGACATGACCAACCACAACGCGCAGTACTTCTATTTTCGGAAGCGTGTCCCCGTGAACATTCCCGCCGTGTACAACATGCCGCATCCCGGCCAGCAGCGCCGCGCCGTGGCGCGGCTGAGCGCGGACCCGCCGCCCCTTGTCCTTGCCTACGCCGACAACCAAAACCACAACGGTGGCACTGCCGCCCTGCGCGCCCATCTTGTTTACCGCTACGTTATGGAAAATTACGTGCCCTGTGAGTGGTACGGGCTGGTCTTTTTGCTGCGGCCCGATGTGGTGGACCGCGCCAAGGCCATCCCCGGCGGCGTGACCGTGGCGCGTATGGTGGACGAGACGGCCCTGTCGCTGTGGAACAGGGCGTTTTACCAGCGCGACGTGGAGCGTTTGCCGGCCTCGTGGGGGCAGTCCGAGGCCAGCCTTGCTGACCAGATGCGGCCCGTGACGGCCTGCGCTGTGAAGCCGGAGCCGGATGTTCCTGTCACTGGCGGCTGGCTGCGCCCCAAGAATGGACGCGACGCCGTGACCATCGTCCCCGGCGGGGACGACGCAACCGGGCGCGGTGCCGGGCTGCTTGTGCTGCGCCTGCGGTACAACGTTCCCGGCGCGGTGGGGCGTGTTGAGGCCCGGTGGGGCGACGGTCCCGGACACAGCGTGACGTTTTCCGGTGGCAGTGGGACGTATATTGTTCCGCTGGATGCCGCCCCATCGTGGCTGATGTCGCCGCAGGTTTTGCCGGTGACGCTTCGCTTTTCGGGCATGAAACCCAAGTGGGCGGTGCGCGTGGACGAGGCGGCGCTGATGCAGCGCGCGCAGGTCCCGGACCCGAAAAGATGACGCCCCGCCTTGGCGCAGTGGTGCGGAGCGTGTATTGTGGCATGAATCTCTGAAATGTTTCAAAGAACCGCCATTGTTCGGCAGGGAGCGCGCCCGTGAAGCATGTCCGGTTTGCCATCCTCGGTGCGGGGCCGTCAGGCCTTGCTTTTGCCCATGGGCTTCTGCGCCGGGGCGAGGACTCCTTCGTCGTCCTGGAGGCCGAGGAGGAGGCCGGCGGGCTGTGCCGCAGTGCGCAGGTGGATGGCGCGGCCTGCGACATCGGCGGAGGGCACTTCCTTGATGTGCGCGACCCGGCGGTGCTGGACCTGCTCTTTTCCTTCATGCCCCAAAGCGAGTGGGCGCGGCATGAGCGCCGCTCCACCATCCGCTACAAGGGCGTGGAGATGGACTATCCCTTTGAGGCGAACCTCTGGCAGCTGCCGCTGGAGGAGCAGGTGGCGTTTTTGGTTTCCATTGCCGAGGCCGGATGCACCACGGGAGCGCCGCGGCCCACAGGGTTTGAGGACTGGATTGTGTGGAAGCTGGGCCGGCGCATCGCTGACGAATACATGTTGCCCTACAACCGCAAGCTGTGGGGCGAAGACCTGTCGCGCCTTGGCACGTACTGGTTGGAGAAGCTCCCGGACGTCTCCCTGCGCGACAGCATCGAGAGTTGCCTTGCGCGGCGGCCGGTGGGGAAGGTTCCGGCGCATGCCGCGTTCTATTATCCGCGCGCGGCGGGCTACGGCGAGGTGTGGCTGCGCATGGCCGAGGCGCTGGGGGACCGGCTTCAAACCGCAACCCCTGTGCGCGCTGTGGAGGCGGGCACCCTGACGGTGAACGGCCAGTGGCGCGCGGAGCGTATCGTCACCACCATCCCGTGGCCGTTGTGGCGGGAGTTTCCGGGGGTGCCGGATGCCGTGGCGGGGGACATGGCGGCCCTGCGCCATGTGGGTGTGCGTGTGACTCCTGTGGCGGAGCGGCCACAAACGCGGGCGCACTGGGTGTATGTGCCGGACGAGAATGTGGCGCACCACCGCGAACTGTGGCGGCAGAATTTCCTGCCCGGCTCGCGCGGCGGCTGGACCGAGACGGCCCTGCACCGCGCGCCGCAGGGCGAAGGCTTTGCGCATGAGTACGCCTATCCGCTGAATACCGTCCGCAAGCCGGAGCGCATGCGGCGTATCCTTGGCTGGGCCGAGGGGATGGGCATTACCGGCCTTGGCCGTTGGGGCGAGTGGGAGCATGTGAATTCCGATGTGGCGGTGGCCCGCGCCCTTGCCATGGCGGACCGGATGACTGCGCGGGACTGCGGCGGGGAGCGTGCATGCGGCTGACGCTGTGCATATTGTGCTGGAACGAGGTGGACGGATGCCGTCATGACATTTTGCGCCTGCCCATGGACGCCTTTGACGAGGTGTTTGCTCTGGATGGCGGCAGTGACGACGGCACGGTGGAATACCTGCGGGAGCAGGGCGTGGACGTGCGCGCCCAACGCCGCAAGGGCTACAACGCGGCGTATTTTGAGGCTGTGGAGCAGTGTACGGGCGACGCCATAGTGTTCTTTCACCCCAAGGGCAGCATTGACCCCGCCTGCGTGTTGCGCTTTCGCGAAGCCTTCGACGCCGGGGCGCAGTTGGTGGTGGCCAGCCGCAACGCGCCCGGCGGGCGTAATGAGGAGGACGACACCTTCTTTCGCCCGCGCAAATGGTTTGTGCAGGGGCTGGCCCTTGCCGCCGCGCTGGTATGGAAGCGCGAAGGCGCGCGCATTGGCGATGTGCTCCACGGCGTGCGCGGCATTACCACCGCCGCCTTCTGGCGCATGGGGCTGGAGCGCAGCGGCGTGAGCATTGATTTGGAAATGGTGGTGCGCGCCTACCGCATGCGCCTGCCGCGCGCGGAATTCCCCGTGCGTGAGGGCGGGCGGCTGGCCGGGACAACGCACTTCAAGGCGCTGCCCACGGGCTGGCGCATTCTCTGCTTTTTTGCGCGTGAACTGCGGCGGCGCGGCGCACGGCGGCCATGGACGGCGGAGACGGTTATCCCTGCACAGGCCCACAAGGAGGACGCATCATGAGTGGTGGTTTCCGGCGGTGGCGTATCGCCCTTGCGCTTGTTGCTGTGTCGGTACTGTTTGCCGTGGGGCTGGTGGAGGCGACCTTGCGCATTGCCGGGTGGTCCTTTGAGCCGTACCTGACGCAGGTGCAGTTCGGCTGGCCGCACCCCAAGGCCATCCGCGAGGCCTACACCATTGATGATGACCTGTTTTGGGTGACCAAGGACTACGCGGATTCATTCCAGAAGGCGCGGGAGGATCCGCCGCGCATCGTCTTTGTGGGCGATTCCTGCACGCAGATTGGTTCCTACGACACACAGTTTGCGGAGCTGGTGGCGGCTGAAAGCCCCGGCAAGAGCGTGCCGTACCTCAACGCCGGTGTGGCCGGGTGGTCGTCCTATCAGGGGCGTGTGCAGGTGGCGCGCGACGTGTTGCCGCTTCAGCCCAAGGTGGTGACCATCTACTTTGGCTGGAATGACCACTGGGCCAGTTTTGGGGTGGAGGACAAGGACATCTCGTCTGTGCTGTTGCCCATGGGTCTCAGCCACCTGCGGGTCGTGCAGCTTATGAACAAGCTGTGGGCGACCAACCTCGTCAAGCCCGGCGTGATTACCCTTGGTACAAATCGCGTCACCGAGGCGGACTACCGCGCCAACATGGAGGCCATGGTGGATATGTGCCGCGCCGCCGGGGCCTCGCCCGTTTTGCTGACCGCTCCCACATCCCATGAACGCGGTAAGGAACCGGAGTACCTCAAACTGCGCTGGCTGCATGACCTTGCGGACCTCATCCCCACCCACCGCCGCTACAACGCCATTGTGCGCGAGGTGGCGCAGGAGCGCGGCGCGGCGCTGTGCGACCTGGAGCGCATCTTTGATGCCCTGCCGCGCAAAGTGGTGCGCGAAACCTATTTCCGTAAGGATGGCATCCATCTGCACCCGCCGGGGGACGCCGTTATTGCTGCGGCCCTGTACGACACGCTCCAGCGGAGCAAACTGCTGAGCGCTGTTGTTGCTCCCAAGGACAAGGCGACCTCCGTCGCCGCCACGGATGGGGGCGCGTAGCATGTGCGGCATCCTTGGCATGGTGGAGCCGTCCGCCTTTGGCGTAGACGCTGGAACCTTTACCACAATGCTCGACGCCATCGCCCACCGGGGGCCGGACCAGTCCGGCGTGTGGGAGGACGAGGGCGTGCTCCTTGGGCACCGGCGGTTGTCCATTATTGACCTGTCCGAGAATGGCCGTCAGCCCATGCACGATGCCACGCGCCGCGCTGTGGTGGTCTTTAACGGCGAAATCTACAACCACCGCGTGCTGCGGGCCGAGCTTACCGCCCGCGGCTATAGCTTCATCGGCCACTCGGATACGGAGGTCATCCCGGCCGCGTATTTGGAGTGGGGCGACGATTTTGTGGAGCGCCTGAGCGGCATGTTCGCTTTTGCTTTGTGGGACCGCACGCGGCGGCGGCTTATCCTTGCGCGCGACCGCTTTGGCGAGAAGCCACTCTACTGGCGGCGCGAGGGTGGGGCACTGGCCTTTACGTCCGAAATGAAGGCCATGCGCGGCGCAGTCCCCCTCAGTGAGGATGTGGGCGCGCTATCGACGTATTTTGTGTTGGGCTACATCCCTGCGCCGCAGTGTGCCTTTGCCGGATGGTCCAAGCTGTGCCCCGGTGAGATGCTGGTCTTTGACGCGGCCACCCGGCGCGTGGAGCGCAGGCGCTATTGGAGCCTTGATGGCGCGGCGGGGTCGCTCAACGGCGTCACCTACGCACAGGCCGTGGACGGTGTGGACCGCGCCCTCACCCGCGCGGTGGCCGACAGGCTGGAGGCGGACGTGCCCCTCGGGGTGTTCCTGAGCGGCGGCATTGATTCCAGCCTTGTGGCCGCCCTTGCCGCGCGCGAGCATCCACGCATTCGGACCTTTTCCGTGGTGCACGACGATCCGTCCTTTGACGAGAGCCGCTATTCACGCATGGCGGCGGAGCACCTTGGCACGGAGCATACCTATCTGCCCATGCAGGAGGGGCACGCGCGCGCGGTGGCGGGGGACATCGGCGCGCTGCTGGATGAACCTTTTGCGGATATGTCGCTGGTGCCGACGTATCTCCTCTCGCGCCTGACGCGTGAGCATGTGACCGTGGCCCTTGGCGGTGATGGCGCGGACGAGCTTTTTTACGGCTATCCCACGCACCTTGCCCATGCTCTTGCCGGGACCGTGGGCTGGCTGCCGCGAATGGTGTTTTCCGGAGTGCGGCGGGGTGTGGATCTGCTGCCTACCTCGTATAAGGACTTCAGCCTTGATTTCCGTTTGCGGCGGTTTACGGCGGGGCTTGGCCTGCCGGTGCTGGAGCGGCACTTTGAGTGGCAGGCCCATGTGATGGCGCGCGAGCGCGAAGGGCTGTTTGCCGATGGCGCGCTGGCCGCACCGCGCTTTCCGCGTGAGGCCGAAGCTGAATTTCTGCCGGGCGCGCCGACCAGCCGCCGCGTGGAGCGCGCGGACCTTGAATGGTATCTGCCCGGCGACATCATGCACAAGGTGGACCTCGCCAGCATGGCCAACGCCCTTGAGGTGCGCGCTCCGTATTTGGATCATGATTTTGCGCGCTATGTCCACGCCCTGCCCGTGCGCTACAAGTGGGGCTGGCGGCGGACCAAGAGCGTGCTGCGCACGGTGGCGGAGCGGTATTTGCCGCGCGAGATTGTGCACCGCTCCAAGCAGGGCTTTGGCTTTCCCCTTGGGCGCTGGCTGCGGCGCGAGCTTGCCGGAATCATGCGCGAGGCGTTGGCCGAAAGTGAGCTTGCCGCGTGCGGGCACTTTGCCCCCGGCTACGTGACGCGCCGCATTGAGGAGCACGTGGACGGCCGCCGGGACAACAGAAAGCTGCTGTGGGCCATGCTGGTCTACATGCAGTGGAGGAGGGCGTATCTGTGAGCGCGCATTCCGTGGTGTCCTTCGTGATTCCTACCTACAACTGCGCGGCGGTGCTGCGGGAGTGCCTGACGTCCATTGCGGCGCAGGACTATCCGCCAGAGGCTGTGGAGGTACTCATCCTTGACGGCGGCTCCACGGATGGCACGCGTGAGGTGGCGCAGGAGTATGGCGCGACGGTGTTGGAGAATCCGCACGTCATTCATCCCAAGGGCCGCCCCATTGGTTTTGCCGCCGCGCGCGGGGAGCTTGTGTGCTGCCTCGACAGCGACAACGTCCTTGTCGGCGCGGACTGGCTGACGCGAATGACAGCGCCCTTTGCCGACCCGGACATCTGCGCCAGCGAGCCGCTTAACTATCTGGCGCGCGAGGGGGACAGCGTGCCCACGCGCTATTGCGCCGCCATTGGCGGGGACGACCCTGTGGCGCTGTACCTTGGCTATTACGACAGATTTTCCGCCGTCACCGGCGACTGGACGGGAGCGCCACGCACCGAGGAGGACAGGGGAGACTACATTAAAGCGGTGCTGACGGACCCGGACCGTATTCCGCCCCTTGGGGCCAACGGCTTCATTGTGCGACGGGCGGACCTGATGCGTGTGCCGCATGCGCCGTTTTTGCATGTGGATGTGGTGCACCTGTTGGTCAAGAGCGGACGCAGAGCGTTCGCCAAGGTCCGGGCCGGGGTGGTGCACATCCACGCCGGTGACGCGGAAGCCTTTGTGCGCAAGAAGAAGCGGCGCGTTATGCGCCGGGTGGACCGCGATGTGCGGGCGTTTTACTCCTACCGCTTTACCCTGCGGGACTGGGCGCGGCTGTTTCTGCGGGCGGCACTGGTGCTGCCCCTGTGGCGCGATGCGCGCCGCGTGCGGCAGGTGGACCCGGGGCTGGGGCTGTTTCATCTGCGCATCACCTACCGGGTGCTGGCCCTGTACTGCATGACGCGGCTTCTTGGACGGCTTGCCGGGGGCGGAGACGCCTACGAACGGGTGTAAGGACAGAGGGCATGGACGAAAAAAAACTTGGATTCCGCCAGAGTGTGGCCCTTGGCCTGCGGTATTGGCCCACCTTTATCAAGCTGCTGCCCAAGCTGTATGTGGAGCGCTTCAACCAGCGCAAGGAGCTGGGCTTCCCGCGCATCATCACGGTGTTTGCCACGGAGCGGTGCAATATGCGCTGCCCCATGTGCCTTGTGTGGAAATCGCGCGAGCAGTTCGGCGCGGATGGCGAGACCATCACCGCCGAGTCCATGCGCCCTGTGCTGGATGAGGCCGGGCCATGGGGCACGGGGTTTTACTTCACGGGCGGGGAGCCGCTCATGAACCGCGAGGTGCCGGACATCATCGCCATGGCCTCGCAGCGGCGGCTTTTGACCGGGCTGACCACCAATGGCCTGCTGCTGAAAAAGCGCGCGCAGGAACTGTTGGACGCGGGGCTGACCTTTCTCTCCGTGTCCATTGATGCGCGCGAGCCGGTGCACGATGCCAACCGGGGGCTGGAAGGCGCGTTTGCCCACGCTGTGGCGGGCATTGAGGCCATGCAGGACATTGCGGCGCGCCGGCGCTCCGTGTTTCCCATCATCAAGCTGAACGCGACGTTTTTTCCTGAGAGTCTTGGCGATTTGGAATATCTGGTGGCCCTTGCCGGACGCCTTGGGGTGGCGGAGATTACCTTCCAGCACCTCAGTTTTGTGGATGACGTGTGCCGTGAGCCGCAGCGTCACTACGCGGAAAAGTTGCCCTATGGCGATTCCTTCCAAGGCATGGACGTGGGTGAGCGGTGTTTTTCTCCGGAGCAGATTCAGCGCATTGCGGCCTTTATGGCCAACGCGCCGGAATTGGAGGCCCAGCACGGTGTGAAGGTGGGGTTTGGGCCTTCGACCAACAGCGTGGAGGCCTACTATACGCCGGGGTTTCCGTCGCGGCAGTCGTTTTGCTCCATTCCGTGGTCGGAGCTGAGCATCCGCGCCAATGGCGATCTGGAAATGTGTCACGGTCACGTCATTGGCAACATCACGTCCTCGCGGGTGCACCGCGCATGGAAAAGCCCGGTCGCCAAGGAGTTCCGGTCCTTCATCGCGCGGCATCCCAACGCGCCGCCGTGCTACCGGTGCTGCGCCCTTAAATACCACTTTGCCGAAGGGGGAACGTCATGACCATGCGCCAAAGCGCTGTTGCCGCCATGGTACTGGCGCTGTGCCTGCTGACGTGTGCGGGCGCGGCCCGCGCCGAAGAGGACGCCCCGCCGCCGGACCCGCGCACCCTGATGGTGGACATTGTACGCGACCCTTCCTTCACCTTGGAGACGGGCGTCTTTTTTGCGGACCAGAATGAGGACGGCGCGGCGCTCCTTGACGCCGTCATGCGCGAGCGCGGCGTGGGCGGGCGGCTGCTCCTGAAGCAGGACCGCGAGCAGCCGGTGCAGATGACGCGGACGCTGACGGACTTTGCCCTGCCTATGATGGAATTTCGTAAGGTGAGTCCCGTGCGCTACCGCATCCGCGTACATGGCGCGCGGGGCGGGTTTCCGCTGTTGGTGAACGAGACCTTTCATCCCCAGTGGCGGCTGTACCTGCGCCCCTTTACGCCGCAGCCGCGCCGGCAGATGGACGCCCTGCTGGCGCAGTACCGCGTTCTGGAAGGCAACGAGGCCGGTCAGGCCGCGCCGGAGCGTGTGCGGGAGTTTATCGGCAAGGGCTGGGTGAGTACGCTGGGCGATGGCGCGGAGAAATCGCGCAAGCATTACGGCTTTGACGAGGACGGACGCGATTACGTGGACCATGTGGAGACGTATACCGTGGACTTTGTCTCCCGCGCCTACCACCGCAGCATCCAAAACGACAACCTGCCCGCCGGGTCGTACGATGAAAACTGGGGCGCAGGGCGCATTGCCGCCAATGCGAAGGAGTGGTTGGACGTGGACGAGCCTTTTGCCCCGGCGCATTGGACAGCCTCGTCCGGGACGGGGGCCAGCTACCAGTGGCCCGCGGAGTTGCACTGGGTGGTCAATGGCTTTGCCAATAGCTGGTGGGTGGACCCGCGCCTTGTGCGCCTGCTGCCTCAGGCAACGGAGAACCAGCCCGGCTACTGGCGCGAAGGCCCGGAGGGCATCGACTTTGAAGTTGTGGTGGAATTTGAGCCACAGCGGTATTTTTTAACCGGCGCGGCCATCAGTCTTGGCACCCTTGGGGTGTGCCTTGTGGTGCTGGGCTGGTGCTGGGTGCGGCGGTGCAGGGCGCGCTGACGCGCCGCGTTGAACTGGGCGCGGCGGTGAGCGCTTTGCGCGCAGGCGAGATGTGAGGCCAAAAAGAAACGGCGGGCCGTCCCTTGTGGGGCGGCCCGCCGCAGTGTGTGGTGCATGGAAGCGGAGACTAGCGTCCGCCGAGGTCAAGGTGCATGTCCTTGGGCCACTCAAGGGAGTAGCCGTACTGGATGCGCTCCTCTGCGCCGGGGGCGAGGGTGGCGGTCCAGACGGCAAGGCCGTCCTCCTTGTCCGCGCCGCCAAGGCGCATATCGACGGAGATAGCCTTGTCGCGCAGCTGGGGCAGGGCGTCCTCCACGCGGATATCCACCGGCGTGGCGTGCTGGTTGCGCACGGTGAGGGTCCAGTTCCAGTCGTAGGTATTCTTGGTGGTCAGGAACCCTTCACTGCCGGAGGTCTTGTCGTCCGTGGTCAGGGACACGTTGAGGAACGGGTCCGCGCCGAAGTAGAGGTCCGCCGTGGTATCGTTCATGGCAAAGCTGCGCTTGTGGATGAAGGCCGAGTCCAGAAGGAACGAGGCCTCGCCGCGCGGCAGTCTGGGGGCGGCGTCCAGTTCAATGGCGGCGTGAACGTAGGCGCGGTCCGATACCTGCGGGCGGATGATGGCGTCAAAGTCGGCCTTCCACGTCAGGCGGCGCAGGGCAATGCGCCGGGTGTCGCCGGACTGGATGGACACGGTGCCTGCGTCGTATTCGTCAAAGGCCGTGCGCTGGGTGGCCTGTGGCCCGCCAGCAGCGGGGGCGGCCATCATGGCCATTTCCATGTTGGCGTCAGCGGCGCGCAGGGTTTTGACGCGCGGGCGCACCTGCACGGGCTGAATAACCCACGGGCGGTTCTGCGGGGGCACCGTGCCGCCGGTAAAGCGCGCCGTGGACAGGGTGAGGGCGACGTCCTTCCACTCCTGCCCGCTCTTCTGGGTGATGACGGCGTCCCACGCCACATCCACAGCGCCCTTCTTGGGATGGGCGTTGATGACGTAGTGCGCGGACCAGCCGCAATTGTTCAGGCGGTAGGAGTACATGGCGCGCGCCGTAGCCGCGGGGTGCCCGGAGAAGCGGGCGGTGACCAGCCAAGCGGTGTCGCTGCCGCCTGTCAGGTCGTTCAGCTTGCGGCGCAGGCGGGCGGCCTTGTCCTCGGCATCCTGAATCTGCGGAATCAGCTCCGAGGCCGCGCGCAGGGATTTGAGGACGCCTGTGTGGATGGCGGTGGCAAATTCCGAAGCGTCGCGCCTGGTGACGGCGGTGCTCAGGGACTTCCAGTAGTCGGCCGTGGCGGTGTGCGCGGCGCGGGCATCGATGAGGTCCTGCAACTCGGCAACGGCCTTGGCGTGGGCCTCGCGCGCGGCGGCGATGCGGGCTTCCTCCTGCCGGACGTCCTTGTCGACGCTGAGGTCCTTAAGGGTCAGGTCGCCGGCGTTTTCAAGGGAAAAGCGCAGGCTGTTCGGGTCGGCGGAGTGGGGCAGGGTAAAGGTTGCCGTGGCGCCGCCTTCGGTCTGCGTCAGCGGCAGGGTGGCGGTTTCGGTAACGCGGGCAAAATCGGGATAGACGACCGCCCGAACCGGGGCGGCCAAGGCGCTGAGCGCCGGGTAGAGCGCGATGACAGCGGCACAGATGACCGTGAGTAGGCGCATGATATCCTCCTGAAAAGTTAACGGCAATGCTGTTGCCGGACAGTCCTTCAGGTGTATCGTCAGCGGCAGGGGTGGTCAATATGGCGGGGCGTTTTTCGCGGTGCGGGGTGGAGGTTGTCTGGCGTGTGCGGGATGGCGCGGCACCATCTGCGGGCCGTTGGCGGCAGGGCGCGTTGCGGCGCAACATGGAGAGCTGGCGGCGCCGTGCACGGCAAAACGGTGACGCTTGCTGCGGCAGGGGGGATATTGGGGCCGCAGAGCGAAGGCCGATGGGCGAATGCGCCCGCATGCGCAGGACAAAAGGGACGCCGGTGGGCAGGGGGCACGGGGCACGGGCGCGGGCTACGCCCCCAGCTGGCGCGGCGGCCCACAGGATGGGCCATACGCCGCGCCGGATGTGGCAGAGAAGAGTCAGACGTCAATGGTGCGCGAGGACCAGTCCTTGTGCGTGAAGTCGTAGGCGGTAAGGGACAGGGTGCCGTGTGGGGACCAGTCCTTGCCGATGATGATGCCCTTGCCGTCTTCGTCCACCACATCGGCAAGCAGGTCAAAGACCGACGAGCGGTTTTCCTCGTCGTCTTCAAACATGGGGGCCGCACCGCTGATATAGACAGCCCCGGAGCCGTCCATGTGCTGGTAGGACACTGTTTCGAAAGCGTTATTCAGAAGCTTGTTCACCTTGCTGAAGGACCATTCGCCGATGCCGTAAACCCAACCTTCGTACACAGTGCATCCCTTTTCCATCGCAAACTCTCGCAAATGCTTTGGCCCGGTGCGGGCGGTTGTTTGTGCAGGCACGGGTGTATCGTGCGTCCTCCGTCATACTGCGAGACGCGGCGCGGCTCAAGGCTTCATCAGCATTTTTTGGAGCAATACCGCAAAACTGGCCGTTGCCAGTGCTCTGCCCGGACTGGCGGAGGCACGATGTTTCGGATTGTAAAATCCCTCCGCGTGCAGGTGCGGCTGAGCGGGGCTGGAGAGGGGGCGCTGGGGCTGGTCGCCCGCACTTGTTGGACCATGGCTGTGCGCGGCGTAGCCTGCAAGGGGGGCAGGCATGGAGCAGGATGTGCCGCATGGAGGAACACGCGCCGCTCCACGGTGAGTATTTGGCTTTGGGGCAACGGAAAAGCACATGTTTTAAGCTGTTTAGCGAGGAAAATGTCGCACATGGGCAAATTCCTTTGCAAAACGAAAATCGGCAACTGCCCGGATTTTCTGGCGATTGGGTCAAGGGATCGGAAAAATGGACGTTTTGAAAGGCTTTTCTTTCTGCTGCGGTGGTGCTATGTGGTGCTGCATGAGAATGCTTAAAGCGTGCTTTCATCCGGAAAGGAGTCTGGGACCAGTCATGAAGAAAAAACCCATGCTGGCGCTTCGCATCGTTCTTGGCGTGGCGCTCTATGTGCTGGCTGTACTGCTTTCGGCGTCCGTCGTGAAGGCATAGGCTCAGGACATCCGGCAGTGCCGCGGCATCTGCCTGAAACAGGCCGCAGTTCCCATTGAAGTGGGAACTGCGGCCTGTTTTGTTTTGCGCTCTGCAGTAAACTTTTTTTGCAATGCATGGGCACTCTTGTGCGGGGCGCTATGGCGGTGGGGTGTGTGCTTAAAATGCGTAAGCAACAGATGGCGGAATGCAGGAATATCCCCGTATGACGGGATTGTGTGAACTTGCACAAGCTTGACTTTCGCTGAGCTTTCTGGTCATTCACTTTCGCTGTTGTACACGAAGAAATTCGTGTGGATGGCCTGCAATACTGTTTGTGCAACCAAACAGCTTTGACGCACAGGACTGTTTGAGCGCACAACCAGTATCTTCCTGCAGGGGAAAAGTGCTCCGGATTTGTGCCGGAGTGAGCAGGTGCAGGGATTGTGTGGGGTCCGCGGCTGGTAGGGCCGCATGTTGTGTAAACGTCATGTTATCTGGAAGAGGTACAATGGAATTCCTGCAATTCGGGGTGGCTATCCTCCCTATCATCTGGCTCATGTTCTCGCTGGGCGTTCTGCGACTGCCCGCCTACAAAACCTGTACGGCTACCCTTGTCGCCACCCTTGCCATTGCCGTGTTCGGCTGGTGGCAGATGCCTGTAGCGGATGCCGCCGGCGCGGCGCTGGAGGGCGCCGCCCTCGCCGTGTGGCCCATCATGATCGTCATCATCGCGGCCGTGTTTACCTACAACCTGTCCATCGCCACCGGCAGCATGGAAATCATCAAGGGCATGCTCTCGTCCATCACCACGGACAGGCGCATCCTCGTGCTGATTATCGCGTGGGGCTTTGGCGGCTTCCTTGAGGGCGTTGCGGGCTACGGCACCGCTGTGGCCATCCCCGCCAGCATCCTTGCGGCCATGGGCTTTAATCCGCTGTTCGCCGCCATTATCTGTCTGGTTGCCAACACCGTGCCCACAGCCTTTGGCGCCATCGGCATTCCGGTGACCACCATGGCGAGCGTCACCGGCCTGCCCGTCACGGAGCTGAGCTATTTCACCGCACTGCAGCTGACGCCGTTCATCATGGTTATCACCTTCCTGCTGGTGATGCTGACGGAAAAGAGCGTGCGCGGCGTGAAGGGTGTGTTCTTTATCACTCTCGTGTCTGGCGTGTCCTTTGCCCTGCCGCAGTTGATGGTTGCCAAGTACCTTGGCGCGGAGCTGCCCTGTTTGGCGGGCAGTGTGTGCAGCATGGCCGTCACCACGCTGGTGGCGCGCACCATGTACCGCCACACCGCCGGCGAAGCTACGGACGGCACCTCCGGCCGTGACAAGTTTATGGCGTGGCTGCCCTACATTCTTATTTTTGCCTTCATCATCCTGTGCAGCAACCTGTTCCCCGGCATCAAGCACGCGCTGTCCAGCGTGAAGACCACCGTTGCCATCTACGGCGACCATCCCTTCACGTTTAAGTGGATTGCCACGCCGGGAACGCTCATCATTATTGCCACCTTCCTTGGCGGCATGCTGCAGGGGCAGTCCTTTGGCCGCATTGCCGGGATTTTTGCCAACACCACCCGCCAGCTTGCCATGTCCGCTGTGACGGTTATCGCCATTGTCGCCATGGCCAAGGTTATGGCCTACAGCGGCATGATCAACACCATCGCCGTGGTGGTTGCCGCCGTGACGGGCAGCTTCTTCCCGCTTATTGGCCCGATGATTGGCGCGCTTGGCACCTTTGTGACCGGCTCCGATACGTCCTCCAACGTGCTGTTTGGTAAGCTGCAGCTGGAGATTGCCCGCGAGATTGGCGTGGACCCGCGCTGGCTGGTTGCCGCCAGCGCCGGCGGCGCAACCGCCGGCAAAATGATTTCGCCCCAGTCCATCGCCGTGGCCACCGCCGCCACCGGCCTTGTTGGCTCCGAGGGTGAAATCCTTGGCCAGACCGTCAAGGTCTGCATCGGCTACCTTGCCCTGTACGGTGTGCTGACCTACGCGGTCATCATGCTGGGCTTCGTCTAGCCCGCAGGACGTCTTCGCCCACGGCGAAAACGCGTCAAAAAAGCCCCCGCGTCGCTAAGCGATGCGGGGGCTTCGTTATGCAATCTGGCCGCGCCCTTAGCGGCGCATGGACTTGTAGGCGTTGATGAGGGCGTTGGTGGAGGCGTCGTGCGAGGCCACGGGCACGTCGTCGGCCAATTCCTTTTGGATGGTGGCGGCAAGCTGTTTGCCCAGCTCTACGCCCATCTGGTCAAAGGAGTTGATGTCCCACAGCGCGCCCTGCACAAAGATTTTGTGCTCGTACAGCGCAATGAGCGCCCCAAGGCTGGTGGGCGTGAGCTCACGCATGAGGATGGTATTGGACGGGCGGTTGCCGGTGAAGGTCTTGTGCGGGGCAATGGCGATGATGCGGTCCGCGTCCACGCCTGCGCGCTGCATCTCGCGCGCCACTTCCTCGGTGGTGCGCCCGTGCATCAGGGCCTCGGACTGGGCGATGACGTTGGCCATGAGCACATCATGGTGCTGGCCCAGCGGGTTCAGGCTGCGCGCGGGGGCGATAAAGTCGCAGGGGATGAGCTTGGTGCCCTGATGGATAAGCTGGAAGAACGCGTGCTGGCCGTTGGTGCCGGGTTCGCCCCAGATAATGGGGCCGGTGCTGTAGTCCACGGGGATGCCCTCGGCATTGACGGCCTTGCCGTTGGATTCCATATCCCCCTGCTGGAGATAGGCGGGGAAGCGGGCGAGGTACTGGTCGTAGGGTAAAATGGCGTGGGTGCCGCAGCCGAAGAAATTGTTGTACCACACCCCTAAGAGGCCCATGATGACGGGAATATTCTTTTCCAGCGGGGCGGTGCGGAAGTGCTCGTCCACCTCGAACGCGCCGCCCAGCAGGTCCTCAAAGCGCTCCATGCCGATGCTGAGGACAATGGACAGGCCAATGGCGCTCCACAGGGAGTAGCGTCCGCCGACCCAGTCCCAAAATTCGAACATATTGGCGGTGTCGATGCCAAAGGCGGCGACGCCCTCGGTGTTGGTGGACAGCGCCACAAAGTGCTTCGCCACGGCGCTGTCGTCGTCGGTGGCCCCCAGCAGCCACGCCTTGGCCGAGGCCGCGTTCATCATGGTCTCCTGCGTGGTAAAGGTCTTGGAGGCGATGATGAACAGGGTGGTTTCCGGCGAGAGGGGGCGCAGGGTTTCGCTCAGGTGCGTGCCGTCCACATTGGAGACGAAGTGGGCGCGCGGGCCATCGGCGTAGTGCCCAAGGGCGCGGACCACCATCAGCGGCCCAAGGTCCGATCCGCCAATGCCGATGTTGACCACGTCCGTGATGGGTTTGCCGGTAAAGCCCGTCCACGCGCCGGAGCGGACGCGCTGGGAAAAGTCCTTCATCTTGGCCAGCACGGCGCGCACGCCGGGCATGACATCTTTGCCGTCCGCGAGGATGGGGCGCGAGCTTTGGTTGCGCAGGGCCACGTGCAACACCGCGCGGTCTTCGGTGAAGTTGATGTGCTCGCCTGCGAACATGGCATCGCGTTTTGCAGCCAGGCCGCGCTCCGCGGCAAGGGCAAGGAGCAGGTCCATGGTCTCCTGCGTGATGCGGTTTTTGGAGTAGTCGAAGAGGATGTCTTCCAGACGCAGCGAGAACGATTCGAACCGATGGGGATCGGCGTCGAACAGCTCGCGCATGTGCACGTCCTTGATGGAATCATAGTGCGCCTTCAGGGCCTTCCAAGCCGCCGACTGCGTAAGGGTTGTCATGACAGTTCCTCTATATGTGGTTTTCGGACCAAGGTGATAACCGCTTTAGTTCGCAGTCTAATTTGGACGAAACACGGCGGGAAGTCAACGCCGCGGCCGGATGAGGTTCTTGACAGCAAGGACAACCATTGCCTACTCAACCAGTTCGCAATCGGATATCCTTCCGGTTTTTTTCGCATAGGGAGGTCTTTGACATGCTTGGTTTTGACAATGGCGCCGTTGCGCTTGCCGTGTGGCTGACCCTTGGGGCCGCCGCCGCGAGCGTCATCTACGGCGTGGTCAACTGGAACAGGGGAGGAGAGGACGCCGAAGGGGTCGGTACGTCATCTTCCGGGGAGGAGCCGCACGAATGATGCTGAAGGCTCTGGCCACAACCCTGTACATGCTGGTGGTGTTCTATCTGGGCTACAGAGGCTGGAAGGACACCAAGGTCGCCACGGACTACATGCTGGCCGGACGGCGGATGCATCCGTTTGTTATGGCTATGTCCTACGGGGCGACGTTTATTTCCACATCGGCCATTATCGGCTTTGGCGGCGTTGCCGGAATGTTCGGCTTTTCGCTGATGTGGCTCACCTTTTTGAATATTGCTGTGGGCGTGCTGTTCGCCATGACCGTCCTTGGCAAGCGCACCCGCCGCCTTGGCCTTGCGCTGGACTGTTTGACCTTTCCCGAGCTTTTGGGGGCGCGGTATCAGTCGCGCTTTATTCAGGGCTTTTCCGGGGGAGTGATTTTTCTGTTCGTCCCCGTGTATGCGGCGGCGGTTTTGCTCGGCATCTCGCATATGATTGAGGTGTCCCTCGGCATTCCGCTGGAGACAGCCATGGTGGGCTTTACGCTCATCCTTGCGCTGTACGTCATTACCGGCGGCCTGAAGGCCGTGATGTACACGGACGCCTTTCAGGGCACCATTATGGCCGCCATGATGGTGGTGCTGGTTACCGTGACCTACTCCAAGCTGGGCGGCGTGACGCAGGCGCATCAGACGCTGGCGTCCATGGCGCACTTGATGCCGGAATCCCTGCGCGCAGGGGGCATGGAGGGCTGGACCCAGGGCATTCGCTTTGGCACGCCCATCTGGCTCACCGTGTTTACCACCATCGTTTACGGGGTGGGTATTGGCGTCTTGGCGCAGCCTCAGCTTGCCGTGCGCTTTATGACTGTGGAAAGCGACAAGGAACTCAACCGCGCCGTCCTCTACGGCGGGGTGTTCATCCTGCTGTTGCCCGGCGTGCCCTACGTTGTTGGCGCGCTGTCCAACGCGGTGTTCTATGAGACCTTCGGCAAAATCGCCATCGTCATGGCCGAGGGGAACTATGACCGCATTATCCCGCTGTACATCGAGCGCATTATGCCGGGGTGGTTCTCCGCGCTGTTCCTTATGGCGATGTTTGCCGCGGCCATGAGTACGCTGTCGTCCCAGTATCATGTGGGCGGTACGTCCCTTGGGCGCGACGTGTTCCACAAGGCCCTGCGCCTGTCCAATGGCGAAACGTTCAAGGTCACCCAGATGGGCGTGGCCGTGACCATCTTCATGACCCTTGTGTGGGCGTGGGTGCTACCGGGGAGCGTAATCGCCCGGGCGACGGCGTTCTTTTTCGGGCTGTGCGGCGCGGCGTTTTTGCCCGCCTATTGCCTTGGCCTGTATTGGCGGGGCATGACGCGTACCGGGGCCATAGCATCCATGATGGGCGGCTTTGCCGTGTCCATGTTTTGGCTGCTTTTTGTGCACCTCAAGGAATCGGCGGCCCTTGGGCTGTGTGAGGCTGTTGCTGGTGTGCCGTCCCTTGCGGCGGCCGCGCCGGAGGGCAGCACGTTGTGGCTGCTGCAATGGCTGGACCCCAACGTGGTGGCCCTGCCCGTGAGCATGACCCTGGCGGTGGTGGTCAGCCGCATGACCCAGCCAATGGACGCCGCGCACGTTGCGCGGTGCTGGCGGTATTTCCGCTGACGCTGGGCACAATGAATCGACCTACAGGGGAACGCGCGTGGCGCGTTCCCCTTTTTTCTTGGCATATCGGTGCGCTGTGCTGGTGCGAGGGGCGCTGTGTATGATAGGTATGGTGATGCATTGCCCTGTGGTGCGCCCACGCGCCGTGAGCGGGGCAGGTGCGATTCTTGCTTGCATGGCTCCGCTTTGGTGGGGCGCGTCGGGAATCCGTCGGCGCTCCGAAACCCTTCCTAGGACAGAGGATTGACGATGCATATCAGAAAGCGCGTGCTTGTGACCGGTGGCGCGGGATTCCTTGGCTCGTTTTTGTGCGAGCGGCTGCTGAATGATGGCTGCGACGTGCTGTGCGTGGACAACTACTTCACGGGTGCGCGGCGCAATATTACGCATCTGCTGGATAACCCGTACTTTGAGCTGATGCGGCACGACGTGACCTTTCCGCTGTATGTGGAGTGCGACGAGATTTATAATCTGGCCTGTCCGGCCTCGCCCATCCATTACCAGCACGACCCGGTGCAGACCACCAAGACGTCCATCCACGGGGCCATCAATATGCTGGGCCTTGCCAAGCGCACGCGCGCCAAAATTTTTCAGGCCTCCACATCCGAGGTCTACGGCGACCCGGAGGTGCATCCGCAAAACGAGGCCTACTGGGGCCGCGTGAATCCCATTGGACGCCGCGCATGCTACGACGAGGGCAAACGCTGCGCCGAGACGCTGTTTTTCGACTACCACCGCCAGCACGGGCTGGGCATCAAGGTGGCGCGCATCTTCAATACCTATGGCCCGCGCATGCACCCCAACGACGGTCGCGTGGTGTCCAACTTCATCACGCAGGCGCTGCGCGGTAAGCCCATCACGGTGTACGGCGACGGTTCGCAGACGCGCTCCTTCTGCTACGTGGACGACTTGATTGAAGGCTTTGTTCGCTTGATGGACGCGCCGGACGAGGTGACCGGGCCCATGAATCTTGGCAACCCCGGCGAGTTCACCATTTTGGAGCTGGCGGAAATCGTTATCGAGATGACCGGCAGCCGCTCCTCCATCGACTTTAAGCCCCTGCCCGGCGACGACCCCACCCAGCGCAAGCCGGACATCACCTTCGCCCGTGAGACGTTGGGCTGGGAGCCGAGGGTCGCGCTGCGTGATGGCCTGAAGAGCACCATCGCGTATTTTGACGACCTGCTGCGCGAAATGGACGACATCTCCCTGGGCCGTCTGAACTAACGCCGGGGCCGGAGCGGTATCCGCGGGGCGGGTTTTCCCCTGCGCGTGCTTCGGCCCTTTTGCTTGGGGCTGGAGTTTGGTATTCGTGGATGGGAGCGGGAGTTGAACTCCCCGCGCTTCCCGTCCTGCGCCGTCTGGGCACGCGCCCTTGGCGGCGGCACACGAAATGAGGGACGGGCACGAACGTCTAAACCCGGAAGGATAGTATGCGAACGAAGATCATCGCCACGCTCGGACCAGCCTCCATGAAGTACGACATCATGAAGGGTATGGTGGAGCACGGGGTCCGCATTTTTCGTTTGAATTTTTCGCATTCCAATGCCGAGGCCTTCAAGCCCGTGGTGGCGGATATCCGCAAGCTGGAGCAGGAGACCGGCATCCGCCTGACCATCATGGGCGACCTGTGTGGTCCCAAAATCCGCATCGGGGAGGTGGAAGGCTCCCCCTTGCAGATCAACAAGGGCGACCGGGTGCTCCTTGGCCTGCCGAGCTACCAGCCGCAGACCATTGGCCGGACTTTTGTCAGCCTTGATGTGCCCGAACTTTTGCAGGGGCTTGGCGTTGGCGACGCGGTGTACCTTGCCGACGGCATGCTGCGCTTTACCGTGACCGAGGTGCAGGAACAGGACGAACTGTTCGAGATGGAGGCCAATACCGAAGGCCTGCTCACCTCGCACAAGGGCATTGCCTTCCCGGACAAAATTCACCCGCTTCCCGCCCTGACGGAAAAGGACAAGCAGGACCTCGCCGAAGGCCTGCCCATCGGGCTGGACGCTGTTGCCATGTCCTTTGTGCAGACGGCGGCGGATGTGAAGGAGCTGAAGGACCTGATTGCCCAGCATGGGTCGTCGGTGCCCGTGGTTGCCAAGCTGGAGCGCAAGCGCGCTGTGGAGAATGTGGAGTCCATTGTTGAGGCGGCGGACGCCATCATGGTGGCGCGCGGCGACCTTGGCGTGGAGTGCTCGCTGTCCACCCTGCCCGTGGTGCAAAAGCGGATTATCCGCGCCTGCCGCCACAAGCAGAAGGCCGTCATCGTCGCCACGCAGATGATGCTGTCCATGGTCAAGAATCCCGGCCCCACCCGCGCCGAGGCAACGGACGTGGGCAACGCCGTTATGGACGGCGCGGACTGCGTGATGCTGTCCGAGGAGACGGCCATCGGCAACTATCCCGTGGAGACCTGCGCGTATATCCAGGGCATTGCCCAGTACTGCGAGGACTACTATCTGGAGCGCCTTGGCGGCGCCTTCCGGCCGAGTCCGGAGAAGAACATCGTCAAGTACCTTGCCTATTCCGCCTGCGTGGTGGCCGAGCATGCCGAAAGCGCGGCGCTGGTCTGCCATTCCACCAGCGGCAGCACGGCGCGGATGCTGTCCAGCCGCAGGCCGTCGCTGGTCATGTATGCGCTGTCGCCGGATGAAAAGGCGCTACGGATGCTGAACTTTTTCTGGGGTGTGGTGCCGCGGGGTACGGACTCCAGCATTGAAAGCCACCTTCAGCGCGCTATTGCCTTTGTGCGGGCCGAGGAGAGCATAGCCCCCGGACACTCTGTGGTCATTACTTCAGGGCAGCCGCATCCGCCGGGACAGCCCGAGACCAAAACGAACACCATTAAATTGTTCTATAAGTAGAAACTTTTTTCTTCGGAAACAGACAGCGCCCCGCAGCCGACGGCTGCGGGGCGCTTTTGCGTGGGTGGCGTGGGTTGGGGGCACTTTTCCTGTGCAAAATCCAAGGGCGGATACCTGTATGCTGTGGCGTGGAGTTGTGGTGATGGGTTGTGTGTACTTGATGTGTGTTGACGGGTGTGGTCGTGGCACTTCGTGTATGAAAAATGGTGTGTAGCGCCGTGATGCATTCTGCGGCGAGGCTGTTGTGTGTATCCGGCCTGCTCGGTGCGGTGTGTTTTTCGTTTTGTGCTGTGAAAATATGGGCGCTGCGTTTTGCGAGGCGTGCACAGCGGCATTTCTGACAAGACTAGTCATCTGCAAGGAATTAGGGTATGCCGTCCGGATTCCAAAAGTTTTGAATCGGTGCCGGTAAAATTGCGTTCGCAATTTATTGTTAAGCACAACGGTTTATCTCGGCGGTGAACTATGCCGTATCAATGGCGCACGCCATGTTCAGGCGGCGGATAATTGACACCGCAATACGTCGGTCCCGAATCACTGATGCAGCTGAGATGATGAAGAGAGGGTTGTATGAAATCTGTTTTGAAGTGTCTTGTCCTGACGGCGCTCATCGTGATGTGCGCATTCCAGAATGTTCAGGCCGCGGGGTATGGCCTGTACGAATATAGCGCGCGCGGCAACGCGCTGGGCGGTGCGCTCATAGCCCGCACGCCCGATGCCTCCACGGCTGTCTTTAACCCCGCCAACGTGACCAATCTGCCCGGTACGCACTTTCAGGCCGGGTTCACGGCCATTAATCCGTACTCCACCATCACCTTTGATGATGACAAGTACGGCGACGCCACGGGCAAATCCAATGTATGGATTCCGCCGCACATGTACTTCACCTACCAGCAGGGTGAAAACCTGTGGATCAACCTCGCCACGTTCTCCCGCTTCGGCCTTGGCACGGAGTTCGAGGAAGACTGGTCCGGCCGCTACAACGTGAACTACGCGGGCATCGAAACGGTGTCCTTTAGCCCCTCCATCGCATGGAAAGCCAACGACAAGCTCTCCCTCGCCATCGGCCCGGAGTTCATGTGGTTCAAGTTCCGGCAGGAGAAGGTAGTGGATCAGAATGCCTTGAAGGTGAAGCATGGAATCGCTCCGAGTGCAGATGGAGTTTACAACCCTTCGACCTACGGTTCCGACTTCGACTCCGCGCTTGAGGGCGACAGCCTCGGAATGGGTCTGATGCTGGCCATGCACTACCAGTATAATGACGACCTTGCTTTTGGCCTGACATATCGCAGTCAGGTGAAGCAGGAAGTGAACGGCGAGGTCAGCTTTTCCTATGATGATGCGACAATGGATAACAATTTGAAGCCATTGCTGAAGACCGCCAATGCTGGCGCGACCATCATCCTGCCTGATGAAATCTTTGCCGGCGTGTCCTACAACGTGACGGATCGCCTTTCCGTGGAAGCCGACCTCGTGTGGACCAACTGGAGCCTGTACAATGAGCTGAACATCGAAAACGAAGATGTTCCAGCCTTGAGCACCAGCTCCACCAAGGACTACAACGACACCATCCGCGTGCAGCTTGGTGCGGAGTACCAGTACAACGACTGGCTGACCCTGCGCGGTGGCTACGTGTTCGACCAGTCCCCCATCGAGGACGAATACGCCGAGTACCTGTTGCCCACGGGCGACAGGCACCTGTTCTCCGCCGGTACCGGCTTCCGCTTTGACGAGCATTGGACCCTCGACCTGTCCTACACCTACCTCGTCGCCGAGGAGCGCCACTTTGATGAGCGCAAGGCCGAGGCCATCTACGACTCCAAGGGACACAACACCTTCACCCACCTTGTGGGCGTGACCGTGGGCTACGACTTCTAGCAGCCCGCTGAAGACGCGAAAAACACGCGGCCCGGATGTCCTTGGACATCCGGGCCGCTTTTGTTTTGGAAAAGTGTCGTGCAGGGGGAGAAGGGCGGAGGCGTTCGCCGCCGGTCCATCAGTGTGGTGCCCAGCCGTTCACCATTCACGGGCGGCTGGAGGACGAAGCCGGGCGCTTGCGCCAGAGGAGTGGCGTGCGCGCCGTTACGCCACCTCGTGCGCGGGCTTTGCCGCTTCCGTGAAGGTGCGGCGCAGGTCCGAGACGGAAAAGGGCTTGTCGATAACCGTGACCTGCGGGGCAAGGTGCGGTTCTGCCGCCGGGGGCCGGCGGTAGCCGCGCAGCCACACCACAGGCGTCTCCCCGGTGCGCGCCAGCAGGCTTTCAATATGCGCGGCCGGGCCGTCCCAGCACACCACGCCAAGGCGGTAGGGCGCAAAGTCCGGCATGGACGAGCGCGTGGGCAGCGGCGCAAGGTCCACCCGGTAACCCGTATCCGTCAGCATTTCCACCAGCAGGTCGCGCAGGGCATCGTCCGGGCACAGAAGCAGCGCGGGGTGCCGCTCCACAGGCGGGGCGGCAGGCTCCATCTTCGGCTCCGCCGGGGTGCTGGAAGTGTCGCCTTCAAATGCATCTTGAGGCGCACGCAGGGGTGCGGGCTGTTGGGAGATGGGCCGAAGCGGCGCGGGCTGGGCCGCAGGGGGCGCCGTATGGGAGCTTTGGAGCCGGGCGCGCAGGTCGCTGATGCGCTTTCGAACCACGGAGCGTGTGGCCGCAGTCTGCGCGGGGCTGACGTCCGTGTCGATGCTTTCAAGCAAGGCGTCGATGCGGTCCAGTTCGTGGATGGCGTGGCGCAGGATGGGCGTTGACGCTCCTGTGGCGGGGGCCTTTCGCGGGGCGTCCGTGGTTTGCTTCAGCCGCATGACCGAGGCATCCAGAAAACGGTGCGGGCTGATCATGCGGTTTTTGGACACGGCGGTGGAGCGGATGCGCGAGGCCACGTTCCGCAGAGCCATGGCCGCGTTGGAGCCGGGGTGCGTCTCCATAAGGGGGCGCTGAAATGCCGAGGCCGAGGCGATGCTTCTGTCCTCCGGAATATGCCCGAGGAAGGAGCAGTTCAGCCCAAGGCGCTGGCCAGCCGTGGCGCGCAGCTTTTCAAAGATGAGCCGCGCCTGTTTGGCGCTGCGGGCGCGGTTGACGAGGATGCGCGGCATCCACCACAGCCCCTCGCGCGAGAGGACTTTGGTCAGGGCGTAGGCGTCGGTGATGGAGGTGGCCTCCGGGTTCACCACAAGGATGACGTCCTTGGCGGACAGGCACAGCGAGGTCACCTGCGCGGTAATGCCCGGTGAATTGTCGATAATGATGTAGTCATAACTGCCAAGGGAGGCGCACTGCGTCACCAGACGCTTGCGCATGGGGCGGGTAAGCTCGGCCAGCCGGGGCACGCCGGATGCGCCGGAAATAAGGTCCACACCGGGACCGACGGGCATGATGGCCTCACGCATGGGCAGGTCGTCAAAGAGGACGTCCTCCAGCGTGTGGCGGGGCTGGATGCCCAGCAGGATGTCCACGTTGGACAGCCCGAGGTCTGCATCCAGAATGCACACGCTGTGGCCCATTTCGCCCAGTGCCCACGCAAGGTTGACGGTGACGTTGGTCTTGCCCACGCCGCCTTTGCCGCTGGCGATGGACAGGATGCGCGTGGGCGATTCTCCCGGTGGCATGTGCGTCATGACTCCTCCTTCCCCAGCAGGGTCTCCACTTCGGTCAGCAGGGCGTTTATCTCAAAGGGCTTGCGGATGCACCGCCTTGCCCCAAGACGCATGGCTTGGTCGACCTCGTCCGGACCGGCCATACCCGTCAGGATGACAACGGGCATGTCCGCTAGCTTGTCCTGCACGTGGGTCAGTAGGGACAGCCCGTCGCGCGAGGGCATGCGTAGGTCCAAAAGCAGCAGGCGGTAGCTGTGGGAAGCAAGGCGGGCAAGGCCTTCTTCACCATTGCAGGCGGTCTCAACGCGGTAGCCCTTGGCCTCCAGCGATTCGCTGAGGATGTCGCGGATGTGGCGTTCGTCGTCTACGACAAGGATGGCGTCATCCACAGGCGGCGCTGGGGCGGGAGTGGGCGTGCTGGCCTGCGCGTCCGGCGTGGCAAGGGGCAGGGTCACGCGGGCGGTGGTGCCGCGCCCCGGCGCGCTTTCGTACGTCATTTCGCCGTCATGTCCCGCAACAATGCTGTAGGACGTGGACAGCCCAAGGCCCGTGCCCTTACCTTCCTCCTTGGTGGAGTAGAAGGGGTCGAAAATTTTTTTGAGGGTTTCATTCGTCATGCCCACGCCGTTGTCCGTCACCGTGAGCACCGCGCGGCGGCCACTGCCCGTCAGGCGGGTCCGGACGTGGATGCGCCCCGGCGTAGCCGGGTCTTCGCGCTCGGTAATGGCGTGTTCCGCGTTGATGACAAGGTTGAGGAGCACCTGCTCCAGTTGGTTGGCGTCGCCAAGAATGTGGGGCAAATCCGGGGCAAGGTCGGTCTCCAGCCGGATGCCCTGCTTGCCCATTTCGCCGCGCACAAGGGCCAGCGTCCGCGTGACCACGTCCGCAAGGTTTGTCTTTTGCATCTTGGGCGGCATGGGGCGCGCAAAGTCCATCAGATTGCTGAGGATGGACGTGATGCGCTCAATCTGCTCCTTCATCTGGCTGAGGTCGCGCTTTTTTTTCTCGTCCTGCTCGCGGTGCTCCATGAGCTGCGTGCGCGCGTAGATGATGGCAAGGGGGTTGTTGATTTCGTGCGCGGCCCCGGCGGCAAGCTGGCCCACGGCGGCGAGGCGTTCGGCCTGCACCAGTTTGGAGTTGAGGCCTTTGAGCTTGCGCAGGGTGGTGGCAAGGTGCTCCGCCCGGCTTTCGAGCCGCGCCAGCAGGTCAAGGCGCTCCAGCGTGGCGGCCAGCAGTCCGGCAAGCTGGCAGTAGCCGATGTGCTCCTGCGTCAGCAGCCGCGCAGAGGGCTGTTCGGGCACAAAAAGCATTTCCCCAATAAAGGCGCTGCCCGTTGCGAGCGGCGCAATGCAAAACGGCGACTGCACGATAAGGCGCGTTGGCGCTTCGCCATCCGGCACGGGCGAGCGCGACAGGTAGCCCGTCAGAACCGCGGCGAGCGCGCCGGATGGGATGGTTTCCGCCGCATCCTGTGGCAGGGCAAGCTCTTCGGTGAGGGGCAGGCGCAGTTCCTGCGTGGTGGTGCCGTTCCAGTACAGTCCCTCCATGGCCGGGAGGTCTGCATTGACGCGGTACACAAAGCCCTCGCGCGAGCCAAGGCGCGTGCGCATGGTGGAAGCCATAAGGATAAATGCGTCCCACGGGTCGTGCATGGCGGCAAGGCTTGGCCCCACGACGCCAATGGTCTCCAGAATGCGCCCCGCGCGGCGCAGGCGCTCCGACGTGTCGAAGAGGTTTGCGTTCATGCCCGCAAGGCTGGCATTGGCGCGCTGCAGTGCCTCGAAATAGAACCGTGCCGCGTCGGCATCCAGATCAAAAATGGCCGCGCGCTTGGCGTACCCGTGCCCGATGCGGCTTTTGATGGCCTCCACCGCATCGTCCGTCAGGCCAAAGTGCGCCACCAGTGCGTCGCGCGTGGTGTCCTGCGGGCGCGACCAGCCATCCACCATCACGTCATGCGCCAGCAGGTTTCCGAGCTGGACCAAGGTAATAAGTCTACGGTCCACTCCCAGCCCCGCAAGGGCGTCCGGCGTTTGATGGTGCAGCCACGCCGCATCCGTCAGGCGGGCGGGGAGCTGCCACTGCTGGAGCAGCCATTTTCCGGCTTGCGTGTGGTCCACGCCAATGGCCTCGGTTTCAAGGTCCAGCATGGGCGCGCCCGTGGTTTTGCTCTCGTCCAGCAGGCGTTCGTAGACATGCGGCATCGCCATGAGCAGGACAAGTTTGCCGCAGTCGTGCACCATTCCGGCGGTAAAGGCCACGGACGCAAGTTCCGGCGCAACCTCCTCAGCCAGCAATTCCGTCGCCACGGCACTGGCGAGGGTGTGCTTCCAGATGTTCGTCAGGTTGGTGTCGCCCTGCTGCGGCTCCGCAAAGAACGTGTCGCGGATGATGACAGAGAGCATGGCGTTCTTGAGGCTGGTGAAGCCAATGGTAGACAGCGCCTGCTCCACATTTTCAATGTGGCCGCGGTAGTCGTACTTCATGCTGTTGGCCATGCGCAGGACCTTGACGGTCAGCGCCGGGTCGGACTCGATAAGGGGGGAAATATGGACGAAGTCCGCCGTTTCCTCCATGACTTCGGTCAGGATTTTTACGGCCACGGGCGGCGGTGCGGGCAGTTGCTCAATGTGGCGGATGACGGCTTTGACATCAGCGCCGCCGGAAGTTCTGGATTCGTCGGAGTGCATGGCCAGCCTTTTTCGTAACGGGTGTGCGGTGGACCGGGGAGCGGGTCCGGAACGGATCTTCTGTTCTCCGCATTACTGGAAGTAGGCAAAAAAGGCAAAAGCCGAGGGGGGATGCGCCACGCCGGAACAAAGGCCCACTGCGCCGTCTGGACAAGGTGCGCCGCCGTCATGTATGGCAGGAGAGCAACTGAGAAAGTGGCCCCCCGGCCGCGACATCTCCCGCAAATTCGCACGCTTTCCAAACAGGGCTCCCACCCGACAAACGATCCAGACAGACAGGCATGCAGCAGCACACCATTCTTCTCGTGGACGACGAAGCCGGAATCCTCGACATCTACCGCGAGGTGGTCGAAGAGGAAGGCCATACCGTGCTTACCGCAGGCAATGGCCGCGAGGCGCTTGATATGTTGGCCGCCCAGCCCGTTGATCTTGTGGTTTCCGACATTCGTATGCCCGTTCTCGACGGCCACGCCATGCTTGACGAAATGCGCCGCCGCGGCATGGATGCCGACGTCATCTTTCTTACCGGATACGCCACCGTGGACAGCGCCGTGCAGTGCCTGAGCAGAGGCGCAAGCGACTATCTGGAAAAGCCCTTCAACGTCTTTAAGTTTCGCGACAAGGTGCACGCCGTGCTCAACAAGCGCCAGCAGCGCCGCGCCCAGCTCGACGCACCAGACGCCCTTGGCCTTGTTCATAACCTGCGCGAAGCCATCGCCGCGCATTCCGACTTCAAATCCATTGTTCGTGAACTGCTCAGTCACACCCGCAAAGTGTTCGACCCCGACGGATTAGCCCTTTATCTCGTCGGCAGCAAAGGCGCCGCGCCCAGCCCCAAAGTTGTCTGGGGCGAGGCCTTCCGTGGCGGGTGCGACTGGTTCGAGGCCGCCGCGCCGCATCTGTTCACCAGCGATGATCCCGCGCTTTTCAGCCCCGGCGAGCTGACCGCGTATGTTCCCGACTGCCCCTCCGCCGTCTCCGTGATGTGCGCGCCCGTCGCCATGGGCCGGGGCGGGTATCTCGTCGTTATGCGTTCGTGCGAGTCCCGCGCCTACACCTCGGCAAACCTCAGCCTGTTGGCACTCTTTGCCATGCACGGCACCAGCGCCTTCGAGACCCTGCGCGTCGGCCGCAAGATGCAGGAGATGAATCTGGAAATCATCACCTCGCACGTCGCCTCCGTGGAAGCCAAGGACATCTACACCAAGGGCCACTCCGAGCGCGTCGGCCAGTACGCCGTCCTCCTCGGCCGTCAGATGGGCCTGCCCGAGCGTGAGCTGGAACTTCTCCGTTTCGCAGGTATTCTGCACGACGTCGGCAAGATTGGCATTCCCGACGAGATTCTCAACAAAGCGGGCCGCCTTACCGAAGACGAATTCGCGCGTATGCGCCAGCATCCTGCCATGGGACGCGACATCGTCTCCAAGATTTCTTCCTTTAAGGAACTGGTGCCCATCATCTATCACCATCACGAGCGCGTGGACGGCGCAGGCTATCCCGATGGTCTCATCGGCGACAGCATCCCCTTTCTCGCCCGCCTCATCAGCGTCGTCGACGGCTTCGAAGCCATGACCTCCGACCGCTCCTATCAAAAGGCCCGGAGCGTCGAGGATACCGTCTCCATTCTGCGCGGCAACGCCGGCACACAATGGGATGCCGCCATCGTCGACGCATGGTGCGACGTGGTGCACAAGGAATTCCTCTTCCTGCCCAACTAGCGCCGCCTCGCGCCACCATTGACGCAATACGCAAAACCGCCGCCCCGAGTTTCTCGGGGCGGCGGTTTTATCTTTGGGCAGGGCGGGTCGTTCCGCGAGGTTCCAGAGGTTAGCTCCGCTGGCTTAAGGGGCGCGGCCCCTTAAGAATCCCGAGGTTTTTCGGTCTGGGGACAGACCGAAAAAAGGGGGTGGGGTGCTTTGCTGTAGGCTTGGGGAGTTGCCCGCGTTGGTGGGGCGGCCATGTCGGGGCCGGAGAGAGGCCGTGTGGGTGGAACGGCAAAGTGGCGTATAAACGGGATTGTTAAGGGCCCACGGCCCTTAACCCTGCGGAGCAAAAAGTTGGTCTGTTCGTTACGCCGGGTTCCAGAGGTTAGCTCCGCTGGCTTAAGGGGCGCGGCCCCTTAAGGATCCCGAGGTTTTTCGGTCTGGGGACAGACCGAAAAAAGGGGGTGGGGTGCTTTGCTGTAGGCTTGGGGAGTTGCCCGCGTTGGTGGGGCGGCCATGTCGGGGCCGGAGAGAGGCCGTGTGGGTGGAACGGCAAAGTGGCGTATAAACGGGATTGTTAAGGGCCCACGGCCCTTAACCCTGCGGAGCAAAAAGTTGGTCTGTTCGTTACGCCGGGTTCCAGAGGTTAGCTCCGCTGGCTTAAGGGGCGCGGCCCCTTAAGAATCCCGAGGTTTTTCGGTCTGGGACAGACCGAAAAAAAGGGGTGGGGTGCTTTGCTGTAGGCCTGGGGAGTTGGCCGCGTTGGTGGGGCGGCCATGTCGGGGACGGATAGAGGCTGTGTGGGGGGAACGGCAAAGTGGCGTATGAATGGGATCGTTAAGGGCCCGCGGCCCTTAACCCTGCGGAGCAAAAAAACGGTGGCAAAAAGCCCCAAGGCCCGCACGGAATCAGCGGGCCTTGGGGCGTAAGGTGTTTGGCGTTGCGGCCGCGTGTGGTGCGGCTAGGGGCGCAGGAACAGGCCTTTGGCGAGGGCGGGGTGGTTGGCGCGCAGGGTGAGGGTGAGGCCGGAGTGGCCGACGTCGCGCTTTTCGCCAAGGTCGTTTTCCAGCGCGTAGCTTCCGGCGTCGAGGACGGGGCGTTGGAGTCCGGGGACGAGGATGCGCACGGGCTGGGTGGTGTCCCACTTAGAGCGCACGGCTACGGTCCACGCGTCGTCGCCGGTTTGCTCCACGATGCGGGCGAGCACGGGACGCTGCTCTGGGGCCGCGGGGTAGGTGACGCGCTTGTCGCCGGGCAGGAAGAAGCCTGTGGTCAGCGGGCGCGAGGCGGTGTTGAGCAGTTCGTGGAGGTAAGCCTGTGGGCGGAACGTGCCGTTTTGCACGTCGCGCAGTGCCGTGGCGTAGGCGTCCACCACCTGCGCGAGGTAGCCGCCGGATTTCATGCGGCCTTCAATCTTCAGGGACGTGATGCCCATGCGCATGAACCACGGCAGGAACTTGACGAGGCAGAGGTCTTCCGCCGCGAGGATGCTGCTCCAGCCGTCTTCCTCGTGGATTTCCCATGCCAGTTCGCCGGGGCGGGTCTTTTCCTCCACGGCGATGGCGCGGACGCCGTAGTTGAAGCGGCACGGGTGCGTGCACTGCCCAAGGTTGGCCGAACGCGCGTTCATGTGCGCGGACATGGTGCAGCGTCCGGAGACGGCCATACACATTGCGCCGTGGGCGAAGACTTCCAGCTCCAGCCCGGGCGTGGCGGCGGCGATGTCGCGGATGCCGCGCAGGCCAAGCTCTCGCGCAAGGTTGACGCGCGTGACGCCGAAGTCCTTCCAGAAAGCGGCGGATGCGGCGTTGGCGGTGTTTGCCTGCGTGGAAAGGTGTACCGGGATGTCCGGCAGGTGCTTGCGGGCAAGCATCAGGACGCCGGGGTCGGCGATGATGAGGGCGTCTGGGCGCGCCGCGTCCGTCATGTCGCCAAGGCGCTCCATGGCTTCGGCCACGCGCGGCAGGTCCTGCTGGCGGGGCAGGGCGTTGAGGCAGACATAGGCGCTGACGCCGCTGGCGTGCGCAGTGCGCACGGCGTCGGCGAGGCCGTCCCATGTGAACCCGGCGCTTTTGGCGCGCAGGTTCATGGTGGGGCCGCCAAGGTACACGGCGGATGCGCCGTAGGTCATCGCTGTTTCGAGTTTTTCGCGGTTTCCGGCCGGGGCCAGAAGTTCGGGGATGGTGGCGTTCATGATTCTAGGCGGGAAGTCCCTGCTTGATGCGTCGTTGTTTTATGGCGTCCAGCACGCTGACCGGAATGGCGAGATTGCCCTTGCCGGTCCCAAGCTGGACCTCTGGCTTCACGCTGCCGTGGAAGTCCGAGCCGCCGCTGACGGCAAGGTCCAACCGGTAGGCGAGGCCTTCGTATTCCTTTGTGAGGCGGTTGGAGTGCTCGGTATAGTGGCACTCCAGCCCGTCCAGCCCCATGGCCTTTAGGCCCTTGAGGCAGTGGTAGAGGTCTTCGTACGCAAGGCGCAGCGTAAACGGATGCGCAAGGATGACCGTCGCCCCTTCGCTTTTCAGCAGCGCGATGGCTTCCTCGGGCGTCAGCTTTGCCTTGGGCACATACGCCCGGCCCTTGTCGCCGAGGTAGTCCGTAAACGCCGCCTGAATGGTCGGCACGTGCCCCTTCTCAAGGAGCAATTGGGCAATGTGCGGGCGGCCGATACTGCCGTTTCCGGCCTTGGCGCGAAGCTCCTCGTCCGTAATGGCCACGCCGCCGCTGCGGAGCTTTTCTAGGATGAGCGTGTTGCGGTTTTGGCGGTGCTCAGTCAGCGTTGTAATCTTTTCCACCAGCCGCTCGGGGCGCTCCGGCAGAAACAGCCCAACAATGTGCATGAACCCATGGTCCGAGCTGACGCTGAGTTCGCAGCCGCCGATGACTTCCACCCCGTACTGCTCACCAGCGGCAAACGCCTCGCCCAGCCCGGAAACCGTGTCGTGGTCCGTCAAGGCCAGGGCCGCGATGTCGCGCTCCTTGGCAAGGCGGATGAGTTCCGTTGGGGTCAGGGTGCCGTCGGAGGCCGTGGAATGGGTGTGGAGGTCGATTATGGGCATGCTGCGTCCTTGTGTTCGCCGTGTGGCAGGTGGTATAGGCTTGAGGCATTGGCTAGTGCATACGCGCCGGGAGGTCAACGCCCGGCCTTGTGTCGCAGAAGGAATGCGGGTATAGCGTGGCAAGCGCCAGCAAGGAGGATTGAAATGGCTCTGAACAAGGAACTTCTCGATATTCTCGCCTGTCCTAAGTGCAAGGAATCCATTCATTTGACCCCCAAAGGGGATGGGCTCTACTGCGCCGCCTGCAAAAAGGTGTACCCCATCCGTGATGAGATTCCAATCATGCTGGTCGAAGAAGCCGTGCCCGCCAACGATTGGCCCGGTGGCGTCGGTCAGCCCGCAAAAGCCGACTAGACCCGTAAGCGCATACACATGGCAACAAAGCCCGCTGCTCCATACGAGCAGCGGGCTTTTGTGCGTTTTGTGGGTGGCGTCGGTGGTTGTGGGAGGGGGCAGGGTGGCGGTGGCGTAAAGAGGAAGAAGCGCCTCCGGCGGCTCAAGGGGCGTGCCCCCTTGAGAATCCCATGTGCGCACAGACCGGGTGCGTTTGGATTGGACGGTCGTCACCCCTGACGGCTCTCGGCTGAGTGGATGGGGAAGGTTTTTTGGGGGGCTTCGGCGCGTGGGGAAGGCCGGTGAGAATCCCTGACAGGTGTGCGCAAGAAAAGACAGAAAACCCGCCCGCCCACCCCCTTATTTTTTGGACGGCTTCCGTCCAAAAAATCCTAAGGATTGTTAAGGAAATTATTTCCTTAACCCGCCGGAGGCCCTCTTTTCCTCTGGCTCCAGCCATATGAGGCGTCATTTAAGATGGACGTACAGAACGCGTGCAAAATCGGGATTTTGCTTGCGTGTAGGCTGTGGAGCGGCTATTTTCAGATGATCGGAAAAGTGTGTGCGTAGGTCTGCGGGGTGACTGACATCTTTATTCCAGAGGGGACGACGATGCGCGATATTGGGCAATGCCGGAGTGATCCGGCGGCCACGGCTGTGACGGATGCGCGGCGGCGTGCGGTGGACACGGGGCAGGCCATGGTACTGGTGTGCCTGATCGCCTTTCTTGTGACCGGGGTGCGGGCGTGGGCGCTTGCGGCGACGGCGTGCATTGTGCTGACGATGGTGGTGCCGCGTGTGTTTGCGCCTGTTGCCGTGGTGTGGTTTGGCGCGTCGCATGCGCTGGGTACCGTGGTGTCCAAGGTGCTGTTGACCATTATCTATTACGTGCTGGTGACGCCTGTTGGCCTGCTTCGCCGCGTCCTTGGCCGCGACCCGCTGCTGCGCCGGCGCTGGAAGGACGGGGGCGGCTCGGTCTTTGTGCAGCGCGACCACACATTCACCGCCGCCGACGTGGACCGTCCGTACTAGGCGCATCCGTGCGCCCCAATTCACCCTCAGCCGGGAGGAGGCAGAAGTGGAGTTTCTGCGTGATTTGTGGGGCTTTTTAGTCGTTCGGAAAAAGTTTTGGCTGCTGCCTATTATTTTAACGCTCCTCGTCTTTGGCGTGCTCATCGTCTTGACCAGCGGCACCGCCATTGCGCCATTTATTTACACCGTGTTCTAAGGCCGCAAAAAGTGGAAGAACGAAGAAGGAAGAGGGAAGAGTGTGCTCCGCAGGTTTAAGGGCGGTGGGCCCTTAAAAATCCCAAGTGCGCACATGCCGGTTGCCTTTGAATGAAGCGCCCGTCACCCCTGACGGCTCACGCCTGAGTGGATGGGGAGAGTTTTTTGGGGGGGGCGTTGTCGCCAAGTGCAGACCGGTAAGAATTCCTGACAGGGGTGCGCAAAAAAAGCAGAAAACCCGCCTACCCACCCCTATTTTTTGGACGGCTTCCGTCCAAAAAATCCTAAGGATTGTTAAGGAAATTATTTCCTTAACCCGCCGGAGGCCCTCTTCTGCCTTGTTCTTCCTCTTCTTTTCACAAAATCGCATTGCATCATGACCTGCACATCGCCTTTGCTTGAGACTGGGAGGAACGGATGAAGGGCGCGATACTCGGAATCTCGGCGTTTTATCATGACAGTGCCGCTGTGTTGCTGCAGAACGGCGTGATTGTGGCGGCGGCGCAGGAGGAGCGTTTTACGCGGCGCAAGCACGACCCGGATTTTCCGAGGCGCGCGGTGCGCTACGTGCTTCGTGAGGGCGGGCTGACGTTGGACGAGCTTGATGCGGTGGTGTTTTATGACAAGCCGTACTTGAAGTTTGAGCGCTTGCTGGAGACGTACCATGCGTTTGCGCCGCGTGGGCTGACGAGCTTTTTGTCCGCGATTCCGGTGTGGATTAAGGAGAAGCTGTTCATGCGGCGGCTCTTGCGCGAGGAGCTTGGCCCGGCGCTGGACCATGGGGTGAAGCTGCTTTTTCCGGAGCACCACCTGTCGCATGCGGCGTCGGCGTTTTACCCGTCGCCGTTTGCGGAGGCGGCGATTTTGACGTTGGACGGCGTGGGCGAATGGGCGACCATGAGTATTGGCGTGGGCAAGGGCAAGGACGTGACGATGCTGCGGGAGCTGCGGTTCCCGCATTCGCTGGGGCTTTTGTACTCGGCGTTTACGGCGTTTTGCGGATTTCGGGTGAACAGCGGCGAATATAAGCTGATGGGCCTTGCGCCGTATGGCAGGGACGGCAGCGAGCGCGTGCGCGAGTGGAAGGCGCGGATTCTGGATGAACTGGTGGACCTGCGCGAGGACGGCTCCCTGCTGCTGAACATGGACTATTTCAATTACGCCACGGGCCTGACCATGTGCTGCAATGACAAATGGCAGCGGCTGTTTGGTATTGCCCCGCGCCAGCCGGAGACTGAGATTTCGCAGGAGTACATGGACATGGCGCTGGCGATTCAGCAAGTGACGGAGGAGGCCGTCTTTCGGCTGGCTCGTACGGCGCGGGAGCTGACGGGGCAGAGGAATTTGGTGATGGCTGGGGGCGTGGCGCTCAATTGCGTGGCAAATGGCAAGCTGATTCGCGAGGGCATGTTTGATGATGTGTGGGTGCAGCCTGCGGCGGGCGATGCCGGGGGCGCGCTTGGCGCGGCCTATGCCGCGTGGCATATCTGGAAGGGCGAGGAGCGCCCGGCGCCGGAGGGCGACGCCATGCGCGGGGCGTATCTGGGGCCGGAGTTTGAAGCCGGGGCGATACTGCGCGCGGCGCGGCGGTTTGGCGCGGTGTATGAAACGCATGATGATTATGATGCGCTGGCCGAGACGGTGGCGGGGTACATCGCCGAGGGCAAGGTCGTGGGGTGGTATCAGGGGCGCATGGAGTTTGGCCCTCGCGCGCTGGGCAACAGAAGCATCGTCGGCGACCCGCGCGACCCGGAGATGCAGAAAAAGTTGAACCTGAAGATCAAATACCGCGAGGGATTCCGGCCCTTTGCGCCGTCGGTGATGGATGAGGAACGCCAAGCGAATTTTGACCTTGATAGACCATCGCCGTATATGCTGGTGGTGGCTCCGGTGGCGGAAGGCGTGCAGAAGCCGCTGCCCGAGGGCTACGCGGAAATGCCCATGTACGAGCGCCTGTACGTGCAGCGCTCGACGATTCCGGCGGTGACGCACGTGGACTACTCCGCGCGCATCCAGACGGTGCACCGGGAGACGAATCCCCGGTACTGGGCGCTGATAGATGCCTTCCGGCGTCGCACGGGCTGTGGGCTGGTGGTGAATACGAGCTTTAATGTGCGCGGGGAACCCATCGTATGTACGCCGGACGACGCGTATACGTGCTTTATGCGCACGGAGATGGACGTCCTTGTCATGGGCGACATGGTGTTTGTGAAGGAGCGCCAACCAGCGTGGAACGAGGATGGCGACTGGCGCGAGAGCTTTGAACTGGATTGACGGATGTGCGGGGGACGGGGCAAGCGACGAGGCGTACAACGTGCGGGGCCGGGCTGCCTGCGCCATGCCGCCAGCCCGCGTTCTGCTTGCCCAGAGCGTGCCCCTGCGCATGGCATGAGTAAGAGACGTGGCACGCCGCCCCCGCGCGGCAGGCGGGCTGCGCAAGAGAAAAAGCCCCCGGAGCACAGGCTCGGGGGCTTTGTTGTGGCGTGTGGTCGCTCTGCACTATTTGGCGAAGCGGTCGTAGACCTTCTTGAAGCCTTCGGCGGAGCGGCGGATAACTTCCTCGCCCACACAGAAAGTGAGGCGGAAGTGGCCGGGACAGCCGAAGCAGGAACCGGGCACCGCGAGGATGCGCTCTTCCTGCAGGGCGGCGCAAAAGGCTTTGTCGTCCCCGCCGGGGGCCTCGGGGAAGAAGTAGAACGCGCCCTTAGGCATCACAAAGTTGTAGCCCGCATCGTCGAGCACACGGGTCATGGCCTTGCGGCGCTCGGCGTAGACGGTCACGTTCACCTGCGAGCCGATGGCCTTGGCCATAAGCACCTGCCCGATGGCCGGGGCATTCACAAAGCCAAGGATGCGGTTGGTCAGGGTGATGGCTCCGATGAACTCGCGCAGCTCCGGCATATTGGGCGAGGGAACAACGTAGCCCACGCGCTCTCCGGCGAGGGAGAGATTCTTGGAGACGGAACTGATGGTTACGGCGTAGGGGTACAGCGGGAGAATGGAGGGCACCTCCACCCCGTCAAAAGCGAGGAAGCGGTACGGCTCGTCCGCGATAAGGAAAATGGGGCGGCCGTATTCCTCGGTCTTTTTGGTGAGCAGGGCGGCCAGTTCGGTCAACTGCTCGCGGGTGTAGACCACGCCGGTGGGGTTGTGGGGCGAGTTGATGAGCACGGCGCGGGTCTTGGCCGTGATGGCGTCGCCGATGGCGTTGATGTCCAGCTCAAAGGTGCCGGGGCGCGCGGGCACGGGCCGCAGGCTGCCGCCGTGGTTGCCCACATAAAAGCCGTATTCCACAAAATAGGGCGACGGACAGATGACTTCGTCTCCCGGCTCAAGCACAGCGTGGAACATGGCGTTCAGGCCGCCGGCTGCGCCGCAGGTGATGATGAGGTCGTCCGCGTCGATGGCGATGCCCTGCTCGCCGGAAAGATAGTCGGCAAGGGCCTTGCGCGCGAAGGGATAGCCGGAGTTCGGCATGTAGCCGAAGGTGAAGGGCTTGTCGGCGTCGGCGGCCAAGTCGGAGAGTGCCTGCCCCACTGCGGGCGGTGCGGGAAGGTCCGGGTTGCCAAGGCTGAAATCGCACACGGCGTCTTCGCCGTATTTCGCCTTGAGTTCCAGCCCGGCCTCGAACATCTTCCGGATCATGGATGCGCCCTTGAGATGTTCCGTAATTTCAGAGGCCAGAATCTGCATAGCTCTATCCTTTTTGCAAGTGCCGCAAGCGCCCTGTTGCGAAGAGGGCGCTTACGTTACGGTATCCGTGTTCCCCGTGTGTTGCGTCAGGGAACGGTCAGTCCCAGTTTTTTATATTCGGAGATCTTGTTGCGCAGGGTGCGCACAGAGATGCCCAAGAGTTCCGCCGCCTGTGTGCGGTTGCCGTCGGTCTGCTCCAGCCGCTTGAGGATGGCGATGCGCTCAATGTCCTGCAGGCGCATGTCGTTGGCGCCAAGGGCGTCCTCCAGCGGGGAATCGTCGTCTGCTGCGGCGCCGATGTCGTCCTCCGGCAGTGCGCTGAGAACGTCGTCCTCCGGCAGGGGCCAAGAGTCCGTATCCAGCAGAAAGTGCACCTCGCGGATGGGGCCGTCTCCGGCAAGCAGGACGGCGCGTTCCATGAGGTTTTGCAGCTCGCGCACGTTGCCCGGCCAGTCGTAGGACAAGAGCCACTGGCGCGCCTCGTCGGAGAACGCCAGCTTGGGCAGCGCGTATTCTTTGGTATAGTGGTCCACAAAGAACTGCGCAAGCAGGATGATGTCCTCGCCGCGTTCACGCAGCGGGGGCAGGCGCAAGGGGATGACGTTCAGGCGGAAGAAGAGGTCCTGCCGGAAGGTCTTTTCCTTGACGCTTTCCTCAATGTCGCGGTTGGTGGTGGCCAGCACACGTACGTCCACCTTCACGGTGTCCGAGCCGCCAACGCGGTCGATTTCGCCTTCCTGCAATACGCGCAGCAGCTTGGCCTGCAGGCCGAGGTCCATCTCGGTGATTTCATCAAGGAGGATGGTGCCGCCGCTGGCAAGCTCGAACTTGCCGAGCTTGCGGCTGATTGCGCCGGTGAATGCGCCCTTTTCGTGGCCGAAGAGTTCGCTTTCCAGCAGGTGCTCGGGCAGGGCCGCGCAGTTGATGGCCACAAAGGGGCCGCCGTCGCGCTTGCTTTTGTGGTGCAGGAAGCGGGCGAACATTTCCTTACCGGTGCCGGATTCGCCGGAGATAAGGACGGACGCCTTGGACGGCGCAACCTGCGCGGCAAGGGCGAGCACGCGGCGCATGACGGGGTGGCGGCCAATGATGGTGACGCCGGATCCGGACCCACTGGCGGAAGCGGCGGGCGCTTCCGCGGCCTGCGGGGCAGGCTTTGAGCCGTTGGACTGCGGTAGAACGGCGCGGATTTTTTCCCAGATGAGAGGCTCCAGCCAGTAGTCGCGCGCGCCAAGCTCAAGAATGCGCCGCGCCTCGGACGCGGAGCCGCGCTCGGTAAAAACGATGACGGGCGGAAAGTCCGCCACAGTGGCCGCGTGGGTCAGCAGGTCGTCGACCTTGTAGCCCGGCAGCGTGCTGGCGGAAAACACAACGCACGGCCCACTCTTGGCGATAAAGTCAAGAGCGCCGGAAAGGTTCTCGGCCAGTCCCGCGGTGATGCCTGCTTCCTTAAAGGCAGGAAACAGCTCCGTCACGGACTGGGGTTTAGACAGAAAAAGTATGGTCTTGCCCGACATGAGACAAGTCAATATCCTTTCCGCCGAGTATTTTCAATCGTTTGGCCGCCAGGAGGACGTGTCTTCCCGCCGCGGCGGCGGTCTGGTGGCGGGAAGGGGCCGCACCCTCGGCGTTGGTGCTGGCCTTTCGTCAAAAACGTGGACACACGGTCAAAAAAGGAGAACCCATGAACGGTTCCGATCTGCTGGCCCTTTTTGCGCAGATAGCAGAAGGGGGCCTGTCGCCCGATGCAGCGCTGGAGCGCTTTACGGCCATGCCCATCGCGGAGCTGGCGGGCGGCGTTACCCTTGATCCGCACCGTCTTGCCCGGACTGGGGTTGGCGAAGTGGTCTTCGGCCCTGGCAAAACTTTGGCGCAACTGGAAACCTGTCTTCGTGGGTTGCAGGATGCAGGCCAACGTGCGCTGGCCACCCGTGTGGCGCCGGAAAAAGGCTACGCGCTCGGCGAGCGTCTGCCTAGTGGAATCTACCATGAACAGTCCGGAATGTTTATTCTTGGTGCGGATTTGGGCCTTGAGGGGCCGTATCCGCAGCGCGGTGAGGTGTGCGTGGTGACGGCTGGGGCCTCGGATATGGGCGTGGCGCTGGAGGCCTACGGCGCGGCGCGGTTCTTTGGGCTGGACTGCGGGCTGGTGACGGATGTTGGCGTGGCGGGCGTGCACCGGCTGACGCCGCATTTGGCGGCCTTGTCGAGTGCGGCGGTGCTGATTGTTGTGGCCGGGATGGACGGCGCGCTGCCCAGCGTGCTTGCCGGACTTGTGTCCCCGCCCATTGTTGCGGTACCCAGCACATCGGGCCGGGAGAATCAGATGGGCGGTGTGTCGTCACTGATGGCTATGCTCAACTCCTGCTCCCCCGGCGTTTCCGTCATGAACATCGACAACGGCTTCGGCGCGGCGGCCTTTGCCGCCAAGGTGGTGCGCGCTGTGCACAGAGCGCCAGCGCCGCATCCGGCCAGAGCGGAGGACTGAGTGGACGAATTGCAAACAGCCCCGGCGCGTGGGCACATGCCCTTTTGCGTACGCATTGCCGACGCCGGGGTGGACGACATATGCGATATTGCCGCAGTTGCGGATTTTTTGCAGAACAGCGCGGCGGGGCACGCCGCAGACCTTGGCTTTCATAATGACAAGCTGGCCGCCGAGGGCGTGGCGTGGGTGCTGGTGCGTGAATACATCGCCATGGACCGCTATCCCGCCATTGGCGAGCCGGTCACCGTCACCACGTGGCCCGCGTCCCTCACGCGCACCCGTGCGCGGCGCGACTTTGTGCTCACCGGGCGCGATGGCGAACGCCTTGGCGTCGCCACCAGCGTGTGGGTGACCATTGACGTTGCCAGCCGCCGCATTGCGCCCATACCGGCCATTGTGGCCGCCGCCTATCCGGATACACCGGACCACAGCGTGGAATTGCCCGCAGGCAAGGTCCCCCGCCTTGGGGACGACGCCAGGCAGCGGACGGCGCGTATTCTGACGCGGCGCAGCGACCTCGACAGCAATGGGCACGTGAACAATGTCCACTATGTGGAGTGGGCCATGGAGGCCCGCCCGGAGGAGCTTCCCGCGCGCCCGCTGACCTGCGACATCACCTTCCGCGCGGAGGCTGGAGCGGGGCAGATGCTCCTCTCCCACGCCGGACGCGTGGACGGCAGGGTGCTGCACAGCCTTGTGCGCGAGGAGGACGGCGTGGAGGTGGCCCGGCTTGCCACCACGTGGGCGCAGGAGAGTGGTGAATAACCGGGCGCGGATTCCACGCGCTGGGCGGGCGGCCCCGCATGGAACGTGGGCCGCGTTGGCGCGGCATGTTTTTGCGCCTTGCACCGCACTCTTGTTAAGGGACATCCCGGAGCGTGCTCCCCGTCACATTGACCAGACAACGGAAAGGACGACTGATGACTTCAGACATTTTCGCCTCGCGCCGGAACAGACTGCGCATGAAGCTTGTGGAGCATGGCCTTGACGCGGTGCTCATCTCCTTTGCGGCCAACAGATACTACCTGAGTGGCTTTGAACTGCACGACCCGCAGTGCAACGAATCCTCGGGTATGGTGCTGGTGACCCGCTCCGGCGAGGACTGGCTGTTGACGGACTCGCGCTTTGTGGACGCCGCGGCGCGGCTGTGGGACCCGGAGCGCGTGTTTATCTACAAGGCTCCCCGGCACGACAGCGTGGGAGCGTTTTTGCGCGACCAGTGCACCGGCCCCGTGGGATTTGAGAGCACGAGCTTCAGCTACCGCTTTTGGAAGGACCTGTCCGGCCACGTGAGCCTGATGCCCACCACGGGCATGGTGGAGAAGCTGCGCCTTGTGAAGGACGAGCGGGAAATCGCCGCCATGCGCGCCGCCTGCGCCCTGAACCACAAGGTCTTTGAGCAGGTGGAGCGCGACGTATTGCGCCCCGGCCTTACCGAAGCCCAGTTGGCGTGGGAGATTGAAAAGCGCTACCGCGAGCAGGGCGCAAGCGAATTGGCCTTTGCCACCATCGCCGCCGTTGGTCCCAATGGCGCGTTGCCGCATGCCATCCCCGGCGCGGATACCATCACGGACAATTGTCCCGTGCTCATCGACAAGGGGTGCCGCGTGGAGGACTATTGCTCCGACCAGACCCGCACTTTTTGGGTGGGAGACGCGCCAACGGACGCCTTCCGCTACGCTCTCGACAGAACGCGCGAGGCGCAGGCCGCGGCCATCAAGGTCATCCGCCCCGGCGTGCCGATCCGCGCGGCGTACGATGCCGCTGTGGACGTGTTTGCAAAGTATGGCGTGGAGAAGCATTTTACGCATTCCCTCGGCCACGGCGTGGGGCTGGAGACGCACGAACAGCCCGGCGTCGGGCCGCGAAGCGAGGGCGAATTCCGCCCCGGTATGGTGGTCACGGCGGAGCCGGGGCTGTATTATCCGGAGTGGGGCGGCATCCGCTGGGAACACATGGTGCTGGTCACCGAAGACGGCTGTGAGGTTTTGTGAGAAAACGACGTATAGGAAAGGCCAAAAGCCGCGCCTACGCGGAGGCGGCAATCCGCCCCGCGCGCTCGCGCCGCGTGTATTTGCGCATGAATCCGGCGGATATGGCGTACCTCAAGTTTATTCTGGAGGGGTATGACAATTTGGCCTATTTGAGTACAGTGGACAGGTACAGCGCTGTGGCGCAGTTTGTGTATACCAAAGGGCAGGAGCGGGAGGCGCTGACCTTCCTTGAGGATATGCGCAAGGAACTCGGCTTCACCATTATCAAATCCTGCACCGGAGACTAACCACAAGGACGGCTGAGCATGGGACGCACCCGGAGAATGGCGATTGTGAGCGTGTTGGCCTTGGTGAGCCTTGTCTGCCTTGGAATGGGCAGCATGGGCCAGTCCGTAAAAGTGACCAAGGTGCCTGAGCCGGACCGGCTGTTCACTGCCGAGGTGGTGGACGCCGAGGACACGTCCTACACCGTGCGCGAATTCTCCGTAGAGGGTCTGACGCTGGTGCCGGTGACCCTCGGCAAGGCCGAGGTCAGCATTGACTTCGCCGCCATCCGCAGTGTGGAGTTCCAGTACGATGAGCCGACCCTTGCCGCCGTGGTCACCTACCGCGACGGCAGTACCCGCAAGGTGCGCGTGGAGCCGGGGGTGAACTTTTATGGCCGCACCAAGTGGGGCATGCTCCGCCTTGCCGCGCGCGACGTGCGGCGGGTGACCTTTGTGCAGCAGGAGGCGACGCCCGCGCCGTAATCCTGCTTCCGCAAGACATATGACAAAGCCCGCACCGGATGCATCCGGTGCGGGCTTTTTTGCGTGTATGGCGCGGGGTTAGCTGTCGCTGCGGTGGACCGCCAGCGGAGCAAAGGCCTGCTGCACGGGCATCAGCTCAATGGAGTTGATGTTGACGTGCGCGGGCTGGCTGGCCGCCCAGAAGATGCTCTCCGCAATGTCCTCGGGGGTGAGGGGGGAGACGTTCTCGTAGACTTTGGCGGCCTTTTCCGCGTCGCCCTTAAAGCGGACCACGGAGAATTCGCTCTCCGCCAGCCCCGGCTCAATGTTGGTGACGCGGACGGGCGTGCCAAGCAGGTCCGCCCGCAGGTTGCGGGAGAACTGCTTCACGAAGGCTTTGGTGGCGCCGTAGACGTTGCCGCCCGGATAGGGGTAGGTGCCCGCGATGGAGCCAAGGTTCACAACGTGGCCGCGGCCGCGCTGAATCATCCCCGGCGCGATGAGGCGGGTCATGTACAACAGGCCCTTGATGTTGGTGTCGACCATGGTTTCCCAGTCGCTGAAGCGGCATTCCTGCGCGGGCTCCAGGCCAAGGGCCAGACCGGCATTGTTCACCAGCAGGTCGATGTTTTTAAACTCCTCAGGCAGGGAGGACAGGGCCTCTTCAATGGCTTCGCTGTCGCGCACGTCGAACTGCAGGGGATGGACCTTGGCCGGGGCCAGTTCGTCCACAATGGCGTCAAGACGGGACTTGCGGCGGCCGGTGATGACCACCGTCCAGCCCTCCGCGGCAAAGCGGCGGGCAGTGGCAAGGCCAAATCCGGCAGTTGCGCCGGTGATGAGTACGGTTTGAGACATGGAGCCTCCTCTGTGGCTGTATGACCATGAAATGAATGGGCAAGGTGTACCGCATCATGGGGGCACTGCACAACAGGTTGGGGGCATTCTCCCCGCAGGGATTGTGAAATGTCGGCGTGCTGTCACAAAGAGTCAGTTTTGGTTTGTATAGGTTTATCTTACTGAAACGTGTGAGAAATATTGACGATTATGATCTTGAATCAGTAGCACAGTCAGTTCGGACGGTGTGGTTTTTGTGATCATGCCGGGGAGTTATGCGGGCGGACGTCTTGTGTACGTGGTCTGGGGTGCCGCCCGCCTCTTGCGAATCGGACCAGAAGAGGGAGAGGACAGATGAGCGTAAGAAGAGCTGTGCTGTGCGCTGGGTTGTGCGCGCTGTTGGCGTGGTGTCCTGCCGCCTTTGCCGCGGACGATGCCGACACGCCGGTCTTTGAACTGGGCGAGGTTGTCGTCAGCGCCAAGGGACCCACGGGCGTGGAAAAGGTTACCAACGTCAGCGAAGTGACCGCGCAGGAAATCAAGGCCGCCGGTGTGACGTCCCTCACCGGGGCTATGCGCCTGCTGCCGGGGGTGTACATCCGCACCAGCACCGATGGCGCGGCGCGCGTTGATATGCGCGGCATGCGCACGCGGCAGGTCATCCTGCTGCTGAACGGCGTGCCCATGAACTCCACCTTTGACAACCAGTTCGACCCCGGCTTTGTTCCGGTGGAGAACATTGCCCGCATCAAGGTGACCAAGGGCGCAAGCTCCGTGCTGTATGGCTCCGGCGGCAATGCCGGTGTTATCAACATCATCACCAAACGCGGCGGGAAAGACGCTGAGGGCAGCGTGACCGCCCGCGTCGGCGATGGCAACGAGCGCTACGGACAGGCCACCTTTGGCGGCAGCAATGACAACGTGAGCGTGTTCGCCTCCGGCAGCATCTATGACCGCGATGGCTACAATACGTCGGATTCCTTCGACGCCACGGACGAGTCGCTGGAAGACGGCGGCAGGCGCGAAAACTCCGACCGCAGCCGCCGCACCATGTTTGTGAACACCGTCATCACCCCGGAAGAGGGCACCTCCATCGGCCTCGCCCTCAACATGCACCAAGGCTCCTATGGCAAGCCCAACGTGGCTGACGCCAGCGGCGACTTTACCAAAAAGGCCAAGTTTGAGCGGATGGATGACTCCGAAGGCTTTGGCGCGCAGCTTGGTGTGACGCATAAGTTTGATATGCCCCTCACCGTTAAGGGCTGGGTGTACGCCAATGTGCTGTCCGAGCTGGAAAAACGCTACGATGATTCGGATTACGACACGCAGGCAGGCAAAAAGGCCTACGATGCGGAGTCCGAGACCAAGCGTGTCGGCGGCGCGGTGCAGGCGCGGTACGACTTTGGCGCGCCCGGCGCGCTGACGGCGGCTCTGTCGGCGGAGCGGACGTCGTGGGATTCCACTCTGACGGAGCGTCCTGATGACGCCACCAAAAAGACCGTCACCGAAGGCGACCGCGCCGTGGGCTACTGGAACGCCGCGCTGGAGTATGAGGTGAGTCCCTTTGACCGCTTTGGCGTGGTGCTGGGCGCGGGCGTGCATGGGCAAAACCGCTCCGATGACACGGACTCCGACGACTGGAGCTGGCTGGTCGGCACGCATTATGACCTGTTCGACACCACGACTCTGCGGGCCTCCGTGTCGCGCAAGGTGCGCTTTCCTTCCGTGAAGCAGTTGTACGACGTGGACGCCGGCAACAGCGACCTCGACGCGGAAAGCACCATGCATTACGAGATTGGTGTGGATCAGGCCATTGCGGCCATCCAGACGGATCTGAGCGTCAGCCTGTTCCGCATCGACGCCGAGGACTTTATTGAGAAGGTCGGCACGGCCGATATCTACGAGAACAACGACAAATACCGCTTTACGGGCGTGGAGTTCGCGGGTGAAAACACCACCATCGAGAATCTGCGCCTGCGCGGTGCCTATACCTACCTCGACGCCGAAAACCGCTCCGACGAGGCCGCGCTGGACGAACTTCAGCACCGCCCCGAGCACAAGGTGACGGTGGAAGGCTGGTACGACCTGCCCATGGACTTCTCGGTGTATGCCTCGTGGATGTACGTGGGCCGGAGCTGGGCCTTCAATGGCGACGCAACGGAAAAGACGGCCATGAACACCTACAACGTGGTGGACCTGCGCGTGTCCAAGGGCTTTATGGACAATACTCTTGAGGTCTTTGCCGGTGCGGACAACCTCTTTGATGAGGATTACGAGGAGGGCTACGCCCTGCCGCGTCCCGGCCGTCAGGTCTATACGGGAGTGACATGGAACTTCTAACCGCATCCCCGCGATGAGCGGACAGCGGACTGTGCTTGAGGTGCGCGGCTACGCGCACCTCGCGCCGCATGGTGGCGGCGCAGCAGGGCGCCTTCCTGACTTTTCGGTGAAGTCGGGGGAGTGCGTTTTGCTGTGTGGGCCGTCCGGGTGCGGCAAAACCACCTTTTTGCTGGCGGCGGCCGGGCTTGTGGAGCCCGGCCGCGTCAGTGGCGAGATGAGGCGCTTTCCGTCCGCTCCGGAGCAGAATCCGGCTCCGGGGCGGACGGGAATCGTGCTCCAGAATCCTGAAACGCAGCTGCTGTGCGCCACGGTGCAGGAGGAGGCCGCCTTCGGTCCCCGCAATATGGGCCGAAGCGCGGCAGAGGCGAAGAGCGATGCCATGGCCGCCCTTGAGGCCGTGGACCTTGCCGCCTGCGCCGAGCGGCCTGTGGAGGCGCTGTCCATGGGGCAGAAGCACCGCCTTGCCCTTGCGGCCACGCTGGCCCTGCGTCCGAACCTGCTCCTCTTGGATGAGCCGTTTACCCAGTTGGACCCTGCCGGGCGAGAGCGCCTGACGGACATTGTGCGCAGCGTTATGGCGCGCGGCGGCGCTGTGGTGGTGAGCGAGCATGTGCCGGGCTGGCTGGACGGCCTGGCCACAAGCCGTGTGGACTTTGCCGCCGATGACGCCCCCTGCGCCTGCGGGGGCTTTCCCGCCACGGCGCGCGGGGAGTGGGACGGTGCCCCCGTGGTGGCCGTTACCGGATTGGAGGCGGGCTATAGCGCGCGCCCGGAGATTTTGTGCGGGGTGGACCTGACAGTGCGTCCCGGTCGCAAGGTGCTGGTGAGCGGCGACAATGGCGGGGGCAAGTCCACGCTGCTGGCCTGCCTTGTGGGCGCGCTGACGCCGCGCGCCGGGGCGGTGCGCGTGTGCGGGCTGGATGCCCCGCGCCCGGCGGCCCTGTGCGGGCTGGTGGGGTACCTTGGGCAGAACCCGGAGCAGCAGCTTTTTGAGGATACCGTGCTGGACGAGGTGGGCTTTTCCCTGCGCCGCCTTGGCAGGGATCGCGCCGCCGCGCAGGAGCAGGCCAGCGCCGTGCTGCGGTCGGTGGGGCTGGAGCATTTGGCCCCGGACGCGCCGCTGGCCTTGAGTTTTGGGCAGAAGCACCTTGTGGCGCTGGCGTCGGTGCTTGCGGCGGGGCCGCGTGTGGTGCTGCTTGATGAACCCTTCACCGGCCTTGCCGAAGGGGTGCGGGCCACGGTTTTGCACCTGCTGGACGATTACGTGCGCGCCACAGGCGCGGCGGTGGTGATGGTCTCGCACGACCCGCGTTGTCCCGGCTGGGCCGATGAGCACTACGTGATGCGCGGGGGGCGGTGTCATGCGGTCTAGACTGTTCGACATGGCCGACGGCTACCCCGGACAGTACACGCCGGGCGACTCGCCGGTGCACGCCTGCCCGCCGGGCGTGAAGCTCCTCGCGGCCTTGGCGCTGTCCACCTGCGCCCTGTTTGCCCGCGACGGGCTGAGCGTTGGCGTGCTTGGTGCGGTGCATGTGGGCGCGTACCATATTGCGGGGTTTCGCCTGCGCGATGTGTGGCGCGATGTGCGACCGCTCTTGCTCCAATTTCCTGTGGTGCTGGGGCTGTACCTGTTGCGCTTTGCGCCGGAGGTGGCGGCCTCGCGCGCGGTGGTGGTCAGCCTGCAGCTCGCCTTTGCCCTGCTGCCGACCTTGCTTCTGCAACGTACCACGCGCCCGGAACAACTGATGCGCGGGCTTCGCGGCGTGCTGCCGGAGCGCCTGTCCTTCGTCCTTTTCACGTCCCTGCGCTTTGTGCCGCTGGTCATGCGCGAGACCAAGAGCATCTATCTGCATCAAGTCCTGCGCGGGGCGCGCATTACGCCAAGGCACCTCGCCAATCCCCTCAACTGGCGCGACCTTGTGCGCTGCGTCATTGTGCCGCTCATCATCCGCATGATGGCTGTGGCGCGTGATATTGCCGTTTCCGCGACCTCTCGCGGCATGGGCGGCGGGGTGTGAAAAGGCCGCCCGGAGGCGGCCGAGAGCTTATTTTTTGTTCTTGGTGTGCATGGTGGTCCAGTGCCCCGGCGCGGTGGCGACCACGGGCAGGACCGGGCCATGGCCCCAGAGTTGCGGACGTATCCAGTCGTTATGGTGCAGCATGTGCTCCGGGGCGGGGACGGTGGCGTTGCGGTCCGTGGAGACCACGCGCACCCCGCGCGAGTGCAGCTCGCTCACCGGGCACGGGTCGGGAAAGCCCCGCAGGTTGCCGAATTCAATAAACCGGCCGCACCAGCCCGCCACGGTCAGGCCGATGGCGGCGGTGGCGCCGATGATGCCGTCGTTGGTGCCGCCGAGGCCCACAAGAAAGACGCCGGAGGCCGCGTCCATGGCGTCCTGCTGGGTGACCGGGGTCACGGTGCAGCGCTGGCCAAAGGGGACAAGGGCGGAGAGGTCGTCGCGCTCGTCCGCGATGCACACGCCTGGGTCGCTGCCGTCGCTCATGTACTGGCGGACATGGTCCACGGCGCGCTCCGTCATCAGGGCGCGGGTGTCGTCGACGGCGTCGCCCGGCACGTCCACCACCACGCAGGCGGAACTGTTTTGCGAGGTGTAGGGGATGCCCTCGGCCACTAGCTGCTGGTGGCGCAGTACGCCCCAGATGGAGCAGTGTTCCGGCAGGGTGGCGGCGTACATCCGGGCCAGACGCCCCGTGCCGATGGGTGCGCCTGCAATGTCCGTATCGTCGAAGCTGGCGTAGATGCGCATGAATGGCTCCTTGTCGGTCTGGCGGCGGACGCCGGGCCGGGTGCGGTGTGAAAAACAGGTGGAATCTAGGCGATTTTTCGGCAAAAGTCATGGCGTGGGCGGAGCGGCGTCCGCCGGATTATGACCCAAGGGAGGACGCGCATGACACGCGCAGAGACAACATTTTGGGGCGGGCTGGACCTGCGCGAAGGCATGCTGGCAGGGCTGTGCGCCGTGCTTATTGTGGTGTCCAAGCTGGCGTTTCGGATGCACCTGAAGATTCCGGGGCATTCCATGTTCTTTGTGATATTTTTTCTGTTGGTGGCGCGGGGGCTTATTGACCGCCGCTTCGTGGCCACGGCCACGGCGCTGCTGGCGGGGCTGCTGGCCATTGCCCTTGCCGCTGGCAAGGGCGGCCCGCTGATGCTGGTCAAGTTTGTGTTGCCCGGGCTGGTCATAGACTGCGCGGTGCTGCTGGTTGGCGACGTGACGCGCTCCGTGCTGCTGTGCGGTGGCGTTGGCGGACTGGCCGCGATGTGCCGCTTTCCGGGCGTGCTGCTTGTGGACTGGTTGGTGGGGATGGAGCTTGATGTGGCACTGCCGCATGTGGCGCTGAAGTCTTTGGCCGGTGCGGCCTTTGGCTGCGCCGGGGCGCTGTTCGTGCCGGGGCTGGTGCGGCGGGTGCGCCGTGCGGGCGTTGTGCGTGGCGGCCCTGCCCCGCCTGCTGATTGATGTGTTGGGTCAGATAAAATGCAGCGGCGCGCTCCGGAACCTCCGGGGCGCGCCGCTGTGTTCTGTGCGGTTAGGCGGGCTGTTTGTTTGGAGAGGAGTGCATAAACAGTTGCATAAAGCGCGTGTTGGACATGCGCGAGACAACCTGCACCAGTATCGCCATAAAGAGCAGGCAGAAGACGAGGCGGCCCCAGAAGATGCCCGATATATGCGCCCCAACCATGGTCATGAGCAAGGTGTCCTCGATAAGGGCGTGCGCCATGCCCATGAGGGTCAGGGAATAGAACACGTCGCGGTCCGAGACCTTGCCGGAGCGGCTTTCGTGGATGATGAGGCCGCTGCCGTAGGCCATGCCGAGGGTGAGGCCCACAACGGTCAGCGTGGCGGCGGAGGGACCAATGCCGATGCGCCGCAGGATGGGGCGCAGTACCCAGTTGATGGCGTGGGTGATGCGCAGCTTGTCCAGAATCTTCATCATGAACATCAGCCCCACCACCAGACAGTAGATGGAGAAGAGATTCCATGCCTGATCAATGGCCCATTCAAGGTGCGTTTCCGGCGGCGCGCCGGGCGTCCAGAATATTTGCGCTGTTTCCTGCAGTGAGCCTGTGTTGGAATAGATGAGATGCAGCAGAAAACCGCACAGCAGCGCGGCCACAACGCGCAGCACCATCTGCCCGGTCAGGGAGGGGCCGCATTTTTGGGCCACTTTGCACTCAATGGGCAGGCCATGGGCGATGAGCAGCATGGTGCTGAGGGTGGTAATCTGCGCTACGGTCATGTGTACGTCCGCCGCGATGGACACGTACACAATAAGGGCGGAGTAGATATTGACCACGATGCCTGTGGCCCACACAAGGCCCATGCTGGCCGGCAGGCCCACCATCTCCATAATTGGGGATAGCGGGATGGCAAGGTAGCCTACAAGCTCAAGCTCCTGAAGAATCTTGACGGCGATGATGATGGGAACCATCACCTTGAACAGGTCAATGCTGGCGCGCGTGGCGTCGCGAAAGGTTGCGCCTACGGAGCGCAGGAAGGGTGTCGTCGTCATGGCGTCCTGATGCGGTTAGCGGTGTGTGATGGGCACAGGGCAGGCACCCCTGCGGAAAGGCCAGCGCAGGTATACCAAGCCCGGTGGTGGTTGAAAACCCTACTTTAGTGGAAGGAAAAGCTAGGCGGTGATGGCGTCAAGGTGTCGCGCTATCTCCGGGCCGTGCGCAAGGCCGTCGCGCCAGTCGGCCGGGATGGCGTCCGGCGCGCCACAGGCGCCAAGAATGGCCCCGGCCAGCATGCCGCGCGCGGCGCTGTCGCCGCCTGCCATCACGTTGGCGATAAGGGCCTCGCGTGGGTCATCGGCGTGGCGGAGCAGCATCTGCACCGTGGCGCGGAAGGCGCCTTCCACGTTGCAGCTTTGCCCAAAGCGGGCCACAGCGGCCACAACATCCTGCGAGGCGTACTGGCGGGCTTCGTCGGTCCACGCGGCAATGGGCGCGCTGATGTAGTCGAATCCGGCGGCGTGGTCCACGGCCTCGGCTACGCTGGCCCCGCCAAGGGCGCAAAACGCCGCGCGGGCGAAGAACTCCGCCGCGTCCAGCACCTGCGCGGAATTGTGGGTGACCTTGGTCTGTAGCCGCGCGGCCTGCACGAGGCCTTCCTCGTCATCCGGGAATAGCGGCAGCAAGACGGGCAGTCGCGAGGCACCGGCAAGGTCCGTGGAATTGGAGCCGGACGTGTCCGGCCCTTCGCCAAAGTCGATGCGGGCGAGGGTGTTGCGTGTGGCGCCGTCCACATAGCCGTCGTAGTCCGCAAACAGTGCCTTCCAGCGCTCAAAGAAATCCAAAATGCTCAGCCCCTTCTCCGCCGCCACAGAGCGCAGCAGCACGAGGGCTTGGTCGCCGTAGTGAGTGAACTCCCCGGCCTTGCGGTTGGGGTGAAAGCGCGAAATGACGGGCGCGGCGAGGGTTTCCGGGCGTCCGACCTCTTTGGCGATGGCGGCGGTGTCGTACATCCAGTGGGCGGTAAGGGCCAAGGAATCTGCGGCGAACATGCCCCAAACGGCGTGTAGGGCGCGCTGCGTGGCGGTGATGGACGACATGGGGAACCCTCCGGCGTGTTGCATGGACTGGCGGACAGGATGGACCGTCTTCTGCACTGGCAGTGTATGTGTTCGGCGATGCGAACGCAAGACAGAGCGTGGGAGGAGCGCAGGCGTGGACGATGCGGGGCGCAGGCAGGCGAATACGGCGCAGCAGGTCCATGGAACACCGCAGTGTTGCAGGCGGGCGCGGCGTGCCGCGATGCTGGTGTGCAAGAAAAGCGTTCTTGTATCGATTCATCTTTTGCGTGTATCGTACAAGGGCATGGCGGACGCGCCATGGGGTGGGGGATGCGGCATAACGCTGTCACAACACGTGGCACTCTACGGACCGGATAGGACACTTCGGAGCACCGGAGAAAGTGAGAATGCTGTGGGACAGAGCGTGAAGGGGGAGTCAATGTGCCGAGTGCTGGTGGTGGAGGATGAAACCATTATCGCCATGGAACTGACGTATAAGCTGCGGGCCATGGGCATCACGGCTGTGGATGTGGCGGACTGCGCGGGCAGCGCGCTGCACTGTGTGCGGCAGCGGCCTGTGGATGTGGTGTTTATGGATGTCTACCTCGCCGGACGGCGCGACGGTATTGAGGCCGCGCAGGCCATCCGCGGCATCTGCCCGGTACCCGTGGTGTTCGTGTCGGCCTCGTCCGACAGGGCAACGGCGCAGCGGGCCAGCGAGGTCGGCGGGGTCGCCTTTTTGACCAAGCCCGTGGAGGACGCGGACCTGCGCGAGGTGCTGAACCGCTTCTGCGCCAGCGTGTGTGCTTCTGCCTGATTTGCGGGGGGAAGGGAGAGGGCTGGCGCACCGGCAGACACGTGCCGCGCGCACGTCACGTCGCATCTGCGGATGTAGCGCGGCTAGTCCGCGCGGGTGATGTGCCCGTGCCGGACGAGGGCGGAGATGAACCCTTTTTTAAAGGTGTCCGGGGTGAAGGGCTTGGTCACATAGGCAGAGACGCCGAGCTTACGCGCCTGCGCAAGGAATTCCGCGCCGCCTTTGGCCGTGACCATGATGAACGGGATGTTGCGGGTCCGGTTCATCCCGCGCAGATTGCGCAGAATGTCTATGCCCTTAATCTTGGGCAGATCCCAACAACAGACAATGCAGTCCACGTGCGACGCCTTGAGCTGGTCGATGACCTCAAGGCCCGTGTCCGCGGTCACCACGTTTGGGTAGCCGTCGTCCTGAAGGATGCGGCGGATGTATTTTTGCATCAGCTCGGACCTGTCGGCCACAAGGATGCGTATATTCTTTTTATGTAGCATGGCGGAATCCGTCTTTTCTCGTGACGTCCGGGGGCTGACCCGTCATAGCGGTGCGTCCCTCCGGCAGTGCGTCCATGCACGATTTGCTCCGCGTGGTCAACGCAGAAAGAGTGGTCCCGGCATTGACTCGGGGCGCTCGGTCTGTAACGTGTCAGGAATATTATCGCATTGAATGCCCTTTGTGGGAAGTGGAGGAAATTTCGTGGAGATACAGGACGTTGCCCGCATGGAAATCAGCGCCGCACGGCGGCGCGCCCTTGCATCCGTTGCGCTGAACCTTGCTCTTGCCGTGGTTAAGGGCGTGGCGGGCGTGGCGTCGGGCAGTGCCGCCCTTATGGGCGACGCGCTGCATTCGGCTACGGATGTTTTGGCCTCCGCCGCCGCGTGGGTAGGGCTGTGGCTGGCGGGCAGGCGGCATCCGTCCTTCCCCTATGGGCTGTACAAGGCCGAGACCGTGGCGACCCTTGTTATCAGCATTGCCGTTATCCTTGCTGCCTACGAGATCGGACGCTGGGTGATTTTTGGGACGCCGGGCGTGCCTGATGTGCAGGTGGCCCTGCCTGTTGCGGTGGGGTCCTTTGTGGTGGCGCTGGCCTTTGGCCTGTACCAGCTTGGGCAGGGCAAACGCCTTGGATCTACAGCGCTGGTGGCGGATGCCCGCGACTATCTGGCGGACAGCCTGTCCACCCTTGTGGTTGTGGGCAGCCTTGTGGGGCAGGCCTACGGCCTGCATCTGGAGCGCTACGCCGCCGGGGCGGTGTCCCTTTTCGTTTTTTGGGCTGGCGGCTCGCTCCTTTTCCGGACGCTCAAGGACCTGATGGACGCGGGCATGGACCCGGCCGTGCGCCGCGAGGTGGTGGACTTTATGGAACGCCATCCGCAAGTGCGCTATGTTGAACGGTGTATCGGCAGGACCGCTGGCGGGCGCTTTATCATCAATTTGGATGTGGTGCTGCGCACGGCGTCGCACACCGTGGCGGACCGCGTGGCCGACCGGCTGGAGGAAGACCTGTACCGGCAATTCCCGCGCGTGGTTATGGCGCACATCCGCACCCACCATGACCATGGCAGCACCTTCCGCCGTATGACGCCCATGCCCGGTCCGGACCCGGAGGCGCCGGTGCACTTTGCTTCGGCCCCGTCATTTTGCATTGAGGTGGTCGACGCGGAAACCGGCGAGGTGCAGGAGTCCGAAGTGGTGGAGAACCCCCACGCCGGTGCGGAGCGCGGCAAGGGGCTGCTGGTTGGGCGCTGGCTGTTGTCCTTTCGGCCTGACGAGGTTGTGGTGGCGCACGGCGCGGGGCGCACAGCCGCCTTTGTGCTGCGCGAGGCGGGCGTCCGGCTGGTGGACGCCAATGGCAGCGTGTGCGAGGCCGAACCCGAGGCGGAAGGCGCCCCGGAGGACACCGCAGGTGCTTGACAGAATTTGGACCGGGATTACAACACGTTCTTCCGTTGAATGATGATGGAGCGGTGCGTCCGCTCTTTTTTTCGCCGGAGGCGAACCGTGAACGATACTGTGATTGCAATGCAAGGCGTCAGCTTTGCCTATGACGGGGGCGGCCGCATCCTCGACGGCGTGGACCTTTCGGTCCAGCGTGGGGACTATTTGGCGGTGCTTGGTCCCAATGGCGGGGGCAAGAGTACGCTCCTCAAACTGCTGCTTGGCGCGTTGACGCCGGTCAGCGGCACCGTGCGTGTGCTGGGCGAGCGGCCGGGGCGCGTGGTTTCGCGCATTGGCTATATGCCGCAGCTGAATGAGGCCGCGCGCGACTTTCCCATCAATGTGGAGCGGGTGGCGCTCATGGGCCTTATCGGTCAGACCGGACGCGGGTGGTTCTTCTCGCGCGAGGAAAAGCGCCGCGCGCATGAGGCGCTGGACCGTGTGGGCATGCTGGAATACCGCACCCGGCGCATTGATCGTCTCTCCGGTGGCCAGCGCCAGCGCGTGTACATCGCCCGCGCCCTTGTGTCCGACCCGGAACTGCTTTTGCTTGACGAGCCTACCGCCAGCGTAGACGCCGCGGGCCGCTCCGGCCTGCTGGAACTGCTGTCGGAGCTGAATGCGGATATGACCATCGTCCATGTGAGCCACGACCTTAGCATCGTGGCCGCCGGGGCGCATACCGTGGCGTGCGTGAACCGTACCCTGCACTTCCATGACCGGCCCGAGATTACGCGCGACATGCTTATGATGATGTATGGCAGTGAACCCGAGGGTTCTTGCCCGGTGGAGGTCTTTGCCCATGGGGACGTGCCGCACCGCGTTGTTGCGCCATGCGAACACAGCGAGAACTGGGGCGTCACCGTGCCCGGCTCCGCCACAAAGGATGCCGGAGGCCGTGGATGATAGAAGCGCTGCAGTTTGAATTTATGCAAAACGCCCTGATGGCGGCCATGCTGGCCAGCATAGCCTGCGGGGTTATCGGCTCGCTTGTGGTGGTGAACCGCATTGTGTTTTTGTCCGGCGCTGTGGCCCATGCGGCCTATGGCGGGCTGGGCCTTGCGTCGTTCATGGGCTGGCCCGTGTTGCCCTGCGCGGTGGGTTTTTCCGTGGCGGCCAGCGGGGCCATGGCTTCGGTGACTGCGCGCAATATGCAGCAGGCAGATAGCATTATCGGCGTGATGTGGGCCGGGGGGATGGCGCTGGGCATGATTTTGCTCGACTTCACCCCCGGGTACAATGTGGACCTGATGAGCTTTCTGTTTGGCAGCATCCTTGCGGTGCCCACGCAGGATTTATGGCTGATGGCGGGGCTGGACGTGCTTATTCTGTGCGTGACGCTGACGCTGTATAAGGACTTTGAGGCCATGTCCTATGACGGCGCGTTTGCGGGCGTTCGCGGCGTGCCGGTGGTGGCGCTGCATTTTGTTCTGCTGGCGATGATTGGTGCCTCCGTGGTGATGGTCATCCGCGTGGTGGGGCTTATCCTCGTCATTGCACTGCTGTCCATTCCGCCGGGTATTGTTGTGCACCGCGCGCCGTCGCTGTTCTCCATGATGTGGCGGGCGGCGCTGCTTGCGGCGGGCTTTTGTGTGGCGGGGCTGGCGTTGGCGTACGTCTTTGACCTGACCTCCGGCGCGGCCATTATTGCCGTGGCGGTGGTTGTCTACGCCGTGTGCGGCCTTGGCGCGCGCGTGCAAAAGCGCCGCGCCATGAAGCGCCTAGAGTAGCGCGGCGGCATAGAAACGATGCGAAACGGGCCGGGAGGCAATGCCTCCCGGCCCGTTTCGCGTTCTGTGGCGGAAGGAGCGGGGCTACACGCCAAAGCTGATGATAAAGGCGGTTCCGTTCTCTGTGCGGACTTCAAACTCGCCGTGGAGCTGGGTGACGAGGTTCACCACCAGTTGCATGCCAAGGGTTTCGGAGTTCTCGGGCACAAAGCCGTCCGGCAGGCCCGCCCCGTCGTCGCTGACGCGCAGTTCCACGCGCGAGCCGTTGGAGGCCAGCGACACTGTAAGGGTGCCGGATTCGTCCTCGCTCCACGCGTACTTGAGGGCATTGGTGACCAGCTCATTGATGATGAGGCTGGTGGGGATGGCGCTGTCTACGGGCAAATAGACGTCGTCGACTTGCAGGTCCAACTGAATGGTGCGCTGGGGCGAGTGGTAGGTCTGCATCAGGTAGCCGACGAAATTGACGAGATACTCGTGGTAGTCGATGCGGGCGAGGTCCTGCGACTGGTAGAGCTTTTCATGCACGAGGGCCATGGATTTCACGCGGCTGCGGCTTTCCGTAAACACGGCGCGGGCGTGGTCGTCCTCAATGTGCTGGGATTGCAGGTACAGCAGGCTGGAGATGATTTGCAGGTTGTTTTTGACGCGGTGGTGGATTTCCTTGAGCAGGACTTCCTTTTCGCGCAGGGAGTCTATAAGGCGCTGCTCGGCGCGTTCGCGCTCGCGCATTTGTTCATTGAGGCGGTGGTTGGCTTCCAGCAGTTCGCGGGTACGCAGTTCCACGTCGCGCTCCAGTTCCTCGCGGTAGCGGACGCGGCGGTGCAGGTTTTTGGCGCGGGTGAGCGCCTTGGTGACGGAGCGCTCCAGAATGGACATGTCTTGAATGGGTTTAGTCACATAGTCCCACGCGCCAAGGCGCAGGGCCTCAATGGCGTCGTGCAGAATGCCCGTTCCGGAGACGACGATGACGGGCGTGAGTGGCGATTCGCGCGTGACGCTGGCCAGCACGTCCAGTCCGTCCACCTCCGGCATGCGCAGGTCCACCAGAATGAGGTCCGGTTGTTTATTGCGGAAGACGTCCAGACCAACACGGCCATTTTCGGCCTGTAGGACCTTATATCCACAGTCCTCCAGAAAAGCCTGAATGCTTTCCCGGATCATGGCCTCGTCGTCAATGGTCAAAATGGTGATGCCCGCGGCCTGTTCAGGGGGGAAAATGTCGCTTGCGGGCGTGGTGGACGTCATATCGGAGTCGCTCATCCTGTGTGCTCCTTGCGCGGTTGAAGACGAAGAACCTCAAGCCGGACCACGGAGTTATATGCGCCAGAGTCTACTGCATAGTGAAGAATGGAGTCAAAGCGTTTGTGGATGGCGGGCCTTCTGGGGCGCGGCAGGGAGCATGCGGCGCCTTACGGCTCCACGCGCGAGAGAAGGGCGTGCAGCCAGCGCTGATGGCTGCGGGCGGGGCGTGTATCCGGCGTGGTCCACACCCGGTCAAGGCGCAGGGTGGGCTGGGTCTCCACAAGTCGGCGCATTCTGTCTTCATCACAGCGGGAGAAGAAGAGCGTTCCGCCACGGGCCATGCCTTCGTCCGTGCCATGCTTAAAGGAGACATACAGCGTGCCGCCAACAACAAGGGCGCGCCCCAGCCGCTCAAGGGCGGTGGGCAGATCCGCATGGGGCACATGCAGCAGCGAAGCGTTGGCCCACACGCCGTCAAAGGCCTGCTGCCACGGGATGTCGTGAAAGGCGATGTGGTGCACAGGCAAGCCCGTGTTTGCGCGGGCTTCGGCCACCATGCGGGCGGAGGCGTCGCAGGCCGTCACATCATGTCCGCGCCGCAGGAAGACGAGGGCGTCGCGCCCGGAGCCGCAACCGGCGTCCAGTATGCGCGCTGGGCTTGGCAGGTCGGCAAGAAACGGCTCCCACGCGTGGGAGAGGTCAAGGTCTTTGGTCTCGGCCGTAAAGGTCCGGGCGTTGGCGTCGTAGTAGTCTGTGACGTTCTTGTAGATGCGGTGGTTCATTGGCGTCTCCTGCGGGCCAGCATAGTGGCCCGCCTTGAGGGAGGCAAGGGTGGACTCCGGCACGCGGCGGCTGGGGAAGCAGGACGCAGGGAAGCCTGCCAGCCGGGGCCGGGGAGGAGAGGACTTTTGCGGCGCGGTGCGCAAGGCCTCGCAACATATGAAGATACTGCGCTTTATGCCGCTCTGGAACTGGTGTAGACTTATGGGACCCGCGCCGGGTGCGGCATGGTGCCGCGCCGCGCGCCGTGAAGGAGCGGCTGGATGCGTTGGCTTCGGATACTCTGCGCCGTGGCGTCCACGGCCCTGCATGTGACGGTGCTTGCCGCCGCCATCTGGCTCGCTGGCGTGGAGTTGCGGCTCATCCCCATGCGTCCGGACGTCTACACCGTGGATATTGTGGACCGCGTGCCGCCGCTGGTGGCCGAGGGCCAGCACCCTGCCGCGCCGCCAGCAGAGCCGCCGCCACCAGAACCGCCACAGACTAAGCCGCCACAGGAGCAGACCTCCGCCCATCCGGCCAAAAAGCCTGTGGCGACGCCGCAACCCGCCACGCCGCCGCCCGCCCCACAGCGCCAGACGGCATCGCCCGCGCCGCGTCCGGCGGCGTCATCGGTGCCCTCTGCGCCGCCTTCTGCACCACCGAAATCTGGCCCGCCGCAGGCCAGCGCCCCAAAGCCTGTGAGCAGCCATGGCGCCGCGTCTGCACCGCCTCCACCACAGCCCGCCACTTCACAGCCCGCACCAGATGACGGGTCCGCCATGCCCGGCGCCTACACCGACGAGGAAGGCACCGTGCATGTCGGCGGTCTGCGTGGGTTTGCGGGATTCGCCCAAACCTTTGCGCTGGAGCGTTGCGGCGCGGATACCTTTGTGCCCGGCGATTATTTCGGCCACTACCACATGGGCGGGGAGCGTTTCGTCAGTATCATTGACGGGCGCGACGCCTTTGATGCTTTTTTGTTCTACGACTCGCAAACCGGGCTCTTCAAGGCGCTGCGGCGCGATGGGGAAATGGTTTTTGCCTACGGGCCCGACTTTTTGCCCGAGGAACCTGTGGAAGGCGTGGTAACCATCCTGCCCAAGAAGGACAGGTACAACAATCCGCTCATCAAAAAGCCCGCCCAGTTGATGTGGATGCCGCCGAATCCGCCCATGGAATACGGCACACGCATCACCTTCATGGAGGAGCCAATCACCATCACCAATAAGGGCGTGCGGCTTCAGGGGACCATTGTGCGCAGGCCGGATGTACCCATTCGCGCGGCGTTTGTGCTGGTGCACTGCGAGCACTGCACCCCGCAGGAATCGGCCCTGTCCATGGCGCGCCTGCTGGCCCTGCGTGGGTGCGCGGTGCTGGTGTACGACGGGCGTGGCTGCGGTGGGTCGGATGTGGTGACAGGGCCGCTGACCCGGACGCATCAGGTGAGCGACGCCCTCGCGGCGCACAGCGCCCTGCGCGCGGCAATGGATTTGCCCGAATCCCGCGTCGGGCTGTGGGGTGACGAGGGTGGGGCCGAATTGGCCCTGCTGGCGGCGAAGAAACTGGAGCAGGGCTTTTTGGTCTGCTCCCTTGTGACGCGCGGCCCGGCGCGGCGCACAGGGCAGGTCGCATTGGCGCCGCAGGGGCTGAAGGTGCCGTCCTTGTGGCTTCTTGCCGGGCCGGACCCGGCGCAGTCGTGGCGGGAGTTGCGGCGGCGCCTTGGCGCGGTGAAGGGGGCGTCGAGCCGCTTTGTCCTTCTCGGCGGACTGCAGGATGCGGCGGCCCAGCCGGAGACCGTCCTTCCTTTGCCCCTGCGGTATGGCGCGGCGTTTGTGGGCTGGAGCGATAAGCAGGGCCTGCCGCGCCCCGTATCACGCCGTGTGCGCACCAAGTAGGTGAGAGGGCGCAGAGTGCGTCGCAGAGGGGCTGTGGCGGGCGAAAAATGCGCCGTTTGCCCGGTGGTGATGGATCTGTATATTTTTGTATCCCTCTAATATTATGGGAAAAAATCCTGTGGCATGCCTTGTGCTGTGAATACAGAGAGGAGGAGCGCGTGGACGCGTTTCTTCCCCATGCAGTCACAATAGCAAAGGAGGAGCACTATGCCTGGGTTCGATGGAACAGGTCCTCTTGGTCAGGGACCGCGCACTGGCGGCGGTTTCGGGCGCTGTGGCTCGGCGGGGCCTGCTGGCCCTGCGGGCGGCGCGCCTCGCGGTATGGGACGCGGCTGTGGCCGTGGTTTTCGCGGTGGCATGGGCGGTGGCCGCGCCATGGGGCGCGGGAGCGGTTGGGGCGGCGCAGCGGCAAACTCGCGCGCCGTACTGGAGCAGCGCCTGAGCGCGCTGGAAACCGAGGCCGCCACCCTGCGTCAGGCCCTGCGTCGCGAGGGCGACGACTAACGCTCATCCCGCACCACCCCGTGCGGGGAAACGTCACCACAACTCGCCCGGAAGCAGGTCCGCTTCCGGGCGCAGAGTTCAGGAGGGAAAGAATGCCGATTTATGAATACAAGTGTCCGTCGTGTGGCAAGGTCTATGAGGCATTGCAGATTGGGGACGCCCCGGTCCAGCCGTGCGAATTCTGCGGCGCTGAAGGCGGCGAGCGTCTGCTGTCCACCAGTGCCTCAAGTGTTGGGCGCAGTACATTCCGCACGCCGGATGCCGGCGGGCGCGGGTGCTGTGGCAGCCGTCCTTCGGACAAGGGCTGCGTGCCCGGTTCCTGCTGCGGCAAGGTCCACTGATCAGCGGCGGCCATCATCTTTTGCGGCCCGGAGTCCTGCGGACTTTGGGCCGTTTGTGCGTCTGGAGAGCCCTGCGTGAGTGGGGGATTTGCGGTTGCAGTGCGCCGCGGTTTTGGGCAGACTGCACAGCTCGGCGCGGCATTGCCGCGCCTTGGCAATTTCCCAGAACTCCATGCCCGCAAGCCCTGCGGGACACATATTTCAAGGAGAATCCAGATGTCTAACCTCCCCGCGAGCTGCATAGCGCAGCGCGATAAGGAGACCTACGCCGTGCGCATCACTCCGCGTTCCGGCGTGGTGACCCCCGATGAACTGGAAGCCGTGGCCAAGGTTGCCCGCGAGCACAATGTGCCGCTGGTGAAAATCACCTCCGGCCAGCGCTTTGCCCTCATCGGCCTGAAGGAAGAAGCCGTCAATCCCGCCTGTGAGGCCCTGCCCTACAAACTGGCGGGCCACTACGTGCAGGCCTGCCCCGGCAACGCATGGTGCAAGTTTGGCACGCAGGATTCCCTCGCCATGTCCGACGCCATCGACCAGCGCTTCTCCAGCGCCACAGTGCCCGCCAAGATTAAGTTCGGCGTGTCCGGCTGCCCCATCTGCTGCGCCGAAAGCTATGTCCGCGACATTGGCCTTGTTGGCAGCCGTAAGGGCTGGACCATCGTCCTCGGTGGCAACTCCGGTAGCCGCGCCCGCATTGCCGACGTCCTCACCGAGGGCCTCAGCACCGAAGAGGCACTGGACTGTATCGACCGTTTCCTCGACTACTACCGCGAGAACGGCAAAAAGAAACAGCGCGTCGCCCGCTTCGTGGAAGCCCACGGCATCGACGCCATCCGCGAGGCCCTCGGCCTCTAGTCAGCCCCGCGCTGACTACCCCCGTATGAAAAAGGCGGGACCGCTCCTGAGCGGTCCCGCCTTTTGTTGTTGTGTGGGGGATGAGGGACGGCACGAGCCGCCTGTGCCCGCCAAAGCTACACAAGCGTAATGTCAAAGTTGCGTAACAGGGAGACGGCCTCGGGGAGGGAGAATTTGGCTTTGGTGATGGTGTTGTCCTCGGCGCTGATGAAGTAGTTTCGGGCCGTGGTGAAGTCGGTTTTGTAGAGATTGGCGTTACTAAAGCGGCAGCCCTCAAGGTCGCAGTCCTCGAAGCTGGCGAGGGAAAGGTTGGTGTTGGAGAATGTGCCGCCCCGGAAGGTTGAACCCGTAAAGCGCATGCGCTGCAGGTTCATATTGGCAAAGGAGGCCTCGTCCAGCAGGCAGTCCGTAAAGCTGGCCCGAAAGAACCCGCCGCATTCCCCCCAGTTGATGCCAAGGAGCTTGCAGTCCTTGAACGCCCCGTCCACCATCCGCGCCCCGCGAAATCCCGCCAGCGTCATATTGCACCGCTCAAAATGGCACTTCTCAAAAAAGCTGAATCGCAGGCTGGCCGTTTGGAGGACGCAATCCGTGAATGTGCAGTTGTAGAATTCAATTTCAGAAAGGTCCGCATCAGCGAAATCCTCACCCTGGAAGCGGGTGCCAACGTATTCGCCTTCGGGAAGTGTTGTGGGCATGTTGTGCTCCATGGCGCTGTGTGTCTGTGGCGTGGCGAGTGAGGATACGTCTGCCGTGCGGGAAACTCAAGAGGCCGCGGCGAAGTGTGGGGCCGCCAATGGCGGGTGGCGCGGCGGGGATGGTGCCGGCGTTGCGGCTGTTGATTGGCGCTGGGGCTTCGTGGTGGGGGTGAAGGGCGCGGCATGAAGGGGGAAGCGCGGGAGAGCGGTTTCGTATGCTCGGGCTGTGGGCGCAAGGAGGCGTGAGGACGCCTCTTTCCGTGCTCAGGACAGCGAATGGAAAGGAATTTGTCTACTTTTTTACAGTTATTTGAGGGACATAGATGTTGCTCTAATGCCTTGCCTTGGGCAGACTGTGTGGTCTGAGTGGAGAAGTCAGAGGGTGCCGAAAGGCATAACGTCCTATCCGCAGAAGGCTGCGGCAGACTGTTTCAAGGAGGCCAAAATGATCGAGCTCCCGAGCGGTTGTGTCAAACAGCGTGACAAGAAGACCTACGGTGTACGGGTAACGCCCCCTGCCGGAATGCTTACCCCCGACGATTTGGAGACCGTGGCGCGGGTGGCCCGCAAGTATGCCGTCCCTGTCCTGAAAATTACCTCCGGCCAGCGCCTGACGCTACTCGGCCTCAAGGAGGACGAAGTCGGCCCCGTGTGCGACGAGTTGCCCTTCAAGGTCGCAGGGCACTACGTGCAGGCCTGCCCCGGCAACCAGTGGTGCCAGTTTGGCGTGCAGGACGCGTTGGAGATGGCGGCGGAAGTTGAAAAACGCTTTTCTTGCGCCACGGTCCCGGCAAAGCTCAAGCTGGGGGTGTCCGGATGCTTTATCTGCTGCGCGGAAAGCTACGTCCGTGACCTTGGGCTGGTGGGCACCCGCAAAGGCTGGACCGTACTCGTTGGCGGAAGCTCCGGATGCAGCGCGCGGGTTGCCGACGTGCTGGCGGAAGAACAATCCCAAAGCCAAGCCCTCGACCTTATCGCCCGTTTCCTCGATTACTACCGCGAAAACGCCCTCATCATGCAGCGCGTGCCGCACTTTCTGGAGGAGCGGGGCATTGAGACCGTCCGCCGGGCGCTGGTGTGATGGAGTCCTGAGCTTGTGACAACGGCAAAGGTCACTTCAATGCGCGGGCTGAGCTTTGCCTTGTGGTTTGAGGGGGGGAGGCGAGCACATCCGAGGCCGCGGGCCTGACGTGATTATCGCTCGTGTGCGTCAAAAAGGTTGTGGCTCTACTTAGGGGTATGACCAAACTGAATGAGCGAAAAAAAGGGCCTAGAGGCATTGCCTCTAGGCCCTTGTCATTTCTGGTGGAGATGATGAGACTTGAACTCACGACCTACGCGTTGCGAACGCGCCGCTCTCCCAACTGAGCTACATCCCCGTGTGGTGTTCCGTGGAACGGAAAAGGATTTACGCTCCTTCGCAGCGGGATGCAAGGGGAAATTTTGTGTGCTGTGGGGGCTGGGGCTAGGGAATGGGGCTTGGGGTGGGGCTGGAATCGATGCCGAGGATATCCAGCACGCGGCGCACGCGGTGGCCGTAGGTGTGTTGGTCGAGGATATGGCGGCGCCATGCGGCGGCAAGGTCCTTGCGCAGGGTGGTGTCCGGGGCGAGGCGTTTGGCGAGCTCTGGAATGTCGCCGGGCGCGGCAAAGGTGATTTCACGCGTGAGTTCATCGGGGAAGATGTCCAGCCCCGGTGTGTCGTCCGTGAGCAGGAATCCGCCAGCCGCCCAGACGTCAAAGTGTCGCTGGGTCAGGCCTGCGGGCAGGAGCAGACTCGTCACGTTGAGGTTCCACGCGCTTTGGCGGTAAATGCCGGGAAGCTCAGTGTAATAGTCCACTCCGGAGCGGATATCCGTGCCCTGTGGCAAGTGCTCCTTCCACGCGCTGTCGCCGAAGACCACGAGCGGCAGCCCCGTGGCCGCGTGTTGCAGGCTCATGATGCGTCGCTGGCGGCTGGCGGCTTCCGCGCCGAATCCGGCGTTTCGCACGGCGTTGCCGGGCCAGAGGGGAGAGGTTTTCGTCTGCTCGACCCACCACGAGAAATCTGGACGCTGGCCCGCGCGGAGCATAGCCTGCGCTGCGGCGCTAAGGGCTTCATCCACGCGGCATCCGGCGAAAAATTTGCCCTTGTTCGGGAACGCCGAGCGGCCGACAAAGGTGAGCCGGCCCTCTACGGCAAAGTTCGGGGCGGCGTCCGCGGTTGGGGCGGCGTGCTCCGGCCACGCCGCAAGGGGCAGGTGGAAGACCTGCTCTGCGCCGTGGTCGTGCAGCAGCGGGATGAAGGAGGCGTCGGTGACGAAGATGGGCATCTCGCGCCAGAAGGGCGAGCGTAGGCCGCTTATCAGGTGGAAGGGATTGTCCACGCACCATGTGGCGACAGGCACGTCCGCCGCGCGCAGCAGGTGGAACAGTTCGCCGTACGGATCAAATCCGCTGAAATTGACGCTGAAGAACAGCGCCGGGCGCTCGCGCTGGAGCAGGTGGGGCATGAGCGAGCCCGCCTGCTTGGGATGCACGCGCCGCGTTTTCAGTCCCGTACGCTCAAAGGCGTCAAGAAGTTCGGGGATGAGCAGGCTGTCTTCATTGCCGGGCAGGATGGCGTAGCGCCGCAGTTCCGGAATGCCGGAGTCCAAGGTCTTGAGCCAGCGGCACCGGGCGACAAGCGGGCCAAAAAAGGATGGAAAATGCCGCAAACCGGGGCGATAGAGAAAAATATCCGCGTCCCGCAGGGCGTCGTCGGTGAGTGATTCGGGAGCAATCTCCCGCCAGTGCGGGGGGATGGAGCGTTTTGGGTCCCCGGACATCTGCGACTTGAACAGATGGGCCTCAATGACGTATACGGCCTTTCCCGCCGGGAGCATCCCCGCAACAGTTGCCGGGTCCGGTCCGGCCCCGAGAATGAGCACGTCGCCCTTTCCGGGCAAGTGCGCGATATGCCGCGCCCCGTCAGGTGGCGTCTGCATTTTGCCGAGTTCCGTCTGGATGCGAGGACGCTTGGGGCGATGCGGCATGGGACTGTCGGCTCTCCGTCGGCTTGTGCAGGGGCGCTGCCCCTGATAAAAGATGACACACTTCAGGCGATACCATCATGAAAAAGTACCGCGACCATTATTTCCTTAAAGCAAAAAAGGACAACTATCCCGCGCGCTCAGTCTATAAGCTCAAGGAGCTGGACAAGCGCTTTAAGCTGTTCAAACCCGGGCAGAAGGTCATGGACCTTGGCGCTGCTCCGGGGTCGTGGACGCTCTTCGCCGCCGAAAAGGTGGGGGAGAAGGGATATGTCCTTTCCGCCGACATTCAGAACACGGAAACGGCCTTCCCGCCCAATGTGGCCTTCCATCAGGAAGACGTTTTTGAACGCACGCCGGAGTTTGAAGCCGAGATTGAGGCCGTTGGTCCCTTCGATATGGTGATCTCCGACATGGCCCCCAAAACCACGGGGCATAAGTTCACCGACCAGGCGCGGTCCATGAATCTCGCCGAGGAAGCCCTTGCCGTGGCCTGTAAAACCTTGGTAAAGGGCGGGCACTTCGTGGTCAAGGTGTTTCAGGGGCCGGACGAAGCCGCCTACGGCAAGACGCTTCGAATCTACTTTGACACCATGAAGACCTTCAAGCCCAAAAGCTCCCGTGCCGAATCCAAGGAAATCTTCTTCGTCGGCATGGGCTTCAAAGGACTGACCGAGTAAGGGACGCGCCGCCTGGCTCCTGCACGGGGTGGGCGGGTCGTGTCGTTTTTTCAAGACTACAATTTGGACAAAGGAGCCGGAGGACAATATGGCTGGACATAGTAAATGGCATAATATCATGCACCGCAAGGGCCGTCAGGACGCCAAGCGCGGCAAGGCCTTCACCAAGGCCGCCAAGGAAATCATCATCGCCGCCAAGGATGGCGGTGGCGACATTGAAACCAACGCCCGCCTCCGTGCTGCCGTGCAGGCCGCCAAGTCCGTGAACCTGCCCAAGGACAAGATCGAAAACGCCATCAAGAAGGGTACCGGCGAGCTTGATGGCGGCGAAATGTTTGAAGTGATGTACGAGGGCTACGGTCCCGGTGGCGTCGCTCTGCTCGTGGACGCCGCGACGGACAACAAGAACCGTACCGTCGCCGAAATCCGCCACATTCTCTCCCGCAACAACGGCAACATGGGCGAAGCTGGCTGTGTTGCGTGGATGTTTGAGAAGAAGGGCACCCTGTACTTCGACAAGGAAACCTACTCCGAAGAGCAGGTCATGGAAGTGGGCCTTGAGGCCGGCGCGGACGACATCCGCGACGACGATGACGCATGGGAAGTGCGCACCGCCCCCGAGGACTTCTCCGACGTGCAGGCCGGCTTTGAAACCGCAGGCATGAACCCCACCAGCGCCGAAGTCTCCATGCTTGCCCAGAACAACATTGATCTGGACACCGCTCAGGGCGTGAAGCTCATCAAGTTGCTGGAGCTGCTGGAAGACCACGACGACGTGCAGAAGGTCCACCACAACGCCAACGTGCCCGACGAAGCCTTCGAGGAATACGCTGGCTAGTCAGGTGACACATATGGGTGAAACATCCGGCGAGACCATCGTGCTCGGAATCGATCCGGGATCCCGCGTAACAGGCTACGGACTGGTACGCGAGATCTCGGGTTGCGCCCAGCTTATTGAAGCCGGAACCATACGCGTGGCTTCCGTGAAGGACCTTGGAGAGCGTCTGGGCCGCATCTACAGCGCGCTGGCCGGACTCATCGAGACGCACCGCCCGCACGAGGCCGCCATTGAGAATGTGTTCGTCTCCAAGAACACCATGAGCGCCCTGAAGCTGGGGCAGGCGCGCGGCGCGGCCATTGCGGCGTGCGCCGTGGGCGGACTGCCCGTCTCCGCCTACGAGCCGACCAAGGTCAAGCAGAGCCTTGTGGGCACCGGGCGCGCGGACAAGGCGCAGGTCGCCTTCATGGTGGCGCAGGTCCTTGGCGTGCGCAATTCCGGATGGGCGGAGGACGCAAGTGACGCCCTCGGCATTGCCATTTGTCATCTCAACATGCGCCGCATGCGGCGGCTGGCCGGAGTTTAGGATGATTGCATTCGTCAAGGGGACCATCGTCGCCAAGACCGACAGCGCCTGTGTGGTGCTGACCTCTGGCGGCGTAGGCTACCACATCGGTCTTACCGTTCCCGGCATTGCCGCCCTTGGTGCCACCGGCGCCGAAGTGGAGTTCTTCGTCCACACCATTGTGCGTGAGGACGCCATTGAGCTGTACGGCTTTGCCACGTGGGACGAAAAGACCACCTTTGAGACGCTTCTCGCCATCACCAAGGTTGGCCCCAAGCTGGCACTGGCCATTCTCTCGCAGTATGGCCCGGACGACCTGCGGCGCATTGTCATCTCCGATGACTACACGCCCCTCGTCAACGTGCCCGGCATCGGCAAAAAGAGCGCCCAGCGCATTTTTGTGGAGCTGAAGTACAAGCTGGAAGCCACAGCAGAGCTCGCTCAGACCATGCCCGACATGGACGGCCGCAGTGTTGCCGTGTTCCGAGACGCTCTGGCCGGATTGACCAATCTGGGGTATGAGGATGGCGAAGCGCGCGAGGTGCTTGAACAAGTCTTTGCCGAGAAGCCGGGATTGGATGTCGGCGAGGCACTTCGCGAGGCGCTGAAGGCCATTTCTCAAAGCAAGGCGAACTAGATGTCTCAAGACCCATGCACCCTTGATGAAACCATCCGCCCACGGGGGATTGATGAATTCATCGGGCAGGAGGACCTGCGGGCCAACCTGCGCGTGTTCATCAGTGCCGCGCGAGAGCGTGGGCAGGCCATGGACCATACGCTGCTCTACGGCAGCCCCGGCCTTGGCAAGACGACCCTCGCGCAGATTATCGCGTCCGAGCTTGGCGTGAACCTTGTCTCCACCTCCGGTCCCGTGCTGGAGCGCAGTGGCGATCTCGCGGCCATTCTGACCAACCTTGGCCGCTACGATATTTTGTTCATTGACGAAATTCACCGCATGCCCGCCGCTGTGGAGGAAGTGCTCTATCCCGCCATGGAGGACTTTAAGCTGGACCTCGTCATCGGGCAGGGGCCGGGCGCGCGGACGGTGAAGATTGACCTTGAGCCCTTCACCCTTGTAGGAGCGACCACGCGCATCGGTCTGCTGACGTCGCCCCTGCGTGACCGCTTTGGCGTGATCAACCGTCTGGAATTTTATTCGCCCGAGGAGCTGGCCCGCGTGGTGCAGCGCTCCGCGCGTATTCTGGGTGTTGGCATCTCCGAGGAGGGGGCCTACATCATTGGCCGCCGCTCCCGCGGCACGCCGCGTATCGCCAACCGTCTGCTGCGCCGCGTGCGCGACTTCGCCATGGTGGACGGCGGCGGTTCCATTGATACCGACATCGCCGAAAAGGCGTTGACCCGGATGGATGTGGACGAGCAGGGGCTGGACTACATGGACCGCAAAATCCTCTCGACCATTATCAACCATTACGGGGGCGGGCCCGTTGGCGTGAAGCCCCTTGCCGTGGCGTGCTCCGAAGAGGTGCGCACTATCGAGGACATCTACGAGCCGTATCTCATCCAGTGCGGTTTTTTGAAGCGGACCCCGCGCGGTCGTGTGGCCTCGGCCAAGGCCTACACGCACATGAAACTTTTCCAAAGCTAGAACGTTTTAACTTTACGATAGGACTCCCCGACGCATGAAGATCGTACGACCTTCCTTCGACATCATGTTCCTGCCCGACGGCGAGGAAATGATCCGCAACATCGAGGCCGCAGGGCGCACCTGCTACAAGTCCGAGGACAAGATTACCTCGGATTCCGCGCGCAAGTTCGTGCGGCGCATCATCGCCAGCGGGCACGAGAGCGTCATCGAGCACGGCTCGGCCACGGTGCGCTTTGTGTGCGACAGGGGCGTCACCCACGAGCTGGTGCGGCACCGCATCGCCGCGTTCAGTCAGGAGAGCACGCGCTACGCCAACTACTCCAAGGACAAGTTCGGCAACGAAATCACCGTCGTAAAGCCTGTGTTTTGGGACGAGGACTCCGAAGCCTACCGCCTGTGGTATGAGGCCATGGAGCAGGCCGAACGCCTGTATCTGGACCTCATCGACAAGGGCGCCAAGGCGCAGGAGGCCCGCTCCGTCCTGCCCAACAGCCTCAAGACCGAAATCGTCATGACCGCAAACCTGCGCGAATGGCGCCACGTGTTCAAGCTGCGCTGCGATGGCGCCGCGCATCCGCAGATTCGCGAAGTCATGCTGCCGCTGCTGGACGAATTCGCACGGCGCGTGCCCGTCGTGTTCGATGACTTGCGGGAGAAATTTTCCCGTGATATCGAGAAGTTCCGGCAACTGGCCGGAGACGTGGAGTAAAACAGACCATGACGACGGCTCACGAGACACCCACCGGGGGAGCACAGCCCTACATCACCGATGACGGCGTGCTCATCATCCCCCGAGACTGCGACGAGGCCTACCGCTGGTGGGCCGGCGGGCAGTCCATAGCAAAAACGCTCATCGAGCTTGGCGCACCCGAAGCGGTGTGGAAGCTCTACTCGCATGAGGACTATCCGGATGAGTTGAAGGACACGCCGCAACCGGACGCCGGTTAGGGTCTACGCCCTATTTTTCGCGTGAAATCGGGAACAACCGGACGCCCGGAACCCGAGGAGTCGCGCCACATCTGTGCTGAGGGGATTTGCCTGTGCAATTCCTCCCCTCAGCCGTGTTTTTGCTATGATTTCCGGTTGTCTTGCGGGGCATCAGGGTGTATCTTCGCCCGCCTGTTGACGAGGGCAAGGCTCCAGAAGGTCTCACGAAGGGGCCGGAGGGCGTTGTCAAGGAATTTTTTGGTGAAATGCTGACATTTTCACCGTAGCACCAGAGAAAAAGATTTAATTTCTGAGAAATTCGCCGGATAACGCAGAGCAGGGTGTGGAAAAAGTTTTCCACCGCTGTTGATAAAAAAGTGAAGTCATCTCTCGGTCCTTTATCCGCGCCACCTCAAAAGAGGTGGCTGAAAACGGCCGATTCTGGTGGATTTCAAAATTTGTGAATATAAACGGCAACTTGGAAGAGGCAGTACGTGGGGAGAACATGCGTTGTCACTCAAGTGCAACGCGATAGTATCACTCGTTGCCGTTTTCTCGAAACCTGACTAGGACACAGTTCATGTCTGAAGCTTGGGCTCAAATAACTGATATACTCGCTAAAACGACCGGACCCGGCACGTTCAAGGTATGGATTAAACCCCTTGAAGCCGAGGTCTCCGATCGTGTTCTGACGTTGCTGGCGCCCAACAGCTTCGTGGCCTCCTGGATTGGGGACAGGCTGACCGACGTCATCGCAGACGCCGCCACTCAGGTCCTCGGAAGACGACCTAAAGTGGACATCAAGGTGCGCCAGAGGGACCGCCGAAAGAATCGCGACATCGTCGAGCATAGTGGCGTGCGACCCGTCATGACGTCCAGAGGCGCGCCCTCCGAAGCCGCTGCCACAACCGTGGCCGCCGCCGTGTCCGCCGCCCAGTCGCAGCCGGAACCAAAGCACGCGCAGCCTCAGCCGTCCCAGCAGCCGCAGCAGCATGCAGAGCCGCAGGCCCCGCAGAGGACCCCGCGAAAGGCGCCCGCTCGCCCCGTGCAGATTGGCCTGCCCAATCTCACCCCGGCCGCGCCCAAACCCGTCAGTTTCAGCAACTGGCGCTTTCAGTTCAATGATTTTATCGTCGGTCCCTGTAATCAGTTGGCCTTTGCCGCCGCCAGCGGCATTTGCCGCGATCAGCTGGCCACGCATCAGCTGTTCCTGAACTCCGGCCCCGGCCTCGGCAAAACGCACCTGCTTCACGCCATCGGCTCGCAGGTCGCCGGACACTCCAATCGCGACAACGTGCGCATTGGCTACGCCACCGCCGAAGAGTTCACCAGACAGCTCATCCTTGCCATCAAGGCCAAGGAAGTCGAACGCTTTAAGAACCAGTATCGCGACAGCCTCGACGTCCTCCTGCTCGAAGACGTCCACTTTCTGCAGGGCCGTCAGGTGGCGCAGGATGAAATGCTCGCTACCCTCAACGCCCTCGAAAACCGCGGCTGTAAAGTCGTCATGTCCAGCTCCTTCCTCCCCCGTGAGTTGAAGGACGTGGACTCGCAGTTGGCCTCGCGTATGTGCGCCGGGTTCCTCGCAACCATCGACGCCCCCGACTTCGACACCCGTCGCCGTATTCTCGACTCCAAAGCCCGCCTGCATCAGGTCGTGCTCCCCGGAGACGTGTCCGAATACCTCGCGGATAACCTCCGCGACGACGTGCGACAGATCGAAAGCTGTATTCAGAACCTCGTGCTCAAAGCCCGGCTCCTCGGTGAGCACATCACCATGGACCTCGCCGCCGAAGTGCTGCAGAACTACACGGTCACCAACGACTCCCGCTCCATTGGGCTTCAGAAGATCGTTAAGTACATCTGCTCCAGCTTCGACCTCACCAACGAGCAGCTCGCCTCCAAGAGCCGTAAGCGGAATATCGTCATGGCACGAAACACCGCCTTCTTCCTCGCAAGGAAGTACACCGACCTCGGTCTGAAGCAGATTGGCAGCCAGTTCAACCGCCGCCACTCCACCGTTCTCAAGGGCATCACCAACGTGGAACGTGAAATCTCCCTCCAGACCCCCCTCGGACGGCAGCTCGACACCGTGGTGGAACGCATCAAGTCGTTCTAAACACCACCCCCGTCCAACAACGCCACCAAAAAGGCCCGCTCATCGTAGCGGGCCTTTTTTTGGACATGCGCTGTGGCGTTGGCGTAGGGCGGACAGAAGAAGAGGAGGCGAAGAGAAGAGTGTGCTCCGCAGGTTTAAGGGCCGTGGGCCCTTAAAAATCCCATGTGCGCACAGGCCGGGTGCTTTTGTCTGGGACAGTCGTCACCCCTGTGTGGCTCCCGTTCGTGTGGATGGGGAGATTTTTTGGGGGGTGGGCGTTGGTGGAGTGAGAAGAGCGGTGAGGATCCCTGTTGTGGGGAAGATGGGGGACGTGGGGCCCTGTGGGGCAAGCTGCCCCGCGTGCTTCTGCGAATTCTCCCTTTCTCCCATATCATCCCCTTCGCCAGGCCTCGCCAATCACTCCAACCTCATTTCTACCTACCAAACCCAAATTATTTGAACGGCTTCCGTTCAAATAATCCTGGGGATTCTCAAGGGTATCATACCCTTGAGCAGCCGGAGGCACTCTTCCTCTTTGCCTGCCTCTCCCGCTAACAAAAAGGCCGAAGCTTTCGCTTCGGCCTTTTTGTATGCAGGTTGTGGCGCCCTTTAGGCTTCGTCGGTGCAGGTGGTGAGGACTTTTTTGATGAGTCCTGTGGTGGAGAATCCGGGTTTGAGGGGCAGGGAGAGGACGGTGCCGCCTGTAGCTTCGACGATATCGCGTCCGACGATGTTTTCTACGCTCCAGTCGCCGCCTTTGATGAGGATATTGGGTTGCACGTCCTGAATGAGGGTGTAGGGCGTATCCTCTGTGAAGGGCACGACGTAGTCCACGCATTCGAGTGAGGCGAGGACGAAGAGTCGGTCTTGGAGGGCGTTGAGGGGGCGCGTTGGGCCTTTGAGGCGCTGGATGGATTCGTCGGCATTGACGCCTATGACGAGAATATCGCCGTGAGCGCGTGCGCGTGCCAGCAGGTCGGCGTGCCCGGCGTGCAGAATGTCAAAGCAGCCGTTGGTGAAGACGATGCTTGCGGTATCATGCAGGGGGCGCAGGGCGTCCTGCACGCTGTCGCGGGCGAGAATTTTGCTGGTGACGGGGGTGACGGCGCGAATCATTAGCGGAGCACCTTCAGGGAGTCGTTTTCACCGAAGAGGACGAGTTCCAGCCAGTCTATGGCAAAGTGCAGGCGTGCTTCCTCGTCGGTGAGGATGGCCTGTTTGCGTTCGTCGTCCATATCAAGGCGTCCGAGGAGGCCGGTATCGGAGATGAAGCGCAGAAAGTTGTCCTGCTGATAGAGGGCGAGGGCGACCATATTGCTTTGCCCGGCCTGAATGGGCTCGGCTTTGTCCTTTTGGCGGGCGAGGAGCTGCATGTAGCGGTCGTTGTTCTCGTTGTAGGTGACGAGCCCTTGGTCGCTGAGCCATTCGCCGGAGACCCAGTTTTGTTCTTCCTGAAAGCCTTTGCAATGCGGCTCGCGAACGATGAAGAAGCGTTCGGAGATGGAGCCGTCGTCGCCGATGCGGGTCGCCCGTCCGAGGGGATAGGTGCGGCACGCGCCGGGGCGGTCCGGGTAGATGGAACAGCCTTCGGGGCGCACGAAGGGACAGCTCTTGCGGGAGTCGTCACACATACGCAGGCGGAAGAGGGGGAAGCCGGTGTCGGCGGCCATGGTAAAGACGGTGTAATCCTGAATGAATTCCTGACTGCTGAGGCCGAGGGCGGTGCGCAGACGCAGAACGTCATAGGGGGTGAGCATCAGGTTCAGGTCGCTGCAACAGGCGTTGAAGCAGGGGACGCCGGGATGGCAGGCAAAGGAGAACCGTTGCCCTTTTTTGAGTTCCGGAAGACTTTCGAGAAATTGCTGAGTTGCATCAAGATCGGACATTGCATTCTCCAGTTTGGCTGTTGCATGGGGGAATCCCACGCTGTGACGGCGATGTCAAGCAAGGTGCGGGGTTGCTCTTCGGCGGGCACTTGGCTAGCCTGCGGCAAACCTGAAAATACGGAGATAGACATATGTGGAATCGACTCGCGCGTTTGAGCGCGCTTGTGACCGTTGCGGCGATGCTTCTGCTTGCGGGATGCGCGGGCAGTGGCCCGGTACGCCTTGGGTACGATGCCGACCGCTGGAGCCCGAAATGCGATGGCGTTGTGGGCCTGCATGGCTTTGAGGACGCACGTCCCACGCCCGCCTTTGTTGTGAAGGACGGCAAGGCGCTGGAAACCGACAAGGACGTGGCCAAGTGGGTGACGCAGGCGCTGTGCGACGAGCTTGAAGCACGCAGCTTTACGGTGACGCAGGACGCCCCGGACTCGCCCTTTGCGCCGGAGGTGAACATTGGTGGCGAGGTGCTGCGCGCGGTGCTGGACGTGGACGGCGTGCACCATACGATGCAGATGACGCTCCATGTGGTGGTCCAGCGCGGCAAGGAAGTCGTCCTTGATAAAACCTATGCTGGCCAGTGGGACCGTCAGGACCTGCCGACGCGGGGGACCATTGAGGAAATGGCGTCGTCCGCGCTTGTGGATATGCTGTCTTCGGTGATGGCCGACATCCACGAGACTCTGCACGGGTAAGCGCCTCTGCACAGAGCGTTGTGGCCTTTTTGAGCGCCGCCGGAATATTCCGGCGGCGCTTTTTTATGCTGAAAGTCCGGGGGGGAAGGTGGCGGCAGACACGACAGCAGGTCCGGGGCGCTACGCAGGGCGGGGGCGCAGTAGCGGCGTGTGAGTGGGCTGGCAGGCACGGAAGCGGGGGCCGTGAATTCGACGCGGGGAAGAGGGGAAAACGCGGCGGAGGGGTTGCAGAAGTTCGCACGGCGGTGCACAAAGGAGAGTGGGAACCTGTTTATGAAACAACCGTACACCGCCAGTGGAGGCACTATGAGCTTGAAGCAGCCACAGGACCAGCCGGGGAGCAATCGGGCACCCGAGAAGGGTTCGTTTGACCTGCGGGAGGCCGTGCGCCGCTATATCGTCTGCTACACCGGAGCCGATGCGGACCGCGCCAATTCGCGAGATGTGTATAAGGGGATGGCTTTTGCGCTGCGCGAGCGCCTTGCCGAGCAGTGGATTGCAACCCAGCGGGCCTACTATGAGAGCGACGCCAAGCGTGTGTACTATTTGTCGCTGGAATTTTTGGTGGGCCGGTCGCTGAAGAATACGATTCTGTGCTTGGGGCTGGAGGACGAGGCCAAGGCTGTGGCCGATGACTACGGCCTGAGCATGGAAGAACTGGAAGAAATGGAGTGGGACGCCGGGCTTGGCAACGGCGGTCTTGGGCGGCTGGCCTCATGCTTTATGGATTCGCTGGCGACCAAGGGCTACGCGGCGTACGGCTACGGCATCCGCTACGAATTTGGCATCTTTTGGCAGTTGATTGAAAACGGGCGGCAAGTGGAGCGCCCGGACAACTGGATGCGCTTTGGCAGTCCGTGGATATTCGAGCGGGAGGAGTTCTTGTATCCGGTGCAGTTTGGCGGCTACGTGCGCGTGCTGACGGACGAGCAGGGGCATGAGCAGCGCGTGTGGGTGGGCGCAGAGCATGTGCTGGCCGTGGCGTGCGATATGCTGGTGCCGGGGTACAAGAACGGTGTGGTCATCAACATGCGCCTGTGGGCGGCCAAGGCCAGCCGCGAGTTTGGCTTGGAGGACTTTCAGGCGGGCGACTACATTGGCTCCGTGCAGGACAAGGCCGTCAGCGAAAATATCTCCAAGGTGCTCTACCCCGACGACTCGCGCGTTGAGGGGCAGGTGCTGCGGCTGAAGCAGCAGTATTTCTTTGTGGCCGCGACGATCAAGGACATCGTGCGGCGCTCGCGCAAGCAGGAGGGCGGCATTGCGGCCATGCCGCACCGGGTTGCCGTGCAGTTGAACGACACCCACCCCGCCATTGCCATTCCGGAGATGATGCGTGTGCTGGTGGATGAGGAAGGGTTGGACTGGGACGAGGCGTGGCGCGTGTGCGTGAGTACGTTCTCGTACACCAACCATACCTTGCTGCCCGAGGCGCTTGAGCACTGGCCGGTGGAAACGCTGGAGCGCGTGCTGCCCCGGCATATGGAAATCATCTACGAGATTAACGCGCGTTTCCTGGAAACCGTGCGCATCCAATATCCGGGCGATGACGACATGCTGGAGCGGATGTCGCTCATTGACGAACAGCATGGCCGGCGGGTGCGGATGGCGCACTTGGCCCTTGTGGGCAGCCACAAGGTCAACGGCGTGAGCGCCCTGCATACGGACCTGCTGCGTACGCGCGTGTTTAAGGACTTTTACCGGCTGTTCCCACGGCGTTTTGTGAACATGACCAACGGCGTGACGCCGCGCCGCTGGGTGCGGCAGGCCAACCCGGACATGTCGGCGCTCATTACCGAGGCCATTGGTCCGGACTGGGTGACCAACCTTGGAAAGCTGGTGAAGCTCAAACCCCTTGCCGAGGACGCGGAATTCCGCCGCCGCTGGCACGAGGTGAAGCAGCGGAACAAGGAGCGCCTGTCGCGCTATATGCTGCCGCGTGCGCGGGTGCTGGCGCCGCCGGAGTTTCTGTTTGACGTGCACGTGAAGCGCATCCACGAATACAAGCGCCAACTGCTCAACGTGCTGCACGTCATTACGCTGTACAACACGCTGAAAAAGACGCCGCCCAACGTGTGCCCGCTGGGATGCGTGCCGCGCATGGTCATCTTTGGTGGCAAGGCGGCCCCGTCGTACACCATGGCCAAGCTGACCATCCGCCTCATCCACGCGGTGGGAGCGGTGGTGAATAGCGACCCGGACACCAACTCCCTGCTGCGGGTGGGGTTTGTGCCGAACTACTGCGTCTCCAACGCGGAAAAGATTATTCCGGCTACGGATTTGTCCGAGCAGATATCCACTGCCGGGACCGAGGCGTCGGGCACGGGTAATATGAAGTTTGCCCTCAATGGCGCGCTGACCATCGGCACCATGGACGGGGCCACCGTGGAGATGGCGCAGGAGATTGGCGAGGACTTGTTCTTCATATTCGGCATGCATACGCCAGAGGTCGCCGCGTTGGTGGAAAAAGGGTATACTCCCAGACGATACTATGAAGAGGATTCCCAGCTACGCGAGGCCGTGAACATGATTCGCGATGGCTTCTTCTCCCCGCGTGAGAAGGACATCTTCCGGCCCATTACGGACTCGTGGCTGGAGAATGGCGACAAGTACATGGTGATGGCGGACTACCGCTCCTACATCGACGCGCAAACCCGTGTGGCGGAGTTGTACATGGACCGGGAGGAGTGGACCCGGCGGTCTATCCTCAACGCGGCGGGCATGGGGCACTTTTCCAGTGATAGAACCATCCGCCAGTACGCAGAGGAAATTTGGCACGCCCAGCCCGTGCAAAATGGCAAGCGGCGTTAACGGTTGAGACGAACCGTGACTTGGCGGCGACAGCCGCCGGAGGGGGTTGTATGGCACAGCAGCAGGAACAGGGGGCTTCGGGCCAGTACCTGAGCTTTGTCTTGGCCGGGGAACTGTACGCCTTGGACATTTCCAAGGTGCGAGAGGTGCTGGAAGTGCAGGAGGTGACGCGCATTCCGCGGACGCCGGACTTCTTGAGCGGGGTTATCAACCTGCGCGGCAACGCGGTGCCGGTGGTGGATATGCGCCTGAAGTTTGGCATGTCCGCCACGGAATACACCGTGAATACCTGCATCATCATTATGGAAGTGCGTCTTGACGGGGACGAGCTGATCCTTGGCGCGCTGGCGGACTCCGTGCGCGAGGTTATTGAGCTGACGCCGGATGAAATCAAGGCGCCGCCGCGCATGGGCACAACCATCGACACCAATTTCATCAGCGGCATGTCCAAGCAGGATGAGCAGTTCATCATGCTGCTGGATATCGACACGGTCTTCTCCGCCGAGGAGTTGCAGGCGGTGCGCCTTGCCGACGCCACAGGTCCCATGGAGGCCGCGGCCGAGGCAACGCAAAAAGAAGAGACCCGGCCGCTGGAAGCTCCGGCAGCCGAGTCTGAATCCGCAGGTGAGGGCGCTCAGGCGCAGACGCCCCAATCGTGACGCGCCGCCCTAATGCACGGGCGGCGTACTGTGGCGCGAGGCGTCGTGAAGCAGCTGTTCTATCTTGAGCGGCTCCGGCTTGTCTTGCGCCTTGTGCAGGCTGAGGGCGTCCTTGGGGCATTTGCTGATGCAGACGCCGCAGCCCATGCACTTTTCGGCGTCCACATGGGCGGTCTTGTCCGCCACGGACAGGGCGCTGAACTGGCAATAGTCGGTGCACAGCCCACATCCCACGCACGCCGCCGTGTCCACGGCGGCGAGAAATCCTGACGAACACAGCATCTGAACGCCGTTGCGCTGGGCCTGCATGGCTCCGCAGCAGCAGCTGCAGCAGTTGCAGATGGCGTAATAGCGCTCCAGCATGGCTTCCTTAAAGAACACATGGTGGACGTGCCCGCGCTCGTCTTCGGCCCTGAGGATGTCCACGGCTTCGTCGGGCGTTATCCAGCGCGATTTGCTGGGATGGTGCTCTGCGATAAAGCTGGCAAACGGCTCGCCAACAATGAGGCACACATCAATGGGCGTGCACGGATTCTCGCGCAGCTCGCGGCAGGGGCAATCAAGGGCGATGATGTGGTCCGGGTTGCGCAGGACGATGTCGCGCGCCTTGTTGTAGGGGATGACGTGCTCAAGGTCGCGGATTTCAATATCGCGCCCCACCTGCACCAGCTTGACGGCATCATCCAGCGGCACGGCCTTGCCGTGGTAGGAGTCCGCCCACGAAAAGCGCCCGGACATGCCGGTGCCTTCCTCGGGGTGCAGGGGGTAGAGCTTGTCCATAAGCCAAACAAGCGGGCGCGCCAGTTTTGTCAGCGGGTGCTGGCCCGTGCCCACGCCTATGTAAAAATAGCACCACCGGCCATAGATGTAGCCGTGGAGTTTCTCCAGCCACGTATAGCCGGGAATGGTGTCGGCCTCCCGCAGGTAGGCGATGGTGGAGCGCCGTACCGGGAGCTTTTCAAGGAGTTCGGTAAAGGTCATCAGAACCAGATCTCCATTCGCAGGCCGCGTGCGTCGCGCGGGACGCTTTGGGAAGGGAGCCTGCGCGATTGAGGTGAAGAAATGTCTGCCTCCGTCGCCAGATAGGCGGCAGTGGACAGGCAGACGAGTGCGTCGAGTATGTCATCGACCGTCGCGCTGCGAAAGGCGCCAGAAAGCGCGATGTCGTGAAATCCGGCAATGTGGCGGCTGAGCAGCGCCATGCGCTGCATAACGCCCGGCGCGGCGTGTTTGGACGGCAGCACCTGCCCCGCAAGGCGCGCAAAGGCAAGCTCCGGGTGGCACTCCACAATGCGGTCCTGCAGGGCGGGCTGGGCGCAGAGGGCTTCGTCGGCTTCAATGAGCTTGGGGACAATGCCCCAGACGGGAAGCCCCGCGCCAACGCCGCGGTGCTCGCGGTGCAGGGTCTGAAAGTTCTTTGGGCTGCCCCCGTGCCCATAGACGGCCTCGCGCGGCGGGGCGAGAAAAACGCGGGAGCCGGCTTTGACGTCCGGCCCGGAGCGTGCGGCAAGTTCCTTGCGCGCCAGCTCGTCGCAGAGGCGGACGTCTCCGCGTGAAGGCAGGCCAAGGGGCATATCCACGGCCACGGCGTCACAGTCCGCAGTGAGCGTGACGACCTCCGCAAAGGTTGCGGCAAGGTGCATGCGGGGCACAGACGGGCAGGGCCAGCCATCGGCAAAGGCCACCACCCAGCCGTCCCGCGTGCCGTCCACGCCTGCAATCATGCTATGGCCTGACGCATGCGGGTGAGCAGCGTGGTCATGATGTCGCGGCGCGAAACGGGCAGGGCTTCGCCGATGGAGTCCATGAGTTCGTAGAGGTTTGGCAAGACGTCCATAAGGAACTGTTGCCCTGCCTGCGTGAGCTGCACGGTGAGCTTGCGGCGGTCGCCGGCGAATTTTTGGCGCATAACGTGCCCCTCGCGCTCCAGCCCGTCCAGCAGGCCGGTCATGGTGGCGCGGGTGACTCCGGCACCGGAGGCCAACTCCGATGGCGTCATGCCGCCATTTGGGGCATCAAAAAGCAGGGCGAGGACGGTGAAGCGTCCTTCGGAAATGGCGCCCTTGAAAAAGCGGTCCTCAAGGCAGCGGGCCATGGCCGAGGCGGTTTCCATAAGTTCCACCACCGCCTGCACGGCGGCGGTATCCCGGCCGGGCAGCATGGCGAACAGCGACATCAGTGCGTCGAATTTTGTGGTTGCGTCGTAGTCGGACATGACAACTCCATCACGTGATTAGGATGGGCTATAATGTAAGGAGCCTAATGGTTTCCGTCAACAGCGCGGAGGTTGTTATTCCTGCTTTGATGTGAGAATACAATGAATGAATCCGGTCCCTTCCAATACCGCAAGACTCTGGAGGATGAGACGTGACTGACGCTTCTTCTGTTTCCGGTGTTACAGGTGGAGAGACGGGCGATATCGCGCAATTGGTAACACAGGGCCTCACGGAGCGCGCCCGGTCCATTGTGCCGTGGTTTCAGCAGAATATGCCGCACTACTACTTCCGCACGCACGACACGGCGGAGCAGATTCGGCACATTCAGGGCCTTATATCGGCGGATATCACCACCGATCGCCACGCCCTCGCCCTCAAGAGTCCCTGCGGGACGAAGGTGACGTACATCTCTCCTGGCGGCGAGCCCGCCAAACTCATGGCCGCGCTGGATGAGCTGGCCGAGGATACCATCCTCAACGCCCGCATGTATGCCAGCAAGGACGACCTGCTGCGGCTGGATACCTTCATCATGTCCCCCCAACAGACCGTGGACCGCCACGGCGCGGCCTTTGCCGCCGCCATGGAAGAACTTCGCAAGGCTGACCTGTTGCCCCAGGATGAGATCCCCGCCTTTGAGGAATTCCTCGCGACGGCTACGGGCGACTGCGTGGATAAGTTTGAAGTGGACCGCGCCGTGCGGCACTTTCAGGTCTACAAGGATGTCAGCGATGGCGACAGGGTGCTGGTCTACCGCGAGGACGAAGTCTACTCCGGTGAAACCCGCATCATGGTTGCCATGACCTCACCGCCCAAACGCGGCATCATTCAGGAAATGGTGCGCCTTATGGTGCGCTGCGGCTGCAAGGTGGAGCGTGCATACGGCGATATTTACGATACGCCGGTGGAGCCGTTTGGCATTTTCAGCTTCTATCTCACCGCGTGCGACAGCGCGCCCCTGCATCACAAGGCCTCATGGGAGGCGCTGGAGAGCCAGCTAAGCCGCGTGAAATGGTACGCGGGCGGGCACGTACTGGAGTGGTTCGCAGACCAGCGCGGGTGGAGCATTTCGCAGGTGATGTTCCTGCACGCGGCAACGGAATTTGCGCATCAGTTTCTGCTGGGCAAGGACCTGTACGCCTACACCGCGCACAACATTATCCATAGCGTGCTGGCGCATCCCGATGCCGCCCAGCAGCTACTGGACTGCTTCGAGGCCCGCTTCAATCCCAACGACGAGGAGCGCCTTGCCCACTGCGACGCCCGCCTGACGGACCTGCACGCCTACCTGTCCGGCGTTTCGGACGAAGTGGTGCAGGATACCTTCCGGGTGATGGAACTTTTCATCATGCACACTCTGCGCACCAACTACTATCTGCCCAACCGTTTCGCGCTGTCTTTCCGTATGGACCCGGACATTCTCGACCACCTGCCGCCCCTGCGCGGTGTGGCGGAGAGCGACGACAAGCCCTACGGGTTCTTTTTCTTCCACGGCGCGCATTTTCAGGGCTTCCACGTGCGCTACCGCGAAATGGCGCGTGGCGGCGTGCGCGTGGTCACCACCCGCAGTCAGGAAAACTTCGAGCTGGAATCCAACCGCCTGTTTGCCGAAGTCACGGCCCTTGCGCGCTCGCAGCAGCACAAGAACAAGGACATCCCCGAGGGCGGGTCAAAGGCCGTTTTGCTCCTTGGGCCGCGCGGCGACATTGACCTTGCGGTGAAGGCCGCGGTGGACGCCATGCTCGACATCATCGTCATGCCAGGGGACACGGGCGAAGGCTCCTTCACCCTGCCCGGCGTGGTGGACTACTTAAAGCGCGGCGAGATTATCTACCTTGGCCCGGACGAGCACATCTCGCCCTCGCACATCGAGTGGATAGTCGCGCGCGCCCGCAAGCGCGGGTTCCGCTGGCCGGCGGCGTTTATGAGTTCCAAGCCCTCATCGGGCATCAACCACAAGGAATACGGCGTCACCTCCATTGGCGTTATCGTCTTTGCGGAGGAGATGTTGGGCGTTTTGGGCATAGATCCGCATCGCGACAGCTTCCGCGTGAAGTTTACGGGCGGCCCGCGCGGCGACGTGGCGGGCAACGCCATGCTGCTGCTGATGGACCAGTACGGCGAAAATGCGCGCATTGTGGGGGTAACGGACGGGCACGGCGCGGCCTTTGACCCCACAGGTCTGGACCACGGCGAACTCCGGCGGCTCATTGCCGAGAACCGGGGTATCCGCGAGTTCGACCCCGCCAAGCTGAAGGGCGGCAAGGCCGCCGTAGCCGGGACGGATACACCCGAGGGCGTCCGCATGCGCGACAGTCTGCACAACACCGCCGAGGCGGATATCTTCATCCCCTCCGGTGGGCGGCCGGATACCATCAACGACGCCAACTGGAACGAGTTCCTGCTCCCGGACGGGCGCCCCTCGGCCAAGGCTATTGTCGAGGGCGCGAACATCTTCCTCTCGCCCGGAGCGCGGGCGCATTTGCAGGACCATGGCGTGCTCATCATGCACGGGGCCAGCGCCAACAAGACCGGCGTTATCTGCTCATCCTACGAGATTCTGGCCGGGCTGACTCTTAGCGAAGAGGAGTTCCTCGCCATCAAGGAAGAATACGTGCAGCAGGTGCTGGACATTCTGCGGCTGCGCGCCCGTAGCGAGGCGCGCATGATGCTGCGGGAGTATAAGCGCTGCGGCGCCTGCAAGCCCCTCACCGCGCTGACCATGGAGCTGTCCAAGGAAATCAACACCATAGCCGACCAACTTGCCGCGGGCCTGCGCATGGGGCGCACCATTCACGCCGACCCTGAACTGCGCAAGCTGGTGCTGGAGTATTGTCCCGCCGTGCTTTCGCAGAAGTACGCGGACCGCATCTTCTCGCGGATTCCCGAGGGGCATTTGCAGGCCATGGTGGCGGCATATGCGGCGTCGCGTATCGTGTACGCCGAGGGGCTTGGCTGGTTGCCGCGCATCAGTGAGATTCGCGATGTGGGCGAGGCCGTGCAGCTCTATTTACAGCAGGAGCGCCGGATGTATGAGCACATTCAGCATCTGGACCACGCCGCAGTGCAGGACCGCGAGGAACTGCGCGACATCGTTGCGCAGGCCGGGTGCCGCTACATGACGGAGCGGCTGCTTGGGCTGCACTAACGGCCACGGCGCTTCGCAATCAGCCTGCATCAGCGTGATTCGGTGTGCGGCGCGGCATGCACCGCGCCTGTTTGGGGCGCTGTACTGAAAAAGAATGCACCGGAGGGTGGAATGGGCGTATTGTCTGTTCCCTCTCCGGTGCGTTATGTGTTACATGGCGTAATCATTGGTAGAAATCCCGCCGCATGGCGTGCCCGGCGCGGCCCGGCGGCACTGGCGCGAACCATCAAGACTGCAAGGCTCGACATATGCTGCTCAACGAACATCAAAGCAAGCGACTTTTTGCCGAGGCCGGGATAGCCGTGCCCGAAGGCGTGCTGGTCTCGGAAGCGAATCTTGAACGTGTGAAGCCGGAGTGGCCACTGCCGTGGTTCTTGAAGGCGCAGGTGCTGGCGGGTGGCCGCGGCAAGGCTGGCGGCATTTTGCGCATCGACGCGCCTGATGATTTTGTCCCCTACGCCCATAAGCTCCTCAGCATGAGCATCAAGGACAAGGACGTGCCGCTGCTGCGCCTTGAGCGTGCGTGCGACTATTCGCGGGAGTTTTACTGCTCGTTCGCCATCTCGCGCGAGATGGGGTGCCTTGTGTTTACCGTTGGGCGGCAGGGCGGCATGGATGTGGAGAATCTGGACCTGCACAACCTGCTCGTGCAACGCGTGGGCATGTCCGGCGGCCTCAAGAATTATCACATTCGCGCGGCATTCTTTCATCTGGGGATTGAGAAGCACCACTGGCCGGGCTTTTTCGAGTTCGTACGTAACCTCTACAAGGCAGTGACAGATTTTAGCCTCCTCTTGGCCGAGGTAAACCCCCTCGTCATGAACGACAGCGGCGAGTGGACCGCCCTCGACGGCAAGGTGGAAGTGGACGACAACATGCTGCTGCAGCACTCCGACTTGGAGCGCTTCTACACGCCCGAGCATGCCTCGCGCGAGGAGAACCGCGCCCGTGAAGCCGGGCTATCCTTCCACACACTCTCCGGGCGCGTTGGGCTGATGGTCAACGGCGCGGGCCTTGCCATGGCCACCATGGATCTGCTGAATCTGTCCGGCTTGCCCGCAGCGAACTTTATGGACCTTGGCGGCGCAGCAGACCTCGACCGCGTGCGTACCGCCATGAAGCTCCTGTTCGAGGACGCCGCCGTCGAGACCGTTTTCATCAACATTTTCGGTGGCGTGCTCTCCTGTGAGAAGGTCGCCCTCGCCCTGACCGAAGCCCTCGACGGGCAGCCGCCGGCAAAGCCCCTTGTTGTGCGTCTGTCCGGCAACCTTGCCGACAAGGGCCGCGCCCTTCTCGCCGAGCTTGGCGAGCCGAAACTCTACATCGTGTCCGAGATGCACGACGCCATCGCCACCCTCAAGGACCTTGACGGCTCCACCTACGAGCCGCGCTCCAGCGGCGTCGTCACCGGCAGTCTCCCCGCATTTTCCCCGCAGCCCTTCCCCGCGTCCCTTCCCTTCGAAGAAGGTATGCAGGTGCTGGTGCAAGGCATTACCGGGCGCACTGCGCAGTTCCACACCCGGCTGATGCGGGAATACGGCACCAAGATTGTCGCTGGCGTTACGCCCTTTAAGGGCGGGCAGTATGCGCAGGATGTGCCCGTCTTCAACAGCGTGGAAGAAGCCATGGAGCTGAACAACATTCGCGCCAGCATCATCTTCGTCCCCGCCGCCTTTGCCCCGGACGCCATCCTCGAAGCCGCGCAGAACGGCATAGAATGGGTGGTGTGCATCACCGACGGCATCACCCAACAGGATATGCTCATGGTGCGCGAGCAGCTGCGCGGCACAGGCACCAAGCTCATCGGTCCCAACACCCCCGGCGTCATCGCCCCCGGACGCACCAAAATTGGCATCATGCCCAAGCATGCGTTCTCTCCCGGTCCCGTCGCCATCCTCTCCCGCAGCGGAACCCTCACCTACGAGGCCGCAGCGCGCCTTACCGGCGCAGGCATAGGCCAATCCCTCTGTCTCGGCATCGGCGGCGACCCCTTCGTGGGCACCACCTTCAAGGATATGCTCGCCCCCCTCGCCGAAGACCCCAACACCAAAGCCGTGGTCATCCTCGGTGAAATTGGCGGCCGCGCCGAGGAAGACCTCGCCGCCTACGTCAAGGAGACCGGCTTCAGCAAGCCCATCGTCGCCTTCATCGCCGGACAGACCGCGCCTCCCGGAAAGCGCCTCGGCCACGCCGGAGCCATTCTTGAATCCGGGCGCGGTGTCGAGGAGAAACTCGGCGCCATGGTCAAAGCTGGCTTCGTCATTTGCCCCGACCTCTCCAACCTGCCGCGACTCGTCGCCGAAGCGCTGGTACAGCAGGCCGAAGTCGCGTCAGTGTAACGAGCCGGGGGCAACAGGAAGCGGCGGAAGAGTGAAGAGTGTGCTCCGCAGGCCAAAGGGCCGCGGGCCCTTTGGAATCCCGTTTGCGCACATGCCGGTTGCCTTTGACTGGGCCGGTCGTCACCCCTGACGGCTCTCGTCCGTGTGGATGTTTTTTAGGGGGGGCTTGGCGCTGTGTGAAGGGCGGTGAGAATCCCTGTTCGGGCACTGGGAAAAGAGGGAAGGCATAAAGCAGAAGACCCCGCCCACCCCCTATTTTCAGGAGCGGCTTCCGCTTCTGAAAATCCTAAGGATCGTTAAGGAAATTATTTCCTTAACCCGCCGGAGGCGAAAAAGAGTGAAGAGTGTGCTCCGCAGGCCAAAGGGCCGCGGGCCCTTTGGAATCCCGTTTGCGCACATGCCGGTTGCCTTTGACTGGGCCGGTCGTCACCCCTGACGGCTCTCGTCCGTGTGGATGTTTTTTAGGGGGGGCTTGGCGCTGTGTGAAGGGCGGTGAGAATCCCTGTTCGGGCACTGGGAAAAGAGGGAAGGCATAAAGCAGAAGACCCCGCCCGGCCACCCCTATTTTCAGGAGCGGCTTCCGCTCGTGAAAATCCTAAGGATTGTTAAGGAAATTATTTCCTTAACCCGCCGGAGGCGAAAAAAAGTATGGATAACGGCCCCCACCTTGGTCCTCAGGACCTTGGTGGGGGCTGTGTGTTTTAGGCGTTGGTTGGGTGGTGTTGCATGAGGTCTTTGAGCCAGTCGGGCACGCGGGTGGGGCGGCCTTCTGGTGTGACGCAGGCGTGCTGTGTCATGCCGGTGGCGTGGAGGACGGAGTTGTCTTCGTTGTAGAGTTCGTAGGAGAAGGTGATGGAGGCGCGGCCCCATTCGGAGATGGTGGTGTAGACGTTGACGAGCTCGTCATAGCGGATGGGGCGTTTGTAGCGTGCTTTGGCTTCGCGGACGGGCAGGAACAGGCCACGTTGTTCGACGGTGTTGTAGCTCATGCCGAAGGAGCGGATGAGGTGGCTTCTGGCGCGTTCGAAAACGTGGAGGTACTCGGCGTAGTAGAGCACCTGCATGGCGTCGGTCTCCCCGTAGGAGACGCGGTGCTGGTAGCAAACGGGGGGCTGAGTCATTGGCGAAACCTCTGTGTGACCCGGTGCAGAAGCGAATGTCCGGGGTTGATGTGGACGCCGGTCTGTGAGGCGTGGTGTTCGGAAAAAGCTGAGAGCTGATGCGGGCTGTGCGGATGTTGGGCTAGGATGAAGGGCGCTGGCGTGTTGGTGTGCACTTGGAGGCTGACGGGCGTGTAGTGGTCGCAGGCGATGAGCACGGCGGGGGCGAGGTCCTGTGTGCCGGCCAGAAATGGCCCAACGATTTCGCGGTCAAAGAGTTCGATGGAGCGTACCTTGCTGGCGATGTCGCCGCGATGGGCGCAGTCGTCGGGGGCCTCAATGTGCAGGAGGACGAAATCGCCGCCAGTGCGCAAATGCTGGATGGCGGTGTGCACTTTGGCGGCGTAGTCGGTGGCGATGGTGCCTGTGGCTCCGGGAATGGACGGGACGTGCATTCCGGCGGCGTGGCCGAGCCCTTTGAGCAGGTCCACGGCGGTGATAATGGCGCCGTGGTGCCCGGTGGCGGTGGTGAAATTGGGAAGACGCAGCGGCGCGCCCTGACCCCACGGCCACAGGGCGTTGGCGGCAATGCTGGGGAAGGCGGCGCGCAGTTCATGCTCCGCGCTAGCGAGAAAGGCGGCAAGGGGCGCGTGGTGTTGGAGGACCGTGACGTCCGGGGCAATGGATTGACCGATGATGTCGTGCGGCGGCCGGATGTTGATGTTGGATGCTGGCCCGTTGGCGCCGCCGCGCTCTATGAGCAGATGCCGATACCCGAGACCGGGGACAAGGGTGAAACGCGGATGCGGAAGGCGCGCGGCAAGGTGCGAGATGATGCGCGTGGCAAGGCGCGGGTCGCAGGCTCCGGCGGTGAAATCGGCCATGCGGCGGTCGGCGAGGCTGACGAGGTTGAGTCGCCAGACGATGTCATTGGGGCCGAGGTCGCAGTCGCGCGCGGCGGCTTCGATGGGGCCGCGTCCGGTGTGGTGCTGGCGCGGGTTGAAGCCAAGCAGACTCATGCAGGCGACGTCGGACCCGGCGGACATGCCGGGGGGGATGGTGGCGATGGTCCCGGCGCAGCACTGGGCGGCAAGGGCGTCCATGTGCGGCGTGTGCGCGGCTTCAAGGGGCGTGCGCCCGCCGAGGGCGGCAAGGGGGTAGTCCGCCATGCCGTCGGCGATGAGAAAGGCAAGTGGTGCGTGCGCCATGGTGTGCAATGCGTTGTGCGTGCGGTTTTACTGGTCTGTGTGCAGCCCGCGCTTGGGCAACCTTTGGGCAGCGCCCGCGCTGCTTGCGGCGCGGGCGTGTGCTTGCCACATGGGTGCATGATTGGCGCGGCTGCGTCAAATGCATGGATGAAAAAAAGCGGCCCGCCAAAGTGGCGGGCCGCGTGCAGTGCGGATATGCCGCGCGGGCTACAGGATGCGGAAATGCATTGTCCTGTCGATGGTCAGGCCCATGGCGTCGATGTCGCGCATGGCGGCGTGGATGTCTCCGGCTTTGGCTTCGTGCGTCAGGAAGACCAGCGGCACGCCGCCGCCGTCGATGGACGGCTTTTGGGTGGCCTGCTGGATGCTGATGTTGCGGTCCGCCATCACTCCGGCGATGTCGCGCAGTACGCCTGCCCTGTCCGGCACAATAAAGCGCAGATAGTGCAGGGACACGGCGTCGTCCAAGTCCAGAATGTCGGCCTTGGGCAGGGCTGGGTCAACGAAGCCGAGGTTGTTGGGCGCGGCGTCGCGGGCAATGGCCATGATGTCTGCCAGCACGGCGCTGCCGGTGGGCTTGTCGCCAGCACCCTTGCCGTGGAGCACCACGGGACCTGCGCCGCCTTCAAGACGGATGGCGTTGTAGGCACCGGACACGGAGGCCAGCAGATTATCCTCGGGCACGAGGGCGGGGTAGACGCCCGCCTCGACCTTGCCGTCCACAAGGCGCGCCTGCGCCAGCAGCTTGATGCGGTAGCCGAACTTCTGCGCAAAGCGGATGTCCATGGGCGTCACTACGGTGATGCCGGTGACGGGCAAGCTGGCAAAGGGATAGTTGCGGCCAAAGGCGAGGCGGATGAGCAGCGTCAGCTTGTGGGCTGCGTCAATGCCCTCGATGTCGAGGGTGGGGTCCGCTTCGGCGTAGCCTTTATCCTGCGCGGCGGCGAGGGCTGTGTTGAAGTCCAGCCCTTTGTCGGTCATCTCTGTGAGGATGTAGTTCGCCGTACCGTTGAGGATGCCGAGAATCTTGTGAATGCTGTTGCCGGCAAGGGATTCCTTCAGCGGGTCCACAACGGGGATGCCGCCGGCGACGCTGGCTTCAAAACCGAGATGGACGTTCTTTTCCGCCGCGAGGGCGAAGAGGTCCATGCCGTTTTCGGCCAGCAGAGCCTTATTGGCGGTCACGGCGTGCTTTCCGGCGGAGATGGCTTCTGTAATGAGCTGTTTGGGGAAGTCGATACCGCCGGTGAGCTCCACAACGATGTCGATGTCCGGGTCGTCGATAAGGGCGCGGTAATCCGTGACCGGAGTGGCGCCGATGGCTTCCACGCCGGGCCGTCTGTGCTCACTGCGGATGAGCACGGATTTGATGCGGATGTCCTTGCCGGTACGACGGTGGATGTCGTTGCGGCTTTCCTCAAGAACATCGGCAAGCCCCTGTCCGACGGTGCCGAACCCGGCAAGACCGATGTTGATGACCTGTTTGTCTAGCACGTCTTGGCTCCCTCCAGAACCTTCTTGATGCCACGAATGGCTTGCTGTGTGCGTTGTTTATTCTCAATGAGGGCGAAGCGTACATAGTCGTCGCCGTAGTTGCCGAAGCCAAGCCCTGGCGATACGGCCACGTGGCCCTCGGTGAGCATCATCTTCGAAAATTCCACGGAACCCATGTCGCGGAACTGTTCCGGGATTTTGGCCCACAGGAACATGGTTGCCTTGGGTGGGGTGACGTCCCAGCCGATGCGGTTCAGGCCGTCGCACAGAACGTCGCGGCGGTCCTTGTACACGTCCACAATTTCCTTCACGCACTCCTGCGGGCCGTTGAGGGCCACGGTGGCGGCGATCTGGATGGGCTGGAAGATGCCGTAGTCGAGGTAGCTCTTGATGCGGGTCAGCGCCTGCACCATGTCGCGGTTGCCGCAGCAAAAGCCCATACGCCAGCCGGCCATGGAATAGCTTTTGGACATGGAGAAGAATTCCACGCCGACTTCCTTGGCGCCCTTGGCCTGCAGGAAGCTGGGGGCCTCGTAGTCGTCGAAGGTGAAGTCCGCGTACGCCAAATCGTGGATGACGCGGATGTTGTTTTCCATGGCGAAGTCCACAATCTTCTGGTGGAAGGCCAGGTCCACAACTTCGGCAGTGGGGTTGTGCGGGTAGCAGTAGATGAGCAGTTTCGGCTTGGGCCATGTTTGGCTGACGGCCAGCTCAAGGTCCGCGATGAAGTCGCGCTCCGGCCCAATGGGAATACGGCGAACGTCAGCACCGGCAATAACGGCGGAATACGGATGGATGGGATAGGCCGGGTCCTGCGTGAACACGACGTCACCGGGCTGCAGCATCGCCAAGGCAAGGTGAGCAAGGCCTTCCTTGGAGCCCATGGTTGCCACGCATTCCTGATCCGGGTCCAGATAGACGCCAAAGCGCCTTGCGTACCAGTCGCCGATGGCGGCGCGCAGGTTCGGGATGCCACGGGATGCGGAATACCTGTGGTTGACGGGCTTTTGCGCCGCCTCGCACAGTTTGTCGACGATGTGCTGGGGCGTAGGCGTATCGGGGTTGCCCATGCCAAGGTCGACGATGTCGATGTTCTGCCGACGCAGCTTCATTTTCAGCTGGTTGACCACGGCGAACACGTACGGTGGCAGACGGTGCATTCTGGGGAAGTCATTGCTCATGCGACACTGCTCCTTAAAGTATAAACGGAAGGGCACGGAGAGTACCGTGCCATGTGCCGGTATTCCAAGTGCCTTGCCACTTTAGGGAAGGTGGTGCTCCCTGTCAAAGCGGGATGCCTGAATATGAGCGGGGGGAGGGCGGCTCCGCCCGCTGAAAACAGGCTGGAACCGGAAATGGCCGGCAGGGCCTGCTTACTCGAACAAATAGGCGTACTGTGCCGCTACGGCATCGGTACGCCCTGCGAGGGCCTCTGCGGTTGCTGCCACGTTGGCAGCGGTAACGATACCTGCCTCGGAGGCAAGGTAATGCGTCAACACGTTATCATTGGACGAGAAAATCCACACCGCGCTGTAGGCGGAACCAATCTCGGGACGAGAGGGGAACTCCTGCTTGGTCTTGATGACCAGCTTGATCTTTTTCTCATCCTTGGCGGAGAGGGTGAACAGCGAGGAGGAATTCAGGATTTCCTTGATCTGAAAGACAAGCCGGGTGCCGACGTTGTCCACGTCGTCATGCACCACGCTCACCGGGGTGACGCGCAGGGTATCCGGCGTGGCCGGAGTGTCGGGGATGTCCTGTGCGGGGGCGGCTTCCTGCGCAAGGGCGCAGGGCGCGGCCAGAAGGGCCACGAGGAGAGCCGAAAAGAAGATGGTGAGCAGGCGCTGTGCCGATGCCATGAGTGCGCGTTTCCTTACTGTTTTCGAAAGGGGCGTAAGCCGTTACGTGGCATCAGGTTTGCGAGCTAAACGCCGTCTTGTCAAGAGAAGTCTTTTCCTTGAAGAAAGCGTCGACCAGTTCGCGGTCCTCTGCCAGAATGCGCAAATCCGCCACTGGCATGGGGTCCGGGCGGTTGCCGTGCATGCGCAGGGCGCGGTCCACAAAATCTGCCAGGATGAAGGACGCGCGGATGTGTTTGACGATGGGCTGTGGCCCCCACACCACGTGCAGGTTCAGCACGGTTTGGCGCTCCTCGCCGCTGGCGATGAGGTTGCCGGTGTGCATGAGGGCCTCGCGCGCGGAGTGCGGAAACATGCCGGACCATTCGGCCACGCGGTTAATAAACGCGGGCATCACCGCAATGTAATAGAGCGGGTCGATTTTCACGGCGATGGACATGCCGGGGACGCCAAGAACCATGGGCGAACGCTGAAACGCCCGGCCAAGCCCCTTGCCGAGGCGGTGGATGGATTCCGAATAATCCTTAAGCATGCGGCCTCCGTGACGGGTATCCGGACGCCCCTTCCGCAGGGGCCGGTGGCGGTGCGTCCGGCGTTGGTGGATGGCTTAGGCGTTGTAATTCGGCCTGTTTTGCACGGTGAGGATGGCGTCGCGCACGACTTCCTCAATTACTTCCTCCCGCACAGGTTCGCGCAGGACGATGCTGCCGCGCTGGATGTACCGGGCGGGAAGTGTGTTGAGGCTGAGGGCGTAGATGTCCTCAAGGTCGAGCTTATTGGGCTCGTAGCCACTAAATTCCGGCAGGATGCGAATCATGGCTTCCACAACGCGTTGTTCATTCTTGTTGCGGATATGGGCCAGCGGTGTGCCCTGCACCTTGAGTGCGTCCAGCGAATCTTGCGTCTTTTTGTCCATGCGACGCTCCTTGTGTTGTTCTGTATATCTAGCATGGGGACAGGGGGACTTCAATTGCCATGCGGCATCTGTGCGGTGAGGCGCGGCAGGCGGTGGGGCGGCCTGCAGGGGGTGATGCCTGTTGCGGCAGAGCCTCCTAAGATGTTTGCTCCCGCAAGTGAATGTATTGCGTAGCCCAAGATATGGAAAAAGCGCAAGAAAAAGCGGCGCATCCGGAATGGATGCGCCGCTTTTGTGCGTGTGTGCCGGGGGCGGCTCTGGCGCGGGCGGAAGGTGCGCTGGCTTAAAAGTCCAACCGGACGGGACCTGTGGCGTCGGGGTGCTTGCGTTTGATCCAGCGCAAAAAGCGCCGCGACATGTCGTGGTCCGGGTTGATGGTGAGGGACTTTTCAAGAAAGTGCACGGCCTTTTTGATGTCCTTTTTCTCGTAGTAGGCGCGGGCGATGTTGTGCATGAGGTTGTCGTCCCCGGCGGCGAGGTCCATGGCCCGCAGATAGTGCTTGATGGCGGTGTCGAAGAGGTTCTGCTTGCGCAGGGACACGCCGAAGTCGTTGAACATGTGCTTGTGCTCGGGCTTGAAGTCGCCCTCAACCTCGGCCAGTTGGTCAAACACGTCCTGCGCGCGCTGCAGGTTGCCGCGCTTGAGGTAGGTGAGCGCTATGCCGAAGGTGGCGCGGGCGCTTTGCTCTATCTCCTCGGCGGAGCCGGAAATGTCGAACCCTTCAATGGATGTGGACGTGGGGGCGTCATCCGGCGTGGCGATGGGGTCGCGCAGGGGGATGGGGTCGTCCATGGCGACCTTGTCGCCGCCAAGGCCGGACTGGATGTAGAATTCCGGTTCCGGCTGGAAGCGCTCCAGCACGTCGTCCACGGAGACGGTGCGCTTTTTGCCGATGGGGATAAGGCTTTCGTTGATGGGCTGCACCTCGGCCTGCCCATCCCTCGTTTCGTTGACCAGCCAGTATTGTTTGACGCGGGTTTTGCGCGCCGTTGCGCCCTGCCCGGTCCTTTTGAGTTCCATTGTCGAAAAGACGCCCTTGATTGGCGTGCGGTCGGACGTATCTGCTGCGGACATGTGTGCCTTGGCTGGCGGTGGTGATGTGCGCCGGTGATGCTCCCGCTGTTGAGCGCCACGGGCCGGTGCCGTTTTCCGCGCCGCGTTGGATGCGCGTGGTCGCGCTGTGGCGGCGCGGTCTGTCACACAGGGAAATAGCACGGAAGCCGCCCGCCCGCCAAGTCGCGGCCGGGCGCGCCGCTGGGCTTATTGCGCGGCGTCGATGAGCATAAGGATGAGCGCCATCAGCCCAACGCCGATGACGAACCAAAACAGCCGCCATGCTGCGGCGCTGACGCGCCCGTGCCGTGGCGGGGCCACAAAGGCGTGGGCTTCGTCGTCAACAGGGGATTCGGGGGGAGAGGCGGGTGTGGGGGGAGACACTGGCGCGTTGGATGCGGCGGGAGTGTCGGCGGATGGCGCGTCCGCACCGGAAGCCTGAGGCGGCGCGGGGCGTTGCGGTGTGTCCGGCGCCGGGGCGGAAGCGGGAGCGGAGGACGCAGGGGATGACGGCGCTGGTGCTGCGGCCTTGGCGGCGGCAGATGGCGCCTGCGGGGCGGCGTGCTCAGATGTTTCGCCGTGCTTTGGGGGCTGGTGGGTGTGTTGCGAGGTGCCCTGAGGCGATGCAGCCGCGTCGCTGTGGCCCTGCGCGGTCTCGCTGTGCTCGGCGGGGCGCGGGGGCAGGTTGAGGCGCGTGGCGCGGAGCAGGGATTCCAGAATCTGTTGGCGCCGGGCGCGGGATTGGAAGCTGACGAGACCGTGGGTGTAGGTGGCCGTCACCTGGGTGCCGCCGTTTACGGAGGTGAGCGAAAAGGTGAACCGACGCCCTACGTTCAAAAAGGAAAAAGGCGGGCGGGCGATGAGCAGGCCAAAGGCCCGGTTCACCAGCGCCGAGGTGTGCCCCAACTGCTGCAGGGCGTTGTAGATGGCAAGGAGCACCTCGTTTCGCGGGGCCGCAATGGTACAGACCATTTCGGTCTCCCGCGCGGAGAACGAGATGGAGTCGAGGGTATATCCCGGATGTCGGTCATGGCTTGCCACGTTACCTCCACGCCTGAGTCCAGTCCTCATTCTTAAATGCCTGAAACACGGCGCAAAGGCAAATGGATGTCTTATCCGTCCAGTGCGGCAAAGGCCTCCTGCGCGGCGGTAACGAAATGCGTGACCAGTGTGCGGGACTTTCGGCCGTTTGGCGCTTCCACTCCGGTGTGGGCGTCCACGGCGGCGGGGCGTGCTGTGGCGATGGCCTCGGCCACGTTGCCGGGGTGCAGGCCGCCGGCAAGGATGACCGGGCGCGGGGACAGGCGCACCAGTTCGCGGTCCACGCGCCAATCGTGCGGGTGCCCTGTTGCGCCGGTTGCGCCGGTTGCGGGGTCGAAGGAATCGGTCAGGAAGGCGTCGGCGTGATCGGCGTAGGCGCGCACCTGCTGGGCCAGTTGCACCATGGCGTCCGGCGTGACATCCGGCGGGACGATGAGGCTTTTGATGATGCGCAGGTCCGGGCGGCGCTCCTTGAGGGTGGCAAGGAGCTGCGGCTCGACGTCGGCGTGCAGTTGCACGCGCGGGGTGCCCACGGTGTCGCAGAGCTGAAGGATGGCGTCGGCGTCAGTCAAATAGGTGATGACCACGGCGGCGACGTGCGGCGGCAGGTCCGTGACGATGGCTGCGGCGTCCTGCTCGGTGAGGTCTTCGGCGTGCACGGCAAGGCGCAGGGGAAAGCCGAGGCTGTCCACGCCAAGGCCGGTGAGCATTGCGGCCTCGGCGGCATCAATAACGCCCGCGATTTGGATGCGCGGACACACGGGGGCGGAATCGGTTCTGCTCATGGGACGCTCCGTGGCGGTCAGGGGTGAAGCTCCGCGCGGCCAGCGGTGGTGCCAAGCGCGGCGCGAAGGCGCGAGATCAGCAAGCGGCGCACGTCAGCCTCGGGGCGCGAGGTCAGGGCAAGGACGTCGAACCCCGGCGCGGGCGGCGCCGGAAAAAGGGCGGCAAGCCCGTGCTGTCGCGCCAAGTCATGCGCGGTGGCATATTCTCCGTTATCCCATGCTGTCAACGCTTGCGCAAGGGAGGGGAGCGCGGCGCGTGGCGGCATATCCGCCGCCGTGGGCAGGGCGCAAAGCTGGGCTCCGGAGGGCTGGAGCAGACGCGCGCAGGTGGTGGCGGCGCTGATGGGCCAGAATTCGGGAGCCGCCGTCTGGAGGGTGAAGACAGATTCCACGCTCTGTCCGCCGCCATGGCGCAGGTCGCGGCGCAGGGCGGCACGCGCGCTCTCGGCCGCGAGGAGCTTGCGCCGTAGGTCGTTGGCGGCGCGGCGCAGGCGCTGAATGCGCTGTACGGCGGAGGCCGGGTCCAGACGGTAGGCCGCAACGCGGATGCCAACAAAGGAGCGCCGGAATTCGTTGAGGGCTGCGGTCTCCTTGGCAATGCGGGCGTTGGCGGCCTCATGCTGGGGCACCAGCCGCGCGGCGGTGGCAAGGTCCCCTGCCGCGTTGGCGGCCATAATGTCGCGCTCCAGCGCGCCGCGCCGGGTGATGAGGGCGTCGATGCGGGCAGAGCGGGTCATGGCGTACAGCGTGCGGGAGCAGTCGTCCTTGTGGGTCAGCAGTTGGTGCAGTTCGCCGCGAAGGGTGGTGATGCGCTGGGTGTGGCGGGCAATGGCCTCCGTCAGGCGGCGTTGGCGCGTCTTTGCGGACTCCAGCCGCAGGCGGGTGATGGTCGTGCGCACGTGCCCTGGAGCGCCGGGAGCTGGAGTGATGCGTGGTATGAGCAGCACCGCTGCGCCCAGCAGGCGCGGGGCGAGGCTGGCAGCCTCCTGCGGGGGCAGGGCAAGGCCGCATTCTCGCTCGTAGGCGCGGACCAATGGCCACGGCAGGACGCTGATGCCCGCGCCGGACAGGGCACGCGTGACGAGCAGGCGCAGGGCCGGGGCTGCGGCGCGCAGGGAAGGGGGACATCCTTCGGCAAACTGGATGGGCGCGACCACAATGCGTTCGGGGACAATGACAGGCACAAGGCCTGCTGCGGCCTCGGCCATGGCGCGCTGGGCGCGAAGGCGCGCGGCAAGAAGGTCAAGTTCCGTGGCGATGGCGCGTAGGGCTGAGGCATTGGCCGCTTCAGAAGCATGGCGGCGCAGGGCATGGGAGGCGTCGTCGGCATGGCCCTGAAACCAGCGGGCAAGGGCGAGCCAGCATGCGGCGTCCGGAGGCGTTCCGGCGTCCGTCGCTGCCGCAAAATGGCGGGCCGCGCTGTCCGCGTGCCCCCGCGTGAGGCAGGTCATGCCCAGCGTAAAGGGGGCGTCATCAGGGCGCGCTTCGGGCGCTGGCGTGTGCGCGGCGCAGGCGCACAGCACGCAGGCAAGAAGCGCCGCGGCAAGGAGCCGGGGCAGGCATGGGGAGGCGGATGGATACTGCACAGCCTGTGTATAGCAGACCCAGCCGCGCCGGGGAAGGTGCGGTGTTGCGGAAGGTTAGGGAAGCAGCGCGCGGGCGTCGCGCTCGCTGGTGACGGCGCGCCGGGTGGTGATGCGCCCGCCGTCCAGAACGAGGGCGTGAGTCAGTCCGGGCGGGAGCTCTTCCGCGCGGTGGGCCGTAAGGACGAGGCTGGCTCCGGCCTCGCACAGGGCCGCGATGATGGCGGCAAGGCGGGCGCGGCTTGGGGTGTCCAGCCCGGCGTACGGCTCGTCCAAAAGCAGCAGGTCCGGACGCGGCGCAAGGGCGCGGGCGATGAGCAGGCGGCGCAACTGCCCGTAGGACAGACTGCGGATGCTCCGGGCGTCCATTCCTGCCATATCGACAAATTCCATAAGCTGCCGGGCGCGCTCCGTTTGCTCCGGCGATGGCGCGCGCCACAGGGACACGCTGGCGAAAAAGCCGCTCTGCACAAATTCCAGCGCCGCAACGTCGTAGCGGTAGCTGGCCTGTATCTCCGGGGAGACCATGCCAAGGCGGCGGCGAACGCTCCAGATATCCGTTGCTCCGCTGTGGCCGAACCATTCTACAGTGCCGGGGGCTGCGCTGCGGTATTCCGCCGTCACAAGGCGCAGCAGGGTGCTCTTGCCCGCGCCGTTGGCCCCGAGTACGGCCCACCGTTCTCCGGGGCGGATGGTCCAGTCCGCGTCACTGACGAGGTCGCGCCCGTTCCTGCGGACCGAGGCACCGCGCATGCGCACCAGAAAGGACGGTGCGTCCGCGCGGAGCGGCGTGAGCTGTGGCGCGGGCGCGGCGCGGCGCGTGCAGTCCACGGCGGAGCTGTTCCTGATGGCGGCGAGTTCGTCAGCGACCGGACCGTGGCGCGTGATGCGTCCGTCCTCAATGAGCGCCACGTGAGTGATGATGCGCGGCAGGTCCGCGCGGCGGTGGGAACAGAGCACAACGGCGGTGCTGGCCGCCGCATCGTCAAGTACGGCGCGCAGATGCCCGCGTGCGGCGCGGTCCAGTCCGTCAAAGGCTTCATCAAGGAGCAGGACCGCCGGGGCGGTGGCGAGGGCGCGGATGATGAACACAAGCCGCCCCTGCCCGCGCGAGAGATCGCGCACGGCGCGCTGGGCGAGGTGCTCTGCGCCATGGGCGGCCAGCAGAGAATGGGCGGTACGGCGCTCGTCTTCCGTTGGCGGGGAAAAGAGCGCCATGGTGCGGCGCAGTCCGGTGATGATGAGTTCCTCGCCCGTCAGGTTGGGGCCGGTGCGCAAAAAGGCGTCCTGCTCGTCCGGCGAGACAACGGCAATGCGGTCACGCGCGGCAAGGGCGTCTGCGGGGGCGCCGTCAAGGTGCCACTGGCATGTGCCGCGTCCCTGCGCCGGATGCACGGCCCCGCGCAGTAGCCGCAGGAATGTGGACTTGCCCGCACCGTTGCGGCCAAGGACGGCCCAGTGCGTTCCCGGAGCAAGGGACCATGTGACGCCGCGCAGGGCAAAGTCGGCTCCGGCGCGGACAAAGGCATTGTGGACGGTGATGATGGGCGTGGTGGCGTGTGCGGACATGCCCTGTGCGTACACCGGACGGGCCGGGTTTGGGAAGGAAAGGGTGTGGAGGAGCATGTACGACAGACGAAGCCAGCAGACGAAGCCAGCAGACGGCGACTATCGCCGCCGTCTGCCTTGAACGGTCATAAATTAGCCCTTAAGGGCGAGGGAGTAAAAATGCTTCAGCATTTCGCTTGGGGCGCGGATTTCCCAGTGCCCGGTGTATTGCGCCCAGCCGTACATGAGCAGCAACACGCCAACGGCGAGAATCACTGGCAGGTAGGGGCTGACGCGTCCAACGCCCGGCACGGCAGGGCCGAGGCAGTCCTTGACCGGGCAGACGTCCACGCACTTCATACAGCCAATGCATTCCGGCGATGTGATGCGGCGCTTTGTATGCACATGGATGCCGCCGGGGCAGTTGCGGGTGCATTTGCCGCAGTCCACACAGGCGTCCTCGTCACGGGTGACGGCCAGCGGTGAAAATTTGGAGCAAAGGCCAAGCAGCGCGCCATACGGGCACAGATAGCGGCACCAGAAGTAGGGCACCACAATGCCCAGCACTCCCAGCACGGCAAAGATCACAACCGCTGTGCCGCTGGGGTGCAGGAAGAATTCCAGCATGCGCGCGTCGGCAGTGATGTTGTAGTTGGACTGCAAAAAGCTCTGGATGCCCCGCGGACTCATGCGCAGGACGGACAGGGCGAAAAAGGCAAACAGCACGTACTTGATGCTGGTGAGAATCCAGTGCAGGGGGCGCGGCAGGTACAGATACATATCCAGCTTTCGGCCAAGCGCGGCCAGCAGGCGCGAGACCAGCCCAACCGGACAGATGGCGCCGCAAAAGCCCTTGCGCGCCACAAAGGCAATGAGCATGGCGGCGATGAGGATGGTCAACCCTGCCGGGTGGATAACGTCCCAGATGCCGGTTGTCAGTAGCTGTTTCAGGGCCAGCAGGGCGCTGATGGGCAAAAAGGCCTCAACTGCCGGGGGACGGGGCATAAAGGCCTCGCGGGCGCCGGAAGCCCAGCCCAGAAAGAGCCAGAACCGCCACCCGACATACAGGCAAAACACCGCAAAGGCGGCCTGTACAATCAGGCGGACAGTGGAAGGGGATATGGAGTGGTTGCGCGGCATACGTCGTCCTTGTCTGTGGATGATGAGTACTGCGTCCGCAGCAGCGGTGCGTCCGCCCGTGGCTACTCCTTTCAGTGCCGCGCCGCAAGTTTGTGCACGTTGTGCAAAAGTGGCGCCCAGCCGACGCTGCAACAAAAAACCGGCCCGAACGCAGGGCGTCCGGGCCGGTGGTGCTCGTGGTGCGGGGAGGGGAAGCTAGAGGATTTGCTGCATGAACAGCTTGGTGCGTTCATGCTGGGGGGACTCGAAGAAGTGCTCCGGCGTGCCCACCTCAACGATGCGTCCGGCGTCCATAAAGACCACGCGGTCCGCCACCTCGCGGGCAAAGCCCATTTCGTGGGTGACCACGGCCATGGTCATGCCCTCGCGGGCCAGCTTGACCATAACGTCCAGCACTTCGCCGATCATTTCCGGGTCCAGCGCCGAGGTCGGCTCGTCAAAGAGCATAATCTTCGGCTTCATAGCCAATGCGCGGGCAATGGCCACGCGCTGCTGCTGGCCGCCGGAAAGCATGGACGGAAAGGCGTCCGCCTTGTCCGGGATGCCCACCTTGTTCAGCAGGTGCATGGCGGTCTCTTCCGCCTCGGCCTGCGGCACCTTCTTGAGCTTCATGGGAGCCATGGTCAGGTTGTGCAGAACGGTCTTGTGCGGGAAGAGGTTGAAGCTCTGAAAGACCATGCCCAGTTCCTGACGGATGGCATTGATGTTGTTTTTGGGGTCGCAAACGTTTTGGCCGTCTACGGTGATGGTCCCGGCGTCAATGGTCTCCAGCCGGTTGATGGAGCGCAGCAGCGTGGACTTGCCCGAGCCGCTGGGACCGATGATGACGACCTTTTCGCCGCGCTCAATATCGAGGGAGACGTTGTCCAGCGCCCGCAGCGTGCCAAAGCACTTGCTCACGTTCTGGATGCGGATGATGGGGTCAGTCGCGGTCATAGTAGTTCAACCTTGTTTCCATATTGCTGACGACCTTGGACAGCAGCAGCGTGATGACGAGGTACACAAGGGCGACCATGGTGTAGGCCTCGAAGTAGAAAAAGGACTCACTGGCAAACTCGCGTCCACGGCGCAGCAGGTCGGCCACGGCAAGGATGGAAACGAGGGAGGAGTCCTTGAGCAGGGCGATGAATTCATTGCCCACAGGGGGCAGAATGGTGCGCCATGCCTGCGGCAGAATAACCATAAACATGGTCTGACGCCGGTCAAAGCCCAGCGAGCGGGCGGCCTCGGCCTGCCCTTTGTCGATGGCTTCGATGCCCGCGCGGAACACCTCGCCCATATAGGCGCCGTAGCAGATGCCCATGGCAAGGACAGCGGCCGCCAGCGGCGGCAGATTGCTGAAAATGGAAAGCCGGCCCAGCGCGTAATAGATGTAGAAGAGCTGGACCAGCAGGGGAATGCCGCGGACCACTTCCACATACGTGGAGGCGATGAGGTTGAACACCCTGTTGCGCGAAAGCCGCCCAAGGCCGGTAATCAGCCCTATGACGAGAGACAGCAGGATGGAAAGGATGGTCACCTGAAAGGTGACGAGCACACCGTCGGGCACGAAACGGAGAATATCCAGATACGGGTCCGGCTTGGTGACGCAGAGATAGGTAATGATGGCGAAGGCACCCAGAAACGCCAGCCACCAGGCGTTGAACAGCCCGATGTCTCGCTTTCTGGGGATAGCCGCGCCGTCGCCGATGTCGATAGTGACATGCTTGCGTTCAGCCATTTGATTGCCTTGAAGGGTCTTGAAACGGTCCGGGCGCGGGAGGCCGGCCCGGACCGTCGGTCACGGTATGGCGCGGCCTGTTAATTGCTGGAGAACCACTTGGCGTAGATGCGGTCGTACTCGCCGTTTTCCTTCACAGCCTTGAGGGCGCTGTTGAGGATGGCGAGGGTGTCGCTGTCGCCCTTCTGCACGGCAAAGCCAAGATATTCCGGCTCGTCCGGTACGATGAGGAAGGGCAGCGCCAGAGCGCCCTTGTAGTTGGGATTGGTCAGGGCGAAGCCCGCTGCCACGGCGTCGTCGCAAATGACGGCGTCCAGTCTGCCGTTGCGCAGGTCCTCGATGGCGAGGCCGACTTCGTCGTAGGATTTGCGCACGGCGTCGTCCACCTTCTTGGCGGCAAAGTAGCCCGTGGTGCCAATCTGCGCGCCAATGCGCTTGCCCACAAGGTCGGCCTCGGACGCGATGGCGGAACCCTTCTGCACCACCACGCCCTGTTTCACTTCAAAATAGGGGTCGGAAAAGTCCATCACGCGCTTTCTTTTGTCGGTGATGGAAACGGACGACGCGATAACGTCGTAGCGGCCGTTGGCAAGTCCGGCAAAGATGCCGTCCCATGCGGTGTTTTTGATCTCGGCGGTAAAGCCGCCGGCTTTGGCCATGGCGCGCACAAGCTCGGGGCAGAAGCCGACGATGCTCTTGTCGGCGTCGACCATCTCCATGGGCGGCCACGTGGCGTCGGACGCAAAGGTGATGGTGCGGGCCTGTGCGGCACCAGCCATCAAGGCGATTGCGGCGACGGTTAAGACGAACTTCCTCAACATGCGAAACCTCCGGTCTGGGTGGGACTGGCGGACACCAATCCCGGATGACGTGGAAAAGAACAGTGCAGGGGCGGGAGTGTTGCGAGTATACTGCCGTAAAACCCTCTGCATGATTATGGAATGGCATGACGTACTACGAATTGGCCGGAATTGACAAGTCTGTGATTGCGCGGATTTGCGATTTGAGGTCCATTTTGCCAAAAATGAAAAAGAGAGTGGTTGCTCAACCAAAAAAAGGCCGCGCAGTGCGCGGCCTTGTGGCGAAAATGTCGGTCCCGCAAATGTTCTGCGGGAACAGGGGCGGGCTAGTCGGTGCCGCCACCCTCGCAGGTCTCGGCGAGGCCGAAGAAGCGGCGGGCGTTGTCGCCGGTAATGCGCCACAGTTTGGCGGGGTCCATGCCTTTAAGCTCCGCGATCTTGGCGGCGGTAAAGCCCACAAACGCGGGTTCATTGCGCTTGCCGCGCCACGGTTCGGGCGCAAGGTAGGGGCAGTCCGTTTCAATGACCAGCCGGTCCAGCGGCAGGGCGGCGACGGCCTCCTGCACGGCCTCGTTCTTTTTGTAGGTGACCGGACCGGGTACGGAGATGTGCCAACCGTGGGACACAAGCTCCTCGGCAAGGTCGATGCCGCTGCCAAAGCAGTGCCACAGCACGGGGCGGCCATCAAAACCGGCTTCCAGCAGGATGCGCACGGCGTCCTCGTGAGCGTCGCGGGAGTGGATGACCACAGGCCGGTCCACAGCCTTGGCCAGCTCCAACTGCGCGCGGAAGGCGTTGAACTGCACCTCACGCGGGGAAAGCTCGTAGTAGTAATCCAGCCCGATTTCCCCAACGGCCTTCACGCGCGGGTCATCTGTAATGATGCGGCGCATGGCCTCAAGGCGGGCATCGGTGAGGTCCTTGGCGTCCTGCGGGTGGATGCCGAGGATGTAGAAAATTTCGGGGTGCGCGGCGAACAGGGGCGTATTCTGCTCGTAGGCTTCGGGGCTGAGAAAAACGTGGCCAATAGCGCTGACGCCACAGGCGCGGGCGCGGGCAATGACGGCTTCAAGGTCGTCCGCGAATTTTTCGGAATCAAGGTGGGCGTGCGTTTCTACGCCGCCGCAGGGCAGGCCGAGGGATTCAGGTTCGGCCCGGTGTTTCTTTTTTGCCATGGTGCGTCTCCTTCGGCTGGCGGTGGTAGCACCGGCGCGTGCGGATGACAACCGTCCGCGCCGGGGCCGCCGGGGGCGGCGCTACAGGACGCGCCGCAGGCGGGGATTGGGGCGTTCGGCGCGTCCGGCCTTGGCAAAGGGCTGGCCCTCTACCTGCACAATGTCCGCTGTGGCGAAGTGCGCCGGGAACAGACTGCCAATGCCGATGGATTCAAACAGCCGCCCATACCGGGATTCGCCCTCGGTAAAGGCGCGGACCTTGTCCAAATTGCCAAAGCCGCTGGACAGGACGATGTTCACCCGCTCGTGCCCGGCCTCATCGAGCGTGCGGCGCATGTGGCGGATAAACTCCACGGTGACGCCTTTGCCGGTCCAGTAGTCGCGTCCGTCAAAGGGAACGCCGCCCTGACCGAGATTTTCGCCGGGTGTGTCAAAACGCACGCCCCAGAGGCGTTCGCCAAGGGCGTCCGCCGTAGCGATGGCGTCGTCGACCTCTCGGTTAAAGGTGTCCACAAGGGCCACGCGCGGGATGGCGGCGTCCATGTGGCGGTCGAAGGCCTTGGCGGACTCCACTGTGCCGACCTCGCGCCCATGGGCGTGGGCTATGGCCAGAACAAGGGCGTGGGGAATGGTGCCGACACCGCCGGCAAGCCCTGCCGCTTCGGCTCCGGCATCCGTGGCGCAGGCGTCGAAACCGCCGTCGATAGCGGCTTTGCTGATGGCGGCGTCCATGGTCCAATGCCAGTGGCGCGAGCCGAAATACATAAGTGACTTGTCCGGCAGCAGCTCGCGGATGGCGGCGGCGTGCCGGGTGATGGCCGCAAGGTCCGGCTCCGGGCCGCCATTACGCACGGATGTCGCCGAAGTGATGGCCCCCAGATAGAGCGTTTCCAGCTCAATGAAATCCTGCAGCGGACCTTCGATGCGCAGTAATGTTTCCTGCGGGGCGTAGGATGCGCCCTCGGGCAGGGCATGGACCGTCAGGTTGGCCCCGCCCTGCGCGCTAAAAGCCTCAATCATGGCGACGGCTTCATCGATGCCGTACACATACCCCGGGCCTTTGCGGATAAAGACCTGCATAACCACGCGGGGACAGAGTCCCTCGCGCTCAAGGATGGTTTTGGAGCGCAGGAAGTAGGCGTCAGTATATGGAATATGGCTTCCGGGCAGCCTATGACACATGGTGTGGTCCTTTTGAATATTGAGTGGCGGTGGGCCGTCTCGTCGTTGCGGGCTTGCCGTATGGTTCGTTACGGGTGCGGCTTAGGTGGTAAGGCGCTCCCAGATGCGTCGGACGCTCTGGCGCTGGTTGTCCACGCTGTAGTGCCGGGCCGTGGCAAGCGCGGCGTCCCGTACTGTGCGGGAGAATGCCGTCTCCCCGGCGGCGTGCTCCACGGCCTGCTCCAGCGCCAGCGCGGCGGCGGTGACGTCGGCGTCGGCAACAAACAGGCCGTTGCCGCCCCACGGCGTGTCGCGCAGGGGGAACCATGGGCGGTATGCGCCGGGGTGGTCGGCGGCTTGCCGCATATAGTCGAAACCGCCCAGACCTGCAAACCCCACACAAAGCGCGCCGCTGGCCATAGCTTCCAGCGGAGGCAGGGGGCAGCCCTCGGGGTATCCCGTTGCCAGAAAAATATCGCTCCGCCGCAGGTGCTCCGCCACCTGCGTGGGTGGTAGGCCGTCAATGGCGTCCCACTCGATGGCAGGGCCGCCGCGCCGCGCCGCGCGGGCGGTGACGATGTCACGTATCGCGCGGGCGTGGGCTTTGTTCTTTCGCGGCATATAGGCGACACGCACCGTCGTTTTGCTTCCGCGCGGCGCGTCTTCTCCGCTGGGGGCAGGGTGGAACAAATCAAGATCGATGCCCGGACGCAGGACAGGAGCGTCCACGCCAACACTCTCCTGAATGAACCATGCCACAGGGTCGGAGACCGCAAGAAACGACACAGGCAGCCTGTCCCACGTTACGCCGCTTGGCAGGGACGAAAACAGATACGCCCAGTTTTGCACGTAGACCATGCACCGCGCTCCGGCATTCAGGCCCGGGGCAAGGCTGTTGACCCAGCCCTCCGGCACCAGCCAGATGTCCTCTTTCCGCAGCGCCACATCGTCAAGCAGGGTCACCGGCACATCCTGCGAGATGGGCGGAGACCAGAACTGCGTACTGCGCGGTACCAGCGAAACGGCAAACCCCTGCTTATGCAGGTGGGCGGCCAGTTGGTGCAGGACGGCAAGGCCGCCAGTTGGCTTCGACAGCGGGGGCAGAAAGATGAACGTTGTGGTCATGCGGCGTCCTTGGCTGTGGTGGCGTGAGGGAGGGCACTGCGCAGGAGTCGTCGTACCGCGAAAAGCCCAAGGATGGGAAGCACCACGGAAAGCATGACGCTCCCGCGCAGCAGGTACGACACATACACAAGGTTAATGGCGATGAGCGTGGTGCACAGGTGGGCCTTATCGATGCCCGGGGCGTCAACCTCGGGACCACGGCGGCAGGGCAGGGCGAATTGGGCCGCGGCCACCAGCGCCACACAGCCCATCACCGCCGCGCCGCGCAGTTGCATGAAAAGGCCCAGCAGGTCGTACTGCTTAAGCCCGAAGGCCGCCGCACCAAGGAGGAAATATCCGTTCACGCCCAGCAGAATGCCGTCCGGCCTCGTGCGCAGCAGAAAGGCCGCGGCAGTTGCCATGGCGCCCGCACCGCCGGCGGCAAAATACACCGTCCGCCAGTCGGTCCCGCCGGGACCATAGCGCAGCAGGAGTGCGGCAAAGATGAGGGCGGGGCACAGCTCTAGGGTCAAGGCAATTCGATTTCGCATCGGTGCGACATACCCCGTCCCTTTCGGTGGCGCAAGGCGTCTCTCCCGCCGGGACCGTGCGCGTAGTGTCCGCCCCGCGTTTCCCGCCGCCGTCAGCGCAACCGCCTCAATTTCTTTGTAAAGCTCTCGGCGTGGAATTGTATGCTGCGGGATGCAGTAGCGCGCTGTGATAAAGTCGGACCGCCCGTCAATCGTAACCCACTGTTATCAGGACACTATCATTTGCTTGACGCACAACAGGCCACAGCATATCGTCCCCCATTCATTTCATAGAACGAGGCTGATGTTTCGACGTGGGAGCAGGTGTGAAGCCGCAGTGGATCAGGGGAGTGTTCCACGGCGGTGTGCTTGCGCCTATGCGGAGACAGCCGCATCCAATGCGTAGGGAGCGATGCAGATACCGACATCACGAGAAATCGGCGCCATCAGTGTGGTGGCAGGAACGGCTATTGGCGCGGGCATGCTTGGCTTGCCCATGGTCATTGGCAAGCTGGGATTCGTCCCGGCAACCGTAATCATGCTCGTCATCTGGGGCCTTGCGGTGTATTCCGCGCTGTTGCTGCTTGAGGTGAACCTGCGCATCGGTGCGGGAAAGAACTTCAACGATATGGCACGCACCGTGCTCGGCCGTGGCGGCCAGGTTGTTGCCACCGGCAGCATGATCTTTTTGCAGTTTGCCCTGCTGGTCGCCTATCTGACCGGATTTGGCGAACTCATTGCCCAGACTATGACCACGCAGGGGCTGGAGCTGTCCGCCCAGAGCGGCGCGCTGTATTTTGCCGTGGCCGCCTATGTCATTGTCTTCATCGGCACCCAGATGATCGTCCGCGTGAACCAACTGCTCTTTTTCGCCATGATTGCGGCCATGGTCACCGCCCTGTTTAGCCTTGTGCCCGGAGTGGACGTTGGCAACCTGCAAAGTGGCAGCGTGGAGCAGGGCATCATCGTGGCGAGCCTGCCCGTGCTGTTTACGTCCTTTGGCTTTCATGCCAGCATCCCGAGCATTATCAAGTACCTGGATGCGCCGGTGCGCAAGCTGCGGCTTGTCACTATTGTAGGCAGTGCGCTGCCGCTTGCCTGTTACCTCTTTTGGATTTTCGTTTCCATCGGCGGCACCACGCCCGAAAGCCTGCACGCCATGAGCAGTGTGGACTCCCTCGTGGCAACCCTTGCCGCCGGGTCCGGCTGGTTGCAGACCATCCTCTCCGCCTTTGCCTCCCTCGCGCTGCTCACATCCTTCTTCGGTGTGGCGCTCGCCATGTACGACCTGCTGGCCGAAGTCTGCAAAATGCGCGAAACCGTCGTGCACCGCGCCATCACCACCATGATGGTTTTTCTGCCGCCCCTCGTTGCGGCCCTGCTGTGTCCCGGCCGGTTCATTCAGGCCCTCGCCCATGCCGGCGCGGCCCTCGCCATTCTTGCCATCTTCCTGCCGTGTGCCATGGCGTGGAAGTTGCGGCATCAGGATAAAGCCCAGACGCGCGTCTATCAGGTGCCCGGAGGAACTCCGGCCCTTGTGCTCGCCGTCCTCTTCGGGCTGGTTATCGTCACGGCAAACTACGTCTAGAAACGACTCTCCGGGCCGTCGCGTCATCGCGGCGGCCCGGTTTGCTTTTGGCCCCCCAAAGCGAAAGTATGGCGGGTGTGCGCTGTTTTCCGCAGCATCCCAGCCACGCCGTCATTTTCGTGGGGAGGGCGGCCAAGGCTTTGCTACGCACAAAGCGCCGCGCATGACAGGGTATCAGCCTGCGCCCGCAGCGGTCTGTGTTTCGTGTACTGCGTTGCAACAGGACCGTGTGGAGTGAGGATTTGCTCACGCCGTCGTCTGTATCGTGTGGCGCAACGCGTTGAAGAAGGCAGGGATGCCACTGCAGCACCTCGTCCCGCATGTAAAGTATTGCGTCAGTTCATAGAGGGGCGGGATGGCTGTAAATCGGCCAATGGCGCGGATTTTTGGCCTTGACGGTCACGAATTGGCGGGCATATGGTCCGGCGTCCGCTTTGCAAGTGGAAAGTCGCAGACGCGCGAGAGCACCACAATGTTTCGCTCACCGGGCTTTTGGGGAAAAGCAGTCCGGTGGGGGCACGACAGGTGCAACGCTTCCCGCGCGCTCTTTCATATCACTATATTCCAAACGCATAGGGTATCATGAACGCTTCAACATCACGACAAATAGGGGCCATCAGTGTGGTGGCCGGGACCGCCATCGGGGCAGGCATGCTCGGTCTGCCCATGGTTATTGGCAAGCTGGGGTTCACAACCGCCGTTGGGGTGATGGTCGCCGTCTGGCTGCTGGCTGTGTATTCGGCATTTCTTCTCCTTGAGGTGAATCTCAAGGTCGGCCCCGGCGAGAATTTTAACAACATGGCCAAGAAGGTTCTCGGACCCGGCGGGCAGATTGTCGCCACCGGCAGCATGATGTTTTTGCAGTACGCGCTGCTGGTCGCCTATCTCACCGGTGTTGGCGAACTCATCGCCCGCACGGCCGCTTCCGTGGACCTCGTCCTTACCCCGCAGGCCGGCGCCATTTATTTCAGCATATTCGGCGCCTTCATCGTTTTCCTCGGCACCAACATCATCGTGCGCGTCAATCAGTTCCTTTTCTTTGTTATGATTGCCGCCATGCTCACCGCCCTGTTCAGCCTTGCGCCAGAGGTTGAGGTGCAGAACCTCACCGGCGGCAATCCCGACAGCGCGCTCATCTTCGCCAGTATTCCCGTGTTGTTTACGTCCTTTGGCTTCCACACGGGCATTCCCAGCGTGATTCGCTACCTCGACGTCCCAGTGCGCAAGCTGCGGCTTGTCACGCTTGTCGGCAGTTCGCTGCCCTTTGTCTGTTATCTCTTCTGGGTCTACGTCTCTATCGGTGGCACCAGCCCCGAGAAGATGGTCGCCATGCAGAACGTCGACATGCTCGTGCACACCCTGTCCAACGGCTCTAGCTGGCTCAACACCGTGGTTTCGGCCTTTGCTTCGCTGGCGCTTTTGACTTCCTTCCTCGGTGTGTCCCTCGCGCTGTTCGATCTGCAGGCCGAGGTGTTTAAGCTGTCCGATTCCTTTAAGCACCGCGCCCTCACGACCCTCATCGTCTTTGTGCCGCCCCTCGTTGCCTCGTCGCTGTGTCCCGGCCGGTTTATTCAGGCCCTCGCACACGCAGGCGCGGCCCTCGCCATTCTCGCCATCTTCCTGCCTTGTCTCATGGTGTGGAAGCTCCGGCAGGCCAAGGTTAAGCGCCCCGTCGACTATCAGGTTCCCGGCGGCACCCCCGCCCTCGTCGCCGCGTTCGTCCTCGGCCTCGTTATCGTTTCAGCAAGCTACATCTAATGACATCACGCCGCGCAGAGCGCGGCGTGTCAGGTTGCGCTTTGGGCGGCACTCCTTCGGGGTGCCGCCTTTTTTGTTGTGGCTGGGCGGGTCGTAACGCGAGGTTCAAGAGGTGCCTCCGGCGGCTTGAGCTCTTAGGTCGTTCGGCCTGAAAGGACGAAGGGCCTTAGAGATAAAGATAGCAGAGCTGCTCAAGGGGTGCGACCCCTTGAGAATCCTGAGTGCGGTCATGGCGGGTGCGTGTGGATTGGACAGTCGTCCCCCCTGACGGCTCTCGTCCGTGTGGATGGGGAAGGGCGGTGAGAAGCCCTGATGAGCGTTTGCAATGGGGAAAGAGGGGCAAAGGAATCCCGTCCAGCTTTCCGTATTTTATGGAGCGGCTTCCGCTCCAGAAAATCCTAAGGATTGTTAAGGAAATTATTTCCTTAACCCGCCGGAGGCATTCTTATTCTTCGTTTTTTGACTCGGAAAGGAGGGAGGCTGGGGGGCAAAAAAAGGGAGGCCCTAAGCGGGCCTCCCTGAGAGTACAGATCGGAGAAGGCGGATGCTATTTCATCTGGTCGCCGGAAGCGGCGCCCTGCATCTTGACTTCCACCTTTTCGGTGAGGCCTTCGTAGTACTCGCGCAGCTGTGCGAGGACTTCGTCGCGGCCGAAGTGATCCGGAACCTCGGCGCCTTCGGAGAGGGCCTTGCGGAGCTTGGTGCCGGACAGGATGACGCGGTCTTCCTTGCCGTGCGGGCAGGTACGCAGGGAAGCCATGCCGTCGCACTTGAAGCAGTAGAAGGTCCAGTCAATCTTCATGGGCTTGCAGAGCAGAGCCTTACCGGGCACTTCGCAGGCTTCTTCGAAGGTCGCGTAGGGGATCTGGTCGAAGATTTCCTGAGCCTCGAACAGGCCGTAGAAGTCGCCAACGCCAGCGTGGTCGCGGCCGATGATCATGTGGGACACGCCGTAGTTCTGGCGGAAGGTCGCGTGGAGCAGGGCTTCACGGGGACCGGCGTAGCGCATGTCGAGGGGGTAGCCACCGTTGATGACGTTTTCTTTCACGAAGTACTGGTCGATCAGCGTCTGGATGCACTGGATGCGGACGTCAGCCGGGATGTCGCCGGGCTTCAGGTTACCGATCAGGGAGTGGATGATGACGCCGTCGCAGACTTCCACAGCGATCTTCGCGAGGAACTCATGGGAGCGGTGCATGGGGTTACGCAGCTGCAGGGCAGCAACACGGCTCCAGCCGCGCTCTTCGAACATTTCGCGGGTCTCGGCGGGGGTCAGGTACACGCCGGGGAAGCGGTCGCGGTAGTCGCCCTCGGAGAGGACTTTCACGGAACCGGCGAGGTTGAACTTGCCCTGAGACATAACCATCTTGACGCCGGGGTGGTCTTCGAGAGCGAGGTCCCAGAAGCGCTCGGAATCTTCGCCGTGGCCCTTGAAGACCAGCTCGCATTCCCACTTCTTTTCGTCGTCGGACAGCTCGTACTTTTCTTCGACCTTCATGGTGGCGTAGACGACGCCGTCTTTCACGAGGGCGATTTCGTCGCCAGCGGCAACGTTTTCGTCGTTGGTGTCACACACGACGGGAACGGGCCAGAAGGTGCCGTCGGAGAGGGTCATCTTTTCGCAGACGCTCTTCCAGTCGGCCTTGCCCATGAAGCCGTCGAGGGGAGAGAAGCCGCCGATTCCCAGCATGATCAGGTCGCCCTTCACGCGGTTGGAGATCTCGACTTTCTTGAGGCCTTCGGCCTTCTTCATCTCGGCTTCGAGTTCAGCGCCTTCCAGCAGGCAGCAAACCAGGCCCTTACCACCATGAGGGGGGAGCAGTTTGGACATCTCGGGACTCCTTTACGAATAGTTAGTAGAAAATTTCACAATCCCAGCCTTAGTCTTCAAGCGGTCGACCCTGTTTTCCACCCGTCAGCCGGGAGACACGAACGTTTACAGGACGGCCGGACTTTCCAAAAAGCTTTGCATGAAGCCCGTTCGTTGGGGTTTGTGAAAAAAATGCGCAAATGTCAAGTACCCCCTAACGAGGAGAATCGATCTTTTTGCAGTTCAAAGGGGCTAAAACGCCACACAGGCGCCATTTTGCCCTTTTTTCAGCTTCTTGGAGTTTTAATCCGGGGTTGCTGAAAACGATGGGCATACGCTAAGTGTTTTTTTCACGAATGGCGATGAAAAAATTTCGATATAGCCGAAACGAACGGAAGTCGGCTTAGGTCAGACGTAGTTCTCTTATAGAAATAGGCCACGATGGCTTGCAATGAAAAATCAATAAATGTATAGCTTTCGATGCCTTTACAAATTCCCCTGTATCCCCATTGGGAAAAGGGGAGGAAGTCAGGGAAGGCCGCCGATTTAGGCACCAATGGCCGCGCTTGATATATAATTCACTTTCGTCTTGACAGGGGGTAGCCCCCTTGCTAGACAGACCTTGCTTGTTCATTCCATCACAAGCACTGGAAAAGGCTCTGATCCCCGGTGTTTGGACAAAGGTGGATGCCCCGAAGGGCGCAGGCTTGAGACGCGAAAGCGCCCCACCACACGAGTGGGATGGCTCTCTGAATTTGCTCGACACCATACGCGGCTTATCCCGCGAAAAGAGTGTCAAGATACCGAAAAAAACGAGACGGCTTGGTGTCATCTCGGTTTTTCATTCTCCATCTGCTCGTGGTGGGGATGTTTTTGGAATGGTTGTTATTTCAACCCTAATTTGTTGGAGGATTCACTATGCCTACTTATGTTGATCCCTCAAAGTGCGATGGATGCAAGGGCGGCGAAAAGACCGCGTGCATGTACATCTGCCCCAACGACCTGATGATCCTCGATCCCGAGGAGATGAAGGCCTTCAACCAGGAACCCGAAGCCTGCTGGGAGTGCTACTCCTGTGTGAAGATTTGCCCCCAGGGCGCTATCACCGCACGTCCCTACGCTGACTTTGCTCCCATGGGCGGTACCTCCATTCCGCTGCGTTCCTCCGAAGACATCATGTGGACCATTAAGTTCCGTAATGGTTCCGTGAAGCGCTTCAAATTCCCCATCCGTACCACTCCTGAAGGCTCCATCAAGCCCTTCGAAGGCAAGCCTGAGCCCGGCGACCTGGACAGCGAACTGCTCTTCACCGAGACGGAACTCGTTGCCCCCAAGGAAGCCCTCGGCAAGAAGTTCGACGTGGCTGATGCTGACAAGACTTGGACCGTCAAGGACGTCCTGTAGTCTGATTCAAGTGCGTTACGCGCTGTCTCACGCATTAAGACATTAAGCTTAAGGAGCACGACAATGCCGATGATTCCCAGTAAAGAAGAGCCTCGTGGTATCGCTCTGGCCGAGCCGACCATTGAGGAACATGATGTAGATATTCTCCTCGTTGGTGGTGGTATGGGCAACTGCGGTGTTGCTTGGGAAGCCGTTGCTTGGGCTAACAAGTACGCCCCCGAAGCCAAGATCCTGCTGCTGGACAAAGCCTCCCTCGAGCGTTCCGGCGCCGTTGCGCAGGGCCTGTCCGCTATCAATACCTACCTCGGCGAGAACGACGCTGACGACTACGTCCGCATGGTCCGTACCGACCTGATGGGCCTGGTCCGCGAAGACCTGATCTTCGACCTCGGCCGCCACGTTGACGACTCCGTCCACCACTTCGAAGAGTGGGGCCTGCCCGTATGGTGCAAGGACGACAACGACAAGAACCTCGACGGCGCTGCCGCCAAGGCTGCTGGCAAGTCCCTGCGTACCGGCGCTAAGCCCGTGCGTTCCGGCCGCTGGCAGATGATGATCAACGGTGAGTCCTACAAGTGCATCGTTGCTGAAGCTGCCAAGAATGCCCTCGGCGAAGAGCGCTACATGGAGCGTATCTTTGTTGTTAAGATGCTCCTCGACGCCAATGAGCCCAACCGCATCGCCGGTGCTGTTGCTCTGGACGCTCGTGACAACAAGGTGCACATCTTCAAGTGCAACGCCGCTGTTGTTGCTTGTGGCGGCGCGGTGAACATCTACCGCCCCCGCTCCACTGGTGAAGGCATGGGCCGTGCTTGGTACCCCGTCTGGAACGCTGGCTCCACCTACACCATGTGTGCTCAGGTTGGCGCTGAAATGACCATGATGGAAAACCGCTTCGTCCCCGCCCGCTTCAAGGACGGTTACGGTCCGGTTGGCGCTTGGTTCCTGCTCTTCAAGGCGAAGGCCACCAACTACAAGGGCGAAGACTACTGCGAAACCAACCGCGCCATGCTGAAGCCCTACGAGGATCGCGGCTACGCCAAGGGCCATGTCATCCCGACTTGCCTGCGTAACCACATGATGCTCCGCGAGATGCGTGAAGGCCGCGGCCCGATCTTCATGGACACGAAGACTGCCCTGCAGAACTCCTTCGCGACCATGTCCCCGGCCGAGCAGAAGCACCTCGAAGCTGAAGCTTGGGAAGACTTCCTCGACATGTGCGTTGGTCAGGCCAACCTCTGGGCTGCCATGAACTGCGCTCCTGAGGAACGCGGCTCCGAGATCATGCCCACCGAGCCTTACCTGCTCGGCTCCCACTCCGGTTGCTGCGGCATCTGGACTTCCGGCCCCGACGAAGAATGGGTGCCCGAGGACTACAAGGTCCGCGCCGACAACGGCAAGGTCTACAACCGTATGACCACCGTCAACGGCCTGTTCACCTGCGCTGACGGCGTTGGCGCCTCCGGTCACAAGTTCTCCTCCGGTGCTCACGCTGAAGGCCGCATCGTCGGCAAGCAGATGGTTCGCTGGTACCTCGATCACAAGGACTTCAAGCCCACCATCAAGGAAAGCGCTGAAGACCTGAAGAAGGAGATCTACCGCCCGTACTACAACTACGAGGCTGGCAAGGGCGCTTCCACCGACCCGGTTGTGAACCCCGAGTACATCTCCCCCAAGAACTTCATGATGCGCCTCGTCAAGGCCACCGACGAGTACGGCGGCGGTGTGGGTACCTACTACACCACCTCCGAAGCTCTTCTCGACACCGGCTTCTGGCTGCTCGAGATGATGGAAGAAGACTCCATGAAGCTGGCTGCTCGTGACCTCCACGAACTGCTCCGCTGCTGGGAGAACTACCACCGCCTGTGGACCGTCCGTCTGCACATGCAGCACATCCGGTTCCGCGAAGAAACCCGCTACCCCGGTTTCTACTACCGCGGCGACTTCCTGGGCCTGGACGACAGCAAGTGGAAGTGCTTCGTGAACTCCAAGTACGATCCTGAGAAGAAGGAAACGACTGTGTTCAAGAAGCCCTACTACCAGATCATCCCCGACTAAACACTACTGAAACGGCGGCCGCAGGTACTGCCTGCGGCCGCCTGCTCAGAAAAATGGTCTAAGCCTGAGCAGCAGTGAAAGAGTTCATTGTTCAGGGTTAGGCCATTTTTCAAACTGGCCCGAACCTGATTTCGTAGGGAGGATTGAAATGCCAAACAACAGCGTGCTCGTTGTCGGTGGCGGGTTCAGCGGCATAACGGCCGCCCTTGAAGCCGCAGAAGTCGGCCACGAGGTCTTTCTTGTAGAGAAGACGCCGTTCCTGGGCGGACGCGTTTCTCAGCTCAACAAGTACTTTCCCAAGCTCTGCCCGCCTTCCTGCGGGCTGGAAATTCAGTTCCAGCGCATCAAGAAAAACCCCTTGGTCAATATTTTTACTCTGGCGGAAGTGGTTTCCGTTACTGGCTCCAAGGGTGACTACAAAGTCACGTTGAAGATCAAGCCCCGTTACACGACCCCCAATAGTGTCGATCTTACGGCGGCCGCCAAGGAACTGTCCGGATCCACCGAAAGCGAATTCGAGTTCGGCATGGGCAACCGCAAGGCTCTGCACATTGACATGCCCTTCGCCTACCCCAGCCGCTACGTCTTGGAAAAGGACGAGTGCTCGAGTAACGAGCTGAAAGAACTTGCTGATGTTGAAGGTGTAAACTTGGACGATGCCGAGAAGACCGTCGAAATTAGCGTCGGATCCATCGTTGTCGCCACCGGTTGGAAGCCCTACGACGTGACCAACTTGACCAACCTCGGCGCCGGGGAGATCACCAACTGCGTATCCAACATGCAGATGGAACGTCTCGCCTCTCCCAACGGCCCGACCTCCGGCCAGATTGTCCGTCCTTCCGACGGCAAGGCGCCCAAGCGCATCGCGTTTGTCCAGTGCGCCGGTTCCCGCGACGAGAACCACCTCAACTACTGTTCCTACATTTGCTGCATGGCGTCCCTGAAGCAGGCGACCTATGTCCGCGACACGAACCCGGACTGCGAAGTCTTTATCTATTACATCGACCTTCGCACCCCCGACCGTTACCAGAAGTTCCGCGACCGCGTGATGCAGGATGAGCACATCCACACCATCAAGGGCAAAGTCGCCGAAGCTGCCGACGGTGAAAATGGTTCCGTGGTGCTGACTGTGGAAAATGCCATCGCCGGCACCAAGACCCGCGAAGAATTCGACATGGTCGTACTGGCAACCGGCATGCAGCCCACCCTGTCCGAGGAGCAGCTGCCCTTTGATGTTTCCGTTGACGAAGACGGCTTTGCCTCTGGCAATGCAGAAAAAGGCATCTTCGTTGCCGGCTGCGCCAAAAAGCCGCTTGACGTCATGAAATCTGCTCAGTCTGGAACCGGGGCCGCGATGAAGGCGATCCAGACGGTGAGAGGGAGGTAGTATACAATGGCCGAAAAAATTGGAGTCTATTTCGACGAATCCAGCGTCGGACCATACCTCAACGTCGAGGAACTGGTCGAGTACGTGAAGACCCGCTGGAGTACCCAGTGTCCTGTCGTCGCCGCTCACCCGGTTCTGCCCGGTGAAGAAGGCGTCAAGATGATCAAGTCCGACATCGACGCCGGGACCATCGACTCCGTTCTGATCTGCGGTTCGTCCCCCCGAGTTGACTGGGAATTCTTTGACTTTGGCAAAAATGTGCTGGTCGAGCGCGTCAACCTCCGCGAGCAGTGCGGCATGTGTTGCCCTGATGATGCGGAAGCCGACGCCAAGTCCCTCATGGCCAAAGATTACATCAATATGGGTGTCATCAAGCTCCAGAAGACCACTATTCCTGAGCCTGAACTGATTGACACCGTCAAGACCGTTCTCGTCGTTGGCGGCGGTTGGACTGGCCTGAACGCCGCGCTGCACGCAGCCCGTTCCGGCTACGACACCGTGCTCATCGAAAAAGAGAGCGAGCTGGGTGGTCACGCCGCGAAGCTGCACAAGACCATCCCCCTGATGCACCCCTACACCGAAGCGCATGACACCGGCATTGAAAAGCTCATCGCCGATGTGCAGGCCGAGAGCCGCATCAAGGTGCTGACCGGCACCACGCTGGCCTCCCTTGAAGGTGCGCCCGGTGCCTACACCGCCAAGTTCACCGGCGGCAAGGAAGAGAAGATCGGCGCCGTTGTCCTGGCCGCTGGCTGGGTGCCGCAGGATCCTTCCATCCTCGCTCCCCTTGGCTACGGCACCTTCACCAACGTGGTCACCACGTGGGACGTGGAAGAAATGGCCAAGAAGGGCCAGCTCCTGCGCCCCTCCGACGGCAAGCCCGCCAAGCGTGTGGCTTTCTTGCTGAACACCGAGAAGGCTGAGCCCGAGACCCTCTACCAGCCCAAGACGGAAGAGGACATCCAGGCTGAAGCCGCAGCAGCGGAAGAGGGTGAAGAAGCCGATCCCGCCGTTATCGTCCACAAGGACCTCGAAAGCGACCGCCACCTGCCGTACTCCAGCGCCGTCAACTCCGTTGTGGCTCTGAAGGAAGCTGGCTACGTCACCGAGCAGTATGAAGACGGCCAGGCCTACATCATCTACAAGGACATGATGGTTCAGGGTATCCATGAGAAGTACTACAAGGCTGCTCAGGATAACCCCGGTGTGATGATGACCAAGGGCGGCATCTCTTCCGTCAAGGAAGACGCCGACGGCAGCCTGCTGATCACCGTGACCAACAACCTGCTTGGCTACGATTTCGAAGTGAAAGCCGACATGGTCGTCGTGCCCACCGGCATCGTCCCGACCACGGCCAAAGATCCTATCATGCAGTTCGCCTACCGTCAGGGTCCGGCGTTCCCGGATCTGGACCTCTTCGACGGCTTCTGCGACTCCAACTACATCTGCTTCCCGTACGAGACCCGCCGTACCGGTGTGTACGCCGCTGGTAGCGTCCGTCAGCCCATGCTCATGGATACCGCAGAAGAAGATGCCGCGGGCGCAGCCCTCAAGGCCATCCAGTGCATCGAATCCGTGAATCACGGCGTGTCCGTGCATCCGCGCTCCGGTGACCTGACGTACCCCGTCTTCAACTTCGTGCGCTGCACCCAGTGCAAACGCTGCACGGAAGAGTGCCCCTTCGGCGCCCTCGACGACGACGAAACCGGTACGCCGAAGCCGAATCCCACGCGTTGCCGCCGTTGCGGTACCTGCATGGGTGCCTGCCCCGAGCGCGTTATCAGCTTCGACAACTACAACATCGACCAGATTGGTTCCATGATTAAGGCCATCAACGTGCCTGACGACATGGAAGCTGACGGTCCCCGCATCGTTGTGCTCGCCTGTGAGAACGACGCCTACCCGGCGCTCGACATGGCAGCCATGCGCGGTAAGAAGTGGAGCCAGTACGTTCGTATCCTTCCTGTGCGCTGCCTCGGTTCCGTCAACGCCATCTGGGTGGCGGATGCCATGTCCAAGGGCGTGGACGGCGTGATGATGCTGGGCTGCAAGTACGGTGACGACTACCAGTGCCACTTCGTGAAAGGCTCGGAGATCTGCAACCGCCGTAAGGAAAACATCGCCGAGACCCTTGAGCGCCTTGGTGTTGAGCCGGACCGCGTCGAGCAGTATCAGGTCGCCATCGACGAGTACGATCAGGTGCCTGGAATGATCGAAGAATTCCAGAACATGATTCTGGAGAAGGGCCCCAACCCGTTCAAGGGCTTCTAGGAGGAGATAGTCATGTCGAAAGCTGTTCGGATTGAACCCGATGTGCAGTTCATTAAAGAACTGCAGTCGGTAGGGGGAGACACCCTCAAGAAGTGCTATCAGTGCGCCACATGCTCAGTGGCCTGCCCGCTGGCGCCCGCAGATGCGCCATACCCGCGCAAGGAAATGGTGTGGGCACAGTGGGGCCTCAAGGACAAGCTGGTCAACGACATCGACATCTGGCTCTGCCATAACTGCGGCACCTGTTCCGACCTGTGCCCCCGTGGCGCAAAGCCGGGCGACCTGCTTTCCGCCCTGCGCAACATGGCATACAAGAACCTCGTCGAGCCCAAGATCATCGGCACCTGGATGAGCTCCTCCAAGTACCTGCCCATCCTCATCGCCATCCCGGCCCTGCTGTGGCTGTTCGTGTGGTCCCTGACCACCGGCCTCAGCATCCCCAGCGGTGAGATCGTCTTTGGTAAGGTCTTCCCCGGAGACTACACCATTGACCCCATCATGGCGTTGACCTTCTTCTTTATGGTCTTCAGCTTTGTGATTGGCAGTTCCAAGCTCATCAAGTCCTTCCAGTCGACGCCGGGTACCCTCTTTGTCGGCCAGTATGACAAGCCCAGCGTGTGGGCGTGCATCAAGGACGTTCTCGTCAACGAGATCGGCCAGCACTCCAACTTCACCAGCTGCGGCGAAGAAACCGAGGCCGATAAGGAAAAGTTCAAGGGCCATCTGCTGCTGTTCTACAGCTTCGTTGCCCTCGCTATCGTTACCGGCATCATCGCGTTCTGCCACTGGGGTGGCAAGGTCGTTGAGTTCATCGCACCCGCCGGTCATACGCCGCTGCCGCTGTGGGCTCCGCATAAACTGCTTGCCAACGTTGGCGCCGTGATGATGATCGTCGGCCTGACGCTCCTGACCCGTCGCCGCATGAACCAGAACGAAGAGACGACCAAGTCGTCCTACTACGACTGGTTCCTGCTGGGTGTCATCTGGGCCGTAGGCCTCACCGGCATCTTCAGCGAACTGCTCAGGCTGGCCGACGTGGCGTCCCTCGCCTACCCGATGTATTACCTGCATCTGGTGTCCGTGTGGATGCTCTTCGCCTACTTGCCCTGGTCCAAACTGGGTCACGTCGTGTACCGCTCCGTGGCTCTCGTGTACGCCAGGTACATCGGTCGAGTGCCCCTGAGCTAAGCTCGGTGCAAAACAGGACTTAACCCAGAAAGACGACTTTCCTCACATAAGGAGGCTATCATGGCTGAGAGCGTAGACCGCAAGGTTTTCCCCATGTCCACCTTCGCCGCGTACCTCACCGGTGAAGAGTATGATGCCAATCGTGCCGGCATCCGTGAAATGCTGGCGTACATGACCCAGATGGATATCGATCCCACGTCCGAGCCGTTTGCCGCGGCCATTGCCAAAGCGTGGATCTACGAGCAGAACCCCGAGCTGACCGGCATTAAAGGCAATGCCGAAAAGTTTGGCGCTCACGTGTCCCTGTTGCCCCTGCCGGAAGAGACTTCCAACATGCTCTCCTCCGTCGTGAGCCAGCTCAAGGACACCCAGGAGAAGAACAAGGAGCAGGCCTCCAAGATCTCCTCGCTGGAAAAAGAGCTCGCCGAGACCAAGGCCAAGCTGAAAGACGCCGAAGCCAAGGTTACCACCTACGAGGCTCAGCTCGGTGAAGGCGAAAAGAAACTGCAGGTTTCCGAAGGCAAAATCGATTCCTACACCGGCAAGGTCGACGACCTGCTGGCCAAGATCGAAGAAGTCATCAAGCACGGTGTCGTCACCGCTGCCGCAGGTGAAGGCGCAGCCGCTGCCGCCGACGCCGGTGCAGACGCTGGCGCAACCGATTCCCCCGGTGAAGTCTCCGCCGACTTCGGCTTCGGCACCGACTCCTCCGACGACGGTGGCGGCTTCGGTTTCTAAACCGGACCCCCACTATGCAGAAATGCACCCAAGCCCGGACCGCTCGCGGTCCGGGCTTTTTCTGTGGCAAACGGGCCTTGCGCTGGAAGGTTGAGGTGACTCGGAGCTGACTCGGGGCCTGTTTGGGAGGAGCAGGGCGGGGAGCCAGAGGGCGCAGGGAACTTGGCGAGCGTTGTTTGGAGGGGGAGTGGGGAGGTTTTGTCTCCGACGGCTCAAGGGCCGAGGGCCCTTGAGAATCCCATGAGCGCACAGGCCGGTTGCCTTTCTAGGGATCTGTCGTCACCCCTGACAACTCCCGCGTCTTGAGAGAGGACGAAGATTGTTTTTTGGTGGGAGGGAGGAGGAGCCTCTACACGAAGTGCACTGGGTGAAAGACGCGCATGAGACAGTCATTCTGCACCAAGAAATTGTATAGGCGGAGACCTTGCTGAGCTTGGCGTGTATTGCCTGACGTGGGAGTGGAGAGGGTGTGTCTCCGACGGCTCAAGGGCCGAGGGCCCTTGAGAATCCTATGAGCGCACAGGCCGGTTGCCTTTCTAAGGGCCAGTCGTCACCCCTGACAACTCCCGCGTTTTGAGATGGGGCGAAGAGTGTTTTTTGGGGGGAGGGAGGAGGAGCCTCTACACGAAGTGCACTGGGTGAAGGGCGCGCATGAGACAGTTATTCTGCACCATGAAATTGTATAGGCAGTGACCTTCGTCCGAAACCCTTCCGCTTATGAGAGCCATCAGCCATAATCCCAACCACCACCCGTAGCGCGAAGCACAGAAGCACCAAAGCCTTCGGACGCTTCCAAGCGTCCAGAGCGGCCCAGCCCGTGCCGCGCTCCACCACGCGCCCACCACCAACTCTCACGCAAAGCACTCGGTCAGCTCGCCATCCAAGAGCAGAACCACGCCCCCTCGCCCTAACACTCCCCAACCACCATCCCCCCGCGCGAAGCACCGAATCCCAGAGCCTTCGGACGCTTCTAAGCGTCCAGAGCGGCCTAGCCCGTGCCGCGCTCCACCAGACGCCCACCGCCAACTTCCGCGCAAAGCACCCGGTCAGCCAGTCCAGCCACAGCCTAAAAACCACGCCCGAGACCGCTCCGCACCCACCACTTCCAACAATCCGGCTCCGGCTGGAGGGGGACGGGTGTCCAGAGGGTGCGGGGGGAATCCTGCAAGGTTCCCCCAACACCCTTTGGCCGTCGGAGACATGGCGACAACATATAGAAATACCACCGAAAGCAAATCTCGGCCCCGCCACCACAACGCACCACCACCAAGGCCTCTTTCTCCTCGACACCGAAAGCATCTCTTGGCCCCGCCAACATAACGCAGAACCAGCCCGCCGTTGCTCTCATGCCAACGCACTTCTCAGCCCCGCCAACCCAAGCCCACCTCCAACCCCATCCACCCTCCCAAAACTCCCCAACCACCCCTCAGCGCGAAGCACCGAATCCCAAAGCCTTCGGACGCTTTCAAGCGTCCAGAGCGGCCCAGCCCGTGCCACGCTCCGCCATGCGCCCACCGCCAACTCCGGCGCACAGCACCCGGTCAGCCCGCCCACATTTCTCAAAGCCTCCCCCCTCGCCCTAACACTCCCCAACCGCCAACTTCCGCGCAAAGCACCCGGTCAGCCAGCCCAACCACAGCCTAAAAACCACGCCCGAGACCGCTCCGCACCCACCACTTCCAACAATCCGGCTCCGGCTGGAGGGGGACGGGTGTCCAGAGGGTGCGGGGGGAATCCTGCAAGGTTCCCCCATCACCCTTTGGCCGTCGGAGACATGGCGACAACATATAGAAATACCACCGAAAGCAAATCTCGGCCCCGCCACCACAACGCACCACCAAGGCCTCTTTCTCTTCGACACCGAAAGCATCTCTTGGCCCCGCCAACATAACGCAGAACCAGCCCGCCGTTGCTCTCATGCCAACGCACTTCTCAGCCCCGCCAACACAAGCCCACCTCCAACCCCTCCCTTCCTCCCAAAACTCCCCACCCACCATCCCTCAGCGCGAAGCACCGAATCCCAAAGCCTTCGGACGCTTCCAAGCGTCCAGAGCGGCCCAGCCCGTCCCGCGCTCCGCCAGACGCCCACCGCGAACTCCGGCGCAAAGCACCCGGTCAGCCCGCCCACACTTCTCAAAACCTCCCCCGTGAGCCCAAAACTCCCCAACCACCCCATCTCTTCCACCTTCCCTGACCGCCACCCCCACCACGCCCTCATACACCGCCACCAAATTTTCCACTTTTTGTCCCGCTTCTTTCCACCACGCCTCCCCATACATGCCGCACCACCCCAACAAACCTTGAAGGGCAGTGCGTGACGCGTATACTGCAGGGGCGGTTTGAAGGCGGGGTGTGGGTACTGGTGCAACTGGTACAGCGCTGGAGGAGGTGGCGCTCTTGAGTGTGTCGCGGGTGGCTCTGACGGGGTGCATTTTTGTGGCGCAAGCCTTGATACGGCTTGCTCTGCACTTGCTCCCCGGTTGGAGTTAGGATAGATAGGTGGACTTCCTTTCTGCATACCGGAAAAAATTTATGAGTAATTATACGAACGACAAGAAATTCACGAAACGTGACGGGAAGCGCTTTGAGCGCGGCCCTCAGGATAGGGACAAGCGCTCCATTACGGATGAGCTGGTTGACCTCGATCACCAGCTGACCAGCCTTTTGGCCCGCCGTACGCGGCTTTTGGCCAAGGCTGCCGGAACGCGCAAGCGCAAGGGCAAGGCCCTTGTGGACCCGACGCAGGAAAAGCGCATGCGCCGCGCCTGGGACGGCCTTGTCTCCAGACATGGCTTTGACACGGCAACCATGCGGAAACTGTTTAACTTGGCGAATGGCCTTGCGTATTCCTTTGCGCAGGGTGGCGAAGAGGGCGAGCAGACGTTTACCATGCGTCCCCGCCGCGCGCCGCTCGACCTGACCATGTCCGGTCCTTCCGCTCTGGAGGAATCCCGCATGTGGACGGCCATTGCTGGCGCGACGGGCGCAACGTGCGAAATTGCCCCCATCGTCCTCAATGACCCGCTTGTGGAGCTGGTGAAGGGCCTGAATGGCGCTGGCGCATCCATGTCGCGTGAAAAGGGCAAGGTGACCGCAGCCGGTCAGAAGCCTGATTTCCACGGCAAGACGGTGTTTGCCGGTGGCGACCCCCTGAACTTTTTCATGCTGCTTGCCATGGCGCTGCCTGAACCGGGCATCTCCATGTTTAGTGGCGGCACCGCGCTGAAGGTGATGGACCTGCGCCCTGTGGCGCATGTGCTCTCTGGTCTTGGCGTGCGTCTGACCTCGCTGGAGCCGCACTCCAACGGTGTGCCGGTGCGCATGGAAAGTGGAGGCATGACCACCAACCGCTTCCGCATTCCCGAGAATTTCCCGGCTGAAGCCGCTGCTGCCATTGCACTGTTTGGTCCCACCTACCCGGACGGCATTGCCTTCACGTGGGACGAGGAATTCGACGACAAGGGACTTTTGTCCCGTGTAGCCGCCATCCTTAAGGACTGCGGCGTGCCGTGCACGTTGACGGACGATTCCTTCTCCGTGGACCGCGCAATCCTGGCCATGCCCCAGAGCGTGACCTTCCCGCTGGACCCTGTGCTGTGCACCTCGCTTTTGGCTGCGCCGCACTTTGGCAGCGGACGCGTGCACCTTGACGGCGCATGGCCCAAGAAGGACGCCGACGCAGAAAGCGCTGTGACGCTGCTGGAAAACCTTGGCCTTGAGGTGAAGGTTTCCAAGAGCGGCATCACTGCGGAGCTTGCCGAGCGCCCTGAAGAGATTGACCTGGACGTGACGGAGTGCCCGATTTTTGCGCCGCTGGCCCTTGCTGCCGGTTTGGCGTCGCACTCTGGCGCGCGCATTCGCGTTGCGGATGATTTTGACGGCACGTCGGCCATGGAACTTGGTGACCGTCTGGGCCGTTTTGTCCGCGTGAAGCCGAACAAGGTGGTTGTTGCCGCATCCCCCAAGGGCAGTACGTGGGACGAGAGCGCCGAGGCGTGGGTGAGCCCCGCACCGGAGTGGACCATGGGTCTTGCTTTGGCCTCGTACGCCGCCCCGGGCATCAAGCTGGCGAATCCCGGCGGGCTTTCCGCTGTCTGGCCGGAGTTCTGGCAGCTCTATGTCAACGGTTTTGAGCCGCAACCTGACAAGAAGGAGCCTGAAGACGATGGACGAAAGAAAGGACGACGTGTGCGAATCGGCTGATATGGAACAGCTGTCTCAGGAGTTTGACCAGTTCAAGCTCGAAAAGGAGACGGTTGAAGCGCAGATTCGCAAGCTCCGCAGCGAAGAGGACTTCGAGAAGGGAGTCTTCTTCGCACAGGATATTCACAGATTGCAGCAGGACAAGCTGCGCCTTGATACGGAAATGGAAATCCGCAAGCGCCGCATGAACAGACTGCGCATGGCAGTGGCCGAGAACGGGGTTCTTCACTAGGAACCGGTATTCCGTGCGGCCCATCCGGGTCGCGCTCCAGCCCGAGAGGTAGACGCATGCCCCAGAATCTGACCCAGAAGATCATCGCCGCGCACCGTGTGGATGGCGATATGACGCCCGGCGCCGAGGTTGGTCTGCGCATCGACCAGACGCTGACGCAAGACGCCACCGGAACGATGGCGCATTTGCAGTTTGAAGCCATGGGCCTTGACCGCGTCAAGACCCAGCTCTCCGTGAGTTATGTGGATCACAACACCCTGCAGATGGGCTTTCGAAATCCGGATGACCATAGGTATCTGCGAACCGTAGCGGCCAGATTCGGCATTGTGTTCTCGCCTCCGGGAACCGGCATCTGCCATCAGCTGCACCTTGAGAACTTTGCCGTTCCGGGTGCGACACTCATCGGCTCCGACAGCCACACGCCAACGGCCGGCGGCCTCGGCAGTTTGGCCATGGGGGCGGGTGGCCTTTCCGTTGCCCTCGCCATGGCGGGCGAGCCGTACTACATCGCCATGCCGCGCGTGGTGCGGGTGCACTTGACCGGCCAGCTCACGGGCTGGGCTTCGGCCAAGGACGTCATCCTGCACGTGCTCGGTCAGTTGTCCGTCAAGGGCGGCGTGGGCAAGGTGATGGAATACTGCGGCCCCGGCGTTGCCTCGCTTTCGGTACCGGAGCGCGCGACCATTACCAATATGGGGGCGGAGCTGGGCGCAACCACGTCCATCTTCCCCTCCGACGACGTCACCCGCCAGTTCCTCGCCGCCATGGGCCGCGAACAGGACTGGCGCGAGTGCGTCGCCGACGCGGACGCAACCTACGATGAGACCGTGGAAGTCAACCTGTCCGAACTGGAGCCTCTTGTCGCCCAGCCGCACATGCCGGACCGCGTGGTCCCCGTGCGCGAGCTGGCCGGGATGCGGGTGGATCAGGCGGCCATTGGCTCCTGCACGAACTCCTCGTATGCGGACCTGAAGACCGTGGCGCTGATGCTGCAAGGCAAGCAGGCCGCCCGCGAGACGGACTTGCTTATTTCCCCCGGCTCCAAGCAGGTGCTGAACATGCTGGCGGCGGAAGGGCTTATTGCGCCCCTCGTCACCGCTGGTGCGCGCCTTTTGGAGTGTACGTGTGGTCCCTGCATCGGCATGGGCGGTTCGCCTGTCAGTGCGGGGGTGTCCGTCAGGACGTTCAACCGCAATTTCGAGGGCCGAAGCGGCACGCAGGACGCGCAGGTATACCTTGCTAGTCCGCAGACCGCGGCCATGGCTGCGCTGAACGGCGCATTCACGGATCCGGCCGAGTGGGGCGAGGCCCCGGCGAAACCCGAACTGCCCGCGGAAACGCCCGATATTCGGCATCTGTTCATCTTCCCGCCCGAGGATGGCAGCGGCGTCACCATCGAGCGTGGGCCGAACATCGTGCCGCTGGAGCAGTTCGAGACGCTGCCGCAGGCTCTTGAAACCAGCGTGCAGCTTAAGGTCGGTGACGACATCACCACGGACCACATTTTGCCCGCAGGCCCGCAGATTACGGCGCTGCGCTCCAACATCCCCGCCATCAGCGAGTATATTTTCTCCCGCACGGACAAGGGATTTGTGGAGCGCATGCACGGCGCCGGGCACGGCGTTATTGTTGCGGGTGAAAACTACGGGCAGGGGTCCAGCCGCGAGCATGCCGCCCTTGGTCCGCGCCATCTGGGTGTGCGGGCGGTCATCGCCAAGTCGCTGGCCCGCATTCATCGCGCCAACCTCGTCAACTTCGGCATTCTGCCGTTGGTGTTCGTGGACAAGGCGGACTACGACCGCATCGGTGAAGGGGACGCAATTTCTCTTGATACCACAGGCATCACCCCCGGTGAAGCCGCGGAAGTGACGGTGAATGGTTCGCAACGCCTTCTTGTTACAAATGATTTGACGGAAAAAGAGCTGGCTATTATTCAGGCAGGTGGCCTGCTGAATGCTGTACGCCAGTCTCTTGCACGCTAACGCTATACACTACGACTCTATCGGGAGAATCTATGCTCGACGGAATGCGACAGAATGCCGGATCGTGGATTGTGAAGATCCTGTTCGGCATTATCATCGTTGTCTTCGTCTTTGCCTTCGGCTCAGGGACGATGAGCAACCGGGGCAAGGGAGGCGCAGTCCTCGCCTATGTGGACGAAACGCCCATCCTTATCCGCGACTTCGAGATGGCCTACCAGCGGGCCGCAGAAAATTACCGTGGGCAGAACCCCGGCGTCAGCGCCGAGGAAATTCAGACCCCTGCCTTCAAGCAGAGCGTCTTTAACTCCATGGTCAACGACGTGCTCGTCAGCAACGAGGCCCAGAAGCTTGGCATCACCGCCAGCGAAGAGGAAGTCCGCGCGCACATTCTCGACATCCCCGCGTTCCGCAATCAGGACAACGCCTTCGATAACACCGTCTATCAGGCTGTGCTGCGTGGCAGCCATCTGCGCCCCGCGCAGTTCGAGGCCGACGTCGAGCGTGGCATTCGCGAGCAGAAGCTCCGCAAGCATCTCTCCCTCGCCGTCAACGTGACCGAGCAGGAAGCCCGCGACCTGTTCCGCTACGCCGGTGAGCAGGCGCGTCTGGAATACCAGCTCTTCCCCTGGCAGGACTACACTGCCAGCGTCACCCCCACCGACGCCGAAATTGACGCCTACTACAAGGCCAACGAGGAACGCTTCCGCCGTCCCGCTACCGTGAGCCTTGCGACGCTGACCTTCACCCCCCAGGCTCTCGCCTCCGGGCAGGATGTCAGCGCCGAGGAAATCGCCCAGTACTACGAGGCGAATACCTCCATGTTCAAGCGCCCCGAAATGGTGTCCGCTCGCCACATTCTCGTGAAGCTCAGCCCCAACGCGCCCGAAGCCGCCGTCAAGGCCGCACGTAGCAAGCTGGCAACCGTGAAGGCCAAGCTCGCCAAGGGCGCCAAGTTCTCCGATCTGGCCGAGGAATACTCCGAAGGCCCCAGCGCTGTTCGCGGTGGCGACCTCGGCTACTTCCCCCGCAGCTCCATGGTGAAGCCCTTCGAAGATGTGGCCTTCTCCCTGAAGCCCGGTCAGGTTTCCGATCCCGTGCGCACCCAGTTCGGTCTGCACCTTATCAAGGTTGACGACAAGCGCGCCGCAGGCGTCAAGTCCCTTGATGAAGCACGCTCCGAGATTCGCCGCATCATCGCCGAGGAAAAGGCCACCAGCGCCATGTCCGACAAGCTCGATCAGGCCCTTGAGCAGATTCTTGTCGACGACAGCGCCGAAAAAATCGCCAGCGACCTCGGTATGAAACTCCAGCAGACCGGTCCTATGTCCAAGCAGACCCTCGTGTCCGCCCTTGGCATCAGCGAAGAGGACGCCGACCTGCTGTTTGATCTGCCGCTGAGCACCGCCACCGATTCGCCCCTGAATGTGAAGGACGGCTACATCCTCGCCTTTAAGCAGGATTCCGAGCCCTCCACCATCGCGCCGCTGGACGCCGTGAAGGAACAGATTGTGGAAGCCCTCAAGCGCAAGGGCGCAATGGCCCTCGCGCAGGAAGCCGCCCAGTCCTCCCTCAAGGGGCTGACCGCAGAAGGCAACACCAAGAAGGCTGAAGCCCTCTTCGGAAAAGCCTCCAAGGTTACCAGCTCCTTCGGCCGTCAGGGCTTCATTCCCGGCCTCGGCATGAACCCCGATCTCGTCGAGACCGTGTTCACCACCAAGGAAGGCGAATGGCTGCCGCAGACCTACTCCGTGCAGGATGGCGTGCTCATCGCCCGTGTGCAGGATCGCATCGAGCCCAGCGAAGAGCTGTGGGAACAGCAGAAGCAACTCGTGCTCGATACCCTCACCCGCACCAAGCAGCGCGAAGTGTACCTCGCCTATCTGAACTCCCTCAGGGACAAAGCCAAGACCGAAATCGTCGAGCCCCGCGTGCTGCAATAAGCATCGCGGTTACCAACGATCATTCCAAGCGGCCTGCCGGATTACCGGCAGGCCGCTTTTTTCGTGTTGTGGCGTTGGCAAGGTAGTGGCGTGTGGTGGCGTGTGGTGCATGGCTTTTGGGGGCCTCCGGCGGCCAAAGGGCCGTGGGCCCTTTGGAATCCCATTTGCGCACGTGCCGGGTGCCTTTGTAGGTGGCGGTCGTCACCCCTGTGAAGCTCTCGTTCGTGTGGATGGGGAAGAGATTTTGGGGTGACGTTGCGTTGTGAGAAGGGCGGTGAGAATCCCTGTTGGGCCTCCGACAGAAGAAAAGGCATAAGGCAAGAAAGTTCCTCCCACCTGTATTTTCAGGAGCGGCTTCCGCTCTTGAAAATCCTGGGGATTCTCAAGGGTATCATACCCTTGAGCCGCCGGAGGCTCTCGGGTGAAGTGAGAGGCGTTGGCGAGGTGGTGGCGTGTGGTGCGGCTTTTTGGGGCCTCCGGCGGCCAAAGGGCCGTGGGCCCTTTGGAATCCCATTTGCGCACATGCCGGGTGCCTTTGTAGGTGGCGGTCGTCACCCCTGTGAGGCTCTCGTTCGTGTGGATGGGGAAGAGATTTTGGGGTGACGTTGGCGTTGTGTGAAGGGCGGTGAGAATCCCTGTTGGGTCTGCGAAAGAAGAAAAGGCATAAGGCACGAAAGTTCCTCCCACCCGTATTTTCAGGAGCGGCTTCCGCTCCTGAAAATCCTAAGGATTGTTAAGGAAATTATTTCCTTAACCCGCCGGAGGCTCTCTTTTCTTCCTCTTCGCCTTCGTCTTCCTTGTGGCGAGCGTGTGTGTGCCAAAAGAAAACGCCCCGCAGGGGCGAGACTGCGGGGCGTGTGGTCACACGGACAGGCGCTATGAGGAGGCCTATCGCGCGGAATTATTTCTGCTTTTTGAAGATGATGAGCGGGCAGTTTTTGCAGACGTCTGCGCCGGGGAAGTTGTCACCGGGGCGGGTGATGGACGCGGAACCGTGCTGTTCCTTACGGGAGAGCAGGCGGTCGATGGTCGGGCCGATGTGTTCACCGGGGATAACGACGTTGATTTCACCGCGTTCGGTCTTGCCGGCGTTGTAGCTGCCGCTGCAGGCGGGGAGCATGTTGAACTTCTTCTCATTGAAGGAGTAGACGTTGCCACCGCATGCGGAGGAGTTGATGGTGATATTGGTCTGGATGGGGTGCACATCCATGGCGGCGGCGTAGTCCACGGCGAGGTGGTAGGCCTGCATGTTATCGCAGTAGAAGTGCACGGTATCCGGATCGAAGAAGGTGTCGGCCAGCGGGGACACGACGATGGCGAGCAGCTTGTCTTCGGGCAGGCGGGACTTGGTCTTGATGAAGCGTTCGGCCTGATCCGCGTCCACGCAGTACTTCTTGTGGCTCTTGACTTCGGCTTCGTCCATGGGCTTCCAGCCGAGGCAGAAGCGTGCGTTGGAGCAGCCCTGGTCATCCTTGAAGGCGAGAACGGTCTGTCCCTTCATGCGTGCGGCAAGTTCCCACTGACAGAAGGTCATGGGCTTGACGGGACAGAAGTATTCTTCGCAGTTTTCCTGAAAGTCCTTCAGTTCCTCTTCGTCAAAGATGTACTTGACGGCGATGGGGTAATGCATGAGGCGCAGGTCGTCCATGAGGGTCTTCTGAATGGACGCATAATCGCGGCTGAGCTTGGCCATGTGTTCTACCTCCGAAAAGATGAATACGACAGGGCGAAAGCGGTCTCGCCCGGGCATGTGTCATAAGTTGCGCTTCGCGAAAAATTCCCACCACGGAAGCGCGAGATTGGGGTGTAGCGTTATTCGAAGGCGGCGAAAAGAGAAAATGGGGGAGAGGTTCTTTTTTTCACAAGGTGTGGATTTTTGCGGATATTGGTGGGATTTGCGGATTGGTGGCGGCGGCGATGGGTGTTGGATGGCGGAGGATGGTGAGGAAAGCAGGGGGGGGCTTGTTCTGGTCGGCGCTGAAACGTTGGATGGAGACATTTGGCGCGGTGTGGGGAGTTTGAGGTGAGGGAGGGGGCGGATGGGAACGTGAAGGATCGGGAGGCAAAAGTCGGGGGGAGGACGGGGGCGATTGTCGCCTGCGTCGTCGGGCGCTTGTGGGATACGGACGGAGAAGGGCGCTTTGCCGACTTGGCGAGGACGTAGCGTGAACCAGCGCGTGCTGTGACGGCTTGGTGCTATAGGCGGTCTACGGGGCGGAAGAGCTGGCGGCAGATCTCCGTGGTGAAGACGGCGAGCTTCATGGGTACGTAGACGTAGGTGACAATCATGATAAGGGCGTAGATGTAGCCCCCGTTCCATGGGTTGTGCTTGTAGTAGGAATATGCCGGATGGTTCCAGATGATGAAGAAGGTAAAGCAGCCGCCGACGATGTGGATGAGAGCGCCAAAGCTCGAACCTCGGCGGTAGTAGGCGGCGTAGATGATGCCCATGATGAGGACATAGAGCGCGATGGCTACGGGAGTCATGAGGTCGATGGAGACTTCAAGCCCCCGTCTGATGATGACGAGAATAATGGTGAGGTATTCTTCCACGCGGGTAAGCCTCCATTGCTCTTTGCATAACGCATATCACATACGCGCGGCATTGCAATGGAGGCCTGCCAGCGGAAATGGGCGTTAAGCCGCGTGGGTCGGGGTCATCTCGCGGTGCAGAAGTTTTCTGTTTGGCCAGATAACGCCGCATATAACCAGCGCCGCGCCCACAAACTGCCACATGGCGACTGGTTCGCCCAGCAGAATCCAGGCGGCAAAGACCGTGGTCACCGGTTCGATGCAGGAGAAAATGGACGTATACGTGCCGCCGATGTGCTCGATGGCGAGGTACATGAACAGGATGGCGAACACCGTGGGCACAAGGCCAATGCCGAGGGCAAGGGCGAGGCCCCGTCCGTTCAGGTCCAAAATGGTGGCCGGACCGCCAGCCATGGCGGAGAAGAAGATGGCCGCAAAGAACAGCACGTACAGCGTGACGGACTGGGCGTTTTCACCTTTCAGCAGCACCTGCGAGAGAATCATATTCCCCGCGATGCCCACCATGCACCCAACGGCAAGCAAAACGCCGCGGATGTCGGCCTCCTGCAGGAAGGCGTCGTAAAAGACGAGGGCGCATCCTGCAAAGATAAGCACCAGCGATGTGGTCAGGCTTTTGGTTATGGGTTGCTTGAAGAAGACAGCGGATAGGATGGTCACCAGCGCCGGGTAGCCGTAAATAATGAGCGACGTCGTGGACGCCGGGATATACTTGACGGCACCGATGAATCCTGTGCTCTGCACCGGGTAGACAAGAAAGCCGAGCATGGCGGCCTTCATGAGCGCCCGTGGACTGATGCGCAGCAGGCTCGGCCGGGTGACGGCAAAAAACAGCGCCAACATCAGCGAGCCAAAGATAAAGCGGTATTGGAGGATCTCGAAAGTATCCATACCGCATTCGAAACCGAATTTTCCCATGATAGGGAGAATTCCGAAACTGCACGCCGAAATCAGGGCGTACATCACACCACGAAACATGACATTCCTCCGGTACGAAATATCGTAGGGCAAGGATGTCTAACGCCGCCCGCATAGGACTGCAAGAGAATTCGGCGCAAGTTGAAAAAAGTTTTTCACTTGCGCCGAATTGCTTGGAATAGTGGTGCGTTATGAGATTCTTGAGACTATCTCATGATGATTAATGAACACGCGGCTGACGTAGGTCACCGTTTCGGAGAAGGTGGGCAGTCGGCCATAGCGTGAGTAGATGCGTTCCGAGGTGCGGGTGTTCTTAAGCCCGGCATTGTAGCCGGCGGTGGCGGCGATGATATTGCCGCTGCGGGCGCGCAGATGCCGCGCCAGCATGAGCACCATGGCGGGGATGGGCTTGCTGTAGACCACGCGCTGGTCAAAGTTCATCAAAAAGTCGAAATCGCGCGAGTTGAAAATGTCGCGCCCTTCAAGGTTGGCCTGCATGTAGGTGCGAAAGCGCGAGCGGGCCTCCTTCATTTGGTCGTACAGGTCCTGCGCAAGGTCGTCTACGCGTAGATATTTGTCCGCCATGTCAAGGCGTTTTCCGTCGCGGGCGGCGGTGAGGGCGGTGCGGAGAAGCTCCCCACGGTCCCCGCCGATTTTGGTGCGCAAGCGGCGGGCGCGCTTCCATTTGCTGCGCAGGTCATAGTAGCGGGCAAGCTCTCCGGCGTACTCCGGATGCTTGTAGGGCGCGTGGGCGTGGGCGGAGCGGTCCGTGGCGCAGAGCATGTCGTAGCGGCTCGCCGTGGAGCTGATGAACTGGCAGGGACCAACGGCAAAGGCCCATGACACGGCGAATTCGTAAAAGAACGATTCCGCCATAATTTGCCCGGCTACCCATGCCGGGTCTACGGGGTAGATGTCCTTGGCCTCGCGCACGCCCTCAACAATCCAGTAGCAGATGTTGGTGATGCGCTTTTCCAGATCAATGTCTTCAAAGCGGCGCTTCCAGATGGGCAGTTTGCGCCCGGCGTAGTTGTCCTCGATAAAGTCGAGCACGGCCTTGGCGAGACGCCACGAGTAGCGCCCCGCGTCCTCACCCTCCACGGGCGGGGCGTAGCAGGTGGGGACGATGATGTTGACCGCCGGGTCCACGGCTGGCGCGGCTTCGGCAGGGGACGGACGGGCGACAGCAGTGCCCACAAGGGGCAAAAGCGACGCTGCCATAAGCGATTTCAGCGCCTTGCGGCGCGAGGTGTCGGGAACGTGGTGCTGAGTGCGCATAATCCAACCTGTACCAGATGGAGTGGGAGAAGGTGAAGCAGAAGTCGATGTCGGTTGGGTGAAAATTTGGGGGGACGCTGGCACCGTGTGGTGGCATCGGGTGCCAGCAAAGTGTGTTATCGCCCGCCCCGGCGCGCAAGCAGGCGCGAGCCATAGGCGGCTTGTCCAAGGGAAATGCACGCGTCGCCGGGGGGCGTCTGCGTGTGTAGCAGAACCTGCATGCCGCGTTCGGCGAGCAGGCGCGGCAGACCTTCGGCAAGGGTGCGGTTGAGCATGACGCCGCCGCTGAGGCCGATGGTGTCCACGCCATGGGCGCGGGCAAGGGTGGCCGCGGCGTCCGCAAGGCCTACCATGAGGCCAAGGTGGAATTTACGGCTGATGACGGCGGGCGAAGCGCCCTGCGCCCAGTCCTGTGCCACGCGCTGAAAGAGTGTGTCCGTCCGCACAATGGCGGGGCCGCTGCCCTGCGGCGCAAGGGCGGGGGCGTCGTATCCTTCTGTGACGGCATGGTCCTGCGCGGCTTCAAGGCGGATGGCGGCCTGCGCCTCGTAGTCAATGCTGGTGCACAGGCCGAGCATGGCGCTGACGGCATCGAACAATCGCCCGCAACTGGTGGTGACGGGGCTGTTGATGTTTTTGGTGAGCATGTTGGCGCACAGGGCAGTGGCGTCGGCATGCTCGGGCAGCCACGGCGCGTCTGTGGGCGTTGGCAGGCCAAGGTCGTGCAGGCAGGCCAGCGCGATGCGCCATGGCTGGGTGATGGCCGCCTCGCCGCCGGGCAGGCGCATGGGCGCAAAGTGGGCAAGGCGCTCGTGCGTCAGGGACTCGTTGTCCACAAGGAGGAATTCGCCGCCCCACAGGGTCTTGTCCTCGCCGTAGCCCGTGCCGTCCAGCGCAAGGACGAGGGCGCGGCCTTCAAAGGCGTTGTCCGCCATCACCGCGTGGGCGTGGGCAACGTGGTGCTGCAGGGCGATGGTGGGCAGGCCGGATTCGGCCTGCGCCCAGTCTGTGGTCATGTAGTTGGGGTGCAGGTCGTGGACTACGGCCTCCGGCGCGGTTTGGAGAATGTCCACCAAATGCGCGGCGATTTCCTTGTAGAAGTCGAAGGTTTCAAGATTCTCCATGGTGCCGATGTGCTGGCTGACAAAGGCTTGGTCCTTTTTGGTGACGCACAGCGTGGCCTTGAGTTCCGGACCGGTGCCAAGGACGCTTGGGCCGGCGGCGGGCAGAAAGACCGGCCGGGGCGTGAAGCCGCGGGCGCGGCGCAGGAATTGCGTGGCCGGGCCGTCCGGAGTGTCCACGGCGCGGACCACGGAGTCGTCGCAGCGGATAAGAATGTCGCGGTTGTGGAAGACAAAGCCGTCTACGATGTGCGCAAGGCGGGAGAGCGCCTCGCGGTTGCCGATGCTGATGGGCTCGGAACTCATATTGCCGGAGGTCGCCACAAGGGTGGCGGGGTGGCCGTCGCCACGGCATGCGGCGTAGTGGCGGAGCAGAACGTGGTGCAGCGGCGTGTAGGGGAGCATGACGCCGATGTCGCGGGTATCCGGCGAAAGCCCCGGAGCAAGGACCGATGCGCCGGGGCGCTGGCGCAGGATAACAATGGGACGCTCGCGGCCTTCCAGAAGCTCGGCTTCGGCGTCCGTCACGTCGGCAATGCCGCGCACGGTGGCCATATCCGGAGCCATCACCGCAAGGGGCTTGCCGTAGCGGTTTTTGCGCTGGCGCAGGGTGGCGACGGCGCGGGCGTTGGTGGCGTCGCACACCAGATGGAATCCGCCAAGGCCCTTCACCGCAAGGATTTTTCCGTCCGCAAGGGCGCGGGCCGCGTCTTCAAGGGCCTGCGGGCCGTGCGCGCCGGACGCGCCGGATGCGTCAGCCATCCAGACCTTGGGGCCGCACTCGGGGCAGGCATTGGGCTGGGCGTGGAAGCGGCGGTCCAGCGGATTGTCGTACTCGCTCTGGCACATCTCGCACATGGGGAAGCAGGCCATGGAGGTCTTGTCCCTGTCGTAGGGGATGGAGCGGGTGATGGTGTAGCGCGGGCCGCAGTTGGTGCAGTTGGTGAAGGGGTAGAGATAGCGCGGGTTGTCCGGGTCCAGCATATCGCTGAGGCAGTCGTCGCAGGTGGCGACGTCCGGGCTGATGAGCACGGAGTGCCCCTCGCCACCGGTGGAAAGATGGATTTCAAAGGCGGTTTCGTCGTCAGCCGGGGGCAGGGGCTGCGTGTCGCAGGTGACGATTTGCGCCAGCGGCGGCAGTTGGTGGTGCAGGTCGTGGTCAAAGGCGTCGAGCTGGGAGGCCGCGCCCTGCAGTTCGATGACAACGCCTTCCGGGGTGTTGCGCACGTGGCCGGTGAGGCAGTGGTCAAGGGCGATGCGGTAGATGAAGGGGCGAAAGCCCACGCCCTGCACCGCGCCGGTGATGGTGTAGCGAATCCGGGACTGAGCCGATGAGGTCTGGGAGGTCGTATCGAGCATAGGCACCGTGTGGGTTGACGGTTTGGTCAGCGGATTCTGGCAAGCAGACGCTTCATGGCGCTTTTGGCAAGGCGCGCTGGGCGAAAGCTTACCGGGACGAGAGCCTCAGGAACGATGAAAGCTGTGGCGTCGAACGCCTGTGGCGGCTGGAGAGGGTAGCTGATGTCCTGCGGGCGGCAGCCGGGCAGGTCGCGGCGGATGGCCTCGCGCCACAGGGCAACGTTGTCTGGCGTTTGGGTGAGCAGGGTGTACAGGGCGGTGTCCAGCGCAACGGGGTTTGGCGATGCGGCCAGAAGGCCCATGTGCAGGGCCTCGCCGTCCGTGGGGCCGCTGACGTGCATGGCCGTGACGGCGTCAAGGAGCGTATCCACCTGCGGCAGGGCGGCGCAGACGTCAAGAATCAGCGCCTCGAAGCGGTTGCCGCGTTCGCCAAAGCGGGTGTGGGCGATGGCCTTGCGCATGCCGCACACACAGCCAAAGAGGTTCTTGACCGAGGCCGTCAGCCGCATTTGGCAGTGGGCCTTGAGGCGGGGCAGGTTCAGGATGCGGTCGGCCTCCAGAGCTTGCGTGGCAATGCCCACCTGTGCGGGAAAGGACAGCGCCAGTGGGCGCGGGTCGCGCAGGGTGGTCACGGTAAGGCCAAGGGGGGCAAGGGCGTCCACAAGGCCGCACTTGCGCGCCACACTCTCGGCGGAGCCAAAGGCCGGGGAGTCCGCCACGGTCACGCGCGCCCCGCAGTCCAGCAGATACTGGCATGCCGCAGCGGCCACGGCGGGGTCTGTGCAGCCGAGGGGATTCTTGGCCGCAACAAGGTTGGGCTTGACCAGAACGCGCTCGCCGGGGCGATACGTTATGCCGCAGGCGGCAAACAACTGGGGAATGCACTCCGCAAGCATGTTGGATGTGGTCTGCGGGCAGTGGGCCATGGCCACGGGAACCGGGAGAGCAACAGACATGGCGGGTACCGTATAATGCCTGCTGCGCACTGGCAAGCGCGGAGCAGGCGTACGCAGTAGGGAAATACAACGCGCCCGCATCCCATGGCGGAATGCGGGCGCGAATACGACTGGGCGGCGAAAAGAGCGTGAGCGCGCTATTCGCGGATGATGACGATAAGCTCCTTGGGCCCGTGAACACCGATGGTCAGCTGCATTTCGATGTCCGCGGTGCGCGAGGGGCCGGAAACAAGCAGCGCGTTGGTGGGCATGCCTGCGCCCCAGCGCTGTTTGTCCATAAGCTGCGGGAAGTTGGCGTGGATGTCCGCGGCGTCCAGCACGGCGATATGCACGGCTGGCACCAGCGACATCAGGCGCGGCTCTTCCGGCGTCGGCCACATGGCGAGGGCCCCCTGTTCGGCCACGGCCCCCACCGTGCCCGTGATGGAGGCGTCCACCTCAAACAGCCGCTCCTTGTATTCTTCAATAGGCCCGGACCATGTTTCCAGCGGCGGCAGGTCGGCGTCGTCGCCCTTCCATGCCTTGGCTACGTCTTTGCCCACAGCGGTGTCCGGGGCGTGGAGCAGGGCGTTCCATCCGCGTCCGGCGATGGTCTTTTTCAGCTCGTCCGTCCATTTGGCCTTGGGGCAGACGATAACCTCGGCGCTGGAGGCGGTGAGCAGCTTGCGCATGCGCTCCACGCGCTGTTTGGTATTCCACGTGGGTACAGGCATGGCCTGAACCTCTCCCACATATCCGGCGGCCTTGCGGTTGGCGAGGACAAGCCGGTTCAAAATGCGCTCGCGCGCGGATTCGCTAGACATTGTCCACTCCTTGTTCCTTGCACATCTGATGCAGACTCTTCTTGGCCAGCTTGGGCCGGGTACGCACACTCATCCACGCGCCAAGGGGACCTGCGGGCGGCAGTTTGTCGCCCAGTGCCCCGGCAATGCGGGTGACCACGGCGTTGAGCGCCGGGGTGGTGTTCACCAGCTGCCAGCCCTTCCAGACAAAGGCCTCGGTGGGCTTGCGCTTGCTGCCGTGGCCCTTCACCGAGCCGGTGCCCTTGCGGGCGTTGTTCTCCTGCCGCAGGGCGCGCAGGATGTCCGGGATGGGGATGCGCGCGGGGCAGACCTCTTCGCAGGCATTACACAGGCTGGAGGCTGTCGCCAGTACGCCGGATTCCTCAAGGCCTGTCATCTGCGGGGTGAGAATCTTGCCGATGGGACCGGGGTAGACGTGCCCGTAAGCGTGTCCGCCAATGCGTGTGTACACGGGACAGTGGTTCAGGCACGAGCCGCAGCGGATGCACTGTAGGGTCTCGCGCATGAGCGGTTCGGCAAGAATGGTGCTGCGGCCGTTGTCCAAAATAACCAGATGCACCTCGTCCGGGCCGTCCATCTCGCCCTTTTTGCGGGGCGAGGTAATCATGTTGAAATAGGTGGTGATGAGCTGCCCGGTGGCGGACGCGGTGAGCAGGCGGTACACCGGGTGGATGTCCGACAGGCGCTCCACGACCTTTTCAAGCCCCATCACGGCAATGTGCAGGGGCGGGGCAGTGGTGCACATGCGTCCGTTGCCCTCGTTCTCCACAAGGCACAGGGTGCCGGTTTCCGCCACGGCGAAGTTGACGCCGGAGATGCCCGCGTCGGCTTCCTTGTACTTATTGCGCAGGGTGCGGCGGGCGGTGGCGTTCAGCTCGGGGATGTCCTCGGTATAGGGCACGCCGAGGTGCTCCTCGAAGATGCGGCCGACCTGCTGGCGGTTTTTGTGCACGGCGGGAACGATGATGTGTGAGGGCGGCTCGCCCGCAAGCTGGATGATGAACTCGCCAAGGTCGGTTTCCGTGACCTCCATGCCGTTCTTTTCCAGATGCGTGTTGAGGTGCATTTCCTCGGAGACCATGGACTTGCCCTTGACCACGCGGGTGGCGTCGTGCTGGCGCAGGATGCTGAGCACGATGTCGTTGGCCTCGTGCGTGGTTTCGGCCCAGTGGACGTGGATGCCGTTTTTCGCGCAGTTGGCTTCCAGTTGTTCCAGCAGTTCCGGCAGTTTGGCCAGTGTGCGGCGGCGGACCATGGAGCACGCATCACGCAGGCTCTCGCGCTCCTCGGCGTCGGAGAGCAGGTTGCGGCGCTTGATGATAAAGCCGCCCATGGCGGTGGCGAAGTTTTGCCGAAGCTGGGCGTCGGCAAGGGCTTCCACGACATTCTTTTTGAAATTGAACGCCTTAGCCATTGGTTCTCTCCCACAGGAAGTCGGCGATGTGTTTGCCGGTCATGGCAATGTTCATCTTTTCCATCGCGCCGGTGATGTTCATGATGCAGCCGCAGTCGCCACTGAGCAGGATGGTTGCCCCGGTGTCGGCGGCGCTTTGGGCCTTGTCCTTGACCATGGCGGCGGAGATTTCGGGTTGCTTGACCGAGAAGGTGCCGCCAAAGCCGCAGCATTCGTACTCGCGCTCCAGCTCGATGAGGGTCACATTCTCAAGCTGGCTGACGAGGTTTTTGCAGGTTTCGGTGACGCCCATCTCGCGCATGGCGTGGCAGGAAGAGTGCCACGTGACGGTGACGGGCTGGCCCTTGTCCGTGTAGGTGGCCCCGCAGACGTTCACGAGGAACTCCGTCAGCTCGAACACGCGGTCGGCAAAGGCCTTGGCGCGCAGTTCGTCGGGGTCTCCCTCAAAGAGCTTGGGGTAGTGGCGGTGCATCATTCCGGCGCAGGAGCCGGAGGGCACCACGATGGGCCAGTCCTCTGGGAAGGCGTCGAGCTGTTTGCGGGCGACCTCGCGGGCCTCGTCCATATAGCCGGAGTTATAGGCGGGCTGACCGCAACAGCTTTGGTCCTGCGGATACACAACCCGCAGCCCCTCGCGCTGAAGCAGTCGAATGCCGGACATTCCGGTATCAGGATAGGCCATATCCACAAGGCATGTTCCAAAATAATAGACGTTTTTCGGTTTCCGCGGATAGATGCGCATTTCGCCTCCGGATGCTTTCCAATCAATTGTGCCGCTAGGCGTGAAATATTGCGGATACTGTACCACGCTCCCGGTGTGCTGTCAGGCCTCCTGTGCTACGCCGTTGCCGGATGCGCCGCAGTTGCCGGGGTATGCGGCAATTCGAGCGCTTCGCTATGAATTCTTACTGCAAATAGGAACTGTTATCGACTTCTTTTTGCTTGACATGAACATGAACTCAGGTTCATGTTTTCCAAAAAGAGCACAAAAGGAGAGTCATATGCGGAAAGGTCAGATGCCGACAGGGGCACAAGTCGCGGAGCGTGGCGGCAGGAGCGGGGGTGTGATGTCTCCCGCAGCGACGGAACGCGCCGTGGATGGATCTTGCGGCGCGCGGGATACGGCGGCAGTGAATGGCGCGATGTCGCCACGCGGCGAGGTGGACGCAGGGCGTCAGGGAAGAGCGCCGGCATACGACGGAGCGGATGGACAGGGTCAGGACGCGGCGGCGGGGATTCACACTCAGGGCGCTGCGTCTCTCTGCGGGGTGGTGCAGGATGGTGCGCAGGGTGCGGCGTTGCCACAGTGCGCGGCGCAGGCAGGCGGTGCGCAAGCGGCGTCACACTCTGCCGTAGCAGATGCCGTCCGCCGGGATGCGTCGGATATTGGCGGGTCAGGACAGGTGAGGCAATCCGGGAAGGCGGCCGGACAGCCACGCGGGGACGACGCCAAGCATGCGGGGAAGATTTGCCCGTGGTGGGTGGCCTATACTTTTGACAATCCCCTGCGCCAACTGATGCATCCGCCGCAGAAGCTGCTTGGGCCGTATGTGGGCGAGGGGATGCGTGTGGTGGATATCGGGTGCGGGCTGGGGCATTTTTCCCTTGGCATGGCGCGGATGGTTGGGCCGGGCGGCGTGGTCTATGCCGTGGACGTACAGGAGGGCGCGTTGAAGGTGCTGCGCCGCCGCGCGCGCCGGGCTGGCCTTATGGGGCGGATGATTCCTGTCCTGTGCCCGCCCCGCGTCATTCCCGTTCAGACGCCTGTGGACTTTATCCTTGCCTGCAATGTCCTGCATGAACTCCCGGACCCGAGGGCCGCGCTGGCGCAGGCCGCCGCCATTTTGCGTCCGGGCGGGCGGCTGTACATCATGGAGCCTCTGGGGCATGTTGGGGCGGAGCGTTTTGAACAGGAAGTGACGATGGCGCAGGAGGCTGGATTGATACTGGAATCTCGCCCCAAGGTTTTTCGTGAGCGCTCGGCCATTGTCCGTAAAGAGGAGACAGACCAAACCGCATGACATGGACCAACGGGGAATACGCACCCAAACAGCGCCGCGCCGAGGAAAAGAAGGAGCGGCTTATGGACGCCGCCCTCAAACGCTTTTCCGAGGACGGCTACCACGGAGCCACGGCCAAGGCCATCGCCGCCGACGCCGGTGTGGCGACCGGTTCCTTCTACCGCTATTTCAAAGACAAGAAGGCGCTTTTTCTGGCCGTGTGCATGCGGCTGGAGGAAGGCATTATGCAGGGCATCTTCGAAACGGGGGAGCGCCTGCGCCGTGAAGGGGCGGGCCCGCGTGAAGTCATTGAAACGCTGGTGTCCTTTTCCATTGCCTCGCATCGCCCCAACCGCGACTTCCACCGCGAGGTGCTGGCCATGCAGATGCAGGATGAAGACGTGGCCGCCTACATCCGCGGCGGTGAGGACCGCGTGCGTCAGCGCCTGCGTGACTTTTTGAGTGCGATGCGCGCCGCGCTGCGGGTGGAGGATATGGACGCCGCTGTTGAGCTGACGCACATTGTGGTGGAGGAAGTGGCCCACCGCAGCGTGCTGATGGAGTCGCCCCTTGGGGCGGAGCGTATGTCCGGCGCGGCAGTGGACCTGCTGGGGCGCTACCTGCTGCGGGACGGGGAGGGCGACTGACCCGCGCGCCGCGTCCTGTGAAGAAATGTTTCCTGTCGGTTTTCAACTGCACCCCGGTGGCGTACACTCCACTGGGGTGTTTTTGTATGCGTGCCCGTGCTTCGAAAGGGGAGCGCGGCGATGGTCGCGCTTCGTTTGGGCCGCGCGCACCCCGCCACCCAAGCAGTACAGGAGAAATCGTATGCCACATGGATTGACCCGCCGTAAGATGTTGCGGCTGCTCGTTGGCGTTCCTGCCGCATTGGCGGCCACGGTGACGGCGCAGGCCGCCTTTGCGCAGGATGGCATGCTGACGCCAAAGCGGCGCAATGCCCAACGGCGCGAAGAAGACGCCCGCTGGCGCGAGATGCGCCGCGAGGACGACGCCAACAGGCGCGCCATGGACAAAATGGAGCGCGAGAGGATGCGTGATGAGCGCAAGGACTGGCAGCAGCGCCGCAAGGATGGCATGCACCGCGAACGCGACATGCGCAAGGACGAGTACCGCGACAGACGCGAGGATTGGCGCGGTCCGGACGGACGTCCCGGCCGGTATATGGATGAGGACCACGTGCCCGGTCAGCATATGAATGATGGGCGTATGCCCGGCAGACGTATGGATGACGACATGATGGATGGCCGCCACATGAACGGTGACCATATGGACGGCTGGCAGGACAGGGACCACCCCGGGCGTGGCCGCGGCCGGAGAAAGTAGCGCGGGTACCCTTCGCGCAACGCGCATAGGGCGTGAGGCGTGGAGGTGATGGGGCTGGCGCGGGCGCGCTAGCCCATCTTCACCACGGGCAGTTCGTTCCAGCTGGTGGTGTAGCGCGGGGATTTGTGGTTCTGGCGCATGCTCCACGGCTTGCCAAGGCCTGTGGCCGCGTACTGCACTGTGTCGCGGCCCCATTTGGCGTTGATGCCGTCAAGGGTCTCCATCAGCGCGTCCTGCCGTGGGTCCTGCGCAAGGAGCGGGTCCGGCGGCAGGGTGAGCAGGCTGAGTTGGCGCGAGTCTTCACGCTCCAGCCCCGCAACCATCACCCCGGCCTTGCAATAGCGGTAGCCCGTACGGAAAATGGCGCGGAGGAGCGTTTGCGCGGCCTTGATGAGCGTGGGCGTGTGCGCGCTGGCCACGGGGAGCTGCATGGTGCGCGTGGCGGAGTATTGCGGGTCTTCTGGCTTATGGTGGTTGGTCTTGATGAAGACCATCACGCTGGAGGCCACGCTCCCTTGCCTGCGGAGCTTTTCCGCCGTGCGCGCCGTGTAGGCGGACACGGCTTCCAGCATTTCGTCCCATGTGGTGACGGGGCGGCCAAAACTGCGCGAGGACATAATGGACTTGTGCGGCGGCGGGGCGTCTTCAATGGGAATGCAGGGCTGACCGCGCAGTTCCTTCACGGTCATGAGACCCTTGATGGTCAGGCGCCGCTGGACCCAGTGGTCCGGGCGGTCCTTCAGTTGCCGCGCGGTGTGCACCCCAAGGCGGTGGAGCTTGTCCGCGTAGCGCCGCCCAATGCCCCACACCTCGCCAACGTCAATGCGCTCCAGCAGGGCGTCCACATCGGCGCAGGCGGCGCAGTCGAACACGCCGGAGGCGGTGTGCTTTTTGGCCCAGTGGTTGGCCAGCTTGGCAAGGGTTTTGGTGGGCGCCAGCCCAACGGAGACGGGTATCCCCGTCCACTGATGCACGGTGCGCCGCATTTCGCAGGCAAGGTCCGTCAGGCTGCGGCCCGTCACCGGCCGCAGGCGCAGAAAGGCTTCGTCAATGGAGTAGACCTCCATATCCGGGGAAAAGGAGCCGAGGATGTCCATCACCCGCCGCGACATGTCGCCATACAGCGCGTAATTGGACGAGAACACCCGCACGCCGTGCTGGCGGAAGAACCCTTCGCGTTTGAAGGCGGGTTCCGCCATGCCGATGCCAAGGGCCTTGGCCTCGGGACTGCGGGCAATGACGCAGCCGTCGTTGTTGGAGAGGACCACCGTCGGCGTCGTACGGATGGACGGGTCAAAGGCCCGCTCGCACGAGACGTAGAAGTTGTTGCAGTCCACCAGCGCATAGACCGGGGCCGCTGTGGCGCGGGGCTGTGGCATGGCGCGCTCCCTACAGCGAATGGATGACGTGGGTGACCACGCCCCAGATTTCAAGGCCCTGTTCCGGGTGCACCTCAATGGGCGGATATTCGGGATTTTCGGGCATCAGCCACAGGCCATCCGCCGTGCGCCGGATGCGCTTGACCGTCAGTTCGCCATCCAGCGCGGCCACCACCACCTGATTGTTGCGCGGGGTTTCCGCGCGGTCCACGATGAGGATGTCTCCGTCGTGCAGGCGTGCGTCTCGCATGGAATCGCCGCTGACGCGTACAAAGAATGTGGCGGCGGGGTGCCGCACGAGGTGCTCGTTCAGGTCAAGGGTCTTGTCGATGTAGTCGTCCGCCGGGGAGGGAAAGCCCGCCTGAACGGCGCACAGATTGAGCGGAAGCTCCATATGCGATCGCGGCTCAAAGCCGATGACCTCAAGGTGCGGGCGGCGCTTTGGCGCGCCGGACGGCGTGTGGGGAGTGTGTTCGTTCATGTCGCCTGCGAAAATAGCACAGCCCCGTCCCCTTGAAAACTCCGCGCCGCGCAATCGGCAGAACCCATCGAACAGTGCGGATTTCCACGTGAATTCTGGCATTGCGGGAGGAGGCGCGTGGAATTTTTGTCTTGCCCAAAGCCCGCCGCATCGGTTCTCATGTCCCTTTGACGCATGGAGAAAATCCTTAGCCGCATTCCGGGGCGAAGCCCGGGCCACGATATGCTGAACCGTCTTTCCCTGCGGGGACAAATACTCTTCACCCTGTTCGTCATGGTCATTGTGACCTTGTGCGTTGGGCTTGTGGGCATCTGGTACGCCCTGCGCGTGGACGGCATCATGAACACCGCCGTTGGCCGCAGCTACGCCGGAACCCGCGCCGCCGAGGAACTCACCATAGCCCTTGTCACCCAAAAGGGGCTGACCACATACTACGTGCAGGACCACGACCCCGGCTGGCTGGACCGGCTGGCGGAAAAGCACGGCAACTTTGAGCATTGGCTGGCCGCCGCGCGCGAAAATCCGCTCCCGCCCGAGGCCGAAGCCATTCTGCGCGATATTGAGGAGCGCTACGTCCACTACGTGGCCACCCGCGCGCAGGTGCTGGATTATTACAAGCACGACCGCTTCGCCGACGGCTCGGCCCTGCACAAGGACATCCGCCAGCAGTTTCATGAACTGCTGGACCTGTGCCAGCGCTATCGGCGTTTTCATGAAAACACCATCGCCACCTCCAATGCGGAGATTGCCGAGCGTCTGGACGACCTGCGCAATGCCTCCATTGCGGCCATGCCCCTTGTCATCGGCCTTGGCGTGTTTTTGGCGTGGTTCCTCATCCGCCATGTGCTCCAGCCCATCCGGCGTATGGCCGAGGAAATGGGCTACGACCGCAGCGGCCCCCTGCGCCCGGACGAACTCACCACCCTTGGCTCGCGCGTGCGCTCCCTGCTGGAGGATGTAGACGTCACCCACACCAAGCTCCGCCGCAGCCGCGAGCATCTGAAACAATCAGAAAAATGGGCGCTGACGGGCAAACTGGCCGCCGGTGTGGCCCACAGCATCCGCAATCCCCTTACCTCTGTGAAGATTCGTCTGTTCTCCCTTGGCCGCAGCTTGTCCCTGACCGAGGACCAAAAGGAGGACTTTGAGGTCATCACCGAGGAGATTGCGCACATTGATTCCATTGCCCGCAACTTTTTGGAGTTCTCACGCCCGCCCAAACTGCGTATGCAGACTGTCTCGCCAACGGATGTGGTCACCAGCGCCCTGCGGCTGTTGAAGCACCGCTTGGAGTCGTACGAGGTGCAGGTGGAGCACAGCCCCGGAGCGGCCCTGCGCGACGTGCAGGCCGACCCGGAACAGCTCAAGGAAGTGCTGGTGAACATCATCGTCAACGCCTGCGACGCCATGGGGCGCGGCGGGCGCATCGTCATCACCGAGGAGGAAGGCTACGTCAATCCCCTTGGCGAGGTGGTCACCATCCGCATTACAGACAGCGGCCCCGGCATCCCCGCCAGCCGCCGCAACATGATTTTTCAGCCGTTCTACTCCTTTAAGGAGGAAGGCACCGGCCTCGGTCTGTCCATTGCCAAGCGCATTGTGGAGGACCACGGGGGCTGGATTAACGTGACATCGCGTCCCGGTGAAGGAGCGACGTTCACCATCACCCTGCCCGTACGGGAGGAGGGAAAATGGCTTCGATCCTCATAGTGGACGATGACGCCCAACTGCGGCAGAGCTTCGGGCGGCTTTTGGAGCAGGAAGGGTACGAGGTGCGCACCGCCCAGTCCGCAGAGACGGGCATTGAGGAGGTGCGGCGGCAGTGCCCGGACCTTGTCATCATGGACGTGCGCCTGCCCGGCATGACCGGGCTGGAAGGCTTTCAGGCCATGCATACCTTTGAGCCAAAGCTCCCGGTCATTGTCATGACCGCCTTCGGCACCACGGAAACCGCCATCGAGGCCACCAAGCTGGGCGCGTTTGACTACGTGCTCAAGCCCTTTGACATTCCGGACATCCTGACGCTGATTGAGCAGGGGCTGGACGCGGGGCGGTTTATGCGCTCGCGCGTGGATGTGGACGCCGCGCCCGAGAGTGAGGCCTCGGACGCCCTTGTGGGGCGCAGCCCCGCCATGCAGGATGTGTACAAGTCCATCGGCCGCGTGTCCCCCACCGACGCCACTGTGCTGGTGCGCGGCGAATCCGGCACCGGCAAGGAACTGGTGGCGCGCTCGGTGTACCAGCACAGCCTGCGCACGGAGAAGCCGTTCATCGTCATCAACTGCGTGGCCATCCCGGAAACGCTGCTCGAGAGCGAGCTGTTCGGCTACGAAAAGGGTGCGTTTACCGGTGCGGTGTCGCGGCGCGTGGGCAAGATTGAGCAGGCCGACGGCGGGACCATTTTTCTCGACGAAATCGGCGACATGCCACTGAGCATTCAGGCCAAGCTCCTGCGCCTGCTGGAGGAGCGCAGTGTGGAGCGCCTTGGCGGCGGCGCGGCGCGGCCCGTGGACGTGCGCATCATTGCGGCCACCAACCGCGACCTGGAACAGGCCGTGAGCGAGGGGCGCTTTCGCGAGGACCTGTACTACCGCCTGAAGGTTGTCACCTTGCTGCTGCCGCCCCTGCGCGAGCGCGGCGACGACGCGGTGCTGCTGGCCGAACATTTTCTGGCAAAGTACGCGCGGCGCATGGGCAAGCCCTCGCCGGGATTCACCGACGAGGCGCGGCAGGTGGTGCGCTCCCACAATTGGCCGGGCAACGTGCGCGAACTGGCCAACGCCGTGCAAAAAGCCATGATTTTTTCCCGCGAATGCCCGGTAACGCAGGAAAACATGCAGCACGCCGTATTTGGCGAGCGCACCCTGCGCCCAGCACGCGGCGATTCCATGGACGATGTGGCCGCGCGCTGGATGCGGCGGCGGCTTGCGTCCTCGGACACGGACCGCGCTTTTGAGGAGATTCAGGACCACTTCGGCGCCATTGCCGTGACCGAGGCGTTGAAGCTGACGGGCGGCAACAGGGCGCAGGCGGCGAAGCTCCTTGGCATGTCGCGGCCCACGCTCCTCTCGCGTATTGAGCGCTATGGCATTCAGGTGGACGCCCTCATTTCCCAACAGCGGTAGCGTGGGGGGCTTCCCCGCGAAGGGGCTGGCGGCGACAGCGGCTGGCCCGGTTCTTTGACCAGAGGGCTTCTTCACCGTGCCCGAGTGGCACCAGGTTGTGACGGCGGCGTATGCAGACAGCATGCGCCGCCGTTTTGCGTGGGGCGTAAAGAATCCTGACAGCAGGGGTGTCGAAAATTTTTACACCCTGTAAAGCGCGCCGACACCCGCAGGCCACAAGGGGGACGTGGGGCCTGCATGTCTTGTGGCTCTTTTCACATGCGCGGCGGGGGCTGCGGGGCAAGTTGGACGGTGGTGCAAAAACTGGCACGTCGGTTGCTGAGTGGGGGGTATGGAAAACACCACCATGGCACCGCGGGCCACAACACCGCGCACCACTCAGCTCCCCGTCCGCATCGCTTCCCATAGCGATAGCGTCCATCCGTCAGGAGTCTACCGGGGCACTCCGGTAGGCTCCCTTCGGACGCTGCGGCGCGGGCTGTGCGCCATGGCCTGCGAAGGGCCGGTGCGGCCTGCTCCCGCGCCCATGGTGTCCCCTACCTCCTCTGCCATGCAGGGGATGTCCGGCAAGGCAGGTGCGGCATGAATATCGACGACCTGCACACCGGGCGCTACTACCGCACCCTCACCAAGTCGATGGCGGCCCTCGTCATTTTCGTTTCCGTGACGCCGCTCTTGCTCATCAGCGCGGTGAGCTCCTATCAGTTCCATTATTCCTTCAAGTCCAAGGTGGAAGCCCATCTCAAGGAGATGGTGCAGAAGCACCAGCAGACCATTGACCTCTTTCTGAGTGAAAAGCTCGGCGAGCTGCGCCTGGTGGCGCGCACGCGGGGCTTTGCGGACCTCAGCGACAACGCCCGCCTCTCCGAGGAACTGCGATACCTGCAAGAAGAGTTTAGCGGTGCGTTCGTGGATATAGGCCTCATCAACGAGGACGGCACCCAGCAGGCCTATGCAGGCCCCTACCCCCTTGCCAATGCCGACTACTCCGGCGCGGACTGGTTCCAGAGCGCCATGGAGAGCGAGTTCTACATCAGTGATGTGTTCCTCGGCTTGCGCGGGGTGCCGCATTTCATCATTGCCGTGCGCCGCAATTGGAACGGCAAGCAGTGGATTCTGCGTGCGACCATCGACTTTATGGCCTTTAACTCCCTTGTGGAGAACATCCGCATAGGCCGCACGGGCAACGCCTTTATCATCAACAACGCCGGGACGTTCCAGACCGGACCGCCCCGCGATGCCTCCCTCGACACCGGGTGGCTGCTGGACGCCATGAACGCCCAGACCGACGCCGTCGCCATTGGCGAGGTGCCGCAGGCGCCGCACCACCCGGTGCGTTCCTATTGGGCGTCGGCCATCATGCCGGGCAAGGTGTCCGTCTATCGCCACACGGATACCGACGGCGTGGCAGCCATCTACGTGTCCACGCGCCTCAAGGGCGGGGACTGGATTCTCGTCTACCGGCAGGACGTGGCCGACGCCTTTTCCGACCTCTACCAGACCCGCAACATTGTCGTGTTCATCGTGCTGGTGGGCACCGTGGCCATTGTGCTGATGGCGGTGCTGCTGTCGCGGCGCATCGTAAAGCGCATTGAGCAGGCGGACCATGAAAAGGAAGTCATGAACGATCAGGTCATCGAGGCGGGCAAGCTGGCGTCCATCGGTGAGCTGGCGGCGGGGATTGCACACGAAATCAATAATCCCGTGGCTATCATGGTGGAGGAGGCCGGGTGGATTGGCGACCTTGTCAGCGACGACGACCCAACGCAGGAGGACCGCGAGGAAATCCGCTCCTCTCTGGAGCAGATTCGCACGCAGGGCGCGCGGTGCAAGGAAATTACCCACAAGCTGTTGTCCTTTGCCCGCAAAATAGACCCCACCGTGCACGAGGTGGACCTCAACGACCTTATCCGCGAGGTGGTCAGCCTGTCCGACCAGCGGACGCGCTACGGCAATATTGATCTCCGGCTGGACCTGCAGGACGGCCTGCCCGCAGTGGAAGGCTCGCCCTCGGAGCTGCAGCAGGTGCTGCTGAATCTCATCAACAACGCCATAGACGCCCTTGGCACCAAGGGTGGGCACATCGGCGTGTCCACCTGCCTTGAAAACGGCGCCATTGTCGTCACGGTGCAGGATGACGGGGAGGGCATCCCCAAGGCGAACCTGCCCCGCATTTTTGATCCGTTCTTCACCACCAAGCCGGTGGGCAAGGGGACGGGCCTTGGGCTGTCCATCATCTACGGCATTGTGAAGAAGATGGGCGGCGATATCAGCGTCGACAGCGAACAGCACGTCGGCACGGTGTTCCGCGTGATTTTGCCCGCTATGGGCGAGCATCCCGAGCCGGGATGCGAGATACCGTCATAAGCGCCCGCCAGCGGCGTGGCCAACAGCATGAACATGGAGGTGCACTATGTCCACTCTCACCACAACCATACTGATCGTCGATGATGAACGGGCGTTTGTGGACGCCGTGAGCAAGCGGCTGAAGAAGCGTGGCTTTGAGATGCTGGCCGCCTATTCCGGCGACGAAGCCCTCACCGTGCTGACAGAGCACGACAAGGTGGACGTTGTGATTCTGGACGTGAAGATGCCCGGAATGGACGGCATTGAAACGCTCAAGGAAATCAAGCGGCAGTACCCCCTTGTGGAGGTGGTCATGCTCACCGGGCACGGCACGGTGGAGTCCGCCATAGAGGGCATGAAGCTGGGCGCATATGACTTCCTGCTCAAGCCCAGCGACATTGAGGACCTGGCCGCCAAGGTGGAGGCCGCCAAAGCCAAGAAGGCCGAGCACGAGGACAAGATTCTGGAAGCCGAAAGCATGGACATTGTCCTGCGCAAGGGCGTCTAGGAGACCACCATGACCAGCGATGCCGACAGAGAACTCCGTATTCTGCTCGTGGACGACGAGAAGGGCTACGTGGACGTCCTGACCAAGCGCCTGGAGCGGCGCGGCATGGACGTGACGGGCGCGCTGTCGGGCACGGAGGCGCTGCGCCTCATGCGCGGGAACGACTTCGACGTTGCCGTGCTGGACCTGAAGATGGAGGACATGGACGGCATTGAAGTGCTGGATGTGTTCAAGCGCATGGCTCCGGAGATGCCGGTCATCATGCTGACGGGGCACGGGTCGCGGCAGGCAGCGCGGCAGGGCATGGCCCGGGGCGCGTTCGACTACCTCACCAAGCCCTGCGAGCTGGAACAACTGGTGGAAAAAATACGCGAGGCCGTGGCCGGGGGCAGCCCCCCGCCACCAAACGGCGCGTCATAGAAATTTGCCAATCCCCTCACAGGGGCGCGAGAGGGCAGCCCGCGAGATGGCGGCCCCGCCCGGACCACCGGGTGCGACACAGGACGATTCCGCGATGCGCGGAGGCGATAGTGAACATGGAACGTGCTGAAAACGGAGGAAACCACTCATGAACGTTGGACGAAGGCTCTACAGAACCCTACTGGAAGGCTCAATGGCCTATGCGAAGTGGGACCTTGAGACATCCCGCAACATCTTGAAAAGCCGCAAGAAGATGTGGATTCTGGCCGCAATGGTCGTGCCCATCCTTATTGGCTCCGTGGCGATTGCCGCACCGGAACTGCCGGAGATTTTGGGCGGACACAAGGCGTACTCGCCTGCCTACTACACGCCTGTTATCTTTGGCGTCTCCATCCTTATTGGTCTGTGCGCCGGGCTTATCACCGGCTGCATCGGCGCTGGCGGCGGCTTTATCATCACTCCGGCGCTCATGAGCGCGGGCGTGAAAGGCATCCTCGCCGTTGGTACCGACCTGTTCCACATCTTTGCCAAGGCCATCATGGGTACGGCCATCCACAAGAAGCTGGGTAACGTGTCCGTCGGCCTTGCGGTGGCGTTCCTCGTCGGTTCCGCCGTGGGCGTCACCGGCGGCGGCGTCATCAACCGCGCCCTGTACGAGATGAACCCCCTGCTGTCGGATACCTTCATCAGCGTCATCTACGTGGTGCTGCTTGGGTTCCTTGGCATCTACGCGCTGATTGACTTTCTGCGCCTGCGCAACGCTGGTGGCGGCGTGGACGCCCACGGCGGCGGCGAGGCGTCCAGCGCGGCGTCCGACTCCGGTAAGAAGAGCCTGCCCGAGCGCCTGCAGGCCAGCCGCATTCCGCCGCTCATCACCTTTGACGAAGACCTGACCCCCGGCGGCAAGAAGATTCCGGCCCTGTTCGTGGCCCTGTGCGGCGGCGTGGTTGGCTTTGCTGCGGCCATCATGGGCGTTGGCGGCGGGTTCCTGACCTTCCCCATGTTCGTGTACATCCTTGGCGTGTCCTCCTTCACCACCGTTGGTACGGACATTCTGCAGATCATCTTCACCGCCGGGTATGCGTCCATCGCACAGTACGCCATTTACGGCTTTATCTTCTACACGCTGGCAATGGGCATGCTCATTGGCTCCCTGCTGGGCATTCAGATTGGCGCGCTGACCACCAAGGTGGTCAAGGGCATCTACATCCGCGGCTTCTACGCCACGGCCATTATTGCGGGCTTCGTGAACCGCCTGTTCGCGCTGCCGGGCAAGCTCAGCGAGATGAAGATTATCACCCTGTCGGCTGAGACCTCGCACCTGCTGACGAATATTGGCAACGTATTGTTCTTCATCGCCATCGGCATCTTTGCCGTATGGGTCATTGGGAAGTTCCTCGGCAGCATGAAGCTGCTCAGGGAGGAGGCGTAGTCATGACTGACAACAGAAAGCATCTTGTGCTCGGATTGGTGATGAGCGTTGGGTTCTTTGCCGTGCTCATCGTGATGTTCTCGCCCATCTTCGGACACGGCGTGAACGCCCTGAAATACTCGGACCAGCTCTTTAACTCCATCGCCAAGGGCTCAACGGAGTACATCCCCTCGCTGCAGTCGCAGGCGGCGGACTTTGAGGGCAAGCGCTATGACGTGACCCTGACCTTCCACAGCGGCAGCTCCGAAGCCTACGAAGGCGTGCACGTGAAGGCCGACGAGGTGGCCGCCCGCGTGGCCGCCATGATGGGCACCGTGGCCGAAGTGAAGCTGGAGGGCGATTCCGTGGCCGTACGCGGCGACATGGGCCGCCTGATGACCGTGGTGCTTGAGGACGCCAGCCTCATGTTCAACAACGACGGAGCCACCGTGCGCGACAAGTACGGCATGGACGAGCGCATGGCGATGTTCATGTGGTGGCACGGCCTGAGCCAACTGGACAAGGAACTGAAGATTCAGGGCGGCGCGCAGAATGTGGCGATGGCCAAGTTCGTGGACACCTGCATCAAGAAGGGTGTGGAAGTGGGCTACAACTTCTACGGCATTGCGCCGGAGAAGGCCTCGGACCGCGCTGGCATTCTGTCCTTCTCGCTTATCTTCTACGTTGTCTACACCCTGTGGTGGGGCATGGCCATCTTCTACATCTTTGAGGGATGTGGGCTGGCCATGAGCGCTGGCAGCAAGAAGGAAGTGTAAACGAAATCGGGCCACGAGGCCTTTGACCGGGGTGGGCCGGGCAGGGTACCCTGTCCGTCCACCCCACAGCCAAAGTGGGGGAGTGTATCGGAGCGGTACGCTCCTTCTTTGGCTTTGAAAAATGACAACAATCCCTAACGGAAAGAGTGCAGATGGCTTGGCTTCGCAAGGTGATTGACCGTCTCGTCGGCATTAAGCGCGACGAAGGCCCAACCCCGGAACAGCTGGAGGAACTGCGCGCCGCGTGTAGTGCCCAGCACCATCATTTCCGCATGCTGCTTTCGGCCAATTCCAAGGCCCTTGAGCTGATGAGCGAGATGGAGGACCTGCTCCGCGGCGGGCGCGTGTTCGGCACGTCGTTTATCCGTTCGTCCTGCTCGGCGGTGCTGGTAAATGTGTACAGCATTATTCAGCATCTCGACGGCATCGCCCCAGGCAAGTACACCCGCCTTTTCGAGCGCTTTGAGGAGATTCAAAGCGCCGTCAATGCCCTGCTCGATTCCTCCAAGGAGCGCCCGGACACGCCCCTTGTCATCCCCCTCTACGAGGTGGACAAATCCTTCGCCGACGCCGTGGGCAGCAAGATGGCCAACATCGGCGAGATGAAGTCGCGTATCGGTTTGCCCGTTCCGCCGGGCTTTGTCGCCACCACCCGCGCTTTTGACAGCTTTATGGCGCAGGATGGCCTTTTGGACGACATTAACCGTATGCTCACGTCTACAGATGTGGACGACATGAGCCAGCGCTTCGAGCTGTCCGCGTCCATTCAGCAAAAAATTCAGGAAACTCCGGTGCCGCAGGACCTCGCCGACGCCCTCCTGCGCGAGTACGACCGCCTGCAAGCGGACTACGGCGCGCGGGTGCATGTGTCCCTCCGGTCCAGCGCGCTGGGCGAGGACGCCACGGGTACATCCTTTGCCGGGCAGTTCCGCACCATTCTCAACGTGGACCGGGAGTACCTCCCCGAGGCCTACAAGGAAGTCGTCGCCAGCCTTTATGGGTTGCCCGCGCTCACCTACCGTCTGACACGCGGCATCCCCGACGATGATGTCGCCATGTGCGTTGGCGGTATGGTCATGGTGGAGTCCGTGGCCGGCGGCGTCATGTATTCCCGCAGTCCCGTCAACGTGCGCGACGACGCCGTGGTCATCAACTCCGTCTGGGGACTTCCCAAGCTTGTTGTGGATGGCGGCGGTACGCCGGACCGCTTTGTGGTGGCCCGTGACCGCAGCCGCGACATCAGCAAGATGACCGTGCGCGAAAGCTGGGTGGCCCGCAAGCCGGAGCTGTACATCTCCCGCAAGGATGAGGGCGTTGTGCTCATGCAGCAGGACCCCGAAAAGGCCGATCAGCCTTCCATCACCAACGAGCAGGCCCTCAAGCTTGCCGCCATGGCCGTGCAGTTGGAGCGCTATTACGGCGGCCCGCAGGATATTGAGTGGGCGCTGGACAAGCAGGGGGACCTGTACATTCTGCAGTGCCGTCCCCTTGCCCGCCGCGACATCGGCGAGCCGCACGCCAAGGATGAATCTGGCCGCTATGGCGACCCCATTGCCTACGGCGGCGCAACCGCCAGCCCCGGTGTGGGCTGCGGCCCGGTGTTTGTCGTGGAGCGTGACGCCGACGCCCTGCAGTTTCCGCCCGGTTCCGTCCTTGTCACGCGCCTCTCCCTGCCCAAGTGGGCGTCGCTGCTCAACTGGTGTTCCGCCGTCGTGACGGAGCAGGGAAGTGTGACCGGGCATCTCGCCAACGTGGCGCGCGAGTTTGGCGTGCCCGCCATCACAGGAATCACCGGCGCCCTTGAGAGTTTGCCCGCCGGGCAAGTGGTCACCGTGGACGCCGACGCCTGTGTCGTCTACCCCGGCTGCGTCGAAGAACTTGTCTCACGTGGGCAGCCGCGCCCGGACCTCATGGAAGGCAGCCCCGTGCGCGAGCTTCTCGAAGGCGCAAGCCGCCACATTTGCCCCCTCAACCTTTTGGACCCCGACGCACCGGGCTTTCGCATCCGCAACATCGAAACGCTGCACGACATCACCCGCTACTGTCACGAAAAAGGCGTGCAGGAGATGTTTGACCTCAACCTCAACCGCGACTTCCGTGAGTGCGGCAGCATGCAGCTTGTCAGCCGCGGCGCGCCCACGCAGTTTTGGGTGGTTGATCTTGAGGATGGCTTGTTTCGTGAGGAAAAAAGCCCCTTTGTGCGCATCGCCAACATTGCCTCCGTGCCCATGCTCGCGCTGTGGGAGGGCATCAGCGCCATACCGTGGGAAGGCCCCCCGAAAATTAACGCCAAGGGCTTCATGTCCATCGTGGCCGAAGCCACAACCAATCCTGCCCTGCATCCGGCGCTGCAGTCCAAGTTCGCCAACCGCAACTACTTCCTCATCTCCAAGGAGTACTGCAATCTGCAATCGCGTTTCGGCTTCCACTTCTCCACCGTCGAAGCCCTCGTCAGCGACCATCCCGAGCGCAACTACGTCAATTTCCGCTTCGCCGGGGGCGCCGCCGACTTCGAGCGTCGCCGCCGCCGCGCCGTCTTCATCGGCGGCATTCTCGAAGAAATCGGGTTCTACGTGAACGTTCGCGGCGACAGCGTCTTTGCCCGCTTCGAAGGATTCCCAAGGCCCGCCATGTGCGAGCGCCTCAAAGTCATGGGCTATCTCACCATGCACACCCGCCAACTCGACATGATCATGGCCGACCAAGCCGCTACGTGGCAGCACCGCACACGCATCATGGCCGATATCGAAGCCCTCATCGGCGAAGGCAGCGAATGCCGCAACCCCGAAGAAGACGAGGAGCTGTCGGGAGAGGCCGGGTCGTGATGCTGTTTGGCCGACGGGGTCGTAATGCTGGGGTCAAGAGGATACCTTCGGTGACTTAAGGGCCGCGGGCCCTTAAGAATCCCGAGGTTTTCGGTCTGGGGACAGACCGAAAAAAGTGGGGTGGGGCTGTGCTGAAAGGGCTGGGCAGTTGCCCGCGTGGGTACGGCTCCAGTGCCGGGGCCAGAGAGAGGCCGTACGTCTGGAACGATAAACTGGCGTATAAACGGGATCGTTAAGGGCCCACGGCCCTTAACCCTGCGGAGCAATATCCTTTTTGCTGGGCCGGGTCGTGATGCTAGGGTCAAGAGGATACCTTCGGTGACTTAAGGGCCGCGGGCCCTTAAGAATCCCGAGGTTTTTCGGTCTGGGGACAGACCGAAAAAAGGGGGGTGGGGCTGTGCTGAAAGGGCTGGGCAGTTGCCCGCGTGGGTGCGACTCCAGTGCCGGGGCCAGAGAGAGGCTGTACGTCTGGAACGATAAACTGGCGTATAAACGGGATCGTTAAGGGCCCTCGGCCCTTAACCCTGCGGAGCAATATCCTTTTTTGCTGGGCCGGGTCGTAATGCTGGGGTCAAGAGGATACCTTCGGTGACTTAAGGGCCGCGGGCCCTTAAGAATCCCGAGGTTTTTCGGTCTGGGGACAGACCGAAAAAAGTGGGGTGGGGCTGTGCTGAAAGGGCTGGGCAGTTGCCCGCGTGGGTGCGACTCCAGTGCCGGGGCCAGATAGAGGCCGTACGTCTGGAACGATAAACTGGCGTATAAACGGGATTGTTAAGGGCCCACGGCCCTTAACCCGCCGGAGGCAAAAACACCCCGCCGGAGGCGAAAAAACGCTCTTCGCCCCCCCTCCCTCGCCGGAGGCGATATTTCGTGTGGCCCCACCCTAACCTAACGTGGTGCCACGTCCATCCTATTGGGCCATGAGGCCGTGTTCTTCGTGCACGATATTTCGTGGCAGAAATCCGAAGTCGCTGTAGAAGCGGTAGTCACGGTCGCGGTCTGCGCCGAGTTGGCGGGAGCGTTTTTGCACGCCCATGTCGTCGAGCCATTGCGTGGCGTCGCGCATGAGTCCTTCGGCGATGCCGCACTCGCGGTATTCGGGGAACACGAACAGACAGTTGATTTCGCCGGTTTGGCGGGGGACGCCTGTGCTGAGGCAGAAGCCTGCCAGCTCGCCGTTGTCTTGGTCCAGCGCGAGGGTAACGCGCAGGCGCGAGGAGCCGGGCTTGCTGGCGAGCAGGGCGCGCAGGTCGGCGAGTTCCTCGGGGGGGAAGGCGTTGGCGAGGTCGTCGGCGGAGGGGCCGTCCTGCGTAAAGTTCATTTCCCACAGGGGGCGGATGGCTTTAAGCAGTTCCGAGCCGCCGGTACGATACAGTATGGAGCTTCCGGGCATTGTGTTCTCTCCTTGTGCCGCGTTGCCGTCAGGAACAGTCGTGATGGCGATGGGGCATCTTATGCACATTGACTGCGTAGCGTCCAGTTCAAGAACAAAAACGTATGATATGTCCAGTACGTAGAACAACACCACACTTTTGCATAAGCCGTATGGTGTTTAATAAGAGACAACGCCCACCCGGATGCTCCGGGTGGGCGTTGGTATGTGTGGTGTCTGGTAGAGAAAACTGTGGTGAAATCAGCCGTTTTTTCCGTATACGGCTTCCACTTCGGCCTTGAAGGAAGCAAAGCGCGACTCGCGAATGGCCTGACGGGCCTGCTGGGTCAGCTTGAGGAAGTAGGCGAGGTTGTGAATGGTGTTCAGGCGCGCGGACAGCAGCTCTTTGGCGGTGTACAGGTGCCGCAGATAGGCCTTGGAGAAGGTGCGGCAGGTGTAGCAATCGCAATTGGGGTCAAGGGGGCTGTCGTCTTCTTTGAATTCGGCGCGCTTGATGTTCACTTTGCCCATGGAGGTAAACAGCGTGCCGTTTCGGGCGTTGCGGCTGGGCAGCACGCAGTCGAACATATCAATGCCGGCCTCGATGCCGTCCAGAATATCCAGCGGCGTGCCCACGCCCATGAGGTAGCGCGGCTTGTCCTGCGGAAGCAGGGGCGCGCTGTGGCGCAAAATGTCCAGCATTTCGTTTTTGGGTTCACCGACGGAAAGTCCGCCGAGGGCGAAGCCTTCAAAGGGCATCTGGGTAAGCTCTTCGATGCTGCGTTCGCGCAGGTCCTTGAAGAAGCCGCCCTGCGTGATGCCGAACATAATCTGGCCCTTGTGGCCGGGCTCGTGAAATTCGCGGCAGCGGCGGGCCCACTTGGTGGTGAGATTGAGGGCCTTTTCGGTGTACTCGCGGGTTGCGCCGTAGGCGGCGCATTCGTCGAAGCACATCATGATGTCCGAGCCAAGGTTCTGCTGGATGGAGATGGCCTTCTCGGGCGTGAAGAAATGCTTGGAGCCGTCGATGTGCGAGCGGAATTCCACGCCGTCGTCGGTGATTTTGCGCAGGCCGCTGAGGCTGAACACCTGAAAGCCGCCGGAGTCCGTGAGGATGGGGCCGTCCCAGCGGTTGAACTCATGCAGGCCGCCGCGGCGGGCCACCAGTTCGTCACCGGGGCGCAGGTACAGATGATAGGTGTTGCCGAGGATAATCTGCGCGCCGATGTCGTGCAGGTCGCGCGGGTCCACGGCTTTGACGCTGCCGACGGTGCCGACGGGCATGAAGACGGGGGTCTTTACCAGACCGTGGGCGGTCATCAGGTAGCCCTGACGCGCCTTGCCTTCGGTAGCGGCGACGCGGAAGTCGCCGGGTGCGGTAAGTTGGTCGATGATATGCTGATGAGTCATTATGACGTGACGCCTTCTTTGGGGCAGATATCGGCGAGTTCGCATTCGGCGCAGCGGGGGCTGCGGGCGTTGCAGACCGCGCGGCCGAACAGAACCAGCCTGTGGTTCACATCCCCCCATGTTTCGCGGGGGAACAGCTTCATAAGGTCTTTTTCAATGACGCTGACGTTGGTGGAGGTTGTCAGCCCCATGCGGAAGGACAAGCGCTTCACATGGGTATCCACGGCCACGCCCTCGTGAATGCCATAGGCGTTCGAGAGGACGATGTTTGCCGTTTTGCGCGCCACGCCGGGCACCTTGACCAGTTCCGCCATAGTGCGGGGCACGTCGCCGCCGTGCTGGTCCATGATGAGGCGACCGGCGGCAACGAGGTTTTTGGCCTTGTTGCGGTAAAAGCCCGTGGAGCGGACCACCTCTTCCACCTCCGCAACGTCGGCTGTGGCCATTTCAGCGGGGCCGGGCCAGCGGCCGAAGAGCACGGGCGTCACTTTGTTCACCCGGGCGTCGGTGCACTGCGCGGCGAGGACCGTGGCGACCATCAGCTCCCACGCCGTTGTCCACGTTAGGTCCGACTCCGGAGCCGGAAAGCGTTCGGAAAGTCTGTCATAAATGATGAGGGCGCGTTCTTTCGTGGTCATGGAAGCCTCTTCGGTGGTGTGATTCTCGCGCGGGGCGCGCACAGAGCGTGTAGCGGATTCGGCCGAAATTTTCCAGCGCCGTGTTGCGCGCGGCCCCGGCGCGGGTGGGGATGCGGCGCTTATGGAGTGAGGCGGGAGAGCACGCGCCGTCCGCCGCGTGGACATTACACGTTATCCAGTACGGCGTCGCTGAATTTGCCGACGCCGTACTCGCTGCGGCGGAAGAAGCGCTCCGCGGCGGGGCCGATGATTTGCATTTCCGGATTCTTGCGCTGCATGTCGAGGGCGATGCGCATCTCTTTGGTGCAGCCGGTGGAGAAGGTGGAGTCCTTGCCCGCCCAGATGGGGGGCACGCGCATGCCCATGAGCTCAAAGCTGCGCTCAATGTCGGACACGGTCTGAAAGCGCCACACGTCAAGCATGCCGCTGCGCTGCACCTTTTCCCACATGTACATGAGGTCGTCGGCGTCCATGCCTTCTTCAAAGTGCTCGGCGGGGTTGATGATGTAGGTATTTTCCAGTCGCTGGCGCAGATGGCGCACAAAGGTGTCCACAACCTTGATGGCGGTGGTCACCTGCCCAGGCAGGGAGCCGATGATGGCGCTGTAGAACATGACGCTTTTGCCCTCGGCGTGGGCGACGCGCATTTCGGCGATGATTTCGTCGGCTTTGGCCTGCAGGTCCTTCTCCGAGAAGGTGATAATGCTTTCGGGGCGGCGCTTAAGGTTGATTTTAAAGGTGCCTTCCTCGTCGCGGCCCCAGCACAGGATATCCCGCGTAAAGGTGGTGCTGGTGTCGATGAGGCGGCGGTAGTGCTGGTTGCCTGTGGCCATGATGAGGTCGGCCTCCTTCCACGCGCGGGCGAAGGTGACGGACGTGCGGTAGAGGTTCAGGTCCTCGCGCGTGCCGTCGGAGATGACCACCAGCGGGTGCATGCGCTGTTCGGCCAGCAGGGCGTTTTTGCTGATTTCGCTGTCCTGCAGGAAGTGCGCGCCCTCAAGGGCCCTGGCAAGGGAGGGGTCGTGTTCCCAATCCCAAAACGAGGCACTCTCGAAGTGGAAGCCCTCTTTGACGGCGAGGACAATGCGGTGGCCTTGCCGCATAAGGGCGCGGATGATGAGCAGGTCAAAGATGATGCCGCCTGAGGTGTTTGGCAGGTAGAGGATTTTCTTCGGGGCCTGTTTGCCGTTGCGGAACACCTGCTCCAGACATTGCATGGCCGCGGGCGAGGCGAGGTCGCTGGAGGTCATGCGTTCTAAGGCGGCCTGATAGTACACGTCGGTCCAGATGCCCGACACGGTGGACAGAATAATCAGGCGCTCCAGCTCCAGCATATCCAGCTCAAAGCGTAGGTCCCGCAGGCGGCGGCAGACCATGCGCTCCTCCGGGCAGATGTTGAGGAGGCGGTCGATTTCCGGGGATTCAATGGCTTCCAAGGCTTGCCTGTTGTAGCGCGCCTTGCGCCCGCGGTAGGGGTCCATGATGCCGGACTGCGTCATGAAGATGGTGATAAAGCGTTTCATCATGCGCGAGGGAATAATGATGGGCGAGGCCTGAATCTGCCGGAATTTGTGGCGGCACAGGTGCAGGATGCGCTTTCGAATGTAGCGGTCCGGCACGTATCCGCGCACAAGGTCCACAAGGGCGCACCACTTTGCGTTATAGCGCCGCCCCAGCTCGTCATTCATGCGCGAGCTTAACAGATGCGGGACGAGCTTGTCCGAACAGGGCAAAAACACCTGCCCCTCGTCCAGATGGACCATAAATCGAAGCTGCTCTCCGGACGCATTCTTGTGCGGATGGATGGAGTATTCAAGGTCGTTTTCAGTGAGAAAGTGCAAGAGCCATGCATCAAGGCGGGCTGACTGGCCGAAACGAAACGAATTGGTCGTTGTGTCCTGTATATCCTGCATTACACTCCCTTTTTATCTGGGTGGTTTTATGGAGCATACAAAGAAACGGGCCGGACATGAACCCTGTAGGCAGGAGAATTTTCCGTGTCGGGACGGTGACGGTGGCGCGGCGGTGCTGCCTGCGCACAACAAAAACGCCGCCACCCGGAAAGGGCGGCGGCGTGGGGAAAGCGGGAGTCGGCGCGCTGGCTACTGCATGCCGGCCATCATCTGGCCGATGCGGTCCACCTTGGCGGTGTCCGACATGTCGAACACGTCCATGAAGCGGCCTTCAAACATGACGGCAACGCGGTCCGCAAGCTGGAAGGCTTCGTTCAGGTCGCCGGTGATGAGCAGAACGCCGGACTTCATGCGCGCGTTGAGCAGGCGGTGCCAGACTTCCTCCGTGGCGGAGATATCAAGGCCCTGACTGGGCTGCTCGGCCACAATGATCTTGGGCTGGCGGAAGAATTCGCGCCCGAGGACGAGCTTTTGCAGGTTGCCGCCGGAAAGCTGCCGCGCGCGGATTTCCGGGATGGGCGGCTGCACGTGGTAGCGGCGGATGATGCTTTTGACCGCGCCAAAGGCGCGCTTTTTGTCAAGGAACAGCCCCGGCGCGAATGCCTGACGCGTGGTGAGCAGGACGTTGTCGATAAGGTCCAGCTCCGGGCAGGTGCCAAGGCCCAAACGGTCCTCGGGGATGTAGCTGATGGTGTTCTTCCACGGGGTACGGGTGTAGAAGTTTTTCCACTCCTTGCCCAGAAGGCGCACACTGCCGGATTCGGGCGCGCGTTGGCCCGTCACGGTCTGCACAAGGGCCTTCTGTCCGTTGCCCGCCACGCCCACAATGGCGACGATTTCGCCGCGTGTGAGGGTGAGGGAGATATCCTTCAGCCCATTGCCGGACAGTCCGTCAATTTCCAGCACAGCCTTGCCCTTGGGGGCGGGGGCTTTTTCAATCTCAAGGATAACCTCGCGCCCGACCATGCGGCTGGCGAGCTCCTCGGTGCTGGTGATGTCGGTCTTCTTCATGGAGTCCACAATGCGTCCGCGCCGCAGGATGGCGACATCGTCCGCAATGTCCATGATTTCTTCCATCTTGTGGCTGATGAAGACCACGGCCTTGCCCTGACGCGTCATCTCGCGCATGGCGTCGAAGAGCTGGGGCGTTTCCGTGGGGGTGAGCACTGCGGTTGGCTCGTCAAAGATGAGCACGCGGCTGTCGCGCATGAGGAGCTTTAAAATCTCCACGCGTTGGCGCTCGCCCATGGACAGGTCCGCCACCAGTGCGGCGGGGTCGATGCGCAGGTTGAACTGCTTGGCAAGCTCGCCCACGCGGCGCTGCATCTGCTTGGGGTGCAGGATGAACGAGTCCTCCTGCCCCAGCAGGACGTTTTGGGTCACGGTCATGGAGTTCACCAGCATAAAGTGCTGGTAGACCATGCCCACGCCCGCGTCGATGGCGTCCTTGGAGGAGTTGAACTCGCAGGGCGTGCCGTCTACGTGGATGGTGCCCGCGTTGGGCTTGAAGCGCCCGGAGAGCATGTTCATCAGCGTGGACTTGCCCGCGCCATTCTCGCCCAGCAGGGCAAGGATGCGTCCGGGGTGGATGTCCAGAGAGATATCCTGATTCGCCTTCACCGGCCCGAAGGATTTACAGATGCCCTCAAGCCGGACCAGCGGATGGGTGCTGGGTGTGGTTTGCGTGGTCATCGCGGTCTATCCTTCCGGCTCAATGTTAACGCCAAGGGCGGCGGGAGCGGCGGAGCTTTTGCCCTTGCCGCGCATGGCGGAGAACAGCAACACAAAGATGGTCAGGGCGTAGGGCAGCATCAAGAGCAAGGACGAGGGCAGGTTGGTGCCCGTGGCCTGCAGCCGGAGCTGAAAGGCCATAACGCCGCCGAACAGGTACGCGCCAAACACGGCGCGGCCCGGACGCCAAAAGGCGAAAATGACCAGCGCAACGGCAATCCAGCCGCGTCCTGCGCTCATACCGTTGGTCCACAGGTGGGTGTAGGCCAGGGACAGATACGCCCCGCCAAGCCCCACCAAAAATCCGCCCACCAGCACGCCGACCCAGCGCAGGCCCACCGGATTGAGACCCGCGGCCGCCGCGGCCTTGGGGTACTCGCCCGTGGCGGTCAGCGCCATGCCCGTGCGCGTTCTGTGCCAGAAGAACCAGAACAGCAGCGGAGCACAGTAGGACAGGTAGACCATGGCGTCCTGTTTAAAGAAAATATCGCCCAGCATGGGGATGGCCGACAGCACGGGCACGTCAAAGGCGTAGAAGCCCGGTGCGTTTTGGCCGATAAAGGGCGTACCGAGGTAGTTGGCAAGGCCGGTGCCAAGGATGGTCAGCGCAAGGCCCGACACCGTCTGGTTGCCAAGGAATTCAAGGCACACCAGTGCGTGGATGCCGCCCAGCGCCGCAGCCGCCGCGCCGCCGGCCATAAGGCCCAGCCACGGCGAGCCGGTGAATTTGGCGGTGAGGAATGCGGCCAGCGCGCCCACCATCATCATGCCCTCAACGCCAAGGTTCAGGACGCCGGAGCGCTCGGTGAACATTTCGCCAAGGGTGGCAAAAAGCACCGGCGTGCCGGACTGCACTGCTGCAGCCAGCAGGGGGATGATCATTTCAGGACCCATCAGGACACCTCCCGAGAGCGGACAGTGATGGCGTAGGCCAAGAAGAACTGCCCCGCGATGACCGTCACCAGAATAAGGCCTTCCATGATGTGCCCGAAGGCTGCGGGGACCTGAAGCTCCAGCATCAGGTTCTCGGTGCCAACGCGCAGGGCGGCCAAAAAGATGGACGCAAGGCCAATGGCCCACGGCTTCAGCCGGGCCAGCCACGCCACAACAATGGCGGTGTAGCCATAGCCCACCATGATGGAGGGCTGCAGGCGGCCCACAACGGCGGAGGTCTCCAGCAGGCCTGCCCAGCCCGCCAGTGCGCCGCACACGCCCATCACCATCACCACCAAAAAGCCGTAGGGCATGCGGGCATAGCGCGCGGTGCCAAGGCTCTCTCCGCTGGCCTTCAGCTCAAAGCCAAGGCGCGACCGGGTGAGGAAGATGGACATCAAAATGCCCGCGATAATGCAGATAATGACGCCCCAGTGCAGTCTGGTTCCCGGCATGGCGGCAACGATGGCCGCGCCGGGGAACTCGTCCGTCATGGGGAAGCCAAAGCTGGCGGCGGCCTTCCACGGGCCGTACACGAGATACTGCAAAATCAGGATGCCGATGTAGTTGAGCATCAAGGTGGTGATGATCTCGTTCACCTGCAGGCGCAGCTTGAGCAGGGCGGGGATGATGCCCCACACCGCGCCGGCAACGGCGGAGGACAGGAACATCAGCGGCATAAGCTGCCATCCGGGCAGCCCCGGAAAGGTGAGGGCGGCCCACGCCGCGCCCACCGCACCAAGGGCGAACTGGCCCTCGGCGCCGATGTTCCACACCTGCATGCGGAAGGTGATGGCAACGCCAAGGGAGCACAGGAAGATGGGCACCGTCTTGAGGATGGTGTCCTCAATGGCGTAGCCCGCGCCAAAGGCCCCCTGCCACAGCATAATCATGCCAGTGATCGGCGGCTTGCCCTGTGCGGCCAACAGCAGGCAACTGATCCCAAGGGAGATCACAATGGCTGCCGGGTAAATGAAAAAGGAGCCCCACCGGGGAGGCTCCTGTCTTTTTACGACATGTAGTCCGAACATTTCCGTATTCTTTTTGGCTATTCGGTGGTGCCGATGACACCCTTCACGAACCAGGTCATGCCGAGGAGCTCTTCGTCGGTGGCAACCTTGCCTGCCGGGATGCGCTCTGCACCTTTCTGGTCAGTGATGGGACCGGTAAAGACTTTAAACGCACCGTCGTGGATGTCCTTCTTGCGGGCGTCCACTTTGTCGCGCACGGACTGGGGAACCATCTTGCCGTAGGGGGCAAGACCGATGGTGCCTTTGTCCATGCCCATCCAGTAGCTGCCGCTCTTCCACTCGCCCTTGCGGACCTTGTCCACAACTTCGGTGTAGAAGTCGGTCCAGTTCCACACGGCGGCGGTCAGGTGGGCATTGGGGGCAAACTGGGACATGTCGGTGTTGTAGCCGATGGAGTACACGCCACGTTCCTGAGCGGCCTCCTGCGGAGCCGGGGAGTCCTGGTGCTGGGCGATGACGTCACAGCCAACGTCCAGCAGGCTCTTGGCGGCTTCCTTTTCGGTTGCGGGGTCGTACCAGGTCTTGGACCAGACCACGCGGACTTCGGCGTCCGGGTTCACGGCCTGCGCGCCAAGGGCGAAGGCGTTGATGCCGCGGATCACCTCAGGAATGGGGAAGGCGCCAACGTAGCCGAGGGTGTTGGACTTGGTCATGGAACCGGCGACCATGCCTGCAAGGTAGCGGGCCTGATACATGCGGCCGAAGTAGGCGCTCATGTTCTTGTTGGTCTTGTAGCCGGAGCAGTGCATGAACTCCACGTTGGGGAAGCGCTTGGCAACCTTGAGCACGGAATCCATGTAGCCGAAGCTGGTGGCGAAGATGAGGTCGTAGCCCTTGCGCGCCATGTTCAGCACAACGCGTTCGGCGTCCGGGCCTTCGGCAACGGACTCAACGTAGGACGTGGTTACGCCCGGCATTTCTTCCACGGCCTGACGGCCAAGGTCGTGAGCGTAGGAATAGCCCGCGTCACCGATGGGAGAGACGTAGACAAAGCCCACCTTCATGTCTTTGGCGTGGGCCGTGGCGCTCATGGCCGGTACGGCAACCATGGCAGCCAGCAATACGAGATACCAGAACTTGCGCATCCTTCCTCCTCCGCAGAGTTCGCTATGATTGAAAACGTAGCCCGGCCCGGCGATTCAGGCAAGGCGTCACACGCGTATCCTCGGGTCTTCGGCTGGAATGAAAAACGCTCTAGTCGTCGCTGTTGACGATGTTGATGAGCGGTTCGGTAAACTGTGTGGAAGCGTCCCACGGGAACAGGACCCAGGTGTCCTGGCTGACTTCGGTGATGAAGGTGTCCACGCAGGGGCGGCCCTTGGGCTTGGCGTACACCGTGGCGAAGTGGGCCTTGGGCAGCATTTCGCGGATAACCTGCGCGGTGCCGCCGGTGTCGACGAGGTCGTCGACGATGAGCCAACCGTCGCCGTCGCCGTCTACGCCTTTAAGGATGTTGGCTTTGCCTTGCTCCTTCCAGTCGTAGGACGAAATGCACACGGTGTCGATGTGATGGATGTCGAGCTCTCTGGCAATAATGGCAGCCGGAACAAGGCCGCCGCGAGTGACTGCGATAATGCCCTTGAACGGGCCGTTCTCGATCAGCCTCCAGGCCAGTGCTTTACCGTCGCGGTGCAGCTGCTCCCAGGAGACCGGGTACATCTTTTTATACCTGTCACTTTTCTTCATCGGATCCTTCCTGAATCGCGATTTGTAAAAAACCGCACTTTTATAAATTTTTCCGTGGAACGCAACCTTTTCATGAATGCTTTGGCGCGGGGGCGAATGTGGCCCATGTACTGCTTTGCGCGCTGTTGCGCCATGCGGAGCGGGGCGTGAAACCGTGTGCGCTATACTGTGCATAGTGGTGCGTCACAGACCTCAGGCGTCCCGCGCTGCCTTTTGTGGTGCTTGTGGAGCGTCACGGTAACGAATGAGAAAAAGGGTCTGTAAGTGAGCTGGCATGAGAAATCAAGCTTTTTGTGTTTTTTACATTAATGTAGATTTCTGCGTGAGCTGACGGCGATACGTGTGTATTGTCCTTATGGAAAATGTTTCGTACAAGGTCGCAGGTTCGCACGGTGCGCCGTGTGGGCCGGTCCGGCTGGGTCGCCATGGCGACCGGGGTGCGGGCCGCAGGACGACACCACCGAGATGCAGGAGACACATGTCCGGGAAGAACGAGTCACGAGCCGCGGGAATTTTGCAGCGCGAGCGTGAAGGCTTTGGCACCCTACAGCCACGGCCGGAGGAGCACACGCGCATTCTGGATGCCTACTTTGCCATGCGCCTTGAGGAACTCCTCTCCGGCGCGGAGGCCGCCGACGATGGCGCGCCCTTTGCGCTGGCGGCGGTTGGCGGGTATGGCCGCGGCGACGTGTGCCTGCGTTCCAACGTCGGCGTGGTGCTCTTGTATGAAAAGACCGCGCCGCCCGAGGCCTTCGACCTTGCCCAGCCGCTGTTCTATCCACTGTGGGACATGGGGTATGAGCTGGACCACGCCTTTCGCAGCATCAAGGAAATCCTCAGCGAGTCGCGCAAGGACTTTCAGACGTTCACCGCGCTGCTGGATGCCCGCTACATTGGCGGCTCGCGCGCGGTGTTTGATTCCTTTGCGGAGCAATTTTCCCGCAAGGTCGTCGCCAAGAAGAAAAAGGCCTTCCTCTCCTTCCTGAATAAAAATAACGCCGCGCGCCTGCGGAAGTTTGGTGACGCGTCGGCCCTGCTGGAGCCGGACGTCAAGGAGGGCCTTGGCGGTCTGCGCGATTACCATCAGGTGCTGTGGCTAGGAAAAGTCTTCTACGGCGCGGACGGCGTGGAAGAACTGCGCGCCGATGGCCGCCTTGCGCAGGCGGAGGTGGACGTTTTGCTCCGCCACGCGAGTTTTTTGCATGATGTCCGCAACGCCCTGCACGCCAGATGCGACGCGCGGCAGGACCGCCTGACGCGTGAATTGCAGCCGCAGGTGGCCGAGGAACTGGGCGTGTTGCCCACGGACAGCGCCACGGCGGTGGAGCGGTTTTTGGGCCGTCTGCACCGCGAGATGGCGGCGCTCAAGTCCCTACGGGCATCCTTTACGGCCTCGCTGCCGGACGAGATGGGGCGCAAGCGGCGCGTGGTGCGCATTGCCCCCGGCTTTGTCGCCATTGGTGGAGAGCTTCACTTTGACGCCACCGACGCCCACCTTGATGCCGAGGACGTGGTGCAGGCCTTCCGTCTGTCCGCCGAGCGCGCGCTTCCACTGTCGTGGCAGGCGCGCAACCTTGTGGCCGCCCACCTTGCGCAGGTGCGCAGCGATTTGCAGGCTTCCCCCGAGGCCGTGGGCGCGTTTGAGGACATCTTGACCTCGGGCCGCGCGGCGCAGGTGGTGGAGCAGATGCTGGAGACGGGCTTTCTGGCCGCGTTTATCCCGGAATTTTCCACGTCGCAGGACTATGTGCAGTTCGACGCGTATCATATCCATCCTGTGGGCCAGCACACGGTGCGTATGCTGGCCGCGCTGGAGCGCTCCGTGTCTTCCGCGCCGGAGCCGTTTGTGGTGCTGGGTCGGCGTTTTGCCGGGGATATCGTGCTTATGCTGGCCGCTGTGTTCCATGACATTGGCAAGGGGCAAGGCTCCGGACACGCGGCGCGCGGCGCGGTGGTGGCGGAGCAGGTGCTGACCCGTTGGGGCATGGATGCCGACCGCATCCGGCAGGTGAGCGCCCTTGTGCGCGACCACCTTATCCTGCGGCATACGGCCACCCGCCGCGACATCGGCGACGAGTCCGAAGTGGCGGGATGCGCCGCTGTGGTGGGGACGCCGGAACGGCTGGATATGCTGCACCTGTTCACGTGGGCGGACTCCGTAGCCACGGGGCCGGGAGCGTGGACGCGCTGGACCTCGCGCCTTGTGGGCAACCTTGCCGACCGTGTGCGGCGCATGATGGAGCAGGGCGGCCCGGACGGGGCGCAGGCTGTGCGCCGGGTGCTGCGCATCCGCGACGCCGTGCGCGCCGGACTGGAGGAGGACAGCGGCGACGCCACGGTGGACGCCGTGCTGGACGCCATGCCCGCGCGCTACGCCATGGCTGTGGATGTGCCGGATATTTTGCATCATGTGGATATGCTTCGCCGCTTGCGGGGCAGTGTGGACGAGGACAAGTGCATCAAGCCCGGCGGCAAGGGCGGGGATGGCATCTTTATCCGCGAGTCCCGCTATGTGCCCGACGGTGAGGCGTGGGAAGTGTCCGTGGCGGCCATGTCGTCGCCGGGGCTGTTTGCCTGCGTGACGGGCGTCTTGTCCCTGCTGGAACTGAATATTTTGTCGGCGGAGTCCTACCAGTGGCGCAACGGCATGACCGTGGACGTGTTTATGGTCAATGGACTGCCTGCGGCAGAGGCCGATGAATTGTGGCGGCGGCTGGACTTTTCCCTGCGCGCGGCGCTTACCGGACGCCTTGGGCTGGAGGCCCACCTTGCCGAAAAGCGGCAGGCCGCGCAGTCCGCAAGCCCGGCGCGGCACCAGACGCAGGTGTCCATCGGCAGCGATGCGTCGGACTTCCACACCGTTATTGAAGTCGTCACCACGGACCGTCTTGGCCTGTTGTATGACATCGCCTGTACCCTGCGCGACGCCCGCCTTGATGTGGTGTTTGCCAAGGTGCTGACGCAGGGCGACAAGGCTTCGGACGCCTTCTACGTGCGCGATGGCGGCAAGAAAGTGACCTCGCCCCAGCGTCTGCGCGAGGTGGAGCGCGCCCTGCACGAGCGCCTGGACCAGCGCGAGGGAGCGTAACAGACTCCGCTAAGGTGGACCCCGCTACGCGCCTTTGAAGGTTGCCTGTTGTATGTGGCCAGCAGTGGTGCGGTGGGGGCTGCGGTGCGGCCGGGAGCGGGGCGGGCGTGGCGGAGGTGCGGCGTGGGAGCAGGACGAAGGGCGCAGATGCGCCGCGCGTTGGCCAGTGCCCTGCGGGGCGGTGTGTGCGGGCTGAGCGTTTCGTGGTGACGTCGCGCGATCGTCACCGGGCCACAATACGGCTGTCAGACATGGTGGATAGGGTGCCCCAAAATCTCATGGAGGTACCGTATGACTGCCAAGGACCGATTCACTATCCGTGTTTTTCTGCAGCAACTGCTTCGCGACCTCGAACGGGAGAACGTTGACGTTCGGACCGCAAGCTGCCCTGATGACAATGAGTATGCGTCCCTTCTGTCCCATGTTCACACCAACCTCTCCCTTGGTCGCATCCGCGATGCGCGCCTTCGTGAGATCCGCGCCGCCCTGCACCGCATGAGCGATCCGGAATTTGGCCTGTGCGAGGAATGCGGCGAGCCCATCGGCCTTGCGCGCATGAAGGCCTATCCCGCCGCCACCCTGTGCGTGCACTGCCAAAGCGCCACCGAGGCCCGCACGGCCCGCCGGGCGCCCCGCGCCGCCTTTATGGCCGCACCGGCCTAGTCTGCGCGTTTTCTCCTCATCGGCATATGACAGCGCCCTTGCCCGCTCCGGGCCGGGGCGTTGTGTTTTGGCGCAGCCCCTTGCAGGGAGCGGGGGAACCGGGCATCCTGCGGACATCACGCAATCAACATTCATGGAGTCAACCATGTCCGCATCTTGTGCTTCTGCTCTTCCGGGATTTGGCGGCCCCCGGCGTTCGCCTGTGTCTGCGCGTCATGCCATGGCTGCGGCCAGCCAGCCCGTCGCTGTTGAGGCCGGTCTTGCCACCTTGCGCGCGGGCGGGACTGCCGCTGACGCCGCTGTGGCTATGGCCGCCGTGCTCGCGGTGGTGGAGCCGTGTTCCACGGGCCTTGGCGGCGACGCCTTTGCCCTGTACTTCGACGCCTCGCGCGGTGAGGTCACGGCCCTGAACGGGTCGGGCCGGTCGCCGTGCGCCCTTGATTTTGCCTGCCTTGCGGACCGCACCGGCGGCGAGCTTCCTCCGCGCCATCCATTGAGCGTCACCGTGCCCGGTGCGTGCGATGCGTGGTGCCGCCTTGTGGAGCGCCACGGCGTTTTGCCCCTTACGGAAACCCTCGGCCCGGCGCGGGAGTTGGCGGCGGACGGCTTCCCCATTGGACCGGTGACGGCGAACCTGTGGGACGAAGGGGCCGACGCGTTGCGCGTTGCCGGCGGCGAGGCCCTGCTGCGCGGCGGCAAGGCCCCGCGCTTTGGCGAGTTGATGACCAATCCGGGCATGGCGCGGGTGCTGGATATCCTCATGAACGCGGGGGACGTGCAGTCCGCGCGCGAGGCGTTCTACACCGGCGAGATAGCGCAGGATATCGTGACCGCCGTGCAGGAGCGCGGCGGCGTGCTGGATGCCGCCGACCTTGCGGCGCACCATGGCGACTGGACGCGGCCCATCAGCACCACCTACCGCGGCAAGCAGGTGGTGGAGTGCGCGCCCAACGGACAGGGCATCACGGCGCTGATGGCGCTGAACATTTTGGCCGAGCTGTCGCCGTATACGCTGGGCGCGCCCGGTTCCACGCGGCGCACCCACGCCATGGTGGAGGCCCTGCGCCTCGCCTTTGCGGATTCGCGCCGGTATGTGGCGGACCCGGATGCGGCCGAGGTGCCTGTGCGCGGCCTGCTCCGTCCGGAATACGCCCGCGAGCGCGCCAAGCTGGTCACACATACCCGCGCGGCGGACATCACCCACGGCACGCCGCCTGCCTCGTCGGATACGGTCTATTTTTGCGTGGTGGACGAGCGCGGCAACGCCTGCTCCATGGTCAACAGTTGCTACATGACCTTTGGTACGGGCATTGTCCCGCGCGATACGGGCTTTGTGATGCAGAACAGGGGTCACAACTTCTCGCTGGACCCACAGCACCCCAACGCCCTTGCGCCGGGCAAGCGTACCTACCACACCATTATTCCCGGCATGCTCCTGAACGCGGACGGCTCGCTGTACGGACCGTTTGGCGTGATGGGCGGGTTTATGCAGCCGCAGGGGCATGTGCAGGTGGTGAGCGCGCTCCTTGATGACGAGGTGGACCCGCAGGCCGCGCTGGACCGCGCACGGTTCTGCCTTGAGGACGGAACGGCCGGCGCGGCGCTGGCCGTGGAGGAGACAACGTCCCCCGAGGTGCTGGCCGGACTGGCCGACCTTGGGCATCCGGTGAAGACGGTGTCCGGCTACGACCGGGGGCTGTTCGGACGCGGGCAGATTATCCTGCGCGATGCAGCAACGGGCTGGCTCACTGCGGGCAGTGACTGCCGCGCCGACGGCTGCGCCTTCGGCTACTAGGGCCGGGCGCTTGCGCTTTGACATATGAGGACGGGGACGCCGCGTGGCGTTCCCGTTTTTTTATGGCGGGGCTACACGTCGGGGATGGCGGTGTCCGCGACGGTCTGGGCAAAGGCCATGGAGCTGGTGAACGCCGGGGAGATGGCGTTGAGGATGTGGGTGGTGTTTCCTTCGGTCTCCACTAGAAAGTCCGTGACCAATTCCCCGGTTGGGATGTGCACCAGTTGGGGACGGATGCCTATCTTGGGGCTGGGTTGGATGTCCCGTGGCCTCAGTCCCCGCACAAGGCGGCGCGCCTCGCGGAAGAAGTGGGAGAAGGCGTACTTTTTCGTTTCCTCCACGGCCACGGTGCGGAAGGCGTCGTTGGTGCAGAAGAGTATTGCGTCGCGGTAGAGGATGCGCAGGGTTTCGGGACCGGTCCCTGCTATGCCGGAGTAGTTTTCGCGGCCAAAGGCCGGGGCGGCTGTGGGGCCAACGTACACCGCGCCAGAGACCCCGCGGGTAAAGTGGACGCCAAGGAAGGGATTGCGCGGGTCGGGCACGGGATAGATGCTGCCGCGCACCTGCACGGCGGCGTCCGGGGCAAGGCGTTTGTACGCGCCTTTGAAGGGGATAAGCTGGTACTGCTTGCCGACGCCGAAGGCGTGGGCGAGGGTGTCCGCGTGCGAGCCAAGGGTGTTGACGAGGCGGCCAAAGCCCACAGGGCCGTCCGTGGTGGCGACGGTACCCGGCTGCCCCGCCCCGGTGACGCGGACGCCGTACAGAATGCGGACCTTGCCGGAAGAGGTCAGCTCGTCCGTCAGCCGCTTGAGGATGGCTCTCGGGTCCACCACGGCGGTGCAGGGAGAGTGGATGGCGCGGTCCACGGTGCGGGCATGGGGTTCAATGCGGGCAAGCTCGGCTTCGTCAATCAGGCGGACCGTGGCGCCGTTGGCTGTGGCGCGCTTATACAGGTTGTCCAGCGCGGGAAGCTGTTCCGGATTGACGGCGACGATGACCTTGCCGTTGTCCTTGAGGGGGAGGCCGTTTTCAAGGCAATACTCGCGCATGAGCGCGCCGCCGCGTCTGCATGTGGCCGCGCGGGCGGAGCCGGGGGCGTAATAGATGCCCGCGTGCAGCACGCCACTGTTGCGGCCCGAGGCATGCGCGCCGGAGGCGCGTTCCTTTTCCAGAATCAAAATGTCCGTATCGCCGCGCCGGAGCAGTTCACGCGCCAGTGTCAGACCGAGTATTCCCGCGCCGCAGATGACAGTATGGGCATGTATCATGGGGCCGCGTCCTTGTTGAAGGCGAGGGGGTGGAATATGTAAGACGTTGTACGGGGTTTGGCGTGTCTGTACAAGGGGGGCGTAAGTGGGATTTTCTTTCCACTCCCCTTGCCATGGCTGGCCGGGACAGGTATGAATTGGAACTTTGAGAACGCAAGAAAACTTTGCATTCACTTTCAACGCTGGAGTACCTAATGAAACTGAAACTGATGTTCGCCGCCGCGCTGATGTTGGCTCTTACCGGACTTGCCGGATGTCAGCAGCAGTCCGCAGAAAAGATTGCCATCGTCGACCCCGCTGAAGTCTTTCAGTCCTGCGATGCCTGTGTCGCCGGTGGGGACTACCTCCGCGGCATGGGGCAGCAGTTGCAGGGGCGTCTGGCCGAAATCCAGAAGCCCGCGGACGATTCCGCCGATGACGGCGCGCTGAAAAAAGCTCAGGAAGAGTTCATGCAGATGCAGGAACACATGAGTGGCGAACAGCGCCGCATCGTCGAAAAGCTTAATGAAGAATTCAGCGCCGTGCTGGACGAATACCGCGACAAGAATGGCATTAGCGTTGTTCTGAACAAGCAGCAGGCCCTGTCCTTTGGCAAGGATGCCGATATCACATCAGCAGTTGTGGAAGCCATGAACGCCCGCAACATCGATCTTGGCATTGTCAGCGAAACCGCTGAGCCCGCCGCCAAGGCCGAAGAAGCCGCTGACGACAACGCCGAGTCCGCCGAGTAGCCATAACCGGCCAAACTCGCCCTGTAGGCCCGCACGGTTCGCCGTGCGGGCTTTCTTGTGGGCTTTTCGCGGCATTGACACCTGCGGGCGCGGGTGCGAAATGAAGGGGATGGACCAACCTCGCCGCATCATTCTGCATGTGGATATGGACGCCTTCTTCGCCAGCGTGGAACAGGCTGACGACCCCAGCCTGAAGGGCAAGCCCGTTATCGTGGGCGGCTCGCACCGGGGCGTGGTGTCCGCCGCATCCTACGAAGCCCGCACCTATGGCGTGCACTCCGCCATGCCCATCGCCACCGCGCGCCGCCTGTGCCCGCATGGGGCCTATCAGCCCGTGCGCATGCGCCGCTACAAGGAGGTCTCCGCCGTGGTGATGGACATCCTGCGGACCGTATCCCCCCTTGTGGAGCAGGTGTCCGTGGATGAAGCGTATATTGACGCCACAGGGACGGAGCGCCTGTTTGGCGAGCCTGCCGCCCTTGCCGCCTACCTCAAGGCCGAGGTGCTCGCCGCCACGGGGCTGACCTGTTCCGTTGGCGTGGCCCCCAACAAATTTCTGGCGAAGATCGCTTCGGATATGGACAAGCCGAACGGCGTGTTCATCCTGCACGAGGATGACGTGGCCGCCTTTTTGGAAACACTTCCGGTGCGCAAAATTCCCGGCATTGGTCCCAAGTCGCAGGAGACACTGCGGCGCTACGGCGTCAGTGTGGCGGGGGACATTCTGAAGCGCCCGGCCACGTTTTGGGAGCAGCGCCTTGGGAGCATGGGCCGCAAGCTTTACGCCCGCGCCCTTGGCGAGGACGACAGCCCCGTGGTTCCCGAGCACGAGCCCAAGTCCTCCAGCGCCGAAAACACACTGGACGATGATACCTCGGACCTTGCGGTGCTGCGGCAGTGGCTGCTGGTGCAGGCCGAACGCGTGGGCGCGGACCTGCGAAAGCACGGCCTGCGTGGGCGCACCATCACCCTCAAGATCAAGTTCGACAACTTCACCAACCGCACCCGCAGCCGGACGCTGGACGACTGTATGGACTCCACGTCCCTCATCTACGAGACGGCGTGCGAACTCCTTGCGGCGGAGCGTTTGCCGCGCAAGGTACGCCTTATTGGCGTCGGCGTGTCCAACTTCCGTCAGCCCCAGCGCCAACTCAGCCTTTTTGAGATAGAATCCGCAGAGGCCGCCACGTCAGACCGTGCGCCGCGCCTTGACCGCGCGCTGGACGCCATACGCCAGCGCTTTGGCGGCGGCGCGGTGCTGCGCGGGGACGTGCTGGCCCTCAGGCATGACGCGGCGGATGCCCCAAGCGCAAGCCCCAATGCGTCACCAGACAATGCCGACAAGGAGACACTATGAGTAGACCCGCACGCGGCGCTGTCCGCATGGAATCCGACACCCTTGGCGAGGTGGCCGTCCCGGCCGAGGCGCTGTGGGGCGCGCAGACCCAGCGGGCCATCCAGAATTTTCCCGGCGGCGAGCCACTGCCCCGCACGCTCCTGCACGCGCTGTGCGCCATCAAGGGCGCGGCGGCTGAGGTGAATGCGGACCTTGACCTCATCCCCCGCGACGTTGCGGGATGGATTGCCACCGCCGCCGAAGAGGGCGAGCGGGGCGAGCTTGACGCGCAGTTCCCCCTTGGCGTCTGGCAAAGCGGCAGCGGCACGCAGACGAATATGAACGTCAACGAGGTGCTGGCCAACCGCGCGGCGCAGCTTGCCGGGGCCGAGATGGGCCGCAAGGATCCCGTGCACCCCAACGATCATGTGAACCGCTGCCAGTCCACCAACGATGTGTTCCCCGCCGCCATGCACGTGGCCGCGGTGGGTGTGTTGAGCGAACGCGTTGTTCCCGTGCTGGAGGAACTGTCCCGCACCCTCGCCGCCAAGGCCGCAGAGTGGGACGACGTAGTTAAGATTGGCCGCACCCATCTGATGGACGCCGTGCCCATGACCCTTGGGCAGGAGTTTTCCGGCTACGCGGCGCAGGTGCGCGCTGCGGCGGCGCGCCTTGAGGGGTGCCTGCCGGACCTGTTGGAACTGCCGCTGGGAGGAACAGCCGTCGGCACGGGACTCAGCGCGCATCCGGATTTTGCCCGGCGTGTCATTGAGCGCCTTGCCCGGTCGCAGGAGCACCCGTTTGTCCCTGCGCGCAGCCGCTTTGCGGGCATGGCCGCCCATGACGCCATGGTGGCGTGCTCCGGCGCGCTACGCGGGGCGGCGGGCGCGCTGTACAAGGTTGCCAACGACATCCGCTGGCTGGGCAGTGGGCCGTCCTGCGGCATAGGCGAATTGCTGCTGCCTGCCAATGAGCCGGGGTCCAGCATTATGCCCGGCAAGGTGAACCCCACCCAGTGCGAGGCTCTGACCATGGCCTGCGCGCAGGTGATGGGCCAGGACGGCGCAGTGGCCTTTGCCGGAACGCAGGGCAACTTTGAGCTGAACGTGTTTAAGCCGCTGATTGCGGACAACGTTCTGCGCAGTATGCAGACGCTGGCGGATGTGACCGAAGCCTTTTGCCGCGGCACGGTGACGGGACTGACCCCGCGCCGGGACCGCATAGCCGCCTTTGTGGAGCGCTCGCTGATGCTGGCCACGGCCCTTGCACCGAGTATTGGATATGACGCTGCGGCCCGTGTGGCGCACCATGCGTGGGAGCATGATGTAACGCTTCGGGAAGCCTGTATGGCTTTGGGGGTGATGACAGAGGAAGAGTTTGATACACTAGTGCAACCCCAACACATGACTGGCAGGATGGAGTAGAGACACAACGAGTTTTGTTGCGTGCGCAGTATTCGCATTGCTTCAATCGCAGAAAAGCGCTATGAGGCCTGTGCGGAGGGGTGTGCGTTCCCTCCGGTGTGAAATTGCAGTGCACAGAGGAGAACTCATGGCTCATACGCCACAGAGAATACAGTACATAGACGGCATCCGCTTTAAGCGGATACTTTGCGCCGCCGCCAAGAATCTTATCGACAAGCATCGTCACCTCGACGAGATCAATGTCTTCCCCGTGCCCGACGGGGATACCGGCTCCAATATGGCCGGGACCATGCGGTCCATCATCGACGGGGTGTCCCACTCTCTCGACCAATCCATCGACAAGATGAGCAAGATTATTGCCGAGTCCGCCCTGCTGGGCGCGCGCGGCAATTCCGGCGTCATCCTTGCGCAGTTTTTCTGCGGCTTTTCCGAAGGCGTGAAGGACCTGTGCCGCATCACCCCGCGCGAGTTTGCCGACGCCGCGGTCAAGGCCGCGGAGCGCGCCAAGGAGTCCATGTCCTCGCCCAAGGACGGCACGATTTTGACCGTCATCACGGACTGGGCCAACCACCTGCGGGACAATTGCGAAAAGTACGGTGATTTTCCCGAACTGCTGAACGACTCCCTGACGAACGCCCGCAAGTCCCTGACCGGGACCACCGAGCGCCTCGCCTCCCTGAAGGCGGCTGGCGTTGTGGACGCCGGAGCGCAGGGGTTTGTGTACCTGTTGGACGGCATTGTGGAGTTTGTGGAGCGCGGGCGGCTGGACACCAGCATTGAGCGCCAGATTCTGTCCAAGGGCGGCTCCAGCAGCGGGCAGGTGCAGGAACGTGTGGCCGTGGAGGACCTGACCTTCCGCTACTGCACGGAGTGTCTCATCAGCGGAACGGACATCGACCGCAACGCCCTGCGCGGCGAGCTGGCATCCCTTGGTGACAGTCTTATCGTGGCCGGCACATCGGAGACGGTGCGCGTGCACGTGCACACCAACGAGCCGGACGCCGTGTTCAAGATTGCCGCAACCTACGGCGAGATTTCCCGCGAAAAAGTGGACGACATGCTCCAGCAGCACCGCGACCTCGTGGCCAAGGCCAAGATGGAAGTGGGCATCGTCACCGATTCCTGCTGTGACCTGCCGCAGGAATTCCTGAACAAGTACGGCATCGGCATCGCCCCGCTGACGCTGAAGCTGGATGGGCAGGAGTATTTGGACAAGGTGGACATCAGCCCCGAGGAGTTCAACGACCGCCTCAAGGTTTCCACCTCCGCCAAGACCTCCCAGCCTGCGCCTGCGGAGTTCCGCAGTATTTATGATTCCATGCTTGACCAGTACCAGAATGTGGTAGCCGTGCATGTGACCGCCGGCAGCAGCGGCACCTATCAGGGCTCGCGCGCCATCGCGACCAATCTGGACAGCGAGCGCATTCAGGTGGTGGACGGCAACAACCTCACCGTAGGCCTTGGTCTTGTGGTGCGTGAGGCCGCCCTTGCCGCCAAGCGTGGTCTGTCCGCCGAGCAGGTGGCCGACGTTGCGCGCGACGCCGCCAAGCGCGTGCGTATTTTCGTCACGCTGGATACCCTCGACTTTGCCGTGCGCGGTGGCCGTGTGTCCAAGAGTCAGGGCGCTGTTGCCAAGACCCTGAACATCAAGCCCGTGCTGACCTTCTCCCCGGAGACGGGCAAGGCCGAAGTCATCGGCAAGGGCCTTGGCGAACGCCATGCCCGCCGCAAGCTGATGCAGGAAGTGCAAAAGGTCGCCAACGGCAAGCATAACCTGCGTTTTGCCGTGGCCCACGTTGCCGCTCCAGAAACCGCCAAATGCTACGGCGAGATGCTGTGGAGCACCTTCGGCGTTGAGCCGCTGTTCTCCATGGAGGCCTCTCCTGTGCTGGGCTGTTATTCCGGCCTTGGCGCGGCCGCCGTGGCTGTTCTGGGCGATTAGACGCCAGCGCCTCCTGATACAGACGACAAAGCGCCCCGGTCCTTGCGGACCGGGGCGCTTTTTTGCGTTTTCGGGCGGGCGGAACTTAGGCTTCCTTGAGGGCCTCGCAGATGTTTTGCGCGGCCTTTTTGCCGTCCTCAAAGTACATCAGCGCGTTGTCCGCCGCAAAGAGGGGGTTGGGTATCTTGGCAAAGCCCGGAGACAGGCTGCGCTTGATAACCACCACGGTGCGGCATTCGTCCACGTTGATGATGGGCATGCCTGCGATGGGGCTGGCCGGGTCGGTCTTGGCCAGCGGGTTGACCACGTCATTGGCGCCAAGGACGATGGCGACGTCAATCTGGCTCATTTCCGGGTTGATGGCGTCCATTTCGCGGAGTTTGTCGTAAGGCACTTCGGCCTCGGCCAGCAGCACGTTCATGTGGCCGGGCATGCGTCCGGCCACGGGGTGAATGGCAAACTCCACATCCGTGCCGCGCGCCTCAAGCAGGTTCATCAGGTCGCGGACCGCGTGCTGGGCCTGCGCCACGGCCATGCCGTAGCCGGGGACAATGGCAACGCGCTGGGCGCTGTCCAGAATCATGGCGATTTCGTCGCCGGAGGTCGCCTTCACGTTACCCGCGTAGATGTCGTCCTGCGTCTCGCCTTGCTGTTCCACCGGGCCAAGCGCGCCGCCAAACAGCACATTGGCCAGCGAGCGGTTCATAGCCTTGCACATGATTTTGGTGAGAATGATGCCCGACGCGCCGACAAGGGAGCCGGAGATAATGAGCATATTGTTTTGCAACACAAAGCCCGTGGCTGAGGCCGCAAGGCCGGAGTACGAGTTCAGGAGCGCGATGACCACGGGCATGTCCGCGCCGCCGATGGCGACGGTGAGCAGCACGCCAAGGATCGAGGCCGCGCCCACCATGGCCCAGTAGGCCATATGGTTCTCCGGCGAAACAGCCACCACCGCGCCAAGGCCGATGGCCGTGGCAAGGAGCAGCACGTTCACCACGCGCTGGCCGGGGAAGGAACAGGCGTTTTCCAGCATCAGGCGCTGGAGCTTGGAAAAGGCCACAAGGCTGCCCCAGAAGGTGACGCCGCCAATAATGCCCGACAGCGCCGTGGCGATGGACATTTGCAGGCTGGGTGATGCGCCGGCGCCTGTGGCCTGCACCAGCGCCGCTCCGGCCACCAGTACCGACGCGCCGCCGCCAAGGCCGTTGAATACGGCCACTAGCTGCGGCATGGCGGTCATCTCGATGCGGACGGCAAGCAGCACGCCAATGGCCGCGCCCACCACAATGCCCGCGAGGATGTATTCAAAGCTGAGGATTTGCGCATCAAAGAGCGTGACCACCACGGCCAGCAGCATGGCCAGCGCGGACATGATATTGCCCCGCACGGCGGTGCGGGGGTGGGTGAGGCCCTTGATGCCAAGGATGAACAGAACCGAGGCCAGCAGGTAGATGAGGTTGATGATGGAGAGCGTCATGCGGTTACCTCTTCTTCTGGAACATTGCGAGCATTCTGTGCGTGACGAGGAACCCGCCCACCACGTTGACCGTAGCAAAGACCAGCGCGGCAAATCCAAGCGCTGTCGCCAGTGTGGAATGCTGACTGCCGGAAGCAAGCAGCGCGCCCACAATGGTAATGCCGGAGATGGCATTGGTGCCGGACATCAGCGGCGTGTGCAGCGTTGGCGGAACCTTGGTGATAACCTCAAAGCCGACGAAGACCGCCAGCACAAAGATGCTAAGCCCGATAACGAAGGTATCCATATGCGGCCCCCTTAGTTGGCTGCGGTTTTGCTGATGGCGCTGGCGTCCTCATCGGGGAACAGGCGCTCCAGCACGGTTGGGTGGATGATGCGCCCGCCGTGCGTCACGGTGGTTCCGGCGATGACCTCGTCATCAAGGTCCACCTGCACCTGCCCGTCCTTGGTCATGGCGAGCAGCAGGGTGGTGATGTTTTTGCCGTACATCTGGCTGGCGTCGCGGGCCAGCGTGGCCGGAAGGTTGGTGGGGCCGAGGATGGTGACCCCGTGGTGGCGCACTGTGGTGTCGGCCTGCGTCAGCTCGCAGTTGCCGCCGGTTTGCGCGGCAAGGTCAATAATCACGGACCCCGCCTGCATGGACTCCACCATCTCGCGCGTGACGAGCATGGGCGCGGTTTTGCCGGGGATGGCCGCGGTGGTGATGACCACGTCGTTAGCCGCCACAACCCGCGCCATCAGCTCGCGCTGCTTGCGGTAGAAGTCGTCGCCAAGGGCTTTGGCGTAGCCGCCGGAGTCCTCGGCGTCGTCGGCGTCCAGCTCCATTTCAACAAATTTTGCCCCAAGGCTTTGCACCTGCTCCTTTACGGCGGGGCGGACGTCGTAGGCCTCCACCACCGCGCCAAGGCGCTTGGCCTGCGCAATGGCCATCAGCCCGGCCACACCAACGCCCACCACAAAGACGCGCGCCGGGGCAATGGTGCCTGCGGCCGTCATCATCATGGGGAACATTTTGGGGAGCGTATCCGCCGCCATGAGCACGGCCTTGTAGCCCGACAGCGTCGCCATGGACGACAGGGCGTCCATGCTCTGGGCGCGCGTGATGCGCGGGATAAGCTCCATAGACAGGAGCGTGGCCCCGGTTTCGGCAATGCGGCTGGTTTCATCGGCGGAGGTGAAGGGTTCGCTCAGGCCGATAATGCACTGCCCCTGCCGCAGCAGGGGAATGTCCTCGGCCCCGCGCTCTGGGTTGGCGCCGGGGGTGCGAACGCAAAGGATAACGTCGGCCTCGGCCATGAGGGCGGCCTTGTCTGCGACAATGCGCGCGCCTTTGGCCTCGTATTCTGTGTCGGGGAATCCGGCGGCGTCGCCGGCTCCCGCTTCCACAAGCACGCCGAGGCCCGCCTTCATAAGCGGGGCCAGCCCCGCCGGAGGCACGGCCACGCGCGCCTCGCCCGGATAGGTTTCCCTTGGAATAGCAACGTTCATGTGCTGCACGCTCCTTATGGACTAAAGACTCCTGGATGCAGTGCATCTGTAAAACATTTCATGAAAAATAACCACATGTTGCATGCGGTTTGTTTGGGGGAGCGTTGCATCGGGGAAAAGGGCGCGCAAAAGCTGCGCGATATGGGGGGATTACCCGGCGGCGTTGCGGGTGAAGGCGTCGGCCCATTCCAGCGCAGCGGTGTACGCTGTCGCCGCCGCATCTGGGGCTATGCCTAGTTCGGACAGGGTGGCGTCTATGGTGTCCCACGAGGCAAGCTCGTAGGCCGTGGCAAGGGTGAGCCAAATGGTGTTTGGCGTGTCGCGGCCCAGCAGGGCGTCCTTGAGGTCCTGTTCAAGGGGAAGCCGGCCCACAATGTCCTGCATGGGCATCTCAAGGATGGATTCCAGCATGGAGAACAGGCCGAGCAGGAACAGGCTGTCAGGCTCCGTGCCCGTTGGGCGCTCGCGCGCGAGGGTTTCAAAGAACTTGGCGCGCTTGAGGGCCGTGATGAGCAGTTCCTCGGTGCGCACGTCGGGGTTCAGGTCCGTGAAGACGATAATGCGCAGCCAGCGGCGAAGCTGCTTCCAGCCAAGGAGCACAACGGCCTGCTTGATGGTGTTGATTTTGTCGGGAAAGCTGAATGCTGCGGAATTGAGGTACGTGAGCAGTCGATAGCTGAGGGCCGCGTCGTTTTGGATGGTGTGGGCCAGCTCGTCAAAGTCGCCGGAGGGGTGCTCGATGATTTGCAGCAGGCGAAAGCGTGAAGCCTCGTGCGAGGTCATCTCGCGGCGGTCGAGATTCTCGGGGATGGCGAAGAAGGGGCCTTGGAAAAGGGAGCACCCGGCCTCGCGCGTTTCGGCAAGCTGAAAGCGGTCCTGAATGTGGCGGGCGATGACGTGTGCGCCGATGGTGTCGCTTTCTCCCGCTATTTCCTCCACTTGTTCCAGCGAGAGCAGTTCGGAGTTGACTAGCACATAGTCCGCCAGCGGCGCGGAGCTGTCCTGCATGGAGGAGTAGAAGTCAATCTCCACCGCCACCTTGTAGCCGCGCCGCCGCAGCAGGGTGAAGACCATTTCCATGTCGTTGCTGTGTTTTTGGTCGGGGACGATGATGATGGTTTTGTCCGGGGGCAGGGCGGAGAGCGCGTTTTGGCGGAAGTCGACGCAGATCATCTTTCCGGCTTCGCACAGGCTGGTGATGGTGGAGCGTGTGTCCGGGTCGGAGGGGCCCATGTCCACCAATGCGTCAAGCTCATGCCCCTGCGCGGTGCTAAAGAGCAATTCGTAGCCCCACACCGAATAATCGCTGGAGAAGATGGGCTGACGCGTGAAGTAGGTCGTCATCACCTCATTGGATGTGGGCGCGGGCTTGGACATGCATCCTCCACAGAGTGCGTTTTGACTATCGTTTTCAACATACAGCATATACATATTCCGGGGCAAGGAATTCACCAAAAGGGTGGAAAGTTGTTCAATTGCAACGGAATGTGGCGGCTGTAACCTGATTGTAACAAAAGATGTGTAGGTGTTGTCATAAGCTGTGAGAACTCCTCGTGAAACAGCATTGTGCACTGTGTGACGCGTGTGTGTGGCAACTGGCGCGCCTCGGTGGCGGGATTGGCCGTATGGCACGCGGGGAGGGGCTTGGCAGGAGGTGACGCGGTACGACTGTGAGTCTGCGTCTGTTCTATATTGCGCTATCAATAATGTGTGGCGCAACAAAGGCGTATGTCGCCAGCGACATGGAGGGTGGTGAAAAAACGGAAAAACGTTGTGGCAGAAGGGTCGACGCGGTATATGTAATACTAGGGAACAAACCACTTACAGGGGGAAGCGGTATGCTGCGCAAAGTGTCTATAGGGGTGCGCATAACCATCGTCATGTGTGTGATGGTGGTGTTCATTGTCGGAATTATACTGGCCTTTATGTATAATTCCACGAAGGTTCAGCAAATAAGCACGCAGGAAGTGCAAAACATCATGTTCCGGGGGCAGAAGACCAAAATCTCCGTGGCCGCAAATTCCTTGGCCCGGTCCTTTGGCGACACGCTCCAGGGCAAGTCTCCTGACGAAGCCGCCGCATTCATGCGTAAGGCGCTCAAAAACATCCGCTTCGAGGATGACGAATCCGGCTACTTTTTCGTGTACGAAGGCACGACAAACGTTGTGCATCCTACCCGCCCGGATTTTGAGGGGACGGAGCGCGGCGACTCGCGCGACCCCACCGGAAAGTATTACCTGAAAGAGCTGGCCCAGGCAGCAGACAAGGGCGGCGGCTATGTGCAGTATGTTTTTGACAAGCCCGGCGCTGGCGAGCAGCCGAAAATCAGTTACGCCACGCCTGTTCCCGGTACCCCGTACTGGATAGGTACCGGTGTGTACATCGACAATATCCAGCGTGAAAAAGAGCGCATTTCGGCAAACATTGATGACGTGGTGTCCAAGAACACGCGCTTTATCGTCATCATCATTGTCATCGGCCTCGGCGTGGGTATTCTTCCGGCGCTGTTCCTCATCATCCGGACTATCGTCCTGCCCATCAAGGCCGCGACCGACGCCGCCGCAGGCATTGCCAATGGCGAGTACGACGTAAATCTGGACGAGCGCGGCCGCGACGAGGCGGCCCAACTGAGCGAGGCCCTCAATTCCATGGCCGCAACCCTGCGCCAGAATATTGAGGAAATTACCCGCAAGACGCAGGAAGCTGAAGACAAGGCCCACGCCGCAGAGGTCGCCATGGGCGAGGCCGAAGAGGCCCGCAAGGAAGCCACCAGAGCCAAGGCCGAGGGGCTGTTGCAGGCGGCCATGAGTCTGGAGCAGGTGGTGACGCGCATCTCCGCCGCGTCCGAGGAAATCTCCGCACAGTCCGAGGATATCCGTCAGGGCGCGGATGTGCAGAAGGAGCGCATCCAAACGACGGCCACAGCCATGGAAGAAATGAACGCCACCGTGCTTGAAGTGGCGCAGAACGCCGGTTCCGCCGCGGAGCGCGGCGCAGAGGCGCGCGAAAAGGCCCAGCACGGCGCAGAGGTGGTCAACCAGTCTGTGGATGCCATGAACACCACCTACAAGCAGGCCGAGCAGCTCAAGGAAAATATGGCCCAGCTGGACGAGCAGGCGCAGGCCATCGGCAACATTATGAGCGTGATTACGGATATCGCGGACCAGACGAACCTGCTGGCGCTGAATGCAGCCATTGAGGCGGCGCGCGCTGGCGAGGCAGGCCGCGGGTTCGCCGTTGTTGCAGACGAGGTGCGCAAACTGGCTGAAAAGACCATGGGCGCCACCAAGGAAGTGGGCGACTCCATCGACGCCATCCAGCGGGTGGCCGAGGAGAACGTCAGCTCCATGGAGCGGGCGCTGACAGACCTTGAACAGGCCGTGGAGTACTCCAACCAGTCCGGTACGGTGCTGACAGAAATCGTGCAGGAGACGGAATCCTCCGCCGAGCAGATTCAGGGCATCGCCGCCGCTGCCGAAGAACAGTCCGCGGCGAGTGAGGAAATCAACCAGTCCATTGAAGAGGTCAACGTCATCACCGGAGAAACAGCCCAGCGTGTTGGTGAGACCGTTGAGGCCCTGCGCGAGCTTGCCGAACAGGCCGAGACCTTGAATACCCTTGTGGCGCAGCTAAAGGAAGAAGGACAGCGTAGCGACGACTAGCCGTTCCCCTTGAAGCGGTAGACGAAAGCGGGCCTTCTCCGGCAGGAGAAGGCCCGCATTTTTGTGGGGCTAGTTTTTGAAGAGCTTGAGGAACTTTTGGGCTTCGGCAAAGCCTGGCCGCAGGCTGAGGGCGCGGCGCAGGTGCTTTTCGGTGAGTTCGGCGTCCTCTGGCTCGCCGCGGGCGTAGTAGGCGCGGGCGATGTTAAAGTGCAGGTTCTCGTCGCCGTCGTTATAGTCCAGCGCCTTGGCGTAGTAGGCAATGGCTTCTTCGTGCAAGCCCTGCTTGCGCAGGCTGATGCCAAAGGTGTTGAACATGTGGCGCTGTTCTTCGTTGAAGGTCTCGTCCTTGCTGAGCAGGATGTCCAGCACCTGCTTGAGCTTTTGGGCTTCGCCGCTTTCGCTGTACACGGTGCCAAGGCCGAGGTTGGCCTCCACGTTTTCCTCATCAATCATCGTGGCCTTGAGGAATTCGCGTTCGGCTGGGCCAAAGAGGCGCTGGTCCAGATACTGCGCGCCAAGTTCCAGCTTTTTTTGCAGCGATTTCATCTGGGGCAGGGTGCGCTGCTCATAGAAGCCCGGCTCCGGGGTGAAGTCGCGCATAAAGTCGCCTTTGGAGACTTCATGCCGCATGCCGGAGGGGACGTTGTTTTCATTGAGGGGCTGCACTTCGTAGGTCTCGTCGCTGAGGCGACGGGCGTACCAGTAGGTGCTGGATGCTTTGTCGGACAGGGTCGTGCCGACGCCGGTTTTCCCGGCGGCGGCCTTGGAGTAGACGCCGAGGGTTCGTGGATACATTGCGCGGTACCTCCGCAGGTTCCAGTGAAGGACCAGTGTACCACGGATGGCGCGGTGATGGCGAGGCGGCGGGGCGAAAGCGGCTCAGGGCATGAAAAAAGCCCTCACCATGATGGTGAGGGCTGAATTCTCTGGCTCCCCGGGACGGACTTGAACCGCCAACCTAGTGATTAACAGTCACCCGCTCTGCCGATTGAGCCACCGGGGAATGCTGGACGGCGTTGCCCGCCGTCGAGAAAGGGATTTAAGGAGATTTGCTCCGCCCGTCAAGCGGAAAAAGCACTTTTTTTGTTTTCCCCCCGGATTTTTGAGCGGGCGGCGAGTGATGGGGCCAGGTGCCAAGGCGTTAAAACAACTGGCATACATCGCTGCGGGGAGTCAGAGGGGGGGCAAAGGCGCAGGGCGGCGCTCCTAGGCTGAGGGCAGGTTGCGGAACATAAAGTACGCGGCCCCAACCAGACACAGGCAAGCCCACAGGTAGTCCCAGTCCAACCGCTGCTTCATATAGAAGGTGCAGAATCCTGCGAAAACGGCCATCGAGATGATTTCTTGCAATACCTTAAGTTGGGGCAGGGTGAACATGCCGCTGCCGAGGCGGTTGGCCGGTACCTGCAGACAGTATTCAAAAAACGCGATGCCCCAGCTCAGAGCGATGACGATGAAGAGAGGTTTGGCTCGCATGTCTTTGAGGTGGCCATACCACGCGTAGGTCATGAATATATTGGAGAGGATGAGCAGGCCGATGGGCATAATTCGCATGGGCAGTCCTTCTCATGGTGTGCAAGGTGGAAGAGGGGGGCTGGGCGTTTTGGTCTGGGGCGCGCGGGATCGCATTGCACGCCAGTCACATAAAAAAAGCCCCCACCATGATGGTGAGGGCTGTACTCTCTGGCTCCCCGGGACGGACTTGAACCGCCAACCTAGTGATTAACAGTCACCCGCTCTGCCGATTGAGCCACCGGGGAATCTTGCGTGAACGGTTTTGCCGTCCGCGGATTGGGTTAATAGGGATTTCGCAAATGCCCGTCAAGAAGAAATTTCCAATTGCTGGCAAAAAAGTTTATGTGGGTGCTGGAAGGCGGCGCTGGTGGGCCTGTTCTTGACGCCGCGCCCCAATGCGAATACACCTCACGGGTTCTTTCACGATGAACGTCACGGTTTGGAGAGATTACCTTGAGTAAGAAAGGCAACCAGCCTCAGCAAAAGCAGATAAAGCTTCCCGTTAAGTCCCCGTTCGTTGAGCAGTTTCAGCCCATGCTCCGCGCTATGCAGGAGTCCGAAGAACTGAACGAAGTGCTCAAGAACCGCGTCGGCAAGGCCTGTACCCTCCTTGATGAGGGTCTTAGCCTGTTCCCGAATACATTTCGTAAGGACACCGACGTCGCATACATCAAAAAGAATTATGATGCCTACGACGGCGAAGCCTTGGAGGCGATGGAAGACGAGTTTGCCATAGCCGGCCGCATCGTCGCGCACCGCTCCTTCGGCAAAGTGACCTTCTTCCACCTGCAGGACGGCACCGACCGCATGCAGGTCTACGTTGCCCGCGACGAACTGGGCGCGGACGACTACAAGGTCTTTAAAAAATACGACCTTGGCGACATTGTCGGTGTGCGTGGCGGCCTGTTCCGCACCAAAACCGGCGAGCTGACCATCCTTGCGACATCCGTGGAACTGGTCACCAAGTCCATGCGTCCGCTTCCGGAAAAATACCATGGTCTCAAAGATGTGGAGACCCGCTACCGCCAGCGGTACGTGGACCTCATCGTTACCGAAAAGACCAAAAAGATTTTCGAGACGCGCTCCAAAGTCGTGCGTGCGTTCCGTAACTTCATGGATTCCAAAGGCTTCCTCGAAGTGGAAACGCCCATGCTGCAGCCCATTCCCGGCGGCGCAACGGCCAAACCCTTCGAGACGCACCACAATGCGCTGGATATGAAGCTCTACATGCGCATCGCGCCGGAGCTGTACCTTAAGCGCTTGCTCGTCGGCGGTTTCGAAAAGGTCTACGAGATCAACCGAAACTTCCGTAACGAGGGCATCTCCACCCGTCACAACCCCGAGTTCACCATGTGTGAGTTCTACTGGGCGTTTGCCAATTTTCATGACCTCATGGACCTGACGGAAGAGCTGTTCTCCTACGTGGCCGAAGAAGCCTGCGGTACCACCAAGGTTCCGTATCAGGGTGATATCATCGACCTGTCCCGTGGAGCATGGACGCGCCTGAGCTTCCATGAGTCCATTGAGAAGGTGGGCGGTGTTGGCCCTGAAATCTACAACGACTACGACGCCGCCGTCGCCCTTGTGAAAAAGGAAGGCGAAAAGGTTGTCGAAGGGGAAAAGCTGGGCAAGGTGCAGGCGAAGCTGTTTGACATCTTCGTTGAACCAAAGCTCATCCAGCCCCACTTCATCTACGGCTACCCCACGGAGATTTCTCCGCTGTCCCGCCGTAATGATGATGACCCCACCATCACCGACCGCTTTGAGCTGTTCATCACGGGCCGCGAGATGGGCAACGCCTTCTCCGAGCTGAACGACCCCGTGGACCAGCGCATGCGCTTTGAGGATCAGGTGGCGGAGAAGGAAGCTGGCGACGAGGAAGCCCACTTCATGGATACGGACTACGTCCGCGCTCTGGAGTACGGCATGCCCCCGGCGGCTGGTCAGGGTGTTGGCATTGACCGCTTGGTCATGCTGCTGACTGATTCTCCCAGCATCCGCGAGGTTATCCTCTTCCCGCTCCTGCGTCCGGAGGTCGGTTCCGGATCATGAGTTTTGAATCCTTCGTTGCCCTGAGGTACCTGCTTGCCCGTCGCGGGCAGGCATTCATCTCGGTCATCTCGGTCATTTCCATTCTTGGTGTGGCCCTTGGTGTGGCCGCCTTGATTGTGGTCCTTGGGGTGATGAACGGGATGAGCACCGATATGCGGGATAAAATCCTCGGCGTGAACGCCCACCTTGTGGTTGCCAGCGCTGAAGCAAAAATCCCGGACTACCAAACACTTGGCGCTAAGGTTGCCGAGGTGGAGGGCGTCACTGGTGTGACGCCCTTTGTGTACTATGAGGTTATGCTCAGTACCCGGCAGGGCGTGAAGGGCGCGGTGCTCCGTGGCATCGACCCGGACAGCGCGCGCGACGTGCTGACCCTCTCCCGCGACCTGAACCAAGGCTCCCTTGAGGACCTGCGCATTGGCGCGCGTCCCGGTCCCCCCGGCATTATTATCGGCTCCGAGCTTGCCGCGCGCCTGAGCGTGCGCAAGGGCAGCCTTGTGAATTTGCTCTCCCCGGCGGGCAAGCGCACTGCGGCGGGTTTTACCCCCACGGTGAAGGTGTTCCGCGTGGCGGGCGTGTTCAAGACCGGCATGTACGAGTACGACTCCTCGCTGGCGTACGTGGCCATTCCGGCCGCGCAGGACCTGCTGGGCCTGAAGGACGATGTGGTCAGCGGGCTGGAGCTTCGCGTCAGCGATGTGGACCGCGCCACGGAAATCGGCAAGGGCGTGCGAGAGGTTGTGGGCGGCTATCCGTTCTATGTCCGCTCCTGGCAGGAAATGAACGCCAACCTTTTCGCCGCGCTCAAGCTGGAGAAGGTGGGCATGTTCGTCATTTTGGTAATGATTGTGCTGGTCGGTTCGTTCTCCATTGTCACCACGCTGGTGATGCTGGTGATGGAAAAGACCCGCGATATTGCCATCTTGATGTCCATGGGCGCCACGCGTGAGAGCATCCGCCGCATATTTACCATGCAGGGGATGATTATCGGCGTGGCGGGGACGGTGCTCGGCTACGCGCTGGGGCTGACCCTGTGCTGGCTTTTGCAAAAGTACCAGTTCATTGAGTTGCCCAAGGGCATTTACTCCATGGACCACCTGCCCGTGCTGCTTGATTGGCTGGATATGACCCTCATTGGGGTGAGCGCGCTGACGCTGTGTTTCCTCGCAACGATCTACCCGGCGCGGCAGGCCGCGCGTTTGGTTCCCGCAGAGGCGTTGCGCTATGAATAATTTCCCGTTGTATGAATTGCGGGGTGTTGGTAAGGAGTTCTCCGGACCTGGCGAACGCGTCAGCGTGCTTCGCGGGGTGGACTTGTCCATCCAGTCCGGCGAGAGCCTTGCCATTGTGGGGGCTTCCGGCTCTGGCAAGTCCACGCTGCTGCAACTTCTTGGTACGCTCGACACGCCTTCGGCTGGCGAGATTTTTTTTCTTGGCAAGGACTTAAAGCGCCTTGGCGGACGCGACCGCGCCGCACTGCGCAACCGTGAGGTGGGATTTGTTTTTCAGTTCCACCACCTGCTGCCGGAGTTCACCACTCTGGAAAACGTAGCTATGCCGGGCATTATTTCCGGTATGGCGCGTGCGGAGGCGCTGGAAAGCGCACGGCAGGCCCTTGCCCTCTCCGGACTGACGGGGCGCGAAAGCCACCGCGTGACCACCCTCTCTGGCGGCGAACGCCAGCGGGCGGCCATTGCGCGGGCCATTCTGCTCCGGCCCAAAGTGCTCCTTGCCGACGAGCCCACGGGCAGTCTGGACGAGACCAATGGTGAAAACGTCGGCTCTCTGCTTCTCGACCTGAATGTTGAATTGGGAATGACGCTGGTTGTGGTGACGCATAATCACGACCTGGCTGGAAAAATGGAAAGACGGTTGGAACTGCGCTCCGGAGAATTGTATGAACAAGCTGATTGAGCGGATGCGGCTCATCTGCGCGTGCCTTGTGGCCTGCGCAACCATCGTTGGCATCTGCCCGGCTGCAAAAGCCGCCGATGCGTCCAAGGTCAAGGTGATCGTGCTGCCCTTTGAGGTGCGCGCCGATCAGGAACTTGATTACCTCAAGGACAGTCTGCCCGAACTGCTCAATGACAAGCTGAAAGCGTTCGGCTTCGAAGTGGTCGGGCATGATGATATGTACTCCCTGCTGGAGGAAAACGACATCGATTACCTCGATATCGCCTCCGCCAAGGACCTCGCGCTGCTTGCCGGCGCGAATTATGCCGTTTACGGCAGTTTCAACCAGGTCGGGGAAACCCTGAGTCTGGACGTTCGGCTGGTTGAGGCGTTTGGCCTCAAGCAGGCCAAGCCGCTCTTCGTGGTGAAGGAGGGCCTCATCAATGTGGTCCCCGCCATTGAAGACCTGGCCGAAAAGGTAAAGATGGAACTGCTGCGTAAGCAGAGCATCGCCGACATCAACGTCGAGGGCACGCGCATCCTTGAAAAGGACGTCGTGCTCATGCGCCTGCGCACCCGCAAGGGCGATATTTACGACCCCAAAGCCGTCAACGACGAGGTCAAGCGCATCTACGACCTCGGCTACTTCCGCGACGTGCAGGTCCGTATGGACGACCTTCCTGATGGCATCCGCCTCACCTTCGTGGTGGAGGAGCGCCCCCGCATTCAGGCCGTCAGCATTCTCGGCAACGAGGAGCTGGATACCGACGAGGTGCAGGAGCTCATGTCCACCAAGACCGGCGCGGTCCTGAACCCCAAGGTCCTGTCCGACGACCTCGGCAAGATTAAGGAAGAGTACCGTAAGGAAGGCTACTACAACGCCAAGGTCAGCTACAATCTGGAGCAGTCCGACGGTCAGGCCCGCCTGAACATCACCATCGACGAAGGCAATAAGCTTTACATCAAGGGCATCGCCATCGAAGGTGCGGAGCAGGTGGACGAGGACGACCTCAAGGACGAACTCGCTCTGGACGAACGCGGCATCTTCTCGTGGATTACGGGCAGCGGCGTGCTGAAGGAAGACCTGCTCACCCGCGACACCGCCGCCATTGAGGCCTACTACGGCAACCACGGCTTCATTGACGTGAAGGTCGGCCAGCCCGAGGTGGACTACCGCGAGGACGGCATCTACATCACCTTTAAGGTGGAAGAGGGCACCCGCTACAAGGTGGGCCACGTGGCCTTCACAGGCGACATCCTCGAAACCGAAGACACGCTGTCTAAGGTCATCGCCATCGACGACCTCGCCGAGGAAGATGAATTCTTCAGCCGCGCCGTCCTGCACAAGGACTCCCAGCGCCTGACCGAATATTACTCCAACTACGGCTACGCCTACGCCGAGGCCGATTACCGTCTCGCCCCGGACCGCGATACCGCCACCGTGGACGTGACCTTCGACCTCAAGAAGCGTGACAAGATTTACATCCGTCACGTCACCATCGAGGGCAACTCCAAGACCCGCGACAACGTCATCCGCCGCGAGATGCGACTCTCCGACGGCGACCTGTACAGCGGCTCCAAGCTGCGCCGCTCCGGCCAGCGCCTTGGCTACCTCGACTTCTTCGACAGCGCCGACATCGAGCCCGTGCCCACAGGCACCCCCGGCGAGATGGACCTCAAGGTCCGCGTGAAGGAGAAGAACACCGGACGCCTGTCCGCAGGTGTTGGCTACTCCAGCGCCGACGGCGGCTTCCTGACCGGTTCCATCGAAGAGCGCAACCTCTTCGGCAAGGGCTACTACACCGGCTTCACCGGCACCATTGGCGGCTCGGACTCCAGCTTTAAGGTGAGCTTCACCAACCCGCACGTCAATGACGGGCCGTGGTCCGCTGGTGGCGACCTGTACATGACCCGCGTGGACTGGGACGACTACGACAGGGACACCTTCGGCGGCCGCGTCCGCCTTGGCTACCCCCTTGGCGAATACACCAACTTCATCTGGAACTACCGCCTTGAGAATTACGATGTCAGCGACGTTGACGACGACGCCGCGTGGCAGATTCGCGAGGTGGAAGGCAACCACTGGCTCAGCTCCATGACCTTCGGCCTCAAGCGCCGGACCACCGACAAGCGCTTTGACCCGTCGAAGGGCTCCATTTCCAGTTTGTCTCTGGAATACGCCGGTGGCGTGCTCATGGGCGACGACGAGTTCGTGAAACTGGTGGGTGACCATAGCCAGTACATCCCGCTGTGGCTGGACACCACGTTCCACTTCCACGGCCGCATGGGCTACGCCTTCGAGAACGGCAGCGACGAGATTCCGGTCTTCGAGCGCTTCTACCTTGGTGGCATCAGCTCCGTGCGTGGCTACAAGTCCCGCCGCATTTCGCCCATCGACCCCGAAACGGGCGACCGCATCGGCGGCGACAAGATGGCCTTCGTGAACGTGGAATACATCTTCCCGCTGCTTGAAGACCTGGGCGTTAAGGGCCTTGTGTTCTTCGACGCAGGTAACGTATGGGATGATGACGAATCCATGGATCTGGATTGGAAGAAGAGCGTTGGTGGCGGCATCCGCTGGTACTCCGCCTTCGGTCCTCTGCGCCTTGAATACGGGTACGCGCTTGACGATGTTCCCGACCAGGGTGGCAAGGGCAAGCTTGAATTCTCCATGGGCCAGTTCTTCTAGGCAAAACGGTAAACCCGCGCCCCGAGGCCCGGCGTCGTGTGACACCGTGCCCGGGGCGCTTTTTTCGGTGTGAAATCGAAAACAACTTTCTCCCTAAAGGAGTCGAATCATGCGTAAGATGCTTCTCGCCATTGTCGCCGTCATGCTGCTTGCCCCCACCGCCGCGTGGGCACAGGGCAAAGTTGCCGTGGTGAACATGCCCCACATCATTAAAAACTGCGAACCCGGCCAGAAGGCTCTGGGCTCCCTGCAGAACAAGTTCAAGGGTGTGAAGGACGAGCTGGACAAGCAGAAGAAAGACATCGAGCAGATGCGCAGCGAGATGCAGAAGCAGAGCCTTGTGCTGTCTCAGGAAGCCAAGATGGACAAGGAAATCGAGTTCAAGCGCAAGGTGCGCGACTTCCAGGACGCCCTGCGCAACTACCAGCGCAAGATTAAGACCGAGGAAGAGCGCCTTTCCCAGCCCATCATCGACACCATCTTCAAGGTCATGGAAGACTACGGCAAGAAGCACGGCTACTCCATGATTCTCGACGGCAAGGCTGCCGGTGTGCTCTACGTGGACGACGCCAGCAACATCACCAACAAGATCATTGTTGAAGTGAACAAGGCTTCCCGCAAGTAGAATAAACAGGACGCATCATGGAATTCACCCTTTCGGAACTCGCCTCCAAGCTGGGGCTGACCCTGCGCGGCGAGGACTGCACCGTCTCTGGTGTCGGCACCCTCGAATCCGCAGGGCCGAACGACGTGACCTTCCTTGCCGATGTCAAATACGCAGAACTTCTGGAGACCACGGCCGCAGCAGCGGTCGTGGTCTCTGAAGACTTTGCGGGCAAGGTCGGGCGCGCTCTGGTCAGCGCCAACCCGTACATGGATTTCGCGCGTTTGCTTATGCTCTTCACGCCGCCGCAGGGCTGCCTGGAAGGGCAGGGCGTCAGCGAGATGGCCTATGTCCACCCCGATGCCGACGTGCACCCCGATGCCGACGTCTATCCCTTCGCCTTTGTGGCGGCGGGGGCGAAGGTTGGGGCGCGTACGCGCCTGTTCCCAAGCTGCTATGTGGGCGAGGGCTGCGTCATTGGCGAGGACTGCACCGTGTACCCCAGCGCCACCCTGATGGCCGGCTCGGTCCTTGGCGACCGCGTTATGGTGCATCCGGGCGCCGTGCTGGGCAGCGACGGTTTTGGCTACGTCCCAACGGAGGACGGCCGCCAGAAGATTCCGCAGGTTGGCCGCGTGGCGGTGGAGGACGATGTGGAAATCGGCGCCAACACCACCATAGACCGCGCTATGCTCGACACCACGCGCCTTGGCCGTGGCACCAAGGTGGACAATCTCGTGCAGATTGCCCACAACTGTGATTTGGATGAGCACTGCACCATCGTGTCGCAGGTGGGCATTGCGGGCAGCACCAAGGTGGGCCGCAATGTCATCATGGCCGGACAGGCGGGCATTGCAGACCATGTGACCATCGGCAACGATGTTGTGGTTGGCCCCCAGTGCGGTGTGCGTACGGACATTCCGGAAGGCAAACGCATGGGCGGGCATCCGGCCATGGAATATGGAACATACATGCGCAACATGTCGCTGGCACCGAAGATGCCGGACCTGTTCAAGCGCGTGAAGAAATTGGAGAAGGAACTGGCAGCGCTCAAGGCAGCCTGTCAGGGAGGCACCGATGAGTAATCTTGACCTGAACAGCGTGGACATTCAGGGCATCCTGAAAATGCTCCCGCACAGATATCCCTTTTTGATGGTGGACCGCATCACGGACTTCACCCCCGGCGAAACCATCTCCGCCTACAAGAACGTCAGCTTTAACGAGCCGTTCTTTCAGGGGCACTTCCCCGAGCTTCCCGTCATGCCCGGCGTGCTCATTTGCGAGAGCCTCGCGCAGGCTGGCGGTCTGCTTGTGCACCTGTCCGACTCCCTGAACCAAAAGGACACCTCCGACGGCGTCTTTATGTTCACGGGCATGGACAAGGTCCGCTTCCGCCGCCCCGTGCGCCCAGGCGACAGGTTGGAACTGCGCGTCACCGACGTGCGCCGCAAGATGCATCTGGTCAAGATGACCGGTACCGCGCTGGTTGATGGCGAAGTGGCCTGTCAGGGTCAGATGAGCGCCGCGCTGGTCAAGAGGGAGGACATCTAGTGCCCACCGAGATTCATCCTTCCGCTGTGGTCGACCCGAGCGCGCAGCTCGGCGAAAATGTTGTCGTCGGCCCCTACGCCATCATCGAAAAGAACACCGTCATCGGCGACAACACCCACATCGACGCCTTTGCCCAGATTAAAAGCTACACCACCCTTGGCCGCGACAATCAGGTGCACTCCAATGCCCTGCTTGGCGGCGACCCGCAGGACATCAAGTTCAAGGGCGCAGATACCAAGCTGGTGGTGGGCGACGGCAATATCATCCGCGAATTTGTCACCATCCACCGCGGCACTCCCGAAGGCCGCGGCGAGACGCACATCGGCTCCAAGTGCATGATTATGGCCTACGCCCACGTCGCGCACGACTGCACCCTCAGCGACCACGCCATCCTCACCAACTGTGTGATGCTGGCGGGCCACGTTGAGCTTGGCCTGCACTCTGTTGTGGGCGGCATGTGCGGCGTGCATCAGTTCAGCCGCATTGGCGACTACGCCTTTGTCGGCGGCATGACCGGTGTGACCATGGACGTGCCCCCGTACTGCATGGCTGCCGGAACGCGCGGCTCCCTGCGCGGACTCAACACCATCGGCCTGCGCCGTGCGGGTATGAACCGCGACGTCATCCGCGCCCTCAAGCACGCCTATACGCTTATCTTCCGCTCCGAGCACACGCGTCAGGAAGCGCTGGAGATGCTGGCCGCCGAGGAAAGCGAGATTCCGCAGGTGCAGCACTTTGTGGAGTTTATCCGCTCCAGCGAGCGCGGCTGTTTGTCCGACGTTGGCAAGAACTGCAAGCACGGAGACTAGCGGACGCCCATGACCACTGAAACCATCGGCATCATCGCCGGCGGAGGCCAGTTCCCGTTCCTTGTGGCGCAGGGCGCACGCGAGGCCGGGCTGCGGGTCGCCGCCGTCGGCTTCTCCGGGCATACGGACATGTCCCTTGCCGAGAAGACCGATGCGTTCCGCGAGCTTCATATCGGGCAGCTTGCCAAGCTCCTTGCCTTCTTCCACGACAAAGGCGTCACCCGCGTGGTGCTCGCCGGTGCCATCAACAAGCCCAAGGCCCTGCAAATCCGCCCGGATTTCAAGGCCGTGAAGCTGCTCTTCAAGCTCAAGACCAAGGGCGACGACGCCATCCTGACCACCGTTGCCGCGGAGCTTGAGGCCGAAGGGCTGCACGTGGTTTCCGCCCTGTCGCTGGTGCCGAATATCGGCACCCCAGCAGGTGTGCTCACCCGTACCGCGCTCCCGCAGGAGGTGCTGGACGACCTGCGCTATGGCTGGCCCAAGGCCAAGAGCATCGGCAGCATGGACATCGGCCAGTCCCTTGTGGTGAAAAGCGGTATGGTTGTGGCCGTGGAAGGCCCGGAGGGCACAGACGCCACCCTGCGCCGCGCCGGGGAACTGGCGGGCGAGGGATGCGTGTTGGTGAAGGTCTACAAGCCCGGACAGGACGACCGCATTGACCTGCCGGCGGCGGGTCTGCAAACGGTGCGCACCATGATAGACATCGGCGGCGCCTGTATCGGCATAGAGGCAGGCAAAAGCCTGTTCTTTGACCTTGAGGAAGCCATTGCCCTTGCCGATGCCCATGGCATCAGCATCGTGGGGCTGACTCCGGAAGAAATGGAGCGCGCCTAGCTTTTGCGACGCAGCAGTATCAGCACAGGGCCGGAAGGGGCGAATCGTTTGCATTCGCCATTTCCGGCCCTTTTTGCGCGCGGGAGGCGGGGCTAGTAGGTCTTGCCTGCAATGCTCAGGCCGTGCATGGGCAGGATGGTGCCCTCCATGGCGCCGACTTTCTGGGCGGTGTCGTAGGCAAGGAAGGCGTCACAGTGCACGCCGGGGCAGACGACCTTGCCGTTTTGCTGAAAGTTCTTTTCGTTACAGCAGAATCCGGGCACGATGACGGGGCCGTCCGCCGTGTCGATGGTGACGGTCTGGATGCCGGGAGTATGTCCGGGCGTCAGTTCCACCCGGATGCCGGGACGCACCTCGGCCGTCCCGTCGACGGTGGTGAACTGGACATCCTCGATAAAGTAGGTGTCGTAGCGGTGGTCCAGCGGATGCGGGTGACGGCAGAAGTCCAGCTCCTTCTGCTGGACGATGTGCTGGGCCTTGGTGAACAGGCCGTTATTGCCGCAGTGGTCGTCGTGCAGATGGGTGTTGATGACGAGGGAGATATCGTCCGGCGTCAGGCCGTGGTCTTCCAGACATTCGGTGATGGTTTTGACCTCAAGGCCGGTTTCCTCGGCAAAGCCGCGCGGGATGATGACTTCGTCTTCATCAAGGCCGGTGTCGATGAGAATGTTGACGCCGTCGCCGCGGACAAGAAAGGCGTAGATGGGCAGCCAGATGGGCTTTCCGTAGCCTTGCTGGTAGGTCATGATGCCTTGGTCCGGGTTGCGGACGCCGGTGAGCAGGGGAGTGATGGTATACGTCATGCGATCTCCGGTGGGTTGAAGCTGGCGCGTCAGTCGGCGAGGGGGGATGGTTGGCCGAAGTGGCCGCCAAAGGCCATCTCCGAAAGCGGCTTTCGCGTGCGCGGGGTGAGTTCTGTTTCGCGCAGGTCCGGGGGCAGAATGTCCGGTGAACCGGGCGTGCCAAGGGCGATGGCGGCCACCGGGGCGTATTCGTCGGGGATGGAAAAGGCCGAGCGGGCTTTATCCACCGAGAATCCGGCCATCTGATGTACGCTGAGGCCCATGGCCATGCCCTGCTGGATAAGCTGCGAAACGGCCAGCCCCACGTCATGGACGGCGTGCCTGTTGGACTTGCCGTTGTGGGAAAAGACCGTGTGCGCCACGGACAGGAGCAGCACAGGGGCGGACCCGGCCCAGAGTTGATTCTTGGGCATAAGGCAGTCGAGCAAGCGGGCGTGATCGTCGTTGCCCTTTCTGGTAACGACGAAGGACCATGGCTGCTCATTGAAGCACGAGGGCGCCCAGCGGGCGGCCTCCAGCAGCATACGCAACTGCTCGTCAGTGACGGGGACTGTCTCGTCAAAGGCGCGGGGGCTCCAGCGCTGCGCCAAATTTGCAATGATGTCCGGACCCGCGTTGGTTCGCTCTGCACTCATGGCATGTCCTCCTTGTCCATGTGGCTGACACGGGAAATAGTGTGCCTGTGGCCGCGGCAAGTCAAGGGGGGCCGCAAGCGGGGCAGAAGCGGCCGCAAAACCGCACGGGCGCGAGGCCGAAGCGGCGGGGCGGAGGGCGACGGCACCCGGCAAACACGCCAAGCCGGCATTTGAAGTTCGCGCGGAACTGATTTATACAGGCGCGTTGGACAATACATGAACACAGATAGGAAGGCGACATGGGCCACGCACTTGGATTGAAATTCAGCGATTACGGCCAGATTTATTATTTCGACTCGGGCGCGTTCGTCGTGAACAAGGACGACAGCGTCATCGTCAAGACCGACCAGGGCATGGGCCTGGGCACGGTTATTACCGTGTCGCCGGAAGCTCCCAAGGATATTCCCGAGGAGGAGCTCAAGCCCATCTTCCGTCTGGCGACGGAGGAGGACATGGTCACCGCCGGGGAAAATGACACCCTTGCGCGCGAAGCCTTCTCGTTCTGCCGTCGGTGCATATCGGAACGTGGTCTGGAGATGAAACTCGTCGATGTGGAAGTCTTCTTTGACCGCGGCAAAATCATCTTCTACTTTACCGCGCCCGGACGCGTTGACTTCCGCGAGCTGGTGAAGGACCTCGTCAAAAACTACCGCACGCGCATTGAGCTGCGGCAGATTGGCGTGCGTCATGAAACCCAGATGCTCGGCGCGGTGGGCAACTGCGGCATGGTGACCTGCTGCCGCAGGTTCATGCGCAAGTTCGCCCCGGTCACCATCAAGATGGCCAAGGAGCAGAACCTGTTCCTGAACCCGACCAAAATCTCCGGCATCTGCGGCCGCCTGCTGTGCTGCTTGAGCTTTGAGGAAAAAAACTACGCGGAGTTCTACCGCCAGTGCCCCAAAATCGGCAAGCGGATGGAGACGGACGACGGCATCCTCAAGGTGCTGCGTGCCAACTTCTTTCGCAACAGCATCGCCGTGCTCTCGGAATTTGGCGAGGAGCGCGAACTGACGCTGGACGAATGGCACGCCCTCAATCCCCGCCGCATCGACCCGCAGGAGCTGCAACGCCGCCTGCAGGAGGCGCAGGCCAGCATGCGGTCCAAGCCCCGTCCGCCGCGTCCGCGTGGCAAGGGCGGCAAACCGCCACACCGCCCTGAAAAGGGCGCGCCCAAGCAGGACGAGGCGGCTCCAAAGCCCGAGCAGGACGCCGCGCCTGCCGAACAGCCCGGCCAGCCCGATGCGCCCCAGCCCGCCGAGGCGGACGACGCGCAGCGCAGCGACAAGCAGGGCAAGGACGCGCCAAAGGGCAAGGGCAAAAAGCGCCGCCCCCAGCAGCGCGCCAAGGGCAAGCCCGCTGGCGACAGCCAGGGCGGTGACCCGCGCCAAAAGAACAGACCGCGCCGCAAGCCCCGCCGTAAACCGCGGCACAAGGGCAACAAAAGCGAATAGCGAAGAGATAATTCAGGAGGAACCAAGTTGAGCCGGTTTTATATCACCACGCCCATCTATTACGTGAACGCCAAGCCCCATCTGGGCCACGCCTACACGACCATCGTGGCAGACAGTGTGGCGCGCTTTCACCGTATTTCCGGTGAAGAGGCGTTTTTCCTGACCGGAACCGACGAGCATGGTGATAAAATCATGCAGGCCGCCGAGGCCGCCGGAAAGACCCCCAAGGAATTTGTGGATGACATCAGCGGAACGTTCCAGAACCTCTGGCCCAAGCTGAACATCCAGAACTCCGACTTCATCCGGACCACCCAGCCCCGTCATATCAAGACGGTGCAGAAGGTGCTCCAGCAGGTCTACGACAACGGCGACATTTACCAGAGCGAGTACGAGGGACTGTACTGCTACGGCTGCGAGCAGTTCCTTACCGAAAAGGACCTCGTGGACGGCAAGTGTCCCGACCATGACAAGGAACCCGAGGTTATCCGCGAAAAGAACTACTTCTTCCGCATGTCCAAGTATCAGGACTGGCTGAAGAAGCACATCGAGGACAACCCGGACTTCATCCGCCCGGAGCGCTACCGCAACGAGGTGCTCTCCATGCTGGACATGGGCGTGCTGGACGACCTGTGCATCTCGCGTCCCAAGACGCGTCTGTCGTGGGGCATTGAGCTGCCCTTTGATACGGACTACGTCACCTATGTGTGGTTTGACGCGCTGCTCAACTACATCACCGCGCTGGACTGGCCCGAGGGCGAGAAGTTCGACCAATTCTGGCCCAGCGCCAATCACCTTGTGGCTAAGGACATCCTGAAGCCCCACGCCATATTCTGGCCCACCATGCTCAAGGCCGCAGGCTTCGAGCCGTACCAGCACCTGAACGTGCACGGCTACTGGCTGGTCAAGGACACCAAGATGTCCAAGTCCATCGGCAATGTGGTGGACCCGCTGTCCATGGTGGGCACCTACGGGCAGGACGCATTCCGCTACTTCCTCCTGCGCGAAATGCGCTTTGGCCGCGACGCGTCCTTTTCCGAGGACGCCCTTGTGGGCCGCCTGAACGCGGACCTTGCCAACGACCTTGGCAACCTGTTCTCCCGCGTGCTGTCCATGACGCACAAGTACTTCGGCGGCGAGGTGCCAACCCCCAGCCGCAAGCACGAGAGTGTGGACCTTGAGGTGCTCCAGCTGGCCATTGATTCCTTTAAGAATTACCAGCAGCTGTTCGGCGCGTTTGAGTTCGGGCGCGGCATCGAGTCCCTGTGGGAACTGGTGCGCGGCCTGAACAAGTACGTGGACAGCACCCAGCCATGGGCGCTGTTCAAGAACGGCGAAACCGAGCGCCTCGGCGATGTGATGTACGTGCTCCTGATGCTTATGCGCAAAATTGCCCTGCACATCTGGCCCGTCATGCCCACCACGGCAGAGACCATGCTGGAGCAGTTGGGGCAGGGCGCGGACTTTGATCCCGCCGCCGTGAACATCAAGGACGAGGTGGAGACCTTTGGCCGTTTGGAGCCGGGACTGCACCTTGCCAAGGCGTCCAACCTCTTCCCCCGCGTGGACCTGAAGAAAAAGCAGGAAGAGGACGCCGTCAAGGCCGAAAAGCAGGCCGCCAAAAAGCAGAAGAAGCAGGACAAGGCCGCCAAGGCTGCCAAGGCCGAACCGAAGGACGGCATCATCGACTTCGCGGACTTCCAGAACGTGGATATGCGCGTCGGTACCGTGGTGTCCTGTCAGCCGCACCCCGATGCGGACAGGCTGCTCCTCGTCAAGGTGGACCTTGGCGAAGACGAGCCGCGTCAGGTGGTGGCCGGTCTGGCCGAATACTTCAGCCCCGATGACCTCGTCGGACGGCAGGTTGTCGTTGTGGCGAACCTTGCGCCGCGCAAGCTGCGCGGGCAGGTCTCGCAGGGGATGATTCTTGCCGCCAAGACTGATGGCGGTATGCAGCTGTTGACTGTTTCCGGTGCCACCGGGAACGGTACCAAGGTTTCGTAATTCTTTAATCACATTGCCGGAAACGCCATCCGGCGTTTCCGCAAGATGGCGTTTCATGCGAATACTGAATATTGACGGTACGTACTTCGTGCCCGAGTTTCGACGGCTCGGGCACGAGGTACTCGCCATCGGCCCTGCGGGCCGCCGGGGGCTGGATGTCGACATCGACACCACCATGTCCCTGCAGCGGCTGACGCAGGTGCTGGACGCCAACGGTTTTGTGCCGGACCTTGTGTTCTGGTGCGATACCTCCATCCCTCCTTGCGTTGTTGGGCTGTCGGAACTCCCCGCGCCCACCATCGCCTATTCCATCGATCAATACCTCAATCCGTGGCACGTGCCCTACAGCATGGGGTTCGACCTCGTGCTGGTGGCGCAGAAGGATTATCTGCCCCTGTTCGAGCACGTGGACCATCCCCGGCGCATCCGCTGGTTCCCGCTGTTCTGCAAGCCGGACGTGGATGTGGACCCCGGCGGCGAGCGGGATATTCCCGTCAGCTTCGTCGGCACGGTGGAGGGCACCATTAACGCCGCGCGCAAACACTTCCTCAAGGACTTCAAGCGCCAGCATCCGCTGTACGTCACGCAGGGCGCGTATGCTCCCGTGTTTGGCCGCAGCCGCATTGTGCTGAACCAAAGCGCGGCGGGCGAGCTGAACTTCCGCCTTTTTGAGGCCGCGGCCTGCGGCGCCGCCGTGCTGACGGAAGCCACCCAAAACGGCCTGACGGATCTCTTTGCTGTGGACGAGGAAATCCTCGTCTATACGCGCGGGGATGCGGCTTCGGCGGCGGGCGTGGCGCGCCTGATGCTGGCCCAGCCCGGACGGCTGGCGGAAATTGCGGCGGCGGGGCGGGACAAGGTATTGCGGCGGCACAGCGTGGCCAGCCGTGCACGGACCATCGTCAGCGAAGGCGAAAGGCTGTTGCGCAAGGCCTCGTGGAAGCAGCGCATGAAACGCCGCACGTTAATTGAAGCGGAACTTGCAAAAACCTGTATCGCCCTCGCAACGGATGACACCCTTCCGTTGCCGGAAGAACATCGCAGGCACTATGCGGAGCTGGCCCACTTGTATACGAGGTAGGCTGTGGGACGAGGCGCTTTTTGCTGGACTCCGAAGGCGTGCTCAACTATAACACGCGCATCTCCGCTTCGGGAGATCGGTTCCAAAGCAATCTCTCATCTCCACCTTCCAGGCAATTCAACTGGCGTGCCCCTGCGGGCCGAACCCTCTGGCACGCACGATTTATAACCTGAACCATACCGAAAGCGACATGCCCAAACGTACCGACATCAAGAAGATTATGCTGATCGGCTCCGGGCCCATCGTCATCGGCCAGGCCTGTGAGTTCGATTACTCCGGGACCCAGGCCCTGAAGGCCCTCAAGGAAGAGGGATATGAGGTGGTGCTCGTCAACTCCAATCCGGCAACCATTATGACCGATCCGGAGTTGGCCGACAGAACCTACATTGAACCCATCGAGCCGGAAACCGTGGCCCGCATCATCGAGAAGGAGCGCCCGGACGCGCTGCTGCCGACCCTTGGCGGACAGACCGGCCTCAACACGGCGCTGGCCGTGGCGGAGATGGGCGTGCTGGAGAAGTGCGGCGTGGAACTTATTGGCGCGGCGCGCGACGTCATCGAAAAAGCCGAAAGCCGCGAGCTGTTCCGACAGGCCATGGAAAACATCGGCCTCAAGGTTCCCGTCAGCCGCATTGCCCGCAACCTCGACGAGGTGCGCGAGGCCGCAACCGTGATTCCCTTCCCCATCATCATTCGCCCTGCCTACACCCTTGGTGGCACCGGCGGCGGCGTGGCCTACAACATGGAAGATCTGCTGGAGATTGCCGACCACGGCATCACCGCCAGCCGCACCAATGAGGTGATGCTGGAGCAGTCCGTGCTGGGCTGGAAGGAATACGAGATGGAGGTCATGCGTGACAAGAATGACAACTGCGTCATCATCTGCTCCATCGAAAACATCGACGCCATGGGCGTGCACACCGGCGACTCCATCACCGTTGCCCCGGCCCAGACCCTGACGGACGTTGAGTATCAGGCCATGCGCGACGCCTCCATCGCCGTAATGCGCGAAATCGGCGTCGAGACCGGCGGCTCCAACGTGCAGTTTGCGGTGAACCCCGAGGACGGCGACTTGGTCGTCATCGAGATGAACCCCCGTGTGTCGCGTTCCTCCGCGCTGGCGTCCAAGGCGACGGGCTTCCCCATTGCCAAAATCGCCGCCAAGCTCGCCGTGGGCTACACCCTCGACGAACTCCCCAACGACATCACCCGCGAGACGATGGCCTCCTTTGAGCCGTCCATCGACTACGTGGTCACCAAAATTCCCCGCCTCACCTTTGAGAAGTTCCCCGGCGCAGAGGATGTGCTGAGCACCGCCATGAAGAGTGTTGGCGAGGCCATGAGCATTGGCCGCACCTTCAAGGAGTCCCTCCAGAAGGGGCTGCGCTCGCTTGAAATCGGCATGCCCGGTCTGGGCAAGGACTTTGTCAGCCAGTGCCCGGACAAGGACGAGATTCTGGCCAAGCTCAGAAAGCCGAACTCCAAGCGTATTTTCTACATCCGCTACGCCATGCTCTGCGGCCTGACCGATCAGGAGATTTTCGACGCCTCCTTCATCGATCCGTGGTACCTGCGCCAGATTCGCGACATTGTGGATGCGGAAGAGGAACTGCGCCGCTTTGGCCTGCGCCAGACCATGTCCGCCGACAGCGCGGAGCTGCGCACCATCCTGCGCAAGGCCAAGGAATATGGCTTCTCCGACCGCCAGCTGGCTACCCTGTGGAAGATGGAAGAAAGCGACGTGCGCCGCCTGCGTGAAGACGCCGGCGTGAAGCCCACCTTCTACCTTGTGGACACCTGCGCGGCCGAGTTCGAGGCGCATACCCCGTACTTCTATTCCACCTACGAGCACGGCACGGAAGTGGAAGCCGAAGCGGGCAAGAAAGTCATGATCCTTGGCGGCGGTCCCAACCGCATTGGTCAGGGCATTGAATTTGACTACTGCTGCGTCCACGCGGCCTACGCCCTCGGTGAGGAGAATGTGACCTCCATTATGGTCAACTCCAACCCCGAAACCGTCTCCACCGACTACGACACCTCGGACAAGCTCTACTTTGAGCCGCTGACCTTCGAGGACGTCATGAACATTGTGGAGTTCGAAAAGCCCGAGGGCGTCATCGTACAGTTTGGCGGCCAGACGCCGCTGAATCTGGCGACGCAGCTACTGCGTGCCGGCGTGCCTATCCTTGGTACCCATCCCGACTCCATCGACCGCGCCGAAGACCGTGAGCGCTTTCAGGCACTGCTCAAGAAGCTGGGCCTGCGCCAGCCCGATAACGGCACGGCCATGAGCGTGGAGCAGGCCGTGAAAGAGGCCCAAACCGTTGGCTACCCCGTTGTGGTCCGCCCCAGCTACGTGCTCGGCGGCCGCGCCATGGACATTGTCTACGACGAAGAGGGTCTGCGCACCTACTTCCGCGAGGAAGTGCACGCCGCGCCCGAACATCCCATCCTCATCGACAAGTTCCTTGAGAATGCCGTAGAGGTGGACGTAGACGCCCTGTCCGACGGCCGCGACGTGTACGTTGCGGGCATTATGGAGCACATCGAAGAAGCGGGCATCCACTCCGGCGACTCCGCCTGCGTTATCCCGCCCATCACCCTCGGCGGCCTTATCGTCGAGGAAATCCGCCGCCAGACCATCGCGCTGGCGAAGGAGCTGGGCGTTGTGGGCCTGATGAACATCCAGTTCGCGGTCAAGGACGGCATCATCTACATCCTTGAGGTGAACCCCCGCGCCAGCCGTACCGCACCCTTTGTCTCCAAGGCGACGGGTGTGCCGCTGCCGAAGCTGGCCACCAAGGTCATGCTGGGCCAGCGCCTGAAGGACATCGACCCGTGGTCCATGCGCAAGAGTGGCTACGTGGCGGTGAAGGAGAGCGTGTTCCCCTTCAACCGCTTCCCCAATGTGGACATTCTGCTTGGACCCGAGATGCGCTCCACCGGCGAGGTGATGGGCATTGATTCCTCCTTCGGCATGGCCTTCCTTAAGGGCCAGTTGGCCTCGGGCCAGAAGCTGCCGGACAGCGGAACGGTGTTTATCTCCGTTAATGAGCGCGACAAGGAAGGCATCGTCGACGTTGCCGCCACCTTCTCGCAGTTGGGCTTTAATATCCTCGCCACCAGCGGCACGGCGGAATTCCTGTCGCGCCGGGGTGTCGATACCCAGACCGTCTACAAGGTGTACGAGGGCCGCCCCCACGTGGTGGACCGCATCAAGAATGGTGAAGTGGACCTTGTCATCAATACGGCGTCCGGTAAGAAGACGGTGGGCGACTCCTCGGTCATCCGCCAGAATACGCTCCTGTACGGCATCCCCTACACCACCACGGTGGCGGGTGCCCGCGCCATGGCCCACGCACTGCGAGAACTCAAGCAGCGTGAACCCGGCGTGTGCAGCCTGCAGGAATACTACGGTCTTTAATCTCAACTACGCCGCCCAAGGGACGGCACCAGCATCACCATGAAGAAGGAATACTGCGGACTGTTCGGTATATACAATCATCCGGAAGCTGCACGGATGACCTACTTCGGCCTCTACGCGCAGCAGCATCGTGGACAGGAAAGCGCTGGCATCGTCACTTGGGACGGCAGCAAACTGCGCGAGCAGAAGGGGATGGGTCTGGTGGCTGACGTGTTCAACGAAAGCCACCTCAGCCGTCAGTTGAAAGGCGAAACCGCCATCGGCCACATCCGGTACTCAACCACCGGTGCCTCCCTTTTGCGCAACGCGCAGCCGTTTATGGTGCGCTTTGGCGACACCATGCTCGCCATCGCCCATAACGGCAATCTGGTGAATGCCCACGAGCTGCGCCTGGAACTGGAGCGGGGTGGGGCGATCTTCCAGACCACCATGGATTCCGAGGTCATCGTGCACCTCATCGCCCGGTACATGAATGTGGAGGGCGACGACGTTGAGGAAGCGGTCGCCAAGTCCTGCGCACGCGTTAAGGGCGCTTTTGCCCTGCTGGTGCAGGCCAACGACAAGCTCATCGCCGTCAAGGACCCGTGGGGCTTTAGGCCGCTGTCTCTGGGCCGCGTGGGCGATTCCTACGTGCTGGCCTCCGAAACCTGCGCCTTTGACCTGCTTGAGGCCGACTGTCTGCGCTCCCTGCGTCCCGGCGAGATGCTCGTCCTGGACAAGGACGGCCAGCGCAGCCGCCTGTATGCCAAGCCCAACGGCTGCAAGCAGTGCATCTTTGAGCTGATCTATTTTGCGCGCCCGGACTCCGACGTCTTTGGGCAGAATGTGTACGAGCGGCGCAAGGCCATGGGTATGGCCCTCGCAACGGAAGCGCCCGTTGACGCGGACTTCGTCATGCCGTTCCCGGATTCCGGCAACTACGCCGCTGTGGGCTACGCGCAGGCGTCCGGACTGCCCTTTGAGCAGTGCATGATCCGCAACCACTATGTGGGCCGCACGTTTATCCAGCCCTCGCAGGATATGCGCGACTTCGGCACACGTGTGAAGCTCAATCCCGTGCGCAGCATGGTAAAGGATAAGCGCATTGTGGTGGTGGAGGATTCCATCGTCCGAGGCACCACCATTCGCACCCGCGTGAAGAAACTGCGCGAGCTTGGCGCGCGCGAGATTCATATGCGTGTGGCCTGTCCGGCCATTAAGTTCCCGTGCTATTACGGCATTGACTTTTCGAGCAAGGGCGAGCTTATCGCGGCCAACCATGCCGTGGACGACATTGCCCGCTACATCGGACTGGACTCGCTGCATTATCTGTCTATTCCCGGACTGCTTTCCTCCGTGGAAGGTCCGGATAACTTCTGTTTGGCCTGCTTTGACGGCAACTACCCCATCCCGCCCTGCGAGAATGGCGGCAAGCTGTGCATGGAGTAGGTCCCTAACCTGTAGGTAGAACGAATCAGATGACACCCAAGTCACAAGAACGCGACTGGCTGGCCCTTGGCCGCGAGACGCTCGATATCGAAATCGAAGGCCTGAAGGCCGTTCAGAACAAGCTGAACGGTGGCTTTGTGGCCGCGCTGGAACTGATGGGCGGCTGCTCCGGCCGTGTGGTGGTGACGGGTATTGGCAAGTCCGGCCTTGTGGGCCGCAAGATTGCCGCAACCCTCTCCAGCACCGGCACGCCGTCCTTCTTCCTGCATCCGGTGGAGGGCGCGCACGGCGACCTTGGCATGCTCCGTGCCGAGGACGTCGTCCTTGCCATCTCCAACTCCGGCGAGACCGACGAACTCAACGCCATTCTTCCGGCCCTCAAGAAGATTGGCATCCGCATCATCGGCATGACCGGGCGCGAGGATTCCTCCCTCGGTCAGTTGTCCGATGTGGTGCTGGACAGCGGCGTCCCGCGTGAAGCGTGCCCGCTGGGCCTTGCACCAACGGCAAGCACCACCGCGACGCTGGCCCTTGGCGACGCGTTGGCGGCGTGCCTCATCACGTGGAACCGCTTTGAAAAAGAGGACTTTGCCACACGGCATCCCGGCGGCTCCCTCGGCCAGCGCCTGAAGGCCTGTGTCCGCAATTTGATGCATACCGACGATCTGCCCGTGGCCGACGTGGAAACGTCCCTTGGCGAGGCGCTTATTGCCCTTAACGAGGGGGGCCTTGGCGCCCTGGCCCTCACGGATGCGGCGGGCCGCCTGCAGGGCATCCTGACGGACGGCGACGTCCGCCGCGCCCTGTGCGCCGGGGACACCGATCCGCAGGCCTCCGTGGCCAATGTCATGACCAAGAATCCCTCGCACGTGTCGCCTGCCATCGCGGCCGCCGAGGTGCTGGACATGATGGAGGCGCGCGAGATTACGGTTATTCCCGTCGTTGACGACGACGGCGTGCTCCTCGGGATGGTGCACCTGCACGACCTGCTGGGCAAGGGACACCTCAAGTTCTCCGCGTAGGCGGAGCATGGAAGAGTGCATGGATCAACAGACATTCACAACTGACAATCGCGTATTGGGATGCCGGCCTGGTGTATTGGCCGGCGTTCTCATTTTGATGACGACCGTGGCGCGCATCGCCTTCATCCTGTCCGGCCAGCTCGACCTTGTGCAGGACGAGGCCCAGTATTGGGACTGGTCGCGCACGTTCCAACTGTCCTACTTCACCAAGGGTCCGCTTATTGCGTGGATTATTGGAGCGGGCACGGCGGTGTTTGGTGATACGGCCCTTGGCGTGCGCATTGGCGCCGTGCTTGGCGCGGCGGCAACGCAGCTGGTGATGTACCTTGGCGTGGCGCGCCTGTGGGGACGGCCCCGTTTGGCGCTGTTGTCCATCGTGGTGCTCAACTGCTCGTTGCTTGCCATGGCGTCGGGCATTTTGATGACCACGGACAACCCGTTGCTGGTGTGCTGGCTGACGGCGCTATTTAGCCTGTATTGGGCCTCGCGCGAGCCGGACCGCTGGCTGCCGTATATTCTGCTGCTGCTGGCCATGGCCGTCGGCACGCTGGCGAAGTACATGATGCTGGCCTTTGTGCCCGTGGCGCTGGTGTTTATGTGGCTGCTGTCGCGCAACGGACTGACTACGGGCACCTTTGTGCGCCGCGTGCTGGGCTGCTGCATTCTTGGCGGCGTGCTTGGCATGCTGCCCATTATGATCTGGAACGTGCAGAACGACTTTGCTGGCGTGCGCCATGTGCTGCACCTTGGCGGCATGTCCGGCTCCCGCGCCGAAGCCTTTCTGCGGTTTGACAAGTTTCCGGAGTACATCGGCAGCCAGATTGGCCTGCTGATGCCGTGGTGGTTTGCCTTTATGATGATGGGCGCGGCTGGCGTCGTGACCTCGCTGCGCGATGCGCCGGGCAAGGCCGCGCGCAACGTGGAGACGCTGGGCTACCGGCAGAAGGCACTGCTGGCCGCCGGATTTTGGCCCATCTGGGGCTTCTTCATCCTGTGGTCGTTCCACACCAAGATTAATCCCAACTGGTCGGCAGTCAGCTACGCCAGCGGGTTCATCCTTGCCGCCGCCGCGTGGGACGCGGTGTGGCGTCGCCGGGGTGGGCGCAACTGGCGGGTGTGGCCGTGGCCCCTTGTGGGGCTGGTGCTGATGACCATGCTCATGGTGCATGACCTCTTCCCCCTGCCGTGGCGCTATGAAGGGCGCGTGCCCTTTGCCGGGCAGGTGCACATTGAGAATCCCATCCTGCACCTGAAGGGCTGGGACGACCTTGGCGACACCGTGGACGAAATGCGCCGCACACGCTTTGACGATCCGGACAAGGTCTTCCTGTTTGGCGAGAACTACGACGTGACCTCGGCCCTGTCGTGGCACGTTCCCGGCAAGGAGCGGGCCTATTGCCTGCCCGGCGGCCGCCGCCTGAATCAGTACGACCTGTGGCCCGGACCGCAGGCCAAGGCCGGTTGGGACGCCATCTTTGTGCGCAAGAAGTTCAAGGGACCAAATGACGGCTTGCTCAAATATTTTGCAAGATATGAAACAATCCAGTACCAGTCTCGTCACGGGGGACGCCCTGCGCGGCGTTTCACCATCTATCTGTGCTATGACTATAACGGGACATGGCCAGCCATTACAGGATCGGACGGGTACTAACGATGACGGACCCCCATGTGTGCGAGCGATGCGGGCAGCAGGGTACATCCTGCTGCGTGCTGACGCCGGGACAGGAGCAACATTGCTTTCCGCTTTCCGCCGCTGAGCGGGAGCGGATTCTGTCGTATTGCGGCGACGCCGGAGCCTTCGCCCTGGAGGTGAACACCGGCGCGTTCGTCCTTGGGGTAAAGCGCGCCTTTCCCGGAGATGAGGACGCTATTGCGGCGCTCTTTCCCGTGGATGGGCACAGCACGCACTACCGTCTGGCGACCCATGCGGGCGGGGCCTGCGTGCTGCTTGGCCCCGAGGGATGCGTGCTGCCCCGCGAAGTCCGTCCGTATTACTGCCAGCTGTTCCCCTTTTGGGTTGCCCGTGGGCGGGTGATGATCTTCGCTTCCCAGACGTGCCTTGCGCAGCAGACATCCACGGCTTTTGGCCGGTTGTCCGCCATGCTGGGCACCACGGAAAAGGAGGTCCGCCGCCTGCACGGGCAGCTTCGGCTGGCATGGGGGCTGGACCCACAAGACGGGGAGCCTACCGACTCAAAACGGCATAAACGGTTCGACATATGAAGAAAGTTCTCATTGCGATAGCCATCATCTGCGGCATAGGCGCCGTGTGTGGGCTTGGCGCGCTTGGCGGCCTGTACTATTGGGCGTCCAAGGATTTGCCGAGCTTTAAAAACATCACGGACTACACTCCGCCCCTCGTCACCACCGTGTATTCGGAGGACGAGCAAGTTCTGGGCTACTTCTACAAGGAAAAGCGTTTCCTCGTGAAGCTGAACGACATGCCGCACTATGTGCCGCAGTGCTTCCTCGCCGCCGAGGACTCCAGCTTCTATGAGCACGACGGGGTGGACCTTGTGGCCATCTTCCGCGCGTTTGTGAAGAACCTGCAGGCCGGGCACGTGGTGCAGGGCGGCAGTACCATCACCCAGCAGGTCATCAAATCCCTGCTGCTGACGCCGGAGCGCAGCTACCAGCGCAAGCTCAAGGAAGCCATCCTTGCCTACCGTCTGGAGCGTCACCTTTCCAAGGATGACATCCTGACCATCTATCTGAACCAGATTTTCTTCGGCGCGCGTGCCTACGGCATTGAGGCCGCGGCGCGTGCCTACTTTGGCTGCCATGTGCAGGAGCTTTCCCTTGCGCAGTCGGCCATGCTGGCGGGGCTGCCCAAGGGGCCCAGCGCCTATAATCCGTACCACAACATGGCCGGCGCCAAGAAGCGCCAGCGCTATGTGCTGGGCCGCATGCTGGAACTCAAGTGGATTACCCACGAACAGTACGAACAGGCCCTGAGCGAAGAGATTGTCCTGCGCCGCATGGAAGACCCCTCGTGGCGGCAGGGTGCGTACTACCTTGAGGAAGTGCGCCGCCGTCTTATCGACCGCTACGGCGAGGATTTCGTCTATAACTCCGGCATGCACGTGTACACCGCCGTTAATCTGACGCATCAGCTTGCGGCGGAGAAGGCCGTGCGTGACGGGCTTATCGCCTCGGCCAAGCGCCGTGGGTGGACCGGCCCTAACCAGCATCTGGACAAAGCCCAGTGGGAAGACTTCCTCAAGCAAAACCCCTACGTGGTGGACGCCCTTGATGTTGGCGAGTGGGTTGAAGTGCTGGTGACGGATGTCACCAAACAGCGCGCCAAGGTCCGCTTTGGCGACTTCCACGGCGTTGTCACCGTGGAGGACGTGCACTGGGCGCGCCAGCTTGACCCAAGCAAGGCCACTGATGAGGTGCCAAGCGTCAAGGACTGCCGCCTTGTCTTGCATGAGGGCGACATTATCTGGACCTCGGTGAAGGCCATCCCCGATGGCGTTGCCGACGGCTCCGCTCCGGCGGAAGAGGTCATCTGGCCGCTGGACTTGGAGCGTATGCCCGACGTGCAGGGCGCGCTGGTATCCATGGTGCCGGAAACCGGCGAGGTCCGCGCCCTTGTGGGCGGCTACAGCTTTGAGACCAGCCAGTTCAACCGCGCCACGCAGGCCAGCCGCCAGCCCGGTTCCGCGTTTAAGCCCATTGTGTACTCCGCAGCCATCGACAGCGGCATGACGCCGTCCACGGTGCTGCTGGACGCCCCCATCGTCTACACGGACTATGAGAACGACCGCACGTGGAAGCCCGAGAACTTCGAGGGCGTGTTCTACGGCCCGACCCTGCTGCGCACCGCGCTGGTGAAGTCGCGCAACCTTGTGACCATCCGCATCGCCCAGCAACTGGGCATCAGCACCATCATTGACCGCGCGCGGGCCCTTGGCCTTGAGAGCGAGTTCCCCGAGGACCTCTCGGTCAGCCTTGGCTCCTCGCCTGTGACGCCCATCAATCTGACGCAGGCCTACTCGGCCTTTGCGCGTGGGGGCAGTTGGATTAAGCCGCGCCTTATCCTGCGCGTGGAAAGTGCGTGGGGCGAAGAGCTCTATGTGAATAAGCCCGAGGTGCACGAGGCCATCTCGCCCGAGACGGCCTACATCATCACCAGCCTGCTCAAGCAGGTGGTCAGCGATGGCACCGCATGGCGCGTGCGCCGCGCCTTCTCCCGCCCCATGGCGGGCAAGACCGGCACCTCCAACGAGGAACAGGACGCGTGGTACGTGGGCTTCACCCCGGACCTGCTGACCACGGTCTACGTGGGCTTTGACAAAATGACGCCCATGGGCAAATGGGAAACCGGCTCCCGCGCGGCGTCGCCCATTTGGATTGGCTACCGGCAGGCCGTGGAGGCGGAGTATCCCGTCCGCGACTTCCAGCAGCCTGCGGGCATTGTTATGGCCCGTGTGGATGCGGCCAGCGGCTTGTTGGCCGGGCCGGGCACCGAGAAGACCTTCACTTTGCCCTACAAGGCTGGCACCCAGCCCACGGAAACCGCGGAGCCGTCCACGGCGTCGCCTTCCGGCGGGGCCAAGGGCGCTGCGGGAGAAGACCTGCTGAAGCAGATTTTCTAGCCCGGTGGCCTTACCACGACTCGACAGCGCACCATGCCTTGGCATGGTGCGCTTTTTTTATGCGTGGGCAGGGTGAGGTATCTGCCTGATATGTGTTGCGATTCGAATGGAGTGAAAGGCATCTAGGCCTTTGCGCGTATTGTGCTTTTGTGATTTATTATCTGTAAGCCGCTCAAAAGAATATAGATTTATGTTGTGTTTGGTTTTTTAAAGAAAAATGCAATGCATTTTCGGTGTGTTGTGTTGTTTTGCTGAATGTTGTGCATTCGCCGGTATAAAGTGACGCCTTGTAAAGGTCGATACATCTTGCAAGTGGGGAGGGGCAACAGGTCCACTTTGGGGGAAGATAAGGACACTGGCCCCTGACGGCAAGGAAGCCTTTGCATTCAAGGAGGAAAGGCTATGTCACTTATCATCAATCATAACTTGATGGCGATGAACGCCGCCAGAAACCTGGCTGTGTCGTTCGGGGCCCTTGGGGTGTCAACACGGCGCCTGTCGTCCGGACTGCGTGTGGGGATGTCGTCCGACGACGCGGCAGGATTGGCTGTCCGCGAATTGATGCGGGCGGACATTGCGTCCCTGAATCAGGGGGTGCGAAACGCCAACGACGCTATCTCCCTCATCCAGACGGCGGACGGCGCGTTGCAGGTCATTGACGAAAAGCTCATCCGTATGAAGGAGCTGGCCTCGCAGGCCGCGACAGGCTCCTACAGTTCGGAGCAGCGCCTGATCATTGATTCGGAGTACCAGGCCATGGCCTCGGAGATTACCCGAATCGCCAACGCAACGGACTTTAACGGCATTGCGCTGTTAAACGGCAACCTTTCCACGACAACCCACGATGGTTCGGGGTTGCAACCGACGGGAAAGCTCAAGATCCACTTCGGTACGGCGAATGACAGCGCCGAGGACTACTACTACATCCAGGTCGATACGGCGACCGCCTCCGCTCTTGGCATCGGCAACGGTGCCGGGTCCTCCAGCGAAGGGTACACCGTATCCACCCAGTCCGCGGCGCAGAATGCCCTTGAGGGCTTGCAGGATGCCATTGTCTCCAAGGACAACATCCGCGCCAAGCTCGGGGCCATTCAGAACCGATTGCAGAACACGGTCTCCAACCTGCAGATTCAGGCCGAGAACCTGCAGGCGGCCGAGTCCCGCATCTCCGACGTGGACGTTTCGCAAGAGATGACGGAGTTCGTGAGAAACCAGATTCTCTCACAGTCGGCCGTAGCCATGCTCGCACAGGCTAACGCGCTGCCTCGTATGGCCATGACTCTGCTCAGCGCATAATTGAACGTTCCGGCACGATGCCGGATGGCTGTGACCGGCTTGTTTGTCGTCTGACCTGAAGCATCCCCCGCGTAAACAAGGGGCGAAACCGTAACGGTTTCGCCCTTTTGTTGCGTATGGTTCCAGTTGTGATTTTTGCATTGAAAGATTACATCACGGTGTGAATGCCCGTGGTGTCCCAGATGCCAGAGTTGTCCCTGACGCCAGTTTTTAGAAACACGGTGCGGTGCGTGTGGCGTTCATGATGCTGGCGGCGTTTGGGGCGCTGTTGATGCCGGGCATGTTTCGGCGTCATACAGCGCCAACGGCGCACACGATAAGCGGGGGCATGCGGGCGCAGGCACGTGCTCGGTGATGGCGGCTTGAGGGGGCCGTCCGTACTTGACATTTCTTACCACCAAAAAGCGGACACACCTAAGGGGGAACAAGAGGGGTTATGGGCTTTTCATCGGGGTCTCGCATAGGCAGGGATTTGGTTTGGCTTGCAGGCTGCGCCATCGTGTGCTGCGCTGTGCTGCTGTGGCTGGTGGCCGTGCGCGGTATCGGCACGGTTGGCGAATTTGCCGCGCAGGTCAACGCACAGAACATCCACTCCCTTGCCACGCAATATATCGGGCGTACGGTGGGGGAGAGCGCCATGCGCTACGACACCATCGCCCGCAGCGCGCAGGCATTGGCCGAGGCCGCCGCGATTCAGGCCGCACGGTCTCTGGACGTGCGTCATGCGGTTGGCTCTGCGCCGGAACGGCTGACTCTGGACGAGACGCGCGGTGTGTACAACTCCGGGCAGGATGCGGCGGTCACCTGCCTGTATTGGGGCGCGCCGGAACAGTTGCCGCGAGCAAGAGAGCGCCTTGGCGCGCTGGCTTCGGTGGACTCCATCCTTGTGCAGGCGACCCGCAGGCTCCCCGGCGTGAAGAGCGCATGGGTGATGCTTGATGACGGCAGCGCCCGCTTTGCGCCGGTGGGAACGCTGTTTGCCGACGTGCCGCACCCCGGCGATTATGATTTCCGCAAGCTCACCAGCTACAGCCTTGCCCTGCCGGATGTAAACCCAGACGGCAACAGCGTGTGGAGCGAGGTCTATCGCGATACCGCTGACCATGGCGCGTACGTGGTGACGGTTGTCGCGCCGGTGATATCCTCTTCCGGCGCCTTTCTTGGCGCGGCAGGCGTCGATTTTTCCCTTGATCTTTTGGTGGATGATATCCGCGGCCTGAGCCATCGGCCCGGCGAGTTCAGCTTTTTGCTGGACGGGCAGGGGCGGGTGGTGGTGATGCCCATCGGCCACGCCTCCGTGCTGGGCCTGTCGCCAGAGGTCGGCGCGGCGGGCACGCCGCAGGACGCGGACCTGAACCACTGCGATGAACCCGCCATGCGTACCGCCGCGCAGGAAATGATACTCGGGCGCTCCGGGGTGCGGACGGTGAACCTTGGGGGCAAGGACTATCTGCTGGGCTTTCATCCCTTGCCATCCACCAAGTGGAGCTTTGCGACCGTTGTCCCGTGCGCGTCCATTTTGTCGTCCGTTTCCGTGACCCGCGCAGCCATGAGCAACACCGTAGGCACGGCGCGTGTGACGCATACGCTGCTGGCGGTGGGCGTTGGCGGCATGATGTTTTTTATCCTGACGGGCTTTGTGCGGCGGCGGGTGCTGACGCCGGTCCGCAAGCTTGTGGATGCCACGGAGGCCGTGGGCGCCGGGCGGCTTGAGCACCGGCTGGAGGGCTTTCGGGATGACGAGTTCGGTCAATTGGCCCGAGCGTTCAACTCCATGACCTTTGAAATCGCCAAAAACCGTGATGCCTTGGCGCAGGCCGAAAGCAGCTACCGCAGCATTTTTGAGAATGCGGTGGAAGGCATCTTCCAGACGGACCTCAGCGGGCGGCTGCTCAGCGCCAACCCGGCCTTGGCCACCATGCTGGGCTACGCGTCCACAGAGCAGATTTTGACCGAGGTCAGCGACGTGGGACAGCAGGTGTACGCAGACCCCAAAATGCGCGAGGAATTTATCCTGCGTGTTGTCGAGGGGATGGAACCGTTTGTCTTTGAGGCGCAGTTGATGCGTCGCGACGGCACCCGCTTTTGGGCGCGCTGGCAGGGCAAGAGCACGCGGGACGACACCGGCGCGGTGGTGTGCTTTACCGGCCTACTGGAGAACGTGACCGAACGCCGCAACGCGCAGGAGCGCATCCACGCCCTGAACAAGGAACTGCTCATGGCGCAGGAGCACGAGCGCAAGCTCCTTGCCCTGCACTTGCACGACAATATCGCCCAGAACCTGTCGTATCTGAAAATCCAGTCCCGTATCATGGCCGAGCGTGCTTCGGGTGGCGACTCCTCCCTGCATGAGGAGTTTGCGCGCGTGCTTTCGGAAACCATCGACGCCGTGCGCAATATGGCCTATGAGCTGCGCCCCTCCGGGCTGGATGAATTGGGGCTGGTGCGCACGCTGGAATTGTTCTGCTCCGAGTTCGAGCAGCGTTACGGCGTGCCGGTGTCCTTCTCTGCCGCAGGGATGGAGAGTGTGCCCGTTGCGCCGGAGGTGCAGATTAATATCTTCCGCATCGTGCAGGAGTCGCTCCGCAATGTGGCGCGCCATTCGCGGGCCAGCAAGGCCAGCGTGAAGCTCGTCGCCTCGCACCCCAATCTCATTGTGCGCATCCGCGATGACGGTGTGGGCTTTGACCCCGAACGCCAGCAGGAGAATGCTGTGCGCTCGCGGCGCATGGGCGTGCAGGGCCTTAAGGAACGCGCGCGGCTTATGGACGGGGAGTTGCAGATTGTGTCCCGCCCCGGCAAGGGAACGGCCATTTCTTTGGAGGTGCCCATAGACAGGGCGTGGGACGACGCCACCATGCCCCGGTCCCTGTAACGCGGAAAAAAGACCACCAGCCTTAAGGAGGCGGACTATGCCGTATGTGAGTGTGGCGACCAATGTGCCCATGGACGCGGGCGAGGCCGGACGCGTGGCCCGCCTTGTGTCGCAGTGTGCCGTTCAGGCCACGGGCAAGGATGAACAGTGGGTTATGGCGCGTGTGGAGCCGGGACAGGCGCTGTGCTATGGCGGCACAGACGACCCGGCCGCGTACGTGGAATTTAAAAATGTGGGGCTGGATGCTGGCGCGTGTGCGTCCATTACGGACAGCCTGTGCGCCCTGCTCAGCGCGCAGTGCGGGGTGCCCCCGGAACGGGTGTATGTGGAATTTAAGAGTCTGGAGCGCCGCCTGTTTGGTTGGAACGGCCGCACTCTGGGCTAGCGCGCCCAGCTTTGAGCGCGTGGCGGGGCAGGCTGCCCCATGAGGCGCGCCGCTTCCGCAGAAGACGACGCCCGTCGTGACACGGAAAGGCCCCCGCAGAGATGCGCTCTGTGGGGGCCTTTTTTATTGTACGGGGAAGATTCTGTGGCACGGAGTTGCCCTGTTAGGGCGTTTTTTCCCGCCGCCGCGAGGTTTGGGTGGTCAGGGTCTTGCGCAGGCGGCGCTTGAGGCCAAGACGGTTCAAGTAGGTGACGGGCGCGCGGGAGATGCGCGCGTAACCCAGCATGGTGCGCTGGGGCCAGAAGACAAGGTCCAGAATATGCACAGTAGGGGCGCTGCGCATCAAGGTGTTGACGCATCCGGCGCAGAACGTGACGATGGTGCGTCCGCCTGCTTCCTTGGCGCGGCGGGTGGTCCATGTCTTGCCCATATCCGCCGCCACAAGGGGCACGGCGCCGCCTTCGCCGCAGCACAGGGTCTTTGCGCCGTGGTGGGGCATCTCCTCAACATCCAGCCCCCGGCGCTCAAGCAGGGTGCGCACCGCCTGCTGCGAGGACGGGTGGTCCCGCAGGACGCAGGGGTCGTGCACCGTGACCGTACCGGAGACGGCATCCTCGGGCGGCAGGGGATTGGCGGCCAGGATTTCATAGACCGTAACAGGCGTCAGCCCCTCGCCGTAGCGCGAGAACATGGCGTGACAACTGGGGCAGGCTGTGAGCACGGTGGTGACGCCATTGTCCACAAGCCACTGCCGCAGGTCGCCGAAGGCGTCGTCAAAGTCCCGCGCGCACCCAAGGTCGTGCGAGGGCTTGGAGCAGCAGTCAAGGACAATGCCAAGGCCGGGAATATGGCTGGCAAGGTGCTCGTAGAGGGTGTTGGTCAGTGCCGGACGCGTCCCGCTGAGGGTGCAGCCCGGGAAGAAGACTGTGTCGCACCCCTCGGGCAGGCCGTACCATGAAAAAAGAGGCGAGGTGCCGGTGCGCTCGTAGCTGATAATGCGCTTGTGCTCGCGCAGGGGACCAACGCCACGCCGCACGGCTTCCTGCCGCAGGGTCAGGAACATGGTTCGGGGGTTGAGGTCCACGGGGCAGACCTCGGCGCACAGCCCGCACAGGCTGCACTGGTAGGCATTGAGGGTCTTATGGGCGGTGTCGACGCACCGGGCGATGGACCCCGGCGTGCCGGATGCTGTCAAAAAGGCGCATTCGTCCACACATTTGCCGCAGTCGATGCATGTGTCGGCCACGGCGGCGATGGTGGCGGAGGCGTTCATGAGTGAAGACGGGGACATACTGGCTCCTGCTTATGCTTTGACCGCCGAGTATAGGCCGGGACAGGACGCAGGGCAAGACGTTGCACAGCACATTGGCCCCAACTCCCCCAGAAAATTGCGTAGCATGGACGTTTTGCGCGCCTGCGCAAAGAAAACGCCGCCCCACATGAATCATGCGGGGCGGCGCTGTGGTGCGCTATGACAGGGACAACTACAGGAGCTTGAGGTCCCAGTTGAAGGTGCTCACGCGGTTGGCGCGGGGCACGTCGCGGGGTTTGGACTCGTGCAGGTGCACAAAGGCGCTGTAGCCGGACTTGGACAGCTCCTGTTCCTTTTCGCGAAGGTCGATGCCCCAACTGGGATAAATCCAGTGGTTCTGGCCGTAGCGGCGGGCGTAGCAGACTTCCTTCATCGGACTGATAAAGGGCTTTTCCGCCTTGAAGCCCGACGGCTCAATGCGCGTGATGCCAAGGGGCCATTGGCCCGTGGTCACGAAGCCCAGCGGCAGCGGCGTGGATTTGCCAAGGGCAAGGGCGTCGTCGCGGCTGAGTTCGGTGCTGGCGATGGCGCCGTCAAAGCCCATCTCACCCAGCCACTCAAGGGCAAGGGGATTGGCGATGTTGCAGAAGGGGCCGGCCCACATGATGAGGCGGTCTTCCTTTTCGCGGTGTTTGGTGCCGGGCTTTTTCGGCTTGCGCTTGATGGCCACGGCGCGGGGCAGGCGGGGCAGTTCCGTGGGGAACAGGGACTTCTGCCACGGCGCGCCAAGGACAAAGCGGCGCGCGCCGCCCTTGACGAGGCGGGTAATGCAGTCCTGCCATTCCTGCTCCTCGTTGGGCCAAATGACGGGCGGCAGCCACCACCACAGGCGCATGGCCAGGCCGGGCTTGACCTCGCGCGCGGCTTTGGGCGTCAGCCATACGCCGGAGCCGTCATTGAGCTTGTTGTTACCCTGCCGGCGCGACACATGCAGATGCAGCGGGCGCGCGGCGGGTTTGACGGGCCGGGGCATGGTCGGCTCAAAGGAGGACGACTCGCCGGTCTTGACCTTAATGGCGGACAGGCGCTTTTCCAGCGCGTTCAGTTCCTTGCTCAGCTCCGGCTCGCGGCGGTCGATGAGGAACACCGGGCTGCTGGGGCGCGGCGGACGGCCCTTGGCCAAAAAGTCCAGCCGGCCACCCTTGGGGATGGATTTGCGGACCTTGATGATTTGGTGGCCGGGTTCATCCTCGTACCCCACGCGCACCAGGTCGCCGGGGATGAGGGGAATGCGGGGCGAAAAGCTGAGCTTGCGCGTTTTGGCCTTGCCCAGCTTGTCGATAAGCAGGCCGGACGCCGTGGGGCGGTCCGGGTCCGTGGGCACGTAGGGGCGCTGGGGCAAAAAGGCGTAGTGGGTGCCGCGGCGGCCAAGGGCCTGCTTCAAAAAGTCCACGGCCATCTTTTTTGCCTCGGGGTCATTGCCGTGATCGCGCAGCATCTTGTACGCTTTGACGGTGTAGTAGACGTAGTGCGGCCCCTTGCGGCGGCCCTCAATCTTCCACGAGCGGACCTCGGGCACTTCGCGCAGGGTCTTGACCAATGTGTCCAGTGTGAGATCGTTACAGGAGAAGAAACGCCCTGTGGTGCTCTTTTGGGTGTAGACGCGGCGGCAGGGCTGCACACAGCGCCCGCGCAGGCCGCTCTTGCCGCCAAGGTAGGAGCTCCAGTAGCAGCGGCCGGACACGTTGTAGCACAGCGCGCCGTGGACGAAGACCTCAAGGTCCAAATCGTCCGGGCAGGCCTTGCCGCAGGCGCGGATCTCGTCGATGTTCAGCTCACGCGGGAGGACGACGCGGTCTACGCCCAGGGATTCCCGCATGTGGGGCAGTGCGGCGGGGGAACCGGCGTTGGCCAGCGTGGACAGATGGAGTTCGCCAGCGAATCCGCTCTGTTTTGCGAGCTTGACCATGCCGGGATCCTGTAGAATAAGTGCCGCCGGACGCACGTGCTTGTTCAGCCGGTCCAGCAGACGACCTGCGGCCTCGGCTTCGCCGGGCTTGAGCATGCTGTTCATGGCGACGTGGACGCGGCAGTTCTTTTCTGCGGCCAGCTCGGTGAGCGCCGCAAGTTCCGCGATGGAAAAGTTCCCGGCTTCCGCGCGGGCGGAGAAATGCTTCAGGCCAAGGTAGACCGCATCTGCACCAGCGGCGAGCGCCGCCAAAAATGCAGGACGGTCCCCGGCAGGAGCGAGGATCTCGGGTTGTCTGGATATATTCATGTTGCTTCGCCTGAGTTTTTACGGTGGAGCGTTCAATTAACGCGACGGCGACCAATAAGGGATTGCATCGATGTTTGCAAATGCATGTACTGACGTGAAGGTACGGTCCTTGCTCCGATTCGGCACGCAAGGCGCCGACGGAGAGTTTTACGAGCTTACGCTTGAACATCCCGGTTCCGCAAGCACAGCGTGGCAGAACTGGAAGCCCGGCCAGTTCGTAATGGTTCGTCCCACGGCGTGGGAACACAACCCGCTTTGGGGACGTCCTTTTTCTATTCATAAGGCCGATGGCGACACGCTATCGGTCTTTTTTCAGGTCATTGGTCGCGGCACTCGCGGGCTTGCCCGCCTTGCGCCAGGTGATGAGGTAACCGTCTGGGGGCCTCTTGGCAACGCATTTGCGGTGCGAGATGACAGGCCGACCCTTGTTTTGGCGGGCGGCATCGGCATTGCGCCGTTTTATGAGTACCTGCGCAGGCACCCCAGCCCGGACAAGCTGCGGCTGGTATTCGGCCACCGCCCCCCGGCGGAAAGCTACCCCCTTGGCATCATGGAAAAGTACGTGAAGTGCGAGGCCTACCGCGAAAAGGGCCCCGAGGACCTGAAGGCTTTTATCGGCCTGCTGGGCGATATTGTGCCCGAATACGCCACGGACGGACACATTGTGGCCTGCGGGCCGCTTCCCTTCCTGAAGACCATCCAGACCATTGCCGCCGAGGCGGGCGGCAGGGCGCAGTTGTCCCTTGAAAACCGCATGGCCTGCGGCGTGGGCGCGTGCCTTGGCTGCGTGTGCGAGCACAAGGACAGCGGTCCTGTTTCCGTGTGCGCGCGTGGCCCGGTGTTCTGGTCCGACGAGATAACGTTCTAAACAGGGAAGTTTCAATACTATGGATATGCACGTTTCCTTCGGCGGTCTGGACCTGAAAAACCCCGTGATGACCGCATCCGGCACCTTTGGCTACGGCCTTGAGTTCTCGCGCTTTGGCGACCTTGAAAAATTGGGCGGCATTGTGGTGAAGGGCCTGTCCCTGTCCCCGCGCGCAGGCAACCCCATGCCGCGCATTGCGGAGACGCCCTCCGGCATGCTGAACGCCATTGGCCTGCAAAATATCGGCGTGGAAAAGTTCCTGTCCGGGCGGCTGAACCGGTTGCCTGCGGACAACCTTGCCGTGGTGGCCAACCTGTACGCCTGCAGCGCCGATGAGTTTGCGCAGTTGGCCGAGGTGCTGGCCGACCAGCCGGGCATCGCCGCCCTTGAGGTGAACATCTCCTGCCCCAACGTGAGTTCCGGCGGCATCCTGTTTGGGCAGGATCCCAAAATGGCGGCCAGCGTGACCGAGGCGGTCAAGCGCCGCGCCGGGGACAAGCCCGTCATCATCAAGCTGTCCCCCAATGTGACGGACATTACGGAGATTGCCCGCGCTGCCGAAAGCGGGGGAGCCGACATCCTTAGCTGCATCAACACGCTGTCCGGTATGGCCGTGGACGCGCGCACCCGCAGAACGCGCCTTGCCAATGTCATCGGCGGGCTGTCCGGCCCGGCGGTGAAGCCCGTGGCCCTGCGCTGCGTGCATCAGGTGTGTCAGGCCGTTGATGTGCCGGTTATCGGCGTTGGCGGTATTTCCTCGGCCGAGGATGTGCTGGAATTCATCCTAGTGGGCGCGCACGCCGTGCAGGTGGGTACCGCCAACTTCCTGCGTCCGGATTTTGCCTTCCGGCTTGTGGACGAACTGGCCGAACTCTGCGATACCTATGGCATTTCCTCATGGGATGCGTACCGCGGGAGCCTCCAGCTGTAGCGGACGCATCCTCAGACGCTGGGAGGCCTAGGTAATGCACAGTGAAGCAGGGGGCGGGCGATGTCTGCCGTAACCGCCCTGACGATGGCCTTTGGGGCCGGAGTGGCAATGGCCGTGCAACTGGGCGTGAACGTCCGGCTGGGGTCGTGGACCAAGGACGCTGTTTTGGCGGCGTTTGTGTCGTTCTTTGTCGGGACGCTGGCCCTTGCGGCCTACGCCTTTGCCACGCGCATTCCGCTGCCCAGCCTGTCCGATGCGGGCAAGTTGCCGCTGTGGTATTGGTCCGGCGGCGTGCTTGGCGCGTTTGTGGTGGCCTCGGCCGTTATCGTGGGCCCGCGCATTGGGTCCGCCACGATGTTTACGCTGATGGTGGCCGGGCAGGTGTCCATGTCGCTGATTTTGGACCACTTTGGCCTGTTCGGTCTGCCGCAGCATTCCATTAGCCCGCTGCGCGTTGCGGGCGTGGTACTGGTTGTGCTTGGTGTGGTGCTCATCCGCAAGTTCTAATGCCGCCGCCTGCTCCGCTGCCGTGCGGGGCAGGCGGTTTCGTGTTCAACCGGAGGTTCGCGCTGATGAAAAAGTTTTTCTATCTGCTGGTGGCTGTGTGCGTCGTGTTTGTCGGCGTTGTGGTGTTTACCCTGTTGTCCGTGAATCCCTTGGTCAAAAAGGGTGTAGAGTACTTTGGCCCCCGCTATGTGGGCGCGGACGTGCGCCTTGCGGAGTCCGATTTGTCGATTTTGAGCGGCGAAGGGGAACTGCGTGGGCTGTTCGTGGGCAATCCTGCGGGCTACAAGTCCGAGAGCGTGGTGCAGGCCGATTCCATCCGCATGAAGCTGGACATCTCCAGCCTGTCCGAACCCACGGTGATCATTGAGGCCATTGTCATTGACCGGCCGGTCATTACCTACGAGCTTGCGGGGCGCACCAGCAACCTGCAAACCCTTGTGGACAACGTGACCCGCTCGGCCAAAGGCGGTGACGCTGGTTCCGGTGGTGGCGAGAGCGCGGAAGCGGGCGATGCCGGCGGCAAGTCCGTGGTCATCAAGCATATTGTCATCCGCAATGCGCGGGTGAACTTTGGCATTGCGGCCCTTGGCGGCGAGCTTGCCCACGCGGAATTGGACGATATCCATCTGCGCGACATTGGCGAGAAGAAGGACGTCTCCATGGCTGATGCGGCGCGGCAGGTGCTCGCCGCCATCAACCGGGCCGTTGCCCAGCGCCTGCCCGGCGTAACGCGCGGCCTTGAGGACGGCGTAAAGAAGGGCGTGGATGCCATTAACGGCACCTTACGCTCCGTGGGTGAAGGCCTGCGCGGCATTTTGAAGTAGTCCGCTCCGGCGCATTGCTGGGGAAGATGAAAAGCCACAGGGCGGTCCGTTGCGTAACGGGCCGCCCTGTTTTTATGCTGAAAAGAGGTGGGCGTAGCGCAGGTCGGTGCGCATGATGTCGATGAGCTTGCGGTGCCCGCCGGGAAAGGCAAGACCGTCCAGCCCCTCGGACGTGGACCAGCGGTACTCGGACGCGGCGGTGAGGTAAGGCGTGGTGCCCGTCCCCTCAAGGGAGAGCAGAAAACAGTGCAGGGTGATGCGGTAGCGCGTGTAGCCGTGGCGGACCACGTCAATCTTGTCCACCACGCTGACGCGGAAGTCCGTTTCCTCGCGAAATTCGCGCACGGCGGCCTGTTCGGGCGTTTCGCCGTCCTCAATGCTGCCGCCGGGGAACTCCCAGAGTCCGCCCCACACACTGTCCTCCAGCCGCTTTTGGATGAAGAATCGGCCCTCGTGCAGTAGCACGCCCGCCACGATGCTGAGCGGCGTAATATCCTGCCGTTTTCCGGGCACGGGTCGGTGCGCCACAATGCCCAGGCGATAGGCCTCGCACTGCGCGCTGAGGGGGCAGGCTTCGCAGCGCGGGGCGCGCGGCGTGCAGACCAGTGCGCCAAATTCCATCACGGCCTGATTAAAGTCCCGCGCGCCGCCCGGTGGCAGCAGCCGGTCAGCATGGTCGGTCACGGCGCGCTTGGCGTCCTTTTCCTTTACCGGGGTGTCGATGTCGAACAGGCGGGCAAACACGCGTTCCACGTTGGCGTCAATGGCCGGGACGTCCTGCTGGTAGGCTAGGCTGGCAATGGCTCCGGCAGTGTAGGGACCAACACCGGGCAGGGCCAGCAGGCCGCCAACGTCGGCGGGGAAGACGCCCCCGTGCTCGTCCATAATGATGCGCGCGGCCTTGCGGATGTTGCGGGCGCGGGAGTAGTAGCCCAGCCCTTCCCAGTATTTGAGCACGTCGTCCTCGCTGGCCGCCGCAAGGGTGGGCACATCGGGAAAGCGCGTCATCCAGCGCTCAAAGTAGGGCACGGCGCGGTCCATCTGGGTCTGCTGGAGCATAATCTCCGACACCCAGACATGGTAGGGCGAATAGGTCTTGCGCCACGGCAGGGGGCGCTGGTTCGCGTGGAACCAGTCCACCAGCGTGGCGGCGATGTGGTGGTGTGTGGTCATGGTCTGTCTCCTTGGAAGCTGGCAACAGAGCATGACCCGCCGGGTTTGGCAAGGCTGGCGGGCGGTGGCGGCTAGCGCCGTGGCTGCGGGCTGCTGCTGCGGTCCGGCACAAAATAGTCCAGCGCCGGCGGCTCCGCAAATTCCTGTTCCACATTATTCAGCAAAAATTGCACCGGGTTGTCGATGACTTCGTTATCCTCGGCGGAGACGGTGCGGCAGAACAGCTCCCCCCAGTTGGTGCTGTACACCACGGAGACCTCCGCAATGCGCGCCAGCTCACGCTGCTTGGTGAGGTTCAGGATGAAGAAGGCACGGACGATGCGCTCCGGGTTCAGCATTTCCGCGATGTCGGTGTTGAAGGTCTCCTTGGGCGGAAAGAAGTCGAGCAGGGCGTTCAGCAGCCGCTGGATGTCGCGCACGGTGACCGGGGAGATGGTGGGGTCGCCGCGGATTTCAATGTCCTTGTGGTAGATGCCGTTGGCCGCCAGCCACACAAGGTGTTCGGCAAGGTCCGACCCCTGCCGCAGGTTCACGAGGTCCAGCCGCTGCGAAGTGGCGACTTCCTGCGCGCCCTGTACCTCCCACGAGGACGGCTCGCCCAGCTTCTTGGCCTGCGCCTGAAAGTGCAGGACCCGAAAGCGCGTGCCGCCAAGGGAAACAAAGGGGATATGCTCTATCTTGTGCTTGCGCCGTGAAAAGGTGGAAAAGATTTTGCGCCCCAGCTTGGTGATGTCCTCGGGCGAGATGCTGACGTCGGTGTGTTTTTGGCTGTCGCGCACACGCATGTAGGTTTGCACGATAAACCGGTTCACGGACGAGCCAATGCTGACCAGCTTTTGGAAGGGCCACTCGGAGCTTTTTTGCAGGGCGGCGGGCATGGTGGCGGCAATCTGCGCGCCTTCGGCTTCCTCCCGTCGTGTGGGGACCGCAAGGGCGGCCTTGGCGCCGAGTTTGGTTTTGAGGAAGAACGACAGCCGGATGAGGTTGGCGGAGTCCTTGTCGCCGCTTTGGGCGTAGTGGAGCAGGACCTCCTTGTACATGAGGACGTAGGGGTCCACAGCGTCAAGGCGCGGGTCGCCGGAGAGGATGCCCGCTTTGAGACGCTCGCAGAGGAGCGGGCTTTCGGAATCGGCGTCCGGCGCGATGTACTTTTCCAGCAAGCCGAACTTCATGATGGATTTGAAGGGGCTCTTCAGCGCCTTTACAATCTGCCACAACGACGCGCCAAAGAATTCCTGCGGCGGGATGCGCAGCAGGTTGCCGAGGTCGATGAACGGGGCATCCCACGGGGCGTGGGCGAGCAGTTCCATATTCTGCGCGTAGTCGGCATCGGTACTGCCTGCCGGGGTGGTCCACCACATGGGCAGGCTGCCCGCCACATGCAGCACGGAGCGGTAGAATTCCTCCTTGAGCAGTAGCGCCTGCGCCGTGCCGGAGCTTTCCGCGTCGCTGACGCCGAAGTTGTTGGCGCGGATGCTCTCCACGTTCATGGTGAAGAAGTGCACCTCCAGCCCAAAGGTGGCGTCCGCCCACTGTTCGATGGCCTCAATCTTAAAGGCCAGCCCGTCCAGCAGCATTTCCGGCATGTCGTCGGGGTCGTAGCACAGCCAGTAGTCAAGGTCCGAGGCCTCGGACTGCGCAATGGTGCCCACACTGCCTATGGTATACAGCGCGCGGAAGGTGATGGGGTCCGGCGCGCGCGGGGGCAGGGTGGCGTCCGGAAAGTGGCGGCGCGCGGCCTCGATGGTTGAATAGTCCGGACAGTAGTTGCCCATGCGGCAGGCAAGGGCCAGCGGCTCAAGCTCCTCGCTGTTTCGCTCAAAAATTTCCGTATGCAGAAAGAACGGGGCAAGGCGGACAAAGTCGCGCCGGGGCGCGCCGAGCTTTTGCATACACCAGTGTTCGCGCCGGGCGTTGTTACCCATAAATGCTGCGGCCCGGCGGATGATGTCCCACAGGCCGTACCATGCGTCCATAGCCAGCTTGGCCTTGGCCCCGGCTTGCGGCGGCAGGGGCGGTGGCGGTGTTGTGTCCGCCATGGCGCGCGCCGCGTTAGTGCGCAGTTGCAGGGTGAGGGCGCAGGGGCAGGAGCCATGCGCCCCGGTGATGGTGATGTCCGAGAACAGGCACGCGTGCACGGTGCTGGAGATGATGGAGCAGTCCAGCAGCTCAAGGCTGGCGCCCGAGCAGTGCCGAAGCTCCGTCCCCGCAAGGGTGACCGCCTCCATGCGCGCGTCCGAAAGGTCGCAGGCGGTAACGCGCAGGGCCTCCAGCCTGCCGCCAAAGAGGTGCAGGCCGCGCAGTTTGGTACCCTGAATGTCGATGAGGCCGCAGGTGCAGTCCGTGAGTTCGGTCTGTTCCGCGTTGCCGCAGGTGATGGTGATTTCCCGCAGGGAGCAGTCGAAGAACCGGGTGCCGTTCATGGTGCAGCCGGTGAAGGTGCACCGGGAAAAGCGCGTCTTGTGGAATATTGTCCCCGAGAAGTCGGCATCCACGAAGGTACAGTCTTCAAAGGTGGCGCTCTCAATGAGGGAATCCGTGAACTTGGTTCCGCGCAGAGTGCGTTCCTCGTAGATGGGGGAGAACCGCCGCCCGGAGTTTTCGCTTTGCAGGACCATATCGCCGCCAAACTGGATGGAGATGGCTTCCCCTTCGTCCCCGCCGAACAACCCGCCAAGGAATCCTTTGTCTTTCTTCTTGGGCTTCTGCGCCGCGTCATCTTTCTGGGGGCGCTCGGTAAAGCCTGCCAGCGCGGCCTCAACGTCGGGCTTTGGGCCGGTGCTGGCCGGGATGGCGTGGGCGAGCGCCTGCGGGGCGTCCGAGACGGCCGCGGCAAGACTCATGCGCGCCATGGGCGGGTCAAGGGCCGCCATGAGCGGGAAGGCTGTGGCCGCAAAGGCTTCCGGCTTCTCCCCGGTGGCCTTGATGAAGAATGCGGCCTCTTCTGATGGTACAAGGGGAAGCGCCGCGAGGATGGTGTCCTTGAGGGCGGGGTCGCGCTTGAAACAGGCGGCAAGGATGCGGCCTATGCTGTCCGGCATAATCTGCGCGAGGCAGGCGACCACCGCGGTGCGAACGCGCAGGTCAGGGTGCGTCAGGGACGGCAGAAGCGCCTTGACGTAGCGCTTGTCGTGGCGCGGGGCCACAGCGGCGATGGTGTCCAGCAGGGTGCGCTGCGCCCCGAGGTCGCGCGTGACCAACAGTGGAAGCAGGCGCAGGTGCATCTCTGGCGCATCCAGTACGGCCAGCGCCGGGACGTAGGTGTGCAGGGCGTCATCCGGGCGGCGCGAGGCTTGGAGCAGGGACTCCTGCGCGGTGATGGCGGCTTCAACGGCGTTGCCGAAGGGGCCGGTTCCCAGTGCGTGGGACAGGGGATAGGCAAGGATGCCGCCGTTGGCGTGCAGGGCCTCCAATTGCGCGGCGATATCCTCTGGCGGCAGGGCTGCAAGGTCCGGCAGGGCGCTCATGGCGACGGGGCGCAGGGCCTCGTACCGGCCCGTATCGTCCAGCAGCAGATGGTTGACCACGGCCAACCGGAACCCGCCGGGCAAGAGGTCCAGCACGCCCGGAGCATCTATGCCCTGCGCCGATGCCAGGAGGGATGCGGCCAAGGGCGCGGCAAGGGGGCCAAGGTCCGCCAGCAGGCCGATATAGTAGACCTGCAATTCGGCGTCGTCCGATGTTGCGGCGCGCCAGTGCAGGACAAGGGCCGTTTCGTCGCCCATGCGGCGCGCCTCGGCAGGGCCGGCTGCCGCGCACAGCGCCCGGATGCGGTCCACCAGACTGGTGATGTCCGTGCGCGTGCGTTCCGGCGGCGGGTGCGCCGTCAGGCTGGTGAGTCGTTTTAAAGACTGCGGGAACGTGAACTGCTCTGGGGCCATGGCGTTCCCCCCGGGTGCCGGGCCGTCCCAAGGGGGAAGGACCTTGGGCGAGTGCGGCGCGCTTAGGCTTTGGCCTGATTGGCCACGGCCTGCGCCGCCCGTTTTGCGGCTTCCGGATCGCCGAGGTAAGAGTGTTTGATGGGCCTGAGCGTTGCGTCCAGTTCATAAACGAGGGGAATGCCGGTGGGAATGTTCAGCCCGGTAATGTCGTCATCGGACATATCGTCCAAATATTTGATCAGCGCGCGCAGGCTGTTGCCGTGGGCGGCAATGAGCACGCGGCGTCCGGCGCGGATGTCCGGCGCGATAACCTGATGCCAGAAGGGCAGCACCCGCTCCACGGTGAGGGCGAGGCTCTCTCCGGCAGGCAGGTCGCTGGGCGGAATGTGTGCGTAGCGCGGGTCCAGCGAGGGGTGGCGCGGGTCGTCGGCCTCAAGCGGCGGCGGGGGAATGTCGTAGCTGCGCCGCCAGGTGAAGACTTGCTCGTCGCCGTATTTCTGCGCGGTTTCGGCCTTGTCCAGCCCCTGCAGCGCGCCGTAGTGGCGCTCATTGAGCCGCCAGCTTTTGATGACGGGCAGCCACATATTGTCCATTTCGCGCTGGATGATCCACAAGGTTTCGATAGCGCGTTTGAGCAAAGACGTGTAGCACACGTCGAAGACGAAGCCGCTGTCGTGCAGCAGTTGCGCCCCGGCCTGCGCCTCGGCCTCGCCCTGCGGGGTCAGACCGACATCGGTCCAGCCGGTGAAGCGGTTTTCAAGGTTCCATTCGCTCTGCCCATGACGGACGAGGACGAGCTTGTGCATGATGCCTCCGAATTGTTGGCTGAGTGCTCCTTGCTTATTCCACGCCTGTCATTATATACATGAGAGCCGTGGCCGTGAAAAGGCAGCACGTCCACGCAGGACGTCCGGTCCAGACATTATGTGCTTGCCAAACGTTTGCAAACAGGGTATCCATGCCGTCTTTTCGGAACCCTGTGGAGGAATACACCATGAAAAAAGATATCCATCCTAAGACTTACAAGGCCAAAGTTCAGTGCGCCTGTGGTCACGAGACCGAGCTTTTGACCGCCAAGGGTGAAGAAGTGCATGTGGAAATTTGCTCCAACTGCCATCCGTTCTTCACCGGCAAGCAGCGCTTTGTTGACACCGCTGGTCGTATCGACCGCTTCCGTAAGAAGTTCGGCAAGCTTGGTGAGAACAAGGGCGCTGGCAAGGAGAACTAGCATCTCCCTTTTTCGCGAGCCATGGAGCTCGCCCGGCAGTCGCCTCCGTCAGGGATCGTACCTGTCGGAGGCGTCTTTTCATTTAAGCCGGACCGTGCTGCATGACGCCGTGTCCGGTAGGAGGCGGGTATGTCATCAGCTCAGAGTGCATCCGTGATGGGCGCTTTCCGCGCCATGCGCCGGGCCGCCGTGCACGGTGTTTCGTTGTTTTTGCGCGGGGCCACCACCGTTGGTGGGCAGGCCGTTGTGGAAGGCGTCATGATGCGCAATCAGGACCGTTTGGCCATCGCTGTGCGTAAGCCGGACGGCAGCATTGCGCTGGAGACGCGCCCCTGGTTTACCCTGCTGCGGGCCGAGTGGATGAAGCGCCCCTTTGTGCGCGGATTCTTCGTCCTCATCGAAACCTTGGTCAATGGCATCAAGGCGCTCAACTTCTCGGCGCAGACCGCGCTGGAGGAAGAGGGCGAAGAGGAAGTGAAGCCATGGCAGCTGGCCCTGACCGTTGCCGTCTCCATTGCGCTGGCGCTGGGATTGTTCGTTGTGCTGCCGCACATGTTTTCCCTTGGCATCAAGGTGCTGGGGCTTGGCGGCGGAACGGAATCCTTTAGCTTCCACGCATGGGATGGGCTGTTTAAGCTGGCCGTGTTTGTGGGCTATATCGCTGCCATTTCCCGTATTCCCGATATTAAGCGCGTGTTCCAGTACCATGGGGCCGAGCATAAAACCATCTGGACCTACGAGGAAGGCGGGGAGCTGACTCCCGCAGCGGCGCGCGGCTACAGCCGCTTGCATCCCCGGTGCGGGACGGCGTTTTTGCTGTTTGTCCTGTCCCTTTCCATCGCCCTGCATGCCGTGCTGATTCCGGGCATGCTGGCCGTGTATACCCCAGACGCCGCCGTAGCCAAACAGGCGTATGTGGTTTTCGCCAAGTTTTTCATGATGATTCCCATCAGCGCCGTTGCCTATGAGCTGATCAAGTACACGGGCACCAACGGCAACGCCCGGCTGTGCCGTGTGCTGTGCTGGCCGGGTCTCATGCTGCAATATCTGACCACTGGTGAGCCCGACGACGGGCAGCTGGAAGTGGCCATCGCCGCGCTGAAAGGCGCTGTTGATAAATGATTTGAGAGGTCGTCACAATGTTCGCCAAGCTCGATAGCATAGAGCGCCGGTTCGAGGAACTTGAGCGCGAGTTGTCCTCTCCCGATGTGTTCAACGATCAGGATCGCTACAGGACGCTCACCAAGACCCATTCGGACCTTGGTGAAATCGTCAAAGCGTACCGGGAGTACCGCACACTGGAGGAGAACCTTGCCGAAAGCCGTGAGATGCTTCACGACGACGACAAGGACATCCGCGAGATGGCTGCGGCCGAAATTGCGGAATTGGAAGAGCGTCTGCCCGGTCTGGAGCATGACCTGAAGATTCTGCTCCTGCCCAAGGACCCCATGGACGAGAAGAACATCATTCTCGAAATCCGTGCGGGCACGGGCGGTGAGGAAGCCGCACTGTTCGCCGCGGACCTCTTCCGCATGTACATGCGTTTTGCCGAGCACAACGGCTGGCGGACCGAGATGATGAGCGCCAGCGAGAGCGGCAGTGGCGGCTACAAGGAAGTCATCGCCGCCATCTCCGGCGAGCGCGTCTACAGCCGCCTCAAGTACGAGTCCGGCATCCACCGCGTGCAGCGCGTGCCCGCCACCGAGTCGCAGGGCCGTATCCACACCTCCGCCTGTACCGTGGCGATTATGCCCGAGGCCGAGGACGTGGAGATCAACCTCAGCCCCGACGAACTGCGCATTGACGTGTACCGTTCCTCCGGTCCCGGCGGCCAGAGCGTCAACACCACGGACTCCGCCATCCGCGTGACCCATCTGCCTACCGGTCTCGTTGTGACCTGTCAGGACGAAAAGTCCCAGCACAAGAACAAGGCCAAGGCGCTGAAGGTTCTGCGTTCGCGCCTGCTGCAGATGGAGCAGGACAAGCAGCATCAGGAGCAGGCCGACGCCCGCCGCGCTCAGGTTGGCTCCGGCGACCGCTCCGGACGCATCAGGACCTACAACTTCCCGCAGGGCCGCGTCACCGACCACCGCATCAACTTGACCTTGTACCGCCTCGATGAAGTCATGCAGGGTCACATCGACGAGCTTGTCGAGTCCCTCATCAGCCACTATCAGGCCGAGGCACTCCGGCAGCAGGCGGAGGACTCGTGATCCGGGAAAACCCGACACTGCGCGCGGTCATTACCGAAGCCCGCGCGCAGCTTGAGCGGGCGGGTGTCGACAGCCCAGCCCTCTCGGCAGAAATTCTGGCGGCGCATACCTTGGGTATGCGCCGCCTCGACGTTCTGGTGCATCCAAACAAAGTCCTCACCCCCGCCGAAGCCGTGGCCGTGCAGGTCGCCATCACCCGCCGCGCCGCAGGGGAGCCGGTGGCCTATATCCTTGGAGAAAAGGAATTCTACGGCCTCGACTTTAGCGTCAGCAGCGCCGTCCTTGTGCCGCGTCCGGAGACGGAACACATTATTGAGGATGTGGAAGCGCACTTTGCCGCGGATGCGCCGTTGCGCTTTGCGGACCTTGGAACGGGCAGCGGCTGTCTGGCCGTGACCGTGGCGCACCTTTTTGCCAAGGCGCGCGGCGTGGCGCTGGATATGAGCGCCGACGCACTGGCCGTGGCGCGCGCCAATGCCGCCCGGCATGGTGTGGCCGACCAGGTGGCCTTTGTGCAGGGCGACTTTGCCCAGCCCTTTGCCGCAGAGGGGAGTTTGGACCTTGTGGTGTCCAATCCGCCCTATGTGAGCGAGGCCGAATACCGTGAACTGGACCCCGAAGTGTCACAGTTTGAACCGCGAACCGCGCTGGTCCCGGACGGGCATGTGGAGTCCGATGGTCTGGAGTGCGTGCGCGCGCTACTGCCGCAGGTGGCCCGTGCGCTGCGGCCGGGTGGACTGTTCCTGATGGAGTTTGGCTGGGCGCAGGGCGAAGCCGTGCGCCGCATCGTGGAAGGGCAGGGCGCGTTTTCTTCGGTGACCATCCGCCGCGACCTTGCCGGAAAGGACAGATACGTGCTGGCCCGGCGTAGCGAAAAGTGTGTGTGAAAACACACGAGTGTTGCTTATTTGTAACACGTGCACCACAGCGCTCTTGGCGTAAAGACTTGTAATTTCAACATGTTATGACTTTTAAAATTCCGGCACGTATTTTGCTCTAAGCGTGGCGGAGGCTATGAATGCAACAGACGACAATCCAAAAATCAGTCAAATGCTCCGGCATCGGCCTGCACAGTGGCCGCAAGGTGGAACTTGTTCTTCGTCCCGCGGACGAGGATACCGGTATCGTTTTCGTCATTAAGAACGAAAACGGCACGCGCTTTCTGACCCCCACGCCCGAGAGCGTGATCGGGACCGGACTCGCCACCACCCTCGGACAGGGCAAGGACTCCGTTGCCACCGTTGAGCACCTGATGGCCACCACGCGTGGTCTTGGTATAGATAATATACAGATTGAAGTGACGGGCGGGGAAGTGCCCATCATGGACGGCAGCGCCGGATCCTTCGTGTTTCTGCTCAAGGGGGCGGGAATCCGCAGGCAGGGCAAGCCGCGCCGCGCACTCGCCGTGGCCAAGCCCTTTTCCCATAAGGATGAGGACAAGGCCATCCGCGTCAGCCCCTACGACGGGTTCCGCGTGGACTATATTATTGACTTCAAGCATCCGCTCATTGCCGAGCAGCGCCGCAGCTTTGAATTGACGCCCGAAACCTTCGAGGCGGAAATTGCCAAGGCTCGGACCTTTGGCTTCCTGCGCGATGTGGAATATTTGCAGAAAAATGGCCTCGCCCTGGGCGGCTCGCTTGAAAATGCCGTGGTCCTTGACGAGTACGGCGTGGTGAATGCCGAGGGTCTGCGCTTTGAGGACGAGTTCGTCCGGCACAAAATTCTCGATTTTATTGGCGACATGGCCGTGAGCCCGTTGCCGCTTCTTGGGCATTTTGAGGTGCGTTGCTCCGGCCACGCATTTAATAATGCCTTTTTGCGCGAACTTATCGACAACGGCGCGTCCTATTTGCGCACGGTGGAAGCCGTGGAGCCGCAAATGGCCGCCCGCAGCGCCGAAAAGGAATCCGAGGCCGTGGGTGTGCCCGCGTTAGCCTAGGCCCTGTCTGGGTTTCGTCAAAAAAACCGTCCCGCTTCCGGGGCGGTTTTTTTTGTGATAAGCTCCGGAATCGGTGCGACGGACAAGGGGGAAAACCACTTTTTTGCAGGGAAAATCAAAAAAGTTGAAAAATTCGCTTGACCCCGGTGGCAGTTCCAGATAGTTCTGCTCCTCGCCGACGGGGAGAGCGAAACGCACTCACCGACGGCACTTTGAAAATACCTGCGCTGGTGTAGCTCAATTGGCAGAGCAGCTGATTTGTAATCAGCAGGTTGTGGGTTCGATTCCTATCACCAGCTCCAGCAGAGAATGGAGGGGTTCCCGAGTGGCCAAAGGGAACAGACTGTAAATCTGTCGGCGATTGCCTTCGGAGGTTCAAATCCTCCCCCCTCCACCATCAATATTTAGCGCTAAAAGAACTGTAGGAGACAGGGTGGACCTGTTGCTTGACTGCAGAGTAGTGCGCGGGAATAGCTCAATTGGCTAGAGCATCAGCCTTCCAAGCTGAGGGTTGCGGGTTCGAGTCCCGTTTCCCGCTCCATCTCTACATACCCTGCCCACCCCCTCTTTATTTTTCCCTACAGTTTTTTTATAAAGCCCACGTAGCTCAGTCGGTAGAGCACTTCCTTGGTAAGGAAGAGGTCACCGGTTCAAGTCCGGTCGTGGGCTCCATAGTCTATTTTTTTATTGTCCCTAGACCATCAACCAACCGTAAACGAATTTTCTACGGGGGAAAGAGTCATGGCCAAGGCAAAATTCGAGCGTAAAAAGCCGCATGTAAACATTGGTACCGTCGGCCACATTGACCACGGTAAGACCACCCTGACCGCCGCCATCACCAAGGGTTCCGCCCTTCTGCGCGGTGGTGACTTTGTCGCTTTCGACGAAATCGACAAGGCTCCTGAGGAAAAAGAGCGTGGCATCACCATCGCCACCGCTCACGTCGAGTACGAGACCGACGCACGCCACTATGCACACGTGGACTGCCCCGGTCACGCCGACTACATCAAAAACATGATCACCGGTGCTGCCCAGATGGACGGCGGTATCCTGGTTGTCGCCGCCACTGACGGCCCCATGCCCCAGACTCGTGAGCACATCCTGCTCGCCCGTCAGGTTGGCGTGCCGTCTCTGGTTGTCTTCCTGAACAAGGTTGACCTCGTCGACGACGAAGAGCTGCTGGAACTCGTTGAACTCGAAGTTCGTGAGCTGCTCTCCAAGTACGACTTCCCCGGCGACGACATCCCGGTCATCAAGGGTTCCGCTCTGAAGGCCCTGGAAGCCGAGTCCGCAGACGATGAGGCCCTGAAGCCCATTCAGGAACTCCTGGACGCTTGCGACTCCTACATTCCCGCTCCCGAGCGCGACATCGACAAGCCCTTCCTGATGCCCATCGAGGACGTGTTCTCCATCTCCGGCCGTGGCACCGTTGTGACCGGTCGTGTGGAGCGCGGTGTGATCAAGGTCGGTGAGGAAATCGAGATCGTCGGTATCCATGACACCACCAAGACCACCTGCACCGGCGTTGAGATGTTCCGCAAGCTGCTCGACCAGGGCGAAGCTGGCGACAACATCGGCGCACTGCTCCGCGGCGTGAAGCGTGACGAAGTCGAGCGTGGCCAGGTTCTGGCAGCTCCCGGCTCCATCACTCCTCACCGCAAGTTCAAGGCTGAGGTGTACGTGCTGAACAAGGACGAAGGTGGCCGCCACACTCCGTTCTTCTCCGGCTACCGTCCTCAGTTCTACTTCCGTACCACCGACATCACTGGCGTGGTTACCCTCGCCGACGGCGTCGAGATGGTCATGCCCGGTGACAACGCAACCTTCGGTGTTGAGCTGATCGCCCCCATCGCTATGGAGAAGGGCCTCCGCTTTGCTATCCGTGAGGGTGGCCGCACTGTCGGCGCTGGCGTTGTCTCCGAAATCGAGGAGTAAACAATGCAAGTCAAGATCCAGCTCGCCTGCACTGAATGCAAGCGTCGGAACTATTCGACGGTTAAGAATAAGAAGAACACCACTGGCCGCCTGGAAGTGAAAAAGTATTGTCCCTGGGACAAGAAGCACACGCTCCATCGCGAGACCAAGTAGTGTAGCAGGCTCCTTGCGGGAACATACTGAACCCGCGAAGGGCTGGTCACGACAGCGATTGACAGGGACCGGGCCACGGTCCGGTCCCTGATACAATTCCACGACGTGACCGCAAGCGATGCAGGCCAGTAGCTCTAACGGCTAGAGCGCCGGTCTCCAAAACCGGATGCTGGGGGTTCGAATCCCTCCTGGCCTGCCATTTTTTTTACCATCGGAAGGAATCATGGCGAAAAAGAAGTCCAAATCGGCTGGCGCCACGAAGACTGCACCAGAATCCGGAGCTGTTGGGAAGCTCAACCAGCTCAAGGAATTCTTTGACCAGTCCAAGGTGGAGATGAAAAAGGTCACCTGGCCTACGCGCAAGGAGACCATTGCCACGAGTGTGGCCGTCTTGGTCCTGGTCGTGGTCATGGCGGTCTTCCTGGGTCTTGTGGATGCAGGATTGACCAAAGCCATCGAGGCCATCTTGTCTTAAGCGGCTCACGCCGCAAAGGTTTGGTGAACTATGACCGAGCAGATCGATAGCCTCCCGAAAGCCCGCTGGTACATCGTCCACACCTACTCCGGCTTTGAGCAGCGCGTTGAGCAGACCCTCAAGGAGATGATGCGCACAGGGCAGGACAACGGCCTTATTTTAGAGGTCGTGATGCCCACCGAGAAGGTGATAGAACTGGTGAAAGGGGAGAAGAAAACCTCCACCCGCAAGTTTTATCCCGGCTACGTAATGCTCAAGATGATTCTAACCGATGATTCCTGGCACCTGGTGCAGTCCATCCCTCGCGTTACGGGGTTTGTCGGCGGGAAGACCCGTCCGGCACCAATGCGCGACAGCGAGGCGGAGAAGATTCTCTCCATGATGGAACAGCGTCAGGAACAGCCCCGCCCCAAGTTCAACTTTGACCGTGGGGATGAAGTCCGGGTCGTTGACGGTCCGTTTAGCGGCTTCAACGGGGTTGTGGAAGATGTCAATTACGACAAGGGAAAGCTTCGGGTTTCGGTATCCATTTTTGGCCGCCAGACCCCGGTGGAACTGGACTTTGTCCAGGTCAGCAAAGGGTAGGACGACTCCCGGTCCGCCGAAGCATGCCTGATTTCAAATACGTAGACATGAGGATGTAGCAATGGCCAAAAAGGTACTGGCGAAAATTAAGCTCCAGATTCCCGCCGGAGCTGCCAATCCGTCCCCGCCGGTCGGCCCCGCACTTGGTCAGCACGGCCTGAACATCATGGAATTCTGCAAGGCGTTCAACGCCAAAACGCAGGACCAGAAGGGTATGATCATCCCGGTGGAAATCACCGTGTACCAGGATCGTTCCTTCACGTTCATCACGAAGACGCCTCCGGCATCTGTGCTGATTAAGAAAGCTATCGGTGTAGACAAGGGTTCTGGCGAGCCCAACAGGAACAAGGTCGGCAAGATCACTCGCGCGCAGCTCGAGGAGATCGCTAAGATCAAGCAGCCCGACCTCACTGCAAATGATCTCGACGCCGCGGTGAGCAATATCGCCGGAACGGCTCGCAGCATGGGAATCGACGTCATCGATTAAGGGGAACAACTATGCCCAAGCATGGAAAGAAATATCGCAAGGCTATCGAGGGCATTGATCTCTCTGCCCGCTATGAGATGCCCGAAGGAGTTGAACTGGCGCTGAAGACTGCTGTCGCCAAGTTCGACGAGACCGTTGACGTTGCCATGGTGCTCGGCGTCGATCCCAAGTACTCCGATCAGATGGTGCGCGGAGCTGTCTCCCTGCCTCACGGTCTCGGCAAGGAAGTTCGCGTCGCTGTGTTCTGTCAGGGCGACAAGGAAGCCGAAGCCAAGGCCGCCGGCGCCGACTTTGTCGGTGGCGACGACCTGGTGGAACAGGTTAAGGGTGGCTGGCTGGAGTTCGACAAGGCTGTCGCTACTCCGGACATGATGGGCAAGGTCGGCCAGATTGGCCGCATCCTCGGCCCGCGTGGCCTGATGCCTAACGCCAAGACCGGCACCGTCACTTTCGACGTTGCCCAGGCTGTCCAGGAAGTCAAGGCCGGTAAGGTGGAGTTCAAGGTCGACAAGGCCGGTGTTCTGCACGCTCCTCTCGGCAAGGTGTCCTTCGGCACCGAGAAAATTCTTGACAACCTCAAAACTTTGATGGATCAGGTTATCCGCCTTAAGCCCTCCGCGGCCAAAGGCACGTACCTGAAGAGCATCACCCTGGCCACCACCATGGGCCCGGGAATCAAGGTCGACACCGCAAGCGTGCGTAAGCACGTGGAAGGCTAGACAACGACGACATCGAGCGGATGCCACGCCCTCGCGGCGTGGCAACCGTTTTATGTATATTGCAGTCCGGTTTCGGCCGGACTATCGGTTGGAAGAAGAGTCGGAGACAACAGGTGGGGCAACCCTTAATTTCCTGTAGAGACCACTTTGGCCCTTCTTCTTGTGGACGAAACCTTCAGCCAAGGAGTTAACGGTGAACAGGGCACAGAAAGCTGAGCTTATCAGCCAGCTGAAAGCCAAGGCCGATGAAGCATCCATCGCGATCGTCACCGACTTCAAGGGCCTCAAGGTGGAAAACATGACCGAACTGCGCGCCAAGCTCACCGAAGCTGGCGTCAGCTACAAGGTCGTGAAGAACACCCTGGCCCGGATCGCGCTGGATGGCGGAGTGCATGAGAACCTTAAGGACAACCTTAAGGAAAACTGCGCTATCGCTTTCGGCACCGAAGACCCCGTGGCCGCGGCTAAGGTTCTCAGCGAGTTCGCCAAGTCCAACGAGAAGTTCATCATCAAGTCCGGTAGCCTGGACGGCAAGCCGCTCGACGCAGCAGCTATCGCCGAACTCTCCAAGCTCCCGAGCAAGCCTGAACTGCTTGGTAAGCTTCTGGGTACCATGAACGCCGTGCCCACCAACTTCGTTTGTCTGTTTGCTAACCTGCAGCGCAATTTCCTGTACGCTCTTTCGGCCATTAAGGATCAGAAAGAAGACAGCGCCGCTGCTTAACAACAACGCACATTGCGAAGAGCCAAAGTACTTTTTAGGAGGAAATCCAAATGGCAGACATCACTAAAGATCAGGTAGTCGAGTTTATCTCCAACATGACCGTCCTCGAGCTCTCCGAGTTTATCTCTGAGCTGGAAGACAAGTTCGGCGTTTCCGCTGCTGCTCCGGCCATGGCCGTTGCCGCTGCTCCCGCTGCTGACGGCGGCGCCGCTGCTGAGGAGAAGACCGAATTTGACGTTGTGCTGAAGGGCGCCGGCGGCAACAAGATTGCCGTCATCAAGGTTGTCCGTGCACTCACCGGCCTCGGCCTCAAGGAAGCCAAGGCTAAGGTTGACGAGCTTCCCTCCACGCTGAAGGAAGGCATTTCCAAGGAAGACGCCGAGGAAGCCAAGAAGCAGCTCGAGGAAGCCGGCGCTGAGTGCGAAGTTAAGTAGCACAGCCATATCACGGCTTTTTGGGAGCGTAGCGACGTATGGAGCTACGCTCCCTTTTTTTGTATTCTTTGTCGAATTTCCCCTTGCCCTCGGTGCCGTCTTTTGATAAGTATTTTCTCTTCGTGTCGACAATGAATACCACATCCCCCGTATGGCTCATCTACAATGCATATCACCACAGGTGCACGTGTATTCTTTTGGTGCGTTCATTTCCTGCCGCCCAGCGTTGGGCATTGTGAAGGCATCCTTTAACAACTTGATTCATTTACCATTTTAATCGGTTTGTCTGAGGGCCGCCGCCCCCGCCAACGGTCAAATTTCTCGCTTGAGAGGGAAAAATGGTCCAACTCACAAAAAAATTTGGCAAGATCGCCAGCACGCATTCGGTACCTAATCTCCTGAATCTCCAGGTGGATTCGTACCGGAAATTCCTGCAGCTTGACGTTCCTCCGGCTAGCCGCGCCGATGAGGGACTGGAAGGCGTGTTCAGGTCCGTGTTCCCCATCGAGGACTTCAACCGGACCGCCAGCCTTGAGTACGTCAGTTACGAGGTTGGCACTCCCAAATTCGACGAGGCGGAATGCATCGCCAAGGGCCTCACCTTTGAGGCGCCCATCCGCATTACCGTTCGTCTTGTTGTCTATGACGTGGATGAAGAGACGGAAAGCCGCACCATCCGCGACATCAAGGAACAGGATATCTATTTCGGCACGTTGCCGCTTATGACCGACAAAGGTACCTTTATCATTAATGGTACCGAGCGCGTCATCGTCAACCAGCTCCAGCGTTCCCCCGGCATCATCTTTGAGCACGACTCCGGCAAGAGCCACTCTTCCGGCCGCGTGCTCTATAGCAGCCGCATCATCCCCATGCGCGGTTCTTGGCTCGATTTTGATTTCGACCATAAGGACATCCTGTATGTCCGTATTGACCGTCGCAGAAAAATGCCCGCAACCATCCTTTTCAAGGCGATGGGAATGTCCAAGCAGGACATCCTCAACTACTTCTATGAAAAGGAATACTACGTTATCGGCGACGGCAAGCTGCAGCGCGAAGTCGAAGCCGACAAGTTCTGCAAGGAAGCCGCGTTTGTTGACATCGTCAACAGCGAAGGCGACGTGCTCGTCAAGGCTGGCAAGCCCCTCACCAAGCGTGTCCATAAGAAGATGGTCCGCGATGGCGTCAAAGCCTATGAGGTGGACCCGGCCATGCTGCCGAACTTGTTCCTCGCCGAGGACATCTTCGACGCCGAAAGTGGCGAGGTTCTCGCCGAGGCTGGCGAGGAAATGCACGCCGAGCTGGTGGAGAAGTTCCTTGAAGCCGGTGTGACCCGTCTGCCCGTGCTCTACACCCGTGGCACGGACGTCTCGTCCTCCATGCGCGATACGCTCATGCTGGACAAGACTACGGACATGTCCTCCGCGCAGATTGAAATCTACCGCCGTCTGCGTCCCAGCTCTCCGCCGACCCCGGAGATTGCCGGAACGTTCTTTGAGAACCTGTTCCGCAACGCCGACTACTACGACCTCTCCGCTGTTGGTCGTTACAAGCTCAACACCCGTCTGGGCATTGATGAGCCGCTGGAACTGCGTACCCTGACCAACGAGGACATCCTCAAGGCCATCACCACGCTGTGCCAGCTTAAGGACTCCCACGGTCCCGCCGACGACATCGACCACCTCGGCAACCGTCGTGTGCGTCCCGTTGGCGAACTGGTGGAGAACCAGTACCGCATCGGCCTCGTCCGCATGGAGCGCGCCATTAAGGAGCGCATGAGCCTGCAGGAAGTGGCCACCCTGATGCCGCACGACCTCATCAACCCCAAGCCGGTGGCTGCGGTGCTCAAGGAGTTCTTCGGTACTTCTCAGCTCTCGCAGTTTATGGACCAGACCAACCCGCTTTCCGAGGTCACCCATAAGCGCCGCCTGTCCGCTCTCGGACCCGGTGGCCTGACCCGTGAGCGTGCCGGCTTCGAAGTCCGTGACGTGCACACCAGTCACTATGGCCGTATTTGCCCCATCGAAACGCCTGAAGGCCCGAACATCGGCCTGATCGTTTCGCTGACCACGCATTCCAAGGTCAACGACTTCGGCTTCATTGAGACGCCGTACCGTATCGTCAAGGACGGTCACGTGACGGACGAAACCCGCTACATGGACGCCTCTCAGGAGTCGGATCAGGTGGTGGCGCAGGCCAACGCGCCTCTCGATGAGAACAAGGACTTCGTCAACGATATGGTCAACGCCCGTATCCGCGGTGAAGTGACGGTTGTGCCCAAGGAAGAAGTCACGGCCATGGACATCTCGCCCAGCCAGATCGTTTCCGTGTCGTCCGCGCTTATTCCGTTCCTGGAGCATGACGACGCGAACCGCGCTCTGATGGGTTCGAACATGCAGCGTCAGGCTGTGCCGCTGCTGCGCAGCGAGCGTCCCCTTGTCGGTACCGGCATGGAAGACCGTGTGGCGCAGGACTCCGGTAGCTGCCTGCTGGCCGAAGGCGACGGTATCGTTCACTATGCCGACGCCCAGCGCGTTGTCATGGCCTACGACGATCCGTCCATTGGTCACAATTCCGGCGGCTGCAAGTCGTACGACCTGCTGAAATATCACAAGTCCAACCAGAGCAGTAGCTTTGGCCAGAAGCCCACGGTTGTCCCCGGACAGCGTGTGAAGAAGGGCCATGTGCTTGCTGACGGACCGGCCATCAAGGACGGCGAGCTGGCGCTCGGCAAGAACCTTGTGGTCGCGTTCATGCCCTGGTGCGGATATAACTTTGAGGACTCCATCCTCATCTCCGAACGGATGGTGAAAGAGGACGTCTTCACTTCGGTGCACATCGAGGAATTTGAACTCGTTGCCCGAGACACCAAGCTCGGACCGGAGGAAGTCACCCGCGATATCCCGAACGTCGGCGAGGACATGCTGAAGAACCTCGACGAGTCCGGCATCATCCGCATTGGTGCGCGCGTGGAACCCGACGATATCCTCGTCGGCAAAATCACCCCCAAGGGTGAAACGCAGCTCACCCCCGAAGAGAAGCTCCTGCGAGCCATCTTCGGCGACAAGGCGCGCGACGTCAAAAACACCTCCCTCAAGGTTCCGCCGGGAATGGAAGGTGTGGTCATCGACGTCAAGGTCTTCAACCGCCGCTCCGGCGAGAAGGACCAGCGCACCAAGAACATCGAAGACTACGAACTTGCCAAGCTCGACCGTAAGGAAGAGCAGCACATCGCCGCCCTTGTGGACTCCACCCGCGAAAAGCTTCGCGACGTGTGCCTTAACAAGCAGGTGAGTGCGAACATCAGCGGTAAGCGCAAGGGCGAAGTGCTCGTTGAGGCCGGTCAGGTTATGACCGAAGAAGTCCTCTTCGACCTGCCGCTCAAGAAGCTTGCCGGTGTGTTCAAGGACAAGGATACCAATGATGCCGTCATGGCCATGCTGGATGCCTACGACCGTCAGGTCATGTTCATCCGCGAAGCCTACGACATCAAGCGCGAGAAGGTCACCGAGGGTGACGACCTGCCTCCGGGCGTGATCAAGATGGTCAAGGTCCACCTCGCTGTGAAGCGTAAGCTGAACGTGGGTGACAAGATGGCTGGTCGCCACGGCAACAAGGGTGTTGTCTCCAACATCCTGCCGGAGGAAGACCTGCCGTTCTTCGCCGATGGCCGCACTGTGGACATCGTGCTGAACCCCCTCGGCGTACCGTCTCGTATGAATATCGGTCAGATCATGGAGACCCACCTTGGGTGGGCCGCCAAGGAGCTGGGCCGCCAGCTTGCCGAAATGCTCGACAGCGGCGCCCACATGGACGTGCTCCGCAGCGAAGTCAAGGACGTGTTCAGCAACCCGGTCATCGCTGACCTTGTTGACGACCTCGACGACGAGTCCCTGCAGGGCGCGGTCAAGAAGCTCCAGAACGGCATCGTGTGTAAGACTCCGGTCTTCGACGGCGCCGAAGAGGATGAAATCTGGAACTGGCTCGAAAGGGCGGACGTGCCCCGAGACGGCAAGATGATTCTCTTCGACGGCCGCACCGGCGAGCCGTTCAAGAACAGGGTGACGGTGGGCGTGATGTACATGCTCAAGCTCCATCACCTTGTTGACGAGAAGATCCACGCCCGTTCCACCGGTCCGTACTCCCTCGTGACCCAGCAGCCGCTTGGCGGTAAGGCCCAGTTTGGTGGCCAGCGTCTGGGTGAGATGGAAGTGTGGGCCCTGGAGGCCTACGGCGCAGCGTACCTGCTTCAGGAGTTCCTCACCGTCAAGTCTGACGACGTGAGCGGACGCGTGAAGATGTACGAACGGATCGTCAAGGGCGATAACTTCCTCGAAGCCAACCTGCCCGAGTCGTTCAACGTTCTGGTCAAGGAGCTGATGGCTCTGGGACTGGACGTGAAGCTGCACCAGGACGAACCCGTCCGCAAGCAGCTGCCGACCAAGGCGGAATAAGAGCGTAACCGGGGCAGGCGCAGCACGCGCCTGTCCCGGATGAAACTTTAACAACTAGTACCGCGAGGTAGATCAATGTCTTTGGATGATCTGTTCGCAACGCGAGGGGCTGCCGCAGACGGTCAGGCGAGCCGTATGCTGAAGTCCATCCAGATTGCCCTGGCGTCGCCGGAAAAGATCAGGGAATGGTCCTTCGGCGAAGTCAAGAAGCCTGAGACCATCAACTACCGGACCTTCAAGCCCGAACGCGACGGCCTGTTTTGTGCCAAGATCTTCGGTCCTGTGAAGGACTATGAGTGTAACTGCGGTAAATACAAGCGCATGAAGCACCGCGGCATCGTCTGCGAAAAGTGCGGTGTTGAAGTCATTGCGTCCAAGGTGCGCCGCGAGCGTATGGGCCACATCGATTTGGCCGCGCCCGTTGCCCATATCTGGTTCCTCAAGACCCTGCCCTCCAAGATCGGTACCCTGCTCGACATGACCATGGCCGACCTTGAAAAGGTTCTGTACTTCGATTCCTTCCTGGTCATGGACCCCGGTCAGACCAGCCTGCAGAAGCATCAGATCATTTCTGAGGAGCAGTACTATCAGGTCATGGACCACTACGGCGAAGACGCTGTAGAGGTCGGCATGGGCGCCGAGGCCATCAAGGCTCTGCTCGAAGAGCTGGACCTGCAGACCCTGCGGACCCAGCTGCGTGAAGAGACCCGGACCACGCGCTCCCAGACCAAAAAGAAGAAGCTCACGAAGCGCCTCAAGATTGTCGAGGCCTTCCTTGAGTCCGACAATAAGCCCGAGTGGATGATCATGGACGTTGTCCCTGTCATTCCGCCCGAGCTGCGTCCTCTGGTGCCTCTGGACGGCGGCCGCTTTGCGACCTCCGACCTGAACGACCTGTACCGCCGTGTCATCAACCGTAACAACCGCCTCAAGCGCCTCTTGGAGCTTGGCGCTCCGGATATCATTATCCGGAACGAAAAGCGTATGTTGCAGGAATCCGTTGACGCGCTGTTCGACAATGGCCGCCGTGGCCGTGCCATCACCGGCACCAACGGCCGCCCCCTGAAGTCCCTGTCTGACATGATCAAGGGTAAGCAGGGCCGCTTCCGTCAGAACCTGCTCGGTAAGCGTGTCGACTACTCCGGCCGTTCCGTCATCACCGTGGGCCCGCACCTGAAACTGCATCAGTGCGGTCTGCCCAAAAAGATGGCTCTGGAGCTGTTCAAGCCCTTCATCTACTCCAAGCTGGAGGCGAGGGGACTGGCCAGCACCATCAAGAGCGCCAAGAAGATGGTTGAGCGTGAGGATTTGGTGGTGTGGGATATCCTCGAAGAGGTTGTCCGCGAATACCCCATCCTGCTCAACCGCGCGCCCACGCTGCATAGACTCGGTATTCAGGCCTTTGAGCCCACCCTTGTTGAGGGTAAGGCCATCCGCCTGCATCCGCTGGTCTGCGCCGCGTACAACGCGGACTTTGACGGCGACCAGATGGCCGTCCACGTCCCGCTTTCCGTGGAAGCACAGATCGAGTGCCGTGTTCTGCTCATGAGCACCAACAACATCCTGTCCCCGGCCAACGGTTCGCCTATCATTGTGCCGTCTCAGGATATTGTTCTCGGCCTGTACTACATGTCCTGCATGCGCTCCTTCCAGCGCGGCGAGGGCAAGGTGTTCCCGGACAAGTGGGAAGTCATTTCCGCGGTGGATGCTGGTGCCGTTAGCGAGCATGCCCGCATCAAGGTGCGCATGGACGGCGAGCTTGTGGAGACCACCCCCGGCCGCATCCTCCTCAGCGAGTTGCTGCCCGAGGGCGTTCCCTTCGAGCTGGTCAACTGCGTGCTGGACAAGGGCAACATCAAGCGCCTTGTGGGCGAGACCTACCGTCACGCCGGCACCAAGGCGACGGTCATCCTTTGTGACCGTATCAAGAACTTCGGTTACGAGTACGCCACCCGTGCGGGTGTGACCGTTGCTGTTCAGGACCTCAAGATTCCTGAACGCAAGGTTCGCATCCTGGGCGACGCGCAGGACGAAGTTGACTCCATCGAATCCCAGTACCGTGATGGTATCATCACGCGTACAGAGAAATACAACAAGGTCATCGACGTCTGGACCAAGTGCACCAACGACATCTCCCGCGAGATGATGCAGGCCATGTCCATCGACGTCGTCACCGACCCGAAGACCGGCAAGACCGAGGAAAATCCCTCCCTCAACCCGATCTTCATGATGGCGAACTCTGGTGCTCGTGGTAACCAGGACCAGATGCGCCAGCTGGCAGGTATGCGTGGTCTGATGGCCAAGCCTTCGGGCGAAATCATCGAGACGCCGATTACCTCCAACTTCCGCGAAGGCCTCTCCGTGTTGCAGTTCTTTAACTCCACTCACGGTGCTCGTAAGGGCCTTGCGGATACCGCGCTCAAGACCGCGAACTCCGGTTACCTGACCCGCCGACTCGTCGACGTTGCTCAGGACATGACCGTCAGCGAAATGGATTGCGGCACTGTGGACGGTCTGGAAATGACCGACCTCATCAAGGCCGGCGAAATCCAGGAAAAGCTGTCCAACCGCGTGCTTGGCCGCGTGACGCTGCACCCCGTGCATCATCCGGACACCGGCGAGGAGATTATCCCCGCAGGTTCCCTCATCGACGAGAAGCTTGCGCAGCTCATCGACGAGACGGGCGTGTCGTCCATGACGATTCGTTCCGGCCTGACCTGCCAGAGCGAGCACGGCGTTTGCGCCATGTGCTACGGCCGCGACCTTGCTCGCGGACATCTGGTCAACGTCGGCGAGACGGTCGGCATCATCGCCGCCCAGTCCATCGGCGAGCCGGGAACGCAGCTGACGATGCGTACCTTCCATATCGGTGGTACCGCATCCAAGGAAATCGAACAGTCCTCGCACATTGCGACCCATCCGGGCCGCGTGACCCTGTCCCGTGTCAAGACGGTTAAGAACCGCGATGGCATGTACATGGTCCTCGGCAAGTCCGGTCAGGTCGGCGTTGTTGACGACGAGGGCCGCGAGCGTGAAAAGCACGTCCTGCCTTCTGGCGCTGTGCTGCACGTTGTGTCCGAACAGGAAGTGAAGAAGGGCGAACTGCTCGCCGAGTGGGACCCCTTCAACGAACCGTTCGTCACCGAAGTCGGCGGCTCCATCAAGTTCAACGACATTATCGAGGGCAAGACCTATCAGGAGAACGTGGACGAAACCACGATGAAGGCCTCTCAGACCATCATCGAGTACCGTTCCACCAACCTCCGTCCGTCCATCTCCGTGGTGGACGAGGACGGCAACGTGAAGATGCGTCCGGGCAGCTCCATCCCGGCCACGTACTCGTTGCCGGTCGGCGCCATTATCATGGTGCGCGACGGTGACGACGTCATGGCTGGTGACGTGCTCGCACGTAAGCCGCGTGAGTCCTCCAAGACCAAGGACATCGTCGGTGGTCTGCCGCGCGTTGCGGAACTCTTTGAAGTCCGCAAGCCCAAGGACCTCGGCGTCGTCTCCGAAGTGGACGGCATTTGCAGCTATGGCCCGGAAACCAAGGGCAAGCGCAAAATCATCGTCACCCCCGAAACCGGCGAGCCGCGTGAATACCTCATTCCGAAGGGTAAGCACGTCACCGTCACCGAGGGCGACTTTGTTGAAGCGGGCGAACTGCTCACCGAGGGCAGCGCCGACCTGCACGACATCCTCAAGATTAAGGGCGAGAAGCACCTCGCCAACTATCTTGTGGACGAAATCCAGGACGTGTACCGCTTCCAGGGCGTTGGCATCAACGACAAGCACATTGAAATCATTGTGCGTCAGATGTTGAAGAAGGTGAACATCGTCGACACTGGCGAGACCCACTTCCTCGTTGGCGAGCACGTGGACAAGACCAAGTTCCACGCCGAAAACGCCAGCGCCATCGCTCAGGGCCTCAAGCCCGCCGTGGCCGAACCGCTGGTTCTGGGTATCACCCAGTCCTCGCTGTCTACGGAGTCCTTCATCTCCGCGGCATCCTTCCAGGAGACCACCAAGGTCCTCACGGAAGCCTCGCTGCAGGGCAAGGACGACAACCTGCGCGGTCTCAAGGAGAACGTTATTGTTGGTCGCCTCATCCCGGCTGGTTCTGGTTACCGCCGGTACATGGACGCCGACATTGCGGTTCCCGAACAGTCCGAGCGCGCCGACAAGTTCCTTGAGGAGCTTGAAAGCGATCCGCTGCTCATCGAATCCCGATAGAAGCAGGGCACTTGCATAAATAGGCGGAGGGAGTTGGCTCCCTCCGCCTTTTTTGGTATAAAGACCTGTCTTGCGGTGTGGGAAAAAAAGATTTTCCAATACGCTTGACAAATGTGCTCGTGTGGGATTATCAAACCCGAGCTTTCGAACATAAACCGCCTTCCGCACTTGCGGGAAGGTGAGCGTCCACGCGCAATGACCTACGGGTCCTCTGGTGATGGAAGATATAACTTCGTAGGAAAGCGAGGGGAGTCTTCCCCTCGCTTTTTTTATACTGTTTAGGTGTTTAGCGTCGAATGGCCGGGTGCCCGGGACCAGAGAGACGCTGTCGGAGGACCGGGTGGGCGCGATATACAACGCAAAACCCGTACCCGGGACCCAAAATACGACGGAGGAACTGAATGCCTACCATTAACCAACTTGTCCGCGGTGCTCGTAAGAAGCGCACGAAGAGCAAGAAGACTCCTGCTCTTCAGGCTTGCCCTCAGCGCCGTGGCGTGTGTACCCGCGTGTACACCACTACCCCGAAGAAACCGAACTCCGCTCTGCGTAAGGTTGCCCGTGTGCGCCTGACCAACGGTATTGAGGTGTCTTCTTACATTCCTGGTGAGGGCCACAACCTGCAGGAACACTCTGTGGTGCTTATCCGCGGCGGTCGTGTCAAAGACTTGCCCGGTGTGCGTTACCACATTGTCCGTGGCTCCCTCGATACGGCCGGTGTTGCTGACCGTCGACAGGGCCGTTCCAAATACGGCGCCAAGCGACCGAAGTAAGCTGGGAGAATTAAGTAATGCCGAGAAAAGGTCCCGTACCAAAAAGAGAAATTCTGCCTGATCCGAAGTTCAACAGCGTGCTTGCTTCCAGGTTTATCAATCGCCTGATGCGCGACGGTAAGCGTAGCATTGCTGAGAAGGTTTTCTACTCCGCTCTCGACACCCTTGCCGAGAAGTCCGGTGAAGAGCCGATCAAGGCGTTTGAAAAGGCTCTGGACAACGTGAAGCCGCAGCTGGAAGTCAAGTCCCGCCGTGTTGGTGGTGCGACCTACCAGGTGCCGATGGAAGTCCGCCCCGACCGTCAGGTCGCGCTGGCTATCCGCTGGCTCATCACCTACGCCCGCTCCCGTGGCGAGAAGGGCATGACCGCCCGCCTCACCAACGAACTGCTGGATGCTTACGGCAACCGCGGTGGCGCAGTGAAGAAGAAAGAAGATACCCACCGCATGGCCGAAGCCAACAAGGCTTTTGCCCATTACCGCTGGTAGTATTGGAGTAAGAAAGTGGCACGCAAAGTCCCCATCAAAAAACAGAGAAACATCGGTATCATGGCCCACATCGACGCGGGCAAAACCACGACTACCGAACGTGTTCTCTTTTACACTGGTGTTTCCCACAAGATCGGCGAGACCCATGATGGCGAGTCCACGATGGACTGGATGGAGCAGGAGCAGGAGCGAGGCATCACCATTACCTCCGCTGCTACCACCTGTTTCTGGAAGGAACATCGTATCAACATCATTGATACTCCCGGCCACGTTGACTTCACCATGGAAGTTGAGCGCGCACTGCGCGTGCTTGACGGCGCTGTGGCTGTGTTCGACGCCGTTTCCGGTGTTGAGCCCCAGTCCGAGACGGTGTGGCGTCAGGCTGACCGCTACAACGTCCCCCGCATCGCCTTCGTTAACAAGATGGACCGCATCGGCGCCGACTTCTTCCGTTGCGTCGAGATGCTGAAGGATCGCCTTGGTGCCAAGGCCGTTCCGCTGCAGCTGCCCATCGGCAACGAAGACCAGTTCCGTGGCATGGTCGACCTCATCACCGGTCAGGCTCTGCTGTTTGACGACGAGACCCGCGGCGCCGAGTTCGCTGTCGAGCCCGTCCCTGCCGATCTGCAGGAACAGTACGAGACCCTGCGTACCGAGATGATCGAAGCCATCGCGGAAGAAGACGAAGCCCTGATGGACAAATACCTGAGCGGCGAAGAGCTGACTGAGGAAGAGATCATCAACGGCATTCGCGTCGCCACCACGAACATGGCCATCGCGCCGGTTCTGTGCGGCACCGCGTTCAAGAACAAGGGCGTTCAGCCTCTGCTCGACGCTGTCGTGAACTTCCTGCCTTCTCCGCTCGACATCGAGCAGATGGTTGGTCACGCTCCCGGCACCGAAGACAAGATCGAGTGCCCCTGTGACGATGACAAGCCCCTCGCCGCTCTGGCGTTTAAGCTTGCCACCGACCCCTACGTTGGTCACCTGACCTTCCTGCGACTCTACTCCGGTACCATCGAGTCCGGTATGACCGTCATCAACGCCGACACCGGCAAGAAGGAACGCATCGGTCGTCTCCTGAAGATGCACGCCAACGATCGCGAGGAAATCAAGTGGGCCGGCGCTGGCGACATCGTCGCTGCTGTTGGCCTGAAGACCGTGTCCACCGGTGACACGCTCTGCGAGCCCGGTAAGGCTGTTGTGCTCGAGTCCCTGGAGATTCCGGATCCGGTTATCCAGGTTGCCATCGAGCCCAAGTCCAAGGGCGACCGCGACTCCCTGTCCGAAGCACTCGTCAAGCTCGCCAAGGAAGACCCGTCTTTCCAGGTGTCCTCCGACGACGAAACCGGACAGACCCTCATCGCCGGTATGGGCGAGCTGCACCTTGAAATTATCGTTGACCGCCTCCTGCGCGAGTTCAACGTTAACGCCAACGTGGGCGCCCCCCGCGTTGCATACCGCGAAACCATCACCAAGGCTGCGAAGGTGGACCACAAGTACGCCAAGCAGAGTGGTGGTCGCGGACAGTACGGCCACGTTGTCATTGAGGTCGAGCCGAATCCCGAAGAGGGATACGAGTTCACCAATGCCATCACTGGCGGTGTCATTCCCAAGGAATACATCCCCTCGGTCGACAAGGGCATTCAGGACGCTCTGAAGAACGGCATCATGGCCGGTTACCCGGTTGTGGACGTGAAGGTGAAACTTGTTTTCGGTTCCTTCCACGAAGTCGACTCTTCCGAGCAGGCGTTTTACATCGCCGGTTCCATGGCCATCAAGGAAGCTGCAAAGCAGGCCGCTATGGCCCTTCTGGAGCCCGTTATGGCAGTGGAAGTCGTCACCCCCGAGGAATACCTCGGCGACGTGATGGGCGATCTCAACTCCCGCCGCGGCAAGGTGTCCAGCATGGACTCCCGCGCCAATGCCCAGGTCGTTTCGGCCATGGTGCCGCTGAGCGAGATGTTTGGTTACGCCACCGACCTGCGTTCCAACACGCAGGGCCGTGCCAACTTCACCATGCAGTTCGACCACTACGAGAAGGTGCCGAACAGCGTGGCTGAAGAAATCATGAAGAAGAACTAGGGAGTAGTCAGTCATGGCTAAAGCTAAATTTGAGCGCAAGAAGCCTCATGTAAATATCGGTACCGTTGGCCACATTGACCACGGTAAGACCACTCTGACCGCCGCCATCACCAAGGGCTCCGCTCTGCTGCGCGGTGGTGACTTTGTCGCTTTCGACGAAATCGACAAGGCTCCTGAGGAAAAAGAGCGTGGCATCACCATCGCCACCGCTCACGTCGAGTACGAGACCGACCAGCGCCACTACGCACACGTGGACTGCCCCGGTCACGCCGACTACATCAAAAACATGATCACCGGCGCCGCCCAGATGGACGGTGGTATCTTGGTTGTCGCCGCCACTGACGGCCCCATGCCCCAGACCCGTGAGCACATCCTGCTCGCCCGTCAGGTTGGCGTGCCGTCTCTGGTTGTCTTCCTGAACAAGGTTGACCTCGTCGACGACGAAGAGCTGCTGGAACTCGTTGAACTCGAAGTTCGTGAGCTGCTCTCCAAGTACGACTTCCCCGGCGACGACATTCCGGTCATCAAGGGTTCCGCTCTGAAGGCACTGGAAGCCGAGTCCGCAGACGATGAGGCCCTGAAGCCCATTCAGGAACTCCTGGACGCTTGCGACTCCTACATTCCCGCTCCCGAGCGCGACATCGACAAGCCCTTCCTGATGCCCATCGAGGACGTGTTCTCCATCTCTGGCCGCGGCACCGTCGTGACCGGTCGTGTGGAACGCGGTGTGATCAAGGTTGGTGAGGAAATCGAGATCGTCGGTATCCATGACACCACCAAGACCACCTGCACCGGCGTTGAGATGTTCCGCAAGCTGCTCGACCAGGGCGAAGCTGGCGACAACATCGGCGCACTGCTCCGCGGCGTGAAGCGTGACGAAGTCGAGCGCGGCCAGGTTCTGGCAGCTCCCGGTTCCATCACCCCTCACCGCAAGTTCAAGGCCGAGGTGTACGTGCTGAACAAGGACGAAGGTGGCCGCCACACTCCGTTCTTCTCCGGCTACCGTCCTCAGTTCTACTTCCGCACCACTGACATCACCGGCGTGGTTACCCTTGCCGACGGTGTCGAGATGGTCATGCCCGGTGACAACGCAACCTTCGGTGTTGAGCTTATCGCGCCCATCGCTATGGAGAAGGGCCTTCGCTTCGCCATCCGTGAGGGCGGCCGCACTGTCGGCGCTGGCGTTGTTTCCGAAATCGAGGAGTAAGTCATGGTTTCCATGCAGAGCGATCGCATCAGAATCAAGCTGAAAGCGTACGACTACAGGATTCTGGACAAAGCCGTAGCCGAGATCGTCGACACGGCCCGGAATACCGGCGCCAGCATCGCGGGCCCCATTCCCCTTCCGACCAATATCCACAAGTACACCATTCAGAAGTCGGTGCACGTGGATAAGAAGTCCAGGGAGCAGTTCGAGATGCGCGTGCACAAGCGCCTTCTCGACATTCTCGAGCCCACGCAGCAGACCGTGGACGCGCTGGGTAAGCTCAGCCTCCCCGCCGGCGTGGACGTAGAAATCAAACTCTAGAAAGAGGATATCATGATGGCTAAGACGCTTGGCATCATGGGACGCAAGCTGGGCATGACCCGCATCTTCGGTGACGACGGCACTGCTATCCCCGTCACCGTCGTTGCCGCCGGGCCGTGCCCCATCCTTCAGACGAAGGACGATGCGACCGATAGATACGCCGCTCTTCAGATCGGTTTTGAAGAAGTTGACGAGAAGAAGGCCAATAAGCCCACCAAGGGCCACATGGCCAAGGCAAACCGTGGCTGCTACCGTCACCTCAAGGAAGTCCGCGTGGACTCCATTGAAGGCTACGAGCTCGGCCAGGACCTGACCGTCAGCATGTTTGAGCCCGGAGAGAAAGTTAAGATCTCCGGCACCTCCAAAGGTAAGGGCTTCCAGGGCCCCATGAAACGGTGGAACTTCCGTGGCCTTGCCGCAACTCACGGCGTGGAAAAGGTACACCGTTCCCCCGGTGGCATTGGTCAGTGCGCTTGGCCCGGTAGGGTTTTCAAGGGCAAGAAGATGGCCGGCCAGATGGGCAACAGGAAAGTCACCTGTACTAATGTCGAAGTGCTCGATGTCCGCCCCGAGGACAACCTGCTCATCCTCAAAGGTCAGGTTCCCGGTCCTAAGAACGGCCTTGTGATGGTCCGCAAGCAGTAATGAGGATGATATCATGGCTGTTTTGAAGATATACGACCAGGAAAAGAAGGAAGTAGGCGAGCTGACCCTCGCTTCCGAGGTCTTCGAGGTTCCGGTCAAGCCCGAAATCTTGAACCTTGTTGTTCGTGCACAGCGTGCGCAGCAGCGCGCTGGCACCCATATGGTGAAAAATCGCGCCCTGTCTCGCGGCGGCGGTGCGAAGCCTTGGCGCCAGAAGGGCACCGGTCGCGCACGCGCCGGCTCCCTGCGCAGCCCCATCTGGAAGGGTGGTGGCACCACGTTCGGTCCTCAGCCCCGCAGCTACGAGTTCAAGGTGAACAAGAAGGTTCGCCGTCTCGCTCTGCGTATGGCCCTGTCCGCCAGGGTTGCTGAGGAGAGCATGACGGTGCTTAAGGGCTTCGAATTGAAGGAAGTGAAGACCAAGGAATTCGCGCAGATTCTCAAGAACCTGGGCCTCAAAAAGGCCTTGATTGTTACCAATGGCGACGATAAGGTTCTGGGTCTCTCCGCACGCAACATTCCCGGTATCACCATCCTTCCGCAAGCCCAGCTCAATGTCTACGACGTGCTCAGGCACAACCAGCTCATCATGCTGGAAGATGCCGCTAAGGCCGTCGAAGAGAGGTTGAAGTAATGGATTACACGAAGGTTATCATCAAGCCGCTCATCTCTGAGAAGGCCGCCGAAATGCACGAAGCAGGCAACCAGGTTGTCTTCTACGTGCACCCCGAGGCCAACAAGATTGAGATCGCCAAAGCGGTTGAGAAGGCATTCGATGTGAAGGTTACTGGCGTGAACGTTGTTCGTCGCCGTCCCCGTGTCCGCAGCCGCTTCGGCCGTCGCGTCGGGACGGAATCCGGCCACAAGAAGGCCTACGTCACCTTGGCCGAAGGCCATAAGATCGAACTGTTCGAAGGAGTCTAGGCATGGCAGTGCGCAAATTGAAACCCACTTCTCCGGGTCGCCGCTTCCAGACGATCTCCACCTTCGAGGAGATCACCAGCACGACCCCTGAGAAATCCCTGACCAAGGGCCTGACCAAGAAGAGCGGACGCAACCACTTTGGTCGCGTCACCTCCAGGCGCCGCGGTGGCGGGCACAAGCGTTTGTACCGCGTGATTGACTTCAAGCGGAACAAGGTCGACGTGCCGGCCAAGGTCGCTACCATCGAGTACGACCCCAACCGTAGCGCGCGCATTGCCCTCCTGCATTATGCTGACGGCGACAAGCGCTACATCCTGGCCCCTGTGGGCATCAAGGTTGGCGACACCGTGCAGGCTGGCGAGAATGCCGACATCAAGGCCGGCAACGCTCTGCCCCTGTTCCGTATCCCTGTTGGTACCACGGTTCACAACATTGAGCTGCAGCCCGGCGTGGGCGGCCGTTTTTGCCGCGCCGCCGGTACGTATGCCCAGCTCGTTGCTAAGGAAGGCAAGTACGCCCTGCTGCGTATGCCCTCCGGCGAAGTCCGCAACGTGCTGGCCACCTGCTGCGCCACTATCGGCCAGGTTGGCAACGTCCACCACGAGTCCGTGACCGTCGGTAAGGCTGGTCGCTCTCGCTGGCAGGGCCGTCGCCCCGAAGTCCGTGGCGTTGCAATGAACCCCGTTGACCACCCCCTCGGTGGTGGTGAGGGTCGTAGCTCCGGTGGTCGTCATCCCGTTACCCCCTGGGGTAAGCCGACCAAGGGTTACAAGACTCGTAACAAGAAGAAATCCTCTTCCCGGCTCATTATTAAGCGCCGCGGTGAGAAATAGGAGTTGTCATGCCTAGGTCGCTGAAAAAGGGTCCTTTCATTGATGACCACCTGATGAAGAAGGTTGTTCAGGCAGGCGAGACGGGCGACCGTCGCGTTATCAAGACCTGGTCGCGTCGCTCCACGATCTTCCCCGAAATGGTTGGTCTGACTTTTGCCGTTCATAATGGCCGCAAGTTCATCCCCGTGTTCGTGAGCGAAAACATGGTCGGGCACAAGCTCGGCGAGTTCGCCCCGACCAGGACGTACTTCGGTCATGCTGCGGACAAGAAAAGCAAGGCCAAACGATAAAGGGTTAAGGTGACTTCGATGGAAACCAGAGCTGTTGCCAAGCATACGCGTATCTCCGCACAGAAGGCTCGTCTCGTTGCTCGCAACGTTGAGGGCCGCTCCGTGGAGGACGCAATCAATATTCTGACTTTTACGCCCAAGAAGGCCGCGAAGCTGATCAATAGGGTCCTTCACTCTGCTGTTGCCAATGCTGAGCAGACCGGGGTGGAAGTCGATAACCTGGTTGTGAAGCAGGTGATCGTCAATGAGGGTCCGACCCTCAAGAGGATCATGCCCCGAGCCATGGGGCGCGCGAACCGAATCCTGAAGCGCACCAGCCACATCACTGTGGTTGTGGCCGAGGCCTAAGGAGGCAGAAGTGGGTCAGAAAGTACATCCCTACGGATTCCGGTTGGGCTACAATAAGAATTGGTTGTCCCGCTGGTTCGCGAATAAGAACTACGCGGACAACGTTTTCGAAGACGACCAGATCCGTAAGTTCGTTAAGAAAAAACTCTATCACGCCGGTATTTCCCGCCTGGAGATCGAGCGCGCTGGCGGCAAAGTCCGCCTGCTCGTCTTCACTGCTCGTCCCGGTATCGTTATTGGACGTAAGGGCGTAGAGATCGAGAAGCTGCGCGGTGAGCTGCGTCATAAGTTCGGTCGCGACTTCGCCATTGAGGTGAACGAAGTGCGCCGTCCCGAGACGGATGCCCAGCTTGTTGCAGAGAACATCGCTCTCCAGCTTGAGCGTCGAGTTGCCTTCCGCCGCGCTATGAAGCGCACTGTGAGCATGGCTCGCAAGTTTGGCGCAGAGGGCATCAAGATCAACTGCGCTGGCCGCCTGGCCGGTGCTGAGATCGCTCGCACTGAGTGGTACCGCGAAGGCCGTGTGCCTCTGCACACCCTGCGCGCCGATCTGGACTACGGCTTTGCCGAAGCCCACACCACCTATGGTGTCATCGGCGTGAAGGTCTGGATCTTCAAGGGTGAAATTCTGGATCAGGAAGGTGAATAGTCATGCTTTCTCCGAGAAAGACTAAATTCCGCAAGCGCCAGAAGGGCCGTCTGCGTGGCAAAGCCACCCGCGGCAACACTGTTGCTTTCGGTGAAATCGGCCTGAAGGCGCTGGAGCACGGCAAGCTCACCAACCAGCAGATTGAATCCGCTCGTGTGGCCATGATGCGTCACATCAAGCGTGGCGGTAAGGTCTTTATCCGCATTTTCCCGGACCAGGTCCTTACCTCCAAGCCTGCCGAAGTGCGTCAGGGTAAAGGTAAAGGTGCTCCTTCCGGCTGGTACGCTCCCGTCAAGCCTGGCAGGATCATGTACGAAATCAAGGGTGTTGACTTGGCTCTGGCCAAGGAAGCACTGGTCAGGGCTTCGCATAAGCTGCCCATCAAGACCGCCATTGTTGTCAGGGAGGGCCTGTAATGACTGCCAAAGAACTCCGGGAACTGTCCGTTTCCGAGCTCAATGAGAAACTCGGCGAGTTTCGGCAGGAGCTGTTCAACCTTCGTTTTCAGCATGCCACGGCCCAGCTGGAGAATACCCAGCGTATTCCCGAGGTGAAGAAGGCCATCGCGCGTATTCTCACCATCCTTCGCGAAAAGGAAACTGGAGCGTAAGCAATGTCTGAAGTGAAGAATTCCAACAAGCGTATGCTGACCGGCATCGTTGTCTCCGACAAGAACGACAAGACCATTGTCGTTCGTGCAGAGACCCTGGTTAAGCATCCTCTGCTGAAGAAGTATATCCGTCGCCGCAACAAGCTCATGGCACACGATCCCAACAACGATTGCAAAGTTGGGGATAAGGTGCAGATCGTCGAGCATCGCGCACTGAGCGCTCGTAAGCGGTGGCATCTCGTCAACATCGTTGAAAAAGCCGTCTAGGAGCTTACAAGATGATTCAGGTCGAATCCAAGCTCGACGTTGCGGATAACTCCGGCGCCAAGAAGGTGTCCTGCATCAAGGTGCTCGGCGGCAGCCGTCGTCGTTATGCATCCGTTGGCGACATCATTATGGTTTCCGTCAAGGAAGCCATGCCCCACTCCAAAGTGAAGAAGGGTGATGTCATGCAGGCGGTCGTCGTTCGAACCAAAAAAGAAGTTGGTCGTCCGGACGGAACCTACATTAAGTTCGACAACAACTCCGCCGTTCTGCTGAACAAGCAGAATGAGCCTGTCGGGACCCGTATTTTCGGCCCCGTGGCACGTGAGCTGCGTCAGAAGAACTTTATGAAGATCGTCTCCCTGGCGCCCGAAGTGCTCTAGAGGTTTGCCCCATGAAAAAGTTCAAGATCCGCAAAGATGACAAAGTCATGGTCATCGCCGGTAAGGATAAGGGCAAGGTCGGTAAGGTGCTCAAGATCATGCGCAAGAAAGACAAGGTTCTTGTCGAGAAAGTGAACATGATCAAGCGCCATACCAAGGCCAACCCTTACACCCAGCAGGCCGGTGGCATCATCGAAAAGGAAGCGCCCGTTGCAATTTCCAACGTGGCCGTGATTTGCGATGCATGCACCAAGCCGACCCGCATCGGGTACAAGGTGACTGCAGACGGAAAGAAAGTCCGCTTCTGCAAAAAATGTAACGAAATCATCGACTAGGGGAGCATCCATGACTCGTCTTGAGAAAGTATACAATGAGAAGGTTGCTCCCGCCCTGCAGAAAGAGTTCGGGTACAAGTCGCCCATGCAGCTCCCCGAGCTGAAGAGCGTGAGCCTGAATATCGGACTGGGCGAAGCCAGCCAGAACAATAAGCTCATTGAGGATGCCGTTGAAGAGCTGAGCCGCATTGCCGGCCAGCGTGCCGTCCCCACCCGCGCCAAGAAGTCCATTGCGGCCTTCAAGCTGCGCGAGGGTATGGCCATCGGCTGCCGCGTGACCCTTCGTGGCGATCGCATGTGGGACTTCTTCGACAAGCTGGTCAACTTCGCTCTGCCTCGTGTCCGCGACTTCCGGGGTATCCCGGACCGCGGTTTTGACGGCCGTGGCAACTTTACCCTCGGTATCAAAGATCACACGATCTTCCCCGAGCTGGAAGTTGACAAGGTTGAGCGTGTGAAGGGCATGAACGTGACCGTCGTGACCAGCGCCGGCACTGACAAGGAAGGCAAAGTCCTGCTGCAGATGCTGGGCATGCCTTTCAAGAAGTAATGGAGGAGCGAAGTGTCTCGTAAAGCTCTCATGAATAAGGCTGGCCAGAAGCCCAAGTTCTCGGCCCGCGCCTACAACCGCTGCCCCATCTGCGGACGTCCCCGCGCTTTTATGCGGAAGTTCGGCATCTGCCGTATCTGCTTCCGTAACAAAGCACTTGCCGGCGAACTGCCCGGGGTCCGTAAGTCCAGCTGGTAAGGAGTAACACGATGTCTGTTATTGATCCCATTGCGGATATGCTGACCCGTGTGCGCAACGCCTACCAGGCGTTGCACCAGGAGGTCCTCATCCCCAAGTCCAACATGAAGGAGTCCATCGCGGCCATCATGAAGGACGAAGGATATATCACCGACTACAGCGTTGAGGAGCGTGACATCCGTCTGACCCTCAAATACGCTGACGGCCAGGCCCTGATCGCTGGTATGAAGCGCATCAGCAAGCCGAGCCGTAGAGTCTATGTTGCCTCTTCCGAGATTCCCCGTGTTCAGAACGGCCTCGGAATCTGCGTTCTGTCTACCTCTCACGGTGTGATGGAAGGCACTGTGGCACAGGAAAAGAACGTCGGCGGCGAACTGCTGTTCGAAATTTGGTAGTGAGGAAGGAACATGTCCAGAATCGGTAAAAGGCCTATCGCCGTCCCTTCCGGGGTGGAAATCACGGTCGGCAAAAGCCAGGTTGATGTGAAGGGCCCCAAGGGCTCCCTCTCCACGCCGCTGCATCATAAGATTGAGGTCAAGCAGGAAGGCTCGGAGCTGGTCGTCACTCGTGTCGACGACTCTGGCCTTGCCCGTGCCCAGCATGGCCTTCGCCGCTCCCTCTTGGCCAACATGGTCGAGGGTGTCACTAAGGGCTTCGAAAAGACGCTCGAAGTGGTTGGCGTTGGCTACAGGGTCAATGTTCAGGGCAAGAAAGTTGTCCTGAACGTTGGTTACTCCCACCCGGTCGAGTTCGATCTGCCCGCGGGCATCGAAGCCAAGGCCGAGGGAACCAAGCTGACTATCTCCGGCTGCGACAAGCAGGCTGTGGGCGAAGTCGCTGCACAGATCCGCCGCGTCCGTAAGCCGGAGCCGTACAAGGGCAAGGGCATCAAGTACGTTGACGAGGTCATCCGCCGTAAGGCCGGTAAGTCCGCCAAATAGAGTAGGGTGATACGATGAAAATGACCAAAGAGCAGGCACGCGCCCGCCGCAAGATCCGCATCCGCAAGAAAGTTAGCGGCACTCCGGATCGTCCCAGGCTCTGCGTTTTCCGCTCCAACTTGCATATCTACGCGCAGCTCGTCGACGATGTCGCGGGCGTCACTCTGGCCTCTGCCTCCACTCTTGCTCTGAACAAGAAGGACGGCGAGACCCTGAAGTGCAATAAAGAAGGCGCTGCACGGGTTGGCCAGGAGATCGCAAAGCTGGCTAAGGAAAACAATATCGAGAGCGTGGTCTTTGACCGTGGTGGCTATATCTACCACGGCAAGGTCAAGGCTCTGGCCGACGGCGCCCGAGAGGCCGGGCTTAAATTCTAAGACTGCGGAAGGTAACAATGGAAAAAGGCCCTCGCAGAGACTCCCGTAGGGAGCAGCAGGAAGAACTCGGCCACATTGAGAAGCTTGTCTACCTCAATAGGGTGGCCAAGGTTGTCAAGGGCGGCCGCCGCTTCAACTTCAGCGCACTCGTTGTAGTTGGTGACGGCAAGGGTTCTGTCGGCTACGGTCTCGGTAAGGCAGTGGAAGTCCCTGAGGCTATCCGCAAGGCCACCGAGAAGGCTCGTAAGACCATGAAGCCCGTCGCCCTCGTGGACGGCACGCTTCCTTACGAGACCCTCGGTCGCTTCGGCGCCGCCCGTGTTGTCATGAAGCCCGCATCCAAGGGTACCGGCATCATCGCCGGCGGCCCGGTGCGTGCCGTCATGGAGGCTGTGGGTGTTCACGATATCCTGACTAAGGCCATCGGTACCAACAACCCGCATAACGTGCTTAAGGCTACCGTCGAGGGGCTGACCTCTCTGCGCAGCGCGAAGAATGTCTCCGCACTGCGTGGTAAGGAAGTCAGCACCCCGAGGAAGTAGAGGGAGCGACATGGATAAGATCAAAGTCAGACTCGTTCGGAGCTTGATCGGCTGCACTCCCAAGCAGCGCAAGACCGTCGCTGCCCTGGGCCTGCGCAAGATCCGCCAGGTGAACGAGCTTCCCAAGAACGATAGCACCCTTGGCCAGATCAAGGCTGTGCACCATCTTGTTGAGGTAGTTGAATAATGAGACTTCACGAATTGTACCCCTTCGATGAAGAGCGCAAGAACAGAAAGCGGGTCGGCAGGGGCGCAGGCTCCGGCTGGGGTAAGACATCCGCCAAGGGCCATAAAGGGCAGAACGCCCGCTCTGGTGGTGGTGTCCCCGCTTGGTTCGAAGGTGGCCAGATGCCCCTCGCCCGTCGTCTGCCTAAGCGTGGTTTCAAGAACCGTTTCCGTGAGTCCTATGAGGCTGTGAACCTGGACCGTCTCTTCGCTATGTTCGAAGGCAAGTCCGAGATCACCCTCGACGACATCTATGCCCGTGGTCTGGTCAAGGCTGGTAGCCTGGTCAAGATCCTCGGCAACGGAGAGGCCAAGGCCGCTGTGACGGTTGAGGCACATCGGTTCAGCAAGTCCGCTCAGGAAAAGATTACCGCCGCTGGCGGCACCGCCAAGGCTCTGGAAGGGTAAATAGACGTGGCGCTTACTGGGGTTGAGAATCTCACCAAGTTACCGGAGTTGAAGAAGAAGCTCCTGTGGACGTTCCTGCTGTTGGCGGTTTACCGGATCGGCATTCACGTGCCGACTCCGGGCGTCGACACTGTCGCGCTGCAGGACTTCTTCGATAGCGTTCAGAACACCTTGTTCGGTTTGTTCAACATGTTCTCGGGCGGTGGTTTGAGAAATCTCTCCATCTTTGCTCTTGGGATCATGCCCTACATCTCCGCATCGATTATCATTCAGCTGCTGACCGTGGTCAGCCCCGAGCTGAAGCGATTGTCGAAGGAAGAGGGGCAGGCCGGACGCAAAAAGATTACCCAGTACACCCGTTACGGGACGGTGCTCATCACCATCGTACAGGGCCTGGGCATCGCAATCGGTTTGGAGAGCATGACCAGCCCCACCGGCGCTCCCGTGGTCCTCGACGCAGGCTGGAGCTTCCGTCTTGTGACCATTATTACCCTTACTGCCGGTACCGTGCTGATCATGTGGATCGGCGAGCAAATCACGGAACGGGGACTCGGAAACGGCATCTCGCTCATCATCTTCGCCGGTATTGTCGCTGGGCTTCCTGGCGCCATTGCCAACACATGGCGACTGATGACCACGAACGAGATGTCCCTGTTCGTGCTGCTGCTGGTACTGGCGCTCATGGCCGGTGTGCTGGCGCTCATCGTGTACATGGAACGTGCGCAGAGGCGCATCCCCATCCAATATGCCAAGCGCATGATGGGTCGGCGGATGTACGGTGGTCAGACCACCCATCTGCCTCTGCGAATCAATACCGCAGGCGTTATTCCTCCCATTTTCGCCTCTTCCATCCTGATGTTCCCGGCAACGCTGGCGAACTTCTCCCGGGTGGAGTGGCTGCAGGAGATTTCCGCCTGGTTCACACCTGCTTCGGTGTTGTATAATGTGCTGTTTATCGGAATGATCTTCTTCTTCTGTTTCTTTTACACAGCCATTATCTTCGACCCGAAGGACATTGCGGACAACATCCGCAAGCAGGGCGGCTTCATCCCCGGCATCCGACCCGGTGCCAAGACCCACGAGTATATCGATAGGGTTCTGTCCCGGATCACGCTGTGGGGCGCTCTGTATATCGCTGCAGTCTGTGTGCTGCCGATGCTTCTGATTAGCCAGATGCATGTGCCGTTCTACTTTGGCGGCACCAGCCTGCTCATCGTCGTCGGCGTGGCCATGGACTTCATGTCCCAGATCGAGTCGCACCTCATCAATCGTCAGTATGAAGGTTTGATGGGCAAGACGAAGGCCAAGGGACGGCGATAGCATTGAAAAAGTTTCGCGGAATCTTCTTGAAGAACGATGCGGAGATCGCCCTCCTGAGGAAGGCGAACCGCATCGTCTCCGTGATACTTGATGAAATGGGCGAAGCCGTGCGGCCGGGTGTTCCGACCATGCGGTTTGAAAACATCGCTCAGGAAATGTGCAGGAAGTTCGACGTCACGCCCGCTTTCCAGGGCTACGGCGGCTTTCCCTACGCACTGTGCTGTTCCGTCAATGAACAGGTTGTCCATGGGTTCCCGTCTGATCGGGTGCTGGAAGAGGGCGATATCGTCAGCTTTGACATGGGCGTCATTTATGACGGATTCTACGGCGATTCGGCCCGCACCTTCGCGGTGGGAGCCATCCCCGAGGAAACGCAGCGCCTCATTGATGTCACGCGTGAGTCCCTCATGCGTGGCATTGAGCGCGCCGTGGTCGGTAACCGCCTTTACGACGTATCCAAAGCAATCCAAGAATTTGTGGAGCTTAACGGGTATTCTGTGGTAAAGAGGTTTGTCGGGCACGGTATAGGCCGGAATCTTCACGAAAAGCCGGAGGTCCCCAACTTCGTCCCTCGGGGCGCAACGGGGCCGCCGATTAAGGCCGGAATGGTCATAGCGGTGGAGCCGATGGTCTGTTTAGGATCGCCAGATGTCGAGGTCCTGGAAGACAAGTGGACAGCAGTGACAAAAGATCGTAAACTCTCTGCCCACTTTGAACACACTATCGCTCTGACCCACAACGGGCCAGAGATATTGAGCAGAAGCGATCATTAAGGTTCGTGCTTGCATATATACCTTAGTTTCCCGGTTGTCCCGAGGACCGGGGTGCTCAATAAGGAAAGAAGCGGGAGAAGGTCATGAAAGTTAGACCCTCAGTTAAAAAGATGTGCCCGAAGTGCAAGTTGATCCGCCGTAAGGGCGTGCTCCGGGTTATCTGCGAAAACCCCAGGCACAAGCAGCGCCAGGGCTAGGTAAAGGGGATTTATCGTGGCTAGAATTGCAGGTGTTGATTTGCCCAAGAATAAGCGTCTGGACATTGGTCTGACGTACATCTACGGCATCGGTCGCACCACAGCCCTGAAGATTCTGGATTCCACCGGAATCGATTGGACGAGGAAGACCGACGATCTGACCGCTGATGAGGTGAACACCATCCGCAAGGAGATCGAGACCAACTTTAAAGTTGAAGGCGATCTCCGCCGCGAGGTGACCGCCAACATCAAACGCCTGATGGACATTGGCTGCTACCGCGGCCTGCGCCATCGCCGTGGTCTCCCTTGCCGTGGTCAGCGCACCCACACGAACGCTCGTACCCGTAAGGGCCCCAAGCGTTCTGCGGTTGGTAGAAAGAAAAAGTAGTTATCAGTTTGCATCCCCCGCTTAGGGATTCTCCTTGGGGGATGCAGAACTGAACACTTCAGATTTACGGAGAAAAGGTTATGGCCAACCCCCGACGCTCCGGGAAAAAGAAAGAGAAGAAGAACGTACCTGCGGGCATTGCCCACATCCAGGCCACGTTCAATAACACTATTGTCACCTTCTCTGATATGAAAGGTAATGTGATCAGTTGGGCGTCCGCTGGTGGCACCGGGTTCAAGGGCTCTCGTAAGAGCACTCCCTTTGCTGCCCAGGTTGCTGCTGAGCGTGCCGCACGCACTGCTCAGGAGCACGGTATGCGTACCGTCGGCATCTTCGTCAAGGGCCCCGGCTCTGGACGTGAGGCCGCTATGCGCGCCATCAACAATGCCGGCTTCAAAGTCAGCTTCATGCGCGACATCACTCCCATTCCACACAATGGGTGCCGTCCGCCTAAACGCCGCAGGGTCTAACCCGGCTGTTCACTAGGAGGAAACGTTTTGGCAAGATACACTGAAGCGAAATGTCGCCTTTGCCGCCGAGAGGGGCAGAAGCTGTTCCTCAAGGGTGACCGTTGCTATACCGATAAGTGCGCCTATGAGCGCCGCCCCTATGTTCCGGGCCAGCACGGTCGCGCACGCAAGAAGACCAGCGACTACGCCATCCAGCTGCGCGAGAAGCAGAAAGTGCGCCGTATTTACGGTGTGCAGGAGAAGCAGTTCCTCTCCTACTTCCATCGCGCTGACATGAAAAAGGGTGTGACCGGTACCAACCTGCTCGTCCAGCTTGAAACCAGGCTCGACAACGTGGTGTACCGTCTCGGATTTGCGAATTCCCGCACTCAGGCCCGTCAGCTGGTCCGCCACGGCATCTTCCAGCTCAACGGCCACAAGGTCAATGTCCCCTCCTTGCAGGTCAAGGAAGGCGACGTGATCAACGTGCGCGAAAAGAGCAATAAGATCCCCGTGATCCAGGAAGCCCAGGAAGTGATCGCCCGCCGCGGTTGCCCTGATTGGCTGGAGGTTGATGGAACTGCTCTGAAGGGCACTGTTAAGGCAATGCCTGTCCGCGAGGACATCCAGTTCCCCATCAATGAACAGCTGATCGTCGAATTGTACTCCAAGTAACAGGTGTAGTGATGATCATCCAAGACGGCGACAAATTGATCAACACCCGGAATTGGTCCGAGCTGGTCAAACCAGAGCAGATTGTACGCGACCCCAAGAGCAACGACCGCTATGGCAAGTTCATTTGCGAGCCCTTGGAACGCGGCTTTGGTACGACCATCGGAAATGCCCTGCGCAGAGTTCTGCTTTCTTCGTTGCAGGGCGCCGCAGTTGTAGCGGTGAAGATCGAGGGCATTCAGCATGAGTTTACCACCATGCCGGGTGTGCTCGAGGACATTACGGACATCGTCTTGAACCTCAAGCAGGTCAGGTTCATGATGACCACCGAGGAGCCGCAGCACCTCACCCTCACCGCCGACAAGAAGGGCGAGATCACCGCTGCCGCCATCTCGGAGAACCAGAACGTCACCGTTCTGAACAAGGACCAGCACATTGCCACGCTGACCGAGGACATCCCCTTCCGGGCTGAACTCGAAATCAGAATGGGCAAGGGATACGTCCCCGCTGAAATGCAGGAAGGGTTGAGCGACGAAATCGGTCTTATCCGCCTCGACGCCAGCTTCTCCCCCATCAAGAAGGTTGCCTACAGCATTGAGCAGGCTCGTGTGGGTCAGATGACCAACTACGACAAGCTCATTCTGGAAGTCTGGTGCGACGGCTCCGTCATCCCTGAGGATGCCGTGGCTTACAGCGCCAAGATTCTCAAGAACCAGCTGTCGGTGTTCATCAACTTTGATGAGCAGACCTCTGATGAGGAGCAGACTGGATCGCAGGGTGGTGTCGATCTGAACCCCAACCTGTTTAAGAGCATTGACGAGCTCGAGCTTTCCGTTCGTGCTACCAACTGCCTCAAGAGCGCAAACATTCGTTTCGTCGGCGAGCTTGTGCAGCGTTCCGAGGGAGAAATGCTCAAGACCAAGAACTTTGGTCGCAAGTCCTTGGATGAGATTCGCAGGGTCCTTGCCGAAATGGAACTTGAATTCGGCATGACCATTGAGAATTTCGACGAACGCTACCAGGAATGGCTGAAGAGGAAAGAAAGCGATGAGGCATAGAAAAGCCGGAAAGAAACTCAACCGCTCTGCGTCCCACCGCAAAGCGATGTTCCGCAACATGGCCAAGGCCATGATCACGCACGAGTCCATCCGTACCACGGAAGTCCGTGCCAAGGAACTGCGCCGAGTTGTTGAGAAGCTGGTGACGCTTGCTCGTAAGAACGACGTCCCCGCTCGCCGTCAGGCATATAAGGTTCTTGGCAACCACACTCTCGTTAAGCGTCTGTTTGACGAGATTGGCCCCCGTTTTGTCGGTGTCCCCGGCGGCTACACCCGTGTAGTCAAGCTGGGTCAGCCCCGCACGGGCGACTGCGCTCCCATGGCAATCATCGAGTTCACCCGCACCGCTGGTGAAGTTGAGGAGAAGAAGGAAGCGCCCAAGAAGGAAGCCCCTGCAAAGAAGGCTCCCGCCAAGAAGGCCGCCCCTAAAAAGGCTGCTGAAAAGAAAGAGGAGAAGGCCGACGAGGAGAAGCCCAAGAAGGCTCCTGCCAAGAAAGCCGCTCCTAAGAAAGCTGCCGCCAAGAAGGAAGAGAAGGCCGACGAGGAGAAGCCCAAAAAGGCTCCTGCTAAGAAAGCCGCTCCCAAAAAGGCTGCCGCCAAGAAGGACGAAGAGAAGAAGGAAGACTAGCTCTTCACTCTCTCCCTTCACCTTACGTATAGAACAGGCCCCTCGGGGCCTGTTTTTTTTGGTTTTCCGTGGGTGGGTGTTTTCCTGCGGTGGCGCGGGACGCTTAGGGCGCGTATCCCTGTGGTTTCGGCCGCGTGGGGGACGCGCTTTTTGCGGCGCACGGCGGGGGACCGGTGGGGCGGTGGGTTCTCTCTGCTGTCGTCTGAGAGAGTCCGGCCGGTCCGGCCGGTCCTGTGGGGGGCTGGCGGTGCGGTTGGATTTGTAGCGGTGCGCGCCGGAGGTGAGGGCTGCACTACGCTGTCCCGAATGGTCCGGTACGGTGCCATGTGCCCCGCACGGGCGACGCCCAAACGGGTGGGGGCCACCAATGCAGGAGGCATAAGCGGTATGGCTCATGGCGGGACGGTGAGGCCCGCTGTCCGCGCGGCACAAGGGCACGGGCGGCCCCGGTGGGTTACCCCAGAGGCAACCCAGAGGCCCCTGCGTCTGGCCGCACAGCGTCAAAACCGCGCCACATTTCCATGCGTCCGGACTGCGCGCCGATAATGCAGTGCTGGTCCCCTGCGCGGAAGTTCCACAAGGGCTCGTCGCATTGGGTGGTCATGGGCCACGCCAGGGTAAGCTCAGTGAAATACCGCCAGCGCTTTGCCGCATGAAAGCGGTCGATGGCTTCCGGCATCTCTACGCTGATGGAGCGGATAAGGCGCACGCCCATGGGGCAGACGGATGGGCGCGGGATGGTGTGCCCTTCCAGCGGCGGCATGGCGGCGTAAAAGGTCAGACATCCACTTTCCCACCGGACGGTAAAGTCGCACCCGGCGATGTGTTCGGTTTTGGTGGCGCAAGGGACACTGAGGCGTGCATGGAGGCTCAGCAGACCGTGTGGCGTGACGCCAAGATGCGTTTCCACCATATGTCGGACGTTGTGAATGAGGTCCATTCTCTCCCCCGCAGGTCTGTTTCAGTGAATATATATAGCATGCCCTATATTGCATGCGTGGTTGGGTCAACCCCTTTTCTGCCCGGTGTGGTCAAACGCCCCAGTTTCCAAACCTTGGCAAATGTATTACGTATTTCCATCATGGACATCAGGAGATTAGAAGCCTTTTCAAAGGTCTATGAATGCCGCAGTTTCTCCCGCGCGGGGCAGGAACTTTTCCTGTCGCAGCCGACTATTTCGGCGCATGTTTCCGCACTGGAGGAAGAGCTGGGCGTTCGGCTGTTTGACCGCATGGGGCGCGTTGTGCTGCCCACGCAGGCTGCCGAGATTTTGTACACGCATGCCCAGCAGGTGTTTTCCTGCTTGGAGCAGGCCCGCACCGAAATATTGCTGGTGCAGGACCGCGTGGCGGGCAACCTGACTGTGGGCGGAAGCACTATCCCTGCGCATTTTGTGTTGCCGTCGGTGTTTGCGGGGTTTGCCGCCTCGCACCCGGATGTGCGGCTGCATTTGAGCGTGGGCGATACGCGCGACATCATCGCGGGCATTTCGTCAGGGGAGTACCTGCTTGGAATGGTGGGTGCCAAGGCCCCTGCGCCGGACGTTCGGTTTGAGCGCATTCTGGATGACGAACTCATCGTTATTGCCCCGCCCGGCCGGTTTGGCCTGAGTGGCCGGACCGTGCGCCTCGCCGAGGTGCTGGAGGTACCGTGGGTGATGCGCGAGCAGGGTTCCGGCACGCGCAGGGCGCTGGAAGGCGCGCTGATGCAGCGTGACGTGGACCTGCGCAGCATGCAGGTGGCCGTGGCCGTGGAGAGCACGCAGTCCGTGTTGCACTATGTGCAGGCCGGGCTTGGCGTGTCCGTCACCTCGCGTCTTGCGGCGGGAAGCATGCTGGAACGGGGCGAGTTGGTTGAGGTACAGGTTCCGGAGCTTCGCATTGAGCGCAGCTTCTACCTGGCTTACAACGACCGGCGCCACCTGTTTCCGGCCTCGCGCTACTTTATGGAGTACCTGCGTGAGCGGTGCCGCATGGGCATCGGCGGAGTTCGTCAGGGCGCGTAAGCGTCGCGGAAAGGGGCGCGAAGCCCCACGCTTTTTTTGTAACCCCAACACGAAGACGAGGAAACGTCATGGCCGAGAAGAAGCTGGTCGAGACCGTACGCGCTGCGGGTTGAGCCGCCAAAATCGCTCCGGGGGACTTGGAGCAGGTTTTGGCGGGGTTGACGCAGCGCCCGGATGACCGGCTATTGGTCGGTGCCGGGGATAACGAGGACGCGGCTGTACTGCGCTTTCCCGCTGGGAAGGCTATGGTGCAGACCGTGGATTTCTTAACGCCAGTCGTCAACGATCCGTATCTGTTCGGACGCATTGCCGCTGCCAATGCGCTATCGGACGTCTATGCCATGGGCGGTGAGCCGTGGTCGGCGATGAATATTGTCTGTTTTCCGGTAAAGAATCTGCCCAAGGAGATGCTCCGCGACGCGCTCCAAGGCGGATATGATGCTATATTGGAAGCAGGAGCCGTTCTTGCCGGCGGGCATAGCGTTGAGGATGAGGAATTCAAATACGGCCTGGCTGTGACCGGATGCATTGATCCGGAGCATATGGCCACCAACCGCGGCCTGCGCGCCGGGGACCGCCTGCTGCTGACCAAACCCATCGGCACGGGCGTCTTGGCGACGGCTGTGAAAGGGCGCTGGGAGAACAGCGCGGAACTTGAGGCCTGCCTTGGCCGTTGGGCCGGGCGTTTGAATAAGGCGGGTGGCGAAGCCATCCAGACCTTTGGCCTGCTGGGCGCCACGGATGTGACCGGCTTTGGCCTTGGCGGGCATGTGCTGGAGATGGCGCGCGCGTCCAAGGTTGGCGTGGAGCTGACCCTTGCGGACGTGCCCATTATGGATGGCGCACTGGACCTTGCGGGTATGGGCCTTGTGCCGGCTGGCAGCTTTGCCAACAAGAACTTTTGCAGTTCGCAGGTGGCGGTTGCCGATGGCCTTGATGCCGTACGCGTGGACCTTGTGTTTGATGCGCAGACCTCTGGCGGGCTGGTGCTTGCTGTGCCGCAGGAGCGCGTGGAGGCTGTTCAGGCTTTCCTGCGCGAGCGAGGCGACATGGCCGCGTGCATCGGCAGGGTGGTCCCTCGCGAGAACGCGGACGCCAGCTTGAACATTGTATAACGGGGAGGGGTGTATGTTGGCGCATTGCAATCACCGTGGGCCAATTGGCGCTGCGACCGTGCGGCGTCTGCCGCGCTGTGTGATGCCATGCGCCGCATGCGCTCCTGCCGTCTTTGCCGACGCCGTGGGTGCGGCCTGATGGCGGGCTGGCTGACGGTGCATGACGCCTCCGGGCGCGGCTTGTCCGTGCCTGTGGTCAGTGGGCGAACCCTTGCACAGGTGGTGTATGTCAGCGGCGAGTGGGAAGCCCCGGCGCTCTGCTCGGGCGTTGGCCGGTGCGGCCTGTGCCGGATGCGTTTTCTTTCTCAGCCACCGCAGGCGCTGGACGAAGAGGTCCGCCTGCTCGGTCAGGATGCGGTGGACGACGGGTGGCGGCTTGGGTGCCGTCATCTCGCCGTGGAAGGCATTGAAGTGGAAATCCCCGCGCGCCCACGCGTCCGGGCGGCAAACGGCCGCGGGCATGAAGCTGGAGAGCCGCTGTGTCTTGCTGTGGACCTTGGGACAACTTCGGTGCATTGGTCGGCCCTGCGCGGGGGGCAACGTGTTGCCTCTGGTGTGTTTTTGAACCCGCAGATGGGCGCTGGCAGCGAGATTATGTCCCGGCTCGCCTTTGCCCGGTCGGCCAGTGGCGCTGAGGCTATGCGCCGCCTTGTTGTGGAGCGCCTGCAGGAGTGCATTGCGCAGCTCCCATCGCCAGTTGCCCGCATTGCCCTTGCCGGAAACCCGGCCATGACCTCGCTGCTCTTGGAGCGTCCGTCGGACGGGCTGTGCGCCGCCCCGTACTGCCTCTCCCACCTTGAAGGCGAAATTGTCCGTGTGGCTCCCGGCGTGCCCCCGGCGTATGTTTTTCCGCACATCGGTCCCTTTATCGGCGGCGATATTACCGCGGGGATGGCGTGGCTGCTTTCAGCGGACACGCCGCCGGAATATCCATTCCTGTTTGCGGATATGGGCACGAACGGCGAGTTTCTCCTTGCCCTGTCGCCTACCGAATTTTTGGCCGCCAGCGTGCCCCTTGGGCCTGCCCTTGAGGGCGTGGGGCTTGATTGCGGCACGGTTGCCGCGCCCGGCGCGGTGACCAGCTTTGCCTTAACGCCGCGAGGTCTTCAGCCGCGCCGCCTTGGAGCGGGCACTACGCGGGGCATCAGCGGTACGGGGTACCTGTCTCTGCTGTCCCAGTTGCGTTCCAGCGGCATGATGGACGCTGGCGGGCAGTTTTCGCCCGGTGCAACGCCACTGGCGCGGAGCCTGGCGCGCGGGCTGCATACTGTGGACGGCGAGGCGCGCCTTGACCTTGGCGAGGGGCTGTATTTGTCCGCGTCAGATGTGGAGGAAGTGCTGAAGGTGAAGGCGGCGTTCAATCTCGCCTTTGCGCGGCTGTTGCGCGGCGCAGGGCGGCGCGCCCATGAGCTTGCGGGTATATACCTTGCGGGCGCCCTTGGGGAGCATGTGCCGCCGCGCGCCCTTGAGACGCTGGGCTTTTTGCCGCCGGGAGCGAGCGCCCGCGTGACCATGGCCGGGAACACCGCCCTTGCCGGGGCCGAGCGCCAATGCGCGGACATTGTCCTGCGCGAGACCGCGCGCGATGTCTCCACGCGCGCCAAGGTGCTGGAATTGGCCGAAGATGCCCAGTTCAGCGCGCAATATCTGGCCTGCATGACCTTCGACCACGTGACCCTCCACACCGATAACAGCGGGCTGTGATGAACGCTGCGGCGTCCCTGAACGGACTCGCGGTAGGGCGCGCCGCCTGCCGCCAGTGTCCCGCACTCCAATTGGGCCGCAGTGATGTCCAGACGGCGGCGATTGTGCCTCCCCAGCCTGCCATTCCCCACTCCTTTTTCAGAGCCTGAGGCGAGAGCGCGCAAATCTGCCGCCGCTACTCCCACAGAGTATGTCTGTGCGTTGCATGGAGGCATGCAAAAGAAGCCGCCGTCCCGGTGAATCAGGGCGGCGGCTTTTGCGTGTGGTATGGGGCGCTGGCGCGGCTGGCGCGTGAGATGTTTCTGTCCAACCACCAAGGAAGCATGCGCGGCGAAAGAGCGGGGCGCGGCGGGCACGGAGCGGGACACCGCGCGGCGCACATAGCGAGCGTCGCTCCTTGGAGGCAGCGTGCTGTGCCGTCAGCTAGACCGTCTTCCAGTCCTTGATTTGCAGGTCGATGGACGCCGTGCCGCGGTAGCGGTCAATCTTGGGCGTAAAGGCCAACTGCACGGATGCGCCCTCGATGTGCGGCGGGATATGCTCGGCCTGCCGCCACGCCTTGGCGCTGAGGCAGACGCCGGAGTCCGGCTCCACAAGGTCCAGCTTGACGTGGTTTTTGCCGAACACGCGGCGGCGCTGCACGCGCACCGCGCGGGAGGTGAACACCGGTTCGGCATTGCCCATGCCATAGGGCTGGAGGAGTTCCAGTTCCTTGAGCAAAGTGAAGTCGATGTCCGCAAAGGCCAGCTCGCCGTCCACGTAGAGGGTGGGGGTGAGTGGCTCATCGCCGCACTGTTTGGCCACGGCGGCGTCAAAGGCGTCCCGCAGGGCGTCCAGATTGGCTTCCTCAAGGGAAAGACCCGCGGCCTGTTTGTGCCCGCCGAAGCCGAGGAGAGTGTCTGCGCAATCGCAAAGTCCGGCGTAGAGGTCGAATTCCTTGGTGCTGCGCCCGGAGCCTTTCAGGTGGCCGTTTTCCTGCGTAATGATGAGCGTTGGGCGGTAATGGGCCTCCACAATGCGCGAAGCCACAATGCCGATGACCCCGGGGTGCCAGTCCGGGTGGTAGAGCACCAGCCCGAGGCGGTCCAGCTGCTGTTCGGCTTGCTCCTTGGCCTGCTTGAGGATGGTGTCCTCTGTGGAGCGGCGCTCGGTATTGAGGGTATCCAGCTTGGCGGCAAGGGGGCGCGCGGTGTCGTAGTCTTTGGCCAGCAGGAGCTTCAGCGCGTTTTCCGCTTCGCCGATGCGGCCTGCGGCGTTGATGCGCGGGCCAAGGCCAAAGCCCACCTGTCCTGCGCCAAGGGCGGCGGACGGCGAGAAGCCGCTGGCTTCCTTGAGGGCGGCAACGCCGGGGCGGCGCGCTTCGCCCAGCAGGAGCAGGCCGTTTTTGACGAGGATGCGGTTCTCGCCCTGCAGTTTGACGACGTCGGCCACGGTGCCAAGGGCGACAAGATCGAGGAATTGGCGCACGTCGATGGGGTCGCCGGGCAGCAGACGGTTGAGGGCGGCCATCAGCAAAAAGGCCACGCCCACACCGGCAAGGTCCGGGCAGGGGCAGTCCGCAAGGCGTGGGTCCACCACAGCGTCGGCCGCGGGCAGGGTCTCGCCGGGAAGGTGATGGTCGGAGACGACAACCGTCATGCCAAGCTCCTTGGCGCGCGCGATTTCGTCAATGCTGGTGATGCCGCAGTCCACGGTGAGCAGCAGGTCAACGCCTTCAGCGGCGAGGGCCTCAAGCCCTTCGATATTCAGGCCGTAGCCCTCGGTGAAGCGGTTTGGCAGGTGGTGGCGCGCAGTGTAGCCACGGCGCTCCAAAAAGTCCGTCACCAGCGCGGTGGAGGTGACGCCGTCCACGTCGTAGTCGCCCCACACGGCAAAGGTCTTGCCGGCAGTGAGACCGTCGGCCAGCACCTGTGCGGCCTCTGTGAGGCCGGGCAGGGCGTCCAGCGGGGCCAGATGTTTGAGTCCGGGACTCAGAAAGATATCCATATCCTGCAGGCTGTGCTGACCGCGTTGCCACAGCAGGTTGGCGATGAGGGGCGTCACGCTCAGTGAGTCGGCCCATGTGGCGATGTCCGAAGGGGCTTCGGAGCCATTGGGGCGGGGAATCCATATTTTCGACATTGATGAAGCCTCGGTGAGTCGTTCGTTATACCGTCACTAGCGGTGTAGTGGTCCTGCGCTGTGGCGTCAACCGGCGGGACGCAGGGGCGCGTGGCGCGCCACCGGTGAAGACTGGCGGGCCGCAGAGGGCGTGAAGCGTTGATGGATGCGGGCGGTTAGGTGAGGGCGCGCAGCAGGTCGCTGATGCCTTCGTCTTCGGCAAGTTCGGCCACCTCGGCCATGAGGGTGTCCGCGTCAAGGTCGAACTCCTCAAGGATGCTTTCCCACGGTCCGGCGACCTTGCGGTCCGGGCCGTCAAAGCGCACGGCCATGGCGTCCGCAAGGCACAGAATCTTGGCGTGGAGCACGTAGTCCGGGGCATTGTTTGGGGCGTGGTGCCAGTTGACCGGTTCGGTCAGCGACGGCGGCAGATTCATGGACCGCAGAGCCATGGCGCCAACCACGCCGTGCTCCAGCCCCCAGTATTCGTCCTCGGCCTCGGCGATGGAGAGGGCCTCGTCCTTGGCTAACTGGGTGATGCGTTCCCAGTCCTCAGGCCGCAGCAGGGCAGTGAGCAGCTTGCCAAAGTCGTGGAGCATCCCCGCCGTGAAGATTTGGTCCGGGATGAGCGCTTCGGCGTCTTTGGCAAGGGGCAGGGTGCCAACGTGGCAGGCGATGTGCTTGGCCGTGGCGGCGGTGATGAGCTGATGCCGCCAGTATTTCTTGAGGTCCAACACGCCGCGTTTCATCTTGGCGGCCAGCCCCTTGACGCCAATACCCAGCACCAGACAGCGGATGGTCTCCAGCCCTAAAAGGGAAACGGCCCGCGCCGGGGATTCTACCTCGGACTGCAGGCCGTAATATGCGGAATTCGCCATGGAGAGGACCTTGACGGTCAGGCCCTGATCGGCGGCGATGCTATCTGCGATGTCACCAAGGGATGCCTTGGAATCTTCGTCCGTCTGGGCGAACAGGGTCGTGAGAATCTGCGGTGAGAACGGCAGATCGTCCTTGAGCGCTGTGACACTGGACAGAAGTTCGGAACCCTTGTCATGTGACATCATAGTTGAACATTATAATTCGCGCTGGATTTTTTTGCACCTTTTTTCTTGGGAGCAGGGGGTGTTGCCCCCTGAATGGCGTTGCCTTCGCTGTCCACAAGGCCCTTTTCCTTGAGCCATTCAAGGAACTTTCCGGCCTCTTCGAAATTGGCGTTCAGTTCAAGGGCCTGCATCAGGCTCTTGGCCGCGCCGCCCCAGTCCTCCTTGTCGAAGCAGACCCGCGCAATATTGTAGTGCAGGTGCTCATCCTCGGTAGAAAGCTCCAGCGCGCGGGCGTAGTAGTCCACGGACTGGTCGAGCATCTTGTTCTTGCGGAGGTTGATGCCGAACTCGTTGAACAGATGCTTGTGCTCCGGCTCAAAGGCGGCGTCCAGCTTGACGAGGCGTTCGAAGATGTCGTTGGCCTTGGCGTCGTCGCCGCGTTCGAGGTAGGTCAGCCCAAGGCCGAAGTTGGCGCGGACGTTTTCCTCGTCGATGCTCAGGGCGTTGTTGAACTCCAGCTCTGCGCTGAAGGTTTCGCCCTTTTCGCGGTGCTTTTCGCCGCTTTCCACGCTCTGCTGGAGCTCCTTCATCTTGGGGAACACGTTGGAAACGTAGAATTCCGGCTCCGGCGAGAACTTCTCAAGGAATTCATCGCGCGGGACGCTGCGCTTGGCGCCGGCGGGCACGTAGTTGACATTGAGCGGCTGCACGAGAACCGTGCCGCCGTCACCTTCTACAGCGTACCAGAAGGTTTTCTTGATGGTTTTACGGGTGGTGGTTCCGGTGCCAACCTTCTGCACGGTTTGGGACGAGAACACACCCTTGATGTGGTCCTTGTGTCCGGGAGCGTGCGAGCTGTGTTGTGTATGCTCATCAGTCATGACGTACCCCTTTCGTGCGTTATAAAACGACAGACGCCATCTGTTCAAGGAAAACCGCAGTCGCCTCGGCCGGGGAATCCGCGTCGGTGATGGGCCGCCCTGCGACGAGGAAGTCCGACCCGGCGGCAACGGCCTGTGCGGGCGTCATAACGCGGCGCTGGTCGTCGCCTGCTGCGGCAAGGCGGATGCCCGGCGTCAGGCACATGAAGTCCGCGCCGCAGGCGTCTTTGATGGCGGCGGCCTCGTGCCCGGAGCAGACCACGCCGTCCAGTCCGCAGTCTGCGGCAAGGCGGGCGTAGCCAAGCGCCACGTCGGCGACGGTGACGCCCTCCGGCAGGGCGAGGTCCGTTTCGTCCATGCTGGTCAGCACGGTGACGGCAAAGAGCAGCGGGGAGCGCCCGGTGATCTGCGCGCCGTCGCTCAGGCCTTCACGCGCGGCCATAAGCATGCGGCGGCCACCGCAGGCGTGCACGTTGACCATGTCCGCCCCGGCCACAACGGCGGAGCGCACCGCGCCACGCACGGTGTTGGGGATGTCCATGAACTTGAGGTCCACAAAGACCTTAAAGCCCATCTCCGTCAGGGCCGTGATGATGCCAGGGCCGGTGGCGGTGTACAGCTCTAGGCCGACCTTGACCCATGTCAGGCGGCCTTTCACGCGCTCTGCCATGGCAAGGGCGCTGTCGCTGTCGGGGAAATCGAGGGCGAGGACGAGTTCGGCCATGTACGTTCCTTGTCTATTCGGCTTCGGGTTTGACGTGGAGGATGCGCTCCAGCAATCCGGGCATCAGGCGCGGGCGCGTTCCTTCGGCGAGGTAGACGCTTTTGAGCAGCCTGTAGGCGGAGTCGAGGTCATCGTTGATGATCCAGTGGTCGAACTCCGTCGCCTTGGCTATTTCGCCGGGAGCGTTGTCGATGCGGCGGCGAATGGTGTCGTCATCGTCGGTATTGCGGTTCTCCAGACGCTGGCGCAGTGCGGTCATGGTGGGGGGCAGCAGGAAGATGAAGCTGCCTTCGCCCGTGTTCTGCCGTAGCTGGCGCGCGCCCTGCACGTCGATGTCGAACAGGATGTCCTGCCCTTCTTCCAGCAGGTCGAGGATGGCCTGCTTGGGGGTGCCGTAGCAGTTGCCGTGCACCTCGGCCCATTCGGCAAAGAAGCCTTCTGCGGCCAGTGCGCGGAAGCGCTCCATACTGACGAAGTGGTAGTCCACCCCGTCCCGTTCGCCTTCGCGCGCGGGACGGGTGGTGTAGGAGATGGAGAATGAAATACGCGGGAATTCCTCGCGCAGTCGGCGGATGAGCGTGCTCTTGCCGGTACCGGAGGGGGCGCAGATGACCAGCATCAGCCCGCGGCGGTTATTCATTCTCTTCGTCCTCCTGGCTGAAGCGCTGTCCAATCGTCTCGGCCTGAATGGCGGAGAGGATGACATGGTTGGAATCGGAAATGATGATGGAGCGGGTCTTGCGGCCCTGGGTCGCGTCGATGAGGCGGCCCGCCTGCCGTGCGTCTTCGCGCAGTCTGCGCATGGGCGAGGACGACGGGTTGACGATGGCGATAACCCGTGTGCTTACGACAAAGTTGCCGAAGCCGATGTTGAGCAGACCGTTTTTTTGCATAATCATAACTCGTATGTGTTGTGAAGGTTGGCGGTGTTATTCGATGTTCTGGACCTGCTCGCGGCATTTCTCGAGCTCGGCCTTAAAGTCGACCACAATGCGGCTGACGTCGGTGTCCTGCGCCTTGTTGCCGCAGGTGTTGATCTCGCGGAAGCACTCCTGAAGGATGAAGTCCAGCCGCTTGCCTGCGTCCCCGCCGTTTTGCATCACTTCGTCAAGGCGCACGAGGTGGGCGTCCAGACGGGTGAGCTCCTCGGTGACGTCGATGCGGTCGGAGATGACGGCGATTTCCTGCAGCAGGCGGTCCTGATCCAGTTCCACGCTGTATTTGTCCAGCACGGTCTGCATGCGCTTTTCCACGGTTTCAAACCGGGTTTCCTTCACCTGCGGGGTGCGCTCCTTGAGCTGCTCCAGCCACTTCGAGAGGCGTTTGACGCGCACGAGGAGGTCGTCCTTCATGGCTTCGCCTTCAACGTGGCGGGCGTCGTTCCAGTCATCAAGGGCTTTGACGAGGCCCTCTTCCAGACCGGCCTGCAGGGTGGGGTCCGGCTCGCTGGAGCTGTCTTCCCACAAAAAGGACATGCCCATAAGGCGCATGTAGTCCGGCGTAAAGTCGTCGCCGCGCTCGGTGGCGAAGGCGCTGATTTGGTCGAGCATGGCGGTGGCCATGGTGCTGTTCAGCGAAAGACCAAGGATGTCCGGGCGGGAGATTTGCAGGTTAAGCTGCACATTCACGCGGCCACGGGTGGCGTGCTCGCGGACGATTTTTTCAAACCGTGTCTCAAGGGAGCGGACGCTGGACGGCAAACGCCACTTCAGGTCCAGATGGCGGCCGTTGACGCTGCGGATTTCCCATGCCTGTGACCAGCCGTCACCCTGTGATGCGTAGCGGCCGAAGCCTGTCATGCTTTTGATCATTCTACCCTTTCCTTTGGGGAGGGGAGGCGTTCTCCCCCGTCGTATGTGCTGAAGACGCCCACTGGCGGACCATTGGGCGTCGTGTTCTTTGGATGTAGTGGTGTGGGTGTGTTAGTCGCCTTTTCCCGCGATGTCCATAGGTGTTGGCGCTTTGACACTACAGGCGCACTCTGCGGGCTGAACCAGCAGGGTGGTGCCGTCCACCCCCACGGGGCGCGCCGCCACCATGCGGCGCAGCGCGCCGCCCGGAACATCGGCCGTAAAGCGGCAGTCTGCGTAATATTGGCAGATGCCGCGCGCCGGGGACAGCTTCTCCAAAACCACGTCAAGACGCTCCTGCCCGGCCAGTGTGGCGAGGAAGGCCGCCTTTTTGTCCGCCGCCACCTCACGCAGCAGGCGCGCACGGTCCTTTTTGACCGCTTGCGACACTTGATTGGGGTAGCGCGCGGCCGGGGTTCCCGGCCTTTGAGAATACGGGAAAACATGCGCGTAGGAAAGCGGCAAGGCCGTACAGGCCGCAAGGGTCTGCCGGAAGTCCTCGTCGGTTTCGCCGGGAAAGCCCGCAATAAGGTCCGTGCCAAGGCCAAAAAGCGGCCACACGCCGCGCAGACGTTCCACCCATGCGGCGACTTCGTCCGGACCGTAATGCCCGCGGCCCATGCGCCGCAGCACCGCCGGGGCAAGGCTTTGCAGGGAAATATGCAGTTGCGGGCTGGTCAGGCGCGAGGCGGCCAGCACCTCAAGCGCGCGGTCCGTGAGCTGCGCCGGGTCCAGCGAGCTGATGCGCAGGCGCGCGCTGCCGGCCCAGTCCGGGGCAAGCTCGCGCTCCAGATATTCCAGCAGGTCCCAGAAGTCCGGGGAGCCGGGCAGGTCGCGCCCGAATTGGCGCAGGTTGATGCCCGAGAGTGTGGCCTCGTGCCATCCGGCTTCGAATAGGCGGCGGACTTCCTCGGCAACGCCCTGCATGGGGCGGCTGACCGATGCGCCGCGCGTGCTGGGGATGATGCAATAGGTGCAGCGGTGGGTGCAGCCGTCCTGTACCTTCACCACCGCGCGCACGCGGTTGTAGCCCGTGATGGAAAATTCGGGGAAGTGCGGCGCGGCTGTGTCTGCGCCGTCAGCCTGCTTCTGAGCGCAAGGATGTTCAGGCGCGCAGGAGGGCTGTGGGGCGTCGTGGGCCATGGGCAGGGTGAGGAGCTCTTCCTTACTGGACTGTGGCACGATGAGCGCGTCCGAAAAGTCCTTGGCAAGGTCGTCCTGCATCACCTGCGCGGCGCAGCCGGTGATGATGATGCGGGCCTGCGGCGCGGTGCGGCTGAGCTTGCGGGTGCGTTGACGCAGGTCGCGCACGGCCTGCGCGGTAACGGCGCAGGAGTTCAGCAAAATGATGTCCGCCCCGGCCGGGTCGGCCGTTTCGGCGTAGCCCGCGCTGGTCCATGCCTCGCGGATGGACTGGCTTTCGTACTGGTTGATTTTGCAGCCGAGGGTGGAAATATGGAACGTTTTGACGCTGTTCATGCTGTGATGATGCCACCGGCGAGAACGGTGCCGTCAGCGTCGTAGACGGCGGCCACCTGTCCGGGCGTTGGGCGGGTATGGGGTTCGATGAAGGCAATGCGCATGGCATTGCCGCGAAGGGTGACCGTCGCGGGCTTGGGCCGCTGGCGGTAGCGCGTCTGCACGAGGACCGTCTGGGGCCATTCATCCGCCGGGACGAGGATATTCACGTCTGCAACGTCGCAGCCGGGCGCGGGCAGTTCGTCCTTGGGGCCGACAATGAGGGTGTTGACGGCGGTATCCTTGCCCACCACGTAGAGCGGCTGGGACCATGCCACGCCAATGCCCCGGCGCTGCCCAAGGGTGTAGCGCCACAGGCCGTTATGCCTGCCGAGCTTGGTGCCGTCCGCAAGGGTAATGGCACCGGGACCGGGCAGCGTGTCCACGCGCGACTGCAAGAACGCGCAGTAGTCGTCATCCGGCACAAAGCAGATTTCCTGACTCTCGGACGGCAGGGGCGGGGTGATGCCGCGCTCGACCAGCGCGCCGCGCACGTCGGTCTTGCGCCACTCCCCGAGGGGGAGGACGGCGTGGGCCAGCCGGCCTGCCGGGACGAGGGAGAGGAAGTAGCTTTGGTCCTTCACCGGGTCTTCGCCGCGCCGGAGTACCTGCCTGCCGCCTGCGTGGACCATGCGGGCGTAGTGCCCGGTGGCGATGCTGTCCGCGCCCATGCTTCGCGCCGCATCAAAGAGCAGGCCGAACTTCATGGCCGGATTGCACCGGGAGCAGGGGTTGGGCGTTTCGCCGTCCACGTAGGACTGGACAAAGGGCGAGATGACCTGCTCGTCAAACTCCCGAGAGAGGTCAACGGCGGTGAAGGGGACGCCGAGGCTGGCGCACTGGCGCTCCAGCCCCTCAAGGGCCTGCGCCGTGGCGGGCGAAGGCGGAAGAAAGTGGGCGTGTACGGCAAACAGGTCCAGCCCGCGCTCCTTGAGCAGAACGAGGGTGAACAGGCTATCCGTACCGCCGCTGACGGCTACCGCTGTCTTCATATGCAGTTCGTTTCTTTTTGCACGTTGTGCAGGATACGTCGAAGCCCCGCAGAGCGGGGCTTCGTGTGATGTTGTTCTATTCCAGGCCCTTTGGCGCGGGCAAGGGGTCCAGTCCGCGCATGAGCGCGCCGGACGCGGCAAGCAATCGGTCTTCCGCAAAGGCCGGGCCGAGCAATTGGAGGCCAACGGGCATCCCCGTGTCCTCGCCAAGGCCGACAGGCAGGGAAATGCCGGGCAGGCCCGCAAGGTTCAGGCTGATGGTGTACACGTCCATCAGGTACATCTGGAGCGGGTCGTCCGTTTTTTCCTCAAGGCCCCACGCTGTAACAGGCGAGGCCGGACCGCAGATGATGTCGCACTTTTCGAAGGCGTCGAGGTAGTCCTGCCGGACCAGACGGCGCACCTGTGCGGCCTTGCGGTAGTAGGCATCGTAATACCCGGCGGAGAGCACATAGGTGCCGAGCATGATGCGGCGTTTGACCTCGTCGCCAAAGCCTTCGCTGCGCGAGGCGGTGTACATGTCGATGAGGTCGTGTGCGCCCTGCGCGCGCTTGCCATAGCGGACACCGTCAAAACGCGCAAGGTTGGAGCTGGCTTCGGCCATGGCGATAATATAGTAGCTGGCGATGCCGTACTTGGTGTGCGGCAGGTCCACGGGCACCAGCTCCGCGCCCAGTTCTTCGGCGCGCTTGATGGCGGCGCGGCAGCCTTTTTCCACTTCGGGAGCGAGGCCGTTGGCCCAGTATTCCTTGGGCATGCCAAGGCGGACGCCCGTCAGGTCCTGCCGTTCGTTGGCGGCGGCCACGTAGTCCGGCACCGGGCAGTCCACGGAGGTGGAGTCGCGCTCGTCGTAGCCGGCAATGGCGGAGAGCAGCAGCGCGGCGTCAGGGACGGAGCGCGTCAGCGGGCCAATCTGGTCCAGGCTGGAGGCATAGGCCACGCAGCCGTAGCGTGAAACGCGTCCGTAGGTGGGCTTGAGGCCCACGCAACCGCAGAAGGACGCGGGCTGGCGGATGGAGCCGCCCGTATCCGTGCCGAGGGAGCCAAAGCACTGCCCCGCGGCCACGCTGGCGGCGGAACCGCCGCTGGAGCCGCCGGGGATGCGGGTGGTGTCCCACGGGTTGCGGGTGACGCCGAAGGCGGAGTTTTCCGTGGAGGAACCCATGGCGAACTCGTCCATATTGGTCTTGCCGATGATCACCGCGCCGGCGTCGCGCAGGCGGGCCACGGCGGTGGCATCGTAGAAGGGCGTAAAGTTTTCCAGAATCTTGGAGGCGCAGGTGGTGGGGGCATCCTTGGTGGCAAGGATGTCCTTGACGCTGACGGGCACGCCCCACAGGGGCTTGTCGGTCTGCGGGCCTTCGGCGTCGAGGGCCTTGGCGTAATCAAGGGCGGCCTCGGCCTGAACGGAGGTGAACGCGCCGACGCGGTCCTCTGTGGCCGCGATGCGGTCAAGGCAGGCCTGCGTGGCTTCGGTGGCGCTGATGCTGCCGCTGGCAAGCATGTCGCGCAGTTCTGTCAGTGTCTTTGTGGTCAGCTCGGACATATGTGAATCCTTAAAAAAGAGTCTGTTTGCCGTGGCTCTAGACGATGCGGGGCACGATGAAGGAACTGCCGTCGTGCTCGGGCGCGTTGCCGAGGACGTCCTCGCGCTCGCAGTCGCGGCGGACTTCGTCCTCACGCAGGCGGGAGACGTGCTCCACCGGGGAGTACAGCGGCTCCACGTTTTCGGTGTCGGCTTCGCCCAGCTGGTCCATGTAGTTCAGAATATCGTCAATCTGCCCTGCAAAGCGGGCGAGTTCCTCGTCGCCCAGGCTAAGCCGGGCCAGACGGGCCACAGAAGCGACCTGTTCGGGACTGATTTTCATAACGTGGTCTCCTTAGAGGGGGCGTAGACGCCCGTCTTATTGCAGGCTGTCCTGCTGCGCATCTGCGCCGGTTTCGTCGGCGCGGCGATTGAGTTTCTCAAGCAGTGTGCGGACGCGCTGGTCCAGCGTGCCGCTGGTGTTGCCGTCCTTGAGGAGCTTTTTCAGCTCCTCCAGCTCGCTTTTGTCCTTCAGCATCTGCACGCGCTCGGCATGCTGGGCGCGCACGCGGTCAAGGCGGGCCTTCAGGCGGTCCTTGTCCACGGGCACAAAGCCGCTGGACGTGGGCTGGAACAGGAACATCTGCTGATGGGCCTTGCCCGCGTCGTCCCACTGGATGGGAGCCATGCTCCATGTGATGGACTGCGCGTCGTGCACGGCGGAGTTGACGCGGGAGGACCACGTGCTCTTCACCGGGCCGAGGGCCTGCGCAAAATGGACGAAATCGTAGCCGAGGGCAATCCAGAAATCCGGAGCGCCCAAACCGTCCTGCTCAAGGGCGGTGCGCAGTTGCTGCGCGGCCGGGGAGGGATTGTCGTCCCACCATGCGCCGGGGAACACCGCAAGGCGGAAGTAGCGCGCCTCGATGTCATTGTCCCGGGCGATGCCCTGCGCCCACAGGGACGGCCCCATAAGCAGCAGTCGGTCTTCGTCGTAGAAGAACAGCTGCGGCACCAGTTGCTCGGCCTGCGCCCAGCCGTCCGGCATGAACAGCGCCTTGAAGGGCGGGTTCGGGGGCAGTGGGTCGCCGTTGGCGAGCACAGGTTTTTGCTGTTCTTCGCCGTTTTCGTCAAGCTTTGGCGTGTTGACAAGTCGGCGCACCGGCGCGCCCCACTTGGTGGGAGCGGACGGCGGATAGCTTTCGGTTGCGTTCACACTGGCGAGGCGCGCTTCGGCCTCCGCGCGGAAAATCTCCGTCAGGCGCGTGCCGAACGGCTCGTCAGGATGCAGGGCCGCAAGGTCGGTGATGCCGTAGGTATCAACGGCAAGATCCAGCAGCGTGCTGACCTGATCCTGCGGGCTGGAGAAGAAGCGCCATGCGTCGCGGCCCTCGCGGGCGCTGCCAAGGCTGGGCAGAAAGGCGAAGTAGGGCCTCCCGTCCGTCAGGCCGTTGGCGTGGATGGTCTTAAAGGTACTGATGCGCAGGGGACCACCCACAACGCGGATGGTGTCCGGCAGGGCCGCCAGCTTCTGCTGCCAGCCATGGGCGGCGGTGTTGATGACACGGATGTTCATGTGCCCGCCCTGCATCAGGATACGCCACTGGGCCACGCCCGCGCCGCGCAGAATCTTCCAGCCGATTTCGCCGTAGGGACCGGACAGGGGCAGGGCAAGGGCGATGCCGCCGGCCTCTTCGGGCACGTCGCGCTGCTCCAGAAGCGGCGCGAGGATGCTGCTGACCAGTCCTTTGTCCGCGAAGTTCCCCTCGCGGGAGAGACGGTTCAGGCTGTGCCACGCGCTGGACCACGTGTCCTCGCTTTGGGCGAGGCGGCGGGCTTTTTCCAGACGGATGATGGTGTAGGGAAATTCGTTTTGCCGGGAGGGGGGAATGATGTCCACGAGGGCGTCGAGGATGTCTGCCCGCTCGTCGCGCAGTTCCACAGCAAGGGCGCGTTCCAGCTGACCGTGGGACAGCTCTGCGGGTTCGGGGGAGTTGGCGTAGATGCCATCAAGGGTGCGCATGGCATTGTCCAGCTCCTGATCCACCCACTGCAGGCGCGCCAAGGTGATGCCCGCCTTAAAGCGCAACTCCCACGGGCGGCTGGTGTCATGCAGCAGACCGGTGAGGTGCTGGCGGACTTCATCGCGCTTGCCCAGCAGGTCCATGGCGTCGGCAAAGATGATATGCCAGTCCCACGCGTCGCGGACCGTGGGGTCGGTGGTGGCCAGCGTGTCCAGTGCGTCCAGCGCAATGTGGGCGTGGCCGTTTTTGACGGCGCTCTGCCCAAGGCGCATCAGGGCAAGGCGCTCATCAGCGGCGGCAAGGCCGCCACGCTCCAAAAGGCGCGCGTAGAGCATTTCGCTCTCGCCGTAGTCCTTGGCCTTCCATGCGTTTTCGGCCCGCTGGTCCAGCGGGAGTGCGCGCGGCGTGCCGGGCATGGGCTCTGGTGTGGTGGGGAGGGATTTCTTGCCACAGCCAAGGGCCGTCACAAGAAACAGGAGCATCAGAAACAGGGCGGCATAGCGGGCCGCTGGCGAATATGGGGAACGGTCGCGTGCGTTTTTCATCGGCATAAGTGGTGTTCGGGGTGTCGCCGCTATGGGCTGGATATAAAAATCGGCCTGTCCGCCCATGATGAGCGGACAGGCCAAGCTATACCCGTTCCAGAGCGAAGGCAAGCGCGGGGCCGGTGGCCCCGCGGTACTTCGCCGAATGGTTTTTAGACTTCCTTGTAGTCGGCATCAACGACGTCATCGTCGTCCTTGGCTGCACCGCCAGCCTGGGCGCCGCCAGCCTGAGCACCGGCGTCCTGGCCGTCCTGCTGCTGGGCATAGAGCTGCTCAGCCAGCTTGTGGGAGGCTTCGGCAAGGGCGCTGGTTGCGGCTTCAATCTCGGCGAGGTCGTCGCCTTCCATGGCCTTCTTCAGCGCTTCTACCTTGGTCTCGATGTCGGTCTTCACGGCGCTGTCGAGCTTGTCGCCCAGATCCGTGATGGACTTTTCGGTGGTGTAGATGAGGGTGTCGGCCTGGTTGCGGGCTTCGATGAGCTTCTGCTTGGCCTTGTCCTCTTCTGCGTGGTTTTCAGCTTCCTTGACGAGGTTTTCGATCTCGTCCTCGGACAGACCGCTGGAGGCGGTGATGCGGATGGACTGTTCCTTGCCCGTTCCGGTGTCCTTGGCGGAAACGTTAACGATGCCGTTGGCGTCGATGTCGAAGGTGACCTCAATCTGCGGCACGCCGCGGGGGGCGGCCGGGATGCCGGTCAGCTCGAAGCGGCCAAGGGTCTTGTTGTCCGCGGCCATGGGGCGCTCGCCCTGCAGCACGTGGATGGACACGGAGGGCTGGTTGTCAGCCGCCGTGGTGAAGACCTGGCTCTTCTTGGTCGGGATGGTGGTGTTGCGCTCGATGAGCTTGGTGCACACACCGCCAAGGGTTTCGATGCCGAGGGACAGCGGGGTAACGTCGAGGAGCAGCACGTCCTTTACGTCGCCAGCGAGGATGCCGCCCTGAATGGATGCGCCCATGGCGACCACTTCGTCAGGGTTCACGCTGCGGTTAGGCTCCTTGCCAAAGAACTCGGTGACCTTCTGCTGCACGAGGGGCATGCGGGTCATGCCGCCGACGAGGATAATCTCGTCGATGTCGGACGCGGACAGGCCGGCGTCGGACAGGGCCTTCTTGCAGGGCTCCACGGTGCGGGCCACAAGGTCTTCCACCAGACGCTCCAGCTTGCCGCGGGACAGCTTCACCAGCAGGTGCTTGGGGCCGGTCTGGTCAGCGGTGATGAACGGCAGGTTGACCTCGGTCTCCATGGAGGAGGACAGTTCCTTCTTGGCCTTCTCTGCGGCTTCCTTGAGGCGCTGCAGGGCCATGCGGTCCTGAGAGAGGTCGATGCCGTTTTCGCGCTTGAACTCCTCAACGAGGTAGTCGATGACGCGGTTGTCGAAGTCTTCGCCGCCGAGGAAGGTGTCGCCGTTGGTGGCGCGGACTTCCACGACGTTGTCGCCGACTTCGAGGATGGAAATGTCAAAGGTGCCGCCGCCAAGGTCAAACACGGCGATCTTTTCGTTGGCCTTCTTGTCGAAGCCATAGGCGAGGGACGCGGCGGTCGGCTCGTTGATGATACGCTTCACCTCAAGACCGGCGATGCGGCCTGCGTCCTTGGTGGCCTGACGCTGCGAGTCGTTGAAGTAGGCCGGAACGGTGATAACGGCCTCGGTAACGGTCTCGCCGAGGTAGGATTCGGCGTCGGACTTCAGCTTCTGCAGGATGTTCGCGGACAGCTCTGCGGGGCTGAGCAGCTTGCCGTCGAGCTCGACGTAGGCGTCGCCGTTGGAGTGTGCGGCAATCTTGTAAGGGCAGTTGTCGGCCCAGCCCTTAATGGCCGGATCCTCGAACTTGCGGCCCATCAGGCGCTTAACGGCGAAGACGGTCTTGTCGGAGTTCGTGACGGCCTGGCGCTTGGCCAGCTCGCCCACGAGGCGTTCCTTATCGGTGAAGGCGATGATGGACGGGGTCGTGCGGCCACCCTCAGGGTTGGAGACGCACTTGGGGTCCTTGCCTTCCATCACATAGACACAGGAGTTTGTGGTTCCCAGGTCGATACCGATGATTTTGCCCATATTATGAATTCCTCCTCTTGGAAAAAACTTTCGACGTGAAAAGTCGTTTGTCACTTACGCTGTTCAAAGTAATGCGCCTGACCCGGCTGTAAAGAGGGGAGTGAAAATTTTTTCACCAAAAGCGCAGGCGACGGGGTTGGTTGGGGGTTAGTTGCTCACCACAACCATGGCCGGACGCAGCAGGCGACCGTTGAGCCTATAGCCCTTTTTCATCAGCGTTGCGACGCGCCCGGCCTCCATGCCTTCGCGCTCTTCCTGTCCCACGGCCTCGTGGATTTCGGGGGAGAATTCCTCGCCCACTTCGCCCACAGGCTCAAGGTTGTGCCCCGCAAGGGTGTCGAGGAACATCTTGTGCGTCATCTGCACGCCAAGGACGAAGTTCTTGCAGGCTTCGTCGTCTGGTGCGTGTTGCAGGGCAAGGTCCAGGTTGTCCAGAATGGGCAGCATGTCGCCCAGAATTTTGTCGGCGGCGAACTTGCGGAACTCGTCCTTGTCGCGCTCAAGGCGCTTGCGGGTGTTTTCCATATCCGCAAGCAGGCGCAGACGCTCGTCGTCGGCGTGTTTCTTTTCCGGACATTCGGGGCAGACGCGCTCGGCGCACAGGGCACTCAGCTCTTCGTCCGTGAGTTCAATTTCCTCCACTTCGGGAGTTTCCTGCTCGGTTTCGGCAGGTTCAACATTCTGCTTCTTTGTCATTGCGGTCTCCAGGATCGCTTGGATGTGCTGGTGTTAGCGATTGCTGAGAAGTTCAGTAAGCATCCGGGCGGTGAAGTCAACCACCGGGAGAATTTTTGCGTAGTCCATGCGCAGCGGACCGATGACGCCAAGAGCGCCCTTGCTGGTGTCCGCCGCGCCGAATGGCGCGGAAATGAGGCCGTAGGGGCCTTTGGAAATGGCGGGGTCGTGTTTGGCGAAGGTGACGTTGGTGTGCCCGGCATCGATGGTGCCGTCCAAGAGTTCCAGCAGGCGCGAACGTTCGTCCAGAAGCTGGAGCAGTTCACGCATGGTGTCCACGTCCGCAAATTCGGGCTGGGTCAGGACGTGGGCGGTGCCATCAAGGTAGAAGTCGCGCTCCGCGTCCATCTCAAAGGTGTCGCGGGCAAGGGTCAGCGCCTGCAGGTACAGGCGGTTCAGGCGGCGGTGGGCGCTTTTGAGTTCCAAATGGATATGGGCGCGCGCCTGCCCGAGGGTTTTTCCGGCGTAGTGGTGGTTCAGGTAGTTGCTGAACGCCGTCAGGTCGTCGCGGGTGACGCCGTGCTCCACGGGCACAAGGCGGTGCTCCACCATGTCGCCTTCCATGATCAGCACGGCCATTACCAGCCCCGTGCGCACGGGGACAAAGTCGAGGCTGCGCCAGCGCACGTCGGAGTGTCCGGGTGCAAGCACCATGCTCACCTGCTGGGACAGCGCGGCCAAAAGCCGCGAGGACTGCCGCAGGATGTCGGCAATCTCCAGCCCGGCCTTGTCCAAACTCTCGCGGATGACTTCGCGCTCCGTGCCCGCCAGTTCCGGGGGCGTGAGGACCGTATCCAAATACAGGCGAAAGGCGCGGGGCGTGGGAACGCGCCCCGCGGACGTGTGCGGCTGGGCCAGAAAGCCCTTTTCCGTGAGGTCGGCCATGGTGTTGCGGATGCTGGCCGCAGACAGCCCAAGCCCACAGCGCCGCGCAACGGTGCGCGAGCCTTGGGGCGTGGCTTGTCGGATGTAGTCCTCGACAATGGTGGTCAGGACTGCTGTCTCACGTGAACTCAGGGGCATGGTGGTTTTCCGCTGCGGACGGCTGGCGTCCGGTGCTGTCTAGTCTATGGGCGTTTCCGGTGCCGTTTCACTGTACACGTATTCCTGCACGGCATGCACCCATGGCCGGGGCGTGATGCCCGTGGCCGCGGTGAAGCGGCTGGTATCGAGTACGGAGAATGCCGGGCGTGTGGCCTTTTGCGGGTACTCGTCCGTGGCAATGGGCGTGACCGTGCAGGGTAGGCCCGCCGAGCGCACGGCCTCGCAGGCCAGTTCGCACCAACTGGCGCGTCCGGAGTTGGTGATGTGAAAGATGCCCGTTTCGCCGGATTCCACAAGGGCGAGGGAGTAGACCGCAAGGTCCGGCGTGTACGTGGGCGAGCCCACTTGGTCGTGCACCACGCCGAGGGTGTCGCGCTCCGCGCACAGGGACAGCATGGTGCGCACAAAGTTGCGTTTGTCCGGGCCAAACAGCCACGCGGTGCGGATGATGATGAGGCGGTGAAGCTCCTCGGCCAGAAGGGCCTGCTCTCCGGCGCGTTTTGTTTCGCCATAGACGGAGCGCGGGGCCACGGTGTCGTCCTCGGCGTAGGGTGTTTCCTTTTTGCCGTCAAAGACGAAGTCCGTGGAGTAGTGCACGAGGGTGAGGTCCATATCCTTCACAGCGCGGGCCAGAATGCCCGGCAGGATGGCGTTGACGCGGCGGGCTTCCTTGGGTTCGTCCTCGGCAAGGTCCACCTGTGTGTAGGCCCACGTATTGAAAATAACGTCGGGGCGCGCGGTGGCAATAAAGTCCCGCAGCCGCTCCACGTCAAAGGCCCAGTCGCCGGGACGGGGGGTGGTGGTGACGTCCCAGCCTTTTGCGGTCAGGGCGCTTTTCAGGGCCATGCCCAGCAGTCCGGTGGCTCCGCCCAGAACAAGCGCCCGTGGTAATTGCTCTTCGCTCATCGTCTTTCCCCGTACCAGTCGTCCATAAAGGAGCGGTACTCGCCGCTTTGCACACTGTCGCGCCATGCGCGGTGGTCGGTGTACCATGCGAGGGTTTCGGCAAGGCCGCGCTCAAAGTCGTACAGCGGCTCAAAGCCAAGTTCGTCCTTGGCGAGGGAATAATCCATGGCGTAACGGCGGTCGTGCCCGGGACGGTCCTTCACATAGGAAATGAGGTCATCGGGCTTGCCCATGGCGGACAAGATGGCGCGCACCACGTCGAGGTTGGCCTTTTCCGCATTGCCGCCAAAGTTGTACACCGCGCCGGGGCGTCCGGCCTTCAGCGCCATTTCCACGCCGCGGCAATGGTCGGTGACGTAAATCCAGTCGCGCACCTGCATGCCGTCGCCATAGATGGGCAGGGGCTTGTCCTGCTCGGCGAGGGTAATCATCAGCGGGATGAGCTTTTCCGGGAACTGCCACGGGCCATAGTTATTGGAACAGCGCGTGATCACGGCGGGGTAGCCGTAGGTCTTCCAAAACGAGCGCACGAACAGGTCCGCCGAGGCCTTGGAGGCGGAATACGGACTGTTTGGCTCAAGGGGGTGGCCTTCGGTAAAGGCGGGCGCGTCCGGGGCGAGTGTGCCATATACCTCGTCCGTGGAGATGTGCACGAACCGTTCAATGCCGGCGTCCATGGCGGCGGTCATAAGCGTCTGCACGCCGAGGACGTTGGTGGTCACAAAGGGAGAGGGGTCGTGGATGGAGCGGTCCACGTGCGATTCCGCGGCAAAGTTGACCACGGCATCGGGCTTGTGCTCGGCGATGATGGCGCGCATGGCGTCCATGTCCGCGATGTCGGCCCGGCAAAAGGCGTAGCGTTTGCCTTCTTCGGACTGTTCCAGCGGAATCATGTTCGCTTTGTTTCCGGCGTAGGTCAGTTTATCAACGTTGACGATTTCGACATCCGGGTTGGTGCCGAGCATATGGTAAATGAAATTGGTACCGATGAATCCGCATCCACCGGTGACGAGCAGTCGCATGTCCAATCCTTTGCTTGCTGGTTGCCGCTGGCATGTGCGCCAGCCCCGCCCCGTGCGGGAGTCCGGACCATATCTCCGGTACAGCGCAGACTCTAGCGTAAAATTGCCCGTCCGCAAAGTCCGGCAATTACGGAGGAAAAAAGGTCCATTTGGGGAAAAATGAAAAAATCCCTTGACCCTTTGGGGGCTGTGGAGCTATCAACCATTTCCCGCAGCGACACGAGCACGAAGTCATGCAATATTGACAGGGTGCAGTCGCATGCATGGCAAAGTGGGCGATTAACTCAGTTGGTCAGAGTGCCATCTTCACACGGTGGAAGTCACTGGTTCAAATCCAGTATCGCCCACCACTTTGCTCCTCCGGGTCCCGACAGCCCGTCCCCACATCGGGGAGAAAGCCGCGAAAGCCAATGCCGCAGCATTGACAACCCGCAGCTTGTCGGGCATAAAACATTCTCGGCTGAATGCCGTAGAAAAAACGGGCGATTAACTCAGTTGGTCAGAGTGCCATCTTCACACGGTGGAAGTCACTGGTTCAAATCCAGTATCGCCCACCATCGATTTCAAAACCCCGGTCTGAAAAGGCCGGGGTTTTTTATTGTATGGGCTTTTGCTTCCTGAAAGGGGGGATGCTGCCGCCGCTTTGCGGCTGTGCAGCATCCCCCTTTCATGTCTCACGTGCTTGTGCCTTCTTAAGGTTCCTGCAGGCAGGCGAGGAGTGTGAGGGGACAAAGAGGGGGCAAGCCCTTGTCCGCCGCGTCTCTCCCGGGACACTGTGATTGTGACGGCGGGTGATTCTTTTTGTTAGCTGATCTGAGAAGCGTTCACCGTCTGTGTGCCATTTCCAAATGAGTACGGTCTTCTGCTGGTCATATTTCTTCCCATTCTTCGTCGTTGCATTGTATGTCCGTTATGGCTTGTAGAAGGCCAGAGAACGTAACTGCATTATATATTTGACGAACATTCATCGAGATGTCGAATTCCTGCTGCAGAAAATGGATCAGGCGAACAGCAAGCAAGGAACTGCCACCGTCATGGAAGAAGTTGCTGTCGCTTGCGGGGTGAACATGGAACATGTCGACCCACCAATCCCTCAGGGCTCTCGCTGGGCCGTCGTCAAGAGCAGAAGGCTGTTGGCTAGTTTGCTCCACCAGAAGGGTTAGTCCTTCCTTGCACATTGTGCAGAGCGCTGTGTGGTCGACTTTGCCCGTATGGATGCGCGGCATGTCTTCCATCCACAGTGTGTAGCGGGGAATGAAGGCCGGGGGGAGCTTGTCTTTGAGGTGGCGGCGCAACGCGGGGGGGAGGATTTCCATCTTTGGAGTATTGTAGCCGTGAGGCATATTCCCAGGGCCAGTGGCAAGGCATGCGACTAGACTGTCGTTTCCGTTGTCGTCAATGCACAGCACGGAGGCCTGTTGAATGCCGCCTGCGGCCAGCAGTTGTGCTTCTACTTCTTGTGGGGCAATTTTTTGTCCACGGATTTTAATTTGACGGTCTGTTCTGCCGAGGCAGAGAAGCTCACCACCCTTCAGCCAAATGCCCATGTCGCCAGTGTTAAAGGCAGGCTCACCATTATGCGTAAAGAACGCGTTGGTTTTGGAAATGTTCCCATCTTCCTGAAGATAGCCTTGGCAGACCATCCTACCGCGAATGCATATTTGTCCGCGCATGGTAGGTGGCAGGACGGCTTGGGCTTGATCCATAAGTTGAATGCGGCCACCGGCGATGGGGTTGCCTGCCGGAATGGCAGCGGTTTTGGGTGTGGATGGAGAGAAGTGATGCCACGCCGCGTCGCAGGTTATTTCCGTACTTCCGTAGAAGTTATAGACCTTCGCCGAAGGGCACATGTTTTGGACCTCATCGGCCAAGAGAGCGGGGAGGGCCTCCCCGCTGGAAACAACGTACTTGAGGCTTGTTAAGGACTCGTTGCGCTGGCGCGCTATGCCGACGAATTCGCGCAAGAGGCTCGGCACCGCGACCAGACGCGTGATTTTTTCCGTTTTGATGGTTTCGTACAGCGTGTCCACATGAGCGATGTGCTTCTCTTCCATGAAGTATACAGGGAAGCCGTACAGGAGCGGCCCGAAGATTTCGCAGAGGCAGTCGCCGAAGGCCATGTCCGTTTTGGAGCCGCCTTTTTCCCCGTGAAGCGGCGGCATCTTTTGGGCACCCCATTCAAGCCGTCCGATAAGACCGGCATGGGAGAGCGCTACCCCTTTAGGTTTGCCAGTGGAACCGGAGGTAAAGATGACCCAGGCCGTGTGTGCCGTGGTGTCTCTTGGCTGTTCCGCTGTGAGGGCGGATTCCTTGAGTTGGCGGTGTGGGCATTGTTCCGTGGCAAGAATAGGCCCGGAGAACGTGTTGTCCGGGGGCGAGCAAAGGTGCGTGGCATCGTCGGTGCGACCCGCGACAAGGATGCTGGGGGCAGAGTGCTTGAGTATGGCCCGTGCTCTTTGGGCCGGAAGCGTGGTGCTGATGGGCATTGCTGCTATGCCCAGTCTCCACGCCGCGAGCATGGCAGCGGCAAGCTCCGTTCCCCGCGACATGAAGAGCGCCATCACGTGAGGATGCAGGGGAGAGGAATCGTCACCAAGGGCGGGGAGTGCCTCTTCCATGGCTTCCGATATGCTTATCGCTCGGGCATAGATATCAAGATAGGAATATTCCCGCCGCACCCCGTCAGCGTGCTCCATTGTGGCGATTTGGTGTGGATGTTGACGCGCAGTTTCAACAAACCATGCCCACAGGGACGCATGGTGTAAAGGGGCATTGGCGTCATTGTTTATGGCGTCAAGAAGTGTTGTCTCGTGTTCTAAGCAGTAGCGGACGTCGGAGAGGGGGAGCATGGGGTCATGGGTGAACTGGGAGACAATGTGATCGAGTCTGGCAAAGAGCGCCTCCACATGCGGCCGGGCAATCACTGCGTCGTTGAATATGACGACAAAGCCGAAGCTGTTGTCCGCTTCATGCAGAGCAACCTCCATATCCATGCTGCTTTTGTGGTCTCCGCCTGCGTCGATGGACAAGGTGACATCACCGGCCGAAATCGGGGTTTTATCCGTGTTGTCCTGACTGAAGGTAATGGTAAAGAGAGCTTGACCGGATGAGTCCGTGCTTGCGTCAAGGTCCCGCACCAATAATTCGAACGGGGCAAGTTCATGCTTTTTGGCGAGCATTAGCCCTTTGTGCGCGGCATTTAGAATATCCTGAAAGTTATGGGCCCCCTCAAAGTTAAAGGCTAGAGGCTGGGGATTGACCAGCATGCCTACGATGTTTTCCAGATCCGGGAGGAAGCGTTGTGCGGAGTATGTGCCAAGGATGATACGTTCGCTTCCCGTATGGCGAGAGGTCAGCAGACCGAAGCTGGCCAGGAGGAAGATAAACGGCGTGACCTTTTGTTGCACCGCGGTCCGGCGTACGCGCTCTGAGAGGGCGCGGGGCATTGTGTGCCTATGGAAGCATTGGCGACCCCTTGTGCCATGGAGGTGTTCTTCTGTTGAGGCAAGGCTTGAATGGAAGCCCGCTGGTTGCGCATCGATTTCGCGCAGGGCTGCGCTGTATGCTGCCGTGTGGTGCTTCATGGCTTCGGCAACCTTTGGCAAGCGTTCCCAACGCGTGAAGTCGCCGTAAGAGTATGGCGTTGGCTGGACTTCTGTCTTGGTCATAGCCTGCTGCCATTGTTCCAGAAAGAGCTTCATTGACCAGCCGTCAAAGACCGCATGATGCACCACAAGGAGGAGTTCAGCTGTTTGGGCGGTTCCGTTTTGCGAAGGCATAAGGGCTAGAAAGCCTCGGATAAGGGGGCCTTCCATCATGCTGAGCGGCTGTGCGCCTTTTTGCGTGGCTATGGCCATCCACTCTGCGGCGGCGCTGCCCGGGGTCATCTGTTGGAAGTCCAGAATGTCGAAAGGAACATCGATGCTGGGCAGAACCTGTTGGTGGAGTGTTATGCCGTCGGCCTCTGGCATTTCGATAAAAACCGTCCGAAGTGCCGGATTGGCGTTCACTGCCGTTTGGAATGCGGCGATGATTCGGTTGGTATTGATTTCGCCATGGAGTTTGAACCTGAAAGGCAGGTTGTACAGCCCGGGCACAGGTTGGATCATTTCGTCAACCCGGATGCGTTGCTGTGCGTGTGAGGCGGGATGTGTGCCGGATTGTTGGGGCGAGGTGGCGGCAGCTTCTTTGAGGGACGGAAGCGTGTCGGCGTCTGAATTTGCACTGATTTCCCCTAGGCAGTCAGCAAGGGCTGCGAATGAAGGATTTTGGAAAACCTTCATGATGCTCAGATGGGGCAAACCGGCCGACATAAGTTTGTTGAGGAGGCGAATGGCTGTAATGGAGTCGCCGCCGTATTCAAAGAAGTTGCTCGTTTCTGATTCTGGTCTGCGGCCAAGCACGTCCTCCCATGTTTTGGCGAGGGTGGCCCGCAGTGGCGTGTCGAGCCTGATGTTTTCGGCTGATTGAGGCAACAGCCATTCGCGGATGGCTTTCCTGTCTACTTTACCGTTAGTGGTCACGGGAAAGGCCGGGCATACGCCAATAAATGCGGGAACCATATAGGAGGGGAGCGTCTGTAAAAGATGGGTTTTGAGCTCATTGATGTTTATGTCGCACTCCCTATAGCCTGTGACCCATGCGACCATGACGGGTGTGCCTGCTGGACCGGTTTGGGTGAGCACTACCGTTTGCTCCACAGACGGGAAGGATTGGATATGAAGTTCGACCTCACTGAGTTCTATGCGGTAGCCACCAATTTTGACCCGGTTGTCCTTACGCCCAACAAATTCCAAAACGCCATCGTCATGCATACGAACCATGTCGCCTGTTCTGAATTGACGTTTGCCAGTTTGAGGGCAGAGGGGGAAAGCCTGTTTTGTCAGTTGGGCGTCGTTGAAATACCCCGGTGACATAAATGCCCCGGTGCAGGACATCTCGCCAACAACCCCGCGGGGGCGGGGATTACCTGCTGTGTCTACAACCGTGCAGCCGCAGTTGGCGATAGGCGTGCCATAGGGGAGGCTTGTCCAGCCGTCCTCGACGTGTGTGACTGTGTGGGTGACGTTCCATACCGTGATTTCTGTGGGGCCGCCCACCGAGACGATCCGAGCATTGGGCACCCATTTGAGGAGTGTGCGGGCTGTTTCCAAAGGCGTCCAATCGCCGCCGAGGCATATTGTGCGCAGGGAGGAGAGAACGCGTGTGACTTCTTTTTCCGGCAGGCCGCGGCAGAAGTCTACAAGCATGGTGAGCATGGCAGGCACAGTGTGCCAGAATGTTATCCGGTGCGCCTTGATGAGTTCAAACCAGTGCTGCGGGTCTTTGCGCAGGCTGGGCGTGGGATAGACCGCGCACATGCCGCAGAGCATATTGCCCATGTATTCGGGAATGGACATGTCGTGCTGTAGGGGGGACAGCGCGAGGACCACATCGTCGGTTCCAAGTCCTAAGTCTTTCATGTGGTCGCGTACATTGAGAATACCAGGGAAGGGCAATTCTACCCCTTTGGGAATGCCGGTGCTGCCTGAGGTGTGGATGATGCAGAAGGTGTCCGCATCCCATGTACGGCGCTGTGTGGGCCAAAGGCTCTTCGTCGACCATGTGCCGGAGTCCACGTTAAAGATGGGCAGACCAAATGTTTTTGCTTTGCTGTACAGTGAAGTGTCGGTCACAACCATAGCCGCGCCGCAGCGAAGCACGATTGCTGCCAGGCGTTCTGCTGGGCTTTCTACATCAAGGGGGATGCAGACTCCTCCGGCATGCTTTGCAGCAAAGGGGATGAGGCTTTGCCAGCGTGATTTGTCGAGAAGAATGGCGATTCCATCGCCGTCACGCAGGCCACCTTTGCGCAAACTGTCCGACAGCATGTGGAATTTTTCTGGAATGGCATCCCAGAGAAGAGTGCCATGGGTGTCCTGAATGCATGGGCGTCCAGCTTGCGTAGCTGCCCAATCTTCCACAACAGCCGCGATGTCGATATCCGGAACGCTGCGTTGAGCGCCTGAGGCGGAGCTGTATGGAATGGGCAAGTTGAGGGCAGATACGGGGAATTGTTCATGCCAAATTGCTTCATCGCTCGCGCAGGCGCGGACAAGCGTTGAAAATGCGTCAAACATCCTTTCCGCAAGTCCTTCAGGGAAAATGCCCGTCAAAATGTCCCACGACAGTCGCAGTTCTCCATGGACAACGGCATACTGGGCGTCAATCCATACCTGCGGCGTTTGGCTGAGGCTGCGGCGTATGCGCCCGATTCGTTCAAGTGGTTCCATCCATGAGGAGCTTGCGCCATCCCCAGTGTCCGTTTCGCTGGTGAAGACAAATGGCATGCAGGCTTCAGGGCCAAGGCCATTGGCCTGACGCCATTCGCGCAAAAGCGTTATTCCCGAAACATGGCTGTGTTGCAGGTCTTCTAAAAGTTGTTCCATCACAACACGCGACCGTTCATGGATATTTCCGCCTGCCGTGCTGTCGAATTGTATCAAGGTCATGCTGGCGAATTCGCCAACGCATGACTCCACATCCGCATGGACGGGGAGCCTGTTTCCCCACGGAACGTTGATGGTGAATGCAGTGTCTTCGGCCCAGTGCCCCAGCGTTTCCGTATAGCACGTAAGCAGAAATGCCGCCAAGGTGATGCCTTTTTCTTTGAGCGAGGCTCGAAGGGGAGCGAGTTCATGTTCCGACAGGCAGGTTTCTTGTCTGGAAAATTCAAGGGTGCATTGCGGCGTCGTTGAGGTGGCGCATTGATTGTCCGCGTGGTAGCCCCGTTTGGCCTTGGTGGGCAATATGGGACAGGTTGGCAGAGTTGCAACCTTACGCCGCCAGTACCACAGGCTATTTTGGTAAGTGGGGGATGTATTGAAGTCCTGCATAGCGAGGACATAGTCCCGGAATGTCAGGTTCGGGGCAGGGGGCAGGGGGTGTCCGTGGTACAAGGCGGCCAGCTCCTCCATGAGAACGCGGTAGCTTTGTCCGTCAAGGCTCCATGTGTCCTGACTTATGAACAGGACGTCGGTTCCTTCCGGAAGGCGTACGGCATGGTATGCGCACTGCGGCCATGTTTCTAATGCGTAGCATCGGCAGGAAAAGTCCTGCCGGATAGCATCTTGAATTTGGTCCGCTTCCTGCCTTGAGAGGGTTGAGGCGTCGGTGTATTTGACCGTGATAGGAGGATGGTCCTCAAGGATTTTTTGCATGCCGTCGCCGACAACGACAGCGTGCAGCATGTCATGCCTTTGGACGAGGATATTAAGGCAGTGTTCGAGGTGTGCCACGTCAAGGTGCGGCACTGCCAGTTCAATATATGCGTGGATGCCGACCTGACCGTAATCCAGCGAGTCGCCGCGACCTATCCAGTAAGCTTGCTGGTTATCGGTTAGGGGAAAGGGAAGAAAGCGGCCTGGGGCATCTGGGGTGAGTTGCGGGATGTCCTCTTGAAGGGCGCATCGCTCTTCCTCTAGGAGATGCAGCACGTGTTTTTTGTTTTCTTTGAGTGTGCTGAGGCGCGCGGGTGTTAACGCTTCTCGTGGGCCTCGGCAGGTCATTTCCTTGCCATCGGAGGCAAGGACGACGCCTTCGCTACGCAGGGTGTAGATAAATTCAAGAAGTTCGGCTGGATATCCGGCATTCATTGCATCTTCCTCTAAATCGTAAAGGTCAACTCGTTCTCGGGGGTGCGGCCTGTGTCGTCCTGCGCCGAGGGGCATGGTGTGGCCCCATCCGCGATGGGGTGCGTTTGGCTTGTCATTAATGTGTTTTCAATAAAGAGACGGACGACGTGCGCCGTGCGGGGGCGGGAGAAGAGGCTGAAGGGAACTGCTACATGATGGGTGGAGCGGAAGTGAGCGATAAGTTGCGCTGCCACCAGCGAAGTGCCGCCGTGTTCAAAAAACGTGTCATCTTCGGAGAAGTTGCGCTCACGGAGCGCCGTTTGGAAGGCCGCGCAGATGTCGTTATCCACAGAGGAAGAGTCCATAGCGGGTGGCGCAGGCAGGTTTTTTTCGTCGACTTTACCGTGAGCTGTGAGCGGGATGGTTTCCAGAAGAATAATATGCTTGGGGATAAGGTAGGCCGGGAGCTCCTTGCGAAGAGCCGTGCGCAGATTTTCTGAAAAGGCATTGTCCTGCTGGTGGCTTGGATTCCAGTGCCGGGGTACGACATAGGCCACAATGGCGGGGAATTCCCCTCGGATAAAGGAAATATGCACTCTGGATATGCCCGGCTTGCACAGGATGGCTGCGCTGATTTCTTCTGGGTCGACTCGTTTCCCGCCAATTTTAAATTGCGCGTCACTGCGCCCCACCAGAACGAGTCGACCGTCAGGCCGCATGTAGGCCATGTCGCCCGTGCGATAGCAGTATCGTCCTGTTTGCGGGTCCGTGACGAATACGCGGGCGTTTCGCTCAGGATCGTTGATATATCCAAGGCCGACACCCGGTCCGCCGATAAGCAGTTCGCCTATTTGTCCCGCGGGCAAGTGGGTGAGGTCCTCATCAACGACATAGAGTTCGGCATCGCCATAAGGCTTGCCAACAGGAAGCGGTCCCTCTGGCAGGGGGAGCGTCAAATTTTCTGCGGCAGCGACGGCGCAGGTTTCAGCTGTGCCGTAGGAGTTATTCATGACGAGGTTGGGACAGGCGTGCAAGATTGACCTGATAACGTCTTTGTTAGGCAGTTCCCCGCCGAAGATGAGAATCTCAAGTGGGCTAAATACATGCGCATCTTGCGCCGCCAGGGCGCTCATGACGCTGACGGGCATAGCCGCCGTGGTGATGCTCCATTTTTCGAGATGGGCCTTCAGCATTTGTGCGTCGAGCAGGGTTTCTTCCTGGGTGAGGACAAGAGTGCAGCCATTGAGGAGGCTGATCCACAGTTCAATGATGGAGAGGTCGAACGTGAGCGCGCCGCCGTAGAGGACACGTTTTCCGGGCTCGAATCCGGGCATGCCCCTTGATCCGACGAAGTTGGCACAAATACCGTCATGCGGCAGGGCTACACCTTTGGGGGCACCGGTGGAGCCTGAGGTGTGGATGACATAAAGTGGCGGAGGAGTGCTTTCATATCGGGCTTTGAACACGTCGGCCATCTTTGACGCATCCCAGGTCGAGGGACCGCTCTCGGCATGGATGAGATCTTCGGTAGTGATGCAGGGGGTATCCCCTCTCCATTCGGATGTCTCCGTTTTGTTGTCGCAAACTAGCAGACATGCATGGCAGTTCTCCATGACAGCCTTGAGGCGGTGTGGTGGCCAGTTGAGTCCCATGGGCATGTAGGGGATGCCTGCTTTGGCCGCTCCCACTGCCGCGATGACATGCCGGGCCGAACGACTGTGATAAAACCCGAGCACGGACAATGAATGCGGCATGCGCTTCGCGCTGTTTTGCAGCTCTTCGGTGCGTGCAGATTGCGTTAAGAATGCGGCGGCATTGTCGGAGAGTTCGTCGAGCATTGCATATGAGATGGAGAATTCTGGCTCGACAACCGCTGGCGTATTGGGGCTTAAGCGCACGACGTCTGTAAAGCGTCTTAGGAGATGAGTCGCCATGTTTCCTCTCTTGCGAGTCAAGATGTCTGATTTGCGTAAAGCTGAATATGGAGATTGGAAGACAATACACACGTTTAAATCCAGGTCATGCCCCTTTTACGTGTTTTTTTGTCCATAAATACAGGTCGAGTAATGTATTGGCTCCAGGGGAGAGCCTCTTTGCAATGTGTGTAAGCTGGGAGTGAACTTTTGGTCATAAAAAACACAAAAAAGGGCACCCTGTATCGCCTCGTTGCGCTATCGTACTCAGCGTCGAACGACAGTGCCATTTGGGATGAGGTGCTCCGGTGTGAGGGTTTCGCAGGAAAGTTCTGTCACTTTATCCGGCGGACGTGTGCTCCGCCTTGGTATGAGGCTTCAGGGATGAATGAAAATATCGATGTGTACATTGTCCGGGCGGACATCGTGCCGGAAATGGCGCGTTACATAGCACACGGATGCCGGTTGGATGCTGTGCTGCAATGCGGAGATTGCGTAAGCGCTTTGCCACGGGCATTTTCTGTTCTTTCTGCGGACGAGCAAGAGAAAGCGCGACGGTTTTATCGTCTTGAGGATGGCGTGTTGTATGTTGTGGCCCATGCCGCGTTGCGTGAGGTCCTGAGCGTGGCGGGCGGGCGTCGTGCACCGCGTCAGTGGCGTTTTGCCAGAAGTGCCTATGGCAGGCCGTATCTTGCAGCCGATGCCTTTTGCGATTTTAATATTTCTCATTCTTGGCCTTGGGCCGTCATCGTTCTTTGTCGTAACGGCCGTTGTGGCGTGGACGTGGAGCATCCTCAACATGTTGGCAACTGGCAGTCGCTCCTCTCTGACGTTTGTCATGAGAATGAAATTGATTCTCTAAATCAAAGAGACGCTTCGGCAGAAGAATTCCTCCACGTGTGGACGGCGAAGGAGGCCGTTTCCAAAGCCATCGGGCGGGGGTTGTCTATTGGTTTTACTTCTATGGAGATGAACTTGCGGACCGGGAGCCTCCACATTCGCGGGTTGCCCGCTCAGGCGCGTTTTATTCATTTGGCGGACTGTCTGGAGGAGGGGACGCTATGTGTTGCATGGGCCGGTCCCACGGCAACGCCCCTTTGTTGCCGAATACGTCAATTTGATGCGGGCACGGGACGTGTCAGGCATGTGGGTGAACAGTATGTGCAATAAGACCGCTTTGCTTGAGATTGCATTGTCGAAACTTGTTTCTGCCTTTCTGGAGAATGCACGACGCTTTCCGAAGCAGGAGGCTGTTGTGGAGGGCGAGCGAAGCATAACGTATGCCGAGCTTGATGCCGTTTCGAACCGTATTGCGCTGCATTTGCAGCAAACGTACCGCAATACAGCTAACGCTACAGTACAGGTGGTTGGGGTTGCGTTGCCTCGCTCCATAGAGAATATCGCGTGCTGGCTTGGCGCAGCTAAGGCGGGCATCGCATATGCTCCAATTGCACAGGATTGGCCGCAGGCGAGGATTCGGAACATTGTGCGTCGTTGTCAGATAAAAGTGGTGCTTACGTGCGCTGAATGGGCGGACGTTATACCGGACGAATGGCCGGTGGATGTGCTGGATGTTGCGGCATTGTGTGGCGTTGCAGAGGAGGCGCCGGAGATTGAGGCTCGATGTGTGCGGGCGGATGAGGGGGCATTGCCTTTATATGTCATTCATACGTCCGGGTCGACGGGAGAGCCCAAGAGCGTCGCACTGACGCACGAAAACGCCTACGCGGTGTTGCGGGACCCTGCGGAGTTTGGAGTGCGCAGGCATGACCGGATGGCCCATGTCATCGCCGTTACATTTGATCTTTCCATGATGGAGGTATGGGGAGCACTTTTGCACGCGGGCACGATTGTGGTGACGGAAACCAATATCACCTTGGATGCGGAACGGCTGAAGACCCATATTGCCCGTTTTGGCATCCGTTGGGCCATACTTTCCACGGGTGTCTTCAATATTCTTTCTACTCAGGATGCATCCGTACTTAAGGCGATGCGTGATGTCTGCATCTGCGGCGAAATGCCCAACCGGGAGGCCATCATGAGGGTCTGCGCCGCTTGTCCGGAAACAACGATTCTCAACTGCTACGGGCCTGCGGAGTGCACCATATACGTTACGCGGGAGCGCATTACGCCCCAAAGTCTTGAGCCTGCCGTTGTGCCTGCGGGCCTGCCCATTTGTGGCGCGGAAATAATGATCGCAGATGATGATATGACTGTGCTCCCTTGCACCGAGGTCGGCGAAGTGCTCATCGGCGGACCGTGTGTGGGGCTGGGGTACCTTGGCGATGAGGAGCGGACAGCCCGTGCTTTCGTGAATGTGCCGGGTGTGTCTGGACGTGTGTACCGTACCGGTGACTATGGCAGCGTAGATGCTCACGGGCGACTGACGGTTCTCGGGAGAAAGGACAATCAGGTGAAGGTCTCGGGTCGCCGGGTGGAGCTTGGAGAAATCTGCTCCACAGTGATGGGAGCGCCGGATGTGAAGATGGCGTTTATTGCCTTGACCCAAGGGGCAGAGAAGGAGCTTGCTGCGTACATCATTCCCAGTTCGGTCGCCGTGCTGGAGGACGCAACTCTTCGGGCGCAGTTTATGGCGACCTTAAAGGACCATATGCTTGCCCATCTGCCGGAGTATATGGCCCCGCGCCACTATATGCTTGTGGAGACTCTGCCCCTCAATGCGCATGGAAAGGTCGACCGCGCGCGTCTTCCTGAGGTCACCGCACAAACGGGATTAAGCGACGGAAGCATTCTCGGGATGTTTCGCGATGTCCTTGGCTATGGCGACTTTGGCTTTCAGGATTCGTTTTTCGAGATGGGCGGCACATCAATCAAAGCCGCTCGCCTGATTGGCGAAATTCGACAGGCGACGAAGGTGCCAGTGCCATTCAGCCTTCTGCTTGAAGAGCATACCGCCGCAAAGGTCCAAGCTTATGTTGATGCGGCTCGCGCTGCCGATGGAGACGGCCTTGAAGCGCCCCGCGAGGCCGCTCCTGTAAAGTTTTCATTTCGCAGGCGAGTAAATCGTTCTGCCGCGCATGCAAAAGCTTCCGGGAATGAACGATGAAAGTAGAGGATATTCTGCGGCGCTGCGCCGCCCGCAACCTGAAAGTTGAGGGGCGAAATGGTCGACTCTGCGTTAGCCCGGCTCGTACTTTGACTCCAGAGTTGCGTATGGACTTGCGGCGTAATTCGCGGGCGTTAGTGCGGCATCTTGAAAGAACGGATGCCGCACACAAGCACCATCTTCCGGCACCAGTCACCTCCAATGCGCAAACCGCTCCCTTATCCCCATATCAGTTGGGGTTGTACAACCTGCATTGTGGTGAACGCGACAATACCAATGTGCTTAATCAGACGGGGGTTCTTGATCTAACATTTGTTCCAACGGAACGGCAGGTTCTCGCCTCGTTTCAGAAACTGCTTGAACACCATGGCGCATTGCGTCTTGCCATTCGTATGGATTCGGCCGGGAGGCCGGAGCAAGTTCGCAGCGTGCGTAGCGATATACGGCCGGATTGCCTCCGCGTGGCGCAGGAGGATTTTGAGCACACGCTTGTCGATCTTTTGGACGCATACAAGGCAGAACCCTTTTCCATGACGTCCGGGCCCCTTATTCGCGCGGCTTTTGTGTCTACAGAGGGACAAAAGGCCGCTTTTGTCTTGTGCGTGGATCATTTGGTTATGGACGGGTGGTCCGTTGGGATTCTCTTAGAGGATTGGCAGCGCTTTTTGATGACAGAAGAAGACGAAGCCGATGGCACAGGTCTGGGGCAGGGGCTTCAGTATACGGACTACGCCGCGTGGGCCGCTGATGTTATGGTCCCTGCCATTCAAGAAAAGCAGACTGCGTATTGGCGGGCGACATTGCCGCCTTGGTCGCGACCTCATGCATTTCCAACACGGGTTGCCCGCGGAGCAGAGCGCGGCGGCGTACGTTGCGGGCTCCTGCAAGTGCCGATTCAAGACGATGTGCTGACGAATCTTCGTCAATGGGCGGCGCGGCACGGGTGCAGTTTGTTCGCGGCGTTGCATACGGCGTTGCGCATTGCGCTGTATCGGACGGCCGGGGAGCGGGAGACTCCAATCCTCACAGTCTCTGCCAATAGACAGCAGTTGGCGGGTACGGAAAGGATGGTGGGGTGTTTCATCAATGTCCTGCCGCTGTACAGTCCTTTGGACGTGGACGCCTTCGTTGGTGACGCATTGTGGCAAAGCCATACCACCATTTTGGAGGCGCTGGACAATCAGGATATTCCTTTTGGTGCAATGGTTGATGCCCTCGCTGTGCCGCGTGCCAGTTCATGGCATCCTGTTGGGCAAGTTATGCTCCTTTTGCAGAACGCTTTTTCAGGTCGGAATGCTGAAAAGATGCGGGTGCGCCTGCCGTTACATCCCATTACAGAGCATGAATTGTCGTTCATCGTATGGGACTTTGCCGAAGATGGGGCATGGCTGCACGTCGAATACAGGGAAGATCTTTTTGAGCGAGAACGTGTTCAGCTTGTGATGGAGCGTTTCGCCGATGCCTGCGCCGTATTACCGCATTCAGAAATGGACTCCAGCCGAAGCTTGCCCCTTGGTCGTTGTGCGTTTCGACCGCAGGAGGCGCAGAGCGATGCCGCGTTGAATCAGCACAAGCAAGAGCTCATGAACGCCTTGCGTACGGATGAAACAGAACGGGTGCTCGCCCGGATACGGCATGCGTTTGGCGTTGCGTTTCCTGCGGTTTCTGCTTCCGAACTCCTCTGCATATGGAGGGGAGGGAATACTGAAGCGCGGCATCTCGTACAGCGGGCATGCGTGCTTGGTGGATTGCCTTTGGCGCTCGCACATGAGGGGCAGGATGTTTCTGCTCTTACCCGTGTTGTGGAGCGAGCACCACGCGGCATTGTAGTGGTCAGCGAAAGTGGCGCTGATGCCTTGGACATGACCAGTGAGGAAATCCCGGCCGTCAGTGTGTTGTGGAGTGATTTGGCAGGTGGCGGGGAAGGCTCGGTTGCGGAACGGAGCGCCTTGCATGACTCGGACGACATTGCACCACTTGTGGTGTGCGATGGCGAGACGCCGGGCGCGTGGCAGGTGTATGGCGCTGATGCCATTGTCGCGGGACTGCATGAAGTCCGCCAACGCCTGCAAGGCGAAAAAAGGCGTGTGTGCTTTCTTGAGGATGAAGACGCCGACCGCGCGGGCCTCGTGGCATTGGCTGCCTGGATGGAGAATATGCCTGTAACGTGGGGGCATTGGGATACTGCGATTCATGAGGACGCCCTTCCCGTAACGGCAAGATGGGAAAACGCTCTCATCCTGTTGCAAAAAGGGGCGAGCTCGCTGTGGATTATGGATGATTTGCCCCCCGCAGCGTATTTGGCACAAAATCAAGCAGTTATCGATCGTTGCAATGTCTTTGTGCGCATTCCGCGCCAATTGCGATGGGGTAAAGTGCTGTTGAACCAAGAAGCCTGGCTAGGAACGGAGCTTTTTTGCCGCGTTGCCATCGGGCAGGGCATTCTGCCGTCCGGTTGTACTTATGGTGAACGTGCGAGGTTGGGCAAATGGTTCCACGTTGTCCCGCTTGCTCCCGGAATATTGTCCGTGCCTTTGCCGTGCGCAGTCGCTGGCCATGTTTGGCAAAAGGGGCAATCCGTGGCGCTTAACGCCTTGGCGGATGAACTCTGCACGCGCCAACCAGAGGCGTTGCCCCGTATAGCATTCACCTTTGTCGCCCATGAAAGTGAAGGCTCCCTGCTGGACAAACGAGGGGAGTGCGTTTTGTGGCATGACGCAAACGTGACCTGCGCTGCTGCGGAGCAACTGCGGACTCGTATGCCAAGCTGGCTTCCTTGCACTCATGTTGTCGAAGTGACGCAAATTCCTTGCACACGAGATTGTTATCCTGACCGGCATGTTTTGTCTCTTTTGCCTGTTGCGACAGAGGCTCTCATTGAGCGGTTTGTTCAACGCAATGCACATGATGCGTCTTTAAGCCAGCGAGTGAGCCTTGGGGAGAACGTCTGCAATGCTGATGTGGTGCGAAAATTGTCTCAAAGCTATGGCCTTGGTGGACAGGACACATCGGCTGAACCAGACCACGCGATCTCTGATGTGCTGTTCACGCAGGATGCTGACCGCTTTGTGCATCCGGTTATGCCCGGAGGAAGGCGTGTTCCTGACTGGGATCAACCTTTTGCGGCGGATCGCTTTTGCCTTGTCGCCAATGAGCAGGGTGAAGCTGGCAGACGGTTGATTCAAGAGTTGGAGCAGCAGACTTCGGCGCGTGTTGTTTTTTGTGAAGCGTCTGGGTCGGCCGAGTATGCCGGACCGGTTTGGACAGCCGGGGAAATTCAGCATGCCCTTGAACAGGGCCGCTTGCGTTACGGGGGCAGGCCAGGTGGACTGCTCCATCTTCCAGCTTTTCCTGCGAGAACTGCTTTACATGAGCTTTGCGAAAAGTGGGGTGAGACGCTGTTCCGCCCATTCCACCACGCGGCGCCTGAAGCGCCCGTTCTTTGTCTCGTCCAGGAGGATGGGGCGTCAGGGACCTCAACTCCGTATCGGACGGGGATGGCTGGCGAACTCTTCGATAACCTTTGCGAGTATTTTGCCTGCCAGAACAGGATCGCGCCCCATACCCATCTGTGCCTCCACATTCCCCATTGCAACAGCGCGGGCATGGCCCGGCAGGCAATTCTTAACATTCTGCGCATGCTGCAAAGTGGATGCGATAATGCCATTGCAGGCAGGTCCCTGACGGAGGCGATTGCTTCCGGAGCTATGCAGGGCTTTGCCTCCCCCCGTCGGTATATTCATATCAGCGCAGAGCAGGGCGAGACGCTGCCCTTGTTGCCACATCCCCTCGTTTGTCGTTGTGGCCTTCCGATAGCGCCGCACCTCGTGTCGCGGCCACCCGAAAATGAATCCGGCGGCACATGGTCAGCGCTTGTTCGGATTTGGCAGGACATTCTGGGCGTGCAATCGCCCGACCCTGATGCCAACTTTTTTGACGTGGGAGGCAGTTCGGTACTCATCCCGCCGCTTCGGGACAAGATACGGCAGACCCTTGGCGTGGACATCGGGATGGCGGGTATCTTTACATACTCTAACCTCAAGGATCTCCATATGCATATTTCGTCTTTGGTGAAGGCGGCCGCATGTTCCGTCCCGGTCACTTCCGGGGTTTCCACGCAATCCAGAGAAGCGAGTCAACGCAAAGCCCGGCGACAAAGAAAACGCCAGCGTGAGGTTATTTCATGAGTGCTACCGCCCCTTGGGAACAGGAAGAATATGTTAATGCCGTAGCTCTTGTCGGCATGGCAGGGCGCTTTCGTGGTGCCAATGCTGTCGAAGCGTTATGGGATGTTGTGCGTGATGGACGTGAAACGGTGCACCGCATGACACAAGCCGAACTGATAGCTATGGAGTGCCCGTCACAAATTAAGGAGCACCCTTGTCATGTGCCGGTCACAGCTCAGCTTGAGCGGGCGGAGGAGTTTGATGCCGACTTTTTTGGGTTTACTCCGGCTGAGGCGCTTGCTCTTGATCCGCAGTTGCGGTTGATGCTGGAAACATCGTGGCATGCCTTTGAGGATGCGGGGCATGTTCCGGGTGAGGAGCGTGCAGGAATTACGGGTGTGTTTGCCGGTGCGGCACAGAGCTTTTATTGGCTCTTTCATACGCGCCCCTCGGTTAGGGACCACTTGGGGGCTGCGTTTGGTCAAAATTTGGTCCTGAGCGGCCAAGGGTTCAATAGTACGTGGATCTCACACAAACTGAACCTTACCGGGCCAAGCGTGAATATCAATACCGCTTGCTCCACCGGACTTGTTGCGGCGGCAACGGGCTGCCAGAATTTGCTGGATTACAGTTGCGATGCCGCTTTGGTCGTTACGGCTTCCGTCTTCAGCCCCCGGCATTGGGGCTATTGGGCTGAGCCGGGCGGAATTCTTTCGCCTGACGGGTATTGCCGCCCCTTTGACGCCACCGCCAGCGGCACCATCATGGGCGAAGGCGTCTGCGCCTTGCTGCTACGAAGGCTGGATGATGCCATAAACGACGGGGACCATATTCATGCGGTTATACGCGGCTATGGAGTGAATAACGATGGCGCACGAAAGGCCGGGTATACCGCACCCAGTGTTAAGGGGCAGGAGTCTGTCATCCGTATGGCGCACAGGTCCGCTTCCGTTAGCAGTGCGGACATAAGCTATATAGAGGCCCATGGCACAGGTACCAAGCTGGGTGACCCTGTTGAATTCGCGGGACTGTGCGCGGCCTTTGATGAACCAAGGGCGCACCCCTGCCGCATCGGTTCCGTAAAGGGCAATATCGGGCACCTGAATATCGCCGCCGGAACAGCGTCGCTTATGAAGGCCGCGCTTATGCTGGAGCATGACTACATGCCGCCTCTTGCCTACTACAGCAAGTGCAATCCGGAGATGTCCATTGACGGCAGCCCGTTTCAGCTTTGTGTTGAGGGCATGGACTGGCCTCGCGATATGCCTCGACTAGTGGGCGTCAGTTCTTTCGGCTTTGGAGGCACCAACTGCCATATGGTTGTTGAGCGGACTCCCGACTGGGCGCGGCGCGACTCTGCTTTGGGGAGGTGCGCCCATAGTTGTGAGGCTGATGCCAGCATGACGGGCGTGCCAAGGGAGCATCCCTTGATGTTCAGCGCGCCAGATGAGGCAGGGCTACAGAGGCAGCTTCAGGTCTTTGAGACGTGGTTCTCCGACAACGCCAATGCCGACATTGCCGCAGTGAGCGCTGTTTTGCGCGGTCAACGAAAGCATTTTTCCCATAGGGCGATGCTTATGGCCGCCAGCGCAGGTGAAGCGGCTTTGGCCCTGCGCGAAGGACGCGTCCGCACGGCTCAGCCTGCGCAAGCGGTTCGTCTTGTTGTTCTTCTGTCAGACTACTCACAGCTCTCCCCAAGTCGTCTGGTTGCCTTGGCGATGAAACTGATCCGCGAATATCCAGAATTGCATGGTGTCTTTACGTTCTTCCTCCAAGAATATGAAATTGCGGTGGAAGATGTGGTGTCGTCTCTACCTGTGTTGGAGAAGGACGCGTTGTGCCTTGAACGTTTGGCCCTCGCATTGGGACATGCTTTGACTGAGCTTGTGCGTGCGATGGAACTGCCAGTTGGCGGTGTGGCAGAATGCTGCATGGGTGAGGTTGCAGGGACGTGCCAAGCCAAAATCCTTTCGCGGGAGAAGAGTTTGCGGGAGTTGTCCCTTTCCCCGACAGAGCCATACAGACCCCCGTTTGGGGAAAAGAGTGATTCGACTGTGGTGCCGTATTTCGCCAAGGCGGAAGACATAAACATTGCAGACGGACTGCCCGTTGTTTTCCTGAAGTATCGGTTGACCGCCAAGGCCGCAGGCGAAGAGAAGTCGCCTTCATCTGAACATGCTGTTGTGGTTGATTTCTCTGATCTGGACGCTTCATTTGTTCAAAGTTGGGACATTGCGCTTGGCGAGCTTTTCCTGAGAGGTGTTTCCCCCTTTTCCGTCAGTGAGAAGCCGCAGTACGCTTCCTTGCCTGGCTATGCCTTTGCACCGGAGAGATATTGGCTACCGCTGGAGTTTGACGAGCCTACACCCGCACCGCAGGCTTCCGCATCGGACGCTGCTGACGACGGCGCACCGATTGAACAGCTTATGCTGACAATTTGGCGAGACGCCTTGGGCCTAGAGACATTGGGTACAAACGACGATTTTTTCCACGCAGGCGGAACGTCTATGACGGCTTTGCGGATACTTGCAGATATTGAATTACAGCTTGGCGTGGAGCTTACCATGAGCGCCTTTATGGAGGCTCGAACGGTTGAAGGGCTTATTCAAACAATTGCCGAACAACTTGAAGCCGCGCCAGAGTTGTCCATATAGCGGGGGGCCTTTTATGCAGTCAGACCATTCTTCAGGAACAGCCGTGTCGGGCATGGGAAAATTAAATGCCCTTGCCTTGAAGGCCAAAAGGAAAAAGGAGCAGGCCGTCCAATGGTTCGTTCAGCCTGCTCCCGGTCCGCAGTCCGAGCCGTTTGCTTTGAGCGATATGCAGCAGGCGTATTGGATAGGAAGAGATAAGGATATTGGCGGTGGCGGGATCGCCATGCAGAGTTATGTGGAGATTGACTGCCCAGCTTTGGACGTGGGCCGTCTGGAGCAGGCTCTGAATGTCCTTGTGGAGAGGCATCCCATGCTTCGGGCCGTGGTGCTTGAAAATGGGCAACAGCGCATTTTGCAGACGCCTCCCCCCTTTCCCGTCCGTGAGGAGGATTTGAGTCACCTTGATGCCAGTGCGCAGGAGCGGCGTCTTCAGGACATCGCAGAGGAAATGATCGCTACGGTTAGCGACCTGTCACGCTGGCCACAGTCAGAGGTACGGTTTAGCCGCATGGGGGCATCCGGTGTTGGACGGTTGCATTTTCGGCTTGATCAATGGGCCATTGATGGGCGGAGCTTTCAGATTATTTTTGAGGAATTGGGGGCGCTGTATGCCTCCCCGCAGGCTGATCTGCCAGCTTTGCGTATGACTTTTCGTGATTATATGGCCGCACTGGAGCGTTCGCAGCAGGGCGCAGAATATATCAAAAGCGACAACTACTGGAAGGCGAGGCTTCATGAGATGGCTTCGGCCCCGTCCCTGCCGAAGCGCAGTCCTTTGATTCCCACCGACAAAGATACTGCCGTGACCAGACGGGAGAGCGTGTTGTCAGTTGACGATACGTCAAGTTTAAATCGCCGTTGCGCTGCGCAGGGGGTGTCCTATGCCTCTGCGCTAGGAGCTGCATATGGTGAAGTGCTGGCCCTGTGGAGCGGAACCAGCCGTTTTACCCTGAATGCGCCCCGCTTCAATAGGGATTTGAGTTGGCATCCCGACATCAACAACATTATTGGCGAATTTGCTTCGTTTACGTTGCTGGAAGTTAACGATTCCGGAGCGTCTTTTCAGGACAAGGCTCGAAAGTTTCAGGAGGAGACGTGGACGAGTCTGCGGCATGGCCGGGTTTCCGGTATGTCTTTGCTGCGTGAATTAGCGCGGATAAAGGGAGATGCTGAGGCTGCGGCTATGCCTGTTGTTTTCACGGCTATGCCGGACGACAGTTCGGGTGGGGATGGGCTGGATGAGCGCATTCGACCCATTGGTACGTTGCGCCGGCTTTATGGGTCGACACCTCAGGTGCATCTAGATTGCGTTTTTTCGATCTTTTCCGGACGGTTGCACATATATTGGGATTCCAGAGATGATGAGTTTCCCGATGGTTTGGTCGATGCGATGTTTCAGGAGTTCACGCGCGTTGTTCGCCAGCTGGCGACAAACAAGGAGGCGTGGGAGTGCGAACGTTTGGCGAAGTTGCCCGCCGCGCAGTATGAGGCGCGGCAGGCGGCGGCCGCTCCTCCGGAAGCGCTGCCGAATACAGACCTTGTGGCGTTGTTCGACCAGCAGGCCAAAGCCCGCCCGGATCGTATAGCTGTTTTGTGCGGCGATGACGCCGTTTCCTACCGGACTTTGCGAGAAGAAGTTGGACGCGTTGCTCAGCAGGTGAAGCGTTTGGTGCGCAATTGTGATGGTGCTTCGGAGGCGTTGCCGCCCCATGGAGGATGCGTTGCGATTCTTATGCGGCGCGGGTGGCATGCTCTTGCCGCGGCCCTTGCCGTGATGGCGGCGGGCAGGCCTTTTATGCCGCTTGACGTCTCTTGTCCTGATGAACGGCTTCAAACTCTTGTAAATATCGGCGGCGCCATCGCTCTCGTTGCGGACGATGCACATAGCGCGACCGCGCAAAAATTATCTCTGCCGATGTATGTGTTTGGCTCGCAGGCTACCAGCGCTGCTGTGGGGGGGGGCGGCACAGAACAGAGCGAACAGCTGTGCGCGCCCCATACGGCAGCATATGTGATGTCGACGTCTGGAACGACGGGAAAGCCCAAGGCAGTCACTATTGGCCAGCAGGGGTTGTTGAACGCTATTTGCCATTCAAATAGGCGTTTTGACGTGACGGCCGCCGATACGTTTCTTGCTGTGACGGCCATGCATCATGATATGGCGATGTATGATGTCTTCGGCGCGTTAACGGCAGGAGCCTCCATCGTCACCCTTGATCCGGAAAGGGCCTATGAGCCTAAGCATTGGGTTGAGTGTATTGTCCGGCATGGCGTAACCATTTGGAACAGCGTGCCCGGATTTCATACCGCGCTTATGAAGCATTGCATGGCGCAGGGTGTGCAGTTGCCGCTGCGTCTTCATATTCTGGGAGGAGATTGGATACCTCCGGATACGCCAGCCAATGTTGAGACTGTGTGTCCGGGAGCCCAACTCTATTCCTGCGGTGGCCCCACGGAAACTACCCTCTGGAACATCCTGTATCCGGTACAGGGAGAGCATCCGGAGTGGGCTTCAATTCCTTATGGGATGCCCATCGCCAACAATTCGTATTATGTCATGGATGCTGCGCTTAATGAGTTGCCCGACTGGGTTCCGGGAGATCTCTATTGCTCCGGCGTTGGCGTGTGCATGCATACGACAAGCCCGGATGAGCGTGCGTTTGCGACGCACCCTCGCACTGGAGAACGGTTGTATAGAACTGGGGACATGGGGCGGTATCGGCCTGGTGGGATTGTGGAGATTTTGGGCCGGAGTGATTTTCAAGTAAACATCGGAGGGTACAGATTCAATCCCGCCGAAGTAGAGTCCGCGCTTGCCGCATGCCCCGGCGTAACGCGCGCTGTGCTTATGCCGGTCTGCATCAATACGCAGAGCCGTGGAGATGAGAAGCGGGAAAGTCTGGGAGTTTGGGTGGAGACAGACGGCGTGCAGCTGGTTCCCGAGGAGTTGTCGCATCGTTTGCAAAAAACCTTACCTCTGACCATGATCCCGCGTCTTTGGGCGATGGGTGATGAGACTCCGGTAACCGCCAATGGCAAAGTGGACAGAAAGACCATAGAACATATCCTTGCGGACAAAGCGAAGCAGCAGTGCGCCGCCTCTGGTTCTTCCCTGCGCTTTGCAGAGACGCCCTTGGAAAAGCTTGTTGCGCATCACTGGGGCGATGTGCTTGGGATGCAGGATCCGCATTTGGATGCCAACTTTTTCCAATCAGGGGGGGATTCCCTGCGTGCAATGCAGATAATTGGGCGCATTCGAGAGGTTATCCCTGTGCCTCTGCCGCTTTCCGTCTTCTTTACCACCCCAACGGTTGAGGGGGTGGTGAATGCCATCCTTGAACGTCTCGTTGGTAACTCCCCATCACCTCACGCCGCGCAGGACGCATAGAATGACAGAACAGGAACGCCAAGAAAGGCTCCGCCAGTGGGCTTCGGTCTATGATGAAACATATCAGCATATGGGAAGCGGCGCGTCGGCCGGAGAGGATTTTTCCTTGTGGAAAAGTGCGTGCACCGGGGATCCTATCCCGCAAGAAGAGATGCGGCAGTGGTTGAACAATACCTTGGACGCCATTCGAAGCCTTCACGCCGAATCTATCTTGGAAATTGGCTGTGGACACGGCCTCGTTTTGTTGAATTTGGCATGCGAGTGCACGCGTTATGTTGGAGTGGATTTTTCGTCTGCGGCCTTGCACCGCGTGTGTGAGGCTGTTGAAAAATTGCCACCCGAGCAGTTGGAACTGCTTGATCTTGACTTATGCCAGGCAGAAGCTGCGGACCTTGGCGCCATAGGTGGGGAGGAGTTTCATGCCCTCGTTTACAACTCCGTTGTGCAATATTTCCCTGATGTGGAATATCTGCAGCGCGCCTTGGAGCAAGGTTTGGAGCGCTTGCGCAGTGGGGGTAAGGTGTTTGTCGGAGACGTGCGAAATGCAGACACGGCGAATTTGTATCGTGTGTCTCGACTTTTGCATCAGCTTCCGGAACACACGACAGCGACAGAATTTCGCAGGGCATTTGATTCACTGGCCGCTGAGGATGAGTTGTTGTTGTCTCCAGCGTTTTGGCATGCCTTGCCGGGGAAACGCCTTGCGCAGATGAGGGGCATTACCAGACCCAAAATGGGGTCGTCCTGTAATGAACTTATGAAGTTTCGTTACGATGTGACGCTAGTTGGGGAGCAGTCTGTAGCTTTGGATACCGGGACAGTGGTTTCATGGGCTGATATTGCAGCTTCGCATGGTGCTTGGGATGTGCTTGACGAACGTCTTGTCCGTTTGCCGAAGCACAGTTCAGCGTGGACACGGGGAGTGCGTGTTACAGGCATCCCCGATTCCAGAACCTATAAAGAACGCTGTGTTTATGAAATTATGTTCGGTGAGCGCTTTGGCCCTAATGTTTCGCTTGCTGCTGCGGTTGCAATGGTTGACGCCGCAGATGGATGTTTGCTTCAGCATCGGGGCGTTTCTCCCGAGGAGTTAATCGCTTTGGCAACGCAGCATGGCATGACGGCTGATATTCGCCTTGATCATATGGATGGAGCATCGCTGATTGTGCAGTTTGACACAGCACAAAACGATTTGGATAAAGCAACCTCGTGTGGAGGGAAGGAGGGAGGCGGATATGTCTGATGCGGAAAGAGCTGCGTGGTTGCCGGAAGTGGGGTCAGGACAGCTATCAGGCCCGCCGCTGTTTTGTTTTGCTCACGCAGGAGGAAGCGCCGATATCTATCGCCAATGGCACAGTCCGTTGGCAGGATGCGTGACGATATATCCTATGGAATTACCCGGGCGCGGACGCCGTATGGCCGAGGCGTATTGTTCTTCGGTTGCCTTTGCGGCCAAAATGGCGGCGCAGGGTATAGCGGCATGTATGCCCGCAGGGGAGTATTATATCTTCGGGCACAGCCTTGGGAGCATTGTAGCTCTGGAGACTGTGAGGCAACTTGAAAGGCAAGGGGAACGCCCACCTTCAACGCTGTTTGTCTCCGGAAGGTATCCCCCACATATCCAGCAGGACTTTAAGCAGATGCACCAGGCGTCCACGGAGTGCTTGCTTGACGAATTGCGCAGATTGGGCGGCACGCCGGAGGAGGTTCTCCAAAACAAAGATTTCCTCAATGAATTGTTGCCCGTGGTGCGGGATGACTTTCGTCTTGTAGAAACGCATGTGTCCGCGGCTGGGCCACCTGTGACATGTCCCATTTGCGTCTATTGCGGCGACAGTGATCAGGATTCGCCTTGTCATCTCCTCGGGCGATGGGAGGAGCTGACGACGGGGGCGTGCAGCGTGAAGCTCTTCCCTGGCGGGCACTTTTATCTTTACGAAGCGGAAAACAATGTGCCGGGCGTTTTAGCCCAGCACATTCGGCGGCATACGTCTTCCTTGGTCGTTGGAGCAGAAAGCAACACGGCGTAAACGCGAAGTAGCCATCAGTACGAAGTTCTGATGGCTACTAAGTTATATTGCAAGCTCCTGCATTTGTCGCATGGTTTGCTTTGGAGTAATGCCATATAGTTTTTTGTAAGCGCTGATAAAGTGGCCAACATTGGAATACCCCACAGCGAATGCGCATTGGCTGACATTCATTTTTCGTTCTTTGAGCATGGAGTAGGCATATTCCATTTTGCACTTGTGGACGAACTTCGCAACGCTCACGCCATAAAGGTGTTTGAACCCTTGGTTAATTTTTGAGCGGTTCATCCCAACCTTGGAATAAAGCTCCCGGGCATTGTCTATCATCAAAAAGCACTGCTCAATTTCGTTCTTTAAATCTTGAATTTTTTGTATCTCATCATCCATGAAGCTTGCGGGGATGCTTTTCTTTTGTGTTTCCGCACTGCGTACTGCTTTGAAGAAAAATTCAAGGATGGAGTACTTTGCATACAGGTCGTTTCCCGTAATGCAACCCTTGTTTTCAATAAAGCATTTGACGCATTTCATGCATTCTGCGCTGGCGATTCCTGCGGCAAGCGTTGGTGCTCCGCTGGTGTCTTTTATGTTCTGGAGTACTTTCTTTAGATTCGTATAGGAACCTTGCCCAAAAATGCTTTCCAAGAAGTTTTTGGACATGAAGAGAGCAACATGCATGTAGTCTTTTTGTTTTGGCAACCGCAAAGCAATATCAACATCAGAGAGCTCACCGATAGCAAACATGCTGGAGCTTATTGATATGGCTTCCCCTTCATTTCCTGCGAATTTAAGCTGTGTCTCGCCGGAGACAACCACAATGCAGACCAGTACGGGGGCCTCGCAACGCAATAAGGATATTTTGTCTTTTGTTACCGTGAGCGGGCCGCAAATCCCAAACTGAACTCCATCAAAAGGTTCAAAAGCGACACCGTTGCCTTCTGCCCAGTCACAGGAAAACGACACATCCCGTGGCCCTTTGTGACAACCGTGTGTGCGGCTGATTTCTGCTACGCGGGAAAGAGTAAGGTTCTTGTCAAATAGATTCTGTGCATTCATGACCCATTCTCCTCGTCAAACGCGAATAGTGGCGCTGTGAGGAGACAATAGTTGTCTTGATATTGAAAGTCAATTCCATTTGGGCGTTGCTGGGTACTGTCTGTGTCGTCAAACTGGATATTTTTCATGCCCTTTCGAGCAGAGGAAGGCAGCCTTTTGAGCTACTCCTACTAAAAAAACAAACAAGTAGGATGCTCATGCCTAATCGTGTTTTGGCTTCACGGGGTGCTGCTGTACAAAAGTGGTTGCCACAATTGCCGACAGAGGATGACAGAGCCGCAATTGTCGCATTCCCTTATGCCGGGGGCGGTCCTTCGGTTTTTAGGGGGTGGGAGAAAGATCTTGTCCCCCATCGGTTGCGGCTTTGTCCGGTGGCCCTGCCGGGCAAAGAAAAACGGCAAGCTGAGAGCTTGCCCGAAGATATTGGTGAGGTCGCGCAGGATGCGGCTGCAGCGATTCTTGCCCACATTCATACGCCATATGTTCTTTTAGGGCTGTGCTTTGGTGCCAGCCTCGCCTACCTCACCGCCAAAGCAACAGCGGCGGCGGGTCGCCCTCCTTCGGGACTTATTGTTGTCGGGGGAAGAGCGCCTCATACACCTCCTCCTGTTCCAGTCAGTACAATGTCGGACGAGTCGTTTATCGATACATTGGCTGATTTGGGCTTCGTATCTGACGTCGTACTGCAGAATCGAGAGCTTCTCGATTTATACTTGCCAATGCTCTATGCGGATTTTTGCATGGACGAAAAGTTTATCGTTGATTCTGTAGTCAGGGAATTCTCGTTCCCGGTTTTATCATTGTATGGAGTGAATGATTCTATAACTCCAGAATCAAGCGTTAAGGAGTGGAATAGATATAGCACAGGTCGTTTCGCAATGCAGACGTTTGATGGCGATCAGTTGTTTTTCGTAAAAGAGCATGATGCTTTTATTGGCTGTGTTGCCAATGGATGCATCTCGCTTATTGAGTAGAGACAAAATGTTCAACATATTTGGAGATGCCATATGAAAAGTATATCTGCTGTGCGTCACCTCATGGAGTTGGCGCCAGAGAGTGTGCCTCCATTGCGTCAATCCGTGTTGTTCGCTGCTGCTGCGGCGTTGTTCTATCCTATACCGATATTCATGGCGTGGCTGATATATCGGGGGCTTAACACAGGTAACGCAAGTGTTGGGGCGCTCATTATACTATTTACTGTCGCTGTCAGTGCGATAGTTCTTGGGGCTCGGTGTCGAGCGAAATGTACGGTCTTGGCGCACAAGGCTTCATTTACTTTTGGAACGAAAGTGTGCGCAACGCTGATGGGCCATCTTGGAAAGGTTCCTTTGCATTGGTTTGCCAAGAGAAGCACAGGCGAACTCAAAAAGGTATTGAAGCATGATGTTGAATTGATAGAGCACTTCATTGCTCATCATATATCAGACAGCATCGCCTGCGTACTTTTGCCGCTCTTTTGCATTTTTGCGTTGTTCTTTGTTGATGCAAGGTTGTCATTAGTTATTTTGTCAGTCACTGTGTTGGCTATTTCTGTGCACTATATAACTATGAATCTTATAAAGACAACAACACTCAATGATGAGTATTTCAAAACTGTCGCTGTCCTGCATTCTGATGCTGTAGAATTCATACACGGTATGCAGGATATAAAAATATTTAACAAAACGAAAGAATCATATCGAAGGATGAATGGCGCTATTGAAGACTTGAAAAGAGTTCAGGGCGTTATTCAGGAAGTATTTTTGCGACGATCGATGTATTTTCTCACCATAACTTCAATGCCATTTGTCATAGTGGCAATCGTTGGAGCCTATTTGTACAAGTTTGGCTCCGTTCAGTTGGATGTGGTGTTGCTGTTCATCATGGCGGGGTGGATTTCCTTCGTTCCGCTTGCGCGGATGCCCCGGTTCATCACGTTCTTATGGAAGGCAGGAATGGGCTACCAGGGTATGAAACAACTTCTGGACGAGCCTGTCGAAGAGCGAGGCGACGTTAAATACAAGAGTGACATGGTTCCCGACCTTCGGGTTGAGAATCTGTCAGTGATTTATGACGGCAAGCCCGTGCTTCATGACATTAGCTTTGAGGCCCGAGCATCTACCATTACTGCCATAGTCGGTCCCAGTGGGTCGGGCAAGAGCACTCTGGTTTCAGCGCTCGCGGGAATGGAGAGTCTCAGTTCCGGTAAAATTGCTGTTGCGGGGCATGCGTTGAACGAGTTTGCCGCTGAAGAACTTGGCAAGTTGATGGCTTTGGTTTTTCAGCGCCCCTTCATCTTCTCTGGAAGCGTGCGTGAGAACCTGTGCCTTGGGGTGGAGGATGCCTCACAGGAGCAAATTGAAGCTGCTGCACGAATGGTGCAATGCGATAAATTGATCGCAGATTTGCCAAATGGGTACGACACGTTGATAGGTTCCGGCGGAGATGTGCACTTGAGTGGAGGTCAGCGACAGCGCTTGGCCCTTGCCCGTATGGCGTTGCGAAATGCGCCCGTTGTTTTGCTTGATGAAGCCAGTGCCTTTGTTGATCCAGAAAGCGAGGAGGCTATCCAAAAAGGTCTGTCACAATTCCTGAAGGATAAGACAGTGCTTGTGGTTGCACACAGGCTGTCGTCCATCGCCCATGCGGACAACATAATTGTACTCGATAAGGGCGTTATAGCGGAAAGCGGTACCCATGCCAGCCTGCTGGAGCAAAACGGTGTGTATAGCCGGTTGTGGGACGCTTGGCAGACGACGCGGTCGTGGCAACTGTGCTCTCCTGAAACAACTCACCGCTCCGGGAACGCAGATGATTAAAAGCATAATGGATTTTATTGAAGGTAGGAAAAAGACGCTGTTGCGGGCTGCAGTTTGGACCTTTTCCGTTCAGGCAGTGCAGACCGCTGCGTATATCGTTGTGTTTTTCTTGATGCTGTATTTGGCGGGCGATCCGTCGTATTGGGGTGTGTTTGGGTTTAGCGTTCTCCTCTTGGCGTTGGCTGTTGCGTATTACTTCGTGAGCGTTGCGGGCACATCCGCCTCACTGAAGGCCGGGTATGGCATAGTGGCGGACATCCGCGTGCGGCTTGTCGATCATTTGCGGAGATTGCCCCTTTCATATTTCAGACGCACAAATAATTCCAAGATCAGCGGATGCTTTCTGCACGATATGGTCGATGCAGAATCGATATTCTGTGTGTACCTCCAGGAGATGACCGCCTGCGTCGCCATTGTGGTGTTGCTTGGGGGCGCCATGGGGGTTGTGACCGGATTTTTGAGCCTCATTCCTCTTGTGGGCGTGGCGGCGTCGGTGCCTCTTTTGTACAAGGCCTACACCTCTACAGGTACGCAAACGCAGGAGTTCTTGGAGAGCCGGGCGTTGGCCGACGGGACGATTCTGGAATATCTCGGAGGTATTGGAGAGCTTAAGGCCAATGGTATTTTGGGACGCGACTTCACACCCTGGGCCACTGCCAATGAGAATTTCCGCAGGCTTGCCCTCGCGTTGGAAGTCAAGGTTGGCAACCTTTGTCGATCTTATATCTCTCTGCTTGATATCACCTTTGCAGCGACTATGGCAGTCGGGGGCTGGGCGGTGTCCACCAATAGGGCGGACGCCAGCGTTCTCCTCTTTATTTTACTCATTAGTGGCCGGTTCTATGAGCCACTTCAGAATATTGGGGTGTTTTTGGCGGAGTTTCGGTTTGCCACAGAGTCCTTGCGGCGCATTGCGTCGATCTTTGAGGAAGAGCCCCTCCAGCAGATGCCAGGATACACGCCGCCGAAAGATCTGGGCGTTGCCTTCGAGAATGTGTCGTTTGCCTATGGTCAACGCCAAGTCTTAAACGACATCTCATTCCATATGCCGCAGGGGACAGTCACCGCCTTGGTGGGCGAGTCCGGCGGCGGGAAAACAACAACCGCGAATCTTCTGCTCCGCTTCTGGGATGTCAGTGGTGGGCGCATCCGCATTGGTGGCACGGATGTTCGGACCTTTTCGCAGAGTGAGTTCTATAAGCTGTTTAGTGTCGTTTTTCAGGATGTCTATCTGTTTAACGATACGGTGCTGAATAATATCCGCATGGCTCGTCCTGAGGCGAGCCGCGAAGAGGTTATGGATGCTGCCCGGAAAGCGCATTGCCATGAATTCATCATGGAACTGGAAGAGACGTACGACACGCCGGTGGGCGAGGGCGGAGCTAGGCTTTCGGGTGGCGAGCGCCAGCGTATTGCCATAGCCAGAGCCATTCTGAAGGATGCGCCTCTCCTTGTGCTTGATGAAGCAACCGCCTCGGTTGACCCGGAAAATGAATTGCTGATTCAGCAGGCCTTAGGCGCTCTTGTTCAGGGCAAGACGCTTTTGGTGATAGCCCACAGGTTGTCTACCGTGCGTGGGGCGCATCAGATACTTGTGCTGAAGCAGGGTGACATTGCCGAAAGAGGCACTCATGAAGAGCTGATAAGTCAGAAGGGAATTTACCATCAATTCTGGCAGTCTCAGGAAAGAATGAAGTCTTGGAGTATCCAATAGTGCGCTGCACCGGTTGCCTGAGTTCCCCGGCCATCGGTGCAGCATTTATTATGCGAAGGTCCCCTTTTTTACACCATCCAATGTGTCCAACGCGAGGTCGTTATGGATTTGCCTGCCAATATTGAAGATGTTTTCCCAGTAACTCCACTTCAGGCCGGGATGCTTTTTCACGACCTCAAGGAGCCGGACTCTTCCGTCTACATACAACAGTATGCGTTTTCCATCCGCGGCGAATTCGACATGGAAAAGCTCGACGAAGCTTGGAGGCAGAGCCTTCACAAGATTCCCTCCTTGCGTACGTCCTTTCATTGGGAGGGACTGAGCCAGCCACTTCAGGCTGTTCATACATCCGTAGACAATGCCATCCATCATGTGGACCTGCGTGCCTTGCCGCCGGATGAGCGGGAAGGGCAATTGCGGCGCTTTGTCATGGAAGACCGTTCCAAAAGTTTTTCGCTGGATAGCCCGCCGCTCGTCCGATTGGTGTTTCATCGGCTTGAGATCGATCATCTGCACATGCTTTTGACTTTGCACCACATTGTGGCTGATGGCTGGTCCATAGGGGTGCTGTTTGAAGAATTTTGTACCAATTACTTGGGGGAACCCAATTCGGTTATGGATGGCGAAGGTCGCCTTCCTTCCATGCGTTCATACGTGACCTATTTGGCTGAGCAAAGTGACGAGGCAGCGCTTCGGTGGTGGGGCGCGAAGCTCGACAATGCCAAGTGCCCTCAATTGCCCCGGAGTGCACAGCGGTCGCAGGATGCCGTGGACCCCTCAGCTCTCAACGTTTTTCCGGGCAGGTTTGAACTGTCCTTCTCTGAGGAGGAGACAGAGCGTCTAGAGAAGGCAGCCGCAGAGATGGGCTTGACCCTGAATGTCTTTTTTCAGGCAGCCTGGGCGTATGTCCTTTCGGAGAATTCTGGCCGAGCCGATGTGCTGTTTGCTTCAAGCTTTGCTTTGCGTCCGGTTGATGTGCCGCAGGTCGATCGAATATTTGGCCCCCTGTTAAATGTGCTCCCTGTCCGCGTTGTGTTTAACGGGCAGACCTGCGAGGAATGGCTCCAGTCTATCCAGGTCGATATGCTTGAGTCTGCTGAGTATGGTCATGTTCCGGTTACGACGTTGCGCGAACTGTGCAATGAGAGCGCGGATGGCAGTTTTATCAATACCATGACCGTGTTTGAAAATGTTGCTGGGCAGGGTGATGGAATCTTGCCCTTCGAGATGACGGTTGAGGAGAGCTTTGAAAAAACAAGCTACCCCCTCACTGTCATGGGCTTCCCCGAGCGGCCGTTTCGTCTCGTATTGATTTATGATCAGAAGCTTTTTGGCGCATCGGATGCGGAATCCATCCTCCGGCGCATGCAGCGGTTTATTCTTGCCTTGGCGCGTGATGCGCAGAAACCGCTGGCTCAAGTGGTTTCCAGCCTTTCTGCTTCGCCGCGGAAGGACGCCTCTGTGCTTGTTGGGCAGGAGCTGTCCTTTTCTCCCTTTGACCCGTGGGGGCTTTTTGATTCGCTGGCGAGTAAACAGCCGGCGGCGACGGCGTTAGTGCTGGCGGCACCTCCGGCAGAGAAGCGAAAGAGTGGTGTGGATGATGGCATTGTTACCTATGGCGAACTGTTGAAAAGTGCGCATCGCTTTGCCGCCAAGCTGCATGCCCTTGGCTTTGTTGCCGGTGACACGGCAGGAATCCGGCTTGAACCCGGAGCGGATATGATCGCCGCCATGCTGGCCGTATGGCGACTGAATGGTGCGTGGGTGCCGTTGCCGCCAGTGTATCCTGCAAAGCAAGCTTCCAGAATTGTTGAGGATTCCGGTGTTTCCATTCTCATCTGCGAGGAGAGCCTGTGGGACAGGACCCAAAAGCCCGGATCCCTTCGGCATGTCTTTTGTCCGCGCGAGGCACATGATGCTTTGGTGGTGGATGCCGCTGGATCGTCGTTGCCGGAGTATGTTGCGCGTGGAGACGATATGTCTTGCCTTTTGTACACCTCAGGTTCGACAGGGCGGCCTAAGGGTGTTCGTCTGAGTCATGCGGCGCTGGGGAATCGCTTGCAGTGGATGTGGGCGGAATATCCTTGGCAGGAGGGGGAGCGGGCTTGTGCAAAGACCACAACCGCGTTTGCAGATTTTTTTTGGGAGATATTTGGGGCCCTCCTGGCAGGGGTGCCGGTTGTTGTTCCTTCTTCGGATTCCGCCAAGGACATCGCATCGCTTGCGGAATTGATCCACGATCATGGCGTGAGCCGCCTTGTCATCACTCCATCTCTTCTTTCAGCCGCGATAGGAACAGGGGTGTTTACGCGGTGGATGAGCGGCCTTGCCGTCTTGTCATGCAGCGGCGAGGCGTTGCCAATGCGGTTGGCGCGAATGGTGAAAGAGATCGCTCCCAGGATACGGCTTTTGAATTTGTATGGCTCTACGGAGCTTGCTGCCGACGCGACATGGCATGAGGTTGCGGCATGTGATGCCCATGGCGAGGCGCTTCCCATCGGTAGGCCCATAGCCAATACCGTTGTGGCAGTTGTGGATGAAAACGGACGCCCTGTGCCGCGGGGCGAAGAGGGCGAAGTGGTTCTTTCCGGAGCTTGCCTTGCGACGGCGTACCATAACAATTCCGACATGACCCGCAGGTGCTTCCGCGAGTTCCCGGCTTTGGAAGGCTTTGGAGCAAATGCAATTTGGTTCGCAACCGGTGATCTGGCGCATATAGGAGAAGGGGACTGCCTCTATTATAAGGGGCGTAAGGACCGTCAGATTAAGATTCGCGGTGTGCGCGTGGAACCGGACGAAGTGCGGCACGTTTTGGAGAAGCACCCCGCAGTGTCGGAGGCGATTGTCTACGGTGTTCTGGACAGAACGGAGCAAAAAAGGCTGGTAGCTTTCATTGCCCCGGATAGCACAAGTAGTGACTATGCTGACGTCAGTACAAGTCACATTGAACAGTGGCAACATCTGTATAATACGACATACGAAAAAATTGCGCAAAAAGGGAATTTTACAACTGACTATCACATTTGGGTGAGCAGTTATACGGGGCAGCCATTAACGCAGGCTGAAATGGACGAGTGCATGGCGGAAACCGTGCGCTCAATCAATGAACTGACCCCTGAAAAACTTTTGGAAATTGGTTGTGGGCAGGGTTTCCTGCTATTTCCGCTGAGGGAAATTTGTCGCCGTTATACAGGAACGGACAATGCGCCAGAGGCCTTGATGCGTCTCTGCCAGACACTGGGCACAACGTGGCGGGACGACCGGGCTTCGACTGATGGCCTCACCTTGTACAAGGGGCATGCGCATGACCTTTCCATGATTGCTGATGAGACTTATGACACGGCGGTGTATAACTCCGTGGTGCAATATTTTCCGGATAGGGAATATCTCGTAACTGCGTTGGAACAGGCGGCGGCAAAGCTTGAGTATGGTGGAAGGATATATCTTGGCGATCTGAGAAATTACGATGCGCAGGACATCTTCCGCTACAGTCTGTTGATACACAGTCACAAGAATCAGGAGAGTGCGCACAGCGAATTGCTCGTTGCCGATGTGTTGAGTCGAACAGCGCGGATGAACAGCAGTGAGAATGAGTTGCTGGTGTCCCCGCGTTTTTTCCAGCAATTGCCGAATATCATGCCTCGAGTTTGCGCAGTGCGTATCATGCCAAAGCGTGGATACGCCGATAATGAACTGACGGGCTTTAGGTACGAGGCGGTCTTGTACCTTGATGAGAACCCGTTGCGTGAATTTTGTGGAGAGACCGTTGAATGGGACGCCTTTCGGCATGGGCGGCAGGAGTTGGTGCATATGGTGCGGGAGGCTGTCCAGTTGGGGCGTGATCTTTGCGTGCGCCGCATAGCCAACGTGCGGTTGAGACCATGGCAGCGTTTTGACGAAATGTTGGAAGATGCAGTGTCCTGCGGGGATATGTTTGCCCCAATGTCCAGGTTGTTGGAGAGAAGCGAGGCGTCTGCCGAGATTGATGGATTTTCGCGAGAAGGCCTGCATGATCTTGCGAAGGACGCAGGATGCGAGGCGGATGTGCATTTCTCGGATGATGGCCTTGCTCTTGATGCTGTTTTTCGGCCTTTGGGAAGCGGCAGAGTAGCTTTTCCCGCGTTTGGCGTTGACGTCCGTATGGATGCGCCGTTGTCCAATGCTCCAACCGATGCCCGCATCCAGCTCCATTTGCGTATGGAGCTGGAAACATACCTCAAGGCGCAACTGAGCGGGCCCATGCGGCCAGAGATTCTTCTTTTCTCCAAATCTATTCCTAAAACCGTCACCGGGAAGATCGACGTCAAACAGCTTCCCAATCCCTTCCGGCAGGAACAGCATGCGGATGGTACGCCGCCCCAGACTGTTGAAGAGAAAAAGCTGGCTGAGATATGGCGCGGTTTGCTCGCGGTCCAGCACGTTTTCCGGGAGGATGATTTCTTTAGGCTGGGCGGGAATTCCATCTCTATCACGCAGTTGGCTTTTATGCTTCGCGAGGAGTTTAAGCAGCAGGTGAATTTTAGGGATCTGTATCAGGTTCCGACGCTTCGCGACATGGCGGCGTATCTTGCTGGCGAGTTGGATGCCGGAGCTGATACGGCAGGCGTGTCCGACGCCCATCTTAATATTCCCGAAGGACTGCCGGATGATGACGTTTGCATGGCCGACGGCATTGTGCCGGATTCCGTCTTTGCTGCACCGCTTAGCTCCGGGCAGCGTATCCTTGTGACGGGTGCTCCGGGGGCCATTGGGCTTTGGGTGCTGGGGCATTTGCTTGAGCGGCGCGATTGCACCGTGCTGTGCCTTGAGGAGCCAGAGGGGGCAGGGCAGGCTGACGCTTTAGAGTCCTTAGAAAAGCGGATGCGCGAGGCACATTGCTGGCGCAGTGACTACGCCGGACGCGTACAGATGGTGCCCGGAAGACTTGGCCAGGAGCACTTTGCACTTGGCGAAGGATGGGACCGCTTGGCTCATGAGGTTGATATGGTTGTCCATAGCGGCCTTAAGGTCAATCTCGCCCAGAGTTACCGGAATTTACGACAGGTGAACGTAGCAGGAACGAAGAATGTGATTGAGTTCTGCTGCACGGGACGGTGCAAGCCGCTGCATTTCATCAGCAGCCTTTCCATCGCGGATCACAGTATGCGCGAAGCGGGAAGTGTTATTCGTGAGGATGAGGATTTTGCCTCCAACAGGGGACTTTCAAGCGGATACATCCTCAGCCGCTGGGTCATGGACAATATGGTGCGCAGGGCGAGGGGCAGGGGATTGCCTGTCGCGTTGTACAGATTCAACACCGTTGGCGGTGACTCAATCACACATCATTGCGACACCACGGAGATTTATTGGCGTTTGCTTCGAGTGTGCTGCCAAACGGGGCTTGTCCCTGAAAGCGAGCGGCTTGTGGATATTGTTCCCGTGGATGTTGCGGCATCTTTGGTTCCGCGCATAGCAGAGCAAGAGCAGTGCTATGGCCGCGCCTACCATATTTGTAATCCGAATCCTGAGCCGTGGGGATGTTGGCCTGCCTATCTGGAGCGCCTCGGCTACGTCGCTTCACTTGTTCCCGCTATTGAGTGGGTGCGGCATCTTGAACAGCTGGGGGCAACGCTTGATGATGACAACCTGCGGATACTGCTTTCCATGGTTCGCCAAGATGGAACGGATAGTATTAAGTCGCTTGGTATTGACATGAGCAATACGTTGGACATGGCTTCGCCACAAATTCCTCGCTTCTCCTTTGATCTTTTTTCAAAGTATCACAGCGTTATGATGAAAGAGGGATGGCTTCCCGGTCCGAAGACGAGATAGGACACTTTTTGTGCATTTCTGGTGGTGCCTTTTTATTTGGGGGTCATTATCTTGGGCAAATTGTTTTGGGGGTCGTCTTTGCTTTGAATATGTCGAAACGAAGACGAAGAGCTTGCTGTTGATAAGGACATTCAATATCATCGAGGAGGGGTCTATGTTTCCATTCATGAAGACATTGGGACAATGCTGCTTGGCGGCGTTGCTCGCAGTATGCGTGTATATGTCTCCGGGCGACGCCATAGCTGGAGAAACGGAAGACACCAAGGCGGAGCAGCAGGCGACGAGTGCGGCTGAGGATCATAATTCCGAGGTGTCTTGTACGCTGCCTGCTGTTGTGGTGACTGTGGATAAACGCGAAACAGAAGTGCAGAAAACGCCGATGTCTCTGACGGTCTTCGATTCCCAGAAGCTCAATGACAGAGGCGTTAATGAAATCGATGATGTTTTGTATAGGATTCCCAACCTTTCCGTGAATCGAGGCATGGGTGGGCTGACCTATATGTCCTTCCGTGGTGCGCCGACAGCCATCCCTACCGAGACGAACCCTTTGGTCATCTATATTGATGGTGTTCCCGCGGATACGTTCATGAATCTGGACGCCCCGCTGATGGACATTGAGCGTGTTGAAGTACTGCGTGGTCCACAGAGTGTTATGTACGGCAAGAATACCTTTGGCGGCGTCATCAACATTATCTCAAAGAAACCCGACAACAACCCCAAGGGGAAGGTTTTTACCCGCGCAGAATCATATGAAGGCTATGGTCTTGGCGGTACGGTGAGCGGGCCTGTTATAGAAGACATGTTGTACTTCTCTTTGTCCGCTTTACACGAGCAGTCCGAAGGCTACATGGACGCTGAAGGGCGCGACAGGAGCAATACGGACAAGAAGGAAAGGGTCAAGGGCGTCTTCCGATACACGCCTTCCGAAGTTCTCGACCTTGCCCTGCACTGCGACTACACCGAGTCTCGTGAGCGCCCCGCATACGTCAAGGGCAACGACGCGACTCTCGACTCGTTTTCCAATGACGACGACTTTTCTGATAGCGACACGTTGAACCTGGCGCTGACAGCGACGATGGATTGGGATTCAATGGTTTTTGACTCCGTAACGACCTACAGAAATGAAGCCATTGATTTCCAGTCGTACCTGCATCCGGTTATGCCCATAGCCAATACGTCTGGCCGTAATATTGAGCGCGACGAGGTAACGCAGGAATTCCGCATGAGTTCTCCTGCCCAGAGTGATCTGAAGTGGCTGCTTGGCCTGTACGGGAGCTATTCCGACCTGGATGTCAAAAATATCTATGCCGACTATATGCCCATGGGCGCCTTGAAGCCCGCGCTGAACCAGCCCTTTAAGCAGACCACCAAGGAGTTTGCTCCGTTTGGTCAGATTGAAGTGCCCCTGACGGATTCGATTCATGCCATCGCTGGTCTGCGCTGGTACAATGCGTACAAATCCGCCACCATCAGCTATGAGCCGAATGCCGACATGCAGGCGGCCTTTGGTGCCAGCCCTATGAGCACAAGCCCGGACGACGACTGGAGCGAACTGCTCCCTCGCTTTGCCCTGACTTGGCAGATCAACCCCAGCGACATGGTCTATGCGGGCGTGAGCCGTAGCACAGTTCCCGGCGGCTTCAACTACGCCGCATCCAAGCCGACAAGTCTCACCTATGATTCTCAGACCGCTTGGAACTACGAGGTCGGCGCCAAAACGGGGTGGTTTGACAACTCCCTGTTGGCAAACGTGAGCCTGTTCTATACAAGCTTCGAAGACTTCCAGATTATGGAATATAATCCTGCCCTTACCGCCTACGAGGCAAGAAACGCCGGTGAAGCGTCGAGCTATGGCGCGGAACTGGACGTGAACTGGAGGATTGCCGAAGGTCTCGATTTTGACCTGGGCGCCGGGTACACCTGCTCGCAGTATGACGACTACTCCGTCTTGGATATGAGTACGGGCAAGGAAGTCTCCTACGAGGACAACCGCATTCCCTACACTCCCGAGTTCTCTGGAACGGTAGGCTTGCAGTACCGGCATGCAACAGGTCTTTTTGGCCGCGTGGAAGGTGTCTTCGCAGACAAGCTCTACTGGGATGACGCCAACAAGTATTCGCGTGATGCGATTACCGTCTTTAATGCCCGTATTGGCTACGAGACGGAAGACTTTGACATCTATCTTTATGGCAAGAATATCTTCGACGAGCGTTATCTCCAGTCCTTTGCGGGAACGACAGCTGTCGGCGTCATGGCTCCGCCCCAGTCCGTGGGCGTGGAGCTGAGCTACCGCTTCTAATTACCCCCCTGAGGTTCCGTCCGGCAATTGTCCTGACGGAACCTCTTTTTTGACTCCTTCCTTTACCTGCTATGGGGACATAACATGGGCATATCCAGAGAAAATTTGCGCTCGTTATCCATTGAAGAGCTCACGGCCCTTGCATCTTCCGTGTATTCTGAGGATTCATCCTCCGCTGAAGACGGGACACCCTTCCCTCAGGATTTTGCGGAGTTGTCAGCGTCTGACGGGGATGGGAAACAGCGGCTTTCCCTCGCCCAAGAGCGTCTGTGGTTTATGGATCGTCTTTCGCCTCAGAATCCCTTTTATAATATTCCGTTTGGCCTTGAGATTCGGGGTGCGCTTAATTGCGACGCTTTGCAGGATGCGTGGCTAGCCATTGTTGCTCGGCATGAGTGCCTGACGAGTGTTTTTCCCGCTACGGCAAGCGGCATCCCTGTGTTGGGGAGTCTTGCCCCCGAGCAGTGCGCTTTGCGCACCATTGATCTGAGGGCCTTGGATAATGCAAGCCAGAAAGAGACGCTGGATGACGCCAAGGACAAGGAGGCCAAAACAGGATTTTCGCTTGAGAGTGGCCCGCTGGTGCGCGGCACAGTATATCTGCTGAAGGATGATGAAAGCGTTCTGCTCTACACATTCCATCATAGTGTCTTTGATGGATGGTCGTTGGCGGTGTTCCTTGAGGAACTCTTTGACGTGTATGAGGGAATATGCGCAGGGACAGCTCCGAATCTGCCTGAGCCTGCCAGTTATGTTCAGTTTGCCAGATGGCAGCGCGAGCAAATGCAAGGTGAATGGGCTAAGCGTGAAAGGCGGTGGTGGAAGGAGCACCTTCGTGATGTGCCAAGCCTTGATATGCGTCAGGGGGCTGCGCGGCCATCCGTGCAGAGTTTTCAGGGAAAGACCCTTTCGTTTTTTGTGCCGCAGTCCGTAAGCGCTCCCCTTGATGCTTTGGCGCATCAGCACGGGGCGACGCCGTTTATGGTGTGGCTGGCAATGTATTCTTTGGTGCTCGGCCGTATGTCCGGGCAAGCCTCGTTTGCGGTCGGCAGCTCCGTATCCGGCAGGGAACACCCTCAGACGGAACGGATGGTTGGTTTTTTCCTGAATAATCTTGTGGTCAAGACCAATATTGACGCCAGCGGAGACTTTGTCTCCCATCTGGAGGATATGCGCCAAGGCGTGCTGCTTGCCCTTGAGCATTCCAGCCTCCCTTTCCAGTACATAGCTGAAGGTCTTGGGCAGAACCTCGATATAAGCCGTAACCCAGTCTATCAGGCGGCCCTGACCTACCAAAATGCGCCCATGCCCCAAAGGCTTCCAGCTGGGCTGGCGTTACGGTCCCTCTTTATTCCTCCTACTACGACGCATCTGGACATGGAGCTGCTTGTCGAACCCGAGGAAGGGGGGCACACGCTTTATCTGACATATGCAACAGATATTTTTTCTCACCGGACCGCCGAAATGGTTGGACAAGCGTTGACTGCCATAGCGGGAAAACTGTCGACAGCCCCGGCAACGCCATTGCGGCAACTGTTGGGAGATCCGGATGTTTTTTCCTTTGCGACTCAAGGCGAGACTTCTGTTCTTTCCGGCGACGGGAATGTGGCTCCGTTTCGGGATGCTTGGAGCAGGCTTGATGAATTGGTCCACAACCGGTCTGAGGATACGGTTGTTAAGTGGCGACCTCGGGAGTTGGGGGACGAGCTTGCGCAGGATGTCACGTATTCCCGGCTTGGGGGGATGGCTAACGGTGCGGCTTGGCTTTTGGCGAATCAGGGGGCGGGGCCAGGCTCAATTGTTGCTTTGATGCCAGATTCGCCACTTGAATTGATCATTTTTATGCTTGCGGTTTGGAAGACCGGAGCGGCTTGGGTCCCCCTCGACCCAGAGCATCCGCCGCTTCACAACGCGGATGTTTTGAAGACTTCTGGCGCCTCCATACTGGTTGCCCCCCCCATGCAGGCGGAGAATCTGCTCTGTTGTGGTGGAGATGACGCCGCGGTCCGGTTGGTGCCGTCGTCTCAGGATTGGACCACAATTGATTGTTCGGCCTTGTCGCTCCCTGCGCATGCCATTGCCGCAGATGATGTGGCCTGCGTTCTGTATACCTCCGGCAGCACAGGCACGCCCAAAGGCATTGAGCTGACTCATGGTGCCATGACCCACCGTTGGGAGTGGATGTGGGCATATTTGCCTTGGGAGGCAGACAGTGTCGCCTATATGAAAACTTCACCGCTTTTTGTGGATTTCTTGTGGGAGGTTTTTGGGGCGATTCTTGGTGGGGCACCGCTGGTTGTGACAGGCCGGTCTTCGGCGCGAAATGTTCCCGCCATGATGGAGGAGATAACGCGTCATGCTGTGACGCAGATGGTGCTTGTCCCTTCTCTGCTTGCGGCGATGATGCGTGTGGCGGAAGCGAGTGGCGGGGCGTTGCCTCGACTGAAGACCATTTTGAGCAGTGGTGAACCGTTGTCTCCGGAACTTGCCGTTTGGGCGGTCAGAGCCATGCCCGGGCTTCGTATTGTCAATCTGTATGGGTCCACAGAGGTGATGGACGCCACATATTTCTGCATATCGCCGAGCAATGTAGACGAGGTGGCGCACATGGAGGATGTGCCGTTAGGCGTTCCTATAGGTGGGACGACGGTGGCCTTGATGGATGATTTTTCGCTTCCGGTCCCTGCTGGAAATACGGGGATAATCCATATAGCCGGGCCGAGCTTGGCACGGGGCTATGCCGGGGACAATTATAACAATGCCTTTTTGTCCTTTGCTCATGAGGACGAATATTGTCACTGGTTCCGCATTGATGATGAGGGGTGGATAGATGAGGAGGGTAATCTGCATTATGTGGGACGCCGAGATCGACAAATCAAGATTCGCGGCGTTCGAATCGAGGCGGGCGAAGTTGAAAATGTGATGCAGGGGTTCGCCGGGGTACAGGAAGCCGTTGTCAGTGTGTGGCGTGACGGAGTTGGGCACAAGCGGCTGGCGGGGTTCATTATGGTTGAAGAATGCGCTTCTTCGGAGGGGGAGTTCAAGGGGACGGGAGCGTTACGCAGTTTTATGATGGAACGGTTGCCCGCGGTTATGGTCCCCGACGTCATCGACGTTGTCGCCCAGTGGCCCCGGACATCCTCTGGGAAGATAGACAGACAGTCGCTTGTGAGAACATTGATTGAGCGCGCCCCGGAGGGGCCGACCTGCACTCGGCAAGAGCATGGTTCTGTTGAGAGGAGTCTCGAGCAGCTTTGGCGTGAGGCTATTGGCCTTCAGAATATATGCACAGAGAGAAATTTCTTTGAGGCGGGCGGGAATTCCCTTTTGTTGGTTCAGCTTCACGAAAGCATTCAGAGGGAATTCGAGACGACATTCCCTCTTACCGTTTTATTTCAGCACCCCACAATTGAAAGTCAGGCGGCTTTCCTGCGTAGACAGCAGGGGGGCGTCAAAACGGCGGCGCTGTCTGCGGCGGGGCGACCCGTGGCGGGTCTGCGCGCGCGGAGAATGGCCGCGAGAGCAGGTATTGCGCGTCAGGAGTCTTCGTCATGATGCCTTGCGATACAGAGCACAATGAAAGTTTGGCCGTGGTCGGCATGGCGTGCCGTTTTCCGGGAGCGGGGTCGCTTGATGCATTCTGGACAAATCTTTTGACAGGGCATCAATCCATGCGTCCGGCCAAGGAAGAGAGCCTGAGAAATGGGCCGCATAAGGACACATGGCAGTTGCCGGGGTATGTGCGAATGTGCTCCTGCCTTGAGGATGTGAATCTCTTTGATCCGGAATTTTTTGGCTATGCCGCGGCTGAGGCGGAAATAATGGACCCACAGCACCGTCTGCTTTTGGAAGTGGCATGGCGCGCATTTGAAAATGCCGGGGATACACGAAGTGACGGCCCGGAACAGCGGACCGGTGTGTATGCCAGTGTGAACGTCAGCTCATATATGATGGGCAATCTCTATACCCATATGGTGAATGGAACCCTTGATCCATTCGAGGTTCTGCTTGGCAATGACAAAGATTATCTGGCCACCCGCATTGCGTACAAGCTTGGTCTGCACGGTCCTGCTGTTGGTGTGCAGTCTGCGTGCTCATCTTCCATGGCGGCCCTGCATGTAGCTTGTCAGGCTTTAGTTGCGGGTGAATGCGACAGGGCCTTGGTGGGAGCGGCGACGATCCCTCTGCCCGCAGAACTTGGGTATATGTATATACCCGGCGGAATGCGTTCGCCGGATGGGCATTGCCGTCCTTACGACGCTGATGCGGCCGGGACCATTTTCGGGAGCGGCGTGGCGGCGGTTGTGCTGAAGCGGCTTGAAGACGCTGTCGAGGCCAAAGACAGAATTTGGTGCGTTGTGCGAGGAAGCGCCCTCAACAATGATGGGCGTGAGAAGGTCAGCTTTACGGCGCCGAACCAGACGGCTCAGGCGACGGTCATTCGCGAGGCCATGCTCATGGCCGGGGTCGGGCCGGAGGATATGTCCTTTGTGGAGGGGCATGGAACCGCGACACCGCTTGGGGATCCCATCGAAGTTGCGGCCCTTCGCATGGCGTATGATGAATACGCCGCTCAGTATGATCAGCCGGTTTATTTAGGTTCGGTCAAAGGGAATGTGGGGCATCTTGATGCAACGTCCGGCTTGGCCGGCTTTATCAAGGCCGCTTTGAGTCTGCACCATGGCATTTTCCCTGGCACGGCGAACTTTTCTCGCATTAATCCACGGTTTGGAGACAGCATTGTCCCATTTGAGGTCTGCGCTGAATCACGTTCGCTTGCACAGAATCCGCAGAATCGTATCGGCGGGGTGAGCTCCTTTGGTTTTGGCGGCACCAATGTTCATATGATCCTGCAAGGGGTTGCGGAGCCGGGGGCCAGCAGAGAGGACTTTGGGCAGTTGCCAGTGTCTTTTGCTCTGTCGGCAGACTCGGAGCAGGATCTCCATGACCTGGAGCAGGGGCTTATTACATGCCTTGGTGATGACGGTTCAGAGTATGCACCTTTGCGGGATGTTGCATTTACGCTTGCGAGCGGTCGGCGTCATGGGCGGTTGCGGCGTGTTGTTGCCGGGACTGAACGGCAAGATATTTCGAAGAATCTTGGCGATCATGAGCAATTTCCGATTATCGCTACTGGTCCTGCGCGGGAGGTCTGCTTTCTCTTTCCCGGTCAGGGGGCGCAATCTGCGCATATGCTTAAGTCTTTTTATCAGCAGACTCCGCGTTTTCGTGAATTGTTGGAGGAAAGTCGTAAGCATGTCCTCGCTGCCAATGGCCCGGATATTCTGCACCTTCTCTCCGATAGTTGGAATGATGAGCCAGGCGCTTTCGAGCGCATTAGCCAGACGGACATGATGCAGCCGGTTCTTTTCGCCATAGAGCTGGGGTTGGCGACATTGTTTTGGGAGAACGGCATCCGGCCGTCTTGTGCGCTTGGGCATAGTTTGGGTGAAATCTCCGCCGCGTGCTTTGCAGGTGTTTTTTCTCCGTCTGATGCGGCCCGGCTTGTTACCGCGCGCGGGACGTTGATGCAGCAGGCTCCAAAAGGGAAAATGCTCGCCGCCTTGCTTCCGCACGACATGTTGGCGCAGGCCCTTGGTCCGCTTTGGGGGCAGGTTGAGCTTGTTGTGACCAATAGCAAAACCAACTGCGTGGTGGCAGGGCCGGACGATGTGCTAGCCAAGGTGCGCGATGCCTTGATGCGTGCAGGCGGAGCTGGCGTTTTCTTGCGTACCTCTCACGCATTTCATTCTACCGCCATGGATTGCATTTTGGACGACTTTGAGTCCGTTGCCGCAACCATTCCCATGAGTGCACCGTCGATTCCTGTCATCAGTAACGTGACCGGCGGCTGGGCGGGTGATGACATTGCCTCGCCGCAGTATTGGGTGCGCCACATTCGCTCCTGCGTACAGTTTGATAAAGGCTTGGAGGCCGCCTTTACCCAGCCGCGCATGGCATTGGAGGTTGGGCCCGGCAGGGTTTTATCTTCGTTGTTGCTACAGCATATGAGCCCGGACATCTTTGCTTACTCGCCTTTTGCCGAAGGGGACGAGTGCCCGACCGCCGGGGCCATAGCGGAAAAGCTGTGGCATAATGGCGCGGATATCCTCTTGCACGAACTTGTCGGAGATGCGTGCAGGTGCCCTCTGCCTGAACTCCCTATGCGCAAAAGGCGTCTCTGGATTACGCCGGAAGTTCCAGTCTCAAGCGCCGTATCTGCTGATTCCCTTCGCGCGGAAGCGCAATCACACAAAAGTGAAGACGTCTGCCGGATGGCACAAGGTTGTGCCCCGCAGAGGACAGCCATGCCTAGCGTGAGCGATGACCGTTTGGAGGATGTGCTTGCCCAGATATGGAAGAAAGTGCTCCGCGTGAGCCATGTGGAGCGTCACGTCTCATTTATAGAGCTTGGCGGGAACTCCGTTCATGTTCTGCATATGATTCGTCTGGCGCAGGAGCAGGGCATTGTGTTCAGTCTGAAGGATGTTTTTGAAACAAAAAGTATTGCGGAATTGGGGCGACGAATCTGCAAGGTAAGAAACAAATCCTCGGCGCCTGAGGCGGTGGAGGCCGATGCAGAGACGCCAACCGTCGACGTCGACAGTAGGGACTTGGCTGTTTTGCAACGCCTTTTGGGTACGAAGGAGGCGTAAGAATCTTGTGATGAGCTGACGGCATTTAGGAAACGCTTTTGCGCCAACCTTAATATATCGCCAGATATGGCGGAGGTACGATGGGCAAGACTCGATACTCCACTTTGTCTTTCCGCGGACTGCTTTTGGTCTCGGTCACGATATTTTCTTTGCATTTTGGTGCTGCTTCGATGCTTTGGCCAACGACTTGGGGGCGGGATTCCGGGGCCAGCTTTACCGTCGCATTCGCGGGTTTTTTTCTCTCAGGGATAGTATTGCCATGGATGGGGTATCTTGCTGTCAGCAAAGGAAAGGCAACCTTTTATGGGCTGACGCGAAGCGTAGGCCATAAATTTAGTTTGATATATGGCGGGATAACGGTGTTGGCATTGGGGCCGCTTTTTGCCGTGCCCCGCATGAGCGCCGCGTCGTGGGACGGGCTCAGCAGCCTTTTGGCTATGGACCCCGGAGGGAACACCTTCGCGTTGTCCATCGTCTATATGCTTGTCTTCTATGGTGTAACGCTATGGTTTTTTTATCAGAAGGGGGCCATCATCAATCGGGTGGGGAAAATACTTGTTCCTATTTTCCTCCTAATGGAAATCATTATTATTTCTGTTTCCATTTTTGAGCCATTGGGGGCACCCGTCGCGCCAAACTATACCCTGAATCCTCTAGGATATGGGTTTCTGAACGGCTATCAGACCATGGACCTGATTTGCGCCATAATGTTCTCTGGCTTTATCATTTGTGATTTGCAAAAGCGGTTAAACAACGACGAGCGGTCCATCAACAGGGCTTTAGCTGTAGCTGGGCTTTTGGGTTTTTTGATTATGTCCTGCGCGCAGTTTGGCGAGATGTACAGGGGCAGTACCGCCAGTGGTGTTTTCCCTGATCTTAGCTATGCCAAGCTGTCAGCTACACTTGCCATGAGGCAGTTGGGCATGGTGGGAGGCGCTGTTTTTAATGTGTATTTGATTATGGCCTGTCTGACCACCGCCATCGGACTGCTTGCTGGGACGGCCTCGTTTATCGAGGAGGCCGCGCAGGGGAAAATTACCTATAAGACAGCGTCACTGTTGTGTTTTGTCGTCTCCTTTCTTGTGAGCTGCGCGGGCTTTGAGGCCATTTTTACATGGGCGACACCGCTGTTGCAGTTCATTTACCCGCCTTGCATTGCACTTGCCTTATGCTACGCGCTGTTCAACCGATATCGGGGCGGTTTGAGAGCTGCATGCTATGCGGCGGCCTTATGGGGCGCCGTGGATGCTGGTGCGGAATACCTAAAGCTGTTCGGCAGTCAAGATTTGAGCCTGCTCCTTGCTCAAGTGCCCGGCTATGAATATGGCCTTGCGTTTGCCTTGCCGACGGTGGCTGGCTGGGTAGTTGGGCAGACCCATGAGGCCCTACGTGTCCGTACTCATGAAAAAGCCCCGGTAACATAGGAGCACCGCTATGCCGACTCAGGCACGGACGTATACGGATACGGTTTTGGACGGCAAGGACTTCGCGGTGCGCGATTCCGGCCTCTCCGTACATAAACTGACATTTGCGGAAGGCATCGGGATCATTCTTGGAACCAACATTGGGGCAGGCGTACTGGGGTTGGCCTATGCCGCGCGGCAGGCGGGGTATTTGCCCCTGTTGTTGTGGCTTGCTGTGGCTGGTGTCTTTACGTGTATTTCGATGCTGTATGTGGCCGAAATTTGCCTGCGGACCGAAGGAAATCATCAGCTAAGCGGGCTGGCCAATCGCCATATGGGCAAGCTTGGCGCATGGCTGCTCTTTGCGGGGGGGGCGGCCAACAGTTATGGCGCGCTGACGGCATATATGGCTGGCAGCGGTGAAATTATGAAGACATTTTTCGGTTCCGTAGGCCTTACGGGGCCACTGGGGAGTCTGCTTTTTTTTATACCCGCCGTGACCATTTTGTATTTGGGGCTTAAGGCTGTCGGCAAGGGCATGACCATGGTGAGCGGCTATATGGTCGTGCTTATTGCCGTTTTAATTGTAGCGACTGTTGTCCATGACGATGCAACCGTACACAACTTGTGGGACGCCAACTGGCCGAATATGCTCCCGATTTTTAATATCGCGGTCTTTTGCTTCTCCGCACAGTATATGGTTCCTGAAATTGCCCGTGGCAACAAGGAAACGCCCTGCCGGCTTGCGCCGGCTATTATTATCGGAATTGCAAGTACGTTTATTGTGCTGGCCGTGGTACCGGCGGCTGCGATCAGTTTGGTGGGGGTAAAGAATTTGAGTCAGGTGGCAACCATCACTTGGGGAAGTACACTTGGTCCATGGGCATATTATACCGCCAACGTTTTTGCATTGTTGGCAATGCTGTCGTCGTATTTAGGTCTTGGCGGCAGTTTTTTAAGCAATATTTTTGACCACTTCAAAATTGGAAATGACACAGTTCCCATCAAGCGCGTTGCGGTTCTCGGCTTGGTGTGTCTCCCTCCTTTTTTCATTGCATATACGAATGCTGCTGGTTTTGTTGATGCCCTCTACTTTGCCGGGACATTTGGAGGTGTGTTAATCGCAACATTGCCTGTGTTTATGTTGAACCGAGCCCGCAAGACGAATCCAAAGCGTTTGGCATGGCAGTGCGGTTGGTATGCCTGCCGGCCCGTTCAGGTCATAATTCTCCTTCTTTATTGGGGGAGCGGCGCATACGCCGCTTTGTCTGTAGCGGGGCTGATTCCTTCCGCGTGGTAGTCCGTGCGGCTTTGGCGGCCCCTTTTGTACATATTTCCTGCCAAATGGAGCAGTATTCGGCTGTAAAGACAGATACGTTTCTTCAGATCTTCGGACCTCCGATGGCCGTTTAACTTTTTGCTGGAGAATGTGATGTCTTACTTGAAAGCTTTGCGGCAGGAAGCTCCTGATATTTTTAAGATATTTGGGCCGTTGTTGATTTCACAATATGCGCAAATTGCCAACGGAATTATCGACACGGCAATGGCCGCACGCCTAGGAACAACCGACCTTGGAGGCGTGGCTGTGGGCGTGGCGATCTGGATGCCTGTCTACATGTTTGTGATTGGTCTGCTTATCAGTGTGCTCATTCTTGTGGCTCAGCGTCATGGAGCGGGCGATAAGCAAGGCGCTGTCGATTTGGGACACCAGGGACTTTGGATGGGCGGCATCCTGGGGGTCGTGGCTTCATGCATTATTATCGGGCTTTCTCAATATGCCACGTGGTATGGCGCAGATGCGTCGCTTATGCAGGCCTCCCGAGCGTACATTTGGGCTGTAGCTTGGGGCTTTCCGCTGGGTGCGATGGCCGTGAGCCTGCGATTTTTCTGTGAGGGGCAAAATGTTGTGTTCCCTGTCACGGTTATGGCTGTGATCATCGTATTTTGTAATGCTGTGCTGAACTATGCGTTGATGTTTGGCAAACTTGGTGCGCCTGCCCTTGGCATACAGGGGTGCGGCCTCGCCACAGCTATATCTATGGTAATACTTTTTGTGTTGCTCACAGGGTATATTGCGCTGTCGAAGAATTTTGTTGAAGTCCGGTTTATGCGCCATTTCCAGCGGATAAACTTCAAGATTATCAAACAGTTTTTTACCCTGGGCCTTCCTATCGCTTTTGGCATAACGTCTGAATATCTCGTGGCGTCTGTCATTACTATCTTTATTAGTACGACGACGGTGACAGCCGTCGCAGCACATCAGGTGGCTTTTAGTTGCATGATGTTGTTTTTTGCTACACCAGCGGCTCTTTCTATGGCTTCATCCATCCGGGTTGGAAATCTGTGGGGCGAAAGTCATCATGAACAGGCGCGTACAGCTATTAAGGGGATTATGACTCTGAGCGTGCTTATAGGCGGGGCGTTTACCGTGCTTATGCTTGTTGCGTCATTGCCACTTGCGCGAATGTTCTCAACGGATATGGCTGTTGTGCTGTTGGCTGCTTCGGCCTTGCGTTTTGGTGCGTTTTTCCAATTAGCGGACTCCATTCAGGTGTGCCTTAATGGTATACTGCGAGGGGTGGGGGATACCAAAATTCCTTTCATGCTTACCGCTGTCGTGTATTGGCTGGTCTGCATTCCTGTCGGATACGTGCTGTCGGGAATGCCACTGCCATGGGGCTTGGGCCTTTCCGCTGATGTGCTTGGCATACGTGGCTGGTGGCTGGCGCTGACCATTACGCTCTTTATAGTCAGTTTGCTTCTTGCACATCGCGTCCGCAATACGTTTTGGGCTTTTCGGGAGCCAAGCACAGAGCCTGTCAGCGTCGCGGGGTAAATGGACTTCCGTTTTCTGTGATTATACGCTGTCAAGAATTGTCTCGGCCCGGATCCCGGGCTCAAGGGGCGGGATGAATGTATCCGGCCCCTTTTCCGTGTGCGCGTCATAGCAGGGCTGGGCCACTTTTCCTACTCGGGCGCTTACCGCATTGTTTCGTGAAGCGGGGGCTTGGGGATGTTGTTAGGCGTTGAGTTGCCCCCCCCACTTTAGAATTGGAGAGGGAGGCTGGGGAGGATCTTTCTTTGTGTTTGCGTTGCGCTTGTCGCTGTGGTGGGTAATGCTTACTGCCGACAAGGAGGCGCGCATGCGTTCGAAATGGCTGGAGAATGCCGGGGTGCATGTGGCGGGGTTCGTCTGTGATGACGGCTCTGTTCGGGAGTGGTTGTTTATGCGGACCAGCGGCGGGCCAACGGAGGATGGATGCCGTGTGGCGGTGACGCCGTTGGTGCTGTGCGGGGTGGCTGGTGGCCGCGTTTGTGTGCAGCGGGTGCGGGCCAAGGGCTTTGAGCTGGCAGTGCACCGGGACAAGGCGTGTTTTGGGCGGGAGTTTTTGTTGCCGCCGTGTTTGCGGGGCAAGGGGCTTGGGACCTATTTGCTGTGCCGCTTGGTGTGCTTTGGCGTTGCCCATGGATGCGGCGATGCTCATGTGCGCTCGCTGAATCTTATTGCGCGGCAGGATACCCCGCTTCGCAATGCCTTTTATGAAAATATGGGGTTTCGGCTGACCGTGTACCGCGACGGCGCGGGGTGGGCGAGGTGCGCGCACCTGCACCTGCTCCGGCAGCGCCATGACCCTGCAAAGGTCTGCGACATGCCCCTTTTTGAGTGTCCTGCATCTGTCATCCGGGCGACATATGAAGGCTTGCGCCGGGGCGGAAATGCCAGTACACGGCATACAGCCGTATTCGGCGAGGGGTGACATTGCATGGAAATTGTTCTTTACGAACCGGAAATACCGCCTAATACAGGCAACATCGCGCGGCTGTGCGCCGCCACCGGAACACGCCTGCACCTTGTGGAGCCGCTGGGTTTCAGCCTGGAGGACCGTTACCTCAAGCGTGCCGGGCTGGACTACTGGCCGCACGTGGATGTGACCGTCCACCCGGACTGGTCGTCGCTGCTTGCGGCGGCGGAGGGCAAGCGGCTGGTGTGCACCAGCTCCAAGCAGGGCGAGCGCTACGACCGCTTTTCGTACACCGCGGCGGACATGCTCGTCCTTGGCCCGGAGACGCGGGGGCTGCCCGTGGAGGTTATTGACGACATAGGGCAGTGCATCACCCTTCCTATCCGGCGGGGCAAGGTGCGTAGCCTGAATTTGTCCACATCGGCGGGCATCGTCTTGTATGAGGCGATGCGCCAGACGCAGACTCTTCCTGTTGGATAACGCCGCGCGGCGGTATGCCGCGCCAATGAAGACGCCTCCACATCTGTCTTGATGCGGAGGCGTTTGGTCCAATTGGGCCGGGCGGTGCGGGTTAGGGCGGCGTGGGGATGTTCAGTCCCTGTTCTTCCCAGAAGCGCGCGGCGCCGGGATGGATGGGGATGGAGAGGCCTTTGAGGCCGTCCACGATGTTCATGGCTTTGGCAGTTTGGTTGACGGACGTCATATAACGCAGCCCCGCTGCGGAAAAGATGCTGGACAGCGCGCGGTGGACGATGTGGTTGGAGACGCGGGCATTGGCGCACCAGTAGGCCGCATCCTGAAAGCTCTTCACCGGCGAATCAAGATTTCTGTAGGTGCCGCCGGGGATTTGAATAGGGGTGTAAAACGGGTAGACGTCGTAAAATCCTGTGGCAACTGCGGTTTTGTGCAAGTCCACAAGGGCGATGGGGCTGCGGGCCGATGCCTCGATGACGGAGGCGTTTGGCTCGCCGGCCAGCACCCAAAAGGCGTCGATTTTTTTCGCGCTGAAGGCCGTAGCGGCGGCGGAATAGCCCATATTAAGGCGCTTAATTTTGTCCCAGATGCCGATGTGACGGAAAAAGCGCTCCGCGGCGGCTGCGGCGCCGGACCCGGCGTTGCCGATGCCGACGCGTTTGCCCACAAGGTCCGTGGCGGCGGTTATGCCGCTGTCCTTGCGCACCACAAGGTGCGCGGGCGCGCCGTAAAGGTAGGCCACAGCGCGGGCGTTGTCGTAGCGGGTGGTATCCTGCGGCAGCCGTCCGTGTCGGCCAAGGTACGCGTCGCCGGAGTAGACGATGCCGAATTCAATGTGCCCCTTGTGCAGGCGCTTGAGGTTGGACGCCGAACCGCCGGACCCTTCCGGCGTGATTTCCAGATCGTCATAGGTCTGCGAAATGTGGTTGGCCATGGCGTTGGCAAAGTAGTTGAACGTGCCGCCGACAGGGCCGCCGCCAAAGGCAATGTATGATTTTTTGGCCAAAGCCGGGGACGCCGCCAAACAGGCGACGACGGCAAGGGCCGCAAGACAGCGCGCTGCGCGCCAGATGCCACCTTTCATGACCGACTGCTCCTGAATACAGGTTTGAGCACACCACGCCAGCATACCACGCAGGCGGTGAGAACCGTCAAGGCTTTGTGACGACTTTATAACCGGAGCGGCGGGCGGCACGTCGCATGGACGTCTCCGCCAGGCGTGGGCAGCGCATCATTACATAACTGACGAGTTTGCATACGGTGGGATGATATGATCGTACATCAGGATTTCCTTGTGGCTCTCTTTCTGCCCGTGGTTGCCGTTCTTGCGGATGTGCTGATTGGCGACCCGCACCGTCTGCCGCATCCGGTGTGCCTGCTTGGCTGGGTTGCGGCCCGCCTGGAGGAGGCCGCACGCCGCACCACCGGCGCCATGCGCCTGAAGGGCGTGCTTGGCGTATGCATCCTTGCAGGGGGCAGTGGCGCCGCGGTGTGGGGACTGATTCATCTGCCCGTCATCGGCATGGCGGTGGGGCTGTACCTTGCGTATGCAGGGCTGGCCCTTGGGCAGCTCCTGCGCGAGGCGCGCAGCGTTGCGCGACTGATGGACGGCGGCGACCTGGACGGCGCGCGAAAGGCGCTGTCCATGCTGGTCAGCCGTGACACCGCCCACCTGAGCGAGGCGGAAGTGCGCTCCGGCCTTGCCGAGACCCTGAGCGAAAATCTCAACGACGGCTTTGTTGCGCCGTTTTTCTATTTGGCCCTTGGCGGTCCTGTGGCGCTGTGGGTGTACAAGGCCGTGAGCACGCTGGACTCCATGTGGGGGTATATGACGCCGCGCTATCGCCAGTTTGGCTGGGCGGCGGCGCGTCTTGACGATGTTTTGGCATGGGCGCCTGCGCGGCTGACAGCCGTGGTGATGGTACTGGTTGCGTGGTGCATGGGCGCGCGGACCAAAGGCGTGTGGGCGCGCATTGCCGCAGACGCCGGGAAAAGCTCCAGCCCCAATGCGGGGTGGCCTATGGCCGCTGCGGCGTGGCTTATAGGGGCGTCCATGGGCGGCCCGGCCATCTATTTTGGTCAGCTCAAGCATAAGCCCCAGCTTGGCCCTAAGCGCTTGGACTGGGATACCGAGGCCACGGAGCGCCTGATGCGGCTGGTGCTGCTCTCGGGGCTGGCGTGCGCTGCGTTGGTGCTTGGCGTCTTGGGGCTGACGCACTGCCTCGTCTAGGCGGGGCAGGAGGGCCTTTGGGCCGCAGGGGTGTTGCCCTTCGGGCGGAATGCGTATAGACCGTTCGGTTCTGGCCGCAGTGTCGCCACCCGGCCGGAAGAGCGGCAGGGAATCCCCTGAAAAAAGATTGGAGTATGAGCCATGCATTCAGAGCTGGATGAATATCCTGAATTCGACTACTTAGTGTTTATAGAGGGGTTTCTTGTTCCCATCGCCCATATTAAGGCCATAGGCTGGGTGGAGAAGACCTTTCCCGACCCGGCGCGTCCCTACGAGAAGGAACAGTATTACTTCCGAGTGCACCTGGATCAGCCCGTTGGTGACAGCGGAGACGGTGTCGCCCGCGACTTGGCTTCCTTCTTCGAGACCGAGGACGAGGCCGAGGCCGCCCGTATGGAGCTGGCCGAACGGGTGAACGATTTTTATAAAAGCCTCTATGCCAATATGATGTTCACCAGCAACATCCACTGACGCTTCAACGCGCCGCAGAGTTTGCGGCGCGTTTTTTTTTGCGTTTTTTCCGTTTTTTCTATATTCCCCAAATCCTTTGCGAAACACATCGGTTCTGCGCCCCAAACGCGGTGGGCGCGGGGGCTTTTGTCGCGTCCGGGTACATTCAGTGCATCCGTACGCTCATGTGGGCACTTTCGTCCGGGTGACAGGGGCCCACAGGAAAAATACGGCCGGTGTGGCGCAAGCCAGCAGAGTGCGGTAAGATGTGATGCCTTTGTCCTACGCAAGGCGGCGAAGTATGCCGCTATTCTGCCGAAATGGCAGGGATTTTGTGGCGAGGTCAAGGCGCTGGCAGGCCGCCCCGAACGCGGGGCACAGCGCGGCAGTACCGCCGCGGGATGGAGAAAACCCGGACGGAATGTCTGGTCGCTCCGGGCGCGGACCCCGGCAACCGGACAGGGAGACGGCATGAACGCTTTACGGGATTTGCTCGCTTATTCGGGCAACGATTTGCATAGCAGGTTCCGCCCCTTTGCGGAGCGGATGGAAGAGGCGGGGCAGCACCCCATGGTCCTCAATGTTTTCAAGTCGCTGTACGCGCGGCTTTTGGACGGCGACCCCGGTTCACTGGCTGAGTCGGACATTACGCCACTGGCTGGTGACGAACTGGCGCGCTATGGCAGTCTGGATGGGTATACCCGGCACGGGATGGACCATCTGGGCAAGGTGGCCATCATCAAGCTGAATGGCGGCCTTGGGACCAGCATGGGGCTGGAGAAGGCTAAGTCGCTTATCCCCGTGCGCGATGGGATGTCCTTTTTGCAACTCACGTTGGCGCAGGTGGACGCCCTGCGCACCCGCTATAATGTGCCGGTGCCGCTGCTGTTCATGGATAGCTTCCGGACCCATCAGGATACCCTCACTGCCACGCGCGATTGCACCAACGGCAGTTGCGGCATTCCGCTGACCTTTGTGCAGAACAAATTCCCCAAGGTGCTGGCGGACACGCTGGAACCTGCCGATTGTCCGGAGAACCGCTCCCTTGAGTGGAATCCGCCGGGGCACGGCGATATTTATACAGCGCTTATTACCTCGCACATTTTGCCCCAGCTTTTGGATTCCGGCATCCGGTACGCCTTTGTTTCCAATGTGGATAACCTTGGCGCGCTGTTTGATCCGTCTCTGCTTGGCTATATGGTCAAGGAAGGCCTGCCTTTCGTGATGGAAGTGGCCCGCAGGCAGGAGACGGACCGCAAGGGCGGACATTTGGCGCGCTTAAAGGATGGCCGTTTGGCCCTGCGCGAGATTGCCCAGTGCCCGGAGGCCGACCGTCAGGCATTTCAGGATGTAAGCCGGCACAGCTATTTCAACACCAACTCCATCTGGCTGGACCTTGCCGCCGTGCGGCAGGTGATTCTGGAAGAGGGGATGGTGCCGCTGTCTCTTATCCGCAACGAGAAGACCCTTGACCCACGCGATGCCTCTTCGCCGCGCGTCATTCAGCTGGAGACCGCCATGGGCGCGGCCATATCGTGCTTTGCCGATGCCGCCGCCGTGGAGGTGCCCCGCCGCCGCTTCTCCCCCGTTAAGACCACCGCCGACCTGATGACCGTTATGTCCGATTGCTACGAATTGCGCGACGACTACGCCCTTGTCCCGCGTGAGGAGCGTGCCGAGGACTTGCCGCAGGTGTCTTTGGACGGTGACTACTACAAATGCATTGATGATTTTCTGTGCCGGTTCCCGGAAGGGGTTCCGTCGCTGATGGATTGCTCATCGCTGGATGTGTGCGGCGACGTGACGTTTGCCGCCGATGTTGCCCTGGAGGGCGACGTACGTATTCGTGCAGAGGGGGCCGCGTCCGTGTTCCGCTGATTGTCCCGCGCCCAAGGGAGGAGGTATGCATCCCGCACCGCCCATGACGCCGTATTCCGAGAGTCTGCTTGTGCACCCAAGGCGCATTGACGTCCTGCGGCGCGAAGCCGTGGGGTTTGCCTCGGTCGACTTGGGGCGGCGTCAGCTGTGCGATTTGGAGCTTTTGCTCACGAGGGCGTTCTATCCGCTGGAGGGTTACCTCGGGCGGGAGGACTATGAGCGGGTGCTGGACGATATGCGTTTGGCCGATGGGGCGCTTTGGGCCATGCCGGTGTGCCTTGATGTACCGGAAGCCGTCGCGCAATCGCTGCGGCCCGGTTTGCCGCTGGCCCTACGTGACAGCGAGGGGTTTATGCTGGCGGTGTTGCACGTGCAGGACGTGTGGAAGCCGGACAAGGCCCGCGAAGCCCGCGCGCTGTACGGCACGGATGACCCCGCCGCCCATGACGGGGTTCGCCGCCTGTATAACGAGGTAGGCGAGTGGTATGTGGGCGGGCGTGTGGAAGGACTGCACCTGCCCCAGCATTACGATTTCCCCGAACTGCGACTTTCTCCCGCCGATGTGCACCGCGCCTTTGCCCAGCGTGGGTGGCGGCGCGTGGTGGGCTTTCAGATGGCGTCATGGCCGCATTGCGCCCACCATGACATGATGCTCGCCGCGGCCCGCGAGGCCGAAGCCAATATTTTCATTATGCTCGATGTCAGTCCCGGCCGGGACCGACGCGCCGAGATCTTCCCGCTTATCCGCAGTTACCGAAAATTCTTGGAGCGCTTTCCGCGAAATATGGCGGCCTTGGCGTTGCTCCCGTATGCCGGGCGCGGCGCGGGCCCGCGCGAGGCTCTGTGGCAGGCGCAGATTCGCGGCAACTATGGCTGTACGCACGTGCTGTTGCAGGGGCAGGAGCAGGGGCAGGATGACGCCTGTGCGGAGGGCGGCCTGCGCCCTCAACGTGGTGGGGACGACGCTGCGATGGAGCTTGTGCAGCGCTACGCCGAGGAGGCGGGAGTGACGCCCCTTGCAGAGCGCCCCCGGTGCTTCGTGGAGGGCAGGGGAGAATACGTGCCGCTGGACGCCGTCACCGAGGACATGCGCGTGAGGGAAATTTCCTCGCGCGAGTTGTGGCGGCGGCTTGAACACGGGCTGGAAATTCCGGAGTGGTTCCTGTTTCCCGAGGTGGTGGAGGAACTGCGCAAGGCCCACCCGCCTCGACACAAGCAGGGCTTTACGATTTTCATCACCGGGCTGTCCGGCGCGGGCAAATCCACCCTTGCCAAGGTGCTGCTGCATAAATTCCTGGAAATGAATGGCCGCCCGGTCACGCTGCTTGATGGCGACATCGTCCGCCGCAATTTGTCCAGCGAACTGACGTTTTCCCGCGAGCACCGCAACCTGAACGTGACCCGCATTGGCTACGTGGCGAGTGAAATCACCAAAAACCGTGGCATCGCCCTATGCGCGCCCATCGCGCCCTATGAGGAGTCGCGGCAGGCGGCGCGGCGTTTGGTGCGGCAGTACGGCGGTTTTGTGGAGGTCTATATGTCCACGCCGTTGGCCGTGTGCGAGCAGCGCGACCGCAAAGGACTGTACGCCAAAGCGCGGGCCGGGCGTATTGCCGGGGTGACGGGTATTGATGCGCCCTACGAGCCGCCGGTGAAGCCCGACCTTGCAATAGACACCACCGAACGCACGCCCAAGGAAGCAGCGCACGAGGTGCTGCGCTACCTTGCCGTGCAGGGGTATATCGTCTAGCCCCAGCCATATTGCCCCGAAACGCAAAGCCCCCGTCTGTCATGCAGGCGGGGGCTTTGCGTTGCAAAAAAGGGGGGAGGGCGGCGCGTGAGGCTCCTGCGCGATGTCGTTCCGGGGTGCTCCGCCCGGGAGCATCCAGCCGCGGGAGAGGTGGCGGATCGCGGGCTTCGGAACACTGGCGAAAGCGAGTCGCGCCGTGGCGTATGAAAGAGGCGGCCAGAGGGTAAGGAGCCGGAGGAAATACGGGAGAAGGAACGGGTTGGTGCAGTGTGGGGGCTGTGCTGGTGAACTGGGAGGGAAGCTGTCCTGACTCGGCGCGAGCGCTGCATCAGCGTTTCCCTCCCCCGCTTTCTACATAAGACACCTGCCAGCTTTGGCAAGGGGAATTTTAGCCTATACCGGGGCTTCTTCGCGATTCTCCTGTTGGGCTGGCCCCCTGTGGCGGTGACTATTTGGCAGAAGTTTTGCGCTGGCATAGACCGACACAGGATGAGCGTTGTTGTGCAGGACGATGCCGCTGAGTCCCAAGATGCATACTGTGGTGCCAATGAGGGGGCTGAAGCTTGTGCCGTGGATGAGGGAGAGGGACGCAAGGCCGATGTGGAGGAGGCTGAAGGCGATGCCCGCAATGCACAGGGTGCGGGTGCGGTGGAGGTCCATTTCGGTGCCGAGGACGGTGATTATGGGGGTTCCGGGAGCGACTTGCGTTGGAATGGAAGCGGCGCGACTCCACCGGGCGCTGAGGAAAAGCACACCGCACAAGGCCACGCACGTCGCCCCGCTGATGCTGACCATGATTGAAAACGTAGGCAAATACGCCGAAAAAATGGCTGTCATACCCTGAGCGGCAATGGACGCAACGATGATGGCTCGGCCAAGACGAAATCCTCTGCTGCGTAAGCGGCGCGCGCAGGGCGCGAGAAGGGGCGGTGTTGCCTTGGATATGAAGGCGAACAGCGGGAGGAAGTAGAGAAGAAGTGAAAAATCCGGGAGGCTATCAAAGGGGGCCACCATGTGCCCGTCGCGCATTGTGATAAGCATGACTTCGATATCGATGGAAAAGAACAACGCGGTGGTTGCCCCGACGGAAAAGGCGAGAAAGGCGTCCTGCTGCGGATGAAGCCACGCAGGAAGGGCGTCGTTCTCACTGTGCTCCGCTCCCCCTATTTCGTCGTATCGCTTGGCAAGTTCACCGGCTTTTCGGGCGTTTGCCTGGCGCAGGAAGACCGTCAGAAGCAGAAAGCATAATGTGAGGCCTGGGGTGACATAGAGAAAATAGCGCCGCAGCACAGGAACAAAGAGCGCCCCGTAACACGCGCCAAAATAGACCACCGCGCCCAAAGCAAGCGCAACGCGAGTCCAAGTAACCTGATCCGAAAGGGGAGGTGGGGCACCCATGCAGGAACTCCTTGATGTTAACAGCCTGAAAAGATTGTGTATCTTTTTTTGTCGATGTCGTCGAGGCATCCGTGTTTGGTGTTCAACTGACACTGGGGGAGCGTTGTAGGAGATTGAAGAGAGTTGAGCTGTTATCCATAGAGCGTGCGGTGAAGAAGGCAAAGAATGTTTTTCGGTATATGAAGGATTGACAATAGAGAGGGAATTCGAGATTAAAATAGTGTGGTGGTGTATTTTTGTTGTGAAAAGTCGCGTGAGTATACTGATGTATAGAGCGATGGAGTTACGATTGAGAGAGGAAAAATGAAGCAAGCCATGTGGATATTGATAAGTATATATTGAGGGGAGTTGTATTGTTTACAACACAAGTCTACGCCATCCTATTGCTTGTAACTTTCACTTTGCACGCTCTTGCAAGGTCGGCACGCGTGCAAAATGTTGTCCTTCTGTGCGCAAGTTTGTTTTTCTATTCCTTTATAAATATACACTTTTTGCCAGTTTTAGTGTTTACTTTTGTTTCGTCGTATTTGTGTTCGTGCTTAATACGGACTTATACAAGGTTTAAATATAGTATTGCGTGGATTGGGATAGGTGTCCTTGTTATGAATCTCGCATACTTTAAGTATGCATCGTTTTTTCTTGAAAATATAAATTTGATTCTAGATTTGAAAAAAACGGGCGTCTCAAGTGAGATTGTTTTACCAGTTGGGATATCATTTTTTACGTTTCAAGCGATTTCTTACATAGTTGATGTATTGCGCGGAAAGTGTAGTTATCGTGGCTTTGTTGACTATGCGCTGTATATTTCTTTCTTTCCGCAACTTGTAGCGGGTCCAATAGAGAGGGCGAATAACATTTTTCCTCAAATTAGTGTGAGGAGGAATGTGCTCGCGCAGAATATACAAAGCGGTTTATATATATTAACAATCGGTTACTTTTTGAAGATTTGCATTGCCGATTATTGCGGAATTATCGTGGATGCTGCGTTCAACCATAAGCTGTATACGGGGTGGACAACCGTTCTTGCGACAGTGCTTTTTTCTATTCAAATTTATTGTGATTTCTGGGCGTACAGCCTTATTGCAAAAGGATCGGCAAAGCTCTTTGGTATCGACCTAGTATGGAATTTTAACGCTCCTTATGCCGCAACTTCTATAGTCGATTTTTGGAGACGTTGGCATATAAGCTTAAGTTTATGGCTTCGTGATTATCTGTATATTCCTCTTGGTGGTAGCAGGGAGGGGGCTGGGCGTGCAGTTGTTAATATTATTGCAACATTTACGCTATGTGGGCTCTGGCACGGTGCTGGTTGGAATTTTGTTGTCTGGGGTGTGTATAATGGATTCCTTGTGGCCATTGTTCATATAATGAGATCAATAAAGAAGCTTAATATTTTTCGCACAGGGGATTGGTTAGGATGGGTGTTAACAACTCTGGCTGTTCAATTCGGATGGTTTTTGTTCAGGGTGCGGTCACTTGAGCAATTGATGAACTGTTTCAATTCGTTTTCGAATATGTCGTGGCTTACTGGGCATACAATGATGTTAAAAGTTGCAGTACTTTTTCTGTTTGTCATAGCGGTTGTCGAACTAATTCAAAAGAGAATAATTGAATATGATGGCCTTTTTGTGTTCCAGTCGATACGCCGGGCTGCAATAACAGCTATCATGGTGACGCTATGTTTTGCCTTGTATGAAAAAGAATTTGGTCAGGCCTTTATATATTATAATTTCTAGCAAGCAGCGATTGCAACGGAGCATGTTGGCGGAATGAAGAATACAAAGGTAAACTTGATGGCATACCTATCATCCGTTGCTTTGTTTGTGACAATTCTTTTTGCGATTGGTCTGTATGTGGGACAGTATGTTGATCAAAATGAAATAGTCTTGAATAATATAAAAAAAGAAACAAGTACTGTGATAGCCTATACGCAGTGGATGAGGGTGCATGGAATACGGGCGGACATAGGGATATTCGGAGACAGTATTGCAAGTAACTCTCTTGTTGCACAGCAAATTGCAACAGAAACAGGATTCTCAATAGAATCGTTCTCTACGACGGGGTACTGTGGTCCTGAGGGGTATGCAGAGCTTGTTGATGTCTTTTTCACCTATAACCCGGACTCCTATGCCGTCATCGCAATAAGCCCAACGCAGTTCTATCGACTTCCTGAGTGGCGTCCGTACGGTAAGGTGAGGAAAATAGCACAGGTTCTTCAGCGTGAAGCGAAAGCGTCGGTTGCTGGGGGCCCTTTTTACCGTCGATGTCTACTTCCAATACAATTGTATGCCAAAAGACTTTTGGACACTCCCTTTGTCTCTGCCCCAATGAACCAGGCATTTGGGGGCTATTCGCATTTTCAGCGCATAATTGCAGAGACAGGGAACTATCCATCTCCGCAGATTGTCAGTGGGATGAATCTGTCGCTCGAGGAGTATATGAGTCAGGAATCAGAGCCCATCTCCTGGAAATTGCGAGGTGGGTTTGTGCCCGATATGACCCCTGAGTACATCGCGGTACTCGGCAAGCTTAAAAGTGTCATACAAAAGTATGGATTCAGTCGATTCTTTCTCACAGTTTTGCCTATTCCAGATAATGCTCCCCCAAAAAAATTGGCTAAGCATGCCAAGTCTGCGTCGGCACTCCTTGAATATTTAGGCCTGCCTCGTTCACAGTATATTGAAACGGCACCTGGTGCGCCCAGCTCTTTGTACGGAGACGGGCGCCATTTTCATAAGCCAGGGAGCCAATACATGAGCCATATATTCGCCGATGCATTCAAACGAACATTTCGGCGAGCGACAATCAGAACCTTGGAAGAACACGCACAAAAAGAATAGCCCTTGTATACCTCGCAGACAGTTCCGTTAGAATGCTGGGGGGCTCCTTAGAGGGGAAGGCTGGGCTTAAGGAATAATGCAGGTGGACCCCTGAAGCGGGCTTGCGGGGCCGTTTTGGGATGACGGGGCGAAGATGTCGGCCCCGGCTGTCTGACCAAAAGGAAAAAGGGACGTAGAGTTGCCTCTACGTCCCTATGTTCTCTGGTCGGGATGGCGCGATTTGAACGCGCGGTCTCTGCGTCCCGAACGCAGCGCTCTACCAAACTGAGCCACATCCCGTCGACGGAGAGAGTGATTAGGTGTTTTATCCCTGTTTGGCAAGTACTTTTTACGATTATTTTGAAAATTTCGTCGAGACTTTTTGCCCCGCAAAGGGGGAAGGGGGCAGAAAGTGAGTCGTGTGGCACCTCTGTGGCGGAAATTGGAGTTGTCTCCACCTCGTATTTCTTTTACACCCTTGTCTTAAACCATTTTTGCTGTGATTGGTGTCCTAATCATGGTAAGATTCGCCTTGGTACCCGCTCGTTCTGTGCCAGAGGCGTCGTGTCATAGCCTGCTGTTGAAAAGGAGTTCCCGACGTGGTGACGGTCGTAGTGGTGGATGATTCCGCCTTCATGCGCAAAGCAATCCAGACCATGCTCGAAAAAGACCCCAATATTCGTGTTGTGGCGACTGCCCGCAATGGCGAAGAAGGGCTTGAGATGGTGCGGAAACACCAGCCAGACGTGGTGACCCTCGATATCGAGATGCCCCGTATGGACGGATTGACTGCTTTGCGGCATATTATGATGGAGATGCCCAGACCTGTGCTTATGGTCAGTTCTCTGACAACCGAAGGGGCCGAGTCTACCCTGAAAGCCATGGAGCTTGGGGCTGTTGATTTTATTCCCAAGCAGCTTTCCAAGGTTTCCTTGGATATCATCAAAATCGAGGAAGACCTGCGGAAAAAGGTGCTCACTGTTGGCCGCCGCAAGTTCCGCGCGCCCAAGGCCCCTGTCCGGGCCAAGGCCGCACCGGCGGCGTCCCCCGCGGCAACTCCTGCCGCACCCGCAGCCCCCAGGAAGCCCAAAATCGGTGGCAGTCTGAAGCGCGACGTTGTCGCCATTGGCGTATCCACCGGTGGCCCGCCTGCGGTGCAAAAAGTGCTGTCGCAGCTGCCTGCGGATTTCCCCGCTGGCATACTGATTGCTCAGCATATGCCTGCCGCGTTTACCGGTCCTTTTGCCAAGCGGCTGGACAGCGTCTGCCCGCTGCGTGTGAAGGAGGCCGAAAATGGTGAACGCTTCGCCCCGCGTACGGTGTACGTCGCCCCCGGCGGCAAGCATCTGCGCATTGAACAGAAGGTGAGCCGCATCGATGTGGTCGTGTCCGAAAGGCCGGCCGAGGCGCTGTATAAACCGTCTGCGAATGAATTGCTCGCGTCGGTAGCCGGAGGGGTTGGACGGCGTGCACTCGGTGTCATTTTGACCGGTATGGGCAATGATGGCATGGAAGGTATGAAGGTCCTGAAACAGCGCGGCGGACGGGCCTTGGCCCAGAGTGACGCAACATGCGTTGTGTATGGAATGCCCAAGGCGATAGTCGACGCGGGCCTGGCAGATGAGATTGTGGACATCGACGACATGGCCAGTGCCATAATCGACAATCTTTACAAGTGACCCATATGCCGCCCCGGGCGTCAACCCGGGAGAATGATGCAAGGATGGGAGAATGATGGAGAACTGCAAGGAGATAGCCAAAGTCCTGCAAACCGGCGAGGTGGAGGACAAGCGCGAAGCCGCTTTCCTCGCGGGAGACAAGGAATGCCGAGAGGCCATTCCAGACCTTGCCCAGCTTTTGCTGTCGGACAATTTGGGGTTGCAGGAAGCCGCGGACATGGCGCTGCGTAAGCTGGGGGGCGTAGAGACGGCAGAGGCCGTCATTCCTCTCTTGCGTTCCGATGATGCTCCCGTGCGTAACCTGTCCATGGACATCCTCCGCGAGATAGCGGGGGAGGCCATGTCGTCGTTGACCAAGCTGGTGCACGACGAGGACCCGGATATTCGGATATTTGTGTCCGACATTCTCGGCTCCAGCGGCAGTTCCCAGGCGGTGTCGCCGCTTGGCGACATGTTGCTGAAGGACCCCGAGGTGAACGTGCGGTATCAGGCCGCGGTCAGCCTTGGTGAATTGCAGCTGAAGCATGGCGCCAAATATTTGAATCAGGCCCTCAAGGATGAGGAATGGATTCAGTTCGCCGTCATCGAGGCGCTGGCCAAGGTGCGCGAAGACAGTTCCATCGGCGCACTGGCCAAAGCCATGGGCCGTAGTTCCGACCTTGTTGCGTCCATGATCGTCGAGGCCCTCGGCGAGATGGCCAACGTCAAGGCCGTGCCTATGCTACTGGCGCAGATGGACTCCTCTCCCACCGCTCTGCGCAATAAAATCGTCAAAGCCATCGTCAACATCCTCGGCGGCAAGTCGCTCAAGCTGCTGTCGCAGAAAGAGCGCGAAAAATTCCGGCAGTACCTGCTCATCGCCATCCATGATGAGGAAGAGGACATCCAGGACGCCGCCATCCTTGGCCTCGGCTTTGTGGGCGGCGAAAAGGCCTCGGCAGAGGTTCTGGAGCTCGCCTCGCACATGGACCCCGAGCGTGTGCCGGAGCGCCTTGGCATTGCCGTGGACGCCCTTGCCAATATCGGCCTGACCGAGGCCCTGAGGGACGGCCTGCACGGCAAGGACACCCACAGGGCGCTGGTCGCTGTGGAAGCGCTGGGCCGGACCAAGGACGACGCGGTCTGCTCACTGATGACCAACGTCTTCTGGGACTGCGAGCGCGATGTGCAGCGCGCCCTGATTACCGCGCTCACCAATTGCGGCGCGGTGGTGAAGGATTTCTTCCTTGATGTGCTGCAGAAGCATAACGACGGCACCGTGCTCAAGGGCGCGCTGGCTTACTTCGGCACCGTGCTCAAGGACGAAGACACCGGAGAGGTGCTCTTCGGCTTCCTCGAACATCCCTACGACGACGTGAAGGAAGCCGCGCTGGAAGCCTGCGTGAACGTGGGCGGCGAGGCGATGAACGAGCGCTTCCACACGCTGTTCCGCAGTCCGGAACCCATCCACAGGCTTATGGCCGTCTACGCCATGGGCAAGCTGGATATTGCTGCCAATATCGATGACATCAAGCTCGCCCTTGAGGACGAAATCCCCGACATCCGCAAGGTGGCCCTTGAGGCCTTCTCCCACATGTGTGCAGACCTGCAGACGTGGCTCCCGGTTATCGAGAATCGTCTGAGCGACGAAAACCGCGAAGTGCGGCTGGCCGTTGTGGACCTTATGGGCGGCTGTGACGATGACGCTGTGGTGCCCATGCTACTTGTCGCGCTTGATGACGCTGACGACTGGGTCCGTGTGCGCGCAGTGGAGGCGCTGGGACAAAAGGCCGCCAAGAAGGCCATTCCCCGCCTGATGGACCTTGCGGAGGACGAATCCCCGCTGGTGCAGATTAAGGTGGTGGAGACCCTTGGCTCCATTGGCGGCGAAAACGCGTTCCGCGCGCTTTTGGAAATCGTCAATTCCGAGAACCCCGAACTTTCCGCGGCAGCCGAGGACGCGCTCGCTCGAATTCAGGATGAACAAGGCGGGGAGGGTAGCTAACATGTCTTCTCTCTTCTCCAAGACCATCTCCCTGAAGAAGGAGTTCACGATTTCTCCGGAGGAGTTCAAACAGCTCCGGGATTTCATCTACGATAAGTGCGGCATCTATATTGCAGATAACCGCAAGTATCTGTTGGAAAACCGACTCCGGAACCGGCTGAAGCACCTGAACCTCAAGTCCTTTGGCGAGTACTATTACTACTTGCAGTACGACGCGCAAAAACGGCAGGAGCTGAGCAAGCTCTTTGAGGTGGTCACCACCAACGAGACGAGCTTTTTTCGCAATCCGCCGCAGCTCAAGGTCTTTCAGGAAAATGTGCTGAAGGAAATCCTTGATGAGCAGCGCAAGAAGGGCACCAAAAAGCTGCGCATTTGGTCTGCAGGATGTTCCACGGGCGAAGAGCCTTACACAATGGCCATCCAGCTGCATGAAACCCTGCGCAGTGAGATTAGTTCTTGGGATATTCGCATCACCGCCAACGACCTTTCGGACGCGGTGCTGGCGTCGGCGCGCCGGGGCGTGTATACGGAGTATGCGCTTCGCACGACACCGAAGGAAATTATTCCCAAGTACTTCGATGAGGAAGACGGCAAATTCAAGGTGAAGCCAGAGCTGAAAAAGCTCATCACCTTTGGACAAATCAACCTCAGCGATCGTATGCAGCTTAAGCGTGTGGAACGCTCTCACATCGTCTTCTGCCGCAACGTCATCATCTACTTTGATGATGCCATGAAGAAGAATGTCATCAGTTCATTCTACGACAATCTTCTGCCCGGAGGGTTTCTGCTGATTGGACACTCCGAGTCGCTGCATAACATCACCCGTGCATTCAAGCCGATGCACTACACCGGAGCCATTGTCTATAAGAAGGGTTAACGTGCCTCGTGGTACTTGCATGCAGGAGGAAATCCGTCGCGATGAATGCAACCGAGAGACGCAGGGAAGTCCGACTCCCCAAGAATTTTCGTGTGGAGCTGCGAGAGTTTCGCTTTCCTTTGGCACGGCAGAAGAAACATGAAGTCAGCTGCGCGGACATCAGCGCAAGTGGAATGAGCGTCGTCTGCGGGCAGAAGTTCAAGGACGGGGACAAGTTGCAGGTGAAGATTTTTATCCCAAGCCTCAACAAGTTCCATTCCGGTTACTTCAAGGTCTTTGAAAGTGACGCAGGCCAGTACCTGCAGGCCATTGCCGAGGTTGTCCGCATTGAGGAGATTATGCCGCTGACGCGCTATAAGCACGGCATTCGCTTTTTGGATGTGGACTTTGACGACCTGCAGGCACTGAGGAGATTTATCTCAAGAGCAGTGTAAGAGGGGACAGGCCCGGAAGAAAAGTCCCGCGCTGACGCCACAATGCGCCCCATGCGGGACGGGCGCGTACACGACGAGGGAAAAACGTTGGGTATTAAGGTGCTCGCCGTCGCCAACCAAAAGGGTGGCGTAGGGAAGACGACAACAGCGCTGAGCCTCGGGGCCGCGCTGCACAGGCTGGGGAAGAAGACCGTGGTCATGGACCTGGACCCCCATGCCTGCGCCTCCATCCATCTGGCGCACTACCCGGAGGACCTGACCCACACCGTTCTCGACATCTTTTATGCCGAGAAGGACGACGTCCCCGAGCTGTGGAAAAAGATCATCCACCAGGAGCAAAAACCGGGGTTTGATTTTGCCGCGGCAAGCATCCGCCTCTCCGAATTGGAGATGGACCTGAAGTCCCGCCCAGGGCGCGGGGCAATATTCAAGGATGCGCTGGAGCCGTTGAAGGGCGAGTACGACTACATCGTTTTGGACTGTCCACCGCATGTCGGTGTGCTTCTGGTCAACGCCTTGGTGGCATCGGATCTGGTGATTATCCCCATCCAGACCGACTTTCTGGCCCTGCATGGACTGCGGCTGCTCTTTGACACAATACGCACGCTGAACCGGGTGCTGGCACGCCCCATCCGGTTTCGGGCTCTGCCGACAATGTTCGACCGCAGGGCCGGGGCGTGCAGACGGGTGCTGAATCTGCTGAGAAAGAAGCTCGGCGACAAGATGTTTGAAACGGTCATCAATCTGGACACCAACTTTCGCGAGGCGAGCGCCAAGGGCAAGGTTATCTACGAGATAGATGAAAACTCCCGCGGCGCCATCGAATACTCCCTGTTAGCAAAAGAGATCGTAGCGAATGAAGACGCCTGAGGAATACTTTCTGGAACGCAATTTTCTCCCGGAGTCCGATGAGAATCTGACGGAGGCCGAACAGGCCTTTCTGAAGAAATACATGGGGCACGGGGAAAACGCGGACGCCGTAGGACAGAGCCTGCCGGACCCTGCACAGGTGCAGGCGGCCCCGGGCTTTGCACGGCGTTCTGATGACGGGCAGACGGCGCAGGAATCCGTAGACGAACCAGACCTGATGGAAAGCCTCAAGAACGAGCCTTCCCTCCAGCTGGTTGCCTTCTCGCTTGGCGGGCAGGAGTTTACGGTGCCCATCGACACCGTGCAGGAGGTCATCAAATATGTCGCTCCGACCAAGCTTCCGGCGGCTCCGGGATTTATCTCGGGCATCGTGAACCTGCGAGGCCGCGTCACGCCACTGGTCATGACCGGCATGCTGATGGGCATCCCCGTGGCGAAAGAAGACTGCCGTTTCATCGTGGTCTGTAAACGCAAGGGGTTGCAGGTGGGCCTTCTGATTGAATCGGTGAAGACGATGTACAGGGTTGAGCAGGACAGCATCGACTGGGGAGTGGAAACCCACCTCGGCGGCAACGTCGAATACGTGGCAGGGCTCCTCAAGGCTGAGGACGCGAGGCTGGTAGGCATCCTTTCGGTTGACCGCATCGTGGACAAGGTTCTCAAGGGATAGGGAGAGAAAATGTCTAAACATATTCTTATTGTGGACGATTCAAAGACTGTGCGGAATCTGGTTGCCTTCATCATGAAGAAGGAAGGCTTCAAGGTGACGACCGCCGAAGACGGGCTGGATGGTCTTGAGAAGCTGTACTCCGCAGAGCATGTGGACCTCATCATCTCCGATGTGAACATGCCACGCATGGACGGCTTCACCTTTATCAAGACGGTCCGCGAGCAGGATACCTACAGGGATGTGCCCATCGTCGTGCTTTCCACGGAAGGCCAGGACAAGGACATCCAAACCGGCCTGAACCTTGGGGCCAACCTGTACATGGTCAAGCCCGCACAGCCCGATACCATGGTGAAGAACGTCAAAATGCTCCTTGGCGCGTAATCGGCCGATTTGCGCCTGGACTGTTTCCAACGGGTGTCCGGTTGGTCTTTCTCACTCCGGAACGCCGAACTTTTGAGGTAGGGCAATGAGTCAGGAGTTCATGGATCCTGAAATATTTGCAGATTTCATCATAGAGGCCAAAGAGCATCTAGAGACGATTGAGCCAAATCTGCTTGAGCTTGAGAACAACCCCGAGAATCTGGACCTCCTGAACGAAATCTTCAGGCCCATGCATTCCCTCAAGGGGGCATCGGGTTTTCTTGGGCTGAACACCATCAATATGCTCGCCCATCGCGCGGAAAACGTTATGGACGAGCTGCGCAAAGGCAAGATGGTGGTCACGTCTGAGATTATGGACGTTATCCTGAGCTCCACGGACCTCTTACGGACCATGATTGATAATCTGGAGACGGAGGGCGGTGAAGGCGATGTGGATATCACCGACACGGTGAACACGCTGGACGCCCTGCTTGCGGGTGGTGAAGCTCCGGCCGCCCCCGCTGCGCCCGAGGTCGATGAGACCCCGGCGGTCGCCGAGCCGGGCGCCCCCGCGCCGCCAGCCGCCGAGCCGGAGGAGGAGCTGGAACCCTTCGTGGTAGAAAGGTACACCCTCACCGTGGCGGCTAAGGAACACCTTGAGGACTTCCTCGAAGAAGCCCGAGAGATCGTCCAGAATCTCAACGAAGCCTTGCTCGGTCTGGAAAAGGACGAAACGCCCGACGAGACCGTCAACGACATCTTCCGGTACTACCATAACCTCAAGGGCAACAGCGGCATTGTCGGCTTCAAGGACCTCAACTCCCTGACGCACGAGGCCGAGACGCTGCTCAACATTGTGCGCCGCGGCGAGATGAAGGTCTCGCAGCCGCTGGTTGATCTGTTGCTCATGGTGGCCGACGCCATTGAAACCCTCATCGGCAATGTGGACTCCGAGAGCGCCGAGGCGGAATCCTTGGACACGCGTAAGCTGGTGCATGCCCTGCAGCACGCCGAGAAGACCGGCGAAATTCTTCTGCCCCAGACAGAGGGCGACGAGGAATCCAAAGCGCAGGAGGCTCCCGCGGAGGAGGCCGCACCAGCCGAAGAACCCGCCCCCGCGCAGGCCGCCAAGCCCGCCGCCGAGCCTCAGCCCTCGCTGGAGGTGGACGAAGAGGACGCCGGTATCTTCATCGCCACGGTGGACCAGCAGATTGCCGCCATCAACCTCTCCCTTGAGGAGCTGGGCAAGGACCCCTCGCAGTCCAGCTTTGTGGACGCGCTGTACCGCTCGCTCATCACCGTGCAGAACTCCGCCGGATACATGGGCTTTGAAGACATCAAGCTCAATGCTGGCCGCACCGCAGGACTGGTGGATCAGGCCCGTACGGCGGATATGGATTTTTCCCTGATGCTGGACATCCTGCGTCAGGAATGCGGCATCCTGAGTGACCAGATTCAGGGTATCGTGACCCGCCTGAAGGGCGGTGGCGAAGAGGAACTGGCCGCCGCTGCCGAAGAGGAGCTGGAGCATGCTCCCGCGGCCGAGCCGCAGCCCGAACCGGCGGCGCCCAAAGAGGAGCCTAAGGAAGAGCCGAAACCTGAGCCCAAGCCTGAGCCCAAGCCTGAGCCGAAACCGGAACCGAAAGCCGAGGCAAAGCCGGAACCGAAGCCGGAACCCAAGCCCGAGCCAAAGGCTGACGCCAAGCCCGCGCCCGCGCCGGAGCCTAAGAAGCCCGCCGCCAAGCCCGCGGCCAAAGCTGCCGCCAAGGACGCGCACAAGCCCAAGGTCTCCTCCACCATCCGCGTGGACCACGAGAAGCTGGACCACCTGATGAACCTCATTGGCGAGTTGATCATCAACCGCAACCGGTTCACCATGCTGGCCCGCCACTTGGAAGAGGGCGGCGAAAGCGGCGAAGGCGTGGACCTGCAGGACGTGGCATCGAATCTGACGGAAACCACTTACGCAATGGCCCGCATTTCTGATGACCTGCAGGACACCATTATGAAAGTGCGCATGGTGCCCGTGAAGACCGTGTTCACCCGCTTCCCCCGCCTTGTCCGCGACCTGTCGCGCAAGAGCGGCAAGAATGTGGAACTCATCATGGAAGGCGAAGAGACGGAACTGGACAAGAGCGTCATCGAGGAAATCGGCGATCCGCTTGTCCACCTTATCCGAAACTCCGTGGACCACGGTCTGGAATCCCCGGCGGAGCGCAAGGAAACCTCCAAGCCCGAAACCGGCAAGGTCTACCTGCGCGCCTACCACGCGGGCAACTCCGTGAATATTGAGGTCGAGGACGACGGCAAGGGCATTGACCCCCAGCGCATGCGCGAAGTCGGCGTCAAGAAGGGCGTTATCTCGCCCGAAGAGGCCAAGGCGCTGGACGACCAGCAGGCCATTGAGCTGATTTTCGCTCCGGGCTTCTCCGGCGCGGAGAAGATTACGGATATCTCGGGCCGAGGTGTCGGCATGGACGTCGTAAAGACGAACATCAAAAACCTCAAAGGCTCCATCAACGTGCAGACCGACGTCGGCAAGGGCACGCGCTTTACCCTGTCCCTGCCGCTGACGCTTGCCATCATCGACGCACTGATGATTACCGTGGGCGGTCAGGTCTACGCCATTCCCCTTGAAGCCGTGTCCGAGACGACCAAGCTGGATGCCGACCTTCTCACCGAGGTCAACAACCGCAAGGCCGTCACCATGCGCGGCGAGGTCCTTGGCATTCTGGAACTCTCCGAGATTCTGGAAATCGACTCCGACTCAGGGGGCGAAGAGGATACGCGCAAGCAGTTGCCCATCGTGGTGATTCAGGATGGCAACCGCCGCCTTGGCATCATTGTGGACAGCCTGCTGGAGCGGCAGGAAATCGTCATTAAACCCCTTGGCGACTACCTTGGGGAGAAGGAAGGCATCTCCGGTGCCACCATCATGGGTGACGGTTCCGTGGTGCTTATCCTCGACCCGCACGAAATCTACCGCATGTCCACGAGGGCGACGGCTGCTGTCCCTTAGCCCCGTAGACCATATCGCAATACAAAAACGCCGGAGTGCAGTGCACTCCGGCGTTTTTCTGTTGGCGTACGAATGGTCCGCGCAGGCGTATTACGGCGTGGCGGCCAGCAGGGTCATGGCCCATGTTTCAAACATGCCCATGGCGGCAACAAGCAGACACAGGGCGGCGATAACCATGGTCGGCTTATGGCGCATGGGGGTTGCGGCCTTAAGAACCACAGCCCACAGCAGGCTGGCGAGTACGGCAAGGCCAGCGCCACCCATGGTGAAATAGCGCGTCATTTCGCCGAGGGATGCGGCGGCGACGGTGGGCTGGATGGTGTAGAACAGCCACCCGGTGCAGGCGGCAGCGGCAACGCTGGCCGCAGCGGCCCAGCCCGCGCAGTAGCGGCTGGCGTAGCTGTAGTAGTCGCGGCCCCAGTCATCGCGGCCACGGCGCAGAATCATCCACACCAGGCCGAAGGCGGCGGCAAAGGCCACGGCAAGGGTCAGCGTCAGCAAAAAGAGCGGCGCAAAGAACAGGCTGCCCATGCCGGAAAGCAGGAAGGTGCTCAGTTCCTGCACGGTGCCGGGCAGGGGGCGGTTGGCCATGGACATCAGCTCGGTACTGAGCGGGCAGGCCAGCGTGGCCAGTGTGCCAAGGCTGGCGAGCACGCCCCACAGCTTGTGCAGGCCCGGAGCCTTGCGCGAACCTTTCCACGTAAAGGCGTAAATGGTGGCGAAGAGAGCCGTGACGCCAAGGGCGCCAAAGTTGGCAGAGGTGATGGGGCGCAGTGTGGTGAGCCACGGCCGGATGTCCTGCGCACCGGTGTAGTGCAGGTAGGCCATGGAGCCGAACACGGAAAGCAGCGCGGCGAAAACGAACAGCACACCCATCAGGCTGACCTGCTGGGCAAACTTTTTCAGAAACACTTTCTTTTTGGCGCCAGCGATGTATTCACTGACGACGGCAAGGGGAAAAGCGCCGAGACCGGTCAGTACCACTGCAAAATGGATGGCCAGCAGTGCATGCCCCCCCAGCAGCCGGGGATTGAAATCCGGAAACGTCATTGCAAGAGGCTCCTTCGATAGGGATACGGACGATTCATATTGTGTACAGGCGGGTTTTACTTGCCCTAAAAACCGCCTCAGGGCAAGGTTGCCGAAGTTCTGTGGGCATTTCTTTTCCGCCGGGACACCTTGAGTTTTCCTTCGTTGTCGCCTATTTAATATGCGCAACCAATGCGGAGAACCACATCAACAGGAGGCGGAAATGGCCCTTAGCGTTCGGGCAACACTTCTTACCGCGGCGCTCGTTGTTCTGCTTGGCGGTTGTCAGACCGGCAAGCAATGGAGCAAGAGCGAAGAATGGCGGCTTCAAAACCTTGAGGAAAAAGCCCTCGGGTTCAAAAACACCCAGCTGAGCCACGCGGAGCGGCTGGACATCGTTGAAAAGCGTTTGAACCAACTGGAAAGCCAGCCCGGTGACGACGCGCCTGCCCAGCAGAAGGACCAGCCTCTGCTGACCTCTCAGGACCTGCCGGAACCCGGCCCGGTCACCACGGATGCCGCCGAAACGCCGCAGAGCGACAAGAAGTGGGACGCCTATCCGGAAGTGAAGGGTAAGAAGCGAGCGCGTACGGTCAAGGTGGAAGCACCGAAAAAGGTTGCCAAAGCCGCACCCGCCAAAGCGTCTGCCTCCGCCATGAGCGCCAAGGCGCTGTACGATGCGGGCCTCAAGCATGTTCTGGCGGGCAAGACCAAAGAAGGCCGCGCCGAACTCCAGCGCTTTATCGCCACCTATCCCAAAAGTACGCTCCAGCCCAACGCCCGGTACTGGCTGGGCGAAAGCTACTACCACGAAAAGCGCTACCCTGAATCCGTCGTCGCCTTCAAGGATGTGCACCGCTTATATCCCAAGCACGAAAAGGCCGCCGCAGCGCTCCTGAAGCTGGGGTATGCCTACGCCGCCCTTGGCGACAAGGGCAACGCCCGTTTTTATCTGAACGTGCTGCTTGACGATTACGGCTCCACGGACCCCGCCGCCCTTGGCCGCAAGAAGCTCCGGGCCTTGCGCTAGCCGGAGCCGTTGCCGCCATGAACGCCGAGCGTCTTGCCGAGTACCGGGCCTGTCTGTCTCTCCGCCACTGCTTGCACATTGGCCCGCGCACATGGAAGCGCCTTTTTGACCACTACGGCTGCGCCCGTGACGCCGCCGATGATGTCCGCCAGTGGTGCGGGCTTGGCCTTGCCTCCGCCAGACAGGTGGAGAGCTACGTCCGCGGCGCGTGGGAAGCCGCCGTGGACGAAGAGCACGAGGCCGCCCGCAAATGCCGCCAACCCGTCCTGCTTTACGACGACCCCCGTTTTCCGGACCTGCTCCGCAGGCTCCCCGACCCACCTCTTATGCTGTACTATTGCGGCGCCGTGGACTTGCTTCGCGGGGCTTGTGTTGCCGTGGTTGGCTCGCGCAGTTGCAGCGGCACGGGGATCTCGCACGCGCGGCGCATCAGCGCGGAGTTGTCCGGCGCCGGCGTGACTGTGGTCTCCGGGCTGGCGTGGGGCATAGACAGGCAGGCGCATTTGGCCGGGCTGGATGGTCCCGGTTCGTCCATTGCCGTGCTCGGCACCGGGCTGGACCGCACCTACCCGCCGGAGAATGCCGATGTGCGCGCCCTGTTGGAGCAGCGCGGGCTTCTCGTCTCCGAGTTTGCACCGGGCACCGGCCCGGTGGCGCAGAATTTTCCCTACCGCAACCGCATCGTCAGCGGATTGTCCCTTGGCGTGGTGGTTGTGGAGGCCGCGCGGCGCAGCGGCTCGCGCATTACGGCGCGGATGGCCCTTGAACAGGGGCGCGAGGTCTACGCCGTGCCCGGACCGGACGATATGCCGTCCTTTGACGGCTGCCGGGGGCTTTTGGACGAGGGCGCAACCCCTGCGGGCCACGCCTCGGACATCCTGCGCGACCTTGCTCCGCAGATTCGCGCGGTGATGGAGGGCGGCGCAGCGGCCGTGCGACCCCAAAAGGCCGTCACCCCGCGTGAGCGCCCAAAGCCGGAGCAGGGGCGGCTTGCTGATGCCTTTGGCGCGTCCGGTGCGTCTGGCGCAGTCCCGGTTGTTGGTTCGGCCACGGACGCCGTTGTCCCCCGCGCTGGGACCCGTGTTGCGGCTGCCGCGGGCGGCGCGGCCCCAGTGACGGACGGGCAGGATGAAGACTGCTTTTCCGGGTTGGATGACGATTCCCGGCTGGTGGTGGACGCCCTGCGCGGCAAGGACCGCGTGCATATTGATACCCTCTCGCGCGATTTGGGCTGGCCTGCGGCGCAGACCAGCAGCGTGCTTCTGCTCCTTGAGGTGCAGGGGCTGGTGCACCAGTGGCCGGGCATGGAATATAGCCTTGAGTGATGCGCCCCGCGTGAGCGGCGCGCCGCCGCGCAAGGAGACAAGGACCATACAGCATGGATACGTTTGACGATTTTTCTCTGCCGGATACGGCCATGGCCTTTTTGGGCTGGCTTGCCGTGGAAAAGGGCTACAGCTCCGCCACGGTCAGCGCCTATGGCCGCGACCTGGAGCAGTTTGAGGGCTTTCTGGACGGCCGGGGCCTCAGCCTTGCCGACCCGGACAGCGTGGACCGCACGCACGTACGCTCATTCATGGCGGACCTGCACCGCCGCAAGCTGGCGAAGACGACCGTGGGGCGCAAGCTGTCCAGCCTGCGGGCATTCTTTAAGTATATGGCCAAGAATGGCATGGCGATGTCCAACCCTGTTGCGGGCGTGAAGAACCCCAAGCAGGAGGTGCATCACCCCAAGGCGCTGAATGTGGATCAAGCCCTTGCGCTGATGGAAGCCAAGACCGGGGCCGACCCGCGCTCCCTGCGCGATATGGCGCTCGCGGAATTGTTGTATGGTTCGGGCCTGCGCATCAGCGAGGCGCTGGGGCTGTCCGTGGATGATGTGGACACCGGTTCCGGCGTGGTTCGCGTTTTGGGCAAAGGCTCCAAGGAGCGTCTGTGTCCCTTGTCCGAGGCCGGGGCGCGGCGGCTGGATGAGTATATGGCCGTGCGGGATGAGTTTACGCAGAGCCTGACGCAGACGGCGCTGTTTCTTGGCGACCGTGGCGGCGCGCTCCAGCGGCGGCAGGCCAACCGCATCCTTGAGCGGCTGGCGAAGCTGGCGGGCCTGCCGGAGGACGTACATCCGCATATGCTGCGGCACAGCTTTGCCTCGCACCTTTTGGAGGCCGGGGCCGACCTGCGCAGCGTGCAGGAACTGCTGGGCCACTCGCGCCTGACCACCACCCAGCGCTATACCCATTTGACCATGTCCAAGATCATGCAGTCGTACGACAAGGCGCACCCTCTGGCGCGCAAAAAGTAATACGAATTTGGACGCGTTGTGTGCGCGCCCTGCGCCCGCATGGCGGCTGTGGTGGCCGCCGTGCCACGGCGCGGGCTGTTGTCCGCGCCCTTTGTGCTCTGGAGCGCTGTACGCCACAGACAAGGCCGCCCGGCACCATCCACTGGATGGTGCCGGGCGGCCTTGTCTGCATTGGGGGGAGAGCGAGGGAAATTAGGACGCGTTGCAGGAGCGTGGGGGCGGCGGAGCGTCCAGCGGCTCCAGTACGTCGCCAAGGGTGCTGCCAAGGATTTTCCCCGGCCACTTGTAGAAGCAGTAGCCGTCCTCTTCAATGGTTTGCTCTATGCGGTGCTGGCCGCCTTTGGCAAAGGGCAGGTGCGAGGCGTTGATGGAGCCTTTGGAGAGCGTCAGCGGCCCGAAGAGGTACAGGATGTTAAAGGGGACGATTTTTTCGGGCATGTCCCCCTTGCGGACGACGAGGTAGACCTTTGGAAAGTGTTCACCGCTGTAGGTCTTGTAAAGCGTCATACGCTTTGGTTCTCCCTTGCGGTCCCCATACGGCCCCGATGTGGGGGCAGTGGAGGGCGGCCGTCTTTCACGCGTGTGATGAGATATACGAAATACGGCTTGGTGCTACACATCACGCATGGTTTGCTTGATTTGTATCCCTACGTGTGAAGATAGACCAAAAGTCGCGTCGAGGCAACGGGTTGATGGGATGGAATTGGGTAAATCTGCGGGAAGGGCCGTGGGTGAAGGGAATATTTTTGCTGATAAAAAACGCGCCCCAAGCCGTGGGGCCGGGGCGCGCGTGTGGTCCGTTATGCCTTGGGGCAGGCAAAGCCGTAGGGGCACCACTCGCAGTGCCGTCCGGGCCGCGCCTCGAAGCGTTCGCACGCGCTGAGGTGGCGCAGCAGAAAGCGCACCGCCGCTGGCGTCAGGTCCGTGATGACGGCTTCGCGCAGGGCGTCGTCGGCCTTCTTGGCGTTGAAGAGCGGGTTCTCCGCGCCTTGGGAGCGCAGTTCCACCCACGCGGCGTTGGCGGGGAGGGTGCCGGTGGTTTTGGCGTAAATGGCGCAGTACAGCGGCAACTGGATGCTGGGCAGGCGGTCTGCAAGGTGTGGCAGGGGGGAGTCGTCTCCCGGCTCCCATGCGGTCACGCGGTCCCACAGGTCGTCATCCGTCCACAGTCCGTGGGCAGGCACGCCCATGCCGCCGGTCTTGTAGTCAAGGATGAGCACGTCGCCGTCGCGCTCGTCCACGCGGTCAAAGACGCCGTTGATGAGAACGGAGGTGTCGTCCACCTCAAACGGCGTTTCAAAGCGGTCCTCCAGCTTGAGGATGGTGGTCATGCCCTGCCCGGCAAGGAAGCGCCGCAGGCGTTCGCGCCCGGTGCTTTCCAGGGCGGTGCGCATGTCCCACGGCATCTGCGAGAAAAAGGCCGACGCATGGAGCTGCTCTGAGAACAGGGCCATGAGTTCTTTGGCAGACAGCGCGCCGATGTCCGTTGGCGTTCCCACATAGGGCGTCAAAAAGCTTTGGAGGACGCCGTGCACAAGGGTGCCAAGCTCCGCCGGGTCGCCGTCCTCGCTGACCTCGTCCACAGGGCGCAGGGGCGTGAGCACCTGATAAAAGAAGCGCACCGGGCACCGCAGGTAGGCGTCCAGCCGTGAGGCGGAGATGGACTTGGTCGCCAGCATGCGCTCCAGCGCGTCCTGAATGGTGGCGGTCTTTTCAATGGCATGCTCCGCTGTGGGGATGCCGCGCACGGGGAAGGAGACGGTCTCCAGCGGCGGCGCGCCGCTTTCGATGCGGTGGCCGCGCTTTTTTTCCTCCTGCCACAGCAGTTCCTCCACGAACCGGCTGCGCACGCTTTTGCCGCCAAGGGGACCTGCGCCGTCGGAGCCGCTCTGGTAGTAGATGCGCACGCTCTTTGCCCCGGCGATAAGGCGGTGGAAGTTGTGCGCGGAGACAAGGCTCCGGTGACGGCCGTCCGGGAGGTTCAGTTCACGCCGCAGCGGGTCCGGTAGCAGCGGGTCGTAGGCGGGCGCGCCGGGGAGCTTGTCGTCCGTGGCATCCACAATGTGCACGGTGGAGAATTTCAGCAGGCGCGATTCCAGCATACCCAGCACCTGCAGGCCCGTGAGCGGTTCCGCTTCAAAGGGCACGCGCTCGCGCCGGATGAGCTGGCGCAGGATGGAGAACAACACACTGCGCGAGGTTGGGTCATGACTAATGGCGCAGTCCGTTAGGTCCGGAATGGTGCTTTTGACAAGGCGGAACAGGCACTCCGCGTCAATGGGGAAGCGGTGCCATGGGCCTGCGCCATCCTCGGGCACCAGCACGGCGGCCACGCCGAGCAGGGCGTCGCCAAGGCCTGCAAGGTCGCGCACGTGTTCAAAACGCGTCAGGCAGGCGGTGAGCACGTCGCGCAGGCAGGCAAGCTGCACGTCCTTGAAGTGCTGGTCCGCGTCCTCGGGCCATGCGTCCGGCTCCGGCGTCCAGTCCAGCGGATCTAAAAAGGTGCCGCCCGAGCGGATGGATTTTTCAAAATGCCGCAGAATGCCGCGCATGGGCGCGGTGTCCCCCGGTTCCAGCATTTTGAGGTAGGGATGCCGCAGCAGCGCGACAACCTCGCGCCAGTAGTAGCGGCCCGGCCCTTGCGAGGTCTCCTGCAGGCGCAGGATGATTTCCACAAGGCGGTGCACGCTGGAGTGCGACAGCGGATAGCCCATGGAGACGTTCACGTCCTTGACGGGCAGGTGGTGCAGCACGGGCATCAGCGAGGCGGTGTCCGGAATGACCACGGCGGTGTCGCGCGGCTCTGCGCCGGTGAGGGTGTCCTCAAGGGCGCTGAGCTGCGAGTGCAGGTCAAAGCCCTCCACAAAGGACAGTTCCGGCTCCGCGATGGGCGCGGCGGATTCCCGGCATTCGGGGATGGCGCCCCAGCGCTCCAGCCAGCGCTGATGCTCGCTGCACGTCCAGTGGGCTTGATCGGGAAAGGTTGCTAGCTGCGGGTCCGTGTGCAGTACCACATCCGCCCCGGCGTGCTCCCACATGGCGCGGAAGAGCGCGTCCTCGGTGCCCGTGGTGGCGTAGAAGCCCGCAAGGATGATGGTTTTGCCGTCCATGAGCCGCGCCGCCTCCTCGCCGCGCTCGGCCACATAGCGGGCGTCGCGCCCCGGCGTGGTCCAGCCGCGCTCGGTCAGGCGGGCGTCATAGGCCTCGTGAATGCGGGCCAGATGTTCCAGCAGGGCGGCGGCCATGGGCTGCACTTCCGTGGAGAGGTGGAGCAGGTTGCGCGGCGTGCGGGAGTGGCGGAACAGCTCCTCCAGCAGTTCGGCAAGGCGCGCGCCCCATGGGAAGAAGCGCTCGCGCTCCACGGGCAGTTCGTCAAGCAGACCGCCTTCGGTTTGGCGTAGTTCGGCCACCACGTCATAGAGCAGGCCCGCCCGGTCAAGGAGATTCACCGTGCGCAGGGGGCTGGGGTCCAACTGGTGGCGCAGGTCCGTTATCCAGTCGTTCACGGACAGGGCTTCGGGCAGAAAGAGCGGCTTGGGCAGGCTCTCGTCGGCGCAGAGCAGTTCCACAAGGTGGCGGCGCGGGCGCTGATGCGGAAAGACCACCACGGCGCCGCGCATGTCGCCGCCGGTGCGCTCCACAAGAATATCGCGCAGGGCGGGGATGAAGTCCTGCCGCCAGTCAACAAGGATTATTCGGGACATGCGGCGCCCTCGGCGGTGAAGGTCTCTTCGCTCAGGACGGTGATGCCCTCGGCCTTGCACAGAGCCGCAAAAATGCCGTCACCGGGGATGAGCGTGCCGGAGAAGGTGCCGTCGTAAATGCGGCCCGCCCCGCAGGAGGGGGAGCGCATTTTAAGGACGGCGGTGCGGCATCCGGCAAGGCGGGCAAGGCGCAGGGCCTCATGCGCCCCGCGGGTGAAGGCGTCCGTGACATCCTCGCCGCCGTCGGTGACCACGCGCCCTTCGCGGCGCTCCGAGCAGGGGCGGGGCGTGGGCAGGCCGCCCAGTTGTTCCGGGCACACGGGGATGGCGCGGCCCTGACGCACCAGTTCCACCACGGCGTCGCAGGCATTGTCCTTGCCGTCGTAGCGGGTGGCGCACCCGGCAAGGCAGGCGCTGACGATGAAGATTTCAGTATCAGGCATTGGTCGGCTCCTGACGACGCGGGCTGACGTCGACTGTGATTTTGCGGTCCAGATAAATGATGGTGCCGTGGTGGGGCGCGGGCAGGGCGTCCATGGCCGCCACAAGGCGCAGATAGCGGCGGACCTGTTCCTCGTGCGCCGGGTCTGGCGCGCCGGTTTTGTACTCCACAACGTGGGTGCCCTCTGGGCCTGTAACCAGCAGGTCCGGGCGGTGTTCGTTGCCCTCGGCGTCGAGGATGGGGCATTCGGGCGCGCCATGCTCGCGCCAGCCGAGGAAGCCGGGCACGGTGACCACCCAGCGCAGGATGTCTTCGGCCTCTGCCGTGATGGCGGAGCGGGCCTCTGCGCCAACGGGCAGGATGTCCGCATGCGTTGCCACGGCGCTTTCTGCGGCGCGGCGGGTGGCGGCGTCCATGTCGTCCTCAACGCGCAGACGGTCGAGGGCGGTATGCATGAGGGTGCCGCGTGCGCGTTCGTCCCATGTGCGCCCGGCGAGAAGTTCCTCGTGCGAGAGGTCGTCCTCGAAGTGGCGGTGAATCTTGAGGCGCGGCAGCCACGCCATGGGGCGCGCCGGAGTCTCGGCGGTGTGGCGGTCCTCGGCGGACAGGGGCGCGATGTCGCCGCCTTCGGGCTGGGAACCGGCAAGGGTGTCCGGCAGGGGCGCGTCCGGGATGCGTGGACGCACGCCGTGCTCGCGGAATTCCGCGTCATCCGCCGTTTGCCACAGGTCCGCGCCCACAAGGGCGTCCACGCCCTTGACGAAGGGGTAGCCCTGAAAGCGTTTGGTGGACGTAAGCAGGCAGTAGAGTTCTTCCACCGGGCGCGTCCACGCCACGTACAGCAGGTTCAGTTGCTCCTGCATGACCTTGGCGGTGTGGTTCCAGTACAGGTCGTCCAGCTCCTTGCGCAGGTGGACCAGCAGGCGGGTGGCGCCTTGCTCAACGGCCACAAGCTCGTTGCGCGGGTCCGCGTTCCAGTGGTGGAAAGGCACCACGCAAACGGGAAATTCCAGCCCCTTGGACTGGTGGATGGTCATCACGCGCACGGCGTCAATGCTCTCCGGCAGGGGCACTTTTTCCTCGCCGCCGGACTGCGTCCAATACTCAAGGAAGGCAGACAGGGATTGCCTGCCGGATTCCTCGGCGGCGTGGACCACTTCCATAAACCGGCGCACAAACAGCTCGTCCTGCGGGTGGCGCTCGATGATGTGAAAGTGCGCGGCCACTTCACGGACCATGTCGTAGGGGCTCATCAGCCCGGCCTGCTGCTGGAAGGGCGCAATGTGCCTGTCCCATGCCTCGGGGAAGGCCTCGCGGAAGCGCGGGAACAGCGGGCCGCGTTCGCAGGTGGCCAGCCAGTCCGTCAGGGTGTCGATGTCCAGCCCCGTGTGGCGCAGGAAGATTTCATGCCCGGAGACAAACTCCCACAGGGCGAGGTCGTCAAAGGGATAGTCAAGGAAGGTCATCAGCGCGGCAAGCTGGCGGATGATGGGGTGCTCGGCAAGGCTGAGGCTGTTTTCGGTAATGACCGGAACGCCCCATTCAATGAGCCAGCGTGACACTTCCGACGCCTCGGCGTTGGAGCGTACCAGCACCGCCACGTCGGAGCACGGACGGCGGCGCAGTAGGTCGCCAAGAAACATGTCGTGCAGGCGGTCGCGCACGGCCTCGAAGAGTTCGGCTTTGTCGTCGCGGAAGACGCGCTCAAGGCGCACGTAGCCGCCGGACCCGGCCTTGGGCGGGGCCACTTCCTGCGCGGTGCCGGTAAAGGCCGTGATGAGGTTTTCCGCAAAGGCTTCGCGCGCGTGCTTGGGCGCGCCGTCCTGCATGGCGTTTGCCACAACGCGCGCCGTGGCGGGGTCCGCCAGCCGCTCAAAGACCTGATTGTTGAAATCGACAATGACTTCGCTGCTGCGCCAGTTGCGGGGCAGGGTGGCTCGGGTGGCCTCCACCATGGCCGAAAGCTCTTCGTCCTCTGGAATTTCGTCAAACAGGCGGGCGTCGCCGCCGCGCCAGCCGTAGATGGCTTGCTTGACGTCGCCCACAAAGAACATGCCGCCGCCCTTGGCGACGCATTCCGTGGTCAGCGGGCGCAGCGCCAGCCACTGGTCGCGGCCCGTGTCCTGAAATTCGTCAATAAGCATGTACATGAGGCGGGTGCCCATGCGGCAGTAGGCATCGGGCACGCCCGTTGCGTCGTCCAGCAGGCGGTGGGCAATGGCGGGGCATTGCCCATTAAGGAGCACGCCGGAGTCTTCCTCCAGCTTTTTCAGCCCATCCAGCAGGCGGTCCGCCAAGGGGATAAAGGGCGCAAGGTTGCGCGCGCTCTCAAAGACCGGGCGGAGGTCCTTATAAATGGTCCACGCGGTTTGCAGCGCGGCAAAGGCGTCCTCCGCGGCGTCCGGCACGCTGTTTTTGGCGGCTTTTTTGACGCAGTCCGCAAGGCAGTCCTTGTGGATATAGGTGGACTTGGGGACATCGTCTCGTTCCGTGTGGGCGACGCATTTGTCCAGAAATTTGGCAAAGTTGGCCAGCACGTCCACGTTGTGCTCCGCAATGACCTCCTGCATGGAGCGGGCGGCATCCGTAAAGCGTTGGCGGTGGTCCACCACCACATCGTGCAGGATGCGCGGGTCCGTCTGGAAGGGCGCGGGGTCGCTCAGGCGGTAGCGCAGCACGGCGGTGAGGCGCTCGCGGAAGCTCTGGCACAGGTTGAAGCCGGGCTTATTCTCCATATGGAGCATGGCGCTCAGGGCGTCGCGGATCATTTGCTGTTCATCCTCGCCGCCGTCCTCGGCGCGGGCGGTGAGGCCGTCGAACAGTTCCGCAAAGACCTCGTCCACGTCAAAAATCACGTCAAAGTCCGGCGCGACGCCGATTTCCAGCGCAAAGATGCGCATGAACATATTCAGCAGGCTGTCGATGGTGCGGATGTTGAGCTGGTGGTAATGGCGCAGGATGCGGGTGAGCCACAGTGCGGCTTCGCCCTTGCTCCATTCCCCAGCGGGGCCGCCCGTTTCGCCGAGGGCGCGGTCCTTGAGGGAGGAGACCACGCGCTCTTTCATTTCCGCGGCGGCTTTGTTGGTGAAGGTGACGGCCATAATTTCGGACCAGCCGTACCCTTCGCCGGGGACAGCGCCGCACGCGGCGGGCACGCCGTCGCTGGCCTGCTGGAGCAGGCGCAGAAAGCGCGAGGTGAGTTCAAACGTCTTGCCGGAACCGGCGGAAGCCTTCACTTGTACGAGCATAGCGTCTTTGCGGATGCGGGTTGTGGGTGCGTCCGGGCGTTAGTCCGGGAGGGGCGCTTCGGCGCGTTTGCCGTCGAGGATGATGAGGATGACGGCGCCGAGGATGAGCGCGCTTCCCATATATCCCATAATGCTGAAACTTTCATCCCACCATACGAAGGCGATGGATGAGGCGACAACAGGCTCAATGGTGGCGGCAATGGACGCCCGCGTGGCCTCCAGATGCTTCAGCCCGGCGTAGTAAAAGGAGTAGGCGAGGTAGGTGGACAGGATGCACACCGCAAAAATGGCCGCCCATGCGCCGGGGGTCTTGTCGTGAAACTCCACCATGGGGAACAGCACCAACGCGCCGACGGGCAGGCCGTAGAAGAACAGTTGCGGCGTGGTATAGCGCGGCATGAGGCGCTTTCCGAAAATAAAGTACATGGCGTAGGTCATGCCCGAGGCGATGCCAAAGACAATGGCGGTGACGGACAGCGTGCCCGCGTCCGCGCTGGAGAAGACGCCGCTCACACCGGCCACGCCCACAAGGGTGGCGGCCACGGCGGCGACCTTGGCAGGCGTCATTGTTTCGCCCAGCACCAGCCACGCCATAATGGCGACCCACGCCGGGGCGGTGTACATCAGCACGCAGGCCATGGCCGCGCCGCCAGCCTCAATAGCCAGCTGATACACGCCATAGAACGCCGCAACGCAGATTAGCCCAAAGGACAGCACAGCCAACCTGTCGCCACGGTCAATGCGCAGGCTTCTGCCGCGCAGGGCTTGGAAGGCGAAGGGAACAAACGGGATGGCGCAGCGCCAGAAGGCGATTTCCAGCGGCTGCACGCCATAGGAGAAGGCATATTTGGCCAGCGGGCCGGTGATGCCCCACAGCGTGGCGGCGATGATGACGTAGAGGTAGCCTTTCGCGGTCATTGGTCTTTTCCGGGCGTAGAGGTTCACAAGGTGCGGTCATCCGTCTGCGTTGGCAAACGGGGAACCATGCCTTTGAAGCCGGAGAAAAGCAACCGGGAAGACGTCCGGCGCGAAAGGGAAAAAAGGAGTGCGCCAGACGGCGTGGGTGGATGGAAAAGCCGGGGCGGTGGGGACTATTCTTCGATGCGCTTTTTGCCGCCAAAGATGGAGTCGAGGCCCTTGCCTATGCCTTTGCCGATACCCTGAAGAACGTCCTTGCCGATGTCGATGGTGCCCTTGCCCACATCGCCGCCGATGTCGAGGGCCTTTTTGCCCACATCCAGCGGGCTGGTGACAAGGTTTTTGAGGAACGCCGTCTTGTTGAGGGAGAAGGACGGGTCCGTGACCGGGCCGCTGATGCTAAAGGGCACGCTGGGCAGGGCGGAGATGCTGATGGCGGTGTTGTAGTCCACCCAGTTGCGCGACAGGTCCAGCGTACCGTTGCCCACGCCCTTGAGGTGCGGGGCGGTGAGCACGGTGTCGTTGGTGGAGACCAGCCCGTCGCGGACCTTGAGGCTGGCGCTGAGGCTCTGGAAGGGCTGCTGCTTTTCGATGTTCTTTTTGGTGCGGTTTTGCGGGTCGTGCTGCGCCGCTGCGGCCCGCACCGGCTCCGGAATAATCTGGAAGCCCTTGAACACGCCGTCGCGCAGGGTGACTGCCGCCACGCCGTCGAGGGTGCGGCTGAGGGTGGACCAGTCTTCCCCCGTGCCGGAAACATCAAGGCTGGCGGTGGTGGTTCCCGTCACGTAGTCCTTGCCCGCAAACTCCGTAAGTACGGAGCCAAGGTTCAGCCCGTCCACGTTGGCCTTCAGGGAGGACGTGGTGGTGTCCGTTCGCATATCCGTTGTGAAGGCCGTTTGCAGGCGGCCACCAAAGGCCCCGGCGGAGAACGGGTTGATGCGGATGAGGCCGTCAAGGGCCTGCACCTTCACCTGCACATCGTTGAAGCGCAGCTTGTGCACCTTGAGCGTGCCGACCTTGAGGGAGCCGTCCACCTTGAGGGAGCGCAGGAACGCTTTGTCGATGCCTGCACCGTCGCCCTCGGCGGAGGTTGCGTTTTTACCGCCTGTGGATGCTTTCCCGTCGCCGTCCTCCTCCTGCGCAGGAGGCAGGTAGCGGTTCACATCCAGCGCGTCCGCCACAAGGTTGAACGCCACGTCCGGCGTGTCAAAATCCCTGACGCGGGCGGAGCCGGACAGGGACGTGTCGTCCAGCACAAGGTCCAGCTTTGGCACGTTCACCGACGTAGGCGTAACCGAGGCGGTGATGTCCAGCTTAGCGCTTTGCAGCGTGGTGGGGTCTGCGGTTTCGGGCTCCGGCAGGTCCAGCGTGCGCAGAACCTGACGCGGGTTGAATTGCTTGAAGGACAGGTCCGTGTCCACCTGCGGCGTGGCGTCAAAGTGCTTGATGTCCACATTGCCCGTCACGTCCAGCCCGGCGGCCTTAAGCGCCAACTGTTCAATGGAAATATTGCCCTTGTTCAGGTCAATCATAATGTCGGCGGAGACGGCGGCTTCGATTTCCTCGCCGGGGATGTCCTCTCCTGCCACGGCCAGATTCAGCGAAGCGTTCTTGAGCGTATGCCGGGTGAAGTCCGGCGAGACTTCGGCCTGCGCCGCAAGGCGGACATCGCCGCTGAGGGCGGGCTTGTTTGCCGCCGCCGTGGTGGCAAAGGTAAAGTCAAAGGGACGCCCCGGCGCAAGGGGACCGGTGCTGAATTGCAGGCTGCTCAGGCGGTAGCTGTCGCCGGTTGTGGCATCGTCCCACGCGATGCGGGCGTTATTCAGGGACACGCTGCCAACGGCAAGGGAGGACACAGGAAGCGCCGGACCGCCCGCATCCGTCTGCGGGGCTGGGCTGGCTGGTTCGGCAGCGGGAGCCGTCTTCTTGGCCTGAAGGTCCGCCCAATTGGTTGCCCCCTTGGCATCGCGCGCAAGGTGCAGGGACAGGCCGTCAACGTTTACATGCTTGACGTGGACGTCCTTACTCAACAGCGGCAGCAGCTTCACCTGAATAGACGTATGCGCGGCCTCGGCAAACGGCGCCTCCCCAAAGCCCTGCGCGTTGGACAGCGCAACCGGCCCAAGCTCTACCCCAAGCCACGGGAACACGGACAGGCCGATGTCACCATTGAAGGTGAGCGTTCTGCCGGTGTGCTTGTGCACAAGGTCGGCTATTTCGTCCTTGTAGTCGTTGGGATTCAAATAAATGGGGGCCAGCACGGTTGCCAGGGCGACGAGCGTAACGAGCACCGCCCCGATAAGGCCGAAAATGATAAAGGTCTTCTTCATGATTAAGCCTCACTGCCGGAGGAAGTTGTGCCGGAGATGCGCATGGGCGTGTGAGCAATGGGGAGTGGGCAAGGCGCCGCCGACATACCGGCGCAAGGTGCCAGCGCGCGTGCGCGGGGCATCACTCCAAGGAGACCTCGACGGTGAAGTCCCCCTGATCCGTGGAGAAGGGGATGGCGAGGATAGGTTCCTTGGAAATGTGGGTGATGGTGTGATTCGTGCCCATGATGACCGTGGGGATGCCGCCTTCAAACGTCATGCCCACTTCGGCAAGGCCCTTGCGCGCCTGACCGGAGATCATGTTGGTGATTTCGCCCACGGCGTCGCGGATGTCCTGCCCCATTTCGGTGATGGGTTCGCCCAGCATGTTGCTGACGATGGTCAGAATGCTTTTTTCCGTAAAGGTGACGGAGATGGTGCCGTTGCGCTCACCGGACATGCTGATGACGCCGGTGACGTCTCCCATGGCGACCGTGTCGCGCTTGATGTAGGGCTGGCCGGATTTAACCTCGATCATAGCCATGGTCGAGATGACGCTTTTTACTGCGGCCAGGAACGGTTTAACTATTCTCACATCGTCCTGGATGCTCATGTGCTGTTTCCTTGCTCGGTTGTGGGAATGATTGGGAGTCCATTAAATGTACCAGCCATGCGTGGTGGAATCAATGACCAGAGCGTTTCTGGTGCGGCTTTATCGCGCGTATGGCGGTGGTGGGCGGCCAAATGCGTCGCCAGTCGTTATTCGGCGTAAAACAGGGTTCGCGCCAAGGCCCGGATGCTGGCCGGGACCGATGACCACGTGGCCACCATGCACGGGATGTCCGTCTCTGCAAGCACCGCGTGGGGCATGTCCAGCGCAGCCGCAACCACGGGCGCCTGCGCACCCGCCTTTTGCACAAGGGCGCGGAGAAAGGCAACCTGTTTCGGGGACTTCCCCGTCTTGCCAATGAGTACAACGATGGGGCGTTCGCCTGCCCGCGCCGCCACCGTGGCGGCGTCCTGTTCCGCCGGGCGCGCGGGAATGCGGATAAGGCATGTGCCGCTTGGGAACGCCTTTAGAATATCGTCAGCCGTGGCAACGCCCTTGGGAAGGACCACCACCGGCGCGGAGTCTTGGGGCAGGGGGAGCGCATTATGCGTGTCCCGCAGAATGCGGGTTCCGGCCAGAGCAATGGCGTCCGCGGCGCGGCGGTTGCCCAGCGTGCCAACACGGCGCACGGCGGCCTTGGCATCCACCAGCCGTGGCTGCAACGCGCCAAGCTGCGCCTTCACGTGCAGGATGCGCCGGACAGATGCGTCCAGCCGCTGCCGCGATATATCCCCCCGGCGCGCGGCGCGCAGGACCGTGTCCATGGCGTCCAGCGCCTCATGTGGCGAATGCCCCTTGTCCGCGCCAAAGAGCAACAAGTCCGCCCCAGCCTGAAAGGCCCGAAGCGCAGCATCGCCCGCACCAAAGGTGTTGGCAATGGCCCCCATGCCGAGGGAGTCGGTCACAACAAGGCCCGCAAAGCCTAGCTGTCCACGCAGGACGTCCGTCAGCACCCGGCGCGAGAGAGTGGCCGGAACATCCGGGTTCGGCTCAAGGGCGGGGACGGCAACGTGTGCGGTCATGATGGCCGGTGCCGACTGGGCCAGCTCCCGAAACGGGGCCAGCTCCACGGCGTCCAGCCGCTTACGTGGGTGCGCCACGCGGGGCAAGTGCAGATGGGAGTCAAATCCCGTATCCCCATGCCCCGGAAAATGTTTCAGCACCGGCAAGACACCGTGCTCCATTGTCGCCTCCATGGCCGCGCGGGCCATGGCCGTGACTTGCGACGGCGTGCCGCCAAAAGAGCGTACCCCAATAATGGGATTATCCGGATTGGAATTGACATCCGCGTCCGGTGCAAAGGTGACATTGATCCCCACCGCGCGCATTTCCTGCGCCATGATGCTTGCCGCGCGCGCCGCATGGTCCGGCGAGCCGCTGGCCCCGATAGCCGCCGCGGACGGCAACACGGTGAAGCCATTCTTCAGCCGCACCACAGGGCCGCCTTCCTGATCAATACCAATCAGGAGGCCGACGCCCGCACCAGATTTCGCCGCCATGCGCTGCGCCGCATTGGTCAGCCGGGCGACCTCCGTCGGGGTGCCAACATTGTCCGTAATGTCATACAAAATAATGCCGCCAGCGTGGCGGCGGGTGATGGCTTCGCGCAGCAGCGGCGCATTTTCGCGCCCCTCAAACCACACCATAAACAACTGCCCCACCTTTTCCTCAAGGCTCATGCGGGACAGCGTGGCGTCCACAGTGGACTGCGCCGCGGCGCCTCCCACACGAGGCGCCCAGACAAGGACAGCACACAGGATGAATGTCAGGAAAAATCGTTGCATGCGCCAACAATCTGGAAAAGCACAGGGTTCGTCAACCCCCTTTGGCGTATTCCCGCAACGTCGTTTTAGGAACTGTTAAACACGCTGTGTGGTCCAATATGGTTGTACAATGTCAATGTGCAATATGTGTATAGCGCCTCATTGCTCGTGTACTGTCTCTGCTGCGCGTTGCCAGTTTGGCGGTAAAAGAAAATCTCCTAATGCGCTGGTATGCTTTTGTATTGCTTGAATAAGTGTTGTGTTTTCTTTTTGTGGGGGTATAGTGGAGGCGTCCCCCGGTGGTGCTCGGAGGTGAACCATGGAATACAAGGAATCCGATCTGCCCGTTGAGATTCATCACGGGGAGATACTGACCTTAGACGACGGGACGGCCTTGCGCTTCGAAAGCAACGGCGAAGCCAAGGATGTCTTCCTAGGCGATGCCTGGTCCCCAACCGTGCAACTGTTTCCCGCCAACGAACATACGTTCGAGGCCGGAGGCAAAACCTTCAAGCTGACCGCCCTGTTCGAAGACGCGCTTAAGGTTGAAAAAGCCTAGCGCCCTGAACTCTTTACCTCCCGGGGGAAGAGTGAAGGCCCGCCGCATCGCGGCGGGCCTTTTTTTGGGTGCCATGCGATGGGCCGGGTCGTTACGCCGGGTTCGAGAGGGTGCCTCCGGCGGCTTAAGGGCCATGGGCCCTTAAGAATCCCGAGGTTTTCGGGCTGGAAGCCAGCCCGAAAAAAGGGGTCGGGTGGGTATGCCCTTTACGTGGGTCCAGTTGCCCGCGTGGGCGTGGCGCCGTTGTCGGGGCCAGATAGAGGCCGCGTGTGCGGGACGCATTACTGGCGTATAAATGGGATTGTTAAGGGCCCACGGCCCTTAACCCGCCGGAGGCTTTTCCCTTTGCCGGGTCGTGTCGAAGTGCCGGTGGCTCTCTTTATTTTCCTGTACCTCGACGCCCTCGCTTGCCGGGCAGAAAGGTCCGGCTGAGGAAGGAGGGTGAGAGGGCGAGCCATGGGCGGCGGATGAAGGCATCTGGGAGGAGGTGGTACCAGCGGTAGCCGAGGCTGTGAAAGTAGGTGCGGGTGTGCTGGGCGAAGCCGGTTTCGTCGGCGGCGCGCAGGGCGGCATCGCGTTGGCAGCGGGAGTGCGCGACGTGGTGCACGATGCGCGGATGGAAGCCGAAGCGCTCGAAGGCATCGCGCAGACGCTGGTATTCGCGATAGCGCGTCATGGCGTCGGCGGCGGCGAGAATGCTGACGCCGAGGGTGGCGAAGGCGGAGACCCAGAGGAGGACGGCGAGGGCGACGCGGCCATGGGCGATGGCGTCTATGGCCTCGATGCCGCTGAGGCACGAGAGGAAGAGGAAGACGCACTTGGTGGCGTGGGGGAGCGGTGTCGCCCGAACGTAGGAAACGCTTCGTCGCCAGAGTCGCATCGTGGTGAGGGTTAGCCGGTGGTGCCGGTGGGCGGCAGGGACTGCGAGCCGGAACGGCGGCGCGTCCCGCGCAGATGTTTCAGAAGCAGGGCGGCGTCGACGTGCGCACTGCGCAGGGGCGGTCGAACGTCCACGAGGTCGGACGGCACGGGATACATGGTGCCAAGGCGTCGCGGGCCGTGATGGATCTTGCGGCGGTAGCGTTTGCGCATGATTTGTTTGACGCTCCACAGGGCGCGGGTGCCCACGGGGTCGTGAGCGAGGGCGGCGGCGGAGTCCGGATTGCGGAGCACTTCGCCGACGACGTTGATGCTGAGGGCGAACATGTCGTGAAAGTAGGGCCGCACGCCGGTAGGGGCAAGATGTCGCCGGGCGATGTCGAGGGAATGACCGAGGCTTTTGCGCTCGGTCAGCCGCAGACTGTTGTGCACGAGGTGCTTTTTGAGCACGAAGGGGAGCTTGGTGCAGCCCATGGCGGCAAGCAGGGTGACGTCGGCTTCGGCGTTTTGACGGCGCAGCAGGCGGCGGGCCTTGCGCTTGTCCCAGCGCACAAGGTTGTCCGCCAGCATTTCCGTATAGACATGACTGAGCTTTCCGGCCATGGGCATGGCGGAGAGCATGTTGGGCACGTAGTGATTATGGGCGATGGTGTCCGCAGCAAGGTGCGACAGATAACCCAGCGCGTAGGCCTGCACCTTGGGGCTGGGCGCGGAGGCACGCAGGGTCTGGGCGACGTTCCAGTTGTGACTGTGCGTTGGGTGTACGGTGGAGCCTTTGCCGACGAAGATGTCGGCGCTGAGCGCGCCGTATAGGAACGAGCTGGGGTACGTCCGCAGCAGTTCCGCAACAAGGGGCGGCAGCAGGGACAGATTGCTCAGAAAATACTCGCCAATGGCGATGTGCACGCCGGGTCCCCACGCCAGTGCGTCGCGGTCCGGATAAAGAATGACGCCAATACAGGCGACAAGGGCCACAAGGGCCTTGGCGAAATGAGTGTTGCGCATCCCTATACAATAGCCATAGGTGAGCCCTTGTCAATTCGGGGTGTAATGACCTGAGATGCTTGGTTTTTCGTGCGATTTTGCGCGTGCTGGGGTGCGGGCGCGGAAGAGCGGAACGAGGCTCCTAGGGCGATTTGTGTGGCGCGGCGCGCTGTTGGGGGCTGTCGCCGCGCGGCTCGACGATGACCACAAAAGCAAGGGTGTCGCCAAAAACCTCGTAGAACGTGGAAATTGTGTAGTGCGAGGGCGGTTGGCGAAGGCCGATGACGACTTGAACCTGCCCGCCGACGCGGCGGTAGGCGCTGGTGAGGCGCGTGAGATGCTGGCCGTCAAGGTCTTGCTGTGCGGGGGCATTCCAGCGGTCTACGCCGGTGACGTCGAGCACGATGCGCGGCTGGGCGCCATCGAGGACGGTGAGTTCAGGGATGGAGACGTCTGGGCCGTGAAATTTCATGGTGACGCGCTCCTCCTGCGCATGGGCGGCGCAGGGGATGGCGGCACAGAGGGTGAGCACCAGAAGCAGCGTGGCGAGGCATCGAAGCATATGTCACCATAGGAAGAAGCGGTGTATGCGGCGGTGGTCTGTTGAGCGTTTGCAGGCCGCTCTGTGGGAGCGGCGGTCGCGTGACGCGGAGTTGTCTGTCCTGCCCGCCCGGTGAGTGGCGGGCGGGCAGGATGTGCTACTTGTGTTTTCCGCTAAAGCACGACGGCATGTACATGAACTGGCCCGTGGACTCGAGGACGGAGCGCCAGTAGTCGGAATCCGTCTTGATGGTACGGCGGCTGGTGGTGACAAGATGCAGGGGCAGATGAATGTAGTGCCCGCGCATCTTGCTGATGACCATGCCGGTTTTGCCCGCCATGGCGGCGTGTACCGCGTGCTGGCCGAGGAAGCCGCAGTAGACGCGGTCGTTGGCGTTGGCCGGGACCGAGCGGATAATATAGCTGGGATCGATGAATTTGAGGGTAAGGGGCAGGTCCTTTTCCTTGAAGTGTTCACCGATGCGGTTGCGCAGAATGGTGCAGATTTCGCCAAGGATGGGGTTGCCGGAGGCGTCGGTGTCGCCGGAGGTTTCGCACAGGTCCTGCCCTGCGCCCTCGGCCACGACGATGACGGCATGCCCGCGCTTTTCAAGGCGCTTCTCAATGGCATCCAGCAGGCCGCCTTCGCCCTCCAAGGGGAAGGGGGCTTCGGGAACGAGGACGAAGTTGACCACCTTGAGGGCAAGGGTGGCCTGCGCGGCGATGAAGCCGGACTCGCGTCCCATGAGCTTGACCATGCCGACGCCGTTGTAGGCGCCTGTAGCCTCGGTGTGGGCGCAGTCGATGGCGAGGGTGGCGGCCTCGACGGCGGTGTCGAACCCAAAGGACTGATAGACGAAGTTGATGTCGTTATCGATGGTCTTTGGGATGCCGATGATGGAAATTTTGAGTTTACGCCGCGTGACTTCCTCAAGGATGCTTTCGGCGGCGTGCATGGTGCCGTCCCCGCCGATAAGGAAGAGGACGGAAATATTCATGCGCTCCAGCGCGTCCACAATTTCCTCCGGCGGCTGCGGCCCGCGTGAGGAACCGAGCATGGTGCCGCCAAACATGTGGATGTCCGAGACGGACTCGGGGGTGAGTTCCTCGATGGGGTGGCCGTACTTGGGGATGAAACCCTCAAGGCCGTAGCGGATGCCGAGGGTTGCGGCCACGCGGTAGTTGTGGTGCGCCTCCATGACGATGGCGCGGATAACGTCGTTGATCCCTGGGCACAGTCCGCCGCAGGTGACGATGGCGCATTTGGTCTTGGATGGGTCGAAATAGGTGTGCTCGCGCGGGCCGGCGAGCTCCAGCTTGAGAATTTGGTTGGGCGCGGTGCCGTGGTCCAAATCCTGCGCGATGTTGATTTCCGTGGTGGCGGAGTCGTCCGTGAACCGGCAGTAGGGCATGTTGGACGGTATTTTTGCCGGGCCGAGAGTGGGAATCTTGGTATCCAGACGCTTGCCGCCTTTCTTGGACGTCGGCATGAGGGGTGTTCCTCCGGGGTTGCCAGTGCGTGGCCAGACGTTGGCCTGCTTGTGTGTTGGTCGTGGGCGTCTTGTTTCTGTCTAGCATACTCCGCGTGCTTGGAAAACTCCGGCGCGTCCGGGAGTGGAAAAAAGCGCATCCGGGGCGCGGCGCTTGCGCGTCCCCGGATGCGGATACGTGGCGTTACGCGGAGCTACTCGGCGTGGCACTGCTTACAGCTGGTGGGGCCGTAGGGTTCCTTGGCCTTGCGCTTGATGCGGTGACAGCCGAGGCAGCTGCCCTCGGTGCTGGCATGGTAGGACCGGTAGTAGGACTGCTCGCCCTTCTTGTCCGGGTACAGGTCATGACAGCCCGAGCTTTTACACTTCATGATGTCGGAGGAGCCGTCCCACGTGTGGTGACAGGCTGTACACTCCAGGTCGCCGTGGCTGGCGTGGGGGAAGACCACCGGGGGCTTGGTGGCTTTTTCGCCATCAGGCACCATCATGGTGATGGGGTCCTGCGGGGCTTCCATCCCGGCAAAGGCCGGGGCGAAACACAGGCCCACAAGGGCGAGAATGCCCATGAAAAGAACAACTGTGCGCGACATGTAAACCTCCGTTCTGTACCATAAAAGGTGAATGCGTCATAAAACAGACAAAGAAACGGAAATCCCGGACACAATATCAGCAAGCGGTTACTCCGTGCAAGTGCAACTATGCATGAATCCATTCCTTTTACCAGAGGTGGTACAGAGAGGCTATGCCCCAAAAGTCCGCGCCGCAGAAGCGCTTTTACCCCAGGGCCGCATCGGCGTAGTGGAAGCCCGCCCACTGATTGATGAATTCCGCTCGTCGCCGTATCGACGCGTGACACGCGCCAAGGGTTCGTGTAATCCGGTGGGAACCATCAGGGAGGATGTATGCATATTTCCGAAGGCGTGCTGACGGCCCCGGTTCTGCTTGGCGGCGCGGCACTGACAACCCTTGGTACGGCGCTTGGCCTGCGCGCTGTGGATTACGACAGACTGATGCGCGTGGCCATACTTTCCGCGTTCTTTTTTGTTGCCTCGCTGGTGCATGTGCCGGTGGGGCCATCCAGCGCCCACCTTGTCCTCAATGGCCTGCTGGGGCTTTTTTTGGGCTGGGCGGCCTTTCCTGCCATTCTTGTGGGGCTGACGCTTCAGGCTGTGCTGTTTCAGTACGGCGGCATTACCACCCTTGGGGTCAATACCTTCACCATGGCCGCGCCTGCGGTGCTGGCGCACTATGTGTTCCGGCGCTTTGTGACGCGTCCGGGCGGGTGCCGTGTTGCGGCATTTTTGTGCGGCGGGACGGCTGTGCTGGGCGCTGGGGTGCTGGTGGCTGTGGCCCTTGCCCTGTCCGGTGACGCACTGCTTCCGGTGGCGCAGATGATTCTTGTGGCGCATCTGCCTGTGGCCGGTGTTGAGGGCGTTATTGCCGCTCTGACCGTGTCCTTTCTGCTTCGGGCGCGTCCGGAGATGCTGGCGCCACTGCACCGGCATGGGGCGTTGTAACCGGGCGGGCCTTACCGCGTGCTTGGTGGCATAGGCAAGGTGGTGTGCTACGTTCTTCCGGTGAAATTCAGCGGCGACGCTATGCTCCATCCTGTTGAAAAAACAGGCTTTGGGCCTTGGGCAACTTCGTGCTAGGGTGCGTTCACGGCAGGTCGTCGGGACCGCGTGGACAAGTCAGACCCACAGTAAGGAGTGAGGCATGGGAACGGAACAGGGACTGCCGCTGGAGGAGTTGAACAAGGATCAGCTTCTGGAACAGCTTGAAGGTGGGCTGTATTCGCTCATCACCGAGAATCCGAAGTACGAGCAGCTGGCGCAGATGGCTATAGCCCTTGGCATCAAGGACTTTGTGCGCAACACGTATAGCGACGCCGCCGCTGATGACATTGCCGATGTGTTTGCCGATGGCGAGACGGCGCTGGTGCGCTTTGTTTCGTTTGTTGGCGAGCGTGGTCTGCTGGACCTTGACGGCGACGACGAATAGCCCCGGCCGCTGCGCGCGGGGCACCATCCCGCCGGACCTGCTGGGTGCCGGCGGTACGGGGCGGCCTGTGGGGCTGGCCCTTTTTCAGTAAATGACGCTTTCCGTCCGTATGGGCGGGAAGCGTTTGTGTTTTGTGGGGGGGGCTAGTCGTCGGTCAGGGTGTAGCCCTTGGCCTTCATGCAGCGGCGGACAAAGGCGTCCTGCTCCTCGGCTGTTCTTTCGGATTGGTGCCAACTGCCGTCTTCGGCCTGTTCGTGGGCGGCGTCCCAGCGGCAGTTTTCCAAATCGACATTCAGGTTCCGTTCGCCTTTGGGGTGGGTGTAGTGCTGGCCGCCGCATGCGGCGAGCAAAAGGGTGCCCGCAAGGGCGAGGGACAGGGCAAGGTGCTTGGTCATGGGGCCTCCGCTGTGATGCAGTGTATGGATGCTCGCTTGTCGTATAACGTGATGCGATTGTTGTAAATACGACGAACACCCCGCCGGGGCGGGGTGCTCATGATGGGGCGTTCTTTTCATCCGGTGTGCGTCGGACTAGGTGTTGGTATTAAAGACGGTGCCCTTGCCGACGGTTGCCGCCTGCAGGACATCCTTTTGGAAATCATAGTCCGAGTTGCTTCCTCCGCCAAAGGGCTTTGCGTTCATGAAGTCGAGGGTCTTGGTGACGACCTGTGCCCCGAAGGTCGTCTTGTCCACGGGGGCGAGAGGGTTGGGGGAGGAGGACCCGGATTGGTTCATGTAATCCAGCGTTTTGGAAACAACCTGTGCGCCAAAAGTCTGCCGCGCCATCTTGGATGCCGCGTTGCTGATGCTGAAATTGGACATGCTCGTCCCTCCCCGTTTGCAAGACGAAAACAACGCCTTATCTGCTCTATCGGCAATTGCGCGGGGAGCTTTAGCCCCGGCGCGCAGGGAAAAGGGCGATGTGCGGAGGCCACGCACCCTGTACACTGAGCGAGAGCGCGCCGCAAACGGGTGCAGGCATTGTGTCCTCGAAAAAGGTGCGCCTGTTGCGGTGGCTTGGGTGCAGGAGGGAGGGGCTATTTGGAATTGGTGCAGAGGGAGTGCGGGGCTGCCGCGGGCGGATAGTCGTTGACTGGGGCAGAGGATTGGACGGCGTGGATAAGGTCGTATTTTGTGTAGGGTTTGATGAGGTACCCCGCAAAGCCGGCTTTGTTCTGCCTGCTGATGTCGTGCCGCGCAAAGGCGGTGACGGCGATGATGGGCGGACAGTACCGCTCGCCGGCATCCCGGCGGATGTGGGTGGCGGCCTCTATGCCGTCCATGACGGGCATCTTGATGTCCATAAGGATGACATCAAAGACCGCCGCGTGGGCGGCCTCAAGGGCCAGCATGCCATTTTCCACGGCCGTGACGGTATGCCCCTCGTCTTCAAGAGTAAGCCGCGCGCTTTCGCGTGTGATGCATTCGTCCTCAACCAGAAGAATGTGCATTGCAACTGCCTGTTTATTCAATGGGAAAAGAGCATACTACGCCGCTGTCGAGTACAGATGGATGGGCCATCGTATGAGGCGGGAAATAACCTGTCAAGAGGGTTTGTTAAACCAAGGCGGTCCGTTGCGGATGCGGGAAGTGCGCATGCGTGCGTAACGAGCAGGGCGTCCCCGAAAAAGTGGCGCGTCGCAGGCGTTATTGAGCGTACAGGGTGAAAGGGGCAGTGTCTTTCAAATTTTACTGGTCAAATGTTTGGAGAAGGTTGTAAGAAGAAGGAACGTCTATTCCAAACATATGGAGGCATTGCATATGGCTGTTGTCATTGATGAAGAAGCATGCATGGGTTGCGAGTCTTGCGTGGAAATCTGTCCTGATGTCTTCAAAATGGATGATGATGGAGAGAAGGCCATCGTCATAAAGCCCGACAGCACGGACGAATGTGTGGAAGAAGCCATTGATTCCTGCCCTGCGGAGGCCATTTCGCAGGAGTAGGAGCGGATTGTTACGTCTGTCATGAAAAAGGCCGGGGAAACCGGCCTTTTTCATGTGCTGTAAAGATGGTGCGCGAGTGTTGGGACGTGGCGCGGGCTACTCCCCCTGCGCGACGAATTCCGCCACCCTGTCGTGGTCCTCGGGATAGCGCAGGCCGTTTGGCGTTACGATGATGCTGGGGCGCATCATGTCGGAGCGCGAATCCTCCAGCGGCAGGATAATCCAACCGCTGTCGCCTTCCTTGCCGACTACCATGTCTCGTTCGTCGTCACGTGCGGTGCGCCACGCGCGGGCGATGCTTGCTTTCAGGTCCATAAGCGTCGTGTATCCTGCTGATTTGGTAATGGTGGTGTGGGCTTGGTTACTCGGTCTTTTCCATAATTTTACGCGCTTCGTCCAGCCCCGGGTCGGCCTCCAGAGCGCGGCGGGCGTACTCGTAGGCGTCGTCGCGCTTGCGCCATGCGAGGTAGAGCTTACTCAGGTTCAGCAGCGTGCGGGGATGGTTGCCGAACTGGCGCAGGGCGTCCTTGTAGACGGTTTCCGCCTTGGCGTATTCCTGCATGCCCAGATAGGCGTTGACGCAATGCTGATAGGCGGCGGCGTCGCTGGGGAAGCGGGCGCGGCTGTCCTCCAGTATCTCTGCGGCCTCCACAAACAGTTCGGCGTCCAGCATGCGTTTGCCCACATCGGTGATGACGCCGGGCGTGTCGCCGTATTCATCCACCACCCGCCGCAGGTAGGACTTGGCGCGCGGGGTTTCTCCGGTGCGGAAGTATTCCTCGGCATGCGCCAGATATTCCTGCCGTTTTTGGTCCATGGCGGCGCGGGTTTGCTCTTCCTTTTCGCGCTCCAGGTCTTCGATGCGGGTTTGCAGAATATCCAGCCGGTTGACGATAAGGGCCGGGTTGCCGTCGTACTTGATGTACGGCCTGACGCGCATGTGCATCTTGGCCAGAATGTCCAGAATGCCGGGGTTGGTGCTGAATGTGCCGCAAAAGTCCTCCAGCATGAATTTGAGCTCAATCTTTTGCTGCCCGTAGAGGTTGCGGCACTTGGGCACGGTTTGGAACGCGGTTTTGGCGGCGGCAATAGCCTTTGTGTAGTCCTCTTTCTGCAGGGCGTGGGAGGCGCGGGCGATGTTGCGCCGGACACGCTGAAACGGGGTACCTTGTTGGCCTTGGAGCATGACCTTTCCTCGGCTGATGCGGTTTGGTCGCCTGCCGTGCCGGCCGCTGCGGCGACAGTCTGTATCCCAGAGACACCCTGATGGCAACGCTCTTTGCGGTGAGGAGTATTGTCGAATTATCGGCTTTGCGATAGCGTGTATGTATCGATTCTTATGTCATTTCGACGAGTCTATCGTGAGCTGGCGTTGCGCTTGCTGTGGAGGCAGTAATCCATGAATCCAAACACGTTGCGCGTGGCGCGTGTTCCTTTTGGGCTGTTTGTTTTGGGGCTGGTTGCCTGCGGCGCGCTGTTGTGCCCCGCTTTGGGCGCTGCGCAGGAGTCCGCCGGCCGGCGGAATGTTCTGACCCTTCACTCCTATCACCCTTCGGTGTGGACCGACAATATCCAGCGCGGATATGAGGCTGTGCTGGGCGATTACGCCGATGTTGATATCTCCGTGGAATATATGGACGCCAAGCGCGACAGCACGCCTGCCTATCAGCACGCGCTGTTTGCGGCCTATCAGCGCAAGTACCGCAAAACACGGTTTGATGTGGTGCTGACGTCGGACAATATCGCCCTTGAATTTGCCTTGCAGTACCGGCGCGAGCTTTTTCCCGATGCGCCCATTGTCTTTTGCGGGGTGAATGGGTTCTCGCGCGGTATGCTTCGGGGGCAGTCCGGGGTGACAGGGGTGATTGAGCGCGGCGACTTTGCCGAAAACATCAAGGTGGCCAGAACGCTGTGGCCGCAGACCGACACCGTCTACGTGGTGGCGGACCGGACCACGACGGGCGAGATTAACCTTGCGCGCTTTCGGGATATAATGGCGCTGAAGCATCCGGACCTCGCGGTTATCGTCCTGCGGGACTTTATGTCAGATGACTTGCTGCGCAAGCTGTCGAGCCTGCCGCAGGATTCCTTTGTCTTCCTCATCTCCTTCTGGCGGGATATGCTGGGGGACTACATCTCCGAGGACAGGTTGCATGATGTGCTGCAGGCCTGTTCGGTGCCGGTCTTCAGCCGCACGGAGTGGTTCATTGGTGCGGGCGTGATGGGCGGCAAGTGTGTGAGCGGATTTGACCAAGGCCGCAGGGCGGGGCTTATGGCCGCGCGGATTCTGTCCGGCGATGCTGTGGAGGACATCCCTGTACAGCACGAGGGCCACGCCCGTTTCCTTTTTGATCAGGGCGAGATGGAACAGCATGGCATCAACGCCGAAGCGCTTCCACCGGGGAGCGAGGTCCTCGGCGGGGACGACAAGGGCATGCGTTTTCGCCCTGTGACGGTGATGCTGTTTGGCGGCGCATTTGCGGCGCTGTTTGTCCTTGTGGTGGGCTTTGGCGGAGTGCTTGTGTCGCTGTACCGCTCCCGCCGGGCGCTGGAGGCCGAGCGTGACCGCTCCGCGCGCATTATCGAGAAGACCCCGGCCATTATCTGCGGCGTCACCGCAGACGGCGAGACGACATTTCTCAACCCCTTTGGCGAGGCCGCGACAGGCTACCACCAGGAGGAGCTTGTGGGGCGCAACTGGTGGACCACCTTCTATCCCGGCGAAAGCTACGCGCAGGTGGAAAAGCTGTTCAGCGAGATGCAAGGGCTGGATGTCTCCGGCTACGAGATGGACCTCACGGCGAAGGATGGGACCACCCGCACCATTATGTGGACGTCCATGAACCGCTTTGCGCCGACTGGTGAATTGCTGGAGGTTGTCGGCTTTGGTGATGACGTTACCGAGCGCCGCGCGGCGGAGCGCGCCCTGCGCGAGAGTGAAGGCCGCTACCGCCTGCTTTTCGAGGCCGCGCACGATGGCATTGTCATCCTGCGGGGCGGGCGGCTGTGGGACTGCAATCCAAGCTGTGAGGAGTTGATGGGCGTATCGCGCAAGGAAATACTTGGCACAACGCCGAGTGATTTTTCGCCCCGTGTCCAGCCCGGAGGGGGGCTATCCTCAGAGCAGGCGGCGGAGTTGTTGGAGGCGGCGGAGCAGGGCCACAGCCGCGTGTTTGAGTGGCGTCATAGGCGGGCCGATGGGACCATGTTCGATGCGGAGGTGTCCCTGTCTGGCTTTGTGGTGGATAACGTGAATTACGTGCAGGCCATCGTCCGCGACGTTACCGAAATGCGCCGCATGCGCGAACTGATGACCCAAAATGAAAAGATGCTCTCCCTTGGCGGTCTTGCGGCAGGTATGGCGCATGAATTGAACAATCCCCTCGGTGCGGTACTGCAAAGTGTGCAGAACATTGAGCGCCGGTTTTCCGAATCGCTCCCGTCCAATACGCAGGTCGCGGGCGAGGTGGGCGTCAACCTTGATGCTGTGCGGCAGTATTTGGAGCGCCGGGGGATAGACAGGATGCTGATGGGCATCCGTCAAGCCGGGACGCGGGCGGCGAGCATTGTCCGCAATATGTTGGAGTTTAGCGATTCCGTAGACGGCGGGCGCGAGCCGTGCCGCATTACGGAGTGCGTGGACAGGGCCATGGACCTGCTGGCGGCGGAAATGCGGCAGAAGCAGACGGACCTGCTTTCCGGCGTGCGCATTGAGCGGGAGTTTGACGCCTCGGCCCTGTGTGTGCCCTGCAACCGTGCGGAGCTTGAGCAGGTGCTTCTCAATGTGTTGCGCAACGCCGTACAGGCCGTGCAGGAGACAGTGCGCGAGGGCGAGGAAGGGACGCTCCGCCTGACCACGCGGCTCGAGGGGGGCTACGTGGTGGTGGAGGTCGAGGACAACGGACCGGGGGTGCCCGAGGCGGACCGGCGGAGGGTGTTTGAACCATTCTTCACTACGCGCGACCCCGGGGAGGGGACGGGCCTTGGCTTGTCCGTGTCGTATTTTATTGTGACGCAGAACCATGGCGGTGAATTTTATGTGGAGCCAGCCGCCAGCGAAAAAGGGGCGAGGTTTGTCATCCGTTTGCCCTACGGCGATGCATGCCGTGTGGACGAAGGAAAGACGCAACACGAGGATGTTGGCAGCGGGCGTGCGGCCCACTGAAACGCGCGGCATGTGTGATGGCATGCAAGGGGGACGCTTATGATTTCCGGAGCAGGTGAGTGGTGGAAAAAGACGATGTCGCAGTTGGTTGAGGAATCGAAGGGGCTGCCCCATGTGCCACCTGCAGTCGTGGAGGAATATCTGCGGCAGTCGCCGCGTATGGCGGAAGCGGTAAGCCGGTCTTTTGGTCAGCGTGATGACCTTGGTCTGCTTATTGGGTCGGCACCTGTGAGTATGATGCATGACAACCACCGCCATCACGGCGCGTTTATGGCGGATGTGTTTCTGCTCCGCGCGACAACGTTGCTGGTGAATATGATGCCGTGGGTCTACCGGGCGTACTCGGGGCAGGGCTTTGCGTATGAGTATTTTCGGGTGGAACTTGAAGCGTGGCGCACGGTTATTGCCGAAACCCTTGGGCAGGAGCAGGCTCGCGAAATAGTGGCGTATTATGACTGGCTGCTGGACAAACACGACGATGTGATTCGTCTGGCCGAGGCGGCAACGCCCTGGACGCCGGAGCTTCCCGGTGCGTGGCAGTCGGTGTATGAGGAATTTTTGGAATGCCTGCTGACGGCGGACAGTCCGCGCTGTATCGCCATTGGGCGCGAGGCTGTGGGCGGGCTGGAGCCGGGACCGTTTTATCTGCACGTGGTACAGCCCGCGCTCTATACCGTTGGGGAGATGTGGGCCGAGGGAAAGGTGACTGTGGCGCAGGAACATTTGGCCTCTACCCTCACCGCGCGGACGCTGGCGTCGTTGTTTGTGGATGGCATCTATGTGCCCAAGGTGCGCGGCAAGGTGCTGGTAACGGCCTCGCCCAACGAATTTCATGAAATCGGGGCATGGATGGTCTCAAGCTGTTTGGAGTACGACGGATGGAACGTGTTGTACCTTGGCGCCAACACCCCGCATGAAGCGCTTATCCGCATGGCGCGGGCGGAGCAGCCCGATATTATCGCCATTTCCATGACCACGCCGTTCAATTTCCGCAGTATTTATCAGTTGATACAGGACGTGCGGGCTATGCCGGAGCTTGCGGAGTGCCGCATTATGGTTGGCGGGCAGGCCTTTGGCTGGGATGAATCCATCGCGGAGGCGATGGGTGCGGACGCCTACACACAGGACTGCATACAGGCCGTGGAGTGCGCCAGACGCTGGTGGCGCGAGGGAGAACAGTGACGCTGTTTGAGGCGTGGCGCAGGAACAGTGACGTTGTGCACCAGTTCTGCGACGCGTCGGAAACCATGCTTTTTGCGTTCATTGACGCATCGGAGCGCATTGTGGAGTGCAGCGATGGCTTTCGCCGCGCGTCTGGCTCCCATCAGCCGCTTGCGGGGCAGCCTCTTGAGGAGGTGTTCTGTATGCCCGGCGGTGAACCTGTCGAGCTGGTCCCTTCCATTCCGCCCACTTTGTCTCTGCCTGCGTTGTGCCGGTTTCATGGCGACACGCGGCTGTTTCGTGTGGTGCTGTTTGCTGTGGACGGTGGTTTTTTGCTGCTTGGGGAGTTTGTGGGCAGTGCGGAGCGCAAAACGCTGGAGAATCTTGCGCTGTTGACCGGGGATCTCGTGAACATCAGCCGCGAGATGGCCTCGAAAAACCGCGAGCTGGAGGCCGCCAACGCCAAGATTGAAAAACTCAGCCGGACGGATGAATTGACGGGTCTTGCCAACCGCAGGGCGTTTTTTGAGTATTTGGAAAGCCTGCTGGCGCAGGCGGCGCGGCAGGGGGTTGCGCTGTCGGTGGTCATGATGGACATCGACCACTTTAAGTCCATCAACGACACCTACGGCCATGATGTCGGCGATGTGGTGCTCCGCCATGTGGCGGGAATTCTGGCGGCTGGGTGCCGCCGGGAGGATTTGGCCGGGCGTTTTGGCGGGGAGGAATTTGTGGTGGCGTTGCCACACTGTGATGCTTCGGACGGCTACGCCTTTGCCAGCCGGGTTCGTGAGGCCTTGGAGGCGAGCGAAGTCATCCCCGGCGAATCCCGCCGCGTGACGGCGAGCTTTGGCGTTTCGTCGTATAAGCAGGGCGATGATAGAGGGTCCATGGTCCGCCGTGCGGACGAGGCGCTGTATACAGCAAAGACGAGAGGACGTAACCGCGTGGTGATGGAGCAGGGCACGGGGCCGACATCAGGCGCAACAAAAAAGCCCTGAAGCATATGCTTCAGGGCTGTACTTACGTGGTGGGCCCGGCAGGATTCGAACCTGCGACCTACTGGTTCGTAGCCAGGCACTCTATCCAGCTGAGCTACGGGCCCACGTCGTTGGCGCGAAAACGTGTCTATGGTTTTCAGCCGTTACCGTCAAGCACTTTTTTGAAAAAATTCCGCAAGCTGTCTGAAAAATCCGCTACCGCACGGCGTCCTTTTCCGAGAGGATGCGCCCCGGCCGCACGAAGGAAATCCCGAGGCTGGATTCCGTACTAAGCATCAGCGCCTCCACCACAGGGTTGGAGACGCGCGTTGCGGCTTCCCACTCCACAATGAAGTTGGCCCCGGACCCGCCGGTTGTGTCCTTGAGGCTGACGATGAATTCCTGCGTCGCCATGGACGGAATGACGATGGGTTCCCGCACGTAGGAGCGCACAAGGTGGCCCTTGGTGTCGTAGTAGCGCACGGCGGTGAGGGTGATATCCTCGCGCCGGTTGGTGTTGCGGATGCTGACCATGGTGGTCATCTGTACCGCGCGGTTTTTTGCGCCGTGGTACACGTGGGAGTAAACGGGAACATACACGCTCTGCCCCTTGCTGGCCCCCAGCCGCTCGGCGGCAAAGGCGGAAGCCGTGAAAAGAACGCAAAGCGCCACAAGGGCAAAAGTCATGAAGCCGGAGCGGAAACGCATGGCTGCCTCACTGTGTCTGCGGTTGAACCGGATAAAGTAGAGTCACAGTAGCAATGCTTGGCGCGGTTGTCATGATGGAGTGGGGAAAAGTTTTGGGGAGGGGGGCGCTTCGGCGCGAGGGGGACTGGAGGGCAACGAAAAAGCCCTGAAGCATATGCTTCAGGGCTGTACTTGCGTGGTGGGCCCGGCAGGATTCGAACCTGCGACCTACTGGTTCGTAGCCAGGCACTCTATCCAGCTGAGCTACGGGCCCACATCGTTGGCGCGGGAAGGTGTTTATGGTTTTCAGCCTTCAGCGTCAAGCACTTTTTGGGAAAGGAAAAGAAAAAGCCCTGAAGCATGTGCTTCAGGGCTGTACTTACGTGGTGGGCCCGGCAGGATTCGAACCTGCGACCTACTGGTTCGTAGCCAGGCACTCTATCCAGCTGAGCTACGGGCCCACGTCGTTGGCGCGAAAAGGTGTTTATGGTTTCCGGCCTCCACCGTCAAGCACTTTTTTGGAAAAAAATCCCGGCCAGTCGGAATTCATTTGAGTGGCGACGCTTGTCAGGGGCTTTGGTGGTGCGGTATTGCACCCCCGCGCAGGCTCGGCAGAGCAGGCGCGAAGGAGAGCTTCCATGACACACCAAACCCTACCGCAGCTTGAGGCGTCTGCCAAGACGCTGGATGAGAAGGTTGCCTCGGCCATCAGCTTTATGACCCAGCTGGCCGAAACGTTTGATCCTACGCGCATTGCCGTGGCGTGGACGGCGGGCAAAGACTCCACCGTGGCCCTCGCCCTGTGGCGCGAGTGCCTTGGCGCGGTGGCCCCGTCCGTCACCCCCCGTGCATTATCTATAGATACAGGGTGCAAGTTCCCCGAAGTGGTGGCCCTGCGCGATGACGTCGCCGCCGCGTGGGGGCTGGACCTCACCGTGGCGCGCCCGGACGTGGACCTTGCCGCCTACCCGCTGGCGCAGGATAAAGTGGCCTGCTGCCGTGACCTCAAAGTCGTTCCCCTAGGCCGCACTATCCGCGAGCAGGGTGTGGACCTTGTGCTGTCCGGCGTGCGCGCGGACGAGCACCCCTCCCGCGCGGCGCGCCCTAGTTGTGAGGCGCGCCAGAATCCGGACCATGTGCTGGCGCACCCCGTCCTGCATTTTACGGAGATGGACGTGTGGGCGTATATCATGGACCGGGGTTTGCCGTATTGCTCCCTGTATGCGGACGGCTACCGCTCCCTTGGCTGCGTGCCCTGCACGGCCCGCGCGGATGCCGCCGCCCCGGAGCGCGCGGGGCGCGATACGGAAAAGGAAAGGAATCTGGAAGTGTTGCACAGTCTGGGGTATTTCTAGCTGTGGCGCTGTTTTTCCATTGCGGCCAAGGATTCGCTGCTCCGCGGGCGCTCTTGGCTTGTGGATGGAAATCGTATAACAAGTGTACGCTTCCAAGGAGGCGCTGAAGCATGGAAAACACAATCCTGTCCGCGCGGCGTTCGTCGCGCGTTATCCGTGTGGGCAATGTGCCCATCGGCGGGGGGCACCCCGTTGTGGTACAGAGCATGACCAACACGGACACACGCGATATTGACGCCACTGCCAGACAGATTGACGAACTGGCCGCCGCTGGGTGCGAGATTGTCCGGCTTGCCGTGCTGGACGATGACGCCGCCCGCGCGCTGGTGGAGATTAAAAAACGCGCCGTGGTGCCGCTGGTGGCCGATATTCACTTTGACCACAGGCTGGCGCTGGCCGCCGTGGATGCCGGGGTGGACGCCCTGCGCATCAATCCCGGAAACATCGGGGACGAACAGGCGGTGGACAGCGTGGTCCGCGCGGCCAAGGCTGCCGGAGTGCCCATCCGCATCGGCGTGAATTCCGGCTCCGTGGAAAAGCCCCTGCTGCGCAAGTATGGCGGCCCCACGCCGGAGGCCATGGTCGAAAGCGCCCTTGGTCATGTTCGCCTGCTGGAAGAGCGCGACTTTTTCGATACGAAGATTTCCCTGAAGTCCTCGTCGGTCCTGAACACCATCGCGGCCTATCGCCTGCTGGCGCAGCGCTGCGACTATCCGCTGCACATTGGCGTAACCGAAGCCGGAACACTGACCCGTGCCACGGTGAAGTCATCCGTTGGCCTTGGCATTTTGCTGGCCGAGGGCATTGGCGACACCATGCGCGTTTCCGTCACGGGCGACCCCGTGGATGAAATGGGCGTGGCGTGGGAGATTCTGCGCTCCCTCGGGCTGCGGGCGCGCGGGCCGGAGATTGTCTCCTGCCCCACGTGCGGGCGCACGGAAATCGACCTCGTCGGCCTTGCCGGTGAGGTGGAGCGCCACCTGCGCGCCGTGACCGAGGTGTTTACCGTGGCCGTCATGGGATGCGTGGTCAATGGACCCGGCGAGGCCCGGGAGGCGGACATCGGCATTGCCGGTGGCCGTGGTCTCGGCATCATCTTCCGCAAGGGCAAGGTCATCCGCAAGGTGAAGGGCGATGAGCATCTCGTCCCGGCCTTCCTTGAGGAATTGGACACATTTCTTTTAGAACGACGAAACGAGGAAAACTGAATGCGCCTGAGCAGAATGTACGTCCCTACGTTGAAGGACGCCCCGGCGGACGCCGAGGTCATAAGCCATAAACTGTTGGTCCGTGCGGGCATGATCCGCAAGCTGACCTCCGGCATCTATACCTTTCTCCCCCTTGGTCTCAAGAGCCTGAACAAGGTCAAGGCCATTGTGCGCGAGGAGATGGAACGCGCCGGCGCGCAGGAAATTTTCATGCCCACGGTCCAGCCCGGCGACCTGTGGAAGGAATCCGGCCGCTGGGAGTTCTACGGCAAGGAACTGCTGCGCTTTCAGGACCGCCACGGCAGGGATTACTGCCTCGGCCCCACGCATGAGGAGGTCGTCACCGACCTGCTGCGCGGCGAGGTGCGTTCCTATCGTCAGCTCCCGCTGAACGTGTTCCAGATTCAGACCAAGTTCCGCGACGAAATCCGTCCCCGCTTCGGCCTGATGCGTGGCCGCGAATTTATGATGAAGGACGGCTACTCCTTCGACGCCAACGACGCCGGCGCGGACGAGAGCTACAAGGCCATGTTCGAGGCCTACAAGCGTATCTTTGCCCGCATGGGCTTGCGCTTTAGCCCGGTTGAGGCCGACTCCGGCGCCATTGGCGGCAGCTTCTCCCACGAATTTATGGTCTTTGCCGATACCGGCGAGGACACCATTGCCGTGTGCCATGGCTGTGGCTACGCCGCTAACCTCGAAAAGGCCGAAGTCTGCGCCGCGTGCGAGCCGTGCGGCGAGACCTGCGACGCCATCGAGGACGTGGAAACCCCGAATCAGCACACCGTTGAGGAAGTGGCGGCCTACCTTGGCGTCACCCCGGACCGCATCATCAAGACGCTGCTCTATGATGTGGGCGGCGAAGCTGTGGCTGTGCTGGTGCGCGGCGACCGCGAGCTCAACGAAGTGAAGCTCAAAAACGCCCTCGGCGCGCAGGAAGACCCCGCCATGGCCAGCCCCGAGCAGGTTCGCGAGTGGTCCGGCGCTCCCGTTGGATTTGCTGGTCCTGTGGGCATCACGGTGTCCCGCATTCTTGCCGACAATGAGCTGCAGGGCGGCACGGACTACGTTGCCGGTGCCAACAAGGGCGACACGCATATCAAGCATCTGGACCTGTCCCGTGATGTGAAGGTGGACGCCTTTGCGGATCTGCGCGTTATTACCGAGTCCGACCCCTGCCCCCGTTGCGGCGGCGCGCTGGAGCTGACCAAGGGTATTGAAGTGGGCCACGTGTTCAAGCTGGGCACCAAGTATTCCGAATCCCTCGGCGCAACATTCCTTGACGAAAACGGCAAGGAAAAGACCATGATCATGGGTTGTTACGGCATCGGCGTTTCCCGCGTGGTGGCCGCATGCATTGAGCAGAACCATGACAAAGACGGCATCGCCTTCCCGCCGCCCATCGCGCCCTACGAGGCCACCGTGGTGTGTCTGGACCCCCGCAAGGAGGACATTCTGGGCAAGGCCGAGGAAATCTACGAGATGCTGAGGAGCTGGGGTATGGACGTTCTGCTGGACGACCGCGACGAACGTCCCGGCGTGAAGTTCAAGGACGCCGACCTCATGGGCATGCCCATGCAGATTGTGGTTGGCGGCAAGGGCCTCAAGAAGGGCATCGTGGAAGTGAAGGACCGCCGCGCCGGTGAAAAGTCCGAACTGCCCGTGGCCGACCTTGAGCGCGAGCTTGGCCTGTGGCGCAAGAAAGTCTGGGCAGGCTGGAACCTTGCGGATTCCGCCGACGGCCCGGAAGGGAATCGATAAATCATGACCTTGGCCGGACTCCTTGCGCTGGCGGCGACCTTTCTTGTTATGGCGGCTGTCCCCGGCCCCGCCATTGTGGCGGTGGTGTCGCGTGGGGTGACGCAGGGCGCAAGACCTGCCCTCGTCTTTGGTCTCGGGCTGGTGCTCGGCGACCTTGCCTACCTGACGGCCGCCCTGTGCGGCATGGGCGTTGTGGCGCGGGAGTTCGGCTGGGTGTTCACCTGCATTCGGTATGCGGGTGCGGCGTATTTGATGTGGCTTGGGCTGCGCAGTCTGCTGCGGCCCAGCCGCGTCCCTGCACGGGCGCTGACGCCCGCTGGCGGCGCGCGGACCTTGGCATCCGGCTTGGCCCTGAATCTGGGCAATCCTAAGCTGATTGTGTTCTACTGTGGCATTCTGCCCGCGTTTGTGGACCTGGCGGTGCTGACGCCCCTTGAGGGCGCGGTGGTTGCCGCCGTGGCCATGAGCGTGGTGTACGCGGTTATCGCGGCGTATGCCCTGCTGGGAACGGCCGGCGGCGAGCGGTTTGGCAGTGGCGCGGCCATGCGCCGCATGCAACGCGGGGCCGGAGCCGTCATGCTTGGCGCTGGCGTTGCCGTGGCGGTCGAGTAGGGCGCTATGCCGCATATTTTTGACGTTACCGAACTCACCGCCGCCGTGAAGGACGTGCTGGAGAGCCAGTTCCCCTTTGTGTGGGTGCGTGGACAAATCGGCAACATCACCCGGCCCCGGAGCGGGCACATCTATTTTACCCTGCGCGACGAGGGCGCACAGCTCTCGGTGGTGTGGTTCAAGGGCAACCAGCGCTTCATTGAGCGCGGCGGCGTGGACCCCGTCACCGGCGAGGTGCACGAGGAGGGCTACCGCCCCACACTGGAAGAGGGGCAGGAAGTCGTCTGCGCCGGACGCATCAATGTCTATGCCCCGCGCGGGCAATATCAACTGATTGCCGAGCTGGTGCAGGAGCAGGGCGTTGGCCGCCTGCATATGGAGTTTGAAGCCCTCAAGGCCAAGCTGGCCGAGCTGGGCTACTTTGACAGCTCGCGCAAGATGGCGTTGCCGCCGCACCCCTCGCGGGTGGCGGTTGTCACCGCGCCAACGGGCGCAGCCGTGCGCGACTTTTTGCGCATTGCCGGCGACCGTGGCTGGGGCGCGCAGATTCGCGTGTATCCTTCGCTGGTGCAGGGAGACCGCGCTCCGGCGCAGGTTGCGGAGGCCATAAACCGCGCCGACGCCGATGGCTGGGCCGATGTGGTGGTGCTCATCCGTGGCGGTGGCTCTCTGGAGGACTTGTGGGCCTTCAATACCGAGCCGGTGGCCGATGCCATCTACAACTGCCGCGTCCCGGTGCTGTCCGGCATTGGGCACGAGGTGGATACCACCATTTCCGACTTTGTGGCCGACGTTCGCGCCGCCACGCCCACCCACGCCGCGCAGATGCTGTGGCCCGAACGCGAGGCCCTGATGCAGGACGTGGACATGCTGGAGCAGTCCCTGCTGCGGGCCATGGACGGCCTTCTTGAGGACAAGGGGGCATCCCTTGCCGCCATGGAGCGCGCCGTGTCGTGGTTGTCCCCGGCGCGCCGGGTGGAGCACTGGCTGGAGCGCTTCCAGAGCGGCGCGCGCTCCCTTGACCGCGCCATGCATGGCTACATGGCGCGGCGGGAGGCTGCGGTGCTGGCCGCGGCGGACGCATTGCCCCGCGCCTATGGTCCCCGCGTGATGGACGAGCGCCGGCGCAGCGTTGAAGCGCTGTGCGCGCGGATGGAGCTTTCCGCCGGGGCGCTGGTGCGCGGCGCAGAGCAGCGCCTTGCCTTGGCGGCCTCGCGCCTTGACGGGGCGGACCCGGAAAAGCCCTTGGAGCGCGGGTACGGGTTGGTGACCCTGGAGCGCACCGGAACATTTCTTCGTTCAGTTGATGAGGTCTCGGATGGAGACAGGCTGAGCATCCGCGTCCGCAATGGTCGTGTTGCTGCCGATGTGACAGGAAAGCACAAGGACAAAGAGGACGAGACATGAACAGACGGCATTTCCTCGCGCTGACTCCCGGCATTGCCGCGTGGTGCCTTGCGCCCACGGCGGCAATGGCCGCGCAGGAGCCAACGCTGCAGGTCACAACGGACGCTGTGCACGTTGGAGAGGCGTTCTTTGTACGCATTTTTTCGCCGGTCCCGGTATGGGAGGTTCGCCTCTCGTGGATGGGAGAGACGCTGACGCCCGCCCTTCGCGGCGAGAGCGGCGGCTACGGCACATGGGTGGCACTGGCCGCCGGACTGGACGTGAAACCCGGCAGTGAGGTACTGGAAGCCGAGTTTCAGTTGCAAAATGGCACAAAGCAGGTGAGCCGTGGCGTCATCGTGCATGACCGGAGCTATCCGGAACAGCACCTGAAGGTGGCGCGCAAGATGGTGCACCTGAGCAAAGAGGCGCTGGAGCGGCACTACCGCGAAAAGGCGCTGACCAAAAAGGTGCTGGATTCGCGCTCGGCGGAGCGCTTCTGGCAGCCGCCTTTTGTGCGCCCCGTCAAGGGCAGCATGTCCAGCGCCTTTGGCCTGCGGCGGTTCTTTAACGGCGAACCGCGAAGGCCCCACAGCGGGGTGGACCTGCGCGGCCGTACGGGAACGCCCATCCACAGCTTTGCCGCCGGAGAGGTCGCCCTGACCGGCAACCATTATTTTTCCGGCAACGTGGTCTACGTGGACCACGGGCAGGGGATGGTCACCGTCTACTGCCATATGTCGCACATTGATGTGGAAGAGGGGCAGTTCGTCTCCGCCGGGCAGGTGCTCGGCAAGGTTGGCGCCACCGGGCGCGTCACCGGCCCGCATCTGCACTTTGGCCTGTCCGTGATGGGCCATATGGTGGACCCCATGCCCCTGTTTGCGGGCACGGGCGTTCCGGACATGTAGGGGGACCCATGGCCAAAAAGAAAGACGATTTTGAATCGCAGCTCGCGAAGCTGCAAAAAATAGTGCAGGACCTTGAAAACGGGGAACTGCCGCTGGAAAAGGGCGTCGCCCTGTTTAGGGAAGGCGTGGAACTGGCCAAATCGTGCCGCAAGCGGCTTGAAGAGGCCAAAAACGAAGTCAGTCTGCTCACCGAAGAGGGACTGAAGGATTTTCATCCGGAAGAAGGCGATGACGCAGCAAAAGAAAGTTGACGCACAGAAGACCTTGGCCAACTACGCCAAGGCCGTGGACGAATATCTGAACAAGTGCCTGAAGGACCGTGGAATCGACGAGCGCCTTCTGGAATCCATGGAATACAGCCTGATGGCCGACGGCAAGCGCCTGCGCCCGGCCCTGTGCCTTGCGTGGGGCGCGCATTTTGGTCTGGACTTTGATGCCAGCATGCCCTTTGCCAGCGCCATTGAGCTTATCCACACCTATTCCCTCATCCACGACGACCTGCCCGCCATGGACGACGACGACCTGCGCCGGGGCAAGCCCTCGAATCACAAGCAGTTTGACGAAGCCACGGCTATCCTCGCGGGCGACGCACTGCTGACCGAGGCCTTCAATATGATGCTGAACACGCAGGGCGTTCCCGCCGAGCGCGTGCTTCAGGCCGCGGCTGTGGTGTCCTACGGCGCTGGACCCAACGGTATGGTTGGCGGCCAGATGCTGGATATGTCCCTCACCGGCAAGATTGACGTGGCCCTTGAGGAGCTGCAGCGCATGCACTCGCTCAAGACCGGCGCGCTTATCACCGCGGCGTGCCTCTCCGGCGCCATCCTTGGCGGCGCGGACGAGGAAGGGCTGGGCAAGGCCATTGAATACGGCAAGAACCTCGGCATGGCCTTCCAGATTACGGATGACCTGCTGGACGTTCTGGGCACCGAGGAAGAGATTGGCAAGCCCGTGGGCAGCGACGAAGGACAGGGCAAGAATACCTACCCCCGCCTCGTCGGTGTGACCGAAAGCAAGGGCCTCGCCATTCAGGCCGCGGCAAGCGCCTGCTTGCCCATCAAGAACGAGCCCGGTGTTCAGGCCGATTTCATGCGTTCGCTCGCGGAGTACATCGTCCTTCGCGCTAGCTGATCGCCTTGCCCGGGAAGCCCGGGCTTTCTGCAACTGTAATGGATAAGGATTCGGCATGGACGCCACTCAGCTCAGCGACAATTCCATCCTTTCCCGCATAGAGAAGCCGACGGACGTACAGCGTCTGTCCTCGCGGGAACTGCACCTGCTGGCGGACGAAATCCGGCAGGAAATCATAGAAACGGTGTCCACAACGGGCGGGCACCTTGCTCCGTCCCTTGGCGTGGTGGAGTTGACCCTTGCCATGCTGCGCACCTTCAATCCCCGTGACGACAAGTTCATCTGGGATGTGGGGCATCAGGCCTATGTGTACAAGATGCTTACCGGGCGGCGCGACAGGTTCAATACTCTGCGCACCTATGGCGGCATCAGCGGCTTTCCCAAGATGACGGAGAGCGAGTACGACCACTTTGGCGTGGGGCACTCGTCCACGTCCATCTCCGCCGCCCTCGGCATGGCCTGCGCGCGCGACCTCAAGGGCAAGGACAACCGCGTTGTCGCCGTTATTGGCGATGGCTCCATGACCGCCGGGCTGGCCTACGAGGGCCTCAATCAGGCGGGCGGCATCCACAGCGACATGATCGTCGTCCTCAACGACAACGAAATGTCCATCTCCAAGAATGTTGGTGCGCTGTCGTCCTTTTTGTCGCGCAACCTCACCAAGAGCTGGGTGGTGCGCTTTAAGAAGGACGTGGAGAACATCCTCAAGTCCGTGCCGAAGATTGGCGAGGACCTCGCCACCTACGCCCGTAAGTCCGAAGAGGCGTTCAAGCATTTCTTTACGCCGGGCATGCTGTTTGAGGCGTTCCGCTTCAACTACCTCGGCCCCTTTGACGGCCACAACATCGACGGCATGACGCGCGTGTTTGAGCAGGTGAAAAAGCTCAAGGGCCCGCTGCTTGTCCATGTGATGACCACCAAGGGCAAAGGCTATGAGCCTGCGGAAAACAACCCCACCTACTTCCACGGTGTGGGCTGTTTTGAGCCGGAAACCGGCCTTGCCAAGAAGTTTGGCGCGTGCTCGCTGCCGTCCTACACCAGCGTGTTTGGCGACACCCTGTGCCACTGTGCACAGGAGGACGAGCGCGTGCTTGCCATTACCGCCGCCATGCCCGAGGGCACGGGGCTGGACCGCTTCCGCGAGCGCTTCCCCGAACGCTTTGTGGATGTGGGCATCTGTGAACAGCACGCCGTGACCTTTGCCGCAGGGCTGGCCGCCGAGGGCTTTAAGCCCGTGGTGGCGATTTACTCCACCTTTATGCAGCGCTCCTATGATCAGATTGTGCACGACGTGTGCTTGCAGAATCTGCCCGTGGTGCTGTGTCTGGACCGTGGCGGACTGGTTGGCGAAGATGGCCCCACCCACCACGGCGCATTCGACCTCAGCTACCTGCGCCATGTGCCGAACCTTGTGTTCATGGCCCCCTCGGACGAGGCTGAACTCCAGCGCATGTTGGTAACCGCCATCCAGCACGACGGCCCGGTGGCCCTGCGCTACCCGCGCGGCGTTGGCATTGGCGCGCCCACGGTGGAGGACCCCGAGCCGCTGCCCATTGCCGAAGGCAAGCTCATGCGCGATGGCGAGGACGCCGTTGTGGTTGCCATTGGCAGCCGCGTGAACCCGTCCATCATCGCCGCCGAGGAAATCGAGAGCGCCACGGGCCGCAAGATTGCGGTGTTCAATGGCCGCTTCATCCGCCCCATGGCCGAGGACCAGCTTGTGGACCTCGCCCGTCGCTTCAAGCATATGCTGATTGTTGAGGAGAACGTCCTCAAGGGCGGCTTTGGCTCCGGCGTGCTGGAAGTGCTGGCCGACCACGACGCCCTTGGCTCCGTGCGCGTGCAGCGCATTGGCCTGCCTGATGGCTTTGTGGAACACGGCACGCAGAAACAGCTTCGCGCCAAGTGTGGCATCGACAAGGACGGCATCCGCCGCACATTGGAGGAGATGCTGGGCCTGTAATCCGCTGCGCCGCGGCGAGCTGGCCGCGATGCGGCAGTCGGCCGCGTCTTGCCGGTGCTTGCCTTGACGCCGTCATCTCGCGCCGTGTTGAGGTCACTTTCGTGGCGTGTGGCGCGGCATGGTTGCTCTGCGTCTTTCCCTCTTCAGCGTTGAGGCTGAATTCTTCCGCCCCGTGGCCCAGCGCCGCGGGGCGTTTTTTTGCCGTGGCGTTTTGGGGGCGTCTTTGACACCTCGTTGCCGCGCTGTCATAAGTGGACAGTGAGACTTGAACCGACAGGGCACCACGCAGTCACTGACCGACAAGGAGGCCACCGATGAGTTCACTCTTGTACATTAAGGCGTCGCCGCGCGGCGAGCGCTCCCATTCCCTCGCCGTGGCGGAAGCGTTTGTAGAAGCCTACCGCGACGCGCATCCCGGCGTGAGCATCACGGAAAAGAATCTGTTCACCGACGACATGCCGCCCTTTGACGGGCCGACCATTCAGGCCAAGTACAACGTCCTGCATGGACGCGACCATACCTTGGCGGAGAAGGCCGCGTGGGACGCGGTTGTGCGCATCATTGACGAATTCCGCGGGCATGACCGGTATCTTTTTGCCGTGCCCATGTGGAACTTTGCCATTCCCTACCCGCTGAAGCATTACATCGACTTGCTGGTGCAGCCCGGCCTGACCTTTGGCATGACCGAGGAGGGCGGGTACTACGGCATGTTGGAGGGCAAGAAGGCGGCCATCATGTATGCGCGGGGCGGGCAGTATGCCCCCGGCACGCAGGCCGAGGCCTTTAACCACCAGTCGCCGTATCTGGAAATGATTCTGGGATTTATGGGCATAACCGATGTCCATCCCGTGGCCGTGGAGGGTACCCTCTTTGGGCCGGACGTGCGCGACCCGGCCAGAAAGGCCGCCATGGAGCAGGCCCGCACCCTCGCTGCGACACTGTAAAGCGCGGCAACGGGAACAGACCACAGCGCGGAGCACGCGGGCGCGGAAAGCAGGCACCATTCTACGCGCGAGAAGAACGATCAAAAAAAGCCCTCCGGCTTATGCCGGAGGGCTTTGTCATGAGCGTGCTGGGTGCGGTTAGGCGTCCGAGTCGCCGGGCGCTTTGGGCGCGTTGGTGTCGGCGCTTTGGGCAGTGCTGTCCGCAGCCGGGGCGAGGCCTGCGTCCGTGGCCGCCTTGGCGGCTTTACGTGCGGCGCGGCGTTCGGCCATCTTTTGCATTTTTTCCTCTTCCTCGGCGCGCAGGGCGCGGCGGAGGACCTTGCCGACCATGGTCTTGGGCAGTTCGTCGCGGAACTCCACCTTGCGCGGGAGTTTGTACTTGGCCAGCTTCTGGCGACACCAGGAGATGACTTCACTCTTGGTCATCTTTTCATCGTCGCGCAGGACGACATAGACCTTGATGATTTCACCGCGCGAGGGGTGGGGGATGCCCACGGCCACGGCGTCTTTGATTTTGGGGTGCTCGTAGAGGACTTCGTCAATCTCGCGGGGGTAGACGTTGTAGCCGCTGGTGATGATGAGGTCCTTTTTGCGGTCCACAATGAAGAAGTAGCCGTCGTCGTCCATGGTGGCGATGTCGCCGGTGTACAGCCAGCCGTTACGCACGGCGTTGGCGGTTTCGTCCGGGCGGTTCCAGTAGCCCTTCATCACCTGCGGTCCGCGCAGGACCAGCTCGCCCTTTTTGCCGGGAGCAAGGGAGAGTTCGCCCACTTCCATGTCCACGATGCGGGCGTCCGTGGACGGGAAGGGCAGACCGATGGAGCCATATTTCTTCACGCCGGACAGCGGGTTCAGGTGCGTGACGGGTGAGGCTTCGGTCAGGCCGTAGCCCTCGATGATTTCCGCCTGCGTGATTTCCTTGAACTGCTCCAGCGTTTCCACCGGGATGGGCGCGGAGCCGGACACACAGTAGCGGATGGATGTGAAATGGCTGGGCTGCACGTTCTTTTGCAGCAGCAGGGCGGAGTAGATGGCCGGCGCGCCCGGAAAGATGGTCACCTTGCGCTTGCACAGCGTCTCCAGCAGGTCCTGCGGGTCGAACCGGGGCACGGGGACCATGGTTGCGCCAAGGGCCGTGGGCAGGTTCAGACAGGTGGTCAGCCCGTAGATGTGGAAGAACGGCATCACGGCCACGAAGGTTTCGTGCGTTTCGCCCACGGCGTGCAGGATGGTGCGGCACTGCTGGACGTTGGCGGTCATGTTTTGGTGGGTGATCATGACGCCCTTGGAGATGCCGGTGGTGCCGCCGGTGTACTGGAGCAGGGCGAGGTCTTCGCGCGGGTCGGACGGGGGGCGGCTGATGCGGTCCTTGCCCTTGGTCAGCGGCTTCCACTCCAGCACGGTTTTGCCGTCATACGGCACATCGCGGAAGAGCTTCTTTTTCTTGGCGCTTATGCCATAGAGCATGTTCAGCGGAAAGGCCAAACAGTCCGGAATGCGCACCACGATAAATTTTTTCACCGGCAGTTTGTCGCGGACGGCTTCGATTTTGGGCCACAGGTGGTCCAGAACGATCATGGTGTCACAGTCGGCGTCATTGAGCTGGTGGATAAGCTCCGTCTCCATGTACAGCGGGTTCGTCATTACGACGATGGCCCCCGCCTTAAGGGCGGCCCAGTAGGAGATAATGGTCTGGGGCAGGTTCGGCAGCATCATGGAGATGCGTTCGCCGGGCTGGATGCCAAGGGCGCGCAGATTGGCGGCCATGATTTCCGTCATCTGGTGGAGCTTCTTATAGGTGATGCTCCAGTTCTTGAAGACGATGGCCTTGCGGTTGGGATAATGCTTGGCGGCCCTGTCGAGGTAGCCGAAAATGGGCATTCCCTCGGGGTCTATGGTATGGCTCACTTCTTTGTCGTAGCTCTTCAGCCAAGGGCGGGGGATATCTTTCATGGGCTGTTGTCCTCATGCTCGTGGAGTAGTGTCCCGGACAGGTCCGCCGTGCACGGCGTTGCCTGGGCATAAGCTGGGATACATAATATGTATTTGGCGTGAAGGGAAGCGCCTTATATTTGCTGGCGCAATGGTTGGCACATACATGCCGTGCGGGGCGCAGTAGAACCCCGGCTGCGGCAGGGCGCGGGCGCCGCAACGAAAAAGCGCCCCGTACCACAGGTGGTACGGGGCGCTATGCGTGTCTGCATGGGGCGTCTACAGCGGCGTTTTGGATTTGAGCAGCGGCTTGGAGATGCCAAGGGTGCCCAGTTTCCGCATCAGGTCGCGGGTATCGTCCGCGGTGCCCTGAAAGCTGATAATGACGCGGTGCCATGTGGAGCCTTTGGCCTGTGCGCGTTCAAGACGGGAGGACAGCCCAAGGCTGGCCAGCTTATCCTGAAACTTGCGCGCCGCGGCGATGTCCTTGAGCGAAGCCACCTGATACGCGTAGCGGTACATGGGCTCGCTGGGGGCCACGGGCTTGGCCGTTTTGGCTGGCGCGGGGGCGCTGACCTGCGGCTCCGGCTGCGGCGTGACTTTGGGCTTCGGCGCGGGAGCTGGAGCGGGCTTTTTGGCCTGCTGCTGCGTGGTCGCGCTCTTGCCCGTGCTCGCGTCTGCGCCGGGTTTCTTGGACAGTTCGGAGTAGAAGTTGAGGTCCTCGGCCCGGAGCACATCGTCATTCTGCGCCGGGGCCTGTTGGGCCTTGGGCATAATCTGCTCCAGTTCCGGCACGGCGGATTCGGGCTTATAGCCGCGGCCCACCAGCACGCCGAGGATGAATATCCATGACAGGGCCACCAGCGTCAAAACGGTCAGTGAAACCAGTCCTGCCAGTGAGAACGACACCGTGTAGCGTTTGGGCTCCTTTTTGTCGGCGTCCTTCTTCTTGGATTCGTTTTTGGTATCCTTTCCGTTCAGCTTCAGGCTCAGGCCCATAATGCGTCTCCTGTTCGGTCAGTTGCGGGAACGGGTGCCGGGCTACATGCTTTCCGGCGCGCTGACGCCCAGAAGGCCAAGGCCGTTGCGCACCACCTGTGCCACGGCCATGAGCAGACGCAGGCGCGCGCTGATGACTTCGGGCGTGTCCGCGCCAAGGATAGTGTTGGCGTGGTAGTAGCGGTGCAGAGCGCCAGCCAGTTCCTGCAGGTAGGTGCTGATGAAGTGCGGGCTCAGGTTGCGCGCGCCGGATTCCACAGCGCCGGGGTACTGGGCCAGCAGCTTGAGCAGACGCAGGTCCTCGGCGGTGTCCAAGTGCGCCAGCAGGTCGGCGGACAGTTCGGCCGGGGTGATGTCGCGTTCGGCGGCCTTGCGCATGACGGAGCAGATGCGGGCGTGGGCGTACTGCACGTAGTACACCGGATTGTCCATGGTCTTCTGCTTCACCAGTTCAAGGTCAAAGTCCAGATGGCTGTCGGACTTGCGGGACAGGAACATGAAGCGGGCGGCGTCCGCGCCGGTTTCCTTCACCACGTCGGCAAGGGTTTCAAACTCGCCAGCGCGGGTGGACATAGCCACCTGTTCGCCGTCGCGCAGCAGGTTCACCAGCTGCACGAGGATAACGCCGAGGCTGTCGCGGCTGCGGCCAAGGGCCTCCACGGCGGCCTTCATGCGCGGCACGTAGCCGTGGTGGTCCGCGCCCCAGATGTCCACGCACAGGTCAAAGCCACGGTCAAACTTGTTGTCGTGGTAGGCGATGTCGGATGCGAAGTAGGTCAGGGAGCCGTCGGATTTGCGCAGCACGCGGTCCTTGTCGTCGCCGAATTCGGTGGACTTGAACCAGAACGCGCCGTCCTGTTCGTAGGCAAGGCCCTTGTCGGCAAGGCGCTTGAAGGTCTTGTCCACGGCGCCGGTTTCCACAAGGCTCTTTTCGGAGAACCACACCTGATGCTCCACGTTGAACGCGGCAAGGTCTTCCTTGATGCCGTCAAGGATGGTGTTCATGGCGTATTCGCGGCAGATGTCGAGGATTTCGTCCTCGGGCTTGTCCTTGATGGCCTCGCCGTGCTGGTCCAGCACGTGCTGGGCTATATCAATGATATAGTCGCCCTTGTAGAAGTCCTCGGGGTCCGGGACGTCAATGCCGATAAGGCGCTGCAGGCGAACCCACACGGAGTTGCCAAGGATGCGCATCTGGCGGCCGGCGTCGTTGAGGTAGTACTCGGTGTGGGCGTCGTAGCCTGCGGCGCGCAGGATGCGGGTGAGGCAGTCGCCCACGGCGGCGCCGCGGCCATGGCCGATATGCAGGGGACCGGTGGGGTTGGCGGAAACGTACTCCACCTGCACCTTGGTGCCCTTGCCCATTTCGGACATGCCAAAGCTGTCCGCAGCGGCGGCGATGTCGGTCACGGTCTGCTGCCAGAAGGCGGGGCTGAAGAAAATGTTCAGGAAGCCGGGGCCGGCGATTTCCACCTTGGCGATGTCCGGGGTGGCGCCGTCGATGGCGGCGGCGATGTCGGCGGCAACCTCGCGGGGGGGCTTGCCCGCCTGCTTGGTCAGCATCATGGCGATGTTGGTGGCCATGTCGCCAAATTTTTCATCCTTGGGCGGTTCGATGGTCGTCTTCTCGGGCCAGGTGTAGCCGTTGTCGGCGACGAACTTTTCAAGCAGGCTTTTCAGGTAATTCTGTGCGCGCATCGTATGTTCTCGTGTTCTGCGCACCGTGCGGCGCGCTGGTGTTGTATACGGTCAAGCCGCTGGCTGCCGGGGCGGCCAGCGGCGGGGGGACTACAGGCCGGGAGACGCGGCAAGGACGGCGGCGGAGCTGTCGAGGCTCTTGGCGGTCCATTCGTCGCTGACGCCCTTGAGGTTCTGGCCCAGCATTTTGCACAGCACGCCCTTGGGTCCGGGCTCGTACCAGGTGCGCACTCCGGCGTCGTACTGGTTGGTGCTGATTTCGATCCAGCGGACGGAGGAGGTCATCTGGCGGACCATGATGTCGCGGATGGCCTCGGGGTTGTCCTCGGTGGATGCAGTAACATTAAAATAGACGGGCGTTTCCGGTGCGCGCCAGTCCGCGGCCAAAAGCTGGGACTTCAGCTCCTCGGCGGCCTCGGCAATAAGCGGGCTGTGGAATGCGCCGGAAACGGGCAGCGGGATGGCGCGGCCCTTGGCGGCCTTGACCATATCCGCCGCAGCGGCGAGGGCGTCCTTTTTGCCGCTGATGACGAACTGGGCGGGGGTGTTGTAGTTGGCAACGCCAAGCTCAAGGCCGGTAGCCTCGCGCGCGGCGGCGACAATCTCTTCCACCTTGTCCTGCTGCAGTTTGAGGATGGCGTGCATGCCTTCGTCTTCGCCGCCGGCCTCGGCCATAAGGCGGCCACGCAGGGCGGTCAGCTCCAGCGTTTTTTGCACGCTGAGCACCTTGGCGGCGGCCAGTGCGGCGTATTCACCAAGGCTGTGCCCGGCGAAGCAGTCGGCCTTCAGGCGCTTGGATGCATACATCCACAGCGACAGGCAGCAGACCGTCATGGCGGGCTGCAGAACCCGGGTGTCGGCCATGTCGGTGTCGTCGCCGCCCCAAAAGATTTCCCGCAGGGGGTGCTGGGAGACGGCTTCGGCCTGTTGCCACAGGTACATGTATTCGCTGTCGCTCTCGGCAAGGTCGCGGCCCATGTCCCGCATTTGGGAACCCTGACCGGGGAAGATAACCGCGGAAAGCGGATTGATTGCGTTCATGGCGTGTCCTCCACTATGGTGTGTCGCACGGCGGCGTAGCCCCCAGCGGCGGGGCTGTCAAGTCTGGCCGCATGGCGCTTGCTTTTCCCGCTGGGGTGTGCCATTGCCTGCCCCCTGCGGAAACCTCTTCTTGTTTAAAGGATTGTCATGGGAAAGCCCACCCCGGAAAACGTCGCCGCCCTTGCCGCAAAGCTCGGGCGGAATTTGGAGCCGGAACAGGCCCGGCTTTTGGCCCTGTACATCGAGTCGCTGCTGAAGTGGAACAGGGTGATGAACCTTGTGGCCCACAGCGACTGGAAGCGCGTGCTTGGCGACCTTGTCGCCGACAGCTGGCATCTTGCCGACTTTTTGGACACGTTGTCCATTGCCGATTCGCCGTCTACGCTGGACCTTGGGGCCGGCGCGGGGCTGCCGGGCATTCCCCTGCGCGTCTTCTGGACGCCGGGAACCTACCGCATGGTGGAAATCCGTGAAAAGCGCGTGGCGTTTATGCGCTACGCCCTCTCCCGCATGAAGCTCCAGAATACGCAGGCCCTTGGCTGCCGCGTGGAGGATATTCCGGAAGAGGCGTTTCCCGCCGATCTTATTCTCAGCCGCGCCTTTCGGCCGTGGCCGGACGTCTTGGCCTTTGCGCTGCCGCGTCTGGCTGATGGCGGCGTGTGCGTCATCCTTGCCAACGAAGCACCGCCCACGGACATGGCTCCCGCCGCGTCGTGGCGGCTGGTTGGCTCCGCCAAATACCACACCGGCGGCAAAGACCGCTACTTCTGGGGCTTCACCCCGGCCAGCGCCTCTAAGTAGCCATCCTTAAAGATGAGCTTAGTGGCCTGTTCGTTGGCTTCGTCCGCGACGTCCATGAGCTTTTCGAGGAATTCGAGGATGGCGTAGCGCTGGTCCTCGTCGGCGTTTTCAAAGTCAAAGGCGAGGTCGCCCGAGGTCAGGTAGGCTTCGAGCTTTTCCAAATAGTTCATATCCAGAATGGCCATGGCATTCTCCTTGTCACGTATGTGAAAGGTGGATGCCACAATCCGCCGCCGGGGTAAAGCCTTCACCCGGTGGCGGTGGTGTCGTGAGGGAGCGCGCAAGGCGCTTTTTGCGTGGCCGTGTGGACGGAGCGCGTGGCCCTACACGTGGTGGTAGGGCAGCCCCTTTTGGATGCTGGCCGCGCGGTAGAGCTGTTCCAGCAGCAGCACGCGGGCTAGTTCGTGCGGGAAGGTCATGGGCGAGAGGCTGAGGGTGAAGCGGCATTTGTCCAGCACATCCTGCGACAGACCAAACGCGCCGCCGATGATGAAGCAGGGCGCAGTGGCCGGGTCCTCGGACCATTTGGTTAAGGACTTGGCAAGGGCCGGTGAGGTCATGGTTGCCCCGTGCTCGTCAAGGGCAACGGGAAAGTCCTGCGGGTCCAGCTTTTCAAGAATCTTTTTGCCTTCCCACTCCTTTTTTGCCTCGGTCTCCAGATGGCCGGGGGCGTCCTTTACGATGACTTCGGTCACCGGGTAGTGGCGTTTGATGGCTTTATGATAATGGGCGGCGGCGTCCTGCCAGTGGCCCTTTTTGAGCTTGCCCACCCAGAGGAATTTCAGCTTTTTCATTTCTTCCCTTTTTGTTGGGGGTTGGCCGCGTCCGGTTGTCAAAGGACGGGGCTTGGTTTACTTGTCAGAGATACACCCATTGTTCAAGTTCGCCGTCAGCGCCATGCGCGATGGCTGATTCGATGAAATACACGAGTGACCACCCTGAGGTTTACCTGATGCCGAGACATCGCGCACCGGACGTTTGTTCCCGCCGCACGAATGCACCATGGCTTGTTGTGGTATTTTGCGTTGTTGCCGTTTTTGTTCTGTCCACGGGGGGCGTGCGCCACGCCCATGCCGCCGGGGGACTGGAACTGGGCAACCTTATTCTTGATAATCTTGCCGGAAATATCACCGTGCGCTTTGGCGTGCGGGTGGACCAGTTGGAGGAACTGGAGCAGGTTCTTGCCGAAGGGTCCACCGTTGGGCTGGTGTGCGAGGGCGGCGTGTCGCGCCGCAAGAGCATGTGGCCCGATAAAACGTTGGCCGAAGAGGAGTGGGTTTCCACCCTGCGGCGCGACGTGCTGGCGCAGGACTATGTGCTGGACCTGCCCGGCGCGGAAAAGGCGCTGCGCTCCAAGGACCTTGCCGCACTGCTCAAGGACGGATGGGGGCGGCTGTCTATGGTCATTGGGCCATGGGCCGCGCTGTCTCCGGGCGGGGAGTACAGCTTGGACCTTTCCATCACCCTCACGCGGCGCGACGTACCCGTCTGGCTGCGGTACGTGGTGTTTTTCAAGTCATGGGACGTCTATCAGCCCGTCAGCTACCAACTTGATTTCCGCTACTAGGCAGTTCCATGAACGAACAGCTTGAAACCTCGTCCATTAAGGTCGGCACCGGCACCACCAAGGAACGCAAGCGCCGCCAGCGCGAATTGCTCATGGCCTGCGGGGCGCTCCTCGTTGTGCTGATGCTGACGTGGGTGGAGCTGAAATACTTTGGGGAAGTGAATTCCTTCATCTTCCTCGGTCTGTTCAACCTGAACGTTATCCTCCTGTTTACCGTCGTCTTTGTGGTGCTCAGGAACGTCATCAAGCTGGCCCTTGAGCGCCGCCGCAACGTGTTGGGGTCCAAGCTCCGCACCCGGCTTGTCATCTCCTTTGTGGCGCTGTCCATTATTCCCACCTTTCTTATGTTTGCCCTTGGCGCAAAGTTCGTCCAGACCTCCGTGGATTTTTGGTTCAAGACGCAGGTTGAGGACTCGCTGGAACAGGCGCTGGAAGTGGGGCAGGCTTTTTATGCCTCCTCGCAGGAGCGTCTGGAACGGCGCTCCACCTATATTCTGGAGCAAATCCTCCAGCGGCGCTTTGCGTGGGGTGGCAAGAGCATGGACGCCCTGTTGCGCGAAAAGCGCAAGGAGTACGACCTGTCGCTCATCGGCGTCATCACTCCGGACCAGAAGGAGCAGAACTGGCATACCGGGCCGGAGTGGAAAGGCGTGTGGGAAGAGGTGCGCGACAACGTCAACTGGGAGAGCCTGCGCGAGCGTCCGGAATTTTGGTCCACCATCCGCGCAGGGTCCGGGGCGGATATGGTCCTTGGCATTCTGCCCGTTGACGACGGCAAAACCGGCTACCTCGTCCTTGGCGAGAGCATCGGCCATGGCTTGCTGTACAAGTTGGACAAGATTGTTAACGGCATCAGCGAGTACAAACAGATCCGCACCATGAAGCACCAGTGGAAGCTGGCGCTGTATGTGCTCCTTGCCGTGGTGACCATGCTTATCGTCATGGGGGCCATCTGGTTCGGGATGCGCCTTGCCAAGGAGCTGTCAGCGCCGGTGCAGGCGCTGGCCCATGGCACTCAGCGCATTGCGCGCGGGGACCTGAGCGTGCGCCTTGAGGATACTTCCAGCGACGAACTGGGCTTTCTGGTGCAGAGCTTCAACGAAATGGCCAAGGACCTGCAGCTCTCGCGCTCCGAACTCACGGAAGCCAACGAGCGTCTGAACCAGCAGAATCAGGAGCTGGAGCAGCGTGGCCGCTACATTGAGGCCGTGCTGGACAATATTACCGCAGGTGTGATTTCGCTGGACCCCAAGGGCCGCGTCAGCACCGTGAACAAGGCGGCCGAGACCATGCTTGGTCTGGACGGCGGCGCCATTGCGGGCAGCCGCCCCCTTGATTTGTTGCAGGGGCACTACGCGGACCTGATCACCGAGGTATTTGAGCAGTTGGTGACCAGCCCCGGCTCGCAGTGGCAGCGCCAGATAGACCTCACCCTCGGGACCCGGGACCTCAAGCTCCTGGTCAACGTGGTGACGCTGGAGGACTCCGAAGGCAACGACTCCGGCATCGTGGCGGTGTTTGAGGACATCACGGAGCTGGAAAAGATGCAGCGTGTGGCCGCATGGCGCGAGGTGGCGCGGCGCATCGCTCATGAAATCAAGAACCCCCTCACGCCCATCAAGCTCTCCGCCCAGCGCATGGAACGCAAGTTCGCCGAGCAGGTGGAGGACCCGGTGTTCACCCAGAGCACCCAGCTTATCGTCAATCAGGTGGAGCACCTGCAGCAGATGGTGCAGGAGTTCTCCTCCTTTGCCAAGCTGCCGGAGGTGGACCTCAAGTGGGGCTACCTTGCCCCGCTCATTGAGGAAGTTGTGGCCATGTTCCGCAACAGCCATAGCTCCGTGCACTGGAACCTGCACTTTGAGGGGCAGATTCCGCGTATTAAGCTGGACAGCGAAGGCATGCGCCGCGTGCTCATCAATGTGCTGACCAATGCGGCGGACGCCTTGCACGGCGAAACGGACCCCACGGTGGACATCGTGGTCACCTGTGACAAAATGCTTGGGTGGGTGCGTATGGAAATCCGCGACAACGGTGCAGGCCTGACGCAGGAGGAGCGCTCGCGGCTCTTTGAGCCTTACTTCTCCCGCAAGAAGGGTGGCACCGGCCTTGGGCTGACCATCGTCAAATCCATCGTCAGCGACCATCACGGCTATGTCCGCGCCGTGCCCCACGAGCCAAAGGGCACCATCATCGTTGTGGAACTGCCCGTCTAGTCCACGTTGTCCCGCTGGCCGCCGCTCCCGCGCCGCCGGGGAGGTGGCGGTAGTTAGCGCGGCACCTTCCCATCACCCCAAATCGGCCGCAGACGGCTGGCGAGGAGGAGAGGCATGCGAGTCATCATCATTGGCGGAACAGGGTTCATCGGCAGGCGGCTGTGCGTGACCCTGAAGGAGAAGGGGCACGATGTCGTTGTGACGTCGCGGTCCCCCGAGCGGGCGGAACGCCTGTTCTCCGGCCATGTGACCGCCGCCGGATGGGACGGCGCAGACCCGGACGCCCTCGCCCGCGTGCTGGATGCCGGGCACGGGCCGCAGGCTGTGGTGAATCTGGCCGGGGACAATATTGCATCAAGCCGCTGGACGCAGCAGAAAAAGGCGCGGATTCTGGACAGCCGCGTGCGTGTGGGAGGCGCTCTTGCCGCCGCCGTTGCCAAGGCGGACGCGCAGGTGCAGGCCGTGGTGCAAGGCTCTGCCGTTGGCTACTACGGGGCACAGGCCTCGGCGGACGATAAGGAGCTGGCCGAAGACCTTCCCGCCGGGCCGGGATTTTTGGCCGAGGTCTGTACGCAGTGGGAGACCGCCGTCGCTGGCGTGGCCGAGTATGGCGTGCGGGTGGCCTATGCGCGCACCGGTATTGTCCTTGGCATGAACGGCGGCGTGCTGGAGCGTTTTTTGCCGCCGTTCAAGATGTACGTCGGCGGGCCGCTTGGTGGCGGGGGGCAGTGGTTCCCGTGGGTGCATGTGCAGGACGAGGTGGGCGCGCTGGCCTTTTTGGTGGATTGCGAGGACGCGCAGGGCGCGTTTAACCTGTCGGCGCCGGGTGTGGTGCGCATGCGCGACTTCTGCAAGGAGCTTGGGCGCGCGCTGGATAGGCCCTCGTGGCTGAATGTGCCCCGTTTTGCCCTGCGTCTTGCCATGGGCGAGATGGCCGACGAAATGATTCTTTCCTCCATCCGCGCCGTGCCGCGCCGGTTGGTGGAAAAAGGTTTTGTTTTCCGCTATCCTTTCCTGCAGGATGCACTGGAAGATATTATCAATGATTAGGGGCGGATGTATGGGCAGCATGCCCTGGCCCATCCTTTAGCACGGCGGTGAACATGACGCGGAAGAGAATACTGGTGGTCGAGGACGAATCCATCGTTTCTCTTGATATTTCGCACCGGCTGCGGTCCCTTGGCTATGAGGTCGTGGGGCAGGCGCGCACTGGCGGCGACGCCGTCGCCATGGCCGGAACGCATGAGCCGGACCTCGTGCTGATGGACATTCAGCTTGAGGGGAACATGGACGGCATTCAGGCCGCCGAGGCCATCCGCCGCCGGTTCGACATCCCCATCGTCTTCCTCACCGCCTATGCGGACTCCGAAACCGTCCAGCGTGTGAAGGTCACCGAGCCGTTCGGCTACATCATCAAGCCCTTTGAGGACCGCGAGGTCCACACCGCCATAGAGATGGCCTGCTACAAGCACGCGGCGGAGCGCCGGGTGCGCGAGAACCGCCAATGGCTTCAGGCTACGCTGGATAGCGTGGGCGAGGGCGTTATCTCCACGGACGACCTTGGCCGCGTCAACTACATGAACCGCGTGGCCGTGGCGCTGACCGGCTGGTCGCAGGATCAGGCCACGGGCAGGCCGCTGGGTGACGTGCTGCGGCTTGAGGATGAAGAGTTCGGCCGCGGCTTTGACCCCGTGGCCCGCGTCCTTGGCGGGCGCAAGACCATCCGCACCGACGCCGTGGTGCTTGTTGGCGGGCCGTCGGAGCGCGTCCCCGTCGATTTGCATGTTACAGCCGTACGCGACGACAACAGCGAAATCCTTGGCCTTGTGGCGGCATTCCGCAATATTGCCGAGCGCCGCCGGACCATGGTTGCGCTGAAAAAGAGCGTCAAGGACCTGCGGCAGGCGTTGGACGCCACCGTTGGCGCGTTGATCGTCACGTCCGAAAAGCGCGACCCGTATACCGCAGGGCACCAGCTACGTGTGTCCAAGCTGGCGGTGGCCATTGCCACGAGCATGGGGTTGGAGGAAGACATGGTGCGCGGCATCGAGGTCGCGGCCCAGTTGCACGACCTTGGCAAAATTTACGTTCCGGCGGAGATTCTGTCCAAGCCCGCCTCGCTGTCGTCCATTGAGTTTAATATGATGCAGACCCACCCCGAGGCCGGGTACGAAATTTTGCGTATGGTGCCCTTCCCGTGGCCGGTGGCGGACATTGTGCTCCAGCACCACGAGCGCCTTAACGGGTCCGGCTACCCCAAGGGGTTGGTGGGCGACGATATTTTACAGCAGGCGCGCATCCTTGCCGTGGCCGATGTGGTGGAGGCCATGTCCTCGCACCGGCCCTACCGGGCGGCCCTTGGGCTGGACCGGGCCCTTGAGGAAGTCCGCTCCGGGCGCGGCAACCGGTACGACACCGCCGTGGTGGACGTGTGTCTGGAACTTTTTGAAGCGGGGTTCGACTTTGACGGCGGCGAAAGCTCCGCCGCGGCCCCGGTGGAACAATAAGGAGCACTGCAGGTGAACAACCTGATTCTTGTCGTGGATGACGAGGAAGGCATTCGCTTTTCCCTGCGCGGCATTCTGGAGGACGAAGGCTACGAGGTCATGGAGGCCGAAAGTGGCGAAGTGGCCCTCTCCACGCTGGAGGCGCAGTCCCCCTCGCTCATCCTGCTGGACATTTGGCTGTCCGGCATTGACGGGCTGTCCGTCCTTGAAACCGTGCGCGAAAAGTGGCCGGACATCCCGGTCATCATGATTTCCGGCCATGGCAGCATTGAGACAGCCGTGACCGCCATCAAAAAGGGCGCGTTTGACTTCATCGAAAAGCCCCTGTCGCTGGAAAAGGTCATCGTCTGCGTGAACAAGGCCTTGGAGTTCAACTCCATCCGGCAGGAGAACCGCGCCCTCAAGGAGCGCATTGAGTCCGACCACACCCACCGCCTTACCGGCGAGTCCGCGCCCATTGTCGCCCTGCGGCGGCAGATTGAGCAGGTAGCCCCCACTGACGCGTGGGTGCTCATCACCGGCGAGAACGGCACTGGCAAGGAAATTGTGGCCCGCTCCATCCACCAGCAAAGCCGCCGGGCAGAGCGTCCCCTTGTGGCCGTCAACTGCGCCGCCATCCCTGAGGAGCTTATCGAAAGCGAACTCTTCGGGCACGAGAAGGGCGCGTTTACCGGTGCGGAGTCCGCGCAGGCGGGCAAGTTTGAGCTGGCGCACACGGGCACGCTGTTCCTTGATGAAATCGGCGACATGAGCCTGAAAACGCAGGCTAAGATTCTGCGCATCTTGCAGGAGCAAAAGTTCGAGCGCGTGGGCGGGCGCAAGACCATTATGGTGGATGTGCGCGTTATCGCCGCCACCAACAAGGACCTGCAGGAGGAAATCAAGGCCGGCAACTTCCGCGAGGACCTGTACTACCGCTTGCGCGTCTTCCCCCTGGAGGTGCCGCCGCTTCGCAGCCGCGGCAGGGACGTTGTCCTGCTCATTGAAGAGTTCATCGCCCGGCTGACCAAGATGCATGGGTTCCGCGCCATGTCCTTTACGCAGGAGGCGCTGGACTGCATTCAGCGCTACCCGTGGCCCGGCAACGTGCGCGAGCTGAAAAATTTTGTGGAGCGGATGCTCATCGTGCACGGTGGCTCCGAGGTTGGCCCGGAAGACCTGCCCGCCGAATATTTGCAAGCCGCCTCAAGCGCCACGCAGAATGCCGATTCCGCCGTTTCGCCGGGGATTATGGACTTTAAGGAAGCTCGCGCCGATTTTGAGGCACGCTTTCTGCGCCAAAAGCTGCGCGAGTGCGACGGCAACATCACCCGCCTTGCCGAATCCATCGGCATGGAGCGGTCCTACTTATACCGCAAGCTCAAGTCCTTCGGCATCCAGTCCGATTGATGCGCCTGTGCGCCCCGTGAATGACAACGCCCGGTGGGAAAACCCACCGGGCGTTTTTTTGCCCCTCGGGGCCGGATTTTTCTTCGACGCGGCCGCCGCAAAAAAAGCGCGCCCCTCGGGTGAGGGGCGCGCCGTGAGTGGGCGAAGCGGGTGGGCTATTTTTCAATCCAAATCATGCTTGCCATGCGGCCGCAGGTGTTGTTGCGGCGGTAGGAGAAAAACATCTCCGGCAGGCTGTAGGTGCACAGGTCCAGACCAAAGATGTGGCCGGGGCGGATGCCAGCGGACAGCAGTTGGTCGCGCGTGAGGCGCCACAGGTCCACGGAGGCGGTGTCCGGGTCAAAGTAGTCCTTGAAGGCCTTGCCGAATTCATCGTGGAAGTTCTGGAACTGGCTCCAGCCCGGACCAAGGCTTGGGCCGCGTACGGCGTAGACCTCTTCCGGCGGCAGGTCGTATTCGCGGCAGAATGCCTTCACGCCCGAGGTGGGGAAGTGCAGGGCGTTGCCGCGCCAGCCCACGTGCAGGGCGGCGACGTATTTGCCGCTGGCGTGGGCCAGCAGGATGGGCTGGCAGTCCGCCGTTTTGATAATCAGGGCGCGGCCGGGGGCGGTGGTGGCGATGCCGTCGGCCTCAATGCTGCCCTCCACCTCAATGTCCGTCGGTTCCGGCTCAAAGATCATTTGTGGGCCGTGCACCTGCCGCACTTCCTGCCAGGTCTCAAAGCCTAGCTGGCGCTGGAGCGCCTTGCGGCTTTCGATAACGTGGTCCGGGTTGTCGCCAACCTCCAGCGAAATGTTTGCGTTGTCGAACGGTCCCTTGTCATCGCCGCCCATACGGGTGCCGAAGTAGCAGTTGACCTTGTCCAGACCGGGGAACTGAAAGGGAATATAGCTCATGTCCATAGAATGCCGTCCTCAGTGATTATGGCGTGCATGGGAATGTCCCATGAATCCGCAGGAAGCGAGTCCACAACCTGAAAGCTGTAGCCCAGCCCGAAGCGAAGCGAATTCTTGGCGCAGTCCCCTGCGAGATATCTATCATAAAACCCCGCACCAAAGCCAAGCCTGTGCCCCTGCCGGTCAAAGCCGACACCGGGGATGAGGACGACATCCGGAGCGCATGCAAAAAGCCCCGGACAGACCTCTGGGGCCGGTTCGGGGATGCCGTACTTGCCGGGTGTCAACTCGTCCGTGCAGGTGACGCAGGCCACGTCCATCACGCCCGGTTCATCCGGGCGACAGCGCGGGAGGAGCGTGCGTACTCCTCGTGACCACAATTCGTCAAGAAGTGGCGTTGTGTCCACCTCGTTTTTAATGGGAAGGTACAGGAGAATCTCGGTGGCGGAGCGCCACTGGGGCAAAGCCCGAAGAAACGCAAGAATGCGGGCGCTTTTGCCGGTGACCGCCGCTTTGGGCAGGTCGGCGCGCTGGCGCAGCAAGGATGCCCGTATGGCGGCCTTGTCGGGAGGGATGTTGTCCATGTCTCTGGCGGTTTATGATTGGACCGTTTTGTATTATCGTCGCCGAAGTCGCGCGCGGAAGGCCTGCGCTGCGCACGGAAACGGAGTGTACACATTCTTGCCCGATCTTGAAAGGGACCAGATATGACGAATTTGCAAAGATATTGGATAGGTTGTGGCGACCTGCACGGCTCCGCCGCACAAGTCGCCGTCATTCCCGGCATTGCCGGGGCGCAGGGCGTTATCGTCAGCGGGGATATTACCACCGCCGGCGGGTTGGACGTTGCGCGGCGCGTTATTGCGGACGTTGCGGCGGCCAACGGCAACATCCACGCCCAAATCGGCAACATGGACGACCACAGCGTCACGGATTGGCTGGAGGCCGAGGGCATGAACATGCACGTGCGCGCCCGTGAGCTTGCTCCCGGTGCGGGGCTTATCGGTGTTGGCTGCTCGTCGCCCACGCCCTTTGGGACGCCCTGCGAAGCGTCCGAAGAGCAAATCGCCGCGTGGCTTGAAGAAGCCTACGCCAGCGCCCGCGACTGGGACGCACTGCTTCTTGTCGCGCACGACCCGCCCTTTGAGACCGCGGCGGACAAGCTCCCCGGCGGTATGCATGTGGGCAGCCGCGCCGTGCGCGAGTTTATCGAACGCGTGCAGCCGGACGTGTGCCTGTGCGGCCATATCCATGAAGCCCGCGCCGTGGACCACCTTGGCGCAACCACCATCGTGAACCCCGGCATGCTCGACAACGGCGGCTACGCCGTCATCACGCTGGAGGATGGCCATTTTTCCGCCGAACTTCGCATCCTTGGGGAGGAGAGCGAAGGATGAAGCTGATTTCGTGGAACATTAATGGCTTTCGCGCCGTCGCGAAAAAGGGCTTTTGGCAGTGGCTGGACCAGTGCGACGCCGATGTGGTGGGCGTACAGGAAATCAAGGCCGAGCCGCATCAGTTGGCCGCCGACCAGCGCAACCCCGAGGGCTGGATGGCCTTCTGGAATCCTTCCAAGGTGAAGAAGGGCTACTCCGGCACGGCGTGCCTGTGCCGTCAGGCTCCGCTGGCGGTGTCCTATGGCCTTGCCGACGAGCGCTACCGGGGCGAGGGACGCTGTATCCTGCTTGAGTATGAACAGTTCTACATGTTCAATATTTACTTCCCCAACGGCGGCATGGGGGACGACAGGCTTCAGTACAAGCTGGGCTACTACGACGCGTTTTTGGAATACGCCGAGGAACTGCGCAAAAAGAAGCCCATCGTGGTCTTTGGCGACTTCAACACCGCGCACAAGCCCATCGACCTTGCCCGCCCCAAGGAAAACGAAAAGATCACCGGCTTTTTGCCCATTGAGCGCGAGTGGCTGGATAAGCTGGTTGCCTCGGGCTACATCGACACATTCCGCATGTTTGATGACGGGCCGGAAAACTACACATGGTGGACCTACCGCGGCGGAGCGCGTGACCGGAACGTAGGGTGGCGCATCGACTACGTGTTTGTGTCCGAAGAACTGCGCGATAACGTCAAACGCGCATGGATTGAGTCGGACGTTACCGGCTCCGACCACTGCCCCCTTGGCGTGGAGCTTGAGTTTTAGCTCCCGCGTCTCCTGCCCGCTCATGCAGAATCAACCGCCCATCCGGCCCGCCGGGTGGGCGTTTTTGTGTGGTGTGCTGGGGGGAGTTGGGGCTCATTGCGATGGATTGGTGTGGAGTTGTGCCGCATGTGTAAGGGGGCGCGATTCATGTGGGGCTGGTTGGTCGAGGAAACGGCTACTTGGGGCGTCACTCTGGAGCGTGCCCTGCGAGCTGTCTGGATGCTGTATGTGAAAAATCTTTTTGAATTGACAATGTTGCGTCAGTAATAAAGACTTCTAGTGCTCGTAGATTATGGACCTGCGTGCCGGGGCCGCTGTGGTGGGCGCTTGCTTTTGGGCGCGCGCTGGTCGGCGGGCCGCACGCCGCTTTCGAGACCTGAAGTCGGAGGTTGATATGGCGGTTGTGGATTCCACCATGCACGTTGAAAAGCCCGGCAGGGCGGCGGCGTACATGGACTGGCTGCAGATGTTGACCGGGGCGGGACTGGTGCTGTTTATGTGGTCCCACCTTGTGCTGGTGTCCAGCATCCTGCTTGGGCGGGGCGTGATGGACGCCTTGGCGTGGTTCTTCGAGTACACCTATATGGCGCAGGTGGGCGGGCCGCTTATCGCGCTGGTGATGTTGGTTCACTTCGTCCTTGCCGCGCGGAAGATTCCCTTCCGCATGCGCGAGCAAAAGGCCATCTGGAAGCATTCCCGCGCCATGCGGCACACGGATACGTGGCTGTGGCTGGTGCAGGTTGTTACCGCCATGGTGGTCCTCATCCTTGGCTCCATCCACCTCTGGGTGGTGCTCACCGATTTTCCCATCACATCCATAAAGAGCGCGGCGCGCGTGCAGGGCGGCTGGCTTATGGCCCTGTATTTGGTCCTGCTGCCTGCGGTGGAACTACACGTGGGCATCGGGTTCTACCGCATTGGCGTGAAGTGGGGCTTTATCCGCAGCGACAGGCGCGGCATCCTCAAAAAGCGTGAAAATATCGTGACGCTGTGCTTTATCGCCATCGGCTTCATTACGCTGCTTCGGTTCTACTTCATGGACCTTTTCTAAAGCTCGCAAGGGAACGCATCATGCAAACTTTCGTGACGGATGTGCTGTCCATCGGCGCAGGGCTGGCCGGGGAACGTGTTGCCATTGAGGCTGCTGGAGCGGGGTTCGACTCCATCTGCCTCAGCATCGTTCCGGCGCGGCGGTCGCATTCCTCGGCGGCGCAGGGCGGTATGCAGGCGGCGCTGGGCAACTGTGTCATGGGCGAGGGCGATAGCCCGGACGTGCACTTTTTGGATACTGTGAAGGGTTCGGACTGGGGGTGTGATCAGGAAGTGGCGCGTCTGTTTTGCGACAATGCGCCCATTGCCATGCGCCAGATGGCGCACTGGGGCGTGCCGTGGAACCGCGTGGTGGGCGGAAAAAGCTTTTACTACAAGGGTGGCGAACGCTTCGAGAAATTTGAGAAGCCCGAGAACGAGGGCCTTATCACCGCGCGCAACTTTGGCGGCACCGCCAAGTGGCGCACCTGCTATACCTCCGACGGCACGGGCCACACCGTGCTGTACACCATGGACAACCGCGCCGCCGAACTGGGCGTGACCGTGCATGACAAGGTGGAGGTGGTCTCGCTTATCCATGACGGGCACGAGTGTATGGGCGCCATTGCCCGGTGCCTGCGCACGGGCGAACTGCGCGCCTATCTGGCCAAGGCCACGCTGGTGGCGTCCGGCGGCTTTGGCCGCATCTACCGCGAGTCCACCAACGCCGTCATTAATGACGGCGGCGCGCATGCGGCGGTGCTGGATACAGGCGTGGTGCCCCTTGGCAACATGGAGGCCATTCAGTTCCACCCCACAGGCATTGTGCCGACCTATATCCTCGTCACCGAGGGCTGTCGCGGCGACGGCGGCACGCTCCTCGACGTGAACGAGGAGCGCTTTATGAACACCTACGAGCCGGACAAGGCCGAGCTTGCCTCGCGTGACGTGGTCTCGCGCTGGATGATGCACCATATCCGCGAGGGCAAGGGCGTAAAGAGCGCCTATGGCGAGCACTTGTGGCTGGACATCCGCCACCTTGGCGAGGAGCACATCCGCGTCAAACTGCGCGAGGTGGACGACATCTGCCAGAATTTCCTTGGCATTGACCCGGTGGAGAGCCTGATTCCCGTCAAGCCCGTGCAGCACTATTCCATGGGCGGCGTGCGCACGGACAAGGACGGCAAGGCCTACGGGCTGGAAGGGCTGTTTGCCGCGGGCGAGGCCGCATGCTGGGATATGCACGGATTCAACCGCCTTGGCGGCAACTCCCTTGCGGAGACCGTGGTGGCGGGCATGGTGGTTGGGGCCAAGGTGGTGGAGTACCTCAAGGGGCGCGAGGCCACCTGGACCACCGGCGCCATGCGCGACGCCGCAGCGCAGGTGGAGGACCGTATCTCGCGGCTCTCCTCCGGCGCGGACGGCGACGAAAACGTCTATGCCGTGCGCGACGCCATGCAGGACGCCCTGCAGGACGGCGTGCATATTTTCCGTACGGGCGAGGGGCTGGAAAACGCGGTGGAGCGCCTGCGCGAGGTGCAGCAGCGCGCGGCGCGCATTGGCCTGAAGTCCGGTGGGCATGGGCCGAATCCGGAGCTTGGGCTGGCGCTTAAGTTGCCGGGAATGGTTCGGCTGGCGCAGTGCATTGCCTATGGCGCGCTCCAGCGCACCGAAAGCCGGGGCAGCCACGCCCGCGAGGATTACCCCGCCCGCAACGACCGCGACTGGCTGAGCCGCACGCTGGCCACATGGCCGGACAGCGGGGCGGACGTGCCCACGCTGCGCTACGAAGCCGCAACGCAGGTGATGGAGATTCCGCCCGGCGACAGGGGCTATGGCGGTGGCAGCATCATTTCCATGGACAGCACAAAGGACTAGGCATGGCACGCACACTTACCTTTGATATCTTCCGGTATACGCCTCAGGACAAGGACAGCGCCCCGCATATGGAAACGTTCGTGCTGCCTGAAACGCCGTCCATGACGCTCTTTATCGCGCTGACGCGGATACGCGAGGAGCAGGACCCGTCGTTGCAGTTTGATTTTTGCTGCCGCGCGGGCATTTGCGGCGCGTGCGGCATGCTGATCAATGGCCGCCCGGACCTTGCCTGCAAGACCAAAACCGCAGACCTGCCGGAGCGCATCACATTGATGCCGCTTCCTATCTTCAAGCTTGTCGGCGACTTATCCGTTGACACAGGCCGCTGGTTCCGGGAAATGTATTCGCGCGTCGGTTCATGGGTGCACACGGACAAGGTGTTTGACCCGCTGGCCCAAGAGGAGCGGATGGACAACGCCCTTGCCAACGACATCTACGAGCTGGAGCGCTGCATTGAGTGCGGGTGCTGCATCGCAGGGTGCGGTACGGCGCGCATGCGGCAGGACTTTCTGGGCGCGGCGGGGCTGAACCGCGTGGCGCGGTTCATGCTTGACCCCCGCGACCAACGCACGGAGACGGAGTACTTCGAGGTCATCGGAGACGACGAGGGCATTTTCGGCTGTATGGGCCTGCTGGGCTGTGAGGATGTGTGCCCCAAGGGGTTGCCGCTCCAGAATCAGCTTGGCTTTTTGCGCCGCAAGATGGGCCTTGCCGCCATCAAACGCTTTTTACCCGGCAAAGGGTAAATGCCCGTCAGAAGGCGAGAGGAAGGAGAGACACAATGCGCATAGTGGAGGCGTCCACCATCACGGCGGCAGTCGCCGGGTTGGTACGGGAGGCCAGTGTGAAACTGCCGGACGACGTGAAGGCGGCGTTCCGGAAAGGGCTGGAGGACGAAGACTCCCCGGCGGCCCAAGAGGTCTTCCGCGAATTGCTGGAAAATTCCGAGCTTGCGGAGGAAACGGGACTGCCGCTGTGTCAGGACTGTGGATTGGCCGTCTTCTATGTGGACGTGGGCGAGGACGTTCACGTGCAGGGCGGGCTGAAGCAGGCCATTGAGGACGGGATGCGGCAGGGCTACGCCGAAGGCTACCTGCGCAAATCATCCTGCGACCCCATGACCCGCAAAAATACCGGGGACAATTCCCCGGCCATTATCAATTTCGACTTCGTCCCCGGCGACAAGCTGAAAATCGCTTTTATGGCCAAGGGCGGCGGCTCTGAGAATATGTCCCGCGTGACTATGCTCACCCCCGCGCAGGGGTGGGAGGGCATCCGCGAGTTTGTTCTGCGCCGCGTCATTGAGGCCGGCCCCAACCCCTGCCCGCCCACCATGCTGGGCATCGGCATTGGCGGCACCTTCGAGCGCGCGCCCATCATGGCCAAGCACGCCCTGATGCGCGGCCTGAGCGAGGCGCACCCCGACCCGGAAATCGCCAAGCTGGAAGAGCAGCTCCTGACCGATATCAACAAGCTGGGCATTGGGCCTATGGGCCTTGGCGGCAAGACCACCTGCCTTGGCGTGAAGATTGAGATGGCGCCCTGTCATCTGGCCAGCCTGCCGCTGGCTGTGAATGTGCAGTGCCATTCCATCCGGCATGAGGAGGTGGTGCTCTAATGGCCGAATACCATCTGCAGGCTCCGTTGACTGACGCGGACGTGGCACAACTTCGGGCGGGCGATGTGGTGTTTTTGTCCGGCACGGTGTACACCGCGCGCGACGCCGCCCATAAGCGCCTGATGGATATGATTGATAATGGCGAGCCATTGCCCTTTGACCTAAGCGGCAGCGTTATCTACTACGTTGGGCCAAGCCCGGCGCCGCCCGGACGGCCCATTGGCGCGGCGGGGCCTACCACCAGCTACCGTATGGATACCTACGCCCCGCGTCTGCATGAGCTGGGGCAGAAGGCGTCCATCGGCAAGGGCAAGCGCAGTTCAGCCGTTAAGGAGGCTCTTGTCCGCCACACTGGCGTCTACTTTGGCGCGACGGGCGGCGCTGGCGCGCTGCTGTCCAAGTGCATCACGGCCGCGCGCGTTATCGCCTTTGACGACTTGGGGCCGGAGGCCATCCGTGAACTGACGGTGGAGAACTTTCCGGTGCTGGTTATTAATGACTGCAAGGGCGGCGAGCTGTACGCCAAGCCCGACCTTGCCGCTGTTGGATTGGAAGACGCCTAGCCGTTTCCGTTTGGAGAGCTTTGGGGCCGTCCTTCGCGGGGCGGCCCTTTTTCCGTCCCGAGGCGCGGGCGTGTTGCGGCGCGCCGGGCTTCGGGGCACAGTGGAGCCATGCCCATGCAATTTCGTCTGCGCGAGGCGCAGCCCAAGGACATTCCCTTTTTGGTGGATATCGTCGCCCGGACCATGCCCGAGGTGTACCGGGGCATTGTGCCCGCCGAGGATATGCCGGAACGCATTGATGAGGTGAACTCGGCCCTGTTGCTCCAGTGGCCCAGCATCCGCGTGTGCGAGTGCACCGGAAACGGCGCGGGCGCGGCGCACACGGCCGGGGACGCGCTGCTGCACCCCGGCGGAGGCGGCGGCGCGCTGGCCGGGATGGTGAATGTGGTCAGCGGCTCGCACATCAGCCTGCTGTGGGTGGATACCGGCTACCGCAGGCAGGGAGTGGGGCGGATGCTTCTGGAGCATGCCGAATCGGTGATATTCGCCGCCGGGCACGCCGAGGCAAGCCTTGAGGTCTATAAGCCCAATGTGCGCGCGGTACAGTTTTACGTCGCCCATGGCTGGCGTACGCAGGAGGAATTTGTGGGGCGCGTTGGCGCGATGGTGCTGCGTATGGTGAAGCCGCGTCCTGCGCCGCCCATGCCGCCGTCGGCGACGGGCTAACGCCCGCGCGGCGCGAGGCGTACTCCGTGCTGGGCGCCGCGCTGAGGCAGAGGGCCTGTCCTGCGGGAAGCACTCCCAAAACGCCGAGAGCCATGCTTCCCCGCCCAAAACAAGGAAAGCCGCCCAAGAGGGCGGCTTTATCCATGCTATTCCATCAGCTTGTCGGCTTTGTCCTTGAGGGAGTCAACAGCCTGATCAATCTTCTTGCCCGCCTTTTCCGCGGGGCCTTCGTCCTGACAGCCAACCACCGTAGCCAGCATGATGCAGGCGCAGGTGATGATGAACAATTTTTTCAGCATCTGCATGGTTTCTCCATGGGCATCGTTATGGTGAGGGGGCCGCGCCGCGCAGGGCGGCGGCAGCAGTTTTTCAGCATGTACGAAAGGTTTTGTATTTTTGCAAGCGCAACCTTTGCTGTTAGCTGGTGTCTTTGCGCTCCGCGTTGCGCTGCGCCGCCGCGCAGAGGGCGTTATATTGCGGCAGGACGGGCAGGTAGCGGTCCAGCTGGGCCAGCAGGCCCTCCACAATGGCTGTCGGCGACGCCGCGTCGAGGTCAAAGGACTGGTTCTTGACCGCCTCCACCAGAAAGCTGTGCAGGTTCACCAGCAGACAGCCGCGCAGGACTTTGCCGTCGGTGTGGCCGTCTGGAGGCATGTGCTGGGGACGCAGGGCGTCGTCCAGACTCCCCGCGCCGTAGTCGAGCAGGCGCGTGAGCAGGGCGATGTCCGCCTCCAGCGCCTCGTCCTGCGCGGAGTAGGTGGCGGTTTGGAATTCGCGGATAAGGCGCAGCGGCGGCGTGGTGCCAAGGTTGACCAGCGCGGTGCCCAGTTGATGGACCGCGCCCGTGTGCCCGCCGTATTTGCGTTCCAGTGTTTCCATGGTCTGCGCTCCGGCGCTTTTGAGCAGGGCGATGAGGGTCTCCTGCGGTGGCTTCTTACCCAGCAGGCCGCGCAGGTTGGCGCGGATGGGCGTAATGATGTCCGCCGCGCGGGCGCGGGCGGCCTTGGACGAAAACATATTATTGAGGAAAACAAGGGTGCGTCCGCCGGAGCGCAGGACGTTATCCAGTGTGCGGTCCGGCTCAAGCAAGGTGCGAAGGTACCGTGTGTCGGCCTTGGCTTGTCCTTGCTTTTCGGGTGCGCAACTGGCGCGCAGGGCCTGCGCCGCCCGCTCAAGGCGGGCATCGGACAGTGGCTGCATGGCCGCGTCGAGACTGGCGGAGAGTTGGTCCGGGCCGAGAAAGCGGTATCCGCCTTCGCCGGCGATGATGGGGCGCATGCCGTCAAGGGGGCGCTCCACGCGCAGGATGGCCTCGCGCAGGGCTTTGTCGATGGTCCGCGCCGTGCTGGGGCGGTGCGCGCCGCGGCCCATGGCCAGCAGCGCCGCGATGTTGCCCGCACTGGCCGCCAGCATATCCGGAGACTCCCGGTCCTCGGGCAGGAGGGCGTCGCCAAGGCCAAGCCCCGTGCACACGCGCTGGAGCTTTTTGTTCAGGGCGTAGACGAGTTCCGGCGGCAGTTCGCGTTTGAACCGTGTCCACCGCGCGCCGTCCCAGATAAAGCGGCGCGAGCGCGCCTCAATGCGCTGGCCGCCCGGTGATTCCACAAGGCAGGGCACCGTGTCGTCCCCGGCCTGCTCGTGCAGCAGGTGCAGGCGCACCCTGTCGTTGAGGGTGATGGCGGTTTCATGCCCGCATCCCCATTGCGCCAAGGTTTCGGGCGGCAGGGGCAGGTCCTGCGGAGTGTGGATGCCGCCCGCATGGATGCGCAGTGTACCGCGCACGCGCCGCACCGGCGACGGCCCGCCCTGCATGGCCTCAAGGTCCACGGTCAGCGCGCCGTGCAGGTCAATGTCCGCGCTGATGGGGGCGACGCCGCGCAGGGTCATGCGCCCGTCCACGCGGGTCAGCCCCGGCGGAAAGACCGCCGAGGTGACGTCCGCGGCGTAAATGATGTCCGACAGCCACGCCCCGTCCCGGAAGGGGATGCGCCCGCGCAGGCCGGTGACCGGGTCGTCCACGATGAGTACGCGCCGTTCCAACGCATTGAGGAATGCTGTCCATTGCCGGACGGCGTCCTCCGTGGCGGGCAGGAGCACATCCGGCAAAAAGCGCAGTTCGCCATGACGGCAGGTGATGCCGCGCAGCAGACGGCCGTCGCGTTCACGCACGATGTCCTGCACGTCCGCGGCTATTTCCTCAATGAGGCGTTTATGATGGCCGGAGGCGACCTGGCCCAGCACATGGCGCGCGGCGGTACTGCGGGCCGTTTCCGGGCGCGCGGTGATAAGGCTGACGCCCTTGTCCACGATTTCCTTCAGGTCTTGCGTTGCCTCGGGGCGCCCTGCGCGCTGCTCAACCGTTTCAAAACGGTCGGCAAGGATGGCGTTTGCCTTGTGGTAGGCCGTGTTCATGGCGTACAATTGCGGCTTATGCCGGGGGTTTTGAGGGGATTATCCATGGTCACTAAACAGTAGCACGCCACATGATGCATGGAAAGAATCCACCGCCCGCGCGCGGATGCGATGTCGCTTCATCTATAATTATGCATGTAGGGATAGTGGGCGCAGGCGGGGACTGCGGGGCATATTTACAATTGACGCGAGGCCAGCCCTGCGGTAGCAACCCCGCTTCCGGGCCCGTTCGGGTCATGCTCACCTGCAAGGAGAAACCATGAAAGAGCAAAGTGAATTGCATCTTACTGTCGGCGTGAACGATCCGCTTTCCCCGGCAAAGGCATTGTTGCTTGGTTTGCAGCATGTCTTGGCCATGGATTTGTACATCGCGCCCATCGTTTTGGCCGGTATTCTTTCCATGACCGTGTCCGAGACCGCCTTTTTCATCCAGATGACGTTCATCGCCGCAGGCATCGCCACGCTGGTGCAAACCGGCTTCGGCATCAAGCTCCCCGTGATGCAGGGCCCTTCCTATGTGCCCATCGGCGCCCTTGCCGCCATTGGCACCACCATGGGGCTGCCCGTGATGTTTGGCTCGCTCTTTAGCGGCGCGCTTTTCGTGACGGTTCTTGGCTGGCCCCTCAAGATGCTGGGCCGCATCGTCCGCCGCATTATTCCGCCGCTGGTTGGCGGCACGGTTATTGTCGTGGTGGGCATTGCCCTTATGCCGGTGGCCCTCAGGGGCGTGTACAACGCACCCGGCGATCCCGTGAATAACTGTATTGTGGCGCTGGTTGCCGGCGCTGTGCTTGTCGCGCTGATGGTTCTCGGCGCGCGTTTTCACGGTGCGGGGCAGATTCTGCGCCTGACGTCGGTTATCCTGTCCATGGCCTGCGGCACCGCTGTTGCGGGCATGTACGGCCTTGTGGACTTCACTCCGGTGGCCGAAGCCGCATGGGTGGCCCTGCCCAAGCTGTTCCCCTTCGGCATGCCGCAGTTCGACCTTGCCTCGTCCCTGACGCTTATTTTCATTTATTTCGTTGTGCTTGTTGAGACCACGGGCACATGGTTCGCCGTTGGCGCTGTGACCGGTGAAGACCTCTCGGACAGCCGGCTCAACGGCGGCGCCGTGGGTGAAGGTATTGGCTGCCTTGTGGGCGCGCTGTTTGGCGGCACCCCGGTTACCGGCTATTCCACCAACGCGGGCATCATCGCCGTCACGGGCGTGGCCAGCCGCTGGGCCGTTATGGGCGGCGGTGTGGTTCTGCTGGTGCTTGGCCTTATGCCCAAACTGATGAACGTTATCGCCTGCATCCCCGGCGTGGTCATCAACGGCGTGTTCGGCGTCATTTGCGTGGTTATCTCCATGAACGGCTTCCGCGTGGTGAAGGGCGTGAAGCTGGACGAACGCAACATGCTGGTGGTGGGCCTGCCCGTCCTGCTGACGCTGGCCGCCGTGCTTATGCCCAAGGAGCTGCTGGACCGCCTGCCGGAGCTGGCCCGCTATCTTGTGGCCTCCGGCATTGCCGTTGGCGCGCTGTCCGCCGTCATCCTGAACCTCATCCTGCCGGAGAACAAGGACAGCTAACCGTCCTTGCCCCGGCGCCGCACCTTGCGGAGCGGGCGACATATCATGCACACTGCGCACCAGGCACCTTGGCCCGGTGCGCGGTGCTATTTCTGGCCGCCTGCACATGGTGCTCCATTCGATATTTCAACAACCTGCCGATGCCAGTGCACCGGCGCCTGTAACAGGAAGTGATACACATGGCTCAGACACTCATCAGGAATGGTTTTGTCATCTCGATGAACGCCGAACGTCAGGCGTTCGAGAACGGTGATGTCCTTGTGGAGGACGATCGCATAAAGGCCGTCGGCATCGTCCCCGAGGACATGATTGCCCCGGACGCGGACATCGTTGACGCCACGGGAAGTATTGTTCTGCCCGGTCTGGTGAATACGCATGTGCACACCTCGCAGCAGCTGGAGCGCGGCCTTGCCGACGACGTGGACCTGCTGACGTGGCTGCACGAGCGGACATGGCCCTTTGAAAGCAGCCTCACCGACGAGGATTCGTATTTCTCTTCGCTGGCGTGCGGGCTGGAGCTGATACGCTCCGGCGTGACCGCCTTTGCCGAGGCGGGCGGCCAGAAGGTGGACAGCATGGGCCGCGCCGTGACCGACCTTGGCCTGCGCGCCGCCCTGTGCGAATCCATCATGGACTGCGGCGAAGGCCTCCCCGACGGTTGGGTACGCAGCACCGATGAGTGCATTGAACGCCAGCTGGCGCATTACGACAACTGGCACGGCAAGGCCGACGGGCGCCTCCGTATGCAGTTTGGCCTGCGCACTATTTTCAATTGCTCCGATGATCTCATCACCCGCACCAAAGCCCTTGCCGACGAAAAGGGCGTTGCCATCCATATGCACGTGGCCGAGGTGCTGGAGGAAGTCCGCTTTGTGCAGGAAACGCGCGGCGCCACCACCGTGGAGCACATGCACAAGCTGGGCGCCCTTGGTCCCAACCTCTTGGCCGTGCACACCGTATGGATGACCCCGCGCGAGCTGGACATGTTCCGCCTGCACGATGTGAAGGTCTCCCACAACCCCGCCGCCGCCATGAAGGTGCTGGGCTTTGCGTTTATCCCCGAGATGCTGGAGCGCGGCATTGCCGTGTCCATCGGCACCGACGGCGCGCCCTGCAATAACCGCATGGATATGATCGACGAAATGTGGCTGACCACGCTCCTGCACAAGGGCCGCACCCTGAATCCCAAAACCGTCCCGGCAGAATCCATCATCGAGATGGCGACCCTGAACGGTGCCCGTTGCATGCTGTGGGAGGACGAAATCGGATCTCTTGAACCCGGCAAGAAGGCCGACCTTGTGGTGGTACACCCCCGCAGCGCCGGAACCCTGCCGGTGCACGACCCGGTCTCCGCCCTTGTGTACGCCATGCACTCCTCGGACGTGGAATCTACCATGTGCAACGGCCAGTGGCTGATGCGCGATGGCAAGGTTCTTACCGTGGACGAAGAGGCCGTGCTGGAGGAAGCGAAGAGCCGCGCCGCATTCCTGCGCAAGAAGGCGGGCATTGAACTGCCCGACCGCTTTCCCACCGTGCGCGTGCGCTAACGCCACGCTTTGTTCTACTGCATCAAAAAGCGCCCCGGTCCGTCAGGACCGGGGCGCTTGTCGTTTCAGGCCGCGGGGGAGGGGGCTTTAGAAGTCCAGCCCGTAGTTGTCCACCACGCAGGCGATGCGCTTTTTGGCTTCGCCGAGTCTGTCGCTCAGGCTCTTTTTGTAGCTGTCGATGTCAATATTCACGGTGGCAACGCCGGAATCCATGGCGGCTTTGGCCACGGCGGCGGCCACATTCTGCAGCACGCGCGGATCAAAGGGGCTGGGGATGACGTAGTCCGTGCCAAAGACCATCTTGTGGGAGTACAGCGCCTGCACGCTGTCCAGCACCGGCTCCTTGGCGAGGTCGGCCAGCGCTTTGGCGGCGGCGAGCTTCATCTCCTCGTTAATGGCGGAGGCGCGTGTATCCAGAGCGCCACGGAAGATAGACGGGAAGCCCAGCACGTTGTTGATCTGGTTGGGGTAGTCCGAGCGGCCGGTGCCTATGATGCAGTCCGGGCGGGCGGCTTTGGCGTCGTCGTAGGTGATTTCCGGGTCCGGGTTGGCGCAGGCGAAGATGATGGGTTTGTCGGCCATGGAGCGGACCATGTCCTGCGTCACCACGCCCTTGGTGGACAGGCCAAGGAACATATCCGCGCCCTGCATAACATCAGCGAGGGTGCCGTAGTCCTTGTCCTGGGCAAATTCGGCCTTCTGCGGCGTCAGATTGTCGCGCCCGGCGTGGATGAGCCCGCGCGAGTCGAACATATAGACGTTTTCTTTCTTCACACCCATGGAAATATAGAACCGGGTGCACGCGCAGGCGCTGGCGCCGGCACCGGAGACCACGACCTTCAGGTCCTCAATCTTCTTTCCGGCAATGTCGAGGGCGTTGATGATGCCCGCGCCGGAAATGATTGCCGTGCCGTGCTGGTCGTCATGGAAGACCGGAATGTTCATCTGCTCCTTGAGCGTGTCCTCAATGTAGAAGCACTCGGGAGCCTTGATGTCCTCCAGATTGATGCCGCCAAAGGTGGGTTCCAGCAATTTGACGCAATCAATGAGCCTATCCGGGTCCTCGGTGGCGAGGTTGATGTCGTAGACGTCGATGTCCGCGAACATCTTGAAGAGCACGCCTTTGCCCTCCATGACGGGCTTGCCGGCCAGCGCGCCGATATTGCCGAGGCCCAGCACCGCTGTGCCGTTGGACACCACGGCCACAAGGTTGCCGCGGCTGGTGTATTCATAGGACAGGGACGGGTCGTCCTTGATGGCGAGGCACGGCTGGGCAACCCCCGGCGAGTAGGCCATGGAAAGGTGCTTCTGGGTAGAGCAGGGCTTCACGGGAATGACCTCGACTTTTCCTTTCCGGCCCTTGGAATGGTAGTCGAGTGCTTCTTCCTTTGTGAACAGTGGCATGGAGCGGTCCTCCGGGGGTTGAGAGTTGGCGCGTGCTCGCTGCGCGGGCGTGCGTTTGTTGCGGCGTAGGGCAGGCCCGCGCGGCGCATGATGTTCTTCTAAGGCTCCGAGAGTATTGCACGAGTTGTCTTATTGCAAGTGGCGATACGCCCTGCCGCGCCCCCATACGCACCCCACCATGAGGCCCCAAGTTGGCCCGAATCTTGATTGTCTGCCTCCAGTGAGCGCGCCGCTCTGTGGCGGCGTGGTGGCCGAACCCTCGGCAACCCCCATCAACACTGGATTCTGTGCAGAATATGGCAACACGTACTCTCGTCATCAATTTGACCCGCTTCGGCGACCTGCTGCAAACCCAGCCCGTTATCTCCGGCCTGAAGGCCCGTGGAGACACCGTCGGGCTGGTTTGTCTTCAGAATTTTGCCCCGGCGGCGGGGCTGTTGCGGGATGTGGACGCGGTGTTTGGCCTGCCGGGCTCCACCTTGCTCTCCTGCCTTGATACCGACTGGCGGGACGGGCTGAAGGTGTTTGCCGACTGGTCCGGCCATATCCGTGATTTCGCCCCGCAGCGCGTCATCAACTATACGTCCACGCTACCGTCGCGCCTGCTGGCGCGTCATATCGATGCGCCCGAGGTTGCAGGCTACACGCTGGACCGCTTCGGTTTTGCCCTCAATGCTTCGCCATGGGCGGCGTTTCTCCTTGCCGCCTGCAAGCGCAGGGCGAACAGTCCGTTCAACCTTGTGGACCTGTTTTGGTCCCTCGCCGGTCTGCGCGGCGGCCCGCGTCCCTATGTGCTGAACCGCCCGAGCCGTGAGGATAAACTCACCGTCGGCGGCATGCTCGCTGCGGAAAAGTCCCCGGAGGCGCAGGGATTTCTTGCCGTGCAGCTTGGGGCCAGTGCGGAGTTCCGCCGTTGGCCCGTGGAATATTTTGCCCGCCTTGCTGACGATGTGTGGAAGCGCCATAGGCTCAGCCCCATGCTCCTCGGCAGCAAGGCCGAAATGCATCTGGCCGAGCGTTTTCAGGAGCTGTGTCCCGCGCCCACCGTCTCCCTTGCCGGACGGACCAATCTCACCGAGCTTGCCGCGGCCCTGCGGTTTTCCCGTATGCTTGTCACCAACGACACCGGAACCATGCACCTTGGCGCAGGCCTCGGCATTCCGGTGTGCGCTATTTTTCTCGCCACGGCCCAGCCGTGGGATACCGGCCCCTACACCGAGGGCGCGTTGTGTATTGAGGCCGACATGGATTGCCATCCATGCGGTTTTGACGCGCCGTGCACCACGAACCACGCCTGCCGTCGTCGCGTGCGTCCCGAGGCCGTGGGGCGCTACGTTTCGCGTTATCTCGATACCGGCGACTGGGCCCTTGCCAGTGGCGACACGCCGCCGTCCGGCGTTCGCGTGTGGCAGAGCTTTGTCAACAGCGCCGGGGAGATGGACCTTTTCTCCCACTCCGGCCACGACGCCGACGACAGGACCGCGTGGATTCGCCTTCAGCGGCATTTCTATCGTCAGTTTCTTGACGAGCAGGCCGCCGTGCCCGGCGCGCTGCCGCCCGTACAGCTTACGGACGCCGCCCGCGCCGAAGCGCACGAGGAATTGCACCGCGTGGAGCAGCAATTCTTCGTCCTTATGCAGCAGGCAGAGGCCATATCCAAAGCCCCCGTCGCCCCGCTCAAGAAGCGGTTCATGGCGAATTATGAGCGCCTGTCGGCACTTTCTGCCGAGAGCCACCGCCTTGGCGTGATGGGTGACCTCTGGCGCGAGCAAGCCCACGACCTCGACGGCGACTTTTCCCGCATGTCCGGCCTTGTTGGTCGCTATTACGGGTTGGCAAAGGCTTGGCGGGAAAGCATATCTGTAAATGGCATGTAATTTGTATAAAAACTATGAGAAGTGTGCTGGGCACACATTTTTTCCTAAAAGGAGGAGCGAGATGATTGTTATCGATGGACAGGAAACTGGGCTCAGCGTCAACAACTTTGCCAATCTTGAAGAGCTGCTCGTCAAGGTCATGGCGGAAGACGCGCTGGACAACCGCATGGTGACCGACGTTATCGTGAATAAGGAATCCTTTTCCGAGATCTACCCCCATCAGGCGGAAGATATCCCGGCTCAGGAAATCGAAAGCGTCGAAATCAAAACCATGGCCGTGCCCGAAATGGCAGTGAACATCACCCGCGAGCTGTACAAAGTCGTGCAGCTGATGGCGCACGGTGGCCGCAGCGTGGCCGAGCTGTTCCGCCAGGCGGATGATGCCGAAGCGCTCGAACTGTATCAGGACCTGCTGGACGTCACCCGCGACTTCCTCGGCATGATCGGCGTCCTTCGTGACGAGTTCGGCCTTAAGGAATCGCAGGAACTCAACGATAGTCTTGAAGAGATCACCAGCCTGTTCACCGAGATGATCGAAGTGAGCGAGAACGAAGACTGGATCCTCCTCGCCGACCTGCTGGAATATGAATTCCTCGCCTGCGTCGAAAAGTGGAAGGCCGTTGTTGCCAAACTCCGCGAGGACATCCGCCACAAAGCCAAGGCAGCCTAATATGTCCGATTGTCTGCGATTGCTGGATCAGGCCCTTGATTTGGGCCAACAGGAACTGGATTCCCTCGCTGTAGGGGACGTCGACACCACTGGCGACCTCGCCAACGAGCGCGGGAGACTCATCGAAAAGGCGTGGTCCTGCAAGGACGACGACGGTGTAGACGTGAATGTCCTGTTCACCAAGCTCCGTCGGCTGCGTAGTCTGCAAGGCCAGCTCACCACGGAAGCGAAGCGCCTCCACGCCAGCCTTCGTGACGACATCGCCCGCATCAAGGACGAAGGACGCCGCATGAAGGGGTACGGCAACTCCACCAAGGTGACGCCGCTCTTCCAAAGCCGCCTCATAAGTAAAAGAGGCTAAGGCCAAGTGGAAAAACGGAGCCTCGCCTCCAGACAATGAATCGTCATGTGTACCAAGGCCTTTTCAGGATGAAGAGGCTTTCGGTACGCATTTCCCGCTCCCGCCAGTGCTTGGCATCGCCACGGCGACACGATATACCGCCGCCATGCCACAGCCCATCCCAAGCAAAAACATCCCAGCCAATATGCAGGGCGTGCGTCTCGACCACGCCCTTGCTTTGCTCTTCCCCGAGGCCTCCCTACGGGAGCGTCGCCGCGCATGGGAGCGTTACGTCGTTCTCGTCAACGGCGTTTCCCGTCCCAAGGGCTACCGCGTCCAACACGGGCAAGAGCTCTCCCTTAAGCCGCGCCCCGGCCAGCTCGATGAAGCCGAAGCCGCCGCGATACCCCAAGGTGTTCGTGTCGTCGGGCAAAAGACCGGCGTCATGGCCGCGCTTTTCAAGCCCGCCGGGCTTCATACCGAGGCCATAGCAGGGCGCCCGGCCCCCTGTGTGGAAGCCGCCATCCCTCATCTGTGGCCCAATCGCTACGCCCAGCTCGTCAACAGGCTCGACCAGCAGACCTCCGGACTCGTTCTTGTCGCGCTTTCTGAAGATGTGCGGGCCGCCTATCGGCAGTTCGAAGATGCCGCCAAGGTGCGCAAGCACTACCTCGCCGTCGTGGACGGCGAGCTTCCAGCCCCCACAGTTGTCCGCAATGTTCTCGATATGTCCCGGCGCAAGCACGTCAAAGTGCTCCCCGACCTCGCCGCCGACCCCGTTCGCGCCACCCACCTCACGCCTCTAGGCGAAGTCGGGCAGGGCCGCACACTCGTTCAGGCAACTATCCTCAAAGGCGCACGCCACCAAATCCGCGCCCACTGCGCCTCCGTCGGCGTCCCCCTGTGGCGTGATCCGCGTTACGGGACATGGGAAGGCGAAGAGGCGTTTCTTCTACATCATTATATGGTCAGCCTCCCCGATTTCGAAGCCGCAGCCCCGCCGCAGTGGCCAGAGTGGGAGGAGTGGCGTAGGTTTGTCGGTGATGGGGGGAGTGCCGAGTAGGGTGAGCGAGAAGAGGGGAGGTGGTGGTGCTGGAGGAATTTTGCCTCCGGCGGTCTAAGGGCCGCGGGCCCTTAGATATCCCGTTTGCGCACAGACCGGGTGCGTGTGGATGGGGCGGTCGTCACCCCTGTGTGGCTCGCGTCCGTGTGGATGGAAAAGCGTTTTTTGGGGGCGTTGGTGGTCCGGATGGGCGGTGAGGATCCCTGTTTGTGGTGGAGACGGGAAGCGTGAAGAGGGTGAGGCCCATTCTATAGTATATGGGCGGGAGGGATGGTTTCGCGGAGTGACTTTGCTGCGACTCAACCCACCCAAACTCTTTTTCGGGCCAGCTTCTGGCCCGAAAACCTGGGGATTGTTAAGGGAATCATTCCCTTAACCCGCCGGAGGCATCTTCCCCCTCTTCCTGCGCGAAAGCGCAAACCAAGCATTCATGCGGGTTCCCGCGATGCAGGGTGC